>NZ_RCZB01000009.1 GCF_006438785.1 Rhodanobacter glycinis | reverse complement strand
GCAGCGCCATCACATGCAACTGGTCGAGCAGCAACGGCAGATGGCCGAAGCGGCGAGCGCGGCGAAGACCCAGTTCCTGGCCACGCTGAGCCACGAGATCCGCACGCCGATGACCGGCGTGATGGGCATGGCCGAGTTGCTGCTCAGCACGCCGCTGAGTCCGTTGCAGCATGACTACACCCAGGCCATGCAGCGCTCCGGCAGCATGCTGCTGAAGCTGCTCAACGATGCGCTGGACCTGGCCCGCATCGAGGCCGGCAAGCTGGAGCTGGAACCGGCGCCGTTCGATCCGCGCCAGCTGCTGGAGGATGTCGCACAGCTCGAACAAGGCCTGGCCCACACCAAGGGCATCCGCTTCGTGCTGGAGGTGGCCGATGACCTGCCGGCGCGACTGGTGGGCGATGCGCTGCGGATCAAGCAGGTGCTGTTGAACCTGGCCAACAACGCGCTGAAGTTTACCGAGCACGGCCACGTCACCTTGCGCGCGCGGCGCACGCCCGACGGCTTGCTGTTCAGCGTGAGCGACACCGGCCCGGGCATTCCCGAAGCCAGTCAGGCGCGGCTGTTCCAGCGCTTCGAGCAGGAGGACGGCCCACAGCGGCGCGCCGGCAGCGGGCTGGGCCTGGCGATCTGCCGCGAACTGGTCGACATGATGGACGGCAGCATCGAACTGGAATCGCGCCTCGCGCATGGCAGCACGTTCCTCGTGCGACTGCCGCTCGCCGAGCCGGCACCGGCATCGCCCTCGACGGACACGGCGGGCCGCAACTTCCGGTTGCTGCTGGTGGAGGACGACACCATCGTGGCCGCGGTGATCGGCGGCCTGCTGGAGCAGCAGGGACACGCCGTGGTGCACGTCGTCAACGGACTCGCCGCGCTGGCCGAGCTGGCGCATGCGAGCTTCGACGCGGTGCTGCTGGATCTGGATCTGCCCGGCGTCGATGGCTTCCAGATTGCCCGCCTGATCCGCCAGCGCGAGCATGCCGGGCGGCATCTGCCGATCGTGGCGGTCACCGCGCGTTCGGGCAGCGGGGACGCACTGCGTGCGCGCGCAGCCGGCATGGATGGCTTCCTGTGCAAGCCGCTCAGCGGCGAACAACTGGCCAGCGCGCTGGCGCGCACCATCGTTGCGGCGTCACCACCGGTCATTGCCCTGGCATGAGCGGCGCGTCGCCAGCTACATGTCGTTCTTGTGCAGTTCGAATCCAAGCCGCTGGTACTCGCGCCAACGCGTGCGCGAACCATCACGTTCGGCCGGATCGGCGGCCACCACCTCCAGCACGCGCTGGTAACGGCCGCCGGGGCAGGTCTCGCGCAGGTTGATCAGCAACGGACGATCGGCGGTGTCGATGCCTGGCGGCACGATCAGCACGGCAGTCGCCGCATCGTCGTCGTCGCCGGCCAGTTGGTGCGGAATCATCACGTCTTCGTCGAACGCCCACAGCAGCTCGTCGACCGCTTCGGCCTGTGCGTAATCACGGGTCAGGATCAGCGTCGGCTGCTGCGCCGAGAACGCCTTCTTCGCCAGCTCACACACCAGCAACAGCGGTTGCTCGCGAAAGCGCGGCTTGTCGATCAGGTAGAAGTCGGCGCGTGGCATGGCAGGTCGGCTCCTTGGTGCGCTCAGCCAGCGCGATCCAGCAGCCACTGCGCCAGCAACGCGACCGGCCGGCCGGTAGCCAGACCCTTGCGGCCTTCGTCCCACGCGGTGCCGGCGATGTCCAGATGGGCCCAGCGCTGGCCGTCGGTGAAGCGCGACAGGAAGCACGCGGCGGTGATCGCACCGGCGCTCTTGCCGCCGATGTTGGCGACGTCGGCAAAGCCGGAGTCGAGTTGGGTCTGATAGTCGTCCCACAGCGGCAGGCGCCAGGCGCGATCGAGGGTTTCCTCACCGGCGGCGAGCAGTTCGGCGGCGAGGTCGTCGTGCTTGCTCATCAGGCCGCTGGCATGTTTGCCCAGCGCGACTACGCAGGCGCCGGTGAGCGTGGCGGCATCGACCATCGCCTTCGGCTGGTAGTTCTGCGCGGTCCAGGTCAGCGCATCGCACAGGATCAACCGGCCCTCGGCATCGGTATTCAGCACTTCGATGGTCAGGCCGGACAAACTGGTCAGCACGTCGCTGGGACGGTAGCTGTCGCCATCCGGCATGTTTTCCACGCTCGGCACCACGCAAACCAGATTGAGCTTGAGGCCCATCTTCACCGCGGCGACAAACGCACCGAGCACGCCGGCCGCGCCACCCATGTCGAACTTCATTTCTTCCATGCCGGCGCCAGGCTTCAGGCTGATGCCGCCGGAATCGAAGGTGACGCCTTTGCCGACAAACGCATACGGCTTGTCGCCATCGTTGCCGCCCTTGTATTCGAGTGCGATCAATCGTGGCTTGTTGATCGAGCCGCGCGCCACCGCCAGCAGCGAACCGAAGCCGAGCTTTTCCATCTCGACGTGGTCGAGCACCTTGCAGCTGACCTTGTCCTGCGTGTCGGCAAACGCCTGCGCCTGTGCGGCAATGTACGCCGGGTTGCAGATGTTCGGCGGCAGGTTGGCCAGCTCGCGGGCAAAGCGCACGCCGTCGGCGATCGCCACCGCCTGGTCGAGTCCGACTTGCGCGTCGGCATTGGCCGCGAACGCGAGTGCAGTCAGTTCGGGCTGCTTGTTCTTGTCGCGCGGCTTGAACGTGGCGGTGTAACGGTAGGCTGCATGATCGCTGGCCAGCGCGGCGATGCGCACGCGCCAGGCGCTGTCGCGGCCCGGTACGTCCACTTCGGTCAGGTACGACACGGCATCGGCCACCGGCAGACGGCCAAGTGCACGTGCCGCTTCGAGGTTCACTTTCTGGAAGCGAGCGGCATCGAACGACTTCTGCGTGCCCAGGCCCACCACCAGCACGCGTTTTGCGGCGACACCGGTCGGCGCAAAAAGCAGCGTGCTGCTGCCGGCCTTGCCGCTGATGTCGCCGCTCTCCACCTGCCGTTTGAGCATGCCGCCGGCGGCGCTGTCCAGCTGAGCGGCGGCACTGGTCAGTACGCCGTGTTCGTACACGCCGACCAGCACGCAGGCCGTGTCGACGGTTTCGGGAGCGGCCGTGTCGAGGCTGAACTGGAGTGTCATCGGGATGTTCCTGCATGGGCCCGGCGGCAGCCGGACAGGCTAGACTTGTGATTTGCCGCGCCGACCTGGCGCGGTGGGTAAGCGGACAAGTTTATCGCATGCTGAGCATCCTCGACCGCTATTTCCTGCGCGAGCTGGCGCAGACCGTGGCCGCCACCGTGGTGGTGCTGCTGGTCATCGTGGCCGGCAGCGCGTTCGCCAAGGTGCTGCAGCAGGTCGCCAACGGCAGTTTTCCGCCCAGCGTGATGTTCCAGGTGCTAGGCCTGCGCACGCTCGATGGCCTGACCAACATGATGCCGCTGGCCAGTTTCATCGGCGTGCTGATGGGACTGGGCCGGATGTATCGCGAGAGCGAGATGCATGTGCTGGCCTCTTCCGGCATGGGCCCGCCCGGCTTGCTGCGGCCGGTGCTGATTCTCGGAGTGACGCTGGTGGCGATCACCGCACTGGTGTCGCTGTGGCTGGGGCCGTGGGCCGTGCGCACTAGCGACGCGATGGTGGCCGCCGCCAATCGTTCGGTGATTGCGGCCGGACTGGATGCGGGTCGCTTCACCAACCTGCCGGGCAAGGGCGGCATCATCTTCGTCGACAGCCTGAGCCGCGATGGCAGCAAGCTGGGGCGTACCTTTGTCGCCACCGAGAGCACCGGCAAGGATGGCCCGACGCATCTGAAGGTCGTCAGCGCGGCCAGCGGCGAGCTGTATCAGGAGAGCGACGGCGACGGCCGATTCATTGCGTTCAAGGACGGATGGCAATACGACATCCCGCTGGGCACCGACAACTGGCGGCAGATGCAATACCAGCGCAACGACACCTCGCTCTCCAGCGTGCAGGCCGATGATGACGATGATCCGGCTCACTCGAAGGGCAGCTGGACACTGGCCCAGTCGAACGATCCGTCTGATCGCGCCGAGTTCGCCTGGCGCGCCAATGCGCCGCCGCTGACCCTGGTGCTGTTGCTGCTGGCCTTGCCGCTGTCGCGACAGAGCCCGCGCGAGCCGAAGTATGGCCGCCTGTTGCTGGCCGTGGTCAGCTTCTATCTCTACTACCTGCTGCTTGCGCTGGGCCGCGCGCAGATCGGCAAGGGCCACTGGCAAAACGAGGCGCCGTTGTGGGTCTTGCATGCCGTGGTGCTGGCGCTGGCCGGCTGGATGCTGTGGAAACAGTATTCGCCGCGCAAGGCAGCCCGGCCGCACAAGCCGCAGGCGGGTGCGCCGGCATGACGCTGTCTCTCGCCAACATGTTCAACATCAAGCGCGTCGATCGGCTGGTGGCGATGAGCGTGCTCGGCTCGCTGCTGATGGTATGGCTGGTGCTGACCGGCTTCGACGCGGTGACCCAGTTCCTGCGCCAGCTCGGCAGCGTGGGCAAGCACGGCTATACGCTGAGCAACGCGATCGTCTATGTGCTGGTGACCTTTCCGCGTCGCGCCTACGAGATGTTCGGCAATGCCGCCTTGATCGGCGGCCTGCTCGGTCTGGGCGGGCTGGCCGGCACCGGCGAACTGACCGCCCTGCGTGCGGCCGGGATGTCACGCCTGCGTATTGCGGGCTCGGCCGTGGGCGTGGTGGCGGTGCTTATCGTCGGCGTGGTGATCCTCGGCGAGACCGCGGCGCCGTGGGGCGACCAGCAGGCGCAGGCGATGCAGCTTCGGATGAAATCCGGCGACCTCGGCATGGGCACCAACAGCGGGCTGTGGGCGCGCGACGGCAACACCATCATCAATGCCCGCGGCACCTCGCTCAAGCAGCACGACGGGGTCAGCAGCGTGCAACTCAGCGACGTGCGCGTGTTCACCTTCAGCAACGATGGCCAGCTCAGTCGTTTCGAATGGGCCAAGACCGCCGAACACGACAGCAACCAGTGGGTGCTGCACGACGTGCGCAACACCACGCTCGATGCGCAGGGTACGCATCCCAGCACGATCGCCAGCCAGCCCTGGCAGTCCAGCCTCAATCCGCAGGTGCTGGCGCAGTCGGTGATCCAGCCGCAATACCTGTCCATGCGCGACCT
This sequence comes from Rhodanobacter glycinis, assembly GCF_006438785.1. GTDB lineage: Bacteria > Pseudomonadota > Gammaproteobacteria > Xanthomonadales > Rhodanobacteraceae > Rhodanobacter > Rhodanobacter glycinis_A. The sequence goes on along the minus strand of NZ_RCZB01000009.1, from coordinate 45,468 downwards.
GCGCCGCAACATCCAGTATCTGGAAAGCAACGGGCAAAGCCCGGGCAGTTACGCGGTGGCGTTCTGGGGTCGCGCGCTGTATCCGCTCAACGTGCTGGTGCTGGTGTTGTGCGCGATGCCGTTCGCGTTCGGTGCACTGCGTTCCGGCGGGCTGGGCAAGCGCATGTTCATCGGCATGTTGCTGGCGATCGGCTGGTATTTCCTGCAACAGGCGATGGTCAACTTCGGCACGGTCTACGGCCTTTCGCCGCTGCTCGCCAACCTGCTGCCGGCCTCGATACTGGGGCTCGCGGCGTGGCTGTATTTCAGGCGCAGCGCCTGACCGCGACGGCGGCTGCGCGGCGACCATGGCATAGCCTCCGGGCATCGGCATTTTCCACAGAGACAGAGGATCGGTGATGCACGTGATTGATCTGCGCAGTGACACGGTGACCCGGCCGACCACCGCGATGCGCGCGGCGATGCTGGCGGCGGAAGTCGGTGACGACGTCTATGGCGAGGATCCCACGGTCAATGCGTTGCAGCAGCGGCTGGCGGACGATCTGGGTTTCGATGCGGGGTTGTTCGTGCCCAGCGGCACCCAGTCCAATCTGCTGGCGTTGCTGGCGCACTGCGAACGCGGCGATGAATACCTGGTCGGCATGGACGCGCATACCTACAAGTTCGAAGGCGGCGGCGCGGCGGTGCTCGGCTCGATCCAGCCGCAACCGATCGTGCAGGCGGCCGATGGCTCGCTGCCGCTGGCAAGCATCGAGGCGGCGATCAAGCCGGTCGATCCGCATTTCGCACGTACCCGCGTGCTGGCGCTGGAAAACACCTGGCACGGCCGCACGCTGCCGCTGGATTATCTCACCGCCGCGCACGACGTGGCGCGCTCGCACGGGCTGGGCCTGCATCTGGATGGCGCGCGGTTGTTCAATGCGGCGGTAGCCTGCGCCGTGCCGGCGCGCGAGATCGCGCGGCACTTCGATACGGTGTCGATATGCCTGTCCAAGGGACTCGGTGCGCCGGTCGGTTCGGTGCTGGTCGGCTCGCACGCGTTGATCGACAAGGCGCGGCGCTGGCGCAAGGTCGCCGGTGGCGGCTGGCGGCAAGCCGGCATCCTCGCGGCGGCGGGCCTGCACGCTCTGGATCACCACGTCGCACGACTGGCGGATGACCATCACCGTGCGGCCTATCTGGCCGGCCGCCTGCGCGAGATAGCCGGCGTCGACCTGCTCGGTCAACACACCAACATGGTGTTCATCGACGTACCCGCCGCGCGCCTGCGCGAACTGGACGTCCATCTGCGCGAGGCGGGCATCCGCATCAGCATCGGCTATCTGCCGACGCTGCGGCTGGTCACGCATCTGGATATCGACGACGACGGCATTACCCGCGTCGTCGAGGCGTTCAGCGCGTTTTTTTCGCGCGGCTGACTTTCGATGCGCCGCGCCCGCCTGGTGGCGCGGCGTCGAACTGGCGGATGAAATCACGCACTTGCGGATAGACCGTCTCGCGCCAGCGGCGGCCGCTGAAGATGCCGTAGTGGCCGGCGCCTTCGATCATTTTGTGTGCACGCCGCTGGGCCGGGATGCCGCTGCACAGGTCGTGCGCCGCTTCGGTCTGGCCGAGGCCGGAGATGTCGTCCAGCTCGCCCTCGATGGTGAGCAGGGCGCTGCGCGTGATCGCCGCGGGGTTCACCCGCTCGCCGGCGACATCCCACAATCCGCGCGGCAGCAGGAATTGCTGGAACACCTTTTCGATGGTGTCCAGGTAGAACCTGGCCGGCATGTCGAGCACGGCGTTGTATTCGTCGTAGAACTTACGGTGCGACTCGGCGTCGTCGAGATCGCCGCGCAGCAGGTCCTGGTAGAAATCCCAGTGCGAATTGAGATGGCGGCCGGGATTCATCGCGATGAATCCGGCGTGCTGCAGGAAGCCGGGATAGACCTCGCGGCCGCGGCCGGGATAGTTCGGCGGCACGGTGTGGATCACGTTGCCGCGGAACCACGACAGCGGCTGGTTGGTGGCCAGGTTGTCGACGCTGGTAGGGCTGCGTCGCGGGTCGATCGGGCCGCCCATCATGGTCAGGCTGAGCGGGGTGTCCTCGCCGCGCGCGGCCATCAGCGAGACCGCCGCCAGCACCGGCACAGTCGGCTGGCATACCGAGATCACATGCAGCTGGCGCGCACCGATGTGGCGGATGAACTCCTCCACATACGCGACGTAGTCGTCCAGCCCGAACGTGCCTGATGCGATCGGCACCATGCGCGCATCGACCCAGTCGGTGATGTAGACCTTGTGATCGCGCAGCAGCGTGCGCACGGTGTCGCGCAGCAGCGTGGAGTGGTGACCGGACAACGGCGCCACCACCAGCACCACCGGATCGTTCTTCATCTTCTCGATGGTGGCCGGATCGTCGCTGAAGCGCTTGAAGCGCTTGAGCTGGCAGAACGGCTTCTCCAGCGCGACACGCTCGATCACCGCGATCTCGTGATCGTGGGCGGTCGCGGTATGGATGCCGAACTCGGGCTTCTCGTAATCCTTGCCGAGGCGATGGATCAGCTCGTAGCCGGCGGCCAGTCGCTGCGCGCCGGGCAGCTTGGCGAACGGGCTGCTGTTGTCGTTGAGCATGCTCGCGTTGGCTTGCGCGAAGTAGCTCAGCGGGCCGAGGAACGAGCGTTGCCATTCATGGATCTGATAAAGCATCGGAGTGGGTTTGCCGGGAGACGAAAGAGCCATATTAGCGCCGTTCCCGGCATGCGTGTTGCGATGCCGCAAAAGCGGGCACCCAGCTCAATCAGTGACTTGGCGCAGGGCCCGGGCGATAACGACAGCGCAGCAGCAGCTCATCGACACCTTGCGTATCGCCCAGGCCATCGCGCCATTGCAGGGGTTTCTGGAAGTGCAGGCCGAGCGGCATGAACACCCGGTTGTACCACCACATCGCGCGCTCGCGTTTGTGCGTCAGGTACCACTGGCCGAGGTCGAGCAGGCGCGAGGATTTCGGCTGCATGCCATATACCGCGCTCTGTTCGATCATGAAACCATGTCGGGCGAGTTTGGTGATGATCTGGGCCGGTTCGTAACGACGGCAGTGGCCGACGAAGTCGTCGAACGCAGTCCACGCCTCCGGATGCAAGGGCACCGACAGCAGCACGCTGGCACCGGGTGTCGCCACCCGTGCCAGCTCGGCCAGCGCGCTGTCGTCATTGGCAACGTGTTCGAGAATGTCGAGCGCGCAGATCAGCTCGAAGCTGCCGTTCGCGCAGGGTAGCGCGCCGATCATGCCGTGCACGGCGTTGGCGCCGTGCGCACGCAGGCGCTGCAGGGCGGCGTGGCTGAGGTCGACGAAGCAGGTGCCGTCCAACGGCAGTCGCGGGCGCAGGCCGGGCGCCACTTCCAGTCGACGCGGCGCGGCGGCAGCCAGTTCGCGCAGCAGCGGCCAGGTATTGAAGCGCTCCGGTCCGATCAGCTTCGCCTGGGCCCACAACGATTCGTAGAAGCCGCGGTTGGCGCGGATCAGTTCGGCGTCGCTGCGGCTCTCGGCGGGGCGTGGCTGGGACATCGGGGGATTGAATCCTCTACGCGCTGAGCAAAGTGTGAAGCGACTGGTCATTCCAGCAGGCGGATCTCGGTATGCGCGGCGAAATCATGGATCGCGCGCCGACGTGGATCGAACAAGGCCACTGCAAACCACGCGGCCCACACGCCCAGCAGTGTCCACAACGTGGGCCGCAAACCGAGCATTGGTTCCAGCATCAACAGCACCAGTGGCGCCGCCGCCACCAGCGCGCGGATCAGCGCCTGCTGCACGGAGGGCGTGCCGCCATCGTCGCGGGTGACCCGGATGCGCCACGGCCGCATGCCGACCGTCTGCCCACCGCGCCGCCACGAGCTGATGAAGTACGCCAGCACCACCAGCGCCTGCAGCAGCTGGTACCAGATCGGCACGACCGTCCTGCCTGCGGTATGGATCAGCTGGCCGCCGGTGGCCAGCTGGCACAGCAGCCCCACCACCATCACGATCGCCACCACGATCAGCAGGTCATAGACCAGCGCCAGCAGGCGGCGCCATAACGGACACGGGAGATCGGTGGTGGCGAGGGTCACGGGCATGGGTTATCGGTTCGCTTGCGTAGTACGCGCGCAATGGCCAGCATCATGCGCATGGAGAAGGAAGAAAAGCGCGCCAGTATCGCCGAAGCCGATCGACAGAGCATCGCCGCGTTCATCGAACGGGTGTGGTCGGAGGACGGCCTGGCCGATCGCACGCTGGAGGCGTATCGGCGCGATCTGGAAGCACTGGCCGGCTGGCTGGCCGGCCGCAGTCGCAACCTGCACACGGCCCGACGCGAGGATATTTCCGCGTATCACGGCGCGCAGTCCGTCGCGGTGCGCTCGATCGCGCGGCGACAGTCGGCATTCCGTCGCTACTACGCATTCCTCGCGCGCACCGAGCCGGGCTTTGCCGATCCGACCTTGCTGATCGAGCGCCCGAAGATGCCGCGCAGTCTGCCCAAGGCGCTGGCCGAACGCGAGATCGAAAGCCTGCTCGATGCGCCCGACATCACCACTACGCTGGGCTTGCGCGATCGCGCGATGCTGGAGCTGATGTACGCCTCCGGCTTGCGCGTGTCCGAACTGGTCGAGCTGCCGCTGGCCGCGCTGAATACGCGCCAGGGCGTGCTGCGCGTCACCGGCAAGGGCGGCAAGGATCGGCTGGTGCCGGTCGGCGAGCTGGCACTGGAACGCATCGGCGCGTATCTGGCCGACGTGCGGCCGGCGCTGGCCAAAGGCCGGCAACCGATGGCGCTGTTCCTCAGCAAACGCGGCGAAGGCATGACCCGGCAGATGTTCTGGACCCTGGTGAAACGCTACGCGCTGAAGGTCGGCATCAACCCGAAACGCATCTCCCCGCACGTGCTGCGCCATTCGTTCGCCACGCATTTGCTCAACCACGGCGCCGACCTGCGCGCCCTACAGATGTTGCTCGGCCACAGCTCGCTCAGCACCACGCAGATCTATACGCTGGTGGCGAAGGAAGGGCTGAAGCGGCTGCATGCGCAGCATCATCCGCGCGGTTGAGTAACATGTGCCAAACGAGCAATAGGCGGTGAACTCATCGTTGGCTTGCCTGCAAGCTCGATGAGCCGTACAGGAATACATTTTTGATTGGAGTACGTGCTGCTGGGGATAGAGCACTGCCTGATCAAGTTATGTCACTCGTGGATCCGCGGCATTTTCGGGCTGCATCAGCGATGTATTGCGAGCGTGCACTTTCGCTGCGTGAAGTTTCGGCAGCCTGAGTGCTATCTGTGAAGCTCTATAGCGACCATCTGTCGCAACGTGCGCTTGCATAAGACATCCAGGCCATTCGCAATTATTTGCCATCCACCAGCAATATCTTGCTCGTTGACAATTCGGTAATCGAAGTTCGAATCTCCTCGCAGGGAATCTGGCGCGATGTCGGACAGGGGAAACACATGAAGTTGAATTGGCAAGGGAACTGCCTATCGGCAGTCGCGTGGGCTTCGACTGCGATACAAGACAAAGGAGGAAACTTCAGAGCCAGTGCGCTATGGCCATGGGTTCGAATGACGGCCTTGCACTTTGGCGCTCTACTCGCGGTTGCATTTCTTCTTTTATGTTTTCCGCGACCATCGCAGGCGGTTTATGCCGTCAAGTGTTACGGGCCTACCAGTACGAGTGTTGCTGGTGGCCCTCCGCTAGTTACGCCTGGATTTTGCGATTGGACTTGGTATGGCGACGGCGGTGGCGGCAGCGACCATGCCGCGGGCCCGGATGGGAATATAGGTCCGCACGGCGGTGGTACCGCCCATACGTCCGTCAACAAAGACTCTGCAGCCCAAAAGAAGAACGACCCCAACCCCTGTCCAGGCAGAAAGGGCGACCCGGTCATCCTGAGTTCCGGCGCCAAAGTAGACACGATCACCGATTTCGTCGAACCCGGCGAAATGGGCCTGACTTTCGAAAAGTATTACAACTCCCGTTATTCCTGTGTGGGTACCAGCTCGCCATGCACGACGAGCGTGGGAACGTGGACCACCAATCTGGATTACAAACTGGATCTCATCTGTTATTCGGAGAGTACGGGGGGTAATCCGGATCGCCCCATTCGTTGCGGACCGGTGACCTTTACACGGCCCGACGGATCCAGTCTGAATTTCCAGTCCACGACGGCCTTTTTCGGGGCACCGGACGGGGAGCCCGTTCCTGGCCCCTTCAATGCCGTGGGTACCGCCACGCTGACGAACAATGGCGATGGCACCTACACCTTGCGCGATGAAAACGCCCAGGCGCTGACCTTCGACAGCCAGGGCAATCTGCTTTCGATCAAGGACTCTTCAGGCATCGGCTGGACACTGACCCATCCCGACGGCAACACCACCGTCGTCACGCACACGAATGGGACGTCATTCAAGGTCGCCTTGGTCGCTGGATCGGGTGGAACCTACGGGTCGGCCAAGCAGATCAATGTGACCGATCCCGCCGGTGACGTGTACGTCTACCAGTCGACCGTCGGGGTATGGGATGGCTTCACGAACCCCGTCAGCCATCTCGGTGTGATCAGTTCCGAAACGCTTCCGGGATCTCCAAGCACCACGATTTCGTACAAATATCTGCCAGACGACACCATGACCGGTGTCGTGGCTCAAATGGCCGAGGTCGACTACAACGGCGTGGCCCATGACGTCACCACTTATGACAGTGCCGGCCGCGCCAACATGACCAGTCTGGCCGACGGTAGCGAAAAGACTTCGATGGTTTATGGCTCGAACGCCACGGGACCGATGGCGACGGTGACCAGCCCACTGAACCACGTGAGCGTCTACCAGTTCAACAGCGCCGGGCTGCTGGTTTCCATCGCGGGGCAAGCCTCTGAAGGCTGCGCGGCCACCTTTGCCAGCAATGCCTACGACGCCAACGGCTTCATGCAGTCGTCCACGGACAACAACGGCAACGTCACCCAGTACACCTACGACGCCAGCGGGCTGCTGCAGAAAAAGGTCGAGGCGTTCGGAACGTCCGTACAGCGCACCACGGACTATGTCTGGGATACCGCACCGGGTACGGATCGGCTGTTGTCCGTCACGGTCGAGGGCTGGTCAAAGACAGCCTATACCTACGACGCGCAAAATCTCATGGCGTCCGAAGTGGCGACCAACCTGTCGGGGCGCGGCAACGCAAACCAAGCGCTCACCACGACCTATACCCGGACGTTCTACGGCAACGGCCTGGTGAAGACTCTGACGGTCACGCCTCCGTCGGGCAGCAACACAGAGGTCGTCACCTATGACACCTTCGGGCGTGTGACCGCCGTCGCCAACGGCCTCGGCCAGACCACCATCTACAGCAACTACAACGCGCTGGGCAAGCCCGGAACGGTCGTCGGCCCGAATGGCGATACAACCGATTACACCTACGACGCACGTGGCCGGATTGCCAGCATCGTCCGGCATCCCAACGGCGTGGCGGCGACCTGGACATACGTCTATGACGGTTTCGGCCTGCCAGCCGGCGAAACCGACCCGGATGGCAAAGTCACCACTTGGAACCGTAACGCGACAACGACGCGTATCGCCACCATCGTGTGCAACGACAAGGACGGGACCTCCACCGAGAGCTTCAGCTACGACGCCAACGGTGACGTCACCGGTCATACCGCCTCGCGCAATGGCACCACCAGCCTGTCCGAGACGCTCAGCTACGACGTACTGGGGCGTGTCCATCAGCGCTTGGGCATGCATGGCCAGACGCTGACCTATGGCTACGACGGCAATGGCAACGTGATCTCGGCCACCGATGCCGCGGGTCACTCCGTCAGCATTCAGTACGACGCGCTCAATCGGTTGACCCGCAAAACCTCGAGCGGTGGCGCCAGCCCACTGTTGCCCAGCGCCGCGCCTGCCCTCAGCGCGCCGGCGAACAGCAGCAATGGCAGCTACAGCGTGAGTTGGGGCACGGTCAGCGGCGCCACCAGCTACATCTTGCAGGAGCAAGTCAACGGCGGCGCCTGGGCGACGGTTCAGAGCAGCGCCGCCACCAGTTGGGCCGCCAGCGGCAAGAGCAACGGCAGCTACGGCTACCACGTGCGGGCCTGCAACAGTTCTGGTTGTAGCCCGTGGAGCAGCGTGGCCAGTGTGACCGTGCTATTGATTCCGCCGCCGCCGACGCCGGCCAGCATCAGTGTGCCGGCGGCCAGCAACGGCCCCATCACCATCAGCTGGGCGGCCAGTGCGACAGCGACCGGCTATGACCTCTACCAAGAGATCAATAGCACCGACTGGCGGCAGGTCTATAGCGGAGCTGGGACCACGACGACCATGCAGGCAAGCGTTTCGGGCAACTACAACTATTGGGTGGCGGCCACCAATGCCAGCGGCTGGAACGGCGTTCTCAAAGCTAGTGGCACGGTTATCGTCACGCTCCCACCCGCCAGCGCCCCGGCGATCAGCTTGCCGGCGACCAGCATCAATGGCAGTTACACCGTGAGCTGGACGGGTGTGGGCGGGGCGACCAGCTACACCTTGCAGCAGCAGGTCAACGGCGGTGGCTGGACCACGGTGCAGGCCAATGGCAGCAGCAGTTGGGGTGCCAGCGGCAAGGGCAACGGCACTTATGGCTACCACGTCCAGGCATGCAATGCGGGCGGATGTGGGCCATGGAGCGGTACGGGCAGCATCAGTGTTCTTCTGGTGCCTGCAACGCCGACCGGGCTGTCTGCCACGCTTTATGCCACCTATGACAGAACCATGCGGCCACCAACGAGATACTCGCTGGCCGCGTCATGGCCAGTCGTGGCCACTGCTTCGAGTTACAACTTCCAGAACTGCCAGCAAAGTGGCGTCTGCGGCACAACAACCACAACGACAACATCCATACCCGAATTCTACGTGGGTGGACCGACCCTCTCGGTCACGCTCCAGGCGTGTAATGCGAGTGGGTGCTCGGCGTGGAGCGCGCCGGTGACACCGACCACGGTGAATCAGTGAAGGCGGGGCCGATGAAAGGGCGCCCTTACGCGACAACCGTCGCCGAGGCGATCCTGCAGCTGGCGATCGAACCAGGCTGGCATCAGCGCGAGCCATCAAGGTGGCGTCACGGGACGCTTACGAGGGAACTCATGAATAGCAGGAATGCATTGGTGCGTGGCATGGGGCGCAACACCGGTCTGGCGCTGTTGTTTGTCTTGGGGAGTTTCGGCGTCGCCATGCCGGCGCTGGCCACGACCACGGTCACCCAGTACACCTACGACGCCGGTGACCACGTCGCCAGCGTCACTGATCCGCGCCAGTTGGTCACGACCTATGCCTACGATGGCCTGGGTCAGTTGTGGCAACGGGTGAGTCCGGATACCGGCACCACCACCTACAACTATGACGGCTACGGCCGGCTTAGCAACATGACCCGCGCCGACAACACCCTGACCAGCTACGGTTACGACGGGCTCAATCGCATCACCAGCGTCACTGCCGGAGGCCAGACCCAGACCTTCACTTACGACACCTGCACCCACGGTCTCGGCAGGCTGTGCGCCGCGGCTGACGCTACCGGCACCACGTCCTACAGCTATAGCCCCGAAGGCTGGCTCACCGGTCGCGGCTTCTCCATCAGCGGCACCACGTACTCGCTGGGTTACAGCTACAACTCGCTCGGCCAGATAGCCAGCGTGGTCTACCCCGATGGTAACCAGGCCATCTATAGCTACACTCAAGGCGTCGTCTCGGGTATCACGCTCAACGTGGGCGGCACTAACGTCTCCGGCGCCAGCGCCATCACGTACCTACCGATGAATGCCGGCATGAGCAGTTGGACGTCCAGCAACGGCGTGGTCAACTCGCTCAACTACGACACCGACGGCCGCTTGACCGGCATCAGCGCGGGAAGCGTGCAGAGTCTGGACTTCAGCTATGACGCTGTCGACCGCATCGTCGCGGTCACCAACGGCGTTGATGGCTCGGTGAGCCAGAATTTCGGCTACGACGACGAGTCGCGCCTGCTCTCGCTATACAGCGGAGCAGACATTGAAAGCTACCAGTACGACCTCAACGGCAACCGCACCAGCCAGGTGGTCAACGGCACTTCGACGCCCAGCACGGTGAGCCCTACCAGCAACCAACTCGCCAGCGTTGGCGCGCAGTCGTACGGCTACGACGCCAAGGGCAACACGACGACGGTAGCGGGCGCGGCCACCTATCACTACGACGCGTTCAACCGGATGGACAGCGCCGGTGGCATGGCTTACTACGTGAACCCGGAAGGGCAGCGGCTGCGCAAGTCGGGGGCGGCGGGGACCAGTTACTTCGCGCCGGACCGTGGCGGCGCGATGCTGGCAGAATATAGCAGTGGCGGCTGGATCGACTACGTATGGCTCAACGGACGGTTGATTGGGCGTGTGGCCGGCGGTCAGCGCTACGCGATTCACGACGACCAAACAGGGCGGCCGGAAGCGGTGACGGATGGCAGCGGCGCGGTGGTGTGGCGGGCGCAGAACTTCGCGTTCACGCAGAAAGTCACGAATGCGGGCATCGTGCTGAATCTGGGCTTCCCGGGGCAGTACTATGATGTGGAGACGTCGGCGTGGAATAACGGGTTTAGGGATTACAAGTCGGGGCTGGGGCGGTATGTGGAGAGTGACCCGATCGGGTTGGGGGGTGGGGTCAACACTTACGCCTATGTCGGGAACAACCCGCTGAGCTATGTCGATCCGCTCGGCCTAGTTAATCCAGATCAGCCTAGTCCAGTCACTGCATTGGAAAACGCGATCCTTGAAGGAAACGTTGATCAAATCGAAATGCTTGAGGAGGCAGCGGGTGTATCGGACAACGGTGCACTGAGCCGTGCGGCCGCCAATGCGAACAAGATCAATCATATATTTAATGATCCCGGGCACAAATTAGATGCCGTTGTTAAGACATGCGGATCCAAAGGGCAGGCACTGAAGCAAATTACAGATGCTGCGATAAAGTCATTTTCGGGCGCAGCAGACGGAGTCAAGACAGTGTTTGTAGTGAATGTAAATGGAATTGACATTACAGTGTCAGGAGTTGGGGTGAATGGCTTGTTTAGATTAGGGACGGCATATATCCCATGATTAATATGTCTCCACTTGAAAAAGATATCATAGTGAAGATACTTGATCTTCATTTCCATACACCAGGCTTGACTAAACACATTGTCGAATCTTTGGTCGTTAAGAGCAGAAAATTTAGCTTGGATGTCTTAAATAAAGAAAGGTGTGCTGGATTCTATCTGCATTTCAACGATAACAGTTTGCTAAGTGAATTTGAGAGCTTGCCGCGTCAAGTTAGCATCCATGTTAATCACCCCGGATTGCCAACAGGTGGGGATTTTCTTTTGTTCTTAACTTCAGTCGGCGGCGTTGATTTTTTAGAAGCGAGTTTTTATGGCGATGTGTTGCCTATTTCAGAAATAATGAGTGCGAATCACGCCTTTCAGATCGATGAGTAGCGGAGAGCTGGGGTCAGCAACCTCGGGGCCAGTCCCGCCGACTATCCGTGGTCAAGCTACGCGAGCAATGCGCTGGCCGTGGTCAGTCCACTGATTCGACCCCACCCGTCCTATGTGGGCCTCGGCGCCAACCCGGCCGAACGCTGTGCGGCTTATCGCGCCCTTGTCGAGCAGGCCATCGTGCCCGATGAACTGGACAGCATCCGGCTGCATCTGCAGCGTCAGCACGCGTATGGAGCCGATTGCTTCCGCGCCGCGATCGAGGCCCAACTTTCACGCCGGGCCGGTCCCGCCAAAATCGGCAGACCCAGAAAATCCGCACCATCCTCGGGAAGTCCAGCCTGACCCTTGCTTTTGTTAGGTAATCCCCCCACTTTTCACTGACATCAAAAGTGGGGCTAAGCGGCGAGTGCCAATTTCTGCATCGGCGTGATGCCACCGAGCGCCATATTCGGACGCTCATGGTTGTATGTCCATAGCCAGCGGGTGGCCATGTCCTGCACCTGTTCGATCGAGTCGAACAAGGTTCGTGCAAGCCAGGCATAACGTACCGTTCGGTTGTAGCGCTCGACGTAGGCGTTCTGCTGTGGCTTGCCCGGCTGGATATGGTCGATCCGGATGTTGCGCTGTACGGCCCAGCCCAGCAAGGCGCCGCTGATGTATTCGGGCCCGTTGTCACAGCGGATCGCGACGGGCTTGCCACGCCATTCGATGATCTGCTCCAGCGCGCGGATCACGCGGGCCGCAGGCAGCGACAGATCGACCTCGATGCCAAGCCCTTCGCGGTTGAAGTCGTCCAGCACATTGAACAGCCGGAAGCTGCGCCCATCGCTGAGCTGGTCGTGCATGAAGTCCATCGACCACACCTGGTTGATCGCCTCAGGTACCGCCAATGGCTCGGGCCGCTCGCGCACGATCCGTTTCCTGGGCTTGATCCGCAGGTTCAATTCGAGCTCCCGATAAATTCGATAGACACGCTTGTGGTTCCAGCCGAAGCCCTTGATGTTGCGCAGATGCAGGAAGCACAGGCCGAAACCCCAGTCGCGATAGGCGGTGGTCAGCCGGATCAGCCAGTCGGCGATCCGCGCATTCTCCTCGCTCGCCTTGGCCTGGTAGCGATAGTCGGTCTCGCTCAATGCGAACGTCTGGCAGGCGTGCCGGATACTCGTGCGCCCCTTCTCCACCGCCCATCGGGCCATCTCCCGGCGTTGAGATGGCCTCACCATTTTTTTGCCATCGCCTCCTTCAGCAGCTCGGCACTGAGCTGCGCATCGGCGTACATCTTCTTCAGGCGCCGGTTCTCGTCCTGCAGTTCCTTGAGCTGGGACATCAGCGACGCATCCATGCCGCCGAACTTGCTGCGCCACTTGTAGAACGTCGCCGAGCTGATGCCGTGCTCGCGGCACAGCTGCGGTACCGGCGTGCCGGCCTCGGCTTGCTTGAGCACGGCCAGGATCTGGCTGTCGGTAAATCGGGACTTTTTCATGGAACCTCCTCGGGAAAGACTACGAGAAAATTCCACTTTTGGCGTCAGCTAACCTGCGGGGGGATTACCGTTACACGTCGGCCCACATGCGCAGCAGGTTTGCATGCGATTTGCTGATGGCGTCGAACGTCGCGCTTTTGCCTTCGCGGCTGAAGATCTGCCGTTTGGCGTTGTCCAGGTCCCACAGCAGTTCGCGTTTGCCGGCATCGCGTACCTGGCTCTGCACCCAGATGACGGCGGCATAACGTGCGCCCTGGGTTACGGGGCTGACGTGGTGCAGGGAGTTGGCCGGGTAGGCGATGGCGGCTCCGGCGTCCAGCTTGAATCCGCATTCCATGCCATTGGCATCCACGACCAGATCGCCGCCGTCATAGGTTTTCGGGTCGGACAGGAACACGGTGATCGCCACGTCGCTGCGCACCGCACTGCCGATGCCACCCATCACCGGCGCATCGACATGCGGGCCATAGGTCATGCCGACGTCATAGCGGTTGAACAGGACCTGGGTCGTTGCGGTCGGCAGGGTGGCCATTTGCAGCATGGCACTGCGCAAAAAGGCGGTGCTCACGATGTCCTGCAGCTTGGCGTAGCTCTCGGTGTTGATGGCGACCTGCAGGTTCTTCTTGACCTCGCGTGCCGACCAGCCAGCCGTGCTGGCGCCGTCGACGAACGAAGCGTCACGAAGTTCGTTGCGTATCGCGCCGAGTTCCTCGGCGGTCAATACGTTGGGAGCACAAATGATCAAGATGACTCCGTCTGCCGGTTCGAACCCTTGGGGGGAAGCCAGTGCACGGTAAGAGGGCGATGAGCCGTCTCGGGAGCCTGGAACGTGGAAATTTACCATCGAACGGCGCCATGTTCACTGTTGTGCCGATGCAGGAGGCATCTTTTTGCCGCGGTGGTCCCCAGCCACGTCCGAGGAGGGTTCAGCCGCCTGTGCGAGAATGCGGCTCTTACCGTCGCAGCGTGCGCGCGGATCAGATCGAACGAGGTTGGTGATGTTGAAGAAACTGTTGCTGGCGCTATGCATCGGCGGACTTTCATCGAGCGCCGTTGCAGCCGAAAGTGGCGCGATGCCTGTTGTCGGCGCAACGGTGACGCCGGCCGCCGCGCAGATGGTGCGGCAGGCAGTCAAGAACCTGTCGGCAAATGTCCAGGTCGACTCGATCGAGGTGGCGCCGATACCCGGCTTCTACCAGGTCATCGCCGCCGGCCAGATGATCTACGTAAGCACCGACGGCAAGTACCTGATGCACGGCGATGTGATCGACCTGAGCCGGCGCCAGAACGTCAGCGATTCCGCCTGGAGCCGCTTTCGCAAGGACGAACTGGCCAAGGTGCCGGCGTCCCAGCGGATCGTGTTTGCGCCGCCGCATCCGAAATACACGATCAGCGTGTTCACCGACGTCAACTGTGGTTTCTGCCGTGCGCTGCACGAGCACATGGCGGCGTTCAACAAGGAAGGCATCGCGGTGGAATATCTGGCATGGCCGCGCGAAGGCCTGACCACCACCGCCGGGCGACCGACGCCGACCTATACCGAGATGGTGTCGGTATGGTGCGCCAGCGACCGCAAGGCCGCATTTACCGCCGCGAAGGAAGGCCACGCGCCACCGCCGGCGACGTGCGCCAACCCGGTCAAGGACCAGTTCAATCTCGGCCTGAAGCTGGGCGTCACCGGCACGCCGATGATCATCGGCCCGGACGGCAGCGAGCTGGGCGGCTACGTCACCCCGGAACAGCTGCTGCAGGCGTTGCAGAAGGGCAGCTGAGGTCCATCGGCCCGGAAGGGCTGTGCGGGGCGGGTTTGGGCTGGCGGTTATGCCGTATTGCAGCATCGGCTAGAATAGGCGTTTCCTTCGCACAGCAGCCGTTCCCCGCATGATCGTACTCGACGGGCAGAGCGCCCTCTCGCCGTTTCGCCTCGAACGTCTGAATGCCCGCCTGGATGCTTTGCATCGCGGCGTGCGCGTCCAGGCGTCGTGGTTCGTCTACTTCATCGACGCCGATGCGGCGCCCGAGGGTGCGTTGCGCCAGCGGCTGCTGGCCGTGCTCGAAGCGAAGGATGCCGCGCCCGAATCGGCCACGCTGTGGGTGGTGCCGCGGCTGGGCACGATCTCGCCATGGTCGAGCAAGGCCACCGACATCCTGCACGGCGCCGGTTTCGACGTGCGCCGGGTGGAACGCGGACTGGCCTGGCAGGTCGCCGGCCTGCCGCCGGCCGAGGCGCCGGACCACGCGGCGATCATGGCCGTGCTGCATGACGCGATGACGCAGTCGGTGCTGGAGCGGATCGAGGACGCCCAAGGCCTGTTCCTGGCCGGATCGCCCGGCGATCTGGTGCATGTCACGCTCGGTGCGGATCCGCAGGCGGCACTGGCCGAGGCGAACGCGCGGCTGGGCCTGGCGCTGGCCGACGACGAGATCGAATACCTGGTTGCGCGTTACGCCGAACTCGGTCGCGACCCGACCGACGCCGAGCTTTTCATGTTTGCCCAGGCGAACTCCGAGCATTGCCGGCACAAGGTGTTCAACGCCAGCTGGACGGTCGATGGCGAGGAGCAGGACAAGACCCTGTTCGGCATGATCAAGCACACCCATCAGCATTCGCCCGCGCATACCTTGTCCGCGTATTCGGACAACGCCGCGGTGATCGAAGGCAGCACCGGCAAGCGTTTCTTTGCTGACCCGACCGATGGTGTGTGGCGCGGCCACGAGGAGCGCATCGACTTCGCGATCAAGGTGGAGACGCACAACCATCCCACCGCGATCGCGCCGTGGCCGGGTGCGGCCACCGGCGCCGGTGGCGAGATCCGCGATGAGGGCGCCACCGGTCGCGGCGGCAAGCCGAAGGCCGGCCTCACCGGTTTCTCGGTGTCCGACCTGCGCATCCCCGGCCATCCGCAGCCGTGGGAAGTGGAGCGCCCGCTGCCGCCACGGATGGCTAGCGCGTTCGAGATCATGCGTGATGGCCCGCTCGGCGCCGCCGCGTTCAACAACGAATTCGGCCGTCCGTGCCTGGGCGGCTATTTCCGCAGCTACGAGCACGAGACCGGTGAAGCCGGCCTGCGCCGCGGCTACGACAAGCCGATCATGCTGGCCGGCGGGCTCGCGAACCTGCGTGCTGGCCACGTGCTCAAGCGCGCGGTGCAGCCGGGCAACAAGGTGATCGTGCTGGGCGGCCCGGCGATGCTGATCGGGCTGGGCGGCGGCGCGGCCTCGTCGGTCGCCGGCGGTGCGTCGAGTGCCGAACTCGACTTCGCCTCGGTGCAGCGCGACAACGCCGAGATGGAACGGCGCTGCCAGGAAGTCATCGACGCCTGCTGCGCGCGCGGCGAGAACAATCCGATCGTCAGCGTGCATGACGTCGGCGCCGGCGGCCTGTCCAACGCGATTCCCGAACTGCTCAATGACGCAGGCGTCGGCGGCGTGATCGATCTTTCGAAGATCCCCTGCGACGATCCTTCGCTGTCGCCGATGCAGGTATGGAGCAACGAGTCGCAGGAACGTTACGTGCTGGCGATCGGCCCGGAAAACCTGGCCGAGTTCGAGGCGATGTGCGTGCGCGAGCGCTGCCCGTACGCGGTGGTCGGCGACGCCACGGTCGAACGCCAGCTGGTGCTGACCGATCCGCGCCGCGAGCTGAGCGTGATCGACCTGCCGATGGACGTGCTGTTCGGCAAGCCGCCGCGGATGCATCGCGACGCGAAACGGATCAAGCCGCGCATCGACCTGTTGCCCGATCTCACCGGCATCGGCATGGACGAGGCGCTGCTGCGTGTGCTGCGTCTGCCCACGGTGGGCAGCAAGAATTTCCTGATCACCATCGGCGACCGCACCGTCGGCGGGCTGAACCATCGCGATCCGATGGTTGGTCCGTGGCAGGTGCCGGTGGCCGATTGCGCGGTGACCATCGCCGATTTCGATGGCTATGCCGGCGAGGCGATGGCGATGGCCGAGCGCGCGCCGGTGGCGCTGCTCAACAGCGCCGATGCGGCGCGGTTGGCGGTCGGCGAGGCAATCACCAATCTGGCCGCTGCGGCGATCGACAACCTCGGCGAGATCCGCCTGTCGGCGAACTGGATGGCCGCGGTCAACCATCCCGGCGAAGACGCTGCGCTGTTCGATGCGGTCAAGGCGATCGGCATGGAACTGTGCCCGCAGCTGGATATCTCGATCCCGGTCGGCAAGGACTCGCTGTCGATGCAGACCGTGTGGCAGGACGGCAACACGCAGCAGCGCACGGTGTCGCCGGTGTCGCTGGTGATCACCGGGTTCGCCCGCGTCAGCGACGTGCGCCGCACGCTCACGCCGCAGATCAGGCTCGATCGCGGCAACTCGATGCTGTGGCTGATCGATCTGGGTGCCGGACGCGATCGCCTCGGCGGCTCCGCGCTGACCCAGGTATTCAACCGCTCCGGTGGCGTGCCGCCGGATCTGGACGATGCAAAGCGATTGAAGGCGCTGTTCGAGCTGGTCCAGGAGGCGAACGCGAACGGCCTGCTGCTGGCCTATCACGACCGCTCCGATGGCGGCGCCATCACCACCTTGCTGGAGATGGCCTTCGCCGGACATTGCGGCCTGGAAATCCATCTGGACGGCTGGGCCGAGGCGACCTTGCGTGCGTTGTTCAACGAGGAACTCGGCGCGGTGATGCAGGTGGCCGAGGCGAACCGCGAGGCGTTCGAGGCGCTGCTGGTCAAATACAACCTGGCCGGCATCAGCTATCGCATCGGTCGACCGAAGGAGAAGCTCGGCATCAAGCTGTTCCTCGGCGACGACACCTTGTTCAAGTGGAACTGGAGCACCCTGTTCAAGGCGTGGAACGAGACCAGCTACGCGATGCAGCGCCAGCGCGACAACCCGCAGAGCGCGGATGCCGAACACGAATGGCGACTCGACGATGCCGATCCGGGCATCACGCCGAAGCTCAGCTTCAATCCGGCAGAGGACGTGGCGGCGGCACTGATCGCCAGCGGCGCGCGTCCGCGCATCGCAGTCCTGCGCGAGCAGGGCGTCAATGGCCAGGTCGAGATGTCGGCCGCGTTCACCCGCGCCGGTTTCGATGCGGTCGATGTGCACATGTCCGATCTGGCCAGCGGCCGGATCAAGCTGGCCGACTTCCGCGGCTTCGCGGCCTGCGGCGGTTTCTCCTACGGCGACGTGCTCGGTGCCGGTCGCGGCTGGGCCACATCGATCCTGTACAACGAGATGCTGCGTGCGCAGTTCGCCGCGTTCTTCGCCGACGAGACGAAGTTCGCGTTGGGTGTGTGCAACGGCTGCCAGATGCTGGCGCAGCTGAAGGAGATCATCCCCGGCGCGCAGCATTGGCCGAAGTTCCTGCGCAACGCGTCGGAGCAGTACGAGTCGCGGCTGGTCACGCTGGAGATCCTCGATTCGCCGAGCCTGTTCTTCAAGGGCATGACCGGCTCGCGGATTCCGGTGGCGGTGGCGCACGGCGAAGGTCGGGTCAGTTTTCCGCAGGCGTGCAGCCCGTCCAAGTCGAGCGGCGCGGTGCGCTTCGTCGACAACCGCGGCAAGCCGACCGAGAACTTTCCGCTCAACACCAATGGCTCGCCCGGTGGCCTGGCCGGCTTCACCGCCGCCGATGGCCGCGTGACGATCATGATGCCGCACCCCGAGCGCGTGTTCCGCAGCGTGCAGCTGAGCTGGCATCCGGAACAGTGGGGCGAGGACTCGCCGTGGATGCGCATGTTCCGCAATGCGCGCGTGTGGTGCGGCTGATCGCACATCGCGTAACGCGGCGCTGAGCAATGGCCCGGCGCCGCTGGCTGATGCGGAATCCGCTGCTGCCGGCGCTGGCGTGGCTCGTCTTGCTGGCTCTGTTGCCGTGGTGGCTCGGCCTGCCACTGCTGTTCGCGCTGGTGGCCGCCGTACCGTTGCTGCAGCAACGGCTCGCCGCCGGGCATGTCGGATGGATCCGGCGCGGGCTGCGCTGGGGTTTGCCGGGTGTGCTGTTCGCGTTGCAACGGGCGCTCGGTGGCGATGCGTTTGCCTGGGGCGCGGCCTTGCTTGGTGCGCTGGCCGGATACACGCTGCTGGCCGGATGGGAGGCGTGGCTGGATCGCGACCTGCGCCGTGCATCGATGACACCGGCAGCTGCCGAATGGCCCGAATTGGCAAACGCGCCAATCGGCCCGCCCGCAGAAATCATCGAGTTGCAACTGCCCTTCTGGCAGCACGCCGATGACACGCTGATCGACCCGTGCGGCGGCCGCGTGGATCATCGCCACGGCAGCTATCTTTTTGCCGATGGCAGCGTGATCGATGGCGTGGGGCCGCAGATGGCATTCAGTCCCGCTGGCCGCTGGTTTGCGGCGCACACCGACAACGGCCGCGGCATCGTGCTGTGGGATCGCGAGCGTAACCGGCAACACCGCCTGCGCGGCTGGCAATTGTGCGGCTGGTATCGCGAGCAACCGTGGCTGTTCCGCCGCGATGGCGATATGCCGCAGTCCCTGCCGGCCGTGCTGGGTCAGCACGACGAGGACTGATCGCGCTGTCTGCGCGCCTGTTGCTGCATGAATTTTCCGGTTCATTTTGCGGATGCCGGTTCTCCCGTTGGGGATCTCCGCGCATACTTGCGCGGTGGCCATGACCGACTCCAACTACTCCCCCTTTTCGCTGGCACTCAGCGTGATCGTGGTGTCCGCCGACAGCGGCCCCACACAGCGGGAGTGCGTGCGCTCGGTGCTGGCCAGCAGCTTGTCGCTGGAGCTGATCCTGATCGACAACGCCTCGCGTGACGGCATACCGCCGGCCATCGAGCGTGCGCATGCGCACGATGCGCGGTTCAGGGTGATCTACAACCAGCGCAACCTGGGTTTTGGCCCGGCAGTGAACCTTGCCGCCAAGCAGGCGCATGGCAAGGCACTGCTGGTGCTCAATCCCGATTGTGTGCTGCGTGAGGACGATTTGCGCCGTCTGCTGGCCCTGCTTGCCGCCAGGCCGAAGGCCGGCCTGATCGGCGTGGTGGTTGGCGATGCCGAGGGCAACCCTGATCCCGCTTCGTGGCGACGCGATCCGCTGCTGCGGCGCTCGCTCAACAGCCTGCTCGGCCGCCCCGGCGAGAAGATCAACGTGGAGCAGGCGATCCCCGCCGAGGTGATCGAGGTGGAAGCGGTGTCCGGTGCAGTGATGCTGTTGCCGCGCGAGATATTCCAGCGGCTCGGTGGTTTCGACGAGGGCTACTTCCTGCATTGCGAAGATCTGGATCTGTGCCGGCGCGTGCGCGACCTCGGCTATCAGGTGCTGCTCGCTGGCGATATCCACGTGCAGCACGGCAAGGGCGGCTCCAGCCGGCACCGGCCGGTGTTCGTCAGCCGCTACAAGCATCGTGGCATGTGGCGCTGGTTCCGCCAGCACGATCAGGCGGCGCGCAACCCGCTGGTGGCCTGCGCGGTCTGGCTGGGCATCTGGACGCATTTCCTGCTGCAGATTCCCGGGCAGCTGTGGCGGCGGCTGTTGCGTCGATGACGGCGTCGCGACGGATCACCGCGCTGGCGACCCTCGGGCTGCTTGCGATGACCGCCGTATGGGGCTCGACCTTCGTGCTGATCAAGGACGTGGTCGCGCGCATGCCGGTGGCGGATTTCCTGGCCGTGCGTTTCGCGATCGCCGCGCTGGTGATGCTGTTGTTGTTTGCCCGGCCGGTGCTGCGGCTAGGTCGGCGGCAGGTCGCACGTGGCCTGCTGCTCGGCGTGGTGTACGGCGCTGGCCAGTTGCTGCAGACCTGGGGGCTGTCGCTGATCGCGCCCAGCGTCAGCGGCTTCGCCACCGGCATGTATGTGGTGTTCACGCCGATCCTGGCGATGCTGCTGCTGCGCCAGCGCATGGCCGGCTTGGTGTGGTTGGCGGTGCTGCTGTCCACGGCCGGGCTGGCGCTGCTGTCGCTCAACGGCGTCTCGGTCGATCTCGGCGTGTGGCTGACACTGGCGTCGGCCGCGCTGTATGCGCTGCACATCGTCGGGCTCGGCCAGTGGTCGCGCAAGGGCGAGGCCTTCGGCCTGTCGGCGGTGCAGATGATGGCGATCGCGCTGGTCTGCCTGCTCGCCACCGCGCCGCATGGGCCGATGCTGCCGCCTGATCACAGTGCGTGGTTCGCCGTGCTGTACATGGCGCTGATCGCCGGCGCCGGTGCGATGCTGATGCAGACCTGGGCACAGTCGCACCTGCCGGCCACCCGTGCCGCGATCGTGATGACCACCGAGCCGGTGTTCGCCGCCGCCTTCGCGGTGGCGTTGGGCAGCGACATGCTGGGCTGGCGCATGGTGGTCGGCGGCGGGTTGATCCTGGCCGCGATGTATCTGGTCGAGCTGATGCCCCGTCGCGGCGGCATCACCAGCGAACCACCGAGCGAGGCAGTGCATCACGAAGTGTGAGCCGCCTCAGTCCGTTTTTCGGGGCTGCAGCGCGACGCGCACCAGGTAGACGATGATCGCCACGTTGCCCACCAGCGTGGCCAGCTTGAGCCAGCCGAAGTGATACAGCGTTTCGTACAGTTCCAGCGGGATCAGCGAGCCGGTGGCGATCACCGTGAACCATTCTGCCCAGCGCTTGCCCAGCCACAGGCCGATGCCCTCGATGCCGAAGATCAGCGCATAGGCCAGTGCCACGATGCCGATAGCCTCGAATTTGCTCGGGCCCATATCCTGCAGCAGGTCGACCAGCTTCCAGCGCAGGCCGTTGCTGTCGGCCAGCGACAGATGCTCCAGCCAGTGCATCAGGTGGTCGAAGTTCTGCGTACGGTTCAGATGAAACGCGGCGAGCGCCACTAGGATCAGGCCGATCGTCTTGATCGCCTCGTAGATCGCGATGACGCGCAGGCCGACGCCGTGCCGGGATTCGCTTGGCGGGATCAGCTTCATGCAGGGAGCGCCGGAGTAGCGTTCATGGCGGGCGATCGAAAAGGGAGGGCCATTGTCGCCGCCATGGCGTGATTGGTCGAGGTGGCTTGCGGCATCGCTTGACGCCACCGCGGGTGATCGGCACGCTGCGGCGATGAATCTCTTGCTGTTACGCAATGCGCAGGTCCATGCGCCCGAACCGTTGGGACTGCAGCATCTGCTGCTGGGCGGTGGTCGCATCCTGTGGATGGGTGCGACGCTGTCCGAACTGCCCGCCGCGCTGGCGGTGCAGACGATCGACCTGCAGGGGCGCCGGCTGATTCCGGGGCTGATCGATGCGCATGTACACGTAACCGGTGGCGGTGGCGAGGCGGGCTTCCGCACGCGCGTGCCGCCGCTGGGCGTGTCGCGCTTCACCCGCGCCGGCATCACCACCGTGGTCGGCCTGCTCGGCACCGATGATGTGGCGCGCGGGCCGCGCGACCTGCTGGCGACGGTGTATGCCTTGCGCGAGGAAGGGCTCACGGCGCTGGCGTTCACCGGTGGTTACCACGTGCCGCCACGGACGTTGACCGGCACGGTGCGTGGCGATCTGGTGTTCATCGAGGCGCTGATCGGCATCGGCGAGGTGGCGATCAGCGATCACCGCTCCAGCCAGCCCACCCTCGACGAATTGTTGCGGCTCGCTGCCGACGCGCACGTCGCCGGACTGATGACCGGCAAGGCCGGCGTGCTGCACCTGCATCTGGGTGACGGGCCGCGCGGGCTGGAGCTGGTGCGCCGCGCGCTGGAGCAGAGTGAACTGCCGCCGCGCGTGTTCCATCCGACCCACGTGAACCGGCGCAAGGCGCTGTTCGACGAGGCGCTGGAACTGGCCGGGCGCGGCTGCACGATCGATCTCACTGCGTTTCCGGTCGAAGAGGGCGAGGATGCCTGGAGCGCGGCTGATGCGCTGATGCGCTACCTCGACAGCGGTGCGCCAGCCGAACGCATCACGGTCAGTTCGGATGCCGGGGGTTGCCTGCCGGTATTCGATGCCGAGGGTCACGTCTGCCGCATGGGCGTGGGCGAATCCGGCGCGCTGCTGGAAACCCTCAATGAAGTGTTGAAGCGCGGTGTGCCGCTGGAGCGCGCGTTGCCTGCGTTCACCACCAATCCGGCCAGGTTGTTGCGGCTGCCGGCCAAGGGCCGGATCCAGGTCGGCGCCGATGCGGATCTGGTCGCGCTGGACGCCGCCGGCGCCGCGCATGATGTAATGGCCAGTGGCGTCGTGCATGTGCGCGACGGTCACATCGAACATCGCGGCACGTTCGAGAACGCCATCTAGACGTTCGATGCGTCAGCATGGATCGGATGATCCGCCGGACTCAGAGAACCGCATGAAATCGAAAGAAGACGAGAACCAAATGAGTCCCAGCAGGGTGGTGGAAGGGGAGCAGCGCGGCTGGATCGTGCCGATCGGCGGCGCCGAGGAGAAAGAGAACGATCCACGCATTCTCGAGCGCTTCGTCCAACTGTGCGGCGGCAGCGCCGCGAACATCGTGGTGATTCCCACGGCGAGCCAGCTGGCCGATACCGGGCCGCGTTACGAGAAGCTGTTCGTCGGCCTGGGTGCCGGCGAGGTCGGCGTGCTCGACTTCGACATGCGCCGCGACGCGGTGGAAAAAAACCGGTTGCAGCGGCTCGACCAGGCCACCGGCATCTTCTTCACCGGCGGCAACCAGCTGCGGCTCTCCACCATGCTCGGCGGCACACCGGTGGCGCAGCGCATCCGCGCGTTGAACGCCCGGGGTGTGCATGTGGGCGGCACCAGTGCGGGCGCCAGCATCCTCAGCGAGCACATGATTGCGTTCGGCAAGGAAGGCCTGTCGCCCACCGCCGGCAGCGTGCGGCTGGCGCCGGGGCTCGGGCTCACCAATCGCTTCATCATCGATCAGCATTTCAGCCAGCGTGATCGGCTCGGCCGGCTGATGGCCGCGCTCGCATACAACCCCTACGCGGTGGGCATCGGACTTGACGAGGACACCGCGGCGTTCATCCGCCCGGACAATACCGTGGAAGTGGAGGGCAGCGGCGCGGTGACCGTGCTGGATGCGGGCAACCTGCAGTTCTCGTCGATGGCCGATGCGGGCGAGCACGACACCGTGTGCATGCTTGGTATGACCATCCATGTGCTGATCGCCGGTGCCACCTTCAACATGCAGACGCGCCACGCCTCGGCGGGTACGCTGGCGACACCGAAGCAGACGGCTTGAAGCGAGTCTTCGACGCCACTCTCACCCTGAAGCTTCAGCCGAAACCCTTGTAAGAAGCGAGCCTCAGGCTCAAGGATAAAGCCCATGCGCATTCTGGAACGTTCCGTTTTTGTCGGCCCGTCGCTGTATGCGCATTTCCCGGTGATCCGGCTCGAACTCGATCTCGGCGAACTCGAAAAGTGGCCGACCGGCAAGCTCGGTGCCGCATTTGTCGATGGCTTGGTCGCCGCGTTGCCGGGGCTGGCCGAGCATGGCTGCTCATATCGTGAGCCCGGCGGCTTCATCCGCCGCATGCGCGAGGGCGAAGGCACCTGGCTCGGCCACGTGCTCGAACACGTGGCGATCGAGTTGCAGAACGTCGCCGGTGAAGACGTCACCTTTGGCAAGACGCGCAGCGCCGACAAGCCTGGCGTGTATTCGGTGGTCTACGAATATGTGCAGAAAGAGGAAGGTATCGCTGCCGGCGAGCTGGCCCTGCGCCTGCTGTCTTCATTGCTGCCGGCGGAACTGCAGCCGCGCGGCAGCGTACCGGAAGGCTGGGAGTGGACGAGCGCACGCGACGAGTTCATCCGCTACGCGCAGCGTCGAGCGCTCGGCCCATCTACCGCCTCACTGGTTCGCGCGGCGGAGGAACGCGACATTCCCTGGCTGCGACTCAACGAGCAGTCGCTGGTGCAACTGGGGCATGGCAAATACCAGCAGCGTATCCAGGCCACGGTGACCGGGCGCACGCCGCACATCGCGGTCGAGCTGGCCAGCGACAAGGAGGAGACCAACAAGATCCTCGCCTCGCTTGGTCTGCCGGTACCGAAGCAGGAACTGGTGCAGAACGAGGACGGCGCATTGCGCGCGGCACGCCGGCTCGGCGTGCCGGTGGTGACCAAGCCGTTCAATGGCAACCACGGCCGCGGCATCTCGATACATCTGATGACCGATGAGGAAATCGTCGAGGGCTTCAAGGCCGCGCGCGAGCATTCGCGTTCGGTGATCGTGGAGAACTTCCTCAGCGGCGATGATCACCGCCTGCTGGTGGTCAACGGCGAGCTGGTCGCGGCGACGCGGCGCACGCCCGGTCATGTGGTCGGCGACGGCAACAGCACGATCGCGCAACTGGTCGAACTGGTGAACGCCGATCCGCGTCGCGGCATCGGCCACGAGAAAGTGCTGACCCGGCTGGTGCTCGATGCACAGGCCGAGATGATGATGGATCGCGTCGGCTATACCGCAGAATCGGTGCCGCAGGAAGGCGAGACCGTGTTCCTGCGCTCCACCGCCAACCTGTCCACCGGCGGCACCGCCACCGACGTCACCGACATCATCCATCCGGACAACCGCGACATGGCGGAGCGCGCGATCCGCGCGATCGGGCTGGACGTGGGCGGCGTGGATTTCCTCACGACCAATATCGCTGAGAGTTACAAGAGCATCGGCGGCGGCATCTGCGAGGTGAATGCCGCGCCGGGCTTTCGCATGCATGTGAGCCCCAGCGAGGGCACGCCGCGCGACGCGGCCGGGCCGGTGATCGACATGCTGTTTCCGCCCGGTTCGCCAGCGCGGGTGCCGATCGCCGCGCTCACCGGCACCAACGGCAAGACCACCACCGCGCGCATGCTGGCGCACATCACCAAGATGGCCGGCTATACGCCGGGCCTGACCACCACCGACGGCGTCTACATCGACGGCCAGCGCACGGTCGAGGGCGACATGACCGGGCCGGTGTCGGCGCGCATGGTGCTGTCCGATCCGCAGATCGACATCGCCGTGCTGGAGACCGCGCGCGGTGGCCTGCTGCGCGCCGGCATGGGCGTGGCCAAGGTCAACGTCGGCGCGGTGCTCAACGTGCAGTCCGATCATCTGGGACTCAAGGGCATCGACACGCTGGAGCAGCTCGCCGAAGTCAAGCGCATCGTGGTCGAGGTGGCCACCGATTGCGCGGTGCTGAACGCGGACGACCCGCTGGTGCTGAAGATGTCCGGCTACACCGACGCCAAGGTGATCTGCTACGTCACCATGAATCCCTCGCACGCGCTGGTGCGCGAGCACGTGCGTGCGGGCGGCCGTGCCTGCGCGCTGGAAGCCGGCGTCAACGGCGCGATGATCACGCTGTACGACAAGGGCAGCCACATCCCGCTGCTGTGGACGCACCTGATTCCCGCCACGCTGGAAGGCCGCGCGCTGCACAACGTGCAGAACGCGATGGTCGCCGCGTCGATGGCGTTCTCGCTGGGCATCAAGCTCGACGCGATCCGCCAGGGCCTGCGCACGTTCGACACCACGTTCTTCCAGGCGCCCGGGCGCATGAACGTGTACAGCGAGCATCCGTTCAAGGTGCTGTTCGATTACGGCCACAACGCGCACGCGGTGGCGGTGATGGCCGACCTGGCCGGGCGCCTCGATACGACGGGTCGGCGCATCGTGGTGCTGGCCGGTCCCGGCGACCGCCGCGACGAGGATCTGGTCGCGATCGCCGACGCCGTGGCCGGCCGTTTCGATCACTACATCTGCCGCCGCGACGATGCACTGCGCGGACGCGATGGCGACGAGGTGCCGGGTATCCTGGCGCGCGCGCTGCGCGCGGCGGGTGTGTCGGACGCGGCAATCTCGATCATCCCGGACGAGCAGAAGGCGATCGATGCCGCGCTGAACATGGGTCGCTCAGGCGATCTGCTGCTGGTGTTCGCCGACGCGCTGGTGCGTTCGTGGAAGCAGATCATCAAGTTCCGTCCCGAAGGCACGCCCGAACTCCGCGCGGAATCCGGCGCGGCGCCGATCACGCCGCCAGTGACCGAGGCGGCGTTCGACGAGTCGAGCTTTGCCAATCTCGGTGACGTGGTGCGCGACGAACGCGGCGTGCGTTTCTCGCGCGAGAGTGACGATTGAGCATTCTGCCCGCTGCGTTGCCGTTCGACGATTCGCGTCGCCTCACCGGTTGCAACCTGTACTTCGATGGCGCTGGCGCGGTGCTGGAAACCGTCGGTGTCGCCATCGACGACGCGCTGCTGGAGGGCTGGCGCACGCGCTCGGCACTTGCCTGCCATGCGCTCGGCTGGGCTGACGCGCCGCCTGTCGTGCGTCGTCATGCCAGTGGCGCAGCGCTCGCCTTCGAAGCGCCGATCGACCAGCTGTTCAGCGCGACCGAAGTGAACGAATGGGCGTGGCTGGCGACGCTCGCGGTCGTGCTCGCGATGGATGTGGGACTGCATGCGCCGGGCCATCCCGCCGCCTGGGACGAAGCTTCCGCGCTGCACACGCTGCGCGCGTCCGCCGCTGCCGAGCGACGGCCCGAACTGCCGGTTCTGCTGCAGGCCGCCGAGGCGCACGGGCTCACCGTATTGATCGACGACGAGGTGTTCTCGATCGGCGAAGGGACGGGCGTCCGCAGCTGGCCGCTGAAAAATCTTCCTGCCGTCGACGCCGTGCCGTGGCCCACGTTGCACGATATTCCGGTGGCGCTGGTGACCGGCTCCAACGGCAAGACGACGACGGTGCGACTGCTCGCCGCGATGGCGCATGCGCATGGCTGGCACGCCGGGCACAGCTGCACCGATGGCGTGTTCGTCGATGGCCGCGCGATCGACTCCGGCGACTTCTCCGGTCCCGCCGGTGCGCGCGAAGTGCTGCGCCAGCCGCAGGTCGAGGTCGCCGTGCTGGAGACCGCGCGCGGCGGCATCCTGCGCCGCGGCCTCGCCGTGCAGCACGCGAACGTGGCGGTGGTCACCAACGTCAGCGACGATCATTTCGGCGAATACGGCATCCACGACCTGGATGGCCTGGCGACGGTGAAGCTCACCGTGGCGTGCGCGCTCGGCGCCGATGGGCTGCTGGTGGTGAATGCGGACGATGCCGTGCTGGTCAGGCAGGCCGCTGCGTTGTCGGTGCCGCTTGGCTGGTTCGCGCTGGACGACGCGCATCCGCTGCTGCGCGCCGGGCGCGAACAGCGTGGCAGCACCTGCGGCGTGCACGATGGCCGTCTGCACTTGTTCCAGCACGGCGTCGATCACGACCTGGGTGTGGTCGCGCAGATGCCGCTGAGCTTCGCCGGCAGCGCCGGCTACAACATTGCGAATATCGCCGCTGCTGCATTGGCTGCCGCGGCGCTCCGCATACCCGCCGATACCATCGCCAGCGTGCTGGCGCGCTTCGGCAGCGCGCATGCCGACAATCCCGGCCGCCTGCAGCACTGGCGCTTCGGCGCGCTGCAGGTGTTCGTCGACTACGCGCACAACCCGGAAGGGCTGCGCGGTTTGCTCGGCGTCGCGACGGCATCGCCGGGCCACGGACGTCTCGGCCTGGTGCTGGGCCAGGCGGGCAATCGCGAGAATGCCGACATTCGCGAGCTCGCCGCCGTCGCCGCCGGCTTTCAACCGCAACGCGTGGTGCTGAAGGACATCGACGGGTTCATGCGTGGTCGAGTGGCCGGTGAGGTCGCGGGTATTTTGCGCGATGCGCTGGTGCACAACGCGGTGCCGGTGGAGGCGATTGTTGAATGCCTCGACGAGCTCGACGCGGTGCGCGGGTTGCTTGCGTGGGCGCGCGATGCGGATGTGCTGGTGTTGCCTACGCATGGTGTGCAGGCGCGACAGGCCGTCGTCGAATTGCTGGATGGGTTGCAGGCCACGGGCTGGTCTGCAGGTACCGCGCTGCCCGAGAATTAATCCAGGCCGGGTGCGCGCGAGAGCAACAATCTGCCTGTGGGAGCGACTTCAGTCGCGATGCTCTTGCTCTAACGCCCGTGTAGGAGCGCACCCTGTGCGCGATGCTCTTGCTCTGATGTATCCGGCGTCTGGTTTCTCTCGAAAGGCGACAGCTTTCACCCTCCTGCGGAGGGCGAGTTACTTCTCTTTTGCTTGTCCAAAAGAGAAGTAACCAGCAACTGTCTTGAGCGTCTGTCGCGATGGCGCCGTGGTGGCGGCGAGTCGCTCGTCGCGCAATCGGGCGTTGAGTACGACCAGGAGCTTTCGCATTGAGGCGATGAGCGCGACCTTGGGCGGCTTGCCACGGGCCTTCAAGGCCTCATAGAGAAAACGACACCCCACTTGGCGCTTGCCGGGCATCCATGCCCGGCAAGTCCGTGAGCTGGGGCCGGGCTTTTCGACAGCACATCCCTGTGCTGGCGAAAAGGAGGCGACCTCCTGTCGACTCCCGCTACGCGGCCTGTCGTCCCCACCTCACCGCCGCACAGGGGCCCCGAGTAAAGCAGCGGGCCATCCTGGCCCGCATTCAGTGTGCTGCTGCGCGGTAGCGAGAGCTGAGGAGCCAAGAGCAAAAAGTCCCGCTTCGAGCGGGACTTTCCATGGTTGCGAATGTCTCAGTTCGGCTAACTCCGGTCACTGGCTCGTCCAATGGAAGCGCCACAAAGCAGACGGTAGAGGGCGAACTCAATTCTGAAGTGCACCACTCCAAGCGGTAGGGCGACGCATGTCCGGCGGTCCGCAAGTGTCGGTCCTTGCCATTCACGGCGTGATGGAAGCGACGGACTGCTGGCCTGATGCCCGGCTTTCGCGCGCCCTGGCCAGGGCGCGGAAGTCCCGGGGCGGCATGTCATACGCGCGGCGGAACGCGTGGTTGAAATCCGCCGCACTCCTGAACCCCAGGCCGTAAGCGATCTCCACGACCGGTGCCTTCGGGAATCGGATGAGTTCGTCCGCGGCCTCGCGCAGCCGGCGATTGCGGATGTAGGTGGCCAGGCCGCCTTCATGCTCGAACAGGCGATACAGCGCGGCGCGGGACAGCCGCGATGCATCGACGATGCTCTCCAGCGATAGTTCCGGCTCGTGCAAGTGGTGCTCGACATGCCGCCGTACCCTCCCGAACACCGCCGCGCGGATCGCGGCGCGCGCGTCGCCACTCAGGCCGCACTGTTTGGCGAAGGCCCCGACGATCAGTTGCGCGCATGTGGCCATCATCGAGCGGGCTTCAGCCCCGCTCATGGTATCGATGCTGCTGGAAAGCGCCTCCAGTTCGCCGAGAAACATGCGCGCGCGCGGCGATGCGTAGTCGATCACGCGGCCATGCAGCGATTCCGCATCGGGCAGCACCGATTCCACCAGTGCGCGCGGCAGGAACAAGGCCATGACCTGGCTCCTGTACTCCCGCTCCATGCGCATCGACTGGCCCATGTCCAGCGCCAGGATGCCCGGCCGGGATTGCAGCGCCTTGCGCCGCGGATACAGACCGGTTGTGGTTTCGACGCAGCCCCCCGCCAGCAACACGTGAAAAACATAATCGCGCATGGTGTCCGTGGAAATTTGTGGCGCCGTGCGGGTCTGCGTGATCGGGTCGGTGCAGGCGTGGAGAAACGTCATGCCATCGACCCGGTAATGGTCGAGCGTGGCGCGAAACCCGTCAGCCACCTGTGCGTGCGACACCGCTATATCGAGAAAAGAGGAGGTTTGATCACGCCACGCCACCAGTTGCTGCGTTCGTGCGACGTCGCATGTGCTGAAGTGGTGGTGGATCGGCGCGCGAACGCTTGCCTCGACCTCGACATGGCTTGTGCTGTTGCTGGTCATCCCGGGCCCCCGTCCGCGCGCGCTCATGCTACAGGACGCGCGCCCGCTTTTATCCCCGCATGTCGCCGCCTGTCGTGGCATGCCGCAACACCCTCCCACGCTGGCCCTCAGGCTTGCTGGCGCATCGAACCAGCGCCAGGCCCGGCGTATCGACTCGCTACCGCCTGCCGTCTTGCCCACGAAAAAACCTCGTTCCCCCATGTCGTCATTCCCGGGAAGGCGGGAGGTGCTTTACAACAGCGAAGCTGGTAATTGCCCAAAAAAGCGAGCCGCTCCTCCACTGTGGCCTTGCCGTCGCAAGCGATTGCTCGTCACCCCAACGTCGTCATTCCCCCAACCTTCCCTTCCAACTGAGACAGCCGATCAAGTCGCCTGTGCTTTCACGCGCAAAATTCCCAGCTAACCAACCCGGTCATCCGAGCCTGTCCAAGAGAAGCTTGCACCGGGGAAATCTGCGTTGCACTAAAGGGGAATCGCGTGAATCACATCTACCGGCTGGTCTGGAGCCAGGTCCGTCGCACCTGGCTGGTCGTTTCCGAACTCGCCCGCGGTCGCGGCAAGGCCGGGCGTACCTCGACATCGCGCCGCACGCGCCCGGCCTGGTGGGCTGCGCTACCCCTGAGCCTGCCGATGCTGGCCCTCGCTACCGCGCCAACCGGCGTTACGGCGATGGATGCCGCCCGTCCGGCGGCGGCCATCGTCGCCGCTCGTCCGGCGCTCGCGCCGACGGTCATCGCGTCGGCGGCATCCTCGACCCATCCCACCGGCGGTCAGGTCACCGCGGGCAGCGGCCGTATCGACTACGGCGATCACCTCACCACCATCCAGCAGAACAGCCAGAACCTGTCACTGAACTGGCTGAGCTTCAACATCGGCGCGCAGGACACGGTCAATTTCCTGCAGCCGAACGCGCAGTCCATCGCCGTCAACCGCATCGCCGACCCCAACGGCAGCGTGATCCTCGGCCACCTGAACGCGAACGGCCAGGTGTTCCTGATCAACCCCAACGGCGTGCTGTTTGGACAAGGCGCGCAGGTCAACGTGGGCGGCCTGGTCGCCAGCACGTTCGACGTCAGCGACAGCGAGCTGGGTCGCGGCACGTTGCATTTTACCGGCGCAAGCGTCGGCAGCGTGACCAACCTCGGCACGATCACCGCCGCACCCGGCGGCTACGTGGCCCTGCTCGGCCACGCCGCGTCCAACCAGGGTGCGATCCACGCGCCTGCCGGCAGCGTGGCGCTTGCCGGCGGCAGCGCGGTCACCTTGAGTTTCGACGGCAACCACCTGCTCGACATGCAGATCGACGCCAGCACCTTGAACGCGCTGGCCGAGAACAAGCAGCTGATCGTCGCCGACGGCGGCCAGGTGCTGATGAGTGCCGGTGCGAAGGATTCCCTGCTGGCCAGCGTGGTCAACAACAGCGGCACGATCCAGGCGCGGACGGTCGAAAACCGCGCCGGCAAGATCGTGCTGCTCGGCGGCATGGCCGCCGGCACCACGCAGGTGGACGGCACGCTGGACGCCAGCGCGCCGAATGGCGGCGACGGTGGCTTCATCGACACCTCGGCGGCGCATGTGCAAGTGGCCGACGGCACAAAGATCACCACCCTGGCGGCCACGGGCAACGCCGGCACCTGGCTGATCGATCCGCACGATTTCACCATTGCCTTCAGCGGTGGCGACATGAGCGGCGGCACCTTGAGCAGCCAGCTTGGTGGTGGCAATGTCACCATTCAGTCCAGCCAAGGCGCCAACGCCAGCGGCAGCGGCGACATCCACGTCAACGATATAGTGAACTGGGGCGCCAACACGCTCACGCTCACCGCCGCCCACGATATCGATATCAACGCCGTGATGACGGCCAGCGGCAGCGCCGGCCTCGCGCTGAACCCGAGCACCGCCAACGGCGGCGATGCGGCGATTGGCGGCGGCACCGTCAATGTCAACATGATCAGTACCATGCCGGGCCAGAGTGGCCGGGTGGATTTCACCGGCGGCAGCAACACGCTGAAAATCAACGGCCAGTCGTACACCATCATCACGACGTTGGGTGCCCCCGGCAGCACGTCCGGAACGGACCTGCAAGGCATCAGCGGTGCCCTCAACTGCGCTTGCTATTTCGCGCTGGGTGCCAATATCGACGCCAGCGCCACGGCCAGCTGGGGGAATTCCGCCTTCGGCTCCAGCATCGGCTCCGGCTTCGTGCCGATCGGCCACCATTTCAACGCTACCGATTTCCAGATGTTCACCGGTACCTTCGACGGCCTCGGCCACACCATCAGTGGCCTCACCATCAACCGGCCCGGCTCCAGCAACGTCGGCCTGTTCGGTTACACCTACACCACAACGACGATCCGTAACATCGGCCTGCTCGGCGAGTCGATCGAGGGCCAAAGCGACGTAGGCGGCCTGGTCGGGTACAACTACGGCACGATCAGCCAGGCCTACGCCATCGGTGCGATCAAGGGCGATCCCGGCGGTGCCAACGCTGGCGGCCTGGTCGGATACAACGACAGCAGCGGCCGGATCAGCCAAGTCTATGCCAGTGGAGCGGTCAGCGGCGTGGCCACTGTCGGTGGCCTGATCGGGTACAACAACCACGGCCCGATCAGCCAAGCCTATGCGACCGGTACGGTCAGCAGCAGCGGCGGTGAGGGCGGCGGCCTGATCGGCACCAACGATAGCGGCTCGATCAGCCAAGCCTATGCGACCGGTACGGTCAGCGGCAGCAACGACGTCGGCGGTCTGGTCGGATACAACATCAGCGGCGCGATCAACCAAGCCTATGCGACCGGTGCGGTCAGTGGCAGCAACTATGTCGGCGGCTTGGTCGGGAACAACGTATCCGGCACCACGATCAGCCAGGTCTATGCCACTGGTACGGTCAGCGGCACCGGCAGCAACGTCGGCGGTCTCATTGGGTTCAATAATGCTGGCACGATCAGCAACAGCTACTGGGACACGGAAACCACCGGTCAGTCCACCAGCAGCGGCGGTACCGGCCTGACTACCAAGGCACTGATCGCAGCGCTGCCCGGAGGTTTCACGGCCGCCAGGTGGGGCAACGTCGGCAACCAGACCACGCCATACCTGCTGGGCATGTCCGGCAATCAGGTATTCAACACCAACGACCTGCCCACCGGCACCGTGACGCCCAGCAACCGGCCCAACCTCTACACCGTCATCCTGGATCTGAATCAGTTGCAGGCCGTGAACACCGGCCTCGCCGGCCGTTATGTGCTGGGCAACGACATCGACGCCAGCGCCTCGATCGTATGGGTGGGCGTTGAGTTCGACGCCCAAGGCCGCCCCATCATCGCCTACAACGGCTTCAGGCCGATTGGCGTCTCAGGCGCACCGTTCACCGGCGTCTTCGATGGCCTTGGTCACACCATCAACAACCTGACCATCCATTGGCCAAATACCGATTACGTCGGCCTGTTCGGCGTCACTGGCAGCGGCAGCGCGATCCGCAATCTCGGTCTGCTCGGCGGGTCGGTTGCAGGCCAGAATTACGTCGGCGGCCTGGTCGGAGACAACGGCGGCACGATCACCAACACCTATGCCGCCGGGATGATCAACGGCCTCACCTCCGACGAACGCGACTACGTCGGTGGCTTGGTTGGCTTCAACGAAGCGGGCGGCATGATCACCAACGCCTATGCCACCGGGGCGGTCAGAGGCAACAACCATGTCGGGGGTCTGGTCGGAAGCAACCTTGGCGCGATCACGAACGCCTATGCCACAGGGGCGGTCAACGGCATCTTGTATAACAGCGGCGGCAACTACGTAGGCGGCTTGGTTGGATCCAACGAAGCGGGCGGCACGATCACCAACACCTATGCCACCGGGGCGGTTAGCGGCAACAACTATGTCGGTGGTCTGGTCGGTCTCTACGGCGGCGGCACCATCATCGGCAGTTACTGGGACACGGAAACCACAGGCCAATCCACCAGTGATGGCGGCGGCACCGGCCTCACCACCGTGCAGATGATGGACCCGGTCAGTTTTGCGGCCTGGAGCACGGATATCAGTGCCGTCGGCGGCAGCTCCGCGGCTTGGCGGATCTACGCGGGTGATACCGCGCCGTTGTTGCGTGCCTTCATGACTGGCCTGGCGGTCACCGCCAACAATCTCGGCACGGTCTACAACGGCACCGCCTTTGCTGGCAGCAGCAGCTTGATCCTCGGCACGCTGAAGCCGAGCTCGTGGCTGCCGTCGAGCACTGTGGATGCGAGCCTGATTCTGGGCGACGCCAACGCCAGAACCAGCACCCCGGCGACCAATGCCGGCAGCTACGCGCTGGCTGGCGACCTGTATTCAGGCCAGATGGGTTACGACATCGCTTTCACGCCCGGCACGCTGACCATCGCCCCAGCCACCCTGACCTATCTGGCCGATACCGCAACTACCACCTACGGCAGCACGCCGACAGGGTTGACTGGCACGGTGACCGGCTTCGTCAACGGCCAGACTCTGGCCAGCGCCACGACCGGCACCGCCAATTTCACCACCGCTGCCACGGCTACCAGCAGCGTCGGCAGCTACGCCATCAGCGGCAACGGCTTGACCGCGAACAACGGCAACTACGTGTTCGTGCAGGCGGCGGGTAACAGCACGGCACGGACGGTGAACCCGGCGACGCTGACCTATCTGGCCGATGCCGCAACCACCACTTACGGCAACACGCCGAGCGGGGTGACCGGCACGGTGACCGGGTTCGTCAACGGTGAGACCGTGGCCAGCGCCACGACCGGCACCGCCAATTTCACCACCGCTGT
Source organism: Rhodanobacter glycinis (assembly GCF_006438785.1). Lineage (GTDB taxonomy): Bacteria > Pseudomonadota > Gammaproteobacteria > Xanthomonadales > Rhodanobacteraceae > Rhodanobacter > Rhodanobacter glycinis_A. Next base: position 10,089 of record NZ_RCZB01000009.1, on the reverse strand, counting down.
CACGGCCACCAGCAACGTCGGCAGCTACGCCATCAACGGCAACGGCCTGACCGCGAACAACGGCAACTACGTGTTCGTGCAGGCGGCGGGTAACAGCACGGCACGGACGGTGAACCCGGCGACGCTGACCTATCTGGCCGATGCCGCCACCACCACTTACGGCAACACGCCGAGCGGGTTGACCGGTACGGTAACCGGCTTCGTCAACGGTGAGAGCCTGGCCAGCGCCACGACCGGCATCGCCAGTTTCACCACCGGTGCCACCGCCACCAGCAACGTCGGCAGCTACGCTATCGACGGCAATGGCTTGACCGCGAACAACGGCAACTACGTGTTCGCGCAAACGGCAGACAACGGCACCGCACTGACGGTGAACCCGGCGACGCTGACGGTCACCGCCACCGACTTCAGCAAGACCTACGACAAGCTCGTTTACACCGGCGGCTACGGCGTCACCTACAGCGGCTTCGTCAACGGCGATACCGCCGCCGTCCTCGGTGGCACACTGGGCTATGTCGGCGGCGCGCAGAGCAACACCAACGCGGGCGTCTACGTGATCACACCCGAAGGTCTCACGGCCGGCAACTATGCCATCGTTTACAAAGCTGGCCGGCTCACGGTGAACCAAGCCCCGCTGACGATCACCCCCCATGACGTCAGCAAGACCTACGATGGTGGTGTGAGCGCAGACAGTTACTTCGTGGTGCTCAGCGGCAAGCTGTTCGGCACCGACGCCTTCACCGCCAACGAGTTCATCTTCGCGGACGTCAAGAACCGCGGCGACGGCAAGAACGTCGGCACCGGCAAGGTCGTGAGCTACTTGAGCGGCTACGTCCTGGACGACGGCAACAACAGCGGTAACTATGCCGTGGCCTACTTCGACAACACCAACAGCACCATCACCCCGCTGGGTGTCACCGTCGATGCCACCGGCATCAACCGCATTTATGACGGCACCACCACCGATGCAGTGACACTGGCAAGCACCGGCCTCCTCGCCGGCGACACGGTGAACTTCACCGGTACAGGCAGCTTCGCCGACAAGAACGTCGGTATCCGAAAAGTCGTGACCGTCAACGGCATCAGCGCCAACGGCACCGATGCCGGCAACTACAGTTACAACATCAAGGCCGCAACCACTGCCGATATCAGCCAGCTCGGCATCACGGTTGACGCCACTGGCATCAACCGCGTCTACGACCGGACCACCGCCGAGGCAGTGACACTTGCCAGTACCGGCCTCCTCGCCGGTGACACGGTGCGCTTCACCGGCGTCGGCAGTTTCGCCGACAAGAACGTCGGCATCCGAAAAGTCGTGACCGTCAACGGCATCAGCGCCAACGGCACCGATGCCGGCAACTACAGCTACAACACCACGGCGAGCACAACGGCCGATATCAGCCAACTCGGCATCACGGTGGATGCGACCGGAGCCAACAAGATCTACGACGGCGGCACCGCCGATGCCGCCACCCTGGCCAGTGCAGGCGTGCTGTCCGGTGACACGGTGAACTTCACCGGCTCCGGCAACTTCGCCGACAAGAACGTCGGCATCGGAAAAGTCGTGACCGTCAACGGCATCAGCGCCAACGGCGCCGACGCCGGTAACTACAACGTCAACACCACGGCGAGCACGACGGCCGATATCAGCCAACTCGGTATCACGGTTGACGCCACCGGCATCAACCGCGTCTACGACGGCACCACCGCCGAGGCAGTGACACTGGTCAGCACCGGCCTCCTCGCCGGCGACACGGTGAACTTCACCGGCTCCGGCAGTTTCACCGACAAGAGTGTCGGCACTGGCAAAACCGTCAGCGTCGCCGGTATTGCAGCCAACGGCACCGATGCCGGCAACTACAGCTACAACACCACGGCCGCAACCACTGCCGATATCAGTCAGCTCGGCATCACGGTTGACGCGACCGGCATCAACCGCGTCTACGACGGCACCACCACCGATGCAGTGACACTGGCCAGCACCGGCCTCCTGGCCGGTGACACGGTGGGCTTCAGCGGCACTGGTGCTTTCGCCGACAAGAACGCAGGCAGCAACAAGGCCGTCACCGTCAGCGGCATTGCCGCCAGCGGTGCCGATGCCGGCAACTACAGCTACAACACCACCTCGAACACGACGGCTGACATCAGCCAGCTCGGCATCATCGTCGATGCCACCGGTACCAACCGCGTCTACGACGGCAGCACGGCCGATGCGGTGAAACTGGCCAGCACCGGCATTCTCGTCGGTGACACGGTGGGCTTCAACGGCACCGGTGCCTTCGCCGACAAGAACGTCGGTGTCGCCAAGGCGATCGGTGTCAGCGGCATCGTCGCCACGGGCGCCGACGCCGGCAACTACAGCTACAACACCACCGCGAACACGGCAGCCGACATTACCGCCAAGACGATCACGGTCGACGCGATCGGTGTGGACAAGGTCTACGACGGCAGCACGGCCGCGACGATCGCAGCACTGGGCACAACTGGCCTAGTGGCGGGCGATGCTGTCACCTTCGGCAACGCCTCGGCGGCCTTCGCCGACAAGAACGCCGGCAGCAACAAGGCCGTCACCGTCAGCGGCATCACCGCCAGCGGTGCCGATGCGGGCAACTACAGCTACAACACCACCGCGAACACGACGGCTGACATCAGCCAGCTCGGCATCACCGTCGATGCCACCGGTACCAACCGCGTCTACGACGGCAGCACGGCCGATGCGGTCACGCTGGCAAGTGCCGGCGTGCTGTCCGGCGATACGGTGAACTTCACCGGTACCGGCAGCTTCCTCAACAAGAATGTCGGTACCGGAAAAACCGTCAGCGTCTTCGGCATCACGGCCAGCGGCAGCGAAGCGATCAACTACAGCTTCAAAACCAGCGCGACCACGACCGCCGATGTCACCCCCGCGACGTTGACGTACCGCGCGGATACCGCCCACTTCAAGATCGGACAGATGCCGGGTGATTTGGGCGGTGCCGTGACCGGGCTGGTCGGTGGCGATACCTTGGCCGATGCCACCGACGGCACGCTGACATGGCAGACGCCAGCCACCGCGGCCAGCCCGGCCGGGCCGTACGCCATCGACGGCAGCGGCTTGTCCGCACTCAACTATCTGCTAGAGCAGGCGCTAGGCAACGCCACCGCGCTACACGTGGTCGATGGCAGCGCGCCGCGCCTTGTCGTCAGCACCGTCGCCGGGCTGCAGCAATCCTCCGACGACACCGATGCTGTCCACGCGCCGTATGCCCCGGATGTGCACATCGTCAACGGTGGAGTTCGTCTGCCGTGAATCACGCAACCCGCACATCCCGCACCCCGCGCAAGGATCACCGCATGCCGTCACCGTTCCGCTTCCACTTTGCCCCGCTGGCACTGGCCTGCTTCGCCCTGCCGCTGGCCACGCCGGCACAGACGATCCCCAACAGCGGCCAGATCCTGCAGCAAGTGCCGCCGAAACCGCTGGAGAAACCCGTCGCCGCACCCGGCCTAGTGATCGAATCGCCGACCAGCAACACCACTGAAGACGCCACCCCGTTCGCGGTGACGCACCTGCAGGTGGAAGGCAACACCATCTTCGGCAACGCAACCCTGCATGCTCTGGTCGCCGACGGCGAAGGGGAAACGCAGACCCTGACCCAGCTCAACGTGCTGGCGCAGCGGATCACCGACTACTATCACGCGCACGGCTACCCGCTGGCCCGCGCGCTGGTACCGGCGCAAACCTTGAGCGGCGGCACGGTGCGCCTGCAGGTGGTCGAGGCGCGCTACGACCAGATCGAACTGGCCAACCAAAGCCGCATCGGCGACGGCCTGCTGCGCGCCACGCTGGCGCCGTTGCACTCAGGCGAGGTCGTCACCCAGTCCACGCTGGATACCCGCTTGCTGCTGCTCGGCGACCTGCCCGGCGTGGAACCCCACGCCATCCTGCGTCCCGGTACAGAACCGGGCACCTCGACCCTTGACGTGCAGGCCGACGCCGAACCAACTCTGCAAGGCCAGTTGGTCGCCGACACCGCAGGCAGCCGCTACACCGGCCGCCTGCGCGTGGGAGCCTATCTCGACATCAACAATCCGATGCGCCACGGCGACCAGCTCAGCCTGGGTACGCTCACCTCCGGCCGCGGCCTGCGCTACGGCCGGCTGGGCTACCAGTTCACCCTGAACGGGCATGGCACCCGGCTCGGCGCGGCGTATTCGATGCTGGCCTACGCGCTGGGTGGTCCGCTCGATGCGCTGGATGCGCACGGTACCGCCCGGGTTTCCAGTGCCTGGCTGACGCAGCCGCTGGTGCGCACGCACGACAGCCGACTGGACGTCCGTTTGCAGTTCGACCGCAAGCAACTGCGCGACCGCATCGACAGCACCGCCCTGCGCAACGACCGCCACAGCAACCACTGGACAGCCAGCGTCGTCAGCCAGCACGGCGACGACTGGGGCGGCGGCGGGCTGACCAGCGCCAGCCTCAGCCTCGGCCACGGTCGGCTCGGCTTCGCCAACGCCGCGGCAGCGGCCGCCGACGCTGCCACCGCACGCACGCAAGGTAGCTACACCCATTGGAATGCCAGCCTCGCCCGCCTGCAGAACCTCAGTGCTGCTACCCGCGTGTATGTGAGCCTCAGCGGCCAGTACAGCAACCGCAACCTCGACTCCTCCGAGCAGTTCCTGCTGGGCGGGTCGAACAGCGTGCGCGGATACGACGTCTCCAGCATCGCCGGCGCTAGCGGCTGGCTGGACACGGTAGAGCTACGCCACGACCTGCCGTTCGACTGCGCCGGCCGCTGCGAGGGCAGCCTGTTTGTCGACCATGGCAGCCTGCGCGTCAATGCCGACCCGTGGATCGCCGGCCGCAATCAATTCGACCTCGATGGCGTCGGCATCGGCTTCAGCTGGGTCGGCACCCGCCATTGGCAGGCGCAAGTGCAACTGGCCACGCCGGTGGGCGCCACACCCACATTGCTCGGCAAGCGCAGCTCCGCACGGGCATGGTTACAGGTGGTCAGGGGCTTCTGAGCAGTGCGTAGGGGACGGAGGTAATTGAATGCCGTCTTTTGCTCTCCTGATTCCCCACATCACGCATCCAAGGTTGCGAGGCGATAGCTCAGTGGAGGGGTCCACGCGGCAGCGATGATGAGGCGGGAGATCAGCGCGGCCAAACCAAAGCGGCGATTGTAAAAAAGGTGGAAAACTTCAAATCCTGGCTGGCGGTCCTTCGCCGCATTCTTGGGTTATGGAACCGCTCGATGTATTCGAACACACCGGCTCTTGCCCACGCAAACTCCATCGTTGCGCAGCTCGTGCAAGACCAGAGGCCGGCCATAAACGCTTCGGATCTGCTCGCGCAGCCACAATTTTACCGTCACTCTGGGGAAAATGGGCTCTTCCAAAGCGGACGTTCGCGACCGGCTCAATTGGGTCGACCTCTGCCCGTCGCAGCTTGTCTGGGCGTCATGGGAGCCGCAAGGGCAGCCCACGGCCAAAAGCGAACAATAACGACAGGCCGGCTCCATGGCGTCATGGTAGTGGCCCTTGTATCTCAAGATGGCAAGGATGCTGAGGCCAAAGGCAAAGTCACCACGAATTGACTGCCGAATCCCTTCCCGTTGCTTGTGGCCTCGATCGTACCGCCATGCGCTTCAACCAGTTCGCGAACCACGGTCAACCCGATACCTAGACCCGTTCCGTTGAATCCAATGGCATGCGCATCCTGCACAAATGGGTTGAAGATCTCGGGCATTGCGGTGGCACTGATGCCGATGCCGTTATCGGTCAAAGTTATCACAGCGGTGGTGTCAGTCGTCACAAGCCGTAGCCTGATCTGCCCTCCTTCCTGCGTGCACTTCGATGCGTTGGTGATCAGATTGCTCATGACTTGTGTGAGCCGAACGGGGTCGCCTTGCACCTCAACGACAACAGCAGGTAGCTGCAATCGGAAATTCTGCAAGCGCAAATCCATCGCTGGCCGGCATCCCTCGATGGCGGCATCGAGAATGGTGACGATGTCAATCCTTCGACACTCGATCCGCAGTTTTCCGGTATTGATGCGAGATATGTCGAGCAAATCGGTCACGAGTCGAGTGATGTGCGTCACTTGGCGCTCGATGATCGCCTGCATTCTGGGCAACTCCTCCGGTCCAACTTCTACCATCAGGCTTGTTGCTATGCGAATAGGCGTAAGCGGTGTGCGCAGCTCGTGCGCCACCAACGCCAAAAACTCTATTTGCTTACGTTGCGCTTGCTCTGCCGCTGCTTGCAGATCCTGCGCATTCAGCACCGCCATGAGGAGCTGCTCGTTTGCCTCGCACAGATGCGCATGTCGACGCTCGTGCTCAAGCAATGCATCCTCGTAACGAACCAAAGGCCGCTTCAGTGATGCCAGCGCTTTCGGCCTGGAAAGGGGCTCATCCGCAGCTTGACTGCCATAAAATTCAACGCTGCCTGCGCTGCGCATTTTCGCTCGATACATCGCGATGTCCGCGTGGTGGATCAGCGTATCGGCATCCGCTCCGTCATCGGGGTAGATACTAATGCCAATACTCGCAGCCAAGCGCAGCACGTGATCACCAAGTCGACTGGGCATGGCCAGGGCCGTAATTACCTTATCGGCGATGAGGGCCGCATCGGATGCTTCGGACAACTCAGGGAGAAGAATCAGAAATTCATCACCCCCATGGCGACTTACCGTATCTGCGTCACGAACGGAAGAGCAAAGACAGTGTGCCGCCAGTTGAAGTACTTCATCGCCTATTGTATGACCGAGCGTATCGTTGATCTGCTTGAACTTGTCCAGATCGATGAAGAGAATCGCTACCCGACGTTCCGTACGTTTCGCCATGGCGATGGCCTGGGCCAGGCGATCGAATAGCACAGGGCGATTCGGGAGTTTGGTCAACGCATCGAGTTCGGCGGCACGTGATACTTGCTCCAGTGCCTGTTTAACGGTATCGGCATGACTATGAGCAAGAAGAGCCGCCTGCATCAAATGTTCGTTAGCTTCAAGAAGCTGCGCCGCTTGGCTACTATCCAGGCTGCTCTCTACTTCAATCAGATTCTGTTGCAAGCCGTCCAATACCGTCCGCACCTGCTCGGCCTGCAGTTGCAGTTGCGCAAGTTCACGTGCCGCGAGCGCTACGGCTTCAGCATCATCGATCGGACCGCTGCTCATAGAAAAAAACCTGACGCGCCGGGATCAAGCATGAGGATTCTCGGCGGTGAGGGGGGATAGATCCCGAGCACCTTTCTTCGTAGGCCTGCCGCCCAGCAATCCCTCTTGATCAGTGAGCATGTCGCTGATTTGGATGCCGTCGTCGTTGATACTGAAGAGGCGCAATTCATCCGAGTGAGCGCTCCCCCGCACTTTGACCACTGCCATCATGCGCAGTAACCGACTGTCGACCTCAATGTAACGCTGCACGATGATGGCGTCTGTCATGAACGCAGTGCCGTACGGACTGAAGCGCAGATCCGTGTAGCGATCCTCCAACTCAGAGGTCATCAGCACCGTGACGCCCTCCGCCGCGAGGGCGGCGATCATACGCGATAGGTTTTCGCGAAAGTCCGGGCGAAAGGTCGGAGCTAAAGCGAGCTCGAAACCTGACAACGAATCGATCACCACGCGAGTCGCCTTGAGACGACGGATCTCCGACACCAGTAGAAGCATGATCTCGTCGATCGACAAGTCTGGTGCCCGGTTGTTCACCAGGCCCACGCTACCCCTGTGGATCAACTCAGCGAGGATCGGGGTATGAGAACGGTTGGGAACCTGCTCGAAAGCCGCGATGACACCGGTTTCTCCACAGCGTGCGCCCTCCGCAAGAAAGGCTGCCGCAAGAATGCTCTTGCCCGACCCTGACGGGCCAGCCACAAGCATGGAATAACCGCGTGGCAAGCCGCCACCCAGCATGTCGTCCAGACGATGCACGCCCATCCGAAGCCTTTCATTGGAGTCTGTTGCGGCTGAGACGGAAGGCGTCGCAATAGAGACCCTACTGGGTGCGAACACACGCAAGCCAGCAGCATCGATACGAAAGGTGTGCAATCCCGGCAACGTGGGCTGACCACGCATTTTCATGATCTGCAACTTGCGCACCATGGAGTTGCGTTGCACGCTCTGACTCAACCAGATCAAACCGTCCGCAACGGTAAACACCGGATTGGCATCAGCCTCGTTAAAGTATTCTCCGATGAGGAACGTCGTGGCCTGCCAGCTTGTCATCAGCATGCCCAGCTGCTGCACGAAATGTTGGAGATTGAGGTAAGCCCGACCTTCGGCTGCGCTCGCCAGCATCACTGACCGGAAGGAGTCCACGAACACAAGCGCCGGGCTTTGGGTCTCTACTTCGTCCACGATCCGACGCAGCACCTGCTTAAGGCCTCCTGCCATCATGTCGTCGGTAAGGCTGATGAAGCGAACCACTTGATTGATCGACTTGTCGTCGAAAAATTCGAATTGCTGCTGGTAGCGCAACATCTTCAACGGCGGCTCGCCGAGCACGGTGAAATAGATTGCCGGACTTTGCGGCGTGGCCAGAGCGAACATCATCTGGTGCGCAAGGGTAGTCTTGCCGCAACCCGGTGGCCCCGCGATCAGATTGAACGAGAATTCCGGGAGGCCTCCTCCGAGCACGTCGTCCAGACCAGGCACGCCGGTGGCCAAGCGGTTGATGGTCACAGTCTTATTCATGCTGAGTTGTCCTGCGTAGGAGCGGGTAACAGATCTGCCCATACGGATCGCAGTAGTCGTTCGGTGAGCGATGCCCCAATCAAGTTGGTAAGCACCTCGTAAAACATCTGCAGTGCGACCCCGGCGCCTGCAGCGATCTCGGCGCTACTTTGCTCAAGAAGTGCAGCTTTCAATGCGGCAAGATTCATTGTTGCTTGCATGCCTTCATGCATATCCATCAGCCATGGATGCTTTCGGCTGGCGAGATAGAAGCTGCGCTTATAGAGCGTTGCGACGCTGCGCTGTCCAATAATGGGCGAAAGGAAAGTTTCAATCGTCTGCCAGGCCGAGACGATGAACTCGGCCAATTGCTGCACATCAGCGCCATCTCTGGCTCTTTGCACCAGCGTCACGACGATCCGATGGCTTTCTTGGCTTTCCACTAGGCTGGCAAAGGCACCCATTTAGTAACGTATTAGGCTAATTGATGATCAGTGCCGGTACCGTGATGATGCACCGTGATATCCAGCCAGCCAAAGTGCCCCTCCAAAAGTTGGCTACGATCCATCGCTAACTTTTACGGTGTGATCACCGTCATAGAGGCACACTTCGGACGATTCAGTTGCGCATGAGCATTTATGATCATCTTCGATATCCCATATGCACCGTTGCATCCTGGCGAATGGTGTGTGGGGTCGAGCAACGATGGTCATTCAGAATTCAATAGCCGCCTCGATGCTCTTCGGTTCGCAATCAGCGCGGCTCTGAAGGTGCAACAAGAGGGTAACGATGCACTGATCACCGTCGAGGGTATCGACGGTCAATGGCGCAAGTTCGACCATCGGGCAAAGGGCATCGTGTAGATATCCGATCACACTGTCGCAGCGACTCGTTTGAAAGCTTCCGGGGATGCAGAAGGTTCTTCATCTCGATCGCATCGACGATCGCAACTTTGAGAAGACAATTCGGATTTCGCGAAATGGCTCGAAGCTGTTCTGGTTAGCCAAGAAAATATGATCAGACATGTTGAGGCATTCACCAGCGAGTTCATGGGACGGCACCAACGCCACCTTGAACTGCATCGTCATTGCTACCCACCCGGTCGCATATTTACCTCGAAACCACGCGCAACTGTAATGACCCAGCACTTCCTGCACAGGTCAGGCCGCTAAAGCATAAGCCTCGGCGGGGGTCTTCATGCCCAGCGCCTGATGGGGGCGCCGGTGGTTGTAGAACTGGATCCAGTCGCCAATCACGCGCATCGCGTGCTGCTGTGTTTCGAAGCGATGCCGATGCGCGCACTGCTCCTTCAACGTGCGGATGACACGCTCCACCATGCCGTTCTGCTGTGGGCAATGTGGTGTGATGAATTCCTGCCGCAGGCCATAGCTGCGTACCAGTCGCGTGTAGTGTCGGCTGGTAAAGACCAA
>NZ_RCZB01000008.1 GCF_006438785.1 Rhodanobacter glycinis | reverse complement strand
GGAGGCATACACCACGCTGCCGTTCTTCTATTCCGACCTGTTCGATCTTGGCTATGAAGCGGTCGGCCTGCTCGATACCCGGCTGCAGGTGATCGAGGACTGGCGCGAGCCGAACCGCGAGGGCGTGGTGTATTACCTCGACGGCGGCCGCGTGCGCGGCGTGCTGCTATGGAACGTATGGGATCAGGTGGATGCCGCGCGCGAACTGATCGCGGAGTCGGGGCCGTTCGATGCTGCATCGCTGCGTGGACGGCTGTCGCGCAAGGCGTAGGCGCCAGTTGTCGTGGGAGCGGCTTCAGCCGCGATGCTTTTCATCATGGCCGGCAAAGACATCGCGGCTGAAGCCGCTCCCACGAAAAAGCTGGCGGCTTCAATCCACCCGGCAGTACACCGCCTTCAGATAGCGGCCTTCCGGCACATCGGTACGGAATGGATGGTCGGCACCGGCGCCGCGCACCTCCAGCACCTGGATCTCGCGGCCGGCGTTGAGCGCGACGCGGCGCAGCATCTCCAGGAATTCGCTTTCGCCGACCAGGCCGGTGCACGAGCAGGTCAGCAGCAGGCCGCCGGGCGGGATGATGTCCAGCGCCATGCGGTTCATCGCGAAGTACTTCTTCAGCGCGTCCATCACCTTGCTGCGGTCGCGGGTGAGCTTGGCCGGANGCGGCTTCAATCCACCCGGCAGTACACCGCCTTCAGATAGCGGCCTTCCGGCACATCGGTACGGAATGGATGGTCGGCACCGGCGCCGCGCACCTCCAGCACCTGGATCTCGCGGCCGGCGTTGAGCGCGACGCGGCGCAGCATCTCCAGGAATTCGCTTTCGCCGACCAGGCCGGTGCACGAGCAGGTCAGCAGCAGGCCGCCGGGCGGGATGATGTCCAGCGCCATGCGGTTCATCGCGAAGTACTTCTTCAGCGCGTCCATCACCTTGCTGCGGTCGCGGGTGAGCTTGGCCGGATCGAGGATCACCGCGTCGTACTGCTCGCCGCGCGCCACCGCGGCGCGCACCCAGTCGAAGATGTCCGATTGTTCGAACGTCACCGCGACGTTATTCGCGGCGGCGTTTGCGCGGGCGATGTCCAGGATGCCCGCGTCCAGATCGACGCCGACCGCTTCGCGCGCGCCGGCCGCCATTGCATGCACCGCGAAGCCGCCGGCGTTGCAGCACAGATCGAGCACGCGGCGGCCCTTGGCCAGTTCGGCGAAGCGCTTGCGGTTGTCGCGCTGATCGGCGAAGAAGCCGGTCTTGTGGCCGGAGCCGGGCGCGGCGTGGAAGCGCAGACCGTGCTCATGTACTTCGACCGCTTCGGGCACATCGCCGCTGCGGCAGTCGAACGACTCCTGCTTCTGCACGTGCGATTCGGCGAACCAGTACAGCCGGGCGCCGGGGAAGTGGCTGAGCAGCGCAGCGTGGATCGCCTCGCGGAAACGCCACATGCCGGCAGCGAAATATTCGATCACCAGGATGTCGGCATAGCGATCGACGATCAGCCCGGACAGGTCGTCGCCTTCGCTATGCACCACGCGCCAGGCGTCGCTGACCTTGTCGAGTTGCAGCCACTCGCGACGCAACTGCACCGCGCGAGCGATGCGCGCGGCGATCCAGTCCGTGTCGATTGCCTGATCCGGATGACTGTCGAGCAGACGCAGCGCGATCCGCGCATGGCCGTTCCAGAATGCACGGCCGACGAAACGGCCGTTCGCGTCCTGCACTTCGACCACGCTGCCTGGCGGCAGTTTCGATTCCGGCTTGTAGATCTGCGCCGACCACACCCACGGATGGCCGGGGTTGCGGTCGGATTTCAGACGGATGACGGGCAGGGTAGCGGGAGTATTCATTCCGCCATGATAGCTGGTGCCCGAGGCGCCTCCCCGCCTTGCAGGGCAGGGAGCGAATCGTAGTCAGCGCAGCCGCAGCACCAGCCACGACAGCAGCGCCAGCAGGTTGATGCCGAGCCGCGACACCGCCGGGCCGGCCACCGCCAGCACGAAACCCTGGCTGCCGAAGTGCCAGTCGATGCCCAGCCGCGGCGCGGCCTGCAGCGTGGCGAACACATTCACGAACGCACCGCAGTGCAGTGCGTAGCTGAAGACCGGCAGTGCGATCAGCGGCAGCTGCAACAGCTGCGCCCAGCTCGACATGCGCACGCCGCGCTCGCTGCCGTCGATCAATTGCACGCCGGCGGCCAGCACAAAGCCGTACAGCGCCAGGCCGATCAGCGCGAGCACGCTGTCGTGGGCCGAACCGAACGGCAGCAGCCGATGCAGCATCGCCGCCACGCCGTACAGGCCGCCGGCGATTTCGAGGATGCCGATCAGGCGAAAGAAAATGTTGCGCACGGGTGGCCTCGCTCAAAAAGCGCAAGCTTAGCTGAGCGTGGCCGGCGCCGACTGCGCAGGGCGTCGTGATCTTTCATGCGGATGCCGTTGGCAAGCGGCAACGCGACTCAGGCAATCAGTATGCCGCGCGTTTCCTCGACGATCGCATGCGGCACGAAGCGGGCGCTGTCCTGGGTGATCAGCGAGCTGTCCTCGCGGATGCCGATGCCGCAGGCGCGGTCGCCGACGATCCAGCTGCCGATCAACGGGTAGTGGCCGTCGAAGGCTGTCAGCGGATGGCAGGCCTGGCGGATGCACGGCCCATCGCGGTACGGGCCGTCGGTGCGCAGCTCGCGGCCGTCGTCCAGGTGCATCGCGATGTTGGCGCCCTCGCGCGAATGCAGCGGCTTGCGTACCCAGCCGCGCGGCAACTCACCGCCGGCGTCGAACTCGGCCGGCAGCAGGTTCGGGTGGCCGCGGTGGGCGTCCCACAGCAGCGGCAGAATGCCCTTGTTGCTGAGCAGCGCCTTCCACGGCGGCTCGATCAGTTGCAGGCCGGAGCGCGGCAGATACGCGCCGAACGCTTCGCGGAACATGTCCTCCAGCGGATACAGCTTGAACAGGCAACCGATCACCCGGTCGTCGAGGTCGGTGAAACGGCCATCGCTGGAGATGCCGATGTCCTCGATCGCCAGCGTGCCGCAATCGATGCCGGCCTGCACGGCACAATCGCGCAGGTAGGCGATTGTGCCCTGATCCTCCACCGAATCGCGCACGGCGGCGAAGTGGAACGGACGGGCGATGCCGCGCGCGATGGTGCCGAACGCTTCCACCAATGACTCGTAGATCGAGTTGAACTGATCGCTGCCGGCTGGCAGCTGGCCACCCGCGAGCTGGTCTTCCAGCCATTGCCACTGGAAGAATGCGGCCTCGAACAGCGAGGTGGGCGTGTCGTAGTTCAGCTCGTACAGTTTCGCCGGGCCGTGGCCGTCGTAGGCAAAATCCATGCGGCCGTACAGGTGTGGCTGGCGCTCGCGCCAGCTCTGCGCGATCCAGTCGCGGTACGGCTCGGGGATCGCCAACTGCTGCATGTGCTGCTCGCTGCCGACGATGCGCTCGACCATGTCCAGCGCCATCACGTGCAGCTCTTCGCTGGGCGCTTCGAGATCCTGCTCGATCTCGCGCAGGCTGAACGCGTAGTACGCCGACTCGTCCCAGTACGGCGCATCGTCGATAGTGTGGAAACCGAAGCCGCACTCGGCCGCCTTGGCGCGCCAGTCGGGGCGCTCGGCCGTGATGACGCGGCGCATCAGCCGCCGATGCCGCGGCTGTTGCCGAATCTGCCGAAGCCGGAGCGGCTGCTGGTGACGGCGCGGTTCGGTGCGGCATTGATTGGCACCATCGCCGTGGCGGCGCCGCCACGATAGACACCGCCGCTAACTCCGCCGGCGGCCGGCCGCTGCCAGCCACCGCTGTTGTCGCGGAACGCCGGTGCGCTGTTGAAGCCGTTCATCGGCGAGCCGTTGCGCAGCATCTGCGACAGGAAGAAGCCAGTCATCAGCGGGCCGAAGAACGAATGGCTGGCGCCGTCATTGCGCTCGGCGCACTGTTCCTTGCCGTAGCTGGCCTCGCATGCCTCGCGATTGGCGAAACGTGGCGCGGTGGTTGCCGCATCCTTCTGCGCCTTGGCAAACGCCTGTTGGCAGGTGCTGCTGTCATTGGTCTGCGCCACGCAGGCCTCGACCGAGGTGTACAGCCCTTCGCGGGACGCGCTCTCGCTGCGATCGCAGGCGGTCAGCAGCAACGGGGCCGCACTCATCAGCAACAGGGCGGCGGTCTTGGATCGCTTCATGGGGACACTCGCGCGGGATATCAGCCCAAGCATGCCTGCTTGCCCGTGCGGATGAAAGTTCCTGCGGATCCGGTGTGCGCAAACGCCACAGTCGCGCCGCTGACGGTTATTCGAGCTCGTCCGCCAACTCGTGAAGATCGGCGATGTGCTGTTCCCACCAGCGCGATTCGGCGGCGAACGGGAACGCGGCGGGGAACGCCGGATCGTGCCAGCGTGCGGCGATCCAGCCGGCGTAGTGCAGCTGGCGCATGGCGCGCAGCGCCGGGATCAGCGCCAGCTCGGCATGGTCGAAATCACGAAATTGCTGATAGCCCTCGAGCACGGCTTTCATCGCGCGCTCGTCGCCGGCGAGCATCCACAAATCCTGCACGGCCGGCCCGGTGCGCGCATCGTCGAAATCGACGAAGTGCGGGCCGGCATCGGTCCACAGCACGTTGCCGGGATGGCAGTCGCCATGCAGGCGCAGTTGCCGCAGCGGACCGAGCGCTTCGAGGCGCGCCGCGATGGCGCCATCGAGCCGGCTGGCGGCGGCACGGTAATTTGTCTGCAGGGAGATCGGCAGCAGGAGCGAATCGAGCACCGCCTGCATCGGCTGCTGCACCATGGTGACGCGATCGAGCCGGCCGCGGTGGACGAAGGGCGCGCGTGCGCCAACCACATGCATGCGTGCAATCAACCGGCCCAGCCACTGCAACTGATCGAGCGCTTCCAGTTCGGGCGCGCGGCCGCCGCGACGTGGCGTCAGTGCGTAGCGGAAGCCGTCGTGGCGCAGCAGGGTCTGGCCATCGAACGCCAGCGGCGCGACCGCCGGCAATTCGGCGTCGGCCAGTTCCTGCGCGAAGCGGTGTTCTTCGACGATCGCCGCATCGCTCCAGCGGCCGGGTCGATAGAATTTCGCGATCACCGGTGACGCGTCTTCGAGTCCGACCTGCCACACGCGGTTCTCGTAACTGTTCAGCGCGAGCAGGCGGCCATCCGGCCACAAACCGCAGGCAGCGACCGCGTCGAGCACCAGGTCGGGAGTGAGGCTGGCGTAGGGCGTGTCGTTGCTCAACGCAGGCCCACGGTACGCGCGGCAATCACTGCCATGGTGATGCGCGAGATGCATACCAGCGAGCTTTCCTCGTTCTCGATGCGGATCTCCCACACCTGGGTGGTGCGCCCGATGTGCAGCGCACGCGCGGTGCCGGTGACGGTGCCGCTGCGCACGCCGCGAAGATGATTGGCATTGATGTCCAGGCCGACGGCCAGCTCCTTCTCCGGATCGAGCGTGAGCATCGCGGCGGTGCTGCCCAGGGTCTCGGCCAGCACCACCGAGGCACCACCGTGCAGCAGTCCGTACGGCTGGTGGGTGCGATGGTCGACCGGCATCGTGCCCTGCAGCCAGTCGTCGCCGATCGCACTGATGCGGATGCCCAGCGTCTCCATCATGGTGTTGGCGCTCCATGCGTTGATGCGCGCCAGATCGGCGGGCTGTTTCCAGATGCTCATCGTTGATTCCTTCGGTGCGAGCCCGCATTGTTGTCCGCTCCGATCGCCGCGACAATGCATGCGTGTTTAACGTCACTCTCAAATCCTCTGGCCGCCAGTTTTCGGTGGCAGCCGGTGAAACCGTGCTGGAAGCGGCTCAGCGGGCGGGCGTGGCGTTGCCGTATTCGTGTCGCGCCGGCGTCTGCGGCAGCTGCAAGGCGACCTTGCTGCAGGGGCATTGCGAGTACCCGCGCAACCCGCCGCTGGCGCTGAGTGCCAGCGCGCTGGCGCATCACGCGGTGCTGTTGTGTCAGGCGGTACCGACCAGCGACCTGCTGCTGGAGGCGCGCGAAGTGACCTCGGTGGAGGACATCGCGCGACGCCAGCTCGGCATGGTGGTGACCGAGAAGTGGCAGCTGGCGTCGGACGTGACTGGCCTGCGCCTGCTGCCGTCGCACGGCGAGCGCCGGCTCAACCGCCTGCCGGGCCAATACCTGGATGTGTTGCTGGAGGACGGCAAGCGGCGACCGTTCTCGATCGCCAATGGCCCGCAGGCCGATGGCATGGTCGAACTGCATGTGCGGCACGTCGCGGGCGGCGGCTTCACGTCATGGGTCAACGATGCGCTGAAGGTGGGCGATCACCTGCGCGTAGAGGGACCGCTGGGTACCTTCGTGCCGCGCGAGGATTCGGAGCGACCGATGCTGTTCGTCGCCGGTGGCACCGGCTTTGCACCGGTCAAGGCGATCGTCGAGCACTTCATCGCGCTGGGTACGCGCCGGCCGATGCAGCTGTACTGGGGCGCACGCGTGGCGGCGGACCTGTATCTGCGTCCGCTGGCCGAACGCTGGGCCGCCGAATTGCCGAACCTGCAGTTCCACGCGGTGGTGTCCGAGCCCGTGCATGCCGAACAGGCGACGGGTCTGCGCACGGGTCTGGTGCATGAGGCCGTACTGGTCGATCACCCCGACCTGTCCGGCTACGACGTATACATGGGCGGCCCGCCAGCGATGATCGACGCGGCGCACCAGCGGTTTCTCGATGCGGGGTTGCCGGAAGAGCGGCTGTACTACGACTCGTTCGAGTACGCGCCGGATGTGCTGGCGCAGATCATCGCCGGGCGGGCCGGCTTCCACGACCTGCATGGCTGAGGTTTAGCTGCTGCTTGCACGTAACATGGGCCGAGGCATCCCTCGGCAAAGATCACGAGCGCGTGCTTATTTGTTGCCTTTGGCAACCGGCAACTGCGCCGCGTGCCATGCCAGCACGCCGCCGCCCAGCGTATGCACCTTGGTGAAGCCGGCCTTGACCAGCCGCTGCGCGGCCTTGATCGAGTTGCCGCGGCCGTCCTTGTCCATCACCACCACCGGCAGGTCCTTCGCCTTGGCCAGATCCTTCTTTTCCGGATCGAACTGGCTCATCGCCACATGCCGGGCGCCGGGCACGTGCATCTTCTCGAAGTCGGCCAGCGACGACAGGTCGATCAGCAGCGGGGTTTCGCGGTTGATCAGCCCGGTCAGCCCGGCCGGGGTCAGCTCGCGGGTCTTGCTGAAGAGCTGCATGAGCTGGGTGGCGATCAACGCCACCAGCAGCACCACGAACAGGGCCGCCAAGGCCACATGATTGCCGATAAATTCGGGCAGCTTGTGCAGAAAATCGTTCATCGTCAGTCCACGGGTGCTTTGATCGCACCGACTCGGGTAAACCGTCGATTATACGGGTAGCGCGCGCCTGCCGTGGCCAGCTCAGTCCTGCGTGATATCCGGCAGCCCGCTGGTCAGCCACCAGTGCTTGGTCTTTTCGTCGTAATGCCAGGTCTGGTGGTCGACGACGGTGCGTTCGGACTGGGTATGGATATTGACCAGGCTGATCTGCGCCGTCTGCTGCACATCGAAATCGCCGGTCGGCACCGGGCCGGCACCGTTGTCGTATTCGGTTACGCGCACCTGCTGGTAGCGCGCCAGGTCCAGCGCGTTCAGCGGATGGGCGGCGCGCAGCGCGGGGTCGATGAATTGCGCGGCGCTCTGGAAATCGCCCCAGCGCAGCGTGCTGCCGTAGGCGTTGAGCGTGGTGGTCAGCGCGTCGCTGCGCGTCTTGGTGGCGCAGCCGGCCAGCAACAGCACGGACAGCACGGCGAGAATGCTCGGAATGCGGCGCATGGGTGGTTCTCCCCCGGTGGATATCCGTCCATTCTGCCTCAAGCGGATACCCGCAGCTCAGTCGCGCCGTTTGGCCACGAAGCGCGCGCTCAAGGTGGCAGCGGGCTTGCCGTCGTCGCCCGGCACCACGCAGGCGACTTCGATGCGCGCCCGGCCGCGTGTGGTCAGCGTGTTGAAGAACGTGGTCCAGTTGGCGGCGGCGGCCAGCCGCGCCTCGCTGCGAAAGTCCTGCCACAGCGGCGACAGGTAACGCACGCTGGATTCGGCCACGAACACGTCGCAATCGTGGCCGTAGCGGCGCAGCGCCATTTCCACCAGCGCCCAGCCGCTCAAGGTCATCAGGCTGACCAGGCTGCCGCCGAACGCGCAACCCTTGTCGTTGACATTCGGCGCCAGCGGCGCCAGCAGGCTGAGCATGTCGTCGTCGCTGTGGATCAGCTGCAGATCCATCGCATGGGCCAGCGGAATCTCGTCGCGGATGAACTGGATCAGCTGCTGCGCTTGCGCGGTGGTGTCGTCGGTCGTGCTCACGTTGATCGGGATCCATGGGGAAGGGAAGACCTCCCAGTGTAGGGCGGCCGTTACACTGCGGCCATGGCAGTGACCGGATGCGGTGCGCGGATGCAGCGACAACCCCCAGCGAGCAACGACCACCTGCGCGGCCGGATCGTGGTGATCACCCGTCCTGCCGGCACGGCGACGGCGTTGGCGCGCCGGGTACGCGCCCGCGGCGGCCTGCCGTTGTTGCTGCCAGGCCTGGCCTTGCGCAGCGTGGCCGATCAGGTCGCCGCGCGCGCCGGCCTGCGTGCCGCGCTGGCGGATGAACTGGTGATCTTCACCAGTCCCGCGGCGGTACGTCATGCCGCGGCGCTGATGCCATTGCAGACCACGGCTAGCGTGCTGGCGGTGGGCCAGGGTACCGCGCGCGCACTGCGACGGCATGGCATCGCCGCGCCGCTGGCACCGCAGCGACAGGACAGCGAAGGCCTGCTGGAACATCCCGTCCTGCATGACCTGGGTGGTCGCCGCGTCGCCCTGATCGGCGCACCCGGCGGCCGCGGTGTGTTGCGCGAACAGCTCGCGGCGCGCGGGGCGCAACTGCGCGAACTGCACGTCTACCACCGGGTGCCACCACGGCTGGACCGCCGTCACGTGGATGCATTGCTGCAGTTGCCCGCGTCGGCACGGGTACTGCTGTCCAGTGCCGAGGCATTGCAGAATCTGCATCAGCTGTTGCCGCCACCAGTATGGGCGCGGCTGTGTGCGGCAACCGCCGTGGTCAGCAGCGAACGCCTCGACGCGGCGGCGCGCGCTGCCGGCTTCACGCGTACGATGCTGGCCGTCTCGGCGCTGTCGGCCGATCTGCTCGATACGGCGATGTGCACGCGTTGACGCTTCTTCACGCGGCCTTGCTACGGGCGCGGGCGCATGGGCTGTTAGCATGCGCGAATGAGCAACGTAGACAAGCCGAACGAGCCCACCGCGCCCGAGGGCGCCCGTCCCGACCCCATGCTGGTCGATCCGCTGCCGATACGCCCGATGCGCGATGCCGCGCCACGATCCGCACCGCGCCCACACGCTGGCGGCAGCCTGGCACTGGCGGTGCTGCTGTCGCTGGTCGCGGTGGGTGCCTGTGGCTACATCGGCTGGCGCCAGTGGCTGCAGGAGCAGGGTAACGCCGCCGACAGCCAGAGCGTAGCCGGCCTACAGCAGCGAGTGGGCACGTTGGAAACCACGCTGGCCGGTGTCAGCGGCGAACGCAACAGCCTCAACCAGCGCCTGAGCGATGCGGCGGCAGTCAATCGGTCGCTGCGCGAAGAACTGCTCGGCCAGACCGAACGTACGCGCAACCTCGAAGACGCCGTGGCGAAGCTGGCCGAGAAGAGCCTGTCCGGGCACGACGCGATGCTGCTGGACGAAACCGAATCGCTGCTGCGCATGGCCAGCGAACGCTACACGCTGTTCCACGACGCGCAGGGCGCGGCCGCCGCCTATGCGCTGGCCGACCAGACCCTGGCTGCGGTCAACGACAGCGCGTTCGGTGGCCTGCGCCAGAGCATCAGTGCCGAACGCGAGGCGCTGGCGAAGAGCCAGCCAGCCAGCCAGGCCAGCGCGCTGCAGCAGCTCACCGAACTGCGCGGCAGCCTGGCCAGCCTGCCGCTGAAATCGCTCGACACGGCGAACAGCACGCAACCGACCGATGCGTGGTCGCGGATCGGCCGCGCGTTGGCCAGTGTGGTCAGCGTGCAGCGCGACAACGGCGCGCCGCTGGCGATAGCCGATGCGCGCTTCGCGCGTGAACTGGCTGCGCTCGATCTGGCCCAGGCGCAAGCCGCGTTGCTGGCCTACGACAGCAAGGACTACGCGGCGGCGCTGCAACGCGTGGACGGCAGTCTGTCGACCCAGTTCGACAGCAATGCGCCGGCAGTGCAGCAGGCGCGCAAGGCGCTTGCTGCACTGGCCACGCAGCTGCCGACGAGCGCACCGGTGCAACTCGGCGCTGCGCTGACCGAGCTGCGCAATCTGCGCACCGTGCATGCACTCAGCCCGGCCGCCAGTAACGCCGCCCCTGCCGCCGCCAGCAGTGTCGCGCCGGCGGGCGGAGTCCGGCCATGAAGGTTTGGCGCTGGATCCTGCTGCTGGTGATCATCGCCGCGCTGGCCGCGTTCGGCTGGCACTGGGTAGCGGAAGATCCCGGCTATGTGCTGCTGCGTCTGCGCGGCTGGCAGGTGGAGACCACCGTGGTTGCGGCGCTGCTGATCCTGCTGCTGGCATGGGCCTTGCTCACCGTGCTGTGGCGTCTGCTGCGCTGGCCGTTCGGCGCGTTCTCGCGCCGGCATCGGCGGGTCAGCCAGCAGCGTCTCGGCGAAGGCCTGGTCGCGCTGATCGAAGGTCGCCACGGCGATGCTGAACGTGATCTCAACCGCGCCTCGCGGCTGGACAGCCTGCGTGGGCCGGCCCTGCTCGCTTCGGCCGAAGCGGCATCGCGCCGCGGCGAACATGGCCGCGCACTGGAAGCACTGAACCAGGCTGCGCACTCCGCACCGCAGGCCGCGCGCGTGCTGCGTGCCCGCGTGCTGCGTCGCGATGGCAAGCCGGCCGAGGCACTGGCGTTGCTGGTTCCCGAATCGGACAAGGGCACGCTGACCCCCGGCGGCTGGCGCGAGCTGGCCCTGGCGGCGCTGGCCAACGGCGATATCCGGCGCGCGCGCGACGCGCTCGATCCGCTGCAGAAAAGCGGTGCACTTGGCAGCCGCGCCTATGCGGTGCTGGAGGCACAGGTGCTCACCGCCACCATCAACGCGGCAGCGGATGGCGCCAGCCTCAACATGCTGTGGTCGCAACTGCCGAAGGTGCAACGTCGCGTGCCCGCGGTGATCGACGCGTATGCCCGCCGCGCGGCCTCGTTCGGCCTGACCTTGCCGGCGATGGATGAAGTGGAATCCGCGCTGCGCCGCGAGTGGTCGCCGCTGCTGATCGAAACTTACGGCACGCTGGCCGGCGACGACGTCGAAGCGCGCCTGCGCCGCGCCGAAGGCTGGCTCGATGCACGTCCCAACGATGCCAACCTGCTGCTCACGCTGGGTCGCATGTGCGTGCGGCTGAAGCTATGGGGCAAGGCGCGCCAGCACCTCGAGCGTTCGCTCGCGCTGGCGCCGGGAGCGGCCGCGTGGGAAGCGCTGGGCGATACCTTCGCCGGGCAGGGCGACGCGGAGCAGGCGCAGCGCTGCTATCGCAACGCGCTGGTGTTCGGTCGTGGCGAGGCAGTCACGCCGCTGGCGCAAAGTGCGCGTACTGGCCAGCTCGATACCCACCCGATCGCAGTCGAGGAACGCGACGTCCACGGCGTGCCGCGGTTGCGGGAATAGACGCGTCTGGCCCAGGCTGCCGGACCTTCACTGGGCCGTCGGAAGGTCGAACAGTTTCGGGTCGCAGGTTGCCGTGACGTCGTAGCCGAACGCGTAGTAAAGCTGTGTCCTGAGCTTGCCGTCGGCAATCAGGAACAGGTTGCTGCCTTCACTGCCCAGACAGGTCTCCACGCGGGATGTGTTGCCTGACGGCGCTGTTCCGATGCGCAGAATCGTTCCGGCGGATGTCGCATCGGCAGTGGCTGTTGGCGCACCGATCACGACGGCTCCGATGAACGGATCACCCTTCAATGCGGCCGGCATCTGTTTCAGCCGGTAGCGGAATACCGGATTGCCGAACAACGCGTCGCTGACCGGCCCGGTCGATCCGTTCGGCGCTTCCAGGGCGTCGCCCTGCAGGCGGAGACAGCACTGCACGGAGCCCTTGGCGCCGGGATATTGCAGCTGGATCGGAATCGTCGCGGAAAGGTGGCTATCGGTGGTGTAGAGATAGGCCGCACCGTCGACGGTCGCCACGAAACCGGTTTCGATTCCGGCGTCCTTGGTCTGTCCGGTGGCGCAGGCTGCGGCGGTGGCGCAGGCCAGCACGATGAGGATTCGATGCATGAATGTCATCGCTCAGTGCCCGTCATCCGACCAGTGCGGCGCGTCGCTGACCAGCTTGATCACGCCGTAGCTCTTGCCCACCGGGTTAAGGTCCTTGAGTGAGTGAATCGGCATCGCCTTGCCGGACGCATCGTTCACCGATTTGCCCACGACCCCGCTGATCGTCATGTCGATGGCGCGTTTCTGCGTGTGCCGCGAAACCAGCACGGCCGAGTGAGCCATGGCGTATCCGCTGACCATGGCGGACGCCGCCTTCACCGCCGCCTTCGGGTCGCTCTGGCCGGTAGCATCGAGGTGCGCCCAGTCGATGTTGACGCCGGCCTTGGCCTCGATGCTCGCAGGCGAGGCACCGTCCTTCGCGATCGCCCATGCGTAGTGCATCAGATACGCCCGTTCCGGTGGGCGATAGGTTGCCGAGATGGTGACCGACCCGCCCGCGGCTTCGATGGCTGCGATGAAGCTGGTCACCGCCTTGGAAAACGCCGGGGTGAGATCGCCCAGATTCGTACTGGTCGGGTAGCGGGCCACCCACTGCGCGCCGCTGCGTTCGAGCGCCGAATGCGGTGTCAACGCGATGGTGGTGCTGCTCACGCCTGCGCCCGCCGCCGGCTGACCGGCCGCGACACTGAAAGGTGCGATAAGTGGCGAATCCAGGAGCGGCGCTGGCGCATTCCATACCGGGTAAGGAATCAACGCGTTTCCATTTGGCCATGGCGACAGGGTGCGGGGATTGACCGGCCACGGGTGACGGAAGTTGGCCATGCGGTTCTGCCCTGTACGATTATCCGGTCAAGCTATACCCGGCGATGGGGCGAATCAAGCCGTACCCCGTACCACGCTACAGCGGCGTCAGATTCGCGTACGCCGCCACCAGCCACTTGCTGCCGGCAGCTTCGAAATTCACCTGCAGCCGGGTATGCGAGCCGCTGCCTTCGGCGCTGATCACCACGCCCTCGCCGAAGCTGGGATGACTGACGCGCTGGCCCAGTTTCACCGGCAGGGTTTCTTCGAGCGATGGCGATATTTCGACAGGGCGGCCGGCATAGAGCGGACGGGTGACGTGCACGCGCGGGCGTACTTCGTCGATCAGCTCGGCCGGCATTTCGCCGAGGAAGCGTGACGGTCGCGCCAGCATTTCGGTGCCGTGCATGCGGCGCGATTCGGCGTGGGTGACGATGAGTTTTTCGCGGGCGCGGGTGATGCCGACGTAAGCGAGCCGGCGCTCCTCTTCCAGCCGGCCCTCGTCGTCGACCGAACGCTGGCTGGGGAACAGTCCTTCTTCCATGCCGACCAGAAACACCACCGGAAACTCCAGCCCCTTGGCCGAATGCAGGGTCATCAGCTGCACGCAGTCGTCCCATGCCTCGCCCTGGTTTTCGCCGGCTTCCAGCGTGGCATGCGACAGGAACGCCGACAGTTCGCTCAGGCCCGAGTCGATGTCCTCGGCGGTGCGTTCGAAACGACTGGCCACGTTGACCAGTTCGTCCAGGTTCTCCACCCGCGACTCGGCGTTGCCGCGCGAATCCTTTTCGTAGAAGTCGCGCAGGCCGGTGTGGGTGATCGCGTGGTCGATCTGTTCGGCGAGGGTCAGTCCACCCTTTTCGCCTTCGGGAGCGGGTGGCTGAAATGCGCGCGCCATCTCGTCGATCAGCACGAAGAAAGCCTTCACCGCATTCTTCGCGCGACCAGCGAGTTCGCTGCCGCTGCTCAGTTCGTTCAGTGCCGCTTCCCACATCGAGATGTCCTCGCCGCGTGCGCGGCGACGCAAGGCGTCCAGCGTGCGATCGCCGATGCCTCGCGTGGGCGTGTTGACGGCACGCTCGAACGCGGCGTCGTCATGCCGATTTGCGGTGAGCCGCAGATAGGCCAGCGCGTCCTTGACCTCGGCGCGGTCGAAGAAGCGCTGGCCACCGTAGACGCGATAGGGAAGGTCGCGCTGGATCAGCTGCTCCTCGAAATTGCGTGACTGCGCATTCGAGCGGTACAGGATGGCGCAGTCCTTCGCCTGGCCATGTTCGTTGATGTATTCGCGGATGCGCTCGATCACGAAGCGCGCCTCGTCCTGCTCGTTGTAGGCGGCATACAGCGCGATGCGCTCGCCATCGTCGCCGGCGGTCCACAAGTGCTTGCCGAGGCGGCTGCCGTTGCGTTCGATCACGCTGTTGGCGGCCTTCAGGATGGTCGAGGTGGAGCGGTAGTTCTGCTCCAGCTTGATCGTGCGGGCGCCGGGAAAGTCGCGCAGGAACTGCGCCATGTTCTCGACCTTGGCGCCGCGCCAGCCGTAGATCGACTGGTCGTCGTCGCCGACCGCAAAGACTTTGCCGGTGCTGCCGGCGAGCACGCGGATCCACGCGTACTGCAGCGTGTTGGTGTCCTGGAATTCGTCGATCAGCAGATGCCGCCAGCGCTGCTGGTAGTGTTCCAGTACGGCCGGGTTCTTCAACCACAACTCGTGCGCGCGCAGCAGCAATTCGCCGAAGTCGACCAGGCCGGCGCGGCGGCAGGCGTCCTCATAGGCCTGGTAGATCTGCACGAAGGTGCGCGTGACCGGATGGTCGCGGTGCTCGATGCCGTCCGGGCGCTTGCCCTCGTCCTTCCAGTTGTTGATCTGCCAGCTGGCCTGGCGTGGCGGAAATTTCGCGTCGTCCAGACCCAGCCCGGCAACGACGCGCTTGACCAGCCGCAGCTGGTCGTCCGAATCCAGGATCTGGAAGGTTTCGGGCAGCCCCGCCTCGCGCCAGTGCCGGCGCAGCAGCCGATGGGCGATGCCGTGGAAGGTGCCGACGGTGAGGCCCTGGGTGCCGCCGGGAATCAGCGCTTCCAGCCGCGCGCGCATCTCGCCGGCGGCCTTGTTGGTGAAGGTGACGGCGAGGATCGCCCATGGCGGCACCCGTTCGGCCTGGGTCAGCCAGCCGATGCGGTGGGTCAGTACGCGGGTCTTGCCGGAGCCGGCGCCAGCCAGCACCAGATAGTGGCCGGGTGGGGCGCAGACAGCTTCGCGCTGCGCTTCGTTGAGCGGGTCGATCAGGTACGAGACATCCATCGCACCCATTGTAGTGGGCGCAAAAGAAAACCGCCGCGAATGGATGGACCATCAGCAGCGGTTTTTGGTGGCGACGACGTACTCAGCGATTCTTGCTGGCGATCCCGCCGACGACCAGCAGGCCGCCAATCACGATGCCGGCGATGCCGATCCACTGCGGCACGGATTTTGTGTGGGTGGCTTCGATCTTGGCCGGGCCGAGCTGCGCCACGGTGTCGGTCTGCTTGTAGCTGCCGTTGCCGGCGACGACCCAGATGCCGGCGATCAGCAGGATGATGCCGGCGATGAAAAGTCCTGCGCGCATGGATGTTCCCCTTGAGTGGATGTGGATCGAGTATGCCCGGCGCCGCTGTGCATGAAATGTACAGGGTGGCGTATTGCGGGCAAAAAAAGCCCCGGAGGCTAGGGGGAGCCTCCGGGGCGGGGGCAGACACGAAGACCCAGGGGAGAGGTTCGTGCCTGTGGCGGCTCAGGGAGGTGAGCCAGCCGTGGATGCCGTTGCGTGCATCCGTAGTGTTAGTGCGTGATTGGCGGAGAAAGTTGCATTATTTTCAAAGAAATTTAGAAACGATTCATTCTCATGAAAAGTTAACCGCCAAGTCGTTGTTGCGCATAAAGGTATTCACCGGCCACCCGTCTCAGTGCGCCTCGTCCCAGTTCGCGCCCACGCCCACATCGACCAGCAATGGCACCGCCAGTTCCGCGGCGCCGGACATCCGTTCGACCACTGCGGCGCGTACTTCGTCGATCGCATCCGCGCGCACCTCGAACACCAGTTCATCGTGTACCTGCATCAGCATGTGGGCGTCGTCGCGGCCTTTCAGCCATGCTGCCACCGCGATCATCGCGCGCTTGATGATGTCGGCCGCGCTCCCCTGCATCGGCGCGTTCACCGCAGCGCGCTCGGCGCCTTGCCGCAAACCCTGGTTGCGCGAGGTGAGGTTTTCCAGATACAGCCGACGGCCGAAGATCGTTTCGACGTAGCCGTCGCGATGGGCCTGTTCGCGCGTCGCATCCATGAAGGCGCGCACGCCCGGGTAGCGCGAGAAATAGCGGCCCATGTAATCGCTGGCCTCGCCGCGGTCGACGCCGAGCTGGCGCGCCAGCCCGAACGCGCTCATGCCGTACATCAGGCCAAAGTTGATCGCCTTGGCGGCGCGACGCTGATTGGTGGTGATGTCCTCCGGCGGCACACCGAACACTTCCGCCGCGGTGGCGCGATGCACGTCGCCGCCGGAATGGAACGCGCGCAGCAGCCCTTCGTCACCTGACAGGTGCGCCATGATGCGCAGCTCGATCTGCGAGTAATCTGCCGCCAGCACCTGCCAGCCCGGCGGCGCGATGAATGCCTGGCGGATGCGCCGGCCTTCTTCGGTGCGCACCGGGATGTTCTGCAGGTTCGGATCGGACGAGGAGATCCGCCCGGTCGCCACCGAGCCCTGGTGATAGCTGGTATGCACGCGGCCGGTGCGAGGGTTGACGATGCTGGACAGCTTGTCGGTATAGGTGGAGCGCAACTTCGCCAGGCTGCGGTAATCGAGGATCAGCCGTGGCAGTTCGTGGGTGTCGGCGATCGCTTCTAGCGCTTCCTCGTTGGTCGACGGCTGGCCGGTCGGCGTCTTCAGTTTCGCCTGCAGGCCGAGTTCGTCGAACAGCACGGCCTGCAGCTGCTTGGGCGAATCGAGGTTGAACTCGTGTCCGGCCACGGCATGCGCCTGCTGCTGCAATTCCAGCATGCGCTTGCCCAGCTGCTGGCTCTGCCGGCGCAGCACGTCGCCGTCGATCAGCACGCCGCGCTGCTCCATCGCGGCCAGCACCGGCACCAGCGGAATCTCGATCTCCTCGTAGACCTTGCGCAACGCCGGCACGCTGTCGAGCTTGGGCCACAGCGCGAGGTGCAGGCGCAAAGTGATGTCGGCATCCTCGGCGGCGTAGCGGCAGGCGGTGTCCAGGTCCACCTGCGAAAACGAGATCTGCCGGGCACCCTTGCCCGCGACCTGCTCGTACTTGATCGTCTCGTAGCCGAGATATTTCTTCGCCAGCGAGTCCATGTCGTGGCGTGTCGCGGTGGCGTTCCACACGTAGGATTCCAGCATCGAGTCGTGTTTCAGACCCTGCACGACGATGCCGTAGTTCGACAGGATGTTGATGTCGTACTTCGCATGCTGGCCAAGCTTCGGTCGGGCCGGATCCTCGAAGATCGGCTTCAGTGCGCGCAGTACCTCGTCGCGATCGAGCTGGTTCGGCACGCCGGGATAGTCGTGGCCGAGCGGGATGTAACAGGCCTTGCCGGCTTCCACCGCAAAGCTGATGCCGACGATGTCCGCACGCATCGCGTCGATGCTGGTGGTCTCGGTGTCGAACGCGATCAGCTCTGCGCGGTGCAGTCTTTCCAGCCAGGCGTTGACCTGCGCCTGCGTGGTGACCAGCTCGTAGTCGCCCGGAGCGGACAGGGCGGCATCAATGACTGCGACAGGCCCCGACAGAACGGCCGGTTCGACGGCTCTGGCTTCCCCTGCTTGCTGTTCCACGATCCCCGTTGCCTGCTCGGCGGAGTCCAGATCCTTCAGCGCCGCCTTGAACTCGTAGCGTTCATACAGCTCGCGCAACTGCGCGGTGTCGGCATCGCGCTGGGCCAGGTCGGTGGGGCCGAACTCCAGCGGCACGTCGATCTTGATCGTCACCAGTTCACGCGACAACGGAAGTCGCGGCAACGCCTCGCGCAGGCTTTCGCCGATCTTGCCGCCGATCTTGTCGGCGTTCGCGATCACGCCGTCTAGGGTGTGGTATTCGGCCAGCCATTTGGCGGCGGTCTTGGGCCCGCACTTGGGCACACCCGGCACGTTGTCGACGATGTCTCCGGTGAGTGCGAGGAAGTCGATGATCTGCTCCGGCCGCACGCCGAATTTCTCCATCACGCCGGCGCTGTCCATGACGGTATTGCTCATGGTGTTGACCAGGGTGACGTGCGGGCTGACCAGCTGCGCCATGTCCTTGTCGCTGGTGGAAACCAGCACCTCGATACCCAGCGCCTGCGCCTGCACCGCCAGCGTGCCGATCACGTCATCGGCCTCGACGCCGGGCACGCGCAGGATCGGAAAGCCGAGCGCGCCGACGATGGCCAGCATCGGCTCGACCTGGGCACGCAGATCGTCCGGCATGGGTGGGCGATTCGCCTTGTATTGGGCGTACAGCGTATCGCGGAAGGTCGGCCCGGGCGCATCGCTGACGAAGGCCAGATAGTCCGGCTTCGCCTTAAGCGTGGCGCGCAGCATGTTGACTACGCCGAACAGAGCACCCGTCGGCTCGCCATGGGTGTTGCTCAGCGGCGGCAGCGCATGGAACGCGCGATACAGGTAGGAGGAGCCGTCGATCAGGATTAATTTGGCCATGCGCCATTCTCGCATGCGAGCATGGGACGTCGTGCTTCACGGAAGGTCCGTTGATGCACTGTTATGCTCTGCTCCCCGATCGAGGTTGCCACCATGAAAACCGCTGTCCTGCTGGTCGCCGCCAGCGCCCTGTTCGTATCAGGTGTGTTCGCGCAATCATCCCCTTCGACAAACGTGCCGCCGCCGCCCGGCATCCACGATCCGGGCGTGACAGCCGTGACGCCGCCGGTCAGGCACGCTGCCCATGCCACCACCGCGCCGAAACACCAGTCGCTTGACCTGAAGCCGCAGGCGCTGCCGGCGATGCGGGATAACGGCGCCGCGCCGGCCGGCAGGGACAAGGCACTGCCGCAGATCAGGGTGCGCCAGGACGGCGACAACAGCATCCAGGAATACAGCCGCAACGGCCGGGTCTACATGGTGGTGGTGACTCCGAAGAACGGCATCGAGCAGACCTACATGGTCGACCCCGAGGGCCGGCTGGTCGATGAGCATGGCAAGAAGCCGGTGGGACCGGTGATGTACAAGGTGCTGGAGTGGGGCAAGAGCAAGCCGCCCGCTGAGGATTCGGCCACGCCGGCGCAGGACGACGGCGGCAACTGAGTCGTGCACTGAATGCCGTCGGCGCTGCCCTGCGCCGTGACGGCGCCGGATCGATGTCGAACGGAGGGCCGTGCCATGCAACTGCGTGAAAGCTGGTTGCTGTTTGCGCTGGGTTCGGCGCTGTTCGCGGCGTTGACCGCACTGTTCGGCAAGCTCGGCGTGGTCGGCATCAACTCCAACCTCGCCACCTTTATCCGCACCATTGTGATCCTGCTGGTCACCGCCGGCATCCTCAGCCTGCGCCAGGAATGGGCCAAGCCTACCGGCCTGCCGCTGCACAGCTGGCTGTTCCTGGTGCTATCCGGCATCGCCACGGGGCTGTCGTGGCTGTGCTATTACCGCGCGCTGCAACTGGGACCGGTGAGCAAGGTGGCACCGATCGACAAGCTCAGCGTGGCACTGGCGATCGTGCTGGGGCTGGTGTTTCTGGGCGAGCGGCCGAGCTGGCCGCTGCTGATCGGCGGCGTGCTGATCGTTGCTGGCGCGGTGGTGATCGCACTGTTCTGAGCGGCATCGCTCAGCGCGGATCATCGAGCTCCGGGTAGTGGCGGAAGATGCCGTTCTCGTTGAACGGCAGTCGTCGCGATGAGTCCAGGTACGCCGCGATGTGCGGCCGTTCAGCCACTCGCCCGCTCAGTGCGCGCAACAGTGGCAATTGATGTCCCAGCCGCTGCATCGCACGGGGGAACGCGTAGCCCAGTCCAGCCATCAGCTGGAACAGCGAAAGGTCGACATAGGAGTGTTCGCGCAAGGCATGGCGACCACCGCCGCGCTCCAGCACCTGCTCGAAGTAGTCCAGGAATTTCGGCAGCCGCGTTTCGCGCAGATCCGCCGCGCGCCGTTGCGCTTCGGCGCGTTGATCCTCGTAATACAGGCTGCTGGCGATCGGGTGGTGTGCATCGTGCACTTCGGCCACCAGGTCGCAGATGGTCAGCTGCAACTGGTGTGCATACAGTCGCCGGCTTTCGCTTTCCGGCACCAGGCCAAGTGTCGGGCCGAGATACTGCAGGATGTTCGCGACCTGTGCGATCACCAGCCGGCCCGCCTTGAGAAACGGTGGCGCGAATGGCAACGCGCCTTCATGGGTGCCGTCCAGGAAGCGCACGATGGCGTCGTCACCCTGCTCGCGGGCCACGTCGTCGTAGCTGGCGCCGGCGTCTTCCAGCGCCAGGCGCACGAACTCGCCGCGACCCTGGATGCCGGTCCAGTAATACAGCT
Organism: Rhodanobacter glycinis; assembly: GCF_006438785.1. Taxonomy (GTDB): domain Bacteria; phylum Pseudomonadota; class Gammaproteobacteria; order Xanthomonadales; family Rhodanobacteraceae; genus Rhodanobacter; species Rhodanobacter glycinis_A. The sequence continues at coordinate 77,001 of NZ_RCZB01000008.1, read as the reverse complement.
CGTAATGCATGGCGGCCTCCGGAGCGAAGACCTCCATGCTGGGACGAGTGACTTCTACGGGAGGTGAGCGCGCTCCCGCTCTCGCGGGTTGCCTCAGTGCCGGAAGTGGCGCATGCCGGTGAACACCATCGCCATGTCATGCTCGTCGGCAGCGGCGATCACTTCGGCGTCGCGCATCGAACCGCCCGGCTGGATCACTGCGCTGATGCCGGCAGCAGCGGCCGCGTCGATGCCGTCGCGGAACGGGAAGAACGCGTCGGACGCCATTACCGAGCCGCGTACCTCGAGCTTCTCGTCGGCCGCCTTGATGCCGGCGATCTTCGCGCTGTAGACGCGGCTCATCTGGCCGGCGCCGATGCCGATGGTCTGGCGGTCGCGGGCATAGACGATGGCGTTGCTCTTGACGAACTTGGCCACCTTCCAGGCGAAGATCAGGTCGTGGATCTGCGCCTCGGTCGGCGCGCGGCGGGTGACGATCTTCAGATCGTCCGCGCCGATCATGCCGGTGTCGGCGCTCTGGATCAGCAGGCCCGAGCCCACGCGTTTGGAAATGTTGCCGGGATGTGCATGCAGCAGGCTGCCGTCGGTCGGCAGCGGGATCACCAGCACGCGCACGTTGCCTTTCCTGCTGAACGCCTTCAGCGCCTCATCCGCGTAGCCCGGGGCCAGCACCACCTCGACGAACTGGCGCTCGACGATGGCGCGCGCGGTGGCTTCGTCGACTTCACGGTTGAACGCGATGATGCCGCCGAACGCGGAGGTGGGGTCGGTCTGGAACGCGAGGTCGTACGCCTTGCCGATGCCGTCCAGGCTCACCGCCACGCCACACGGGTTGGCGTGCTTGACGATCACGCAGGCCGGTTTCACGAAGCTGCGCACGCATTCCCATGCAGCGTCGGCGTCGGCGATGTTGTTGAACGACAACTCCTTGCCCTGCAACTGGCGAAACGTGGCCAGCGTGCCGGGCGCCGGATGCAGGTCGCGGTAGAACGCGGCCTGCTGATGCGGGTTCTCGCCGTAGCGCAGGTCCATCAGCTTGACGAAGCGGCCGTTGACCTGGCCGGGGAAGGCAGCGTGGCCGGCAATGGTGTCCTGCGTGTCGTTGAGTTCGAGGCCGGACAGGTAATCGCTGATCGCGCCGTCGTAGCTGGACACGTTGTTGAACGCGGCGACCGCCAGCTTGAAGCGGGTGGTGCGGCTGAGGCCGCCCTGGCTTTCGATCTCGGTCAGCGCGGATTCGTATTGATCGGGCGAGGTGAGCACGCCCACATCGTTCCAGTTCTTCGCTGCCGAACGCAACATCGCCGGGCCGCCGATGTCGATGTTCTCGATCGCCTGCTCCAGCGTGCAGTCGGGCCTCGCCACCGTGCTTTCGAACGGATACAGGTTCAGCACCAGCAGGTCGATCGGTGCGATGCCAAGTTCGGCCATCACCGCGTCGTCGGTGCCGCGCCGACCGAGCAGGCCGCCATGCACTTTCGGGTGCAGCGTCTTGACGCGGCCGTCCATGATCTCGGGAAAACCGGTGACGTCGCTGACGTCGGTGACCTTGATGCCGGCCTCGCGCAGTGCTTTCGCGCTGCCGCCGGTGGAGAGCAGCTCGATGCCTTTGGCAGCGAGGCGTCGGCCCAGATCGATCAGGCCGGCCTTGTCGGAAACGCTGAGCAGGGCGCGACGGACCGGGACGAGCTGGGGCGTGGACATGAGCGGGTTTCCAGGTGGGGAAAGCCGCTCATTATAGCCGTCCGGATGGTCGGCAGTTTCGGCGGGAGTTACAGCAGGCCGTGCGTAGCCAGCTTCTTGCGCAAGGTGGCACGGTTGATGCCCAGCGCGCTGGCGGCGCGACTCTGGTTGCCGTCATGAAAGGCGAGCACCTCACGCAGCAACGGCACCTCGACTTCGCGCAGCACCAAGGCATGCAGGCCCTCGGTGCACTCGGTATCGCCGATATCGGCAAGGTAGCGGCGTACCGTGCGGCTGACGCATTCGCTCAACGCACTGTTCGAGCTGGCACTGTTCGAGCCGGCACTCTGCAGGCAGGCACCTTGCGAGCCGGCACTCTGCGACGAGGTCTGTTTTGCGGCCTCGGCAACAGGCAGTCTTACGGCGTTCACGGACATCTTCCCTCACGTACGAAGCGGCGGCTGCGTGGGCCGCTGCCTGTGGTTATGACTGGTCTGGCAGGTCGCGGCGTGTATCGAATGCTGTTCGGCAGTCTGCGCGAAGGGTCGAGTCTACCCGTGCACGCCGATAATTTTAAGTACCGGACGACGCTATTCGAAGCTGAATTCGAATGCCACCGCCTTGTCGCTGGGATCCTCGACCTCCAGCAGCAGCACGGCGCTGGCGTCCGGCGCGAGACCGCGCTGCAGGATCGCGCTGTCGTCCAGGTATTCGCGGGGCTGCAGCCGGCGCATCGCAATGCGTTGGCCCTGTGCGTTTGACAGGGTGATCGTCAGCACCGGGTACGGCTGCGCGAAGGCCGCATCGTTGCGCATGCTGGCGCTGATCATCAGCGCGCCAGTCACGCTGGGGTGGGCCTGCACGTTGCTGGCGAGCAGGTGCAGTTGCTGCGGAGCGGCGACCAGTGGCACGTCGCAGCCGAGCAACGCACAGCTACTGCGCAGCCAATGGCCGATGGTGGGGTTGCGGATCAGCGTATCGCGCTGGGCCCAGGCCAACTGGATGGCGAGCAGCAGCAGCAACATGGTGCACGCGAGCACCCATGGCCAGCGCCGCTCGCCGGACAAGCGTGCGTGCCTTCGATGTCCGTGCTTGCGCAATCGCACGGGCTGACGCGCGCGTGGCTCACGCGCAAAGCGCGGTGCGAACACCAGCTGCGAGAAATCCTCGGCGGCGGTCGGCGCGACTGCCACGACATCTTCCTGGAGGACCACCGGTGGATCAGGCCGTGGCCGGTACACCACCAGGTCGAGGCATGGCGGCTCGAACGCTGGCTCGTTCACCGGCAGTTCGACGAACGGCTCGGGCACCAGCTGTTCGGTGAGTGTGGCAAGGCTGTCGAAACCGGCCCCGCAATGCCCGCACACGACATGACCGTGGGCCTTCGCGAGCGTTGCCGCATCCAGCGAAAACACGGACAGGCATTCGGGACATTGTGTGTACATGCAGGCCGTTTTGAATCGGTATCGGGCAAGCTTAGCAGGCTGATCGCGCCGGCAACCCGGGCGATCGACTCAGCTGCGTCGACGGCCGCTGATGCGCACCCAGTCTTCGCGCGTATCCACACGCAAGTCGTCGAACCATTCGGTGTAACGCTGCAGCAGTTCGTCCTGCTGGCCAATGAGAATGCCCGAGATGGCAAACGGTGCACCGGGCTTCGCGGCGGCGGCGAACGTTGGTGCGAGTTCGCCGAGAGGGCCGGCGAGGATGTTGGCGATGAAGATGTCAGCGGGTTCGGCATCGACGTCTTGCGGAAGGAACAGTACGAGGCGATCCGCCACGCCGTTGCGCTCGGCATTGTCGATGGATGCGGTGAGTGCCTGTGGATCGTTGTCGACACCGACCGCGCTGGCTACGCCGAGCTTCAGCGCGGCGATCGCCAGGATGCCGGAGCCACAGCCGAAGTCGGTCAATGTCTTGCCGACAAGGTCGAGACTGTCCAGCCATTCCAGGCACAGCGCGGTGGTCGGATGGGTGCCGCTACCGAACGCAAGTCCGGGATCCAGTCGCACCACCACCAGCTCATCATCGGCCGGCGGTTCGATGTTCCACGGATAGATCCACAGCCGCCGCCCGAACGGCATCGGCTTGAACTGATCCATCCATGCGCGCTCCCAGTCCTGATCGGCGATGTCGCGGAACGTCAGTTGATCCGGCTCCAGCCACGGCAGCAATTCGCCGAGCGCTTCGGTGAGGCCGCGGCGATCGGTGTGTTCATCGAACAGAGCGTTCAGCGTGATCGTCGGCCACAGCGGCAACTCGCCCACGCCGGGCTCGAAGATCGCCTGCTCGTCCGGCGTCTCCGCATTGGCATCCCGCAGCGTGATGGACAAGGCGCCGAGGTCGTCCAGTGCTTCTTCGGTGCCGGGCTGCTGCTCGGTGCGGACAATTAGGGAGAGTTCGAGCCAGGGCATGCGATGTCCGTGGGTGAGCGGTGACGATAGGCGACATCCGCTGCGCGGCGAATCATGTCTCGCGCAGCGGACGGTTCTTGCGGCGCGCCGGTCAGTGGCCGGTGGCGGGGTGTTCCTTCTGCTCCGCCATCCGCTTTTCCAGATAGTGGATGTTCTGGCCGCCGTGCTGGAAGCCGACGTCGGCCATGATCCGCTGCTGCAGCGGGATGTTGCATTTGACGCCTTCGATCACCGTCTCGGCCAGCGCCAGGCGCATGCGCGCGATTGCGGTCTCGCGATCGGGGCCATGCACGATCAGCTTGCCGATCATCGAGTCGTAGTTCGGCGGGATCTTGTAGCCGTCGTACAGGTGCGTGTCGACGCGCACGCCGGGGCCGCCCGGTGCCTCGAAGCGTTTCACCGTGCCCGGGCTGGGCATGAAGGTGTCGGGATCCTCGGCGTTGATGCGGCATTCGATCGCGTGGCCGCGGATCACGATGTCTTCCTGCCGGAGCGTGAGCTTCTCGCCGCCGGCGATCAGCAACTGCTCGCGCACCAGATCGACACCGGTGATCAGTTCGGTCACCGGGTGCTCGACCTGGATGCGGGTGTTCATCTCGATGAAGTAGAAGCGGCCGTTCTCGTACAGGAACTCGAACGTGCCGGCGCCGCGGTAGTTGATGCGGATGCAGGCATCGACGCAGACCTTGCCGATCGCGGCGCGCTGATCGTCGGTGATGCCCGGTGCCGGTGCTTCCTCGACGACCTTCTGGTGGCGGCGCTGCATCGAACAGTCGCGTTCACCCAGATGGATCGCATTGCCCTGACCGTCGGCCAGCACCTGGATCTCCACGTGGCGCGGATTCTCCAGGAATTTCTCCATGTAGACCTGTTCGTTGCCGAACGCGGCCTTGGCTTCGGCCTTGGTCATCGTGACGGCATTACCCAGATGCGCCTCGGTGCGCACCACGCGCATGCCGCGGCCACCGCCGCCGCCGGCGGCCTTGATGATCACCGGATAGCCGATCTCGCGAGCGATCTTGATATTGGTGTCGACGTCCTCGCCGAGCGGGCCGCCGGAGCCGGGCACACACGGCACGCCGGCAGCCTTCATCGCGCGGATCGCCTCGACCTTGTCGCCCATCAGGCGGATCACCTCGGCGGTCGGGCCGATGAAGATGAAACCGGACTGCTCTACCTGTTCGGCGAAATCCGCGCGTTCGGACAGGAAGCCGTAACCCGGATGGATTGCCTGGGCGTCGGTGATCTCGGCTGCCGCGATGATGCGCGGGATATTGAGATAGCTGTCGACCGACGGGCCCGGCCCGATGCAGATCGACTCGTCGGCCAGGCCGACGTGCTTCAGATTGCGATCCACGGTGGAGTGCACCGCCACGGTCTTGATGCCCAGACTGTGGCAGGCGCGCAAGACACGCAGCGCGATTTCGCCGCGATTGGCGATGACGACCTTCTCGAGCATCCGGGCGGCCTCAGGCAATCACGAACATGGGTTCGTCGAATTCCACCGGCTGGCCGTTCTCGACCAGGATCGCCTGCACGGTGCCGGCCACGTCGGCCTCGATCTGGTTGAACATCTTCATCGCCTCGATGATGCCCAGCGTTTCGCCGGCCTTGACCTGCTGGCCGACCTTGACGAAGGCCGGCGTGCCCGGCGTGGCGGAGGCGTAGAACGTGCCCACCATCGGTGCCTTCACCACGTGACCGGCGGGCAGCACATCGGCGGCCGGGACCTCGGCGACAGCCGCCACTGGTGCGGCCGCGATCGGCGCGGGTGCAGCAGCCACGGCGACCGGGGCTGCTGCGACCGGCGCGGTGCTCTTGGGTACGCGCGACAGGCGGACGACTTCCTCGCCCTCCTTGATCTCCAGTTCGGCGAGGTTGGATTCCTCGAGCAAGTCGATCAGTTTCTTGATTTTGCGCAAATCCATCGGATCAGCCTTTGTCAGTCATGCCACCGAGGGTGGCCGGAGTGGAGGAGTTGGCCATGCGGCCGTGTTCGTTGTTATGCGGCGCCGGGTGCTGACGCCCGCAGCCGCTGGATAGCCGCTTCCAGCGCCAGCCGGTAGCTGTCGCCGCCGAAGCCGCAGATCACGCCGACCGCGATATCGGATAGATACGAGTGATGGCGAAACGGCTCGCGGGCGAACACGTTCGATAGGTGCACCTCGATGAACGGAATCGCCACCGCGGCCAGCGCATCGCGCAGGGCAATGCTGGTATGGGTGAAGGCGCCGGCGTTGATCAGGATCATCGCAGTCTGATCGTCACGGCCCTGATGGACGCGCCCAACCAGCTCATGCTCGGCATTGGACTGGCACCAGGCCAGTTCGTGCCCGGCCGCCTGCGCTTGCTCAGCCAGCTGTCTATTGATGTCGGCCAGCGTCTCGCGGCCATAGATCTGCGGCTCGCGCGCACCCAGCAGGTTGAGGTTGGGTCCGTGCAGGACCAGGATTTTCGCCACGAGTCGTCCAGCTTGCGTCCGGAGGCTCCGGCACCCGGCGCAGTGTGCGCGCAGTCGTGGATGTTGTCCAGTTCACCGCAGATCGACGATGTTTGACGGAGAAGAGCAAGATTCCGTGCGGAAGCGTATGTCGGTCGTTGCTCAGGGGGTGCTGTGAATCGGCCTGAGCCACTGTTCCAGCTGTGAAGTGGACAGGGTCCCGGCATGTGTCGCCAAAATGCGCCCATCCGCATCAATCAGTACGCTATATGGCAGCATTTCACGAGTATCACCCAGTTGCAGCGAGGTGCTTGGCGGAGTCAATCGGCCCAGTAAAATCGGGTAACTCACCGGATGCGCGGCCAGAAAGGCACGTGCGTGAGCGGGCTCATCCATCGCAATACCGATCACGATCGGTGCAAGTTCGCCGAACTTCGCCTGTGCCTGATTCAGTGCCGGCATCTCTTCCAGACACGGCTTGCACCAGCTGGCCCAGAAATTCAGCAGCACGCGGTGGCCGCGGTAATCGCTCAACGGGTGCAGCTTGCCATCGAGGTCGGGCAAGGCGAGTGCAGGCAACGGTTGGCCGATCAGTATTGGATCCATGGGTGGCGACTGCTGACTGCGATGATCGACATAACCGCCCGCGGTAGCGGCCAGCACGGCCAGGCCCAGGATCAACCAGTTGCTGCGACTCAGCATCAGCGTGCTGCCTCGGTCAGCGCCTGATCGACCATCGAGGGTGTCAGTACCGTCGACAGCTGCCTGCCGGGACCACCGTTTTTCGGGAACACCACGTACAGCGGCACGCCGGGCGAGTGGTATTGCTGCAGGAATGCGCTGATAGCGGGGTTGACGTCGGTCCAGTCGCCTTTCATGTAGACCGAGCCGGTGCGCCGGAGCAGATCGCGGAACGCCTGCGTATTCAGCACGGTATGTTCATTTGCCTTGCAGGTGACGCACCAGTCGGCGGTCATGTCGACGAAAACCGGGGTGTCTGCCGCGCGCAGTTCGGCCAGTTTCCCTGCGCTGTACGGCACCACGCCTTCCTCGGCTGCTGCAACGCTGGACGCCGGCGGCACATGGGCCAGCAGATACATCGGCACCAGCGTGGCCACGGCCAGCACTGCCACCGCGACCCGGCTGAGGGCGCCGCGCGAGCGGCTGCGTTCGAACCACCACAGCGTCATCGCCAGCAACACCATCGCCACCAGCACCAGCCCGACCGCATCGGCGCCACGCTGGTTCGCCAGCACCCATACCAGCCAGGCGGTGGTGAGGTACATCGGGAACGCCAGTACCTGTTTCAGCGTTTCCATCCAGCGTCCGGGCCGCGGCAGCAAACGCGCCAGTGCCGGCACAAAACCGATCAACAGGAACGGCAACGCCAGTCCGATGCCCAGCGCCAGGAATACCAGCAGCGCGGCCAGTATCGGCGCAGCAAACGCGTAAGCCAGCGCGCTGCCCATGAATGGCGCGGTGCATGGACTGGCGACCACCACCGCCAGCACGCCGGTGAAAAAGTCGCCAGCAGGGCCGGAGCGTGCGGCCAGGCCGGCGCCGGTATTGCCCAGCGAGGCGCCGAACTGCACCACGCCCGACATCGACAAGCCGACCGCCAGCATCACGCAGGCCAGTGCGCCGACCAGCAGCGGTTGCTGCAGTTGCGAGCCCCAGCCCAGCGCGTGGCCGGCTGTACGCAGGGCCAGGATGCCCAGCCCCAGCGCGGCGAAACTGCACAGTACGCCGGCGGTATAGAACAAGGCGTGGTGGCGCGCCGTCGTGCGGCTCTCGCCGCTTTCGAGCACGCTGACCGCCTTGATCGACAGCACCGGCAGCACGCATGGCATCAGGTTCAATATCAGTCCGCCGCCAAGCGCGAGCAACAACGCGGCGATCAGGCTGATCTGCAGTGGGCCCCGGCTGGCATCGGCCGGCGGCAATTCCGGCGCGGTCTCAATGGTCTGGCCGGCGCTGGCAACATTGATGCCGAGATCGATGTTTACCGCTCGGGTCATCAACGGGTAGCACAAGCCACCGTCCTGGCAGCCTTGAAAGCTTGCCTCGAGGGACAGCTGTTTGCGATCGCCGAGGCTACCTTCGACCATCACCGGCAGCTCGACCTGGTCGAAAAATACGGTGACATCGCCGTAATGCGCGTCGTGGTGTGCCGTGCCGGCCGGCCACACGGGTTTCAGGCTGAGCCCGGTGGCATCCTTGAGCTTCAGCGTGGTCTGGTCGCGATACAGGTAGTAACCCTTCGGCATCGTCCAGCGCAGCAACAGCTGATGCGGGTTCTGTGCCAGCGCCTCGAAGCGGAATGCCTGGTCAGCCGGCAGTGGCGCCGTATCGATGGCCGTGGCGGTAGAGCTCTTGTTGCCGCCGAGCTGGCTGAGCGCAGCGCCGAGTGCGTTGCCGGCGGCGGCCGTCGTACCGCTGGCCTGCAGCGGCAGATCGATCTGCTCGGTATGTGGCGGGTAGCAGATCTTCGGATCGACCTCGTGACAGCCCTGGTACTGCACGCTCAGCTTTACGCGCGTGGTACCGGCGACCACGGTATACGGGGTGCTGGCGTCGACGCTGTGGTGGTAGGTCTCCACGTCGCCGAGGTATTCATCATGGTGCTTCTCGCCATCGGGCAGTTGCGCTTCGCCGAGGGTGACTCCATCGCCACCCTTGAACTTCATGCGGCCGCGGTAGAGGTAATAGTCCGGCGCGATGGTCCAGTGCAATTTCAGCATGCCGGGCGTGGAAGCATCGGCGCTCAGCTTGTACGCTTCGGTGACGGGCAACAGGTCGTCGGTGCTCTGCGCGAACGCGGGCAGCGCAGCCAGCAGCAGGCCCAGCCAGGCAAGCAGACGGATGGCCATTCGGCCGGCGGGGAACGGGGACATCGGGACTCCTGGAAAAACGCAGAACCGCATTATGGCTCAGTCGCCGGGACACAAACCCCGATCAGCCTGTGGCGTTCGCACGCACCCAATCCAGATAGGCCGCATGGCCATGCTCCACCGGCACGGCGATCAGCTCCGGCAGTTCGTACGGGTGCAGCTCAAGCAGGCGTGCCCTGAGTGCCTCGAAACGGATGGCGGTGGTCTTGATCAGCAGCAATTCTTCGTTGTCGGTAGTCACCGCACCTTGCCAGCGATAGGTGGAATGGATACCGGGTATGCGGTTGACGCAGGCGGCCAGCTGCTCGCCCACCAGCGCCTCGGCGATGGCCTGGGCGCTGGTGGCATCGGGGCAACTGCAATAGCAGAGCAGGACGGTTTCGGGCATGCCTGCCAGCCTAGCAGCGCATGAGGTTCGTTTTTAGGTAAGGCGGACACCGCTCACCGCTACTGATCTGCGTCACCGGCATGATCGAAGAGCCGGTGGGGTGGTGCCCGGTCCCACGAAGCCGCCACCTGTCGCCGGATGGCGACTTCAATGGCCCGCAGCCCTTGAAACCGGCCTCCACCCACCCAATTAGCTGTTCGTTCCCGGTTCAAAAGTTCTTGCAGCGGCGTTCTGTACCGCTAAAATTGGCACTCATATACCCTGAGTGCTAACAGGACTGCCGATCCGGGTCTTGAAAGCCTTGTCCCACCTCAATAGTCAGCTGGAGTCCATCCATGAGCACACTGCGTCCGTTGCATGATCGCGTCATCGTCAAGCGTCTGGAAGAAGAGCGCGTTTCCGCCGGCGGCATCGTCATCCCCGACAGCGCCACCGAGAAGCCGACCCGCGGCAAGGTCGTCGCCGCCGGCACTGGCCTGATCATGGCCGATGGCAAGGTGCGTCCGATGTCGCTGAAGGCTGGCGACACCGTGTTGTTCGGCAAGTACGCCGGCCAGGAAATCAAGATCGACGGCGAGGATCTGGTCTTCCTGAAGGAAGACGACATCGTGGCCGTGATCGAAGGCTGATTGGCTGGGGCCCCGGTGGGTTGAGCGCGTATCAAAACCGCGCACACCAGTCGCCTTCGGCTCCTTCCCGCACCGCTTTCGCAACGTTCCCATTCCTAATTCAATTTTTTGAGGCAAAAAAATCATGGCAGCTAAAGAAGTACGTTTCGGCGAAGACGCCCGCGCCCGCATGCTGAAGGGCGTCAACACGCTGGCCAATGCGGTCAAGGTCACGCTGGGCCCGAAGGGTCGCAATGTCGTGCTCGAGAAGAGCTTCGGCGCGCCGACGATCACCAAGGACGGCGTGTCCGTCGCGAAGGAGATCGAACTGGCCGACCGCTACGAGAACCTCGGCGCGCAGATCGTCAAGGAAGCCGCTTCGAAGACCTCCGACGTCGCCGGTGACGGCACCACCACCGCGACCGTGCTGGCCCAGGCGTTCATCCAGGAAGGCCTCAAGGCTGTTGCCGCCGGCATCAACCCGATGGACCTGAAGCGCGGCATCGACAAGGCCGTCGCGGCCGCCGTCGGCGAGCTGAAGAAGCTCTCCAACCCGACCGCGAACGACAAGGAAATTGCCCAGGTCGGCACGATCTCGGCGAACTCCGACACCAACATCGGCGACATCATCGCCACCGCGATGAAGAAAGTCGGCAAGGAAGGCGTGATCACGGTCGAGGAAGGTTCGGGTCTGGAGAACGAGCTCGACGTGGTCGAAGGCATGCAGTTCGATCGTGGCTACCTGTCGCCGTACTTCATCAACAACCAGGCTTCGCAGCAGGTTGAGCTGGACGACCCGTACATCCTGATCCACGACAAGAAAGTGTCGAACGTGCGCGAGCTGCTGCCGGTGCTGGAAGCCGTTGCCAAGGCCGGCAAGCCGCTGTTGATCGTCGCCGAGGAAGTCGAAGGCGAGGCGCTGGCCACGCTGGTGGTCAACACCATCCGCGGCATCGTCAAGGTCGCCGCCGTCAAGGCACCGGGCTTCGGTGACCGTCGCAAGGCGATCCTGGAAGACATCGCGATCCTGACCAACGGCCAGGTCGTGTCCGAGGAAGTGGGTCTGTCGCTGGAGAAGACCACGATCGCCGATCTGGGTCGCGCCAAGCGCATCGTCATCACCAAGGAAAACACCACGATCATCGACGGTGCCGGCGAAGCGGAGAAGATCCAGTCGCGCATCAGCCAGGTCAAGGCGCAGATCGAGGAGACCTCGTCGGACTACGACAAGGAGAAGCTGCAGGAGCGCGTGGCCAAGCTGGCCGGCGGCGTTGCGGTGATCAAGGTCGGTGCCGGCACCGAGATCGAGATGAAGGAAAAGAAGGCCCGCGTCGAAGACGCCCTGCATGCCACCCGTGCGGCCGTCGAAGAAGGCGTGGTCCCCGGCGGCGGCGTTGCGCTGATCCGCGCGCTGAAGGCCGTCGAAGGCCTGAAGGGCGACAACACCGACCAGGATCTGGGCATCGCGATCACCCGCCGTGCACTGGAATCCCCGCTGCGTGCGATCGTCACCAACGCTGGTGAAGAAGCGTCGGTGGTGGTCCAGCGCGTCAAGGAAGGCAAGGGCAACTTCGGCTACAACGCGGCCACCGGCGAGTACGGCGACATGGTCGAGATGGGCATCCTGGATCCGACCAAGGTGACCCGTTCGGCCCTGCAGCACGCCGCGTCGGTTGCCGGCCTGGCGATCACCACCGAGGCGATCGTCGCCGAGCTGCCGAAGAAGGACGATGGCCACAGCCACGGCGGCGGTCAGGGCGGCGGCATGGGCGGCATGGGCGGTATGGACTTCTAAGTCCCCACGCAGCAACTGCATCGAAGAAAACCCCGCCTCGTGCGGGGTTTTCTTTTAGGTGCCACGGAGGGTTTGCGATGGGTCGCCCAGCAAAAGGCCCCGGGAGTTTCCTCCCGGGGCCCGACATTGCGCGGAATGCGGAAGATCAGTGCCCGTGCGCCGCCCTGGCGACCACTTTGGCGTCGGCGCCAACCGATTGCCCGGTGGCGGTCTGCTTGACTGCATCGCCGACCGAGCCAGCGCTGCGGTCGGTGGCCTGGATCGCCGAATGTGCGGCATCGCGTACGTCGCCACCCACGCCCTGACCAGCGGCACCGGCCTGGCCGGCGGTGTTGGCGGTATCGATGCCTGCGCCCGCATCGACATTGGCGTTCGCATCAGCGTGCGTACTGCCTGCGCCAGCTCCGGCCGAGCCATCAGCATTGACGCCGGCATTGGCTCTGCCGTTATTGTTTACGGCCGAACGGGTTTTATCGACGGCCTTGTGGGTCAGGTGTCTTGTCTCGTGGCCGGCGCGGTGCACGGTCTGCGCACCGGCTTGGCCGACCGTATGCATCGTGCTGGGCACGACGGTGCCGGCGTTTGCCCCGGCGCCGACCTGTGCGGCACCGCCGAGATTGACCTGGGCGAACGCAGGGATGCTGAGCGCGCTGGCGCCAACGATGAGGGCGGCAAGCATGGTCTTGTGCATGGCTATGGATCTCCAGAAGTTTCGGGGTGCATGAAGCACGCGGCTCCAACGCATCGTCGAAGCTAGGTGTCGACAACCCACTGCGACGTGAACACACCGATCCGCACTTCAGCCGGCAGCCAGCTCGCTGAATCGCAACATTGCCTGGCATGCGGCGATGACGATGCGTTCACAAGCGGGCCAATCGAAGTCCGCACTACTCATCACGGCAGCTTGTTGGCTGCCGGTACTGGCGCGGACTCCCTGCCGCCATGGGCAATGCCGCTGGGCATCGTCGTCCGGCTCGGCAGCAGCTTGTCCAGCTTGCCGTTGATGCGCAGTTGATTGACGCTGGCCATGGCCTGGTCGAGTTTCTGCAGATCGCTACCCTCGGCGGGCGGCGGCGCGCCGGGTGCCTGGGTCAGCGCGGCAAGTTGCGGGCCGACCAGTTCGGTCAACGCGAAGTAGGGATCGTCGTGAATGCCGGCTTGCGCCAGCAGCTTGCCAGGCAGCAGCCATGCGGCGGTATCCGCCTGGGTCGGCTTGCGCGGATGCTGCGGATCGACCAGCAACCAGGTGCCGGCCTGGCTCAGCATGTCGCCGCCGTTGACGAAACCGGTGGTCTGATAGCTGTTGCTCAACGCGGGCAGGTGGTCGCCATAGAACAGCACCAGGCTGGGACGCTTGCGCTGCGCCAGCAGTTTTACCAGCCGGCCCAGTTCGGCGTCGGCGTGCTGCAGATGGTAGAGATAGGTCTGCAGCTCCAGCTTGTCCCTGCCGGTGATGCCGTCGGGTACGGGGATGGCATCGCGTTCGGCGACGTGGGCGGGTTCCACATCGTACGGACCGTGTGCCTCGATGCTGATGGCGAAGATGAACTGCGGCGGGCCGGCATCCTTCAACTGCACCATGATCTCGTCCGTCATCGCGCTGTCGGCCATGTACTTGCCGTCCATCGCCGCACCTGCCGGGAACGACGATTGCGAGACGAAGCGATCGAAGCCGAGCGCCTTGAATGCGGTGATGCGGTTCCAGAATGCCGGGTCGTTGCCGTGCAGCGCGGTCGTCGAATAACCGTGCGCGCCCAGTGTGCGCACCAGGCTCGGCAAGGCCTTGTGGCTCATCTGCAGGTAGGGAAATTGCAGGTTGTCGAAGTAGCGCAACGACAGCCCGGTGAGTACCTCGAATTCGGTACGGATGGTGCCGCCGCCAAACGTGGGCACGTGCAGCTTGCCGCTGACCCCCTGCGCGGCGAGCCGGTGCAGGTTCGGCGCGAAGTCGCTTTGTTCGTAACCGCGCATGATGGCCGGATCGAACAACGACTCGCTCTGCACCACCACGATGTCCGGCAGGTCGCCGCTGGCCACCGATGTCTGCATGGTTTGCAGCAGGGCCGGTGTCGACTGCTCGATCAACTGGGCGGCCGCAGCGCGGTCCGGCTTGTGCTGGCTGCGGCCATACTGCAGGTGAAACAGCATCAGCGAGCTGATCAGGCCGGAATGTTCGGTGGTGGTGGAGGCAGACCACGGCTCCAGCCAGAGCACCTTCGCGTTGTAGATCTTCCCCCATGCGGGCAGACCGAACAGCATGCTGACCAGCGCCACCGCCAGCACGCCGCCGGCCAGCAGTCGCCGGCTGCGAGTGCGCCGCGGGAATATCGGCGGCTCAAGCCGCCACGCCACCACGACCAGCGCCAGCGCGGCAAACAGGCCAAGATACGGCCACGGGCTATGCGGCAGGTAGCCAGCCAGCAGATGCATGCCGCCCTTGCGCAACTGGCCGACCATGCGGAAATCGTCCGGCAACAGCGGCGTGCCGAGGTTCGCGACTTTCAAGAGATTGACGCCGTAGACCAGTCCCTGTGACAGGAACGCCAGCCCGAATGACAGCAGCGCACGCCGGCTCAGTGCCAGCAATACGCCAGCCAGCAGCAGGCCCGGCCACGCGTTGGCCAGCGGATAGCGTGGCTGGTCGAGCATGCGCAGCGGGGTGACGCCGACTCCGCCGTCGAGCAGCCCGGTCAGCAGCACGAATGCCAGCGCCAGCACCAGCAGCAGTGCGAAGCGCGGCGCCAGCGTGCGCCAGCGGCCGGGCGGGTTTGCGGAATTCAGGGACATGGCAGTCCTGCGGTCGCTGTCATGGTGTAGACACTCAAATGTAATGGGATGCAGATGAACAGTGGGTAGGCGCCGAACGGCGAGCGGCGGGCCTGTTCACAGCTTGATCAAACGCATGCGACCCGTGTCGGTGTACCGACGGTGATTGCCGATGCAAACCCTTGTCGGCAGTTTGTCCCTGCTGCGGCACAATGGGCCGATGCCTGCCCATGAATCCGCTGCGCTGCGTGCGCTGATCGACGATCGCTACGGCGATCTTGCCGCCCGTTGTCGCGCCGCCGGCGTGCCGCTGCATGACGATGCCGGCGTCGCCGAGCGGATTCGCCGCACCCTGCTGGCCAGCGACTTCGCGTTCGACGTGTGGTGCCGCCAGCCGCAGCTGCTGGCGCCGGCCGGGCTGGAGCGGTTGCGTTCCGGCAGCGATGCCAGCGCGCGCATCGAAGCGCTCAAGCTGCCCGACGACGAAGCGGCGTGCATGGTCGCGCTGCGCCGGTTTCGCCACGCCGAGGCGTTGCGACTGGTGTTCCGCGACGTCAACGGGCTGGACGAACTGCCCGAGACCCTGTCCGCCACCAGCGTGTTGTACGAGGCCTTGCTCGGCGTGGCATTGGGCTGGTCCGAGCGTGCGCTGGCCGCGCGCTACGGCTACAGCCGCGACCACGACGGTGTGCTGCAACGGCTGCTGGTGATCGGCTTCGGCAAGCTCGGCGGCAGCGAGCTGAACTTCTCCTCCGACATCGACCTGGTGCTGGCGTACCCACACGCGGGCCAGACCGATGGCGCGCGGCCGCTCGACAACAGCGAGTACTTCATCCGGCTCGGTCGCCAGCTGGTGCGGCTGCTGAACGAGCCGACCATGGACGGCATCTGCGCACGGGTCGACCTGCGCCTGCGCCCGTTCGGCAACGCGGGTAGGTTGGCGCTGTCGTTCGCCGCGATGGAGCAGTACTACCAGAGCGAAGGGCGCGACTGGGAGCGCTACGCCTGGATCAAGGCGCGCCCGGTGGCCGGCGACCGCGCTGCCGGCAAGCAGCTGCAGGAATTGCTGCGGCCATTCGTCTATCGCAAGTACCTCGACTACACCGCGTTCGCCGGCCTGCGCGAGATGAAGGCGTTGATCGATGCGGAAGTCGCGCGCAAGGACCTGGCCGACAACCTCAAGCTCGGCCCCGGCGGCATCCGTGAGATCGAGTTCATCGTGCAGCTGACCCAGTTGATCCGCGGCGGCCGCGAGCCGAGCCTGCGCGTGCGCGGCCTGCTGCCGGCGCTGACCGCGTGCGAGGCGCGTGGTCACATCGGCGCTGCGCGCGCACGCATGCTGCGCGAGGCCTACGTGCTGTTGCGCCGGGTCGAGAACCGCGTGCAGATGCTGCGCGACGCGCAGACGCATGACATCCCCGACGATGCGCTGAGCCGCGAACGCATCGCGCTGAGCCTGGACTATCCCGACTGGACTGCCCTGGAATCGGCACTGAGCAAACATCGCGCCGTCGTCAGCGAGGAGTTCGCCGCGGTGCTGATGCCGCAAGGTGGTCGCGCCGCCAGCGTGCCGGCGGCCGACATGGTGTTGTGGCAACGGGCGTGCGACGAATCGCTCGATGCCGGCACGCTCGAGGCATCCGGCTTCGTGCCTGCTGCCGAACTGGCCGACACGCTGCTGAAGCTGCCGCAGGCCGCGGCGGTGCGCTCGATGTCGGCCCGCTCGCGCGAACGGCTCGATCACCTGATGCCGCAGCTGTTCAGTGCCGCGCGTGCCACGGCTGCACCGGTAGCCAGCCTGTTGCGTCTGTGCCGGCTGATGCAGGCGGTGGCGCGGCGCTCGTCGTATCTGGCGCTGCTGGAGGAACAGCCGGCTGCACGCAAGCGCCTGGTGCGGCTGTTTGCCGACAGTGCCTTTCTGGCCGAGCGCGTGATCACGCAGCCGCTGCTGCTGGACGATGTGCTCGATCCACGCATCGATCAATTGCCGTTCAAGCGCGCCGACATCACCGCCGAAATCGCCCGCGTGCTGAATACGCTGGATGAGCGCGAAGCCGAAGCCGAGCTCGAGCGGATCAACGAGTTCCGCGCCTCCACCGCGTTCCGGCTGGGGCTGGCCTTCAATGATGGCCGCGCCGATGCGGTGGCTACGGCGCGTCGACTGGCCGCACTGGCCGAGTCGGTGGTCGGTGCCGTGCTGGCGCTGGCCGAACGGGAACTGATCGCCCAGCACGGCCGGCTGCCCGGCGTGGGTTCCGGCTTCGCCGTGCTTGGCTATGGCAGTCTCGGTGGCGGCGAGCTGGGCTTCGCTTCCGATCTGGATCTGGTATTCGTCTACGACGGTCGCCGCGCGCAGGCGATGAGTGACGGCGCGCGTCCGCTGGAAGGCGCACGCTGGTATCAGCGCCTCGCCCAGCGGGTGATGAACTGGCTCACCGTGCTGACCCGGGCCGGGCGCATGTACGAGGTCGATACGCGACTGCGTCCGGACGGCTCCAAGGGTTTGCTGGTCGGCAGCCTCGACGCGTTTGCCGCGTATCAGAAAAGCCGCGCATGGACGTGGGAGCATCAGGCCCTGCTGCGCGCACGGCCGGTCGCCGGCGACGCGTCGCTCAACCACGAGCTGGCCGAAGTGCGGCGCGAGATCCTTGCCGTGCCGCGCAATCTCCTCGCCGTGCTGGCCGAAGTCAGCAGCATGCGCCAGCGCTGGCGCGCCGAGCGCGATCGCTCCGACGAACACCAGCTCGATCTCAAGCAGGGCCGCGGCGGCCTGCTCGATATCGAATTCGCGCTGCAGGGTCTGGTGCTGGCGCATGCGGCGCGATGCCCGGAGCTTCTGGGTGTCACCGCGAACGCCGGCCTGATCGAGGCATGCCGCATCGCCGGCCTGCTCAACGCCGATCAGGCAGCGATCCTGACCGTGGCGCACGCCGACCTGCTGCAACGCGCCCTGGCCTGCACGCTCGACCTGCGCTCGCGCATCACGCCGCGCGACGCGGCATTGCACCAGCTGTGCGACGGCGTGTGCGAGGTCACCGCGGCGCTGGGTTTTGCATTCGACTGACCGCGGTTCTTTCGCCGCGGGTCCGGCGCAGGCGGTTCAGTTCAACGCCTGTTGCGATTGCCGCCGCAGGATTCGCGCGCGCAATTCGGTGGCCATGGTTGCGGTCTCGCGCAGCGGCATGGATGAAGGTGTCGCCGTGCTGTCGAGATCATGCAACCGGTCTGCGTCACGCAAGGCCTGATGGAATCGCGCGATCTTCGCCGGCAACGGTGCGGTGACGAAGGTCTGCACCGGGCAGCCGACCGCGCAGGCTTCGCTGAGCATGTTGACCGAATCGGGCGTGACCACGAGGCGGTCGGCCCAGCCGAGCACGCCCGGGTAGGGGTTGCGGCCGTCGTCGCGACCGGCCCATAGCAGGCCGGGCACGCCTTTCAGTGCATCGCGAAAAACCTCGATCAACGCCGGCGAGGTGCGCCTCGAAGCCAGCACCAGCAGGCTGCCGCCTTCAAGGCGCTGGCGTTGCAGCAGGCGCGTGGCCAGTTGACGGGCGTAGTCCGCATTCAGTGCGATGCCCTGGCGCGGGCCGCCCAGCAGCACACCTACGCGCGGCTGCGGCAGCTCGGCGAAACCGGGGCAGGCTTCGCGGCCGTCGGCCAGCCATTCGTCGTTGACCGTGTTCAATGAACCGAGCGGTCGCAGCACGTTGGCGCCGGCGACGCGGTCGTGCTGCGGCGCGACCACCGTATCCCAAGAGGCAGGATCGATGCGCGGATCGAGGATCTGCACGGTGTAGCACTGGCCATCGGACAGGTCGCGCAGCATGCGGGTGAACAGCGCTGCCGCCCGGCCGCAACCGATCGCGACGCGAGGCCACGGCGCAGAGAACAGCTTGCGCTGGATGGCCGGCAGGGCGAGCCGACCGCCGAGAGTGAGGCGCGGTGCAAACCATGACCAGGGCGCACGCGGCTCCAGCACCAGGTGGCGTATCGGCATCTGTAGGTGCTCGGCCAGCGCCAACGCCTGCCGCTGGTTGCCGGCGGCGGCATCGGTGATGACCCAGCATTCGCCCTGCGGCGTCAACATGAGCGCGGCCGTCGCGGCATTGTTTCCCAGATGAACACAGTACGTTCTCCGCAGCCCGAGTCTGTTCGCGTTCGCCCACCTATACACTTGCGGACTATGGCGCCACCGTCGGCGCGTCTTTCAACAAAGGATACCCATGAGCGAGTTGCTTTCCGAGGCCACCCTGGATCAGTTGTTCCGCAGTGCCCGCACGCTCAATGCCTGGTTGCCGAAGGAAGTCAGCGACGAGCAACTGCACCAGCTGTACGAGCTGGCCAAGTTCGGCCCGACCAGCGCGAACTCCTCGCCGATGCGCGTGGTGTTCGTGAAATCCGCCGAAGCGAAAGCGAAGCTCGCGCCGCTGATGTCCGACGGCAACCGGGCCAAGACCCTGGAGGCGCCGGTGACCGCGATCATCGGCACCGACCATGAGTTCTACGAGCAGCTGCCGAAGTTGTTTCCGCACGCCGACGCGCGCAGCTGGTTCGTCGGCAACCAGCCGTTGATCGATACCACGGCCTTCCGCAACGCCACCCTACAGGGCGCTTATGTACTGATGGCTGCGCGCGCGCTCGGGCTGGATTGCGGACCGATGTCCGGCTTCGACAATGCCGGCGTGGACGCGGCGTTCTTTGCAGGCACCGCGATCAAGTCGAATTTCGTGATCAGCATCGGTTACGGCGATGTCAGTCGCAACCTGTTTCCGCGCAGTCCCCGGCTTGCGTTCGACGAAGCCTGCAAGATCGCCTGACCCGTGTCCCCCATCACCACTTTCCAAGGAACCTATCCCATGCGTGCACTGAAGTATCTCGTTCTTGCCGGCCTCCTCGGCGCCGCCGTGTCGGTGCAGGCCGCCCCGGTCACCTACAAACTCGATCCCAGCCATACGATGGTGTTGTTCAGCTGGAACCACTTCGGCTATTCCAACCCCACCGCCGATTTCGGCCTGGGCGAGGGCACGCTGGTGTTCGACGAGCAGCATCCGGCGCAGTCCAGCGTCGAGGTGACGTTGCCGCTGGCCAATCTGGACACGCATGTGCCGGCGCTGGACAAGCACCTGAAGGAGGCGGACTTCCTCGACGCCGACAAATACCCGACGGTGACGTTCAAGAGCACCAAGGTGCAGCCGCTGGGCGGCCACAACTTCAAGGTCACCGGTGACCTGACCGTGCACGGCGTGACCAAGGTGGTGGTGTTGGCGGCCACGCTGAACAAGGTCGGACCGCACCCGATGAGCAAGGCGCAGTCGATCGGTTTCGACGCCACCGCCAGCATCAAGCGTTCGGATTTCGGCCTCGGCGCCTACGTGCCGAATGTCAGTGACGAGCTCACCATCCGCATCACCACCGAGGGCTCGGTGCCGAAGGCCGATCCGGCCAAGTAAGCTTCCACGGCACACAAAAAAACCGCGCCGGTAATGGCGCGGTTTTTTTGTGCCCGTGGGGCGATGGATCAGTTGGACTTCACGCCGGCATCCTTCAGTGACTCCAGCTTGCTCATGTCGACGCTGGTCACCGCCTGCTTCAACTGGTCGATGCTGTCGACGTTGCCGTTCGCCTTCACCGTGAAACGCTTGCCGAGCACCACGCTGTACTCGCCGGACTTGGACTGGGTGTCCCACGCCTCGTGGACCATGTTGCCGTCGGCGGTGTAGGTCTTCTCGTAGCCGTGGTCGGTTTCCTTCTCTTCCTCGGGCGCCATGGCGGCGGCCATCGCCATGAAGCCTTTGGCGCCGCCGGTGTCGGTGACCTCCAGCGTGATGCGCTGGTTGTTGTCGCCGGAATACTCTGCGGTGGCTTCGGAGATCTGCATGCCCATCGCATTGTTGCGCTGGGCCGAGGTGCTGGTGCGCTTGAGGTTGCCCAGGCTCTCGGGCAGGAACGCCTTGATCTGGTCGGGCGCGAGCGCCTCGACCGGGCCGTTGCTGCCGGATACCGCGCCCATCATCTTGCCCATGGCCGCCGATTGGGCGGCGCTGTCGCCGGATTTCTGCGCGGCGTCCAGTTCCTTGCTGGCCTGCTCGGCGCGCTGGCCCATCGCGGCGAGCTTGCCGAGTGCGCTGTTGCTGTCGACGGTGACGCTGTCGCCGTTGTTGCCGGTGACATGCAGGCCGCTCATGGCCGCACCGCTCATGGCGGCGGTGCCGATCACGCCGCCGACGATCAGCGCGACGATCCAGCTCAGCACGATCGCGATGATGATGCTGACGGCGGTGTAGCCCCCGGCCTTCTCCGGTGGGCATTTCATCGTGTGCGGCAGGCCCAGGTACAGCAGGTAGATGGCGTAGACGGCGCCCGCGATCGCGATCAGCCAGCCCAGCCACGGCACGATCACCGCGATGCCGGCGATCCAGCTGGCAGTCCACGCGTAGGCGACGGTCTTGAGTGCTTGCAGCATGTCCTTCTGACCGCCGAAGGTGGGCGCCAGCGCATTGATGATCAGCGCCATCACATAGACCAGCGCCAGGGTCAGTGCATAGTGCAGCACCATGCCGACGATGCCCATGCCGATCGGGGTACGCACCGTGATGCCGAAGATGCTGGCGCCGATCAGGCTGCCCTTGATGAAGCCGGCGATGATCGGCAGTGCGGCGATGATCGCGATATAGCCCGCGTAGAGGCCGCTCACCGTGGCCGGCTCGGCGGCAGCCACGGGCCATTCGGTCTTGGGTGTCGTCAGGATGGCCTTGACGCGTTCGATGACTTTTCCGGAATCCATGGTCTGCTCCTAAAGCAGTGGCAGTTGGCCCGATGCGAAGCACCGGTCGATGATGGTGTGCCCACTTGGTGACAAAACCTGCAGCAACCTGTCGGCTGAACGCCGTGGTTGATTCGCCCCGCTTCCCCGTTCCTGCCCCCCGACAGAAGGCTGCAGCCTGCTACCATTTGCGGCCTGATGTCCAGTCTGGAGTTCACCGATGTCACGCCCCCTGTCCGCGACGGTGCCACCGGTGCCGGCAAATGCCGAAAATCGTTACGAAGTGACGCGCACCGACCTGCCGCTGTCCTGCCCGATGCCCGGCATGGAGCTGTGGAATTCGCACCCGAAGGTGTACCTGCCGATCGTCGATGACGACGGTGAATCAACCTGCGCCTACTGCGGTGCGCATTACGTGTTGCGCGACTGATCGTCCGACTGGCGCGAGCCGCTGGCGGCATTGTTTTTGCTTGCCTTTAGAGAATGAAAGCCTCCAGCCCAGAGCTCATGTCCAGCATTGCCGTTCCCGCCAAGCTGTTGACCGTGGTCCAGTTGATCCCCGCGCTGCATTCCGGCGGTGCGGAGCGATCGGCGCTGGAGATTGCCCGCGCGCTGGTGCAGGCCGGTCATCGCTCGGTGGTGATCTCCGCCGGCGGCCGGCTGGACGCGCAGTTGCAGGCCGAGGGCAGCGAGCATGTCACGCTCGACCTGGGTCGCAAGTCGCTGTTCACCCTGACCCGGCTCGGTGCGTTGCGCCGGGTGCTGCGCGAGCTCAAGCCGGACATCGTGCATGCCCGTTCGCGATTGCCGGCCTGGATGGGCTGGTGGGCGCTCAAGGGCATGACGCCGCGGCCGCACTTCATCACCACCGTGCACGGGCTCAATTCGCCGGGACGCTACAGCGCGATCCTGCTGCGTGGGGAGCGCGTGATCGCGGTCTCGCAGACCATGCGCGATTACGTGCTCAGCCATTACCGCTGGCTGGAGCCAGCCAGGGTGCGGGTGATCCCGCGCGGAATCGACCCGGTCGCGTTCCCCTACGGGCATCGGCCCGACGACGCGTGGCAGAAAGCTTTCTTTGCCGAATACCCGGCGCTGAGCGGTGCACCGTTGCTGACCCTGCCTGCACGCGGCACGCGCCTGAAGGGCCATCACGACGCGATCGAACTGCTGGCCGACCTCAAGCGTCGCGGGATCGAGGCCCGCCTGCTGCTGCTGGGCGTGATCGAGCCCGGTCGCGAAGCCTACGTGGCCGAGCTGCGGGACCTGATCCGCGTGCGTGGAGTCACCTCGCAGGTCGTGTTGTCGCCACCGCGCCACGATATCCGCGACATCTACGCGATATCCGCGCTGGTGCTGCAGCTGTCGAACAAACCCGAATCGTTCGGGCGCACGGTGATCGAGGCACTGTCGTTGTGCCGGCCGGTGCTCGGTTATGCGCATGGTGGCGTCGGCGAATTGCTGGCCGAACTGTATCCGGCCGGTCGCGTGCCGCCGGGCGATCGCGAGCGGCTGGTTGAACGTGCCGCCGAGTTGTTGCGCGTGGCGCCGCCGATCTCGCCATTGCAGAGTTACCGCCTGACCGACATGCAGGATGCCACCCTGGCGCTGTACGACGAAGTGGCCACCAGCTGAGAGCGGTTCGGGCGCGCGGGCGTTCGCGCTCGCCTACAATGCGGGACCGCCTCCTCTTCGATCCACGCATGAATTCCTTCGGCACCTCACTCAAGGCTGCGCTGCGTTCCCCGCTGCTGCCGTTCTGGTTGGTGATGGCGCTGCTGCCGTTCGGGCGCAGTTCGGAGCTGGGTACCGCGCTGTGCCTGCTCGGCGTGATCCTGCTGTTTGCGCGCGAACCGCAGGCGCTGCGGCAACATCCTGGTGCGCGCCTGCTGTTGTGGCTGCTGGCCGCGTACGTGGGCGCGGCGTTGTTGTCCGCCGTCGACGCGATCATGCCGGGCAAGAGCTGGGGAACGGTGGCTGCGTTGCTGCGTTACGCGCCGCTGGGTTTGTATGCGTGTTTCGCGATCCGTCGCGAGCACAAGCTGCAGGCACTGTATGTGGCCGTGGCATTGGTGCTTGGATTGTGGTGTGTCGACGCGTGGGTGCAGGCACTGACCGGCTGGAGCCTGGGCGGCCACGCCGAGGCGGAGCGCGTCTCCGGTATCTTCGGTGCCGACAATCTCAAGCTGGGGCCGACCCTGGCCGTGTTGTCGCCCTTTGCACTGTGGGCTGCGCGGCGACGCTGGGGCTTGCCGGGTCTGCTGCTCGCGTTCGTGCTGGTATTGGGCCCGGTGCTGCTGGCGGGCTCACGCGCGGCATGGCTGTGTTACGCGCTGGTGGCGCTGGGCTTTGCCTGGCGCGAGGCAAAGTCGCCGCTGCGCTTTGCCGGGCTGTGCGCGATCGCGGCGGCACTGCTGGCGCTGGCCGGCGGCGTCGCCTGGAAAACCTCCAGCCGTTTTCATGATCGGATGGAGCGCACCCTGCTCGTGCTGCAGGGCACCGACCAGTCGATCGACACGGCGCTCAGTGGCCGGCTCGACATCTGGCATGCCAGCGTCGGCATGATTGCGGCACATCCGGTCAACGGTGTCGGCGCGCGGGGTTTTCGCTACGCCTATCCGGCCTATGCGCCGGCGAATGATCACTTCGTGGCTACCGGCGAAGCCTGCGGCGTGGGCGAAGGTGCCTGCCATGCGCATCAGCTGGTGCTGGAGGTGCTTACCGAAACCGGTGCGATCGGCCTGCTGCTGTGGCTCGCCGCCGTGGCGCTGGCGCTGCGCGCATGGCGCCGGGTCGGCGCGGCAGCGCGCGCGCGGGCGTTCCCGGTCACGCTGGCGCTGGGCGTGATGCTGTTTCCGTTGAATACGCATTTGGCCTTCTATTCGGCCTGGTGGGGGTTGCTGTTCGGCTGGCTGCTCGGCTTGTGGTGCGCCGCGCTGTACGTGGAGGCCGATGATGAGCGGGCGTGAGCCGCTGTCGGTGGTGGTGACCACATTCAACAACGCCGATACGCTCGACGCCTGCCTGCGCGGGGTGAGCTGGGCCGACGAGATCGTTGTGCTGGACTCGGGTTCGACCGACGCCACCAAGGCGATCGCCGCGCACTACGGCGCGCGTATCCACGCCCAGCCGTTTGCCGGCTACAGCGCGCAGAAGCAGGCGGCGATCGACCTGGCCAGCCATCGCTGGGTGCTGCTGCTGGATTCGGACGAATCGCTGGGTGCAGCCGCAGCCGCAGTGCTGCAACAGGCGCTGCAGGCGCCTGCGCATGCGGGTTACCAGTTGTGGCGCCGCGAGTGGCAGTTCTGGCGCTGGCAGTCTGCGCGCAGCCGGCTCAATCACTATGTGCGTCTGTTCGACCGGCAACGTGCACGCATGAGCGATCACGAGGTGCACGAGGAGGTGCAAGTGGACGGCCCAGTGGGCGTGCTCGACGTGGTCATCGATCATTACGGCGAACCCGACATCGCCGGGCGCGTGGCCAAGGCGAACCGCTACTCCAGCCTGCAGCTGGCCGACCTGACCCAACGTCGGGTGCGCTGGCTGCGCCTGCGCATGGTGGCGTATCCGGCCGTGGCGTTCCTGCGCTACTACGTGCTGCGCGGGCACTGGCGTTCCGGCTGGGCCGGCTTCATCGCGGCGCGGGTCCACGCCTTCTACGCGTTCCTGAAATACGCGAAGTTGTACGAGGGGCGGCGCCGGCCGCGGGATTGATCCGACGCAGGCTCAGTCGCTGGTCAGTATCTGCAGGAACTGGCTGGCGATCACCAGCGTACTGAAATGCTTTTGCACATATTCGCGCGCGGCTGCACCCATCGACATCCGCAGGGATGGGTCGCATAACTTCAGGATGGCGTCGCGCCATGCGGCCACGTTGCCCGGCGGCAGCAGCAGGCCGGTCACCCCCGCCTCCAGTGTCTCGGGAATCCCGCCGATATCGCTGCACAACACGGGCACGCCGGCGGCCTGCGCCTCGACCGAGACCCGGCCAAAGGTTTCCGTCGCTATCGACGGGAAGGCCAGCATGGACATCGCGCTGTAATAGGGCTGGACGTCATGGATCCAGCCAAGGAAGTGATGCCGGTCCGCGGTCGGATCGGCAGCGGCGCGTTCACGCAGCGTTCGTGCATCCGGGCCGTCGCCCAGCCACAGGCAGTGCAGCCGCGGCTGTTCCGCCATGGCCGCGGTGGCGGCTTCGAACAGGGGAAAGATGCCCTTGCCGTTGTGCATGCGGCCGGTGTAGCCGAGCACGATCGTTTCCTCATCCAGGCCAAGCGAGCGCAGGATCTCGCTGCGTCCGCGCGGATCGGGCCGGCACAGTTCCGTGTCGACCGGGTTGTAGAGCACCCGTACCAGATGGCCCGGGATGCCTCGATCCAGATAGGCCTGGCGGGCGTGCTCCGAGACCGCAAGGAATCGTTGTGCGAGGCGCGGGACCAGACGGGCGGAGAGGCGTTTCATGGCTGGCGTGCGATGCCGGAACAGCGCGACCGGGATGCGCAGCAGTCGTCCGATCAGGATCAGCGGCCAGTACTCCTTGCCGAAGTTTCCCACCAGCCAGTCCGGTTTCAGCTGTCGTGCCGCCTTGAAGACGGCGACATAGCCGCGCAGGTCAAACACGTTGCGGAATTGCGACTGGTATCGACGGATGCCGGAGCGGGCCAGCCCCTGCCAGATCAGACCATCGGGATAGACCACCGCAGTGACCTGATGCCCGGCCTCGACCATGGCTTGCGCCAGTGCGACAAAGTGACTGGCGGCCCCGGTGTTCTCGGGGTTGGTGCCGACAAAAAGGAGCTTCATGCGCGGCGATCCTCATAGCGCGACAGCACCCGCATGCCGAACTGTGGCAACAGGTGGTGTCGTGCAACCTGGACCCGCGGCAGTCGCCACAGGTCCATGCCGGCGGTGGTCCGGCCGCGTCGGGTCGTGGTCGCGGCGGCGAAGCCGGCTTCGCGCACCACACCAGCCACGCGGTCGTCGGCGTCGCCATACGGGTAGCAGAACTGCGTGACCGGCGCGCCGAGGTGATCCTCCAGCGTCGCCTTGCTGCCGTGGATCTCGTCGTGCAATTGCGCGCCATCGCATTGCGTCAGCCGGGGATGGCTGCGCGTATGTGCGCCGATTTCCATGCCGCCGCGGTGCCAGCCGCGCAGTTGCTCCACCGACATCAACGGTTTGCGCACACCCAGCCGCTCGGCATCCCACTGGTTGTATTGCCCGACACTGCCGCTGACGACATAGCAGGTGGCGCTGAAACCGTACCGCTGCAGAATGGGCAGCGCGTAGTCCAGGTTGTCCACGTAGCCATCGTCCAGCGTGATGATGGCAATGCGGCCTGCGCGTTCGCCTCGCAGATACGGCATCGCGGCCGACATGGACAGTCCGGTGTAACCGAATCGGCGCAGCAGCCACATCTGCCGCGCGAACGCAGCCGGGCTCACGAACAGGCTGCGATACACGCGCAGATCGCGCGGCGCGCGTGCGATGTTGTGGTACATGAGAATGGGCATGGGGGATGTCCCCCGCGGGCCGGCTTCGTCCATTTTTCCAACTCCTTTGCCGATGCGGCGCGATGGAGTGGCGAAACCTTGCACGGGTCGTCTCCGGCCCGATCGTGCGACAAACCCGGAGGGTGCCGTCTCAGGATGGTGGAATGATTGTGCGAGGTCGCCACTCGGACGCGAGGCAAGTCGGCGTGATCGACTCTGGTCGCGAAAGCGGCGCAATTTTCAGCGAATCAGGCTTTCACCTGGCTGTCGGCGGAATCAGTAGATCGCCGGCTCATCAGCCGGGCGGGTCTTGAAGCGCTTATGCACCCACAGATATTGTTCGGGCGCCTCACGCACCATCTGCTCGATGCAGGCGTTGACGCGAGCGGTATCGGCCAGCACGTCGGTGCCCGGGAAACCTTCCAGCGGCGCACCGAGCCGCAGCGCATAACCCTGTCCATCCGGCAGGCGCCGATGGAAGAACGGGATCACCACCGCGCCGGACATGCGTGCCAGGTGGTGGGTGGCGGTGATGGTGGCCGCCGGTATGCCGAAGAACGGCACGAACACGGTGTCCTTGCTGCGCATGTCCTGATCCGGGGCATACCACAGCGTGCCGCCGTTGCGCAGATATTTCACGGTGCCGCGGATGTCGTCCTTGTCGAACATCGCAGCGGCGTAGTGCAGTCGCGCACGCAGCACGACCCACTCGAATACCGCCGAGTCCATCCGCCGGTACATGCCGGCGATGCGGATGCGCTGCGAGACCAGTCGGGCGCACAGCTCCAGATGGGAAAAGTGCCCGCCCACCAACAGCACACCGCGGCCCTGCGCACGGGCTGCCTCGAGATGCTGCAGCCCCTCGATGCGGGTCGGGATATCTGCCATGCGCCGATCGCTGCCCATCCATCCCAGTGCAAACTCCACCAGCATCATGCCGATGTCGCGCAGGTTGGCATCGACCAGCGCGGCCCGGCCGGGAGCATCGAGTTCGGGGAAACACAGCGCGATGTTGGTTTGCGCGATATGCCGGCGCGCGGAGGGCGTCCGCAGCACCAGTGCGCCCAGCCGGCGGCCCAGCCACGACAGCGCACGCTGCGGCAGTCGCGCGATCAGCCAGATCACGGCCACCCCGAGCCATGCCGGCCAGTGGCGCGGTGCAAGCAGGGAACGGGTGAAGGCGGGACGGGGCATGCCGGGCATCGTGCGCATTGTAGTGGAGGTGGCATCGGGGAACGACCGCGCGTGCCCGTGTACCGCCCCCCGCTCTCGTATACTGCCGCGTTGAATGCCGGGCACTTACTTTGCTGCGCTATCTCTACACTCTCGCGATGTTTCTGGTAACGCCGCTGCTGGTGCTGCGGTTGCTGGCGCGCGGGGTGCGTTCGCGGCCCTACCATCGACGCTGGCCGGAGCGGTTCGGCTTTTTTGATGCGCCAGGATTCAGCGGCAGCCTGTGGGTGCATGCAGTGTCGGTGGGCGAGGTGAATGCCGCCGAGCCGATGATCAAGGCGCTGCGCCGCGACTACCCGAACGCGCCGCTGGTGATCACCACGGTGACGCCGACCGGCACCGCGCGCGTGCACCAGCTGTTCGGCGACAGCGTGTTTCATGTCTACCTGCCGTACGACCTGCCGTATTCGGTAGGCCGCTTCCTGAAAAAGATCCGCCCGCGACTGGCCCTGATCGTCGAAACCGAGATCTGGCCGAACCTGTATTTCGCCTGCCGCCGGCGCGGGATTCCGCTGATGATCGTCAACGCGCGACTGTCCGAGCGTTCGTTGCGCGGCTACAAGCCACTGCGCGCGCTGCTGCGTTCGGCGCTGCGCTGCGTGAGCCTGATTGCCGCACAGTCGCGCACCGACGCCGCGCGCTATCGCCTGCTGGGCGCCGATCCACAGCAGATCGTGGTCATTGGCAACATGAAGTTCGACATGCCGATACCACAAGGTGCGGTAGCCGATGGCGCGGCAATGCGCGAACACTGGGGCCCGCGTCGGCCGGTATGGATGGCAGCCAGTACCCATGAAGGCGAGGAACTGGCGGTACTGGAAGCGCACCTGCAGGTGTTGAAGCGATTGCCCGACGCGCTGCTGCTGCTGGCGCCGCGCCATCCCGAGCGCTTCCGGTTGGTCGAGCATGCGGTGCGCAGCCTGGGCTTCGCGGTGGCCACGCGCAGCATCGATCGCGTGCCGTCGCCTGCGCATCAGGTGTTCGTGATCGACGCGATGGGGCAGCTGATGCCGTTCTTCGCGGCCAGCGATGTGGCCTTTGTCGGCGGCAGCCTGGTCCCGATCGGTGGCCATAACGTGCTGGAGCCGGCGGCCCTGTCCGTGCCGGTGCTGGTGGGACCGCACACGTTCAACTTCGAAGAGATCACCGCCAGCCTGATCCATCAGGGCGGTGCCGCACGGGTGGCGGGCGTCGATCGTCTCGGCCCAGAGATGCTGCAACTCTTGCTCGATGTCGCCAGGCGCGAGCGGATGGGGCAGGCGGCGCAGCAGGTTTTCGAACGCGAGCGTGGCGCGGTGCAGCGGATCATGCAGCTGATCGACGCGCAGCTGCAGGAATAGCCCGCGTCCAGGTCGTGCCGACAGCAAAACGGCCAGGCGCAAACCCGGCCGTTTGTGTCTGTCACCTGCGGCGGCTTACTGCAGCAGGGTATTGATCTCCTCGATGTCCTTCAGGTCAGCCGTGCCGGCGGTCTGCTTGAGCAGCAGCTTGTTCAGGATGAACTGGTGGCGAGCCTGCGAGTAGCTGCTTTCCGAGGACGTCAGGGTCTGGATTGCCAGCAGCACGTTGGTCATCGTCTGGGTGCCCACCTCGAAACCGGCGCGGGTTGCCTCAAGCGCCTTCTGGCCGGAATCCACCGAGGCCTTGGCCGATTCCACCTGGGCGATGCCGGCGATCACCGAGCGGTAGTAATTGAGCGTGTCGCGCACCACCTGGCGACGTTGCGACTCCATCGCGTCGGTGGCGGCATCGCGCTGGTAGATCGACTGGCGCACGCGCGATTGAGTCCCGCCGCCGGAGAAGATCGGCACGTTCAGGGTCAGCCCGATCGTGGTCGAGGCCGGGTCACGATAGCGGCCGGTGGGATTGGTATCCGACCAGCCGGCACCCTTGCCGTAGGACACGCCGGCGGTCAGCGTGGGCAGATGGGCGGCACGTGCGACGCTGATGTTGTGTTGCGCCGTCTCCACGTTGTTCTTCTGCGCGAGCAGGCTGGGGTTGGTCTGCATCGCCTGCTTGACCCAGCTGTCCTGGTCGGCCGGTGCCGGTGGCTGCATCGGCAGGTCGTCGCGCAGCTTCTTTAGGTCGGCGGTCGGCTTGCCGGTGATCTGGGTGAGCGCCTCGCGGGCATCGTTGAGCTGATTCTGCGCCGCGATGGTCTGCGATTTGGCCGCCTCGTAATAGGCCTTGGCCTGATAGACGTCGGTGATGGCCGAAAGGCCGACCTTGAAGCGCTGGTCGGACTGCTCGTACTGCTGCCGGAACGCGTCCTCGTTGGCCTTGGCGTAGGTCAGTTCGTCCTCGCTGGTCAGCACGCCGAAATAGGCGGTGGCCACGCGCACGTAAAGCTCCTGTGCGGCGGCCTGGTAGAACTCCTCCTGCGCATCGGACGCCGAGTGCGCGGCCTTCAGGTTGGCGTACTTGCTGAAGTCGATTACGGTCTGGCTGAGCGTGCCGTTGATGGTGCGTGCGCGGCTGTGACCGGTCTGGTTGCCGCCGTTGGTCTGGCTCAGGCCCATGCTGCCGGAGATCTGCGGCAACAGCAGCGCGCGCGCCTGATCGACCCCTTCCCCAGTGGCCAGCCGGGTGGCGTCGGCCTGCGACAGCACCGGGTCGTTGGCGCGTGCGTCACGGTAGGCATCGAGCAGATCCTCGCCGTGGCTGGGCAGCGAGATGGCGGCCAGTGCCAGGGCCAGGGTGAGCAGCTTCAAACGCATGGGTTGCCTCATGGGGAATCGAATCGGTTGGGGCGTAGTCAGAAGACGAACCGTTGTGGCGGTTCGGCGTGGGTCAGGTAGGGCAGGTCGGTTTCGAACAGGATCTCTTCGCGGTAGCGGCCGGCGCCTTCATGAGTCAGCAAGGTGGCGTGCTGCACGGGCGACTGGCCACGCACGACCAGCGCGCGGGCACCCGGCTTGAGCCAGGTCAGCCAGCGCGGCGGAATATCGAACACCGCGCCGGTCACCACCAGCGCATCGAACAACCCATCGGGGTGCCATGCATTGACGGCCTCACCGGTGACCAGGGTCGCGTTGCTGACGCCGGTGTCCTGCAGTCGCTGCGCAGCGGCGGTGGTGAAATCGGCATGGATGTCCACGCTGATCACCTGCGCCGACAACGTGGCCAGGCAGGCGGTAAGGAAGCCCGAACCGGTGCCGATCTCCAGCACGCGATCGGTCGGCAGCAACTCCAGCGCCTGCAGCACGCGACCTTCCACGACCGGCTTCATCATGACCTCGCCATGGCCCAGTGGCAGGCACAGGTCGGCGAAGGCAAGCTGGCGGTGCTCGGGTGCGACGAAATGCTCGCGACGCACGCGCGCGATGACATCCAGCACGCGGCCGTCCAGCACTTCCCACGGGCGGACCTGGTTCTCCACCATGTTCAGTCGCGCCTGCTCGATATTCATCGCCATCTGCTCGTGTCCCGTACGGATAAAAAAGGTCAAAGAGGATAAGTGCTGGAGCCCGGTCCTACAATGACATGCCCGACAGTGACAAGCCTGCCGGTTGTCTGCCAACCCACGAAGTGCCGGAAGTCATCGCAAATGGTTGACGGACGTCATCTGCCGCCGGATGCGCACGAACGGCGTCGAGATCACTGCGCCGGCGCCATTCTGGAAAATAATTGAACCGATGCGTATAATAAAGCTCGAATTCCCGTTTGTGAAGGTGGAGGCATGAATACCAGCGTGCAGATCAGAGCCCAAGGCCCCGGTCGCCCGAAGGACATGGAGAAGCGCGCCGCCATTCTGGCCGCGGCCAAGGCGCTGTTCATACGCAATGCGTTTGCCGGTACCAGCATGGACGCGATCGCGGCGGATGCGGGCGTGTCCAAGCTCACTGTGTACAGCCATTTCGGCGACAAGGACAACCTGTTCCGCGAGGTGATCCGTTCGCGCATCCAGGATCTGTTGCCGGAAGAAACCTATCTGTTCGACCCGCAGGTCGACATCCGCCAGACGTTGCTGCGGGTGGCGCTGACCCACGCCCATCTGGACTGCAACGCCGAAACCGTGGGCACCTTCCGCGCCATCCTCAGTGACTGTCGCCAGGGCAACCCGCGTTACGGCAAACTGATCTGGGAAGAGGGTGCCACGCGCACCCATGGCCTGATGGAACGTCTGCTGCAACAGGCGGTCGACGCCGGCCAGCTCGTCATCGACGACGTGCCACGCAGCACCGTGCAGTTCCTAACCCTGATCAAGGGCAACCTGATGATGCGCCAGATGTTCGGTTGCACCGAATGTCCCGAGAGCTACATCGAGGAAATCGAAAGCACCGCCCGCGCCGGCGTCGAGATGTTTCTGCGCGCCTACCTGCCGCGTTAGGGCCTCCGCTTGCGCCAGGCTGGTCGCGCGGCCGAGTGTCGGGCGTAGGCAATCTTCACCTGGCTTTTCCATATGCGTTCCTACGCTGTGCGGACTTTCGTGGGTGCCGGTCGGACCATCCCGCCCGCGCCCGTTTTCCCGTACGCAGGAGCAAATCATGGCCAAGACCAAGCCGTTCGTCAGCGACATCGAGAACATCCGCAAGCGCGCGCGCAAGGACATCGACAAGGGCGCGATGACGGCGGGCTACAACGCTGACCGGGAAACGGTGATCAAGCTGCTCAATCACGCGCTGGCTACCGAACTGGTCTGCGTGCTGCGTTACAAATATCACTACTACATGGCATCGGGCATCAATTCGCAGAGCGTCAAGGCCGAGTTTCTGGAACATGCGAACGAGGAGCAGGGCCATGCCGACCTGATTGCCGAGCGCATTACCCAGCTCGATGGCAAACCCAACCTGTCACCGGAAGGCCTGCTCAGCCGTAGTCATGCCGACTACGTCGAGGGCGAGGATCTGGTCGACATGATCAAGGAAGACCTGGTCGCCGAACGCATCGCGATCGACAGCTACCGCGAGATCATCGACTACATAGGCACGGACGACTCGACCACCCGCCGCATGCTGGAAGGCATCCTGGCGATGGAAGAGGAGCACGCCGAAGACATGAATACGCTGCTGGAACAGCTGGGCAAGAAAGGCGAGCCAGCCAAGCCGGCGCCAAGCAAGAAGGCCGCCGCCGGCAAACGCGGTTGATTGCTGGGAGCGAAAGAAGCGCATGCGCTTTTTTCGCTCCCAGCATCACCAGTCTGCGAGCACCAGTTTGCCGATGCTGGTGCCGGACTCCAGCCGGCGATGTGCTTCACGCAAGTTCGTGGCGTTGATCGGCGACACTGTTTCAGTGCGGGTACCGCGCAGCTCGCCGGCATCGATCAATGCGGCCACGCGTTCAAGAATGCGCCCCTGCTCGGCCTGATCAGCGGTTTTGAAACGCGGCCGCGCAAACATCATTTCCCAGTGGATGCCGATGGCCTTGGCCTTGTACGGATCGCCGATCTTCAGTGCGCTGCTCGGCTCGACGATCAGGCCGACATGGCCGAGCGGTGCCAGGATCTCGCCGAGGATGTCCCAGTAGCGAGAGGTATCGGCGAGGTTGAGTGCGGCATCGACCTGGTCGAAACCCAGTGCAGCCAGCTGCGGTGCCAGCGGCTGACGATGGTCGATCACGTGCTGCGCACCCAGCGAGCGACACCACGCGATGGTCTCAGGGCGCGAGGCAGTGGCGATCACGGCGAAGCCGGCGCGTCGTGCCAGCTGGATCGCGATCGAGCCGACACCACCGGCGCCGCCGATGATCAGCAGTGACTTGCCCACGCCACCCTTCTCGCTGTCGAACGGCATGCGCTGGAACAGCAGCTCCCACGCGGTGATCGTGGTCAGCGGCAGCGCCGCAGCGTCGGCCAGCTCGATCGACTTAGGGGCGTGGCCGGCCAGTCGCGCATCGACCAGCTGGTACTCGGCATTGCTGCCGGGGCGGGTGACATCGCCGGCGTAGTACACGCGATCGCCCGGCTTGAAGCCATTGACGGACTTGCCGACCGCTTCGACCGTACCGGCCGCGTCGTAACCAAGCACTTTTGGTTGCGCCTCGATTTGCGGTTTCTGCGAGCGCACTTTGGTATCGACCGGATTCACCGATACTGCTTCGACGCGCACCAGCAGATCGTGTACGCCAGCGACCGGTTTGGGCAGCTCGACATCGACGAGAGATTCCGGATCGTCGATCGGCAGGTAGCGGGTGAGGGCAACAGCTTTCATAGGGACTCCGCAGTAGTGCATCGCATGCATGATGGGGTGATTCAGACGACCGGTGGATTGCGCTCGGCGAACTGCCCATTCCAATACGGGTAGTAAGGATAGGGTGGTGTGACGGCACTGGCGGTATCGAGCCGCGCGACCTGGTCGCGGGTGAGATTCCAGCCGATGGCATCGAGGTTCTGGCGCAGCTGCGCTTCATTGCGCGCACCGATCAGCACGGTCGATACCGTCGGCCGCTGCAGCAGCCAGTTCAGCGCGACCTGTGGCACGCTCCTGCCGGTTTCGGCGGCGATCGCATCGAGTGCATCGACCACGCGATACAGCCGCCCTTCCTCGACCGGCGGCGCGAAGCCGGCGGTGTCGTGCAGCCGGCTACCTTCGGGCCATGGCTGGCCGCGGCGGATCTTGCCGGTGAGCCGGCCCCAGCCGAGCGGACTCCAGACCACCGCGCCAACGCCTTGGTCGAGCCCGAGCGGCATCAGTTCCCACTCGTAGTCACGGCCGATCAGCGAGTAGTAGGTCTGGTTGGCGACGAAGCGCGAGTAGCCGTGCCGGTCGGCGGCGGCCTGCGATTTCATCAGCTGCCAGCCGGAGAAGTTCGACGCGCCGAGGTAACGCACCTTGCCCGCGCGCACCAGGTCGTCCAGCGTCGACATCACCTGTTCCACCGGCGTCATCGCGTCGAAGTGGTGCAGCTGCAGCAGGTCGATGTAGTCGGTATCGAGGCGTCTGAGTGCGCGCTCGACGCCGCTGATCAGATGATGACGCGAGGCGCCGACATCGTTCGGGCCATCGCCCGCACGCAGGGTGAGCTTGGTCGAGATGATTGCCTGCTCACGCCGACCCTTCAGCGCCGCGCCGAGGATCGACTCCGAGGCTCCATCCGAATAGACGTCCGCTGTGTCGAACAGGTTCACGCCGGCGTCGAGGCAGATGTCGATCAGCCGTTTCGCTTCCTCGATATCGGTATTGCCCCACGCGCTGAACAACGGCCCTTTGCCGCCGAACGTGCCGGCGCCGAAGCCGAGTGCGGGTACTTTGAAGCCGGAGTTGCCGAGATAACGGTATTCCATGAAGGCAGTCCTTGTGAAAGTCAGAGAGCGGTTTCGACACAGGCCAAGGCGGGTAGACGCCGCGGCAGTCGGGTGTCCAGCCGTACACTCCACAACGCAACGGCGAGCCCGAGTACTGGCAGCAGCGCCGCCACCCAGCTCACCGCGCCGAGACCCGGGCCATGGCTGATCACCATGCCGCCCAGCCATGCACCGATCGCGTTGCCGAGGTTGAACGCGGCGATGTTGAAGCTCGACGCCAACACCTGGCCACCGGTGGCTTTCTGCAGCACGCGCAACTGCAGCGGTGCCACGGTGGCGAACGCGGCGATGCCGAGCAGGCCGCTGAAGGCGATCATCGCCGGCTTGCTGTGCAACGCGAACGTCATCGCGCCGAGCACGATCGCCAGCGCGGCCAGCGAGCCCAGCAGTGTCGCTACCAGTCGTTTGTCGGCGAGCCGGCCGCCAAACAGGTTGCCGACCACCATGCCGCCGCCGAACACCAGCAGGATCGGCGACACCGCGCTGTCGGCAAAGCCGGTGACGCGGGTGAGGATCGGCTGGATATAGGTGAACACCGCGAACACGCCGGCGAAGCCGAGTACGGTCATCAGCAGGCCGAGCAGCACCTGCGGATGCGCGATGCCTTTCAGCTCCTCGACGAACTTCATCGGTGCGCTGTCGCCGCGGTCGACCGGTACCAGGGTGGCGATGATCACGGTGGCGAGCACGCCGATCGCACTGACCGCCCAGAACGTGGCGCGCCAGCCGAAATGCAGTCCCAGCCACGCACCGGCCGGCACGCCGAGCAGGGTCGCCACGGTCAGACCGGTGAACATGATCGAGATCGCCGAGGCCTTGCGGTCCTCCGCCACCAGGCCGGTCGCCACCACCGCGCCCACGCCGAAGAAGGTGCCGTGGGCCAGCGAAGTAATCACCCGCGCGAGCATCAGCACGGCGTAGTTAGGCGCTAGCGCGCTGGCCAGGTTGCCGATGGTGAAGATCACCATCAGCGCGATCAGCGCGGTCTTGTGCGGCAACCGGCTGGTCGCCGCAGTGAGCAGCGGCGCACCGACGAATACGCCCAGCGCATAGCCGGAGATCAGCAGGCCGGCGGCGGCGATGCTGACGTGCAGGTCGGCGGACACCTGCAGCAGCAGGCCCATGATCACGAATTCGGTAGTGCCGATGCCGAACGCGCCCACGGTCAGTGCGTACAACGCCAACGGCGTGCGTGGTCGGGTGGATGAAATAGTGGGCATGACGACAATCCGGGCAGAAACGATGCGTCAGCTTAGGCGGTTGCCTTTTCGCTAAAAACCACCAAGATGGCTAATCATTATCAATGCATGGTTGATAGTCATGGATCGTGTCGGCGACCTCGGCCTGTTCCTGCGTGTACTCGACCTGGGCTCGATCAGCGCGGCCGCGCGCAGCCTCGACCTGTCGGTGGCGGTGGCCAGCCAGCGCCTGAAACGGCTGGAGCGCGACCTCGGCGTGCGCCTGCTGCACCGGACCACCCGCCAGCTGCACGCCACGCCCGAAGGTGCCGCCCTCGCCGAGCAGGGTCGTGCCCTGGTGGAGGACCTGGAAGCCCTGACTGGCGGCCTGCGCCAGGGCGCCACCGAAGTGACCGGCACCTTGCGGGTCACCTTGCCGGCGTCGTTCGGCCGTCAGTACATTTCGCCTTTGCTGCCGGAGTTCCTGGCGCTGTATCCGCGGGTGAAGCTCAGCGTGAACCTCAACGACCAGATGCTGGATCTGGTCGGCTCCGGTTTCGACCTGGGCATCCGCGTCGGCGCGCTGGGCGACTCCGGCCTGGTCGCGCGCCAGCTGGCGGTCAACCGGCGCGTGCTGTGCGCCGCGCCGGATTACCTGCGCCGGCACGGCACGCCGCGCACACCGGCGGATCTGGCCGCACACGATTGTCTGCTGCTGGTCGGCAGTCAGGGGCGCCAGGACGTGTGGCGTTTCGACGATGGCCACGGCGTCGAGATCGCGCAGCGGG
The DNA here is from genome assembly GCF_006438785.1 of Rhodanobacter glycinis. Classification (GTDB taxonomy): domain Bacteria; phylum Pseudomonadota; class Gammaproteobacteria; order Xanthomonadales; family Rhodanobacteraceae; genus Rhodanobacter; species Rhodanobacter glycinis_A. Next base: position 39,319 of record NZ_RCZB01000008.1, on the reverse strand, counting down.
TGAACGGCCGCTTCGAGAGCAATCTCGGTGAACTGCTGCGTGATGCCGTAGTAGCCGGATTGGGCATCGCGATGCACTCGATCTGGCATGTGCACGAAGAGCTGCGTGAGGGACGGCTGCAGGTGTTGCTGCCGGATTATCCGCTGGCCGCCACCGGCATCCATGCGGTAATGCCGCAGCGCCGGCTGGTGCCGCCGCGGGTACGTGCGTTCGTCGATTTCCTGGCCGAGCGGCTGGGCGATCATCCACCCTGGGAGCACTGAGCGGCGTTGTAAGCTGAGCCACCCCATTTACCCTTACCCATCCGCAGGAGCAGCCGATGCAAGCCCAGGACACGTCGAATCCTTCGCGTCACCGTATCCGGCGCGCCATCCTGGCGTTGCTCGCGCTGCTGCTGCTGTTCGTGGCAGCCCTGATGTGGTGGTGGGATACCGAGCCGCCGCTGTTCGATCCGGTGGCTGTTACGCAGACACAAATGCAGGAGCTGAAGCGCCCGACCAGCATCGGCGCGACCACCACGGCGACCCTGATCGCGTCGGTGCACACCTTGCTCGACAAGCGCGGCGGTTACCTCAGCAACGACAAGCTGCCGCCCGGCGTGTTCATGGACAATATCCCCAATTGGGAATTCGGTTCACTGACGGCTTCGCGCGATCTGGTGCGCGCGTTGCGCAACGACTTCAGCCGCTCGCAGACGCAATCGACCGAGGACAAGGATCTGGCCGAGGCCGATCCGCTGCTGAACAGCCCGAACGATCGCTGGCTGCTGCCGAGTTCGGAAAGTCAGTACGACAAGGCGATTGGCCATCTGGACGGCTATCTGGGACGGCTCAGCGACAGCGACGACGGCAATGCGCATTTCTATGCGCGTGCCGACAATCTCGCCGACTATTTGCAGGTGGTCTCCGCGCGACTCGGCTCGCTATCGCAGCGGTTGTCGGCCAGCGTGGGCCAGATCCGCATCGGCGACGTGGATGCGTCGGATCCGGCCAGCACCAGCACGGTGCGTACGCCCGGCGGCGGTCGGCTGGTGAAGACCCCATGGAACAAGATCGACGACAACTTCTACGAAGCGCGCGGCTACACCTGGACTCTGCTGGAGCAGCTCAAGGCCTTCCAGCAGGACTTCGGCCCGATCCTGCGCAGCAAGCACGCTGACGTCAGCCTGGAGCAGGTAATCCGCGAACTCGAGGAGGCGCAGCGCCCGCTGCACAGTCCGATGGTATTGAACGGTTCGCCATTCGGTTTCTTCGCCAACCATTCGCTGGTGATGGCGAACTACGTGTCGCGCGCGAATGCCGCGATCATCGACCTGCGCGAGCTGCTCAAGCGCGGCTGATTGCGCCATGAACAAACCCCGCCGAGGGCAGGCGGGGTTTGGGAATGATGCCGATGCGTGAGGATCGGTGAGGCCGCTATCGCACAGTGAGATGGTAGATGAAGGTCAGGTCCTTGCCGTCACTGTCGTGATTGTGCCGTACGATGGTGTGCAAGCCCGGCGACATCGGACGGAACATCATGAAGTAGCCGTACATCACGCTGGGCTGGTAGGCGCCGGTGATGCACGGATCGAACTGGGCCTCGCTGGCGTCGCCCTTGAGTGCGAACAGATCACCCGAGGTGTAGATGTAATCCTTCGGATTGAAGATCGGTCGCCCATCCAGCGTCAGGTCCAGCTTGGTGACCATGTTGAAGCCGCGTGCGTCGGCGACCAGGAAGTCGTACAGCGACTGTCCCGGTTGCGGGGCGAAGGCCGGGTCGGGGCAGGGCCAGTCGTTGGCGACGCTGCCGATTTGCAGAAACACCGCCTTGCCGCGCGGAATCGTGCAGGCGCGCGTGTAGGTGCCGGACATCATGGCGGCGATCGGCGCCAGCTGCCAGACCGGTCCGCTCTGGTCGACCGCGCAATCGGCGCCGGTGGGATCGATATACGGGTTGTGATCGGAGGGCCGCGCGTAGATCCATTGCCAGTTGAGTTCCGCCCAGCTGGACATGCTCTTGCCGAATGGCTGCGAGTCCTTCGGATACAGCATCGGGTTGAGACAGTCGTCGGCAGAAACGGCTGGGTCGCGTTGGCGGCAGTCATGCGCGCCGGTTCGTGCACATACGCGGCACAGCGGAGTGGCACGCCAGGTGGCGCGCGTCGAGGAGGCCATCATTGGGCGCGTCGGCGAGAATCTGGACATGTATGCGCTGGCAAGACTGGCTGGCTGTTCGCCGTTTCATCTGTGCCGGATCTTCCGCAGCAGCATCGGGCAATCATTGCGACAGTTTCGATTGCAGCAACGACTCGGTACCGCACTGGGACGTCTGGGCGACGGCGAGGAAATCTGGCCGCACTCGCCTGCGACGTGGGCTTCAGCAGCCACAGCCACATGACCGGGGCGTTTCGCAACTCGCTGGGCGTTTCGCCCAGCGAGTTGCGCGAGGATCTGCGGCGCAGCGATCTGTCGCGATTGAAAAACCGGCTGCGCGCTCCGTCCGGATCGCGCAGCCGGTGGGTCTAGCCTCGCTGCCTGGCAGCAGGGGCGAACTCAGCTTTTCTTCTCGGCCTTGTAGCGCTCGATGCCGGCCACGATCTCGGCTTTTGCTTCGTCAGCGCCGACCCAGCCTTCGACCTTCACCCACTTGCCCTTCTCCAGATCCTTGTAGTGCTCGAAGAAGTGACCGATGCGCTCCAGCCAATGCGGTGAAACGCCCTTCATGTCGGTGATGTGCGCGTAGCCGGGGAATACCTTCGGTGACGGGATGACGATCAGTTTCTCGTCGCTGCCGGCCTCGTCGCTCATCTTCAGCATGCCCACCGGATGGCAACGGATCACCGAGCCGGGGATCAGCGACAGCGGCAGGATCACCAGCGCATCCAGCGGATCGCCGTCGCCGCCCAGGGTGCCGGGCACATAGCCGTAGTTGCATGGGTAGCGCATCGGCGTGGACAGGATGCGGTCGACGAAGATCGCGCCGCTCTCCTTCTCCACTTCGTACTTGACCGGTTCGGCATCCTTCGGGATTTCAATGACGACGTTGATTTCTTCCGGCACGTTGCGGCCGGCGGAGACGAGATGCAGACCCATGGAATGTCCTTGCTGCGGAGGGGAACGTTGGCTCGCAAGGATACGCCAAACGCTGCTGCATCGCAGCAACATCATGGCCGGGTCGGCCCGCTCGCGCCGTGGCTCAGGGTTTCTTCGGGTTGCTGTAGGGTCGTTCGCGCAGCCATTTGGTGGCGATCCACTTCTCGCCTTGAAGCACCGGCAGGCCGGCATGCAGCGAGCTGCGATCGCCACCTTCGTAGGCGAAATAGACGGCCGAACCGCGTCGCGCGGTGACGGTCAGGCCGAGCTCCGGGAACGCCGTGCCGCCGCCTTGCGCTGGCGTGTTCAGGTACATCACCACGCTGGCGATGCGCTGCCCGCCCACCGCGGTGATCGCGTCGTAGCCGGCCTGCTCCGGATCGAACCAGTCGTAATGCGGTTCGTACTCCTGGCCCGGCAGGTAGTGCAGGATCTGCAGGCCTTCACCGTGATTGACCGGCACGCCGAGCAGGCCGGCAAGGCGCTGCTCGATCCGGCCGACCAGCGGCAGCTCGTTCAACGTGAAGAACATGCCTTCGCTGGTGCGCCGCTGATCGACCTGATGCCTGCCATCGCTGTCGACGGTGAGCGCACGCTGCAGTCGCGGCCGTGCGAGCTCGATCAGCTCGTCGCATTCCTGCCCGGTGAGCATGCCGTCGAGCACGCGCAGCAGGGGCGTTTCCACGCTGAGCGAAATCTGGATGGTGTGTCCATCGATGCAGACGTCGGGCGCTTCGGGGTGCTTCGTGCGCAGGCCTCGCGGCGGCGCCTTGCCGGTACTCGCATGCAGTGCTGCCAGCGGCAGCTTCAGCACCTCGGCCACGATGCTGCGGCTTTGCCGCGGGTCGTAGCCGTTCTCCTTCAGCAGCCGCAGTATCTCAGGCACGCCATGGCCGGCCCGCGTCGTGGCAAGAATCCAGTCGCGCAGTTCGGGGCTGATGGTGATGCGCTGGTGCATGGGCGGTGTGGCGTGTTGGCTGACGAGCTGGAAAGCTTACTTCACGCACGGGCGCCGGCGCTTAGGGCACGGCCAGAAAGCATGCGCGCGTCGATCTCGTCCATGCAGGCGCCAAACAGCTTCATCGCGTCGCGAAGCTCACCGGTCGAGAGTCCGCAGTAGCCGAGCAACAGGCCCTGGCGCGCCGGTGGGTTCAGGTAGTGCGGCGCCATTGCATACATGCCCAGGCCGCGCGAGCTGGCCAGTTCGAGCAGTGCGTTCGCTTGCGCCTCGTCGTAATCGCGAAACCACACGACCACGTGCATGCCCGCTGGCGAGTCAACGATCTCCACCCGCTCGCCGGCATGTTCGCGCAGACCCCGGATGAGCTCCTCGTGACGGGCCCTGAGCTCCCTGCGTACCACCCGCAGGTGCCGCTCGAATCCGCCGTCTCCCATGTAGTGCGCCAGTGCCGCCTGTTCGAAACCTGGGCAGGAAAAATCATTGAGATACTTGGCGATGATGAAGTCGTCTCGCAGTGCTACAGGGAGCACCATGTAGGCCAGTCTCAGGGTGCCGAACAGGACCTTGGAAAAGGTCCCGACATAGATCACCCGGTCGGCCTGATCGAGCGAACGCAATGCCGCCAGCGGATGGGCGTCATAACGGAATTCGCCATCGTAATCGTCCTCGAGGATCCAGCATCGCTGCGCATCGGCGTAGCGCAGCAGTTCCAGTCGGCGCGGCAGCGACAGCACGGCGCCAGTCGGGAACTGGTGTGACGGCGTCACGCAGATCAGCGAAGGCGCCGTGGCAGGCAATTCGCTGCAGACCAGGCCGTCAGCGTCGGTGCGTACGCCACAGACGTGGGCGCCATGCGCGATGAGCGCCTGATAGGCGCCGAAATAATGCGGCTCCTCCAGCACCACGCTGTCGCCTTCGTTCAGCAACACGCGGGCGGCCAGCGAGAACGCCTGCTGGGTGCCACTGACGATGAGCACATTTTCCGGCACCGCCTGTACACCACGCCGGCGGGCGAGATAGTCGCAAACCTGCTGGCGCAGCGCCGGCAGGCCCTGCGAACCGGCACCGCTTGCCGGCGTATAGGCGGCGGCACGCGCCAGCTCGCGGCTCCAGGCACTGTTGAGCATGGGATTGATCGTCGGTTCGCCGTACTGCATGTGATAGCGCAATCCGCGATGCTGCGTGGCGATCTTGCGGTCCTGCACCTGTCGCGCGCGCGCCGCGTAGAGCGAAGGTGCGCTGATCACTTTAGTCGGCGGCTGCAATGCCGCCCCCGGCTGCAGCGTGGCGACATAGCTGCCCGAGCCCACGCGGGCGTCGATGAAGCCTTCCGCCCGAAGTTGTTCGTAAGCGGCCAGCACGGTGGTGCGCGAAAGTTCGAGCTCGTGCGCCAGAACCCGCGTGGGCGGCAGTCGCGAGCCTGCGACCATGCGGCCGTCGAGGATTGCGGCCTTCATGGCGCGGGTGAGCTGCGCGTAGTGTGGCCCGTGGCCATCCAGTTCGAGGAACATGTCAGGGCTCCGCCGGATCGGTTGCGTCGGCCGGCCGGAGAGCGGCGGTGCGGCGGCGCGGCGTGCGGTCGCTGCCGGCATCCATTTCGTCCAGGCATTGGCCGAACAGCTGCATGGCCTCGTGCAGCGCCGTGGTCGACAGCCGGCCGTAGCCGAGCAGCAGGCCGGCACGCGGCGGCGGCTGATGCACGTACCACGTCATCGGATAGAGGCCCAGGCCGCGCGTGCGCGCGTGCGCGACCAGCTCTTCCGCGCGGGCATGGCCGTAGCCGTTCAACCACGCTACCACGTGCATGCCGGCTGGCGAGTCGACGATGTCCACGCGCCGACCGACGTATCGGCGCAGGCCTTCGATCAGAGCATGGTGGCGTGCCATCAGTTCTTTGCGGACGCGTCGCAGATGCCGCTCGAACCCGCCGTTTTCCATGAAGTGCGCCAGCGCCGCCTGTTCGATGCCGGGACAGCCGGAATCGCACAGGTATTTCGCGGCGACGAAGTCGTCGCGCAACGCGGCAGGCAGCACCATGTAGCCCAGTCGCAAAGTACTGAACAGCATCTTGGAGAAGCTGCCCACGTAGATCACGCGATTGCCGTCGTCGAGCGAGCGCAGCGCGGCCAGCGGGCGGCCGTCGTAGCGGAACTCGCCGTCGTAATCGTCCTCCAGGATCCAGCACGACTGATCTGCCGCGTAGCGCAACAGTTCCAGGCGACGCGACAGCGAGAGCACACTGCAGCCGGGGAACTGGTGCGAAGGGGTAACGCAAACCAGTCGCGGCGGCGCCGCCGGCAATTCGCCGCAGACCAGGCCGTCGGCGTCCGTGCGCACAAGGCGCAGGCGCGCACCGTGTGCGGCGAACGCCTGGTACGCGGCGAAATAGTCCGGATCTTCCATCACTACCGTGTCGTCTTCGTCGAGCAGCACGCGCGCCGTCAGCGAGAACGCCTGCTGGGCACCGCTGGTGATCAGCACGTCCTCGGGCGAAGCCCTTATGCCGCGGCGACGGGCCAGGTAGTCGCATACCTGCTGGCGCAGGGCGAACAGGCCTTGCGCGCTGTTCTCCTCCAGCGCCGTATGCGTGGCCGCGCGGGCCAGCTCGCGACTCCAGAGGTCGACCAGCGCCGGGTTGATCAGCGGGTTGGTGGACAGCAGGTTGTAGCGCACTTTGTACTGCTGTCGGGTCGGTCTCAGGTCGTGCCCCAGACGCGCGCGCCGCACGTAGCGCGAGGGCGATGTGAACTCGGCCTCGCAAGGGCTCTGCGTCGAAGCAATGGGCAGGTTCGTCACATAGCTGCCCGAGCCCACGCGGCCATCGATGAAACCTTCCGCGCGCAATTGCTCGTAGGCGGCCAGCACGGTGGTGCGCGAAAGTTCGAGCTCGTGCGCCAGAACCCGGGTGGGTGGCAGTCGCGAACCTGCAGCCATGCGTCCGTCGAGGATCGCGGTCTTCATGGCGCGGGTAAGCTGCGCGTAGTGTGGCCCATGGCCATCCAGTTCCAGAAACATGCCGACCCTCCGATTGGCTCCTGCAAATATGGCGAAATTGGTCATGGATGACAGGGGCTGCAGTGCCTAGTCTGTCTTGTGCCAGTGAAGTTTCAAAAAGCGCCATTGCTGCGCTTTGCCAGAATCAGGCCAGGACAGGTCGGTATCGCCCGGCATGTCCTGGGTTGCATGGCGCGAACGACCTCGTACTTCATCCGACAAAGGATGCCTCATGAGAAGTGCCACACGTCTTGGTAGCGGTCTGTTCGGTATCGGCATGCTGGCTTTCGGCGTGCTCAACTTCGTGTTTGCCATTCCCGTTCTCGGGCTGGAGCCGCTGCCTGACTGGCTGCCGGCGCAGACGCTGTGGACTTATATCACTGCCTTGCTACTTGTCGCGGGTGGAGGGGGTGTCCTGAGCAATCGGTTGCGGCCACGTGAATCGGCAATTGCGCTGGGAGTTCTGCTGTCGCTCTGGCTGATCTTGTTGCATGTGCCGACACTGCTCACGCATCTTCACAATGGCAGCAAGTGGACCTCCGCATTCGAGTGTCTCGCTTTGTGCAGTGTTGCATGGGTGCTGGCGTGCGCACTGTCGGATAGCGCGGCCGGGCGCACACCCTGGTACGGTCGATTCCGTCGACTGGCAGACAGCGGACGCTACGGTTTTGGCGTCTCGCTGCCGGTGTTCGGCGCCTTGCATTTCATTTACTGGCAATACGTCGCCAGCGTGATTCCCGGTTGGATCCCCGGCTCGCCGGTGTTCTGGGCATATTTCACCGGCTGTGCGCACATCGCGGCCGGTCTGGCCATCCTGAGCGGCGTGCAGGCGCGACTGGCCGCGACGATGCTGGGCGTCATGTTCGGGAGCTGGGTACTGATTGTGCACGTTCCGCGCGTGCTGGCGAATCCGCGGAGCCAGGCGGAATGGACCAGTCTGTGTGTTGCCATCGCGCTGTGTGGTGGTGCCTGGCTGATGGCTGGATATTTCGCGCGGTCTGCGGTGACGATGGACGCCGGCCCGGAGCATCGTCCTCAACGGGAACCCGCTTCCGCATGACGCGTGGATAGCCGGCCGTCGTGAGGTACCTGGTGATCGTGTTGCGGCGCACGCCACGCGAGCTTGCTGATGAATTTTGATAGTCCTGATTGTTCGCTTTCGCCCCATGTCGGTTGGCCTGGGGCGAATCACGACGACTGATGCTTTCACCCGAAGGTGAAGGTGTATATCTGCAGGCCCGCTTGTGGAATGCGCAGGGTCAGCGAATGCTCCCGGTAATCGTCACTGTCGAACAAGGTGTACAGGCGACTGGTCTGTACCGTAACCGTGGGCTGCAGCTTTCCGTCGACGACTATCTCCAGCGGGATCGGCTGCTCCGAGCTGGCAACCATGTGCAGCTTGCCCGCCTTGAAATGCAGCTGCAGTTCGCCATGTGCACTGGCCAACTGGGCATATTTGTCGCTGATCTCCCACACGCCGGAGAGCGCGAAGCGATTCATTGCGAGTCGTGCCGGGATGCTGAAGTGCCGGGTGCCGTTGTGGCCGGTTTCCGGGCTGGCCAGGTTTTTCTGCTTGGCACTGCCGATGTACATCTCGGGTGAAGCTACAACGGCGCCGGCAGCGGAATTGCCGGCGCTCCCGTTTTCCGGCAGCAGGTTCATTCCGAGCAGCAGGCGGATGGCGTTTTCCATTTTCAGGTAGTCGCCTTCGCCATAGTGGTGGCCGATCAGGTTGCCGTTCTGGTCGATCAGGTATTCCGCCGGCCAGTACAGGTTCTGCCAGGCATTCCATGTGCCGAGATGGTTGTCCGTAGCCACCGGGTAGGTGATGCCAAGGCGTGTCACCGCACCCTTGACGTTCGCCAGATCCTTCTCGAAATCGAACTCCGGCGAATGCACGCCGATGACGACCAGGCCCTTGTCCTTGTAGGTCTCGTACAGGTGCTCGACGTGCGGCATCGCGCGCAGGCAGTTGATGCAAGAGTAGGCCCAGAAATCGATCAGCACGACCTTGCCGCGCAGGCCGGCGAGGGTCAGTGGCGGCGAGTTGATCCACTGCGAGATGCCGGCAAATTCCGGCGGATGTGCCGGCGTCACTGACGCGCCGGCGCCGCCGGCTGCACTCCCCAGCAACAGGCCGATGAACAGCAAAAGTTGCTTCATGACATTTACTCCGCGAACCGGAAGCGGCACGGATACCCGCCTCGCACACCAGTGGCATGTCTGCATGACGCCCCGGCCGTTCCCCGGCCGGGGCGCGTGCCGCGAGGACTAGTAGTCGTAGGTTATGCCCAGCTGCACGTAGCGAGGCGGTTGCGTGGACAGGGGCAGATCGTAGGTGGGTCGCACTTTCGCCGAGCTGCCGTAGCGTCCGTTGTGCTGCGTGATGCGCTGTTGATCGAGCACGTTGTAGACCTGCACCTGGAAGGCCAGCTTGTGGTCTGCCCAGTCCGGGCGGTACTCGGCACCCAGGCTCAGCAGGTAGGTCCACGCTTCGCGCTTGTAGCCGGGTGAAACCGGCGTGCCGCCGCAAAAGTGGTAGAACGCACCGTAGCCCAGGCCCGGGTTGGTCTGGTCTGCTCCGTAGAAGCCCATGCATGTCTTGGGCGCGCCGGACAGGACCGCGGCATTGCCTGACAGCATCCACTCGGGGGTCAGCTGGTAGTAGCCGTAGGCCTTGATCTGGTGGCGGCGGTCGTTGGACAGCGCGCCGTTGGCGTAGTCCATGACCTGGGCATAATCCCAGTCCACCGTCGCCGACACGTCGGTCTGGCCGATGTCCGAACGTACCTGACCCTCGGTGTTGCCGAAGTTGTGCGACCACAGGTAGTCGATCTTGCCGTACCACTTGCCATCGAACGGATGCTCCAGGTACAGGTCGAGCGCGTAGTACTTGCGCTTCAGCGAGGTGTTGAAGCCCATGTCCTTCTTCCAGTCCAGCGGCACCTGGTAGTAGCCACCGGATAGTTTCGGGATCTGGATGATCGGGTTCTTGCCCGGGTTGATCAGGTAGCTGCCCTGGATGCCGTTGACCGGGTCGTAGTCGTTCATGCCCAGCTCCGCCATTTTGGCGGCGATGCGGCCAGTGTCGCCCCAGTCGTCGATGGCGCGGCCGAGCTTGCGCCAGGTGGCCTTGGCGCCGTACACCCAGGCATCGCCGAGCTTCCTGTCGAAGCCGAGGATCAGCTCGTCCTGGTACTCGGACTTGATGTTGGTGGCGGCGGCTGTCTTGGGATCGCGCGGATTGCCGTATTCGAGATTGGCGGAGATCGGCTGCTCGAGGCCGCGATAGGTATCGATCGGGGTCAGGCCGGTGGGATAGCCGGTGCTCGGGTCGATACCGGTGTAGGTGTAGTAAACGTTGGTAAAGGTCGACGAGCCGGCCGAGCGCAGCGCCACCGAGGCCGGTACCGCCAGGTAGTAGCGCCCGGCGTTGCCGTACACCTTGAAGCTGGAATCGCCGTTCACGTCCCAGGAGAAGCCCAGCCGCGGTGCCAGCTGGCCACTGGTGAGTCGCAGATACGGGATGCCCACGCCGTTGTAGTTGGTGAACTGGTCGTTGCGCAGACCCAGCTTGACCAGCCAGCGATCGGTGATCTGCCAGGCGTCCTCGATGTATTGCGCCTGCTGTTTCACCCGCACCGAGGCGCTGTTGGCGAAGATCTGTTTCGAAACGTAGTAGCCGGTCTCGCCGCCGGTGTACTGGCCCGGCGGTCGCACCCACGGATACCCCTGCCAACCGGGTCCGTTCGCGTCCGGACCGCCGGCGATCCAGCTGTTCGGGTCGCCGGATGCATACGCCCATGCATAGCCGGGACCGGAGGGGAACTGGCCGTCGTGGATGTCGCGCACGTTCTGGTTGTCGATGCCCGCAGTCAGCGTGTGGCTGCCCAGCTTGTAACTCAGGTCCAGGCGCAGGTTGGTGTTCTTGGTGGCATGTTGCGGGTCGAACAGCGCGCCAATCGTCTGCGCATTGCCGATGGTCTGGCCACCGGTGATGTCGGGGTTCTGCGACGTCTGTCCGGCGATGGGAATCAGGGTGGGGTCGTAGCCGGGCAACTCGTTGTAGTGCGTGCCGGTCATCTTGCCGTACAGCGCGGAGAAGGTAAGGCTGTCGGTGATATAGCTGGTGAATTTGGCCACGTACAGGTCGGATCCGTCCTTGATGTGCAGGTCGGGATGGTCGAACGGCCCTTGCTTGCCGGTGGCGTAGTCGTACTGGTAAAGGTTGCCGCGATAGGACGACTTGTTCGAGGCGCCGGTGAGCTCGAGCAGGTTGCTGTCGGTGATGTTCCAATCCAGCTTGGCGTACCATTTCGGGTCGTCCAGGCGGGTGTGGTTGTTGTAACTGGGCGGCGTGTTGATGCCCACGCCCGCCGGATCGCCGATTGCACCCGAGGGTGTGCCGCCGGAGGCGCCGGTACCCTGGATGCGCTCGCCCTCCACCGAGGCAAACAGGAACAGCTTGTCCTTGATCAGCGGGCCGCCAACGTACGCGTCAACCGTGGTCGTGCTGGACTTGTTGCTGCCACGCCGCCAGTACAGCTTGCCCGCATTGGGGCTGGCGTTGGAGTAGTAGATGTCGCGCGGGTCGCCCTGCAGGCTCTTGGGCTTCCACAGTATCTGCCCGCCGAAGTGCCACTCGTTGGTGCCGCGCTTGCCGACTTGGCTGATCACGCCGCCGTCGGAACGGCCATAGGCCGCCCCGTAACCGCCGTTGAGGATTTCCTGCTGGTCGATCGAGCCGTAGGGAAGGCTCAGGCCGCCGAAGCCGCTGATCGGATCGGTGGTGTTGAAGCCGTTGATGTAGTACGCGTTCTCGGTCACCGACGAGCCGCCGAACGAAACGAACTTCCGCGGCGACGAGGCGCCCATGCCCATGCCCATGAACGTGTCGCTGCCCTCCACCACGCCCGGCGCGAGCAACGCGATCGCTTCCGCGCTGCGCGCCAGCGGCAACCGCGCAAGCTGCCCGGCAGTGATGACCGTACGAGAATCGACACCGCTCACGTCGATCGACGGCAACGCATTGGCGACGACAGTCACGCCTTGCAGATTCTGCGCGTTGGCTGCACCGCCGAACGAGACCTCGGTGCCCGTGCCCACGCGCAAGGTAACGTTCGGGCGCGAGTCAACGGTCTGCCCGTTCTGCTGCAGAGTCACCGTGTAGCTGCCCAGCGGCAGGGAACTGACGGTGTAGTGGCCGGTTGAATCCACGACGACTTGTCGATTGATGCCGGACGTACTCTGGATCACGACCGTTTCCCCGGCCTGCGCCTGCCCGAAAATGGAGCCGGTGGTGGCTTGGGCAAGCGCGGTTGAACCGTATAGCCCCAAGGTGGCGGTAATGGCCAGGCTCAATGCGTGACTCGCCAGGTAGCGGCGCCGGTGGTTGCTTTGGACAATCCTGCGATTATTCATGTAACTCCCCGTCTCAGTGGCGGTGGGGTCGGATTCTCCGGAAACGGATCCGAGCCCACCTGGAAGAAAGAATCGGTGGCGATGGAACTACCTGTTCCTCGCCAGGTGCCCAAGCTGCCGGTCAACCTCGCCGGCAGGTATGGCAGCTCAGGAAATCAACGCGCGCTGACGACGAAGCTGGTCGCTGAGCGCGTTGTGAAAAGTGATCAGACGATCTATGTGCTCGGCATCCTCGGCGCGCGCGAGAATGTCGTAGAGCTCGGTAAGCAACTCGGCACGCGCGGTTGGATCCAGCGATCCGCCGACCAGTCCGATATAGGACTGGAGTAGCCGCAGCGCGGCAGCGAGAAGCCTGGAGTCGAGGCTGCCGGCGCGCGAGCTCGCTGCGCGAGCCAGGCTGTGTGCTGTCCTGTCGAGCGGCGCCGGTTGGTGGATCACATCGTCCGCAGCGGCGGCCATGGGGCCTTCGCCGGCGACCAGCCACGGGAGCGAAACGCCCAGCGCCCGCGCCATGGTCACGCAGCGCTCGCGCGAGATGTCGCTGTGGCCATCGCGCCAGCTGCGCACGGCACCGGCCGAAAAGCCGCAGCGCTCGGCGAGGGCAGCAGCGCTTCCCTGCAGGTCGATCAACTTGCGGATGCGCTCGGGCAGGCCTCGTGCAACCGTCGCCGTCGTCTGCACTGGTGCGACGTGCACCATGGTCGACTGCGCTGCGGCGGTGCCTTGAACCAGGCTCATCTGGTTGTGGAAGTTGTCGCTCGGCGAGCCGGTCATGCATCCGTGATCAGCAACCTGATGCGATGCGGGTGGTTCGAGCCTGGCTGCATCTGTCGTCATCGGTCGAGACCTCGATGGTGGTAACCCCGCCTCGAAAAGGCGTTGGCGGGGATGCGCTGGACAACCGTGGGGACAACTCTGTTGCGACGTCAATGTTTCGTTACGCAGGCGTCTTTTTTTGGAGGATAGAGAGCAGAACTTGGCAGATACATAACCAATTTTTTCAAATCCGACGAAGCCAATCGGCGTGTCGCCAAGCGTCAACGCGAAAGAATTGGTCGTGTAAGCGCACGTCGCGGTGTCGTACGCTGCCAGTCGTGCAAAGGGGCGCGGCCATCCACGGGGACGTCCGGCTTCAGTGGTCGTCGGGCCGGCGGTTGCCGGCACGCGTAGGTGCGTTTCGTTACGCGGCAGCGGGACTTTCCGTAAGAAATGCCGGAGCCCAAAAATGCTGCAGCATGGCGCGGGCCGGACCCGATCAATCACCCGATGGAGCAAGTCCTGATGTCGCCGATGTCCTGGTTTCAATCTGCCATCCGGCCGTCGCTGGTGCTGCTCGGCACGGCGGTGGTGCTGGGCACCCTCGATCTCGTCTTTGCCTGCACGTACTGGAACGTGCGACCGTCGCGCATTCTTCAGGGCATCGCCGCGGGGTGGCTGGGCGGGCAGGCTTTCCGCGGTGGTTCGGCGACCGCGTGGCTTGGGGCACTGCTGCACTACGCCATGATGTGGGCGATGGTCGGTACGTTCTACGCCGCACGCCGGTGGGTGCCGGTGCTCACGCGCAAGCCGCGGCTCAGCGGGCCGCTGTACGGTCTGCTGCTCTACCTCGTCATGAACCTGATCGTGCTGCCCTTGTCGGCTGCGGCGAGACCGCCCTTCGTTGCGGGTTGGGTACTCAGTAGCGTCGCGGTGCACGTCCTGCTTGTCGGTCTGCCCATTGCCTGGGCGTCACGCTGGGCCGCGCAGCCTGGCTCCCTGGTTCCGCCCGGTTCCGCCGTTTCCTGACGACGACTCGCGTTTACGGCATGCACCGGCGTTGCCGAAGCTCGACCGGTTGATCCCCGAGTCGCCGGTCGAGCTCGTCCAGGCAGTTGCCCAACAACTGCATCGCTTCCCGCAGTTCCTGCGCCGACAGGCCGCAATACCCCAGCAGCAGGCCCGGCCGCGCCGGTGCATTGAGGTAATGCGGCGCCATCGGATACAGGCCCAGGCCGCGCGCGTGCGCAAGGTCGACCAGTTCCTGCACTGCCGCGTGGTCATAACCGGGCAACCAGGCGACCACGTGCATGCCGGCGGAGGAATCGACGATCTCGACCCGTGCTCCAGCGTAGTGCTGCAAACCGCGAATCAGCTCCTCGCGACGGGCTTTGAGCTCCTTGCGGGCCAACCGCAGATGCCGCTCGAACCCACCGCTTTCCATGAAGTGCGCGAGGGCCGCTTGTTCGATGCCCGAGCAGCCAAAGTCGCTGAGGAACTTGGCATTGATGAAGTCCTCCCGCAGCGCCACCGGCAACACCATGTAGGCAAGTCGCAGGGAGCCGAACATGACCTTGGAAAAGGTGCCGACGTAGATCACGCGGTCGTCCCGGTCGAGTGATCGCAGGGCGGCCAGTGGCTGGGCGCGATAGCTGAACTCGCCGTCGTAGTCGTCTTCGAGAATCCAGCAGCGCTGGGCATGGGCATGGCGCAACAGTTCCAGTCGCCGTGGCAGCGACATGGCGGCACCGGTGGGGAACTGGTGCGACGGAGTTACGCAGATCAACGGCGGCGAAGGCTTTGGCAGTGCGGCGCAAAGCAGGCCTTGTTCGTCGACGGGGACGCCCAGTACGCGTGCACCATGCGCGACCATGGCCTGGTAGACCCCAAAGTAATGGGGCTCCTCAAGCACCACCGAATCGCCTTCGTTCAGCAGCACCCTGGTGGCCAGCGAGAGTGCCTGCTGGGTTCCGCTGACGATCAGCACGTTCTCGGGCACCGTTTGCACGCCACGTCGGCGAGCCAGGTACTCGCATATCTGCACACGCAGGGCCAGCAGGCCTTCCGACGAGACTCCGTTGGGTGCCGTATAGGCGGCCGCACGTGCCAACTCCCGTCCCCAGATCTCGCTGAGGTACGGATTGATCAGGGGATTGCCGTATTGCAGGTCGTAGCGCACATCGCGGTGGGTGCGGGCAATCGTCCGGTCCTGTATCAGGCGTGCCCGGCTCGCATAGCGCGAAGGCGCGACAATCGAGCGCACGGTCGGCGGTGGCGGGTGGTTGGTCTGCAATGCGGCCACGTAACTGCCCGAGCCAGTCCGCGCCTCGATAAAGCCTTCGGCGCGCAACTGCTCGTAGGCGGCCATCACGGTGGTACGCGACAAACCCAGCTCCTGCGCAAGCTGCCGGGTTGGAGGCAGTCGTGAGCCGGCGCCCATGCGGCCGCTCAGGATGGCGGCCCGCATCGCACGCGTGAGCTGGGAATACTGCGGGCCGTCTCCGTCAAGAATGAGAAACATGCCAGATCTCCGAGGGGTTTCAGAAATGCTGTCGTTGTTGGATTGCAGCCAGCACGCAGGGGGAATACGCACTGGCCTGCGAGCGAGTTTAGGTATTTCGGCAGCGAGCGTCGTGCGGCAGAAGTCATTGCATGGGCAGATTCGATGAAGCTGCCGAGATGGTCAGCAATGCCCGCCGAAAGTCATCGATTGGCTCGGAATGGCCCGGCTTGTGCCGGGTTAGCGGAGACCCGCGCGGGATGACCGGTATTCGGGATCGGCCACGATGGGGCATGCGCATGACGCGCTGGGCCTGCTCCATGCGGCAGACATTGTCTGCCGCGTACGGCGCGCGACGCCGCGGCCGAGCTGCGCGATACATCAACAGTCGAACCTGGCATCCGGGAAACCTTCAATGGACGGGTTGAAAAAAAGGGGCACCGCCGGATCCCCGGCGGTGCCCCCGTTGCTTACGCTTCCTGGTGGGTCAGAAGTCGTAGTTCACGCCAAAGCGCACGTAACGCGGTGTCTGCGCGGTGAACGGGCGCATGTAATTGACGTTCTGGCGTGCATAGGTCTGCGTCGTTTCCTGCTGGTCAAGCACGTTGTAGACCATCACGTTGAAACCCAGTCGCCGCTGAGCCCATTCCGGCCGGTATTCCGCACTCAGGCTCAGCAGGTAGGTCCACGGGTTGTGCGTCTCGCCCGGCGATGAAGGCTGGCCGTTGCAGAAGTGGTAGTAGGTGCCGTAACCGAGTCCCGGGTTGGTGTTGTTGGCATACAGGCCAAGGCAGCTCTTCGGCGCGCCCGACATCACCGTCAGGTTGCCGGAGAGCATCCACGCCGGGTTCAACTGGTAGGAACCGTACGCCTTGATCTGGTGACGCCGGCTGTTGGCCAGCTCGCCATTGGCGTAGTCCATGATCTGCGCGTAATCCCAGTCGGACGTGGCCGACACGTCGGTCTGGCCGACATCGGTCTTCACCTGGCCCTCGCTGTTGCCGTAGCTGCGCGACCACAGGTAGTCGATCTTGCCCTGCCACTTGCCGTCGAACGGATGCTCCAGGTAGACGTCCAGGCCGTAGTACTTGCGCTTCATCGTGGTGTTGAAATGGAAGTCGTTCTTCCAGTCCATCTGCACGTTGTAGTAGCCGCCGGCCAGCTTCGGGATGTTGAAGTACGAGGTGCTGCCCGGGTTGATCAGGATGCTGCCCGGTACCTGCGTGGCGTCATAGCTGTTCGGATCGATGCCCATCGCGTTCATCTTCGCGATGATCGATACGTTGTCGGCAACGTCGTCGATGGCATTGCGCAGGTTGCGATAGGTCGCCTTGGCGCCGTATACCCACGAGTCGTTCAACTTCTTGTCGAAACCGAGGATGTATTCGTCCTGGTACTCCGACTTCAGGTTGGTCGAGGCCGCGGTGCGGGGATCACGTCCCTGGCCATATTCGCCGTTGTTCGACAGCGGCTGCCCGGCGCCGACGCTGGTGTCGATCGGGGTCAGGCCGGTGGGCACGCCATTCGCGTCGATACCGGTGTAGGTGTAGTAGGTGCTGGTGTACAGCGAGGTACCGGCCGAACGCTGCGCCACGCTGCTCGGCAAGGCGAGGTAATAGCGGCCGGCATTGCCGTAGACCTTCATGCTGGAGTCGCCGTTGACGTCCCAGCTGAAGCCCACGCGCGGCGCCCACTGCGGCGAGGTCAGGCGCAGATAGGGCTGGCCGTCGCCACCGTAGTTCGTGAACTGGTCGTTGCGCAGACCGATCTTGACCAGCCAGCGGTCGTTGACCTGCCAGCTGTCCTCGATGTACTGCGCCCGCTGTGCGACGCGGAACGAGCCGTTGTCGTGATAGCGGTACTGGTAGACGTAGTAGCCGTTGGTGCCCGGGCCGGCCGCAGCCACCCACGGGGAGTTGTGCCAGTCGGCACCTGCTGCGGCCGTTCCCGGGCCGCCCAGGATGTACTGGTTCGGCAGCGGGTTGCCGTCGCCATCGGTCATCTGGTCGTAGTACCACGCATAACCGGTACCGTTGGGCGGGAAGTACGTACCCGCGTCGACATTGGCCGAGTTCTGGTTGTCGATACCGGCGGTCAACGTGTGATCACCCAGCTTGTAGCTGATGTCGACGCGCAGGTTGGTGTTGGTCGAGCGATGCCCCGGCAGGTTGATCGTCGACACCGTCTGGTTGTTGGTGATGATGTCGCCGCCGGTGATGGCCGGATTCTGGTTTTCCGGGTGGAAAAGGTACGGGTTGGTCGGATCGAATCCGGGCGTGTCGCTGTAATAGGTGCCCTTCATCTTGCCGTACAGCGCGCTCACCGTGAGGTCGTCGGTGATGTAGCTGGTGAACTTCGCCGAGTACAGATCGGCACCGTTCTTGGTCGAGGTGGCGCCGCCGACGTAGTCGGTCTGCTTGCCACTGTCGTAGTCGTAGTTGTAGGTCGTGCCCTGGTACGAGTCCTTGCTGGAGGCGCCGGTCAGCTCCAGCACGTTGCTGTCGTTGATGTTCCAGTCCAGCTTGCCGTACCACTTCGGCCGATCCTCGCGCGTGTGCGTGATGAACGGCGCCGTCACCGGACCCACGCCGCGGTCGACTGGGCTGTTGGAGTCGCCGAGGCCCTGTTCGCGCTCGGCTTCGACGGCGGCGAAGAAGAACAGCTTGTCCTTGATCAGCGGGCCGCCGACGTAGGCATCGACCGTGGTCGTCCACGACTTGTTGTCGCCGCGACGGCGATAGATACTGCCGCGCGAACCGTCACTGTTGACGTAGTAGAAGTTCTTGGGGTCGCCTTGCAGGTCGGTAGGTGTCCATTGCACCTGGCCACCGAAATGCCACTCGTTGGTGCCGCGCTTGCCGACCTGGCTGATCACGCCGCCATCGGAGCGGCCATACGCCGCGCCATAGCCGCCACTGAGGACTTCCTGCTGATCGATGGCGCCGTAGGGCAGGGTCAGGCCGCCGAAGCCGCTCAGCGGATCGGTCGTGTTGAAACCGTTGATGTAGTACGCGTTCTCGACGACCGAGGAGCCGCCCAGCGAAACCACCGAGCCGCCGGTGGTGCTCAGGCCGTTGAACAGGCCGCTGCCTTCGACCACGCCCGGCGCGAGCAGTGCGATCGCCTCGGCGCTGCGTGCCAGCGGCAGGCGGGCCAGTTGTTGGGATGTGATGACGGTACGGGAGTCGACACCGGTTACGTCGATGGTGGGCAGGGCATTGGCCTGCACGGTGACCGCGGTCAGCGTCTGCGCACCCGCGGCGTTTGCCGCAGCGAAGGAAACCTCGGTACCGGCCCCCACCCGCATGGTGATGTGGGAGCGCGAATCGACAGCTTGCCCGGCACGCTGCAGAGTCACGCTGTAGTCGCCGAGCGGAAGCGAGTCCACGGTGTAGTGGCCGCTCGCATCCACCGCGACCTGGCGGGATATGCCGGAATTGCTGCGAACCAATACCGTCTCGCCGCTACCCGTGGGTGCCTGGCCGAAAATGCTGCCGGTAGTGGCCTGCGCATGGGCCGGCGCAGACGCGATGGTGCCGTACAGGCCCAGCGTGACTGCCACGGCCAGGCTCAACGCCTGACCCGCCATGCGCTGCTTGCGTGGCTTGTGTTCAATGTTTCTGCGGTTACTCATGTAAATCCCCGTCTCTGTGGTGATGAAAATCGGACCCGGAAAACAGGAATCCCTGTCCACCCTGGAATGGAAATTCCGTGGCATGGGGTCCGGTTTGTTTGCGTGGACGGCCGCAGCTCGTCACACGGGTTTGGTGTTGCCCCAACGATTCAGGCAATCAGCGCGCGGTTTCGGCGGAGCTGATCGCTGAGCGTGCTGTGGAAGCTCATGAGGCGATTGACATGGGTAGCGTCGCAGGCATGGCTGAGGATGTCGTAAAGCTCTGCCACCCGGTCGGCGCGGGAGTTCGGATCCAGCGACCCGCCGATGAGCCCTATATACGACTGCAACAGGCGCAAGCTGTCCGCGAGGAGCCTGGAATCGAGCCCCGCCATCCGCACGGTGTCGGGTGCCGAGTGCGCCGATGGCGACGAGGTGCTCGAGATCGGTTGCGGAGGCGGTGAGTTTTCCGGACCGACTTTCATGGGGCCTTCGCCTGCAACCAGCCAGAGCACCGACACGCCAAGAATCTGCGCCATGGTGATGCAGCGCTCGCGCGAGATGTCGCTGCGTCCATCGCGCCAATTGCGTACCGCTCCTTCGGAAAAACCGCAGCGTTCGGCGAGCGCCGAGACACTGCCCTCAAGTTCGATCAGCTGTTGCATGCGCGCAGCCAGATCGCCCGCGATGTTCGCCACGCGTGCTGGCGGTGATTCATCCGTGCGCGGCCCGACGGCATGCACTCTCGCGGTCTGTTTCAGCGAGCCCATGCGCGTGATCAGGTCTTCACGCATCAGCGCGGCTGCATGGCCACGCGCCATGTCCGCGCGCGGTGGAACGGGTTCGAGGCACGGCGCAATCGTCGGCATCGTGGTGATCTCCGTGATGGGGAATGCAGCCGCGAGGCTGCAAAACGAAGCATCTTTTTTTTGGGGGGGAGGGGGACGAATGTGTAGCGATGTCAATGATTCGTTACAAAAACGTCTGATTTGTAGCGTAGGTACCTGCATCGACTCGATACATAGCCAATTGTCGGAACCTGGGTGATGCCAATTCATTGGGCTCGCAGGCGCTATTCGTGCCGAACCATGCGCTTGGGGACTCGCGCCGTCGGTCGTGTGAAAGCTGCTGAAAGCCGCGATGCAAAGCCATCGGCCGGATTGCCCGGCCATCCGCGGTCGCCGGACAAGAACCCACGCCGATCGACCTGGAGATGACGGGGACTACCATTTGTCTGTATGCAAAAAGTCATGGCTTTCAGTGCCGGATCCAGAAGCACAACGCGCCGAAACGAAAGTTGACGCCCCTTTTTACGGATGAAGCGCTGTCGGCAGGGCTTGCCGAATCGCCGGGCGCAGCCGCATCGCCAGATCCATGTCAGCCAGCGCCGCATCGAGTCGGCCACCAGTTGCTGCACGCGGTGTACTACGGGTCGTTCTATTCGACCGCGAGACGGCTCAACACGATCGAACCTTACGCGGCGAGGGATCGCCTGCAGGGCATCGATGCCAACCACGGATGCGAGTCCGATCCCGTACTGGGTCTGGTGCTCGGTGGGTACAGGGGCTTCGCCGCCGATCTGGCCTGGCAGCGTTACACCAGCGTGCGCCGGTAGCCCAGGTCCGCACGCTACCGCAGCACTGCGGCCAGCGCGCAGTTCAACCGGGATGTATCGCGCGATCTGC
The DNA here is from genome assembly GCF_006438785.1 of Rhodanobacter glycinis. GTDB lineage: Bacteria > Pseudomonadota > Gammaproteobacteria > Xanthomonadales > Rhodanobacteraceae > Rhodanobacter > Rhodanobacter glycinis_A. Next base: position 18,315 of record NZ_RCZB01000008.1, on the reverse strand, counting down.
AGCTGTACTTGGGGCGTGCGCTCCGGGGCGGAGGGCATCGCCGGTCCCGCGGCGAGCTGTCGCGGGATGGAGATCTACCTGAGGCGAGTTGCACGTTCCGCCGTTGAACCGGCCTTGCCGCGGTGCTTCGCGATTGCGCTACTTCAACTGATCCCACAGGAAGTCATACGCCATTGCGTGCATGTGCGCGGATTGCTGGTTGTCGGCGCCAGCGCCGTGGCCGCCTTCGAGGTTCTCGTAGAACCACACGTCGGGATGACCCTGCGCCTGCATTCTCGCCGCCATCTTGCGGGCCTGCACCGGGCCGACGCGATCGTCGCTGGTGGTGGTGTAGAACAGTACCGGCGGGTAATGCACCTCCTTGCTCACGTTCTGGTACGGCGAGAACGTCTTGATGAAGTTCCAGTCATCGGTGTCCGGGTTGCCGTACTCGGCCATCCACGATGCACCGGCAGAAAGGTGGATGTAGCGCTTCATGTCCAGCAGCGGCACTTCGCAGGCGATCGCGCCGAACAGCTGCGGATACATCGTCAGCATGTTGCCCATCAGCAGGCCGCCGTTGCTGCCACCTTCGGCACCGAGATGCTTCGCCGAGGTCACGCCACGCTTGACCAGATCTTCGGCCACCGCAGCGAAGTCCTCATACGCGCGCGGGCGATTTGCCTTCAGCGCGGCCTGGTGCCACTGCGGGCCGTACTCGCCACCGCCGCGGATGTTGGCGATCACGTAGACGCCGCCGCGCGCCAACCAGGCGCGGCCGATGCTGCCGCTGTAATGCGGTTGCAGCGATACCTCGAAGCCGCCATAGCCGTACAGCAAGGTGCGGTTGGAGCCGTCCAGCTGGATGTCCTTCGGCGCGATCTCGAAATACGGCACGCGGGTGCCGTCCTTCGAATTGACGAAGTGCTGGCTCACGCTGAACTTCGCGGCGTCGAAGAACGCCGGCTCCTGCTTGATCGTCTGTGCCGCGGCACTGCCCAGCACGCCGCGTTCGAGCGATGACGGAGTGAGGAAGCTGGTGACGTCCAGCCAGTACTCGTCGCTGTGGTCGGGGTCGGTGTCGACCACGCTGATCGTGCTCATCGCCGGCGCGCCGGGCATCGCCTCGCGCTTCCAGTCGCCGCTGGGCGTGGCCATCAGCGGCGGGGTCAGTACCTCCAGCTGGCTCTTGACGTCGTCCATCAGGTTGAGGATCAGGTGGTGGCGGGTCCAGGCGTATGAGTCCAGCGAGGTATGCGCATCGGGCTGGAACAGCACGGTGAAGTGCGGCTTGCCAGCCATGAAGCTGTCGAACTGCGTCGCCAGCAGCGCGCCGGAGGGATAGGTGGTGCCATCGACTGTCCACGGCGAGCGGATCCGCACCAGCAGCCATTCGCGATGGGCGTCGGCATCCGCGTCGGTGGGCACATTGATGCGGGTGAGCTTGTCGCCGCTGCGCTGGTACAGCTCGCTGTGGAAGAAATCCTTGGCGACGGAAACGAAATCGCGTTCGTAGCCTGGCGTGCGATCGTGATACGCGCTGATCGCGAGGTCGGTCGGTTTGCCTTCGTGCACGGCGGCGGCGACGGACAGCGGCGTACCGCGCTTCCACTGCTTGACGATGCGCGGATAGCTCGATTCGGTCATCGAGCCGGGGCCGAAATCGGTGCCGACGTAGATGGTGTCCTCGTCGATCCAGCCGACCTGGCTTTTCGCCACCGGCAACTCGAAACCGCCCTTCACGAACGCCTTGTGCGGAATGCTGAATTCGCGCACCACGGTAGCGTCGCCGCCGTCCGGCGACAGCGAGATCAGGCAGCGCTCGAACGCCGGCTTCAGGCATTGCGCGCCCTTGTATACCCAGCGCTTGCCTTCGGCCTTGTTCAGCGCGTCGATGTCCAGCAGGACCTCCCACTGGGGTTCGGCCTTGCGGTACTCCTCCAGCGTGGTGCGTCGCCACACGCCGCGCGGGTGCGTCTTGTCGCGCCAGAAGTTGTAGAGATGGCTGCCCATGCGATTGACGTACGGGATGCGCGCATCCGAATCGAGCACTTCGAGGATGCTGTCGCGGGTGCTGGCGAACTCGGCGTTGTCGACGAAGTGCTTCGTCGACAACGCGTTCTGCTGCTTCACCCAGTCCATCGAGCGGGTGCCGCGGATGTCCTCCAGCCACAGGAACGGATCGTCCGTCGACTTGGCTGTGGCCGCGGGCTTGGCGGGCTGGTCGACATGGGCGGTGGCGTTGTTCATGCCGGTCAGTGTGACGCCGAGCGCCAGGATCATCCAGACGTGTTTCAAGAAATTCTCCCAGTCGCCATGACCCTTCCGCACCCTGCGAGGCTGCAGCCGGGAAAGGATGATCGGTGAAGCGTCGTGTTTGAAGTTACTGCGCCGGAAGCGCGCAGTCTTCCCGCGAAACATCCTGTGCGGGGCGGTCGTCTGCCATACGTGAAAACAGCGCACAGGGAATGCCGACCAGTGTCATGAAAGTCGCGATGCAGATCAGTTGCCAGGGCAAGTTGTGAAAGTTCGGAAGTGTGCTCGTCAACAGTGGCGCCATGATCTGGAAGATGACGAAATATGCAGCTGCTCCGTACAGTGATCCACACACAAATGGTCGCCGCCAGAACACCGGGTGGCGCCGGGCGATGGCGCGGTAAAGCGCGACCACGCCCCACATCAGATGACCGTAGACGAGGGCGCCGACCATTGCTGTGACCATGCCGCCGCTATAGGCAGTGTGACCCAGGAGCCATGTGGCTGGCACCTGCAGGACGCGACTTGCAGGCACGCCGTGGCCCGACCAGTAGGTGATGGCGACCAGCATATCCAGCGTGGCAACGGTGTAACCGCCGATCAACAGCCATGGTAAGGCGATCCTGCGACGCGGGATAACGGACGACAGTGCAGTGAACATGATTGATCCTGGCCAGTGGCGGGTTCGTCGGGAGAATACGCCGGGAAGCTGCAAATGCGGAAGGCAGGCACGCTCACAGGCATGGCAATCGAGCGAAGGCAGGATCGAGGGGTTTGACCCTGGCGACGTCCCCCAAGTGGGGACTCCCAGAGAGCCTGCCTGATCGCAGCAGGGAGAGACCCGCATGAGCGGACTCTCCCTGCTGCGGGAACACAACGCTCAGAGAAGTGGAATGAGCAGCAGCGCCACGATGTTGATGATCTTGATCAGCGGGTTCACCGCCGGGCCGGCGGTGTCCTTGTACGGATCGCCCACGGTGTCGCCGGTGACCGCAGCCTTGTGGGCCTCGGAGCCTTTGCCGCCGTGGTGGCCGTCCTCGATGTACTTCTTCGCGTTGTCCCACGCGCCGCCGCCGGTGGTCATCGAGATCGCCACGAACAGGCCGGTGACGATGGTGCCGATCAGCACGCCGCCGAGCGCCTTCGGGCCGAGCAGCAGGCCGACCACGATCGGCACGGCGACCGGCAGCAGCGAGGGCACGATCATTTCGCGGATCGCCGACTTGGTCAGCATGTCGACCGCGCGCGAATACTCCGGCTTGGCCGTACCCGCCATGATGCCGGGGATGTCGCGGAACTGCCGGCGCACTTCGACCACCACCGCACCCGCCGCACGGCCCACGGCTTCCATCGCCATCGCGCCGAACAGATACGGGATCAGACCGCCGATCAGCAGGCCGATGATCACCATGTGGTCGGACAGGTCGAAGGTCATCGCCTGCGCTGCCACGCCGGTGAGTGCCGCCTTGGCCTGGGTCGCGACGTCGAGGTTGTGCGTGTAGTCGGCGAACAGCACCAGCGCAGCCAGCGCGGCCGAGCCGATCGCATAGCCCTTGGTCACCGCCTTGGTGGTATTGCCGACTGCGTCCAGCGGATCGGTGACGCCGCGCACTTCCGGTGGCAGGTCGGCCATCTCGGCGATGCCACCGGCGTTGTCGGTGATCGGGCCATAGGCGTCCAGTGCCACGATCATGCCGGCCATCGACAGCATCGCCGTGGCGGCGATCGCGATGCCGTACAGGCCGCCCAATGTAAACGCGCCCCAGATCGCGGCGCAGACGGCGAGTACCGGCCATGCGGTGGACTTCATCGAGACACCGAGGCCGGCGATGATGTTGGTACCGTGACCCGTGGTGGAGGCGGCCGCGATGTGCTGCACCGGCTTGTACTGGGTGCCGGTGTAGTACTCGGTGATCCACACGATCGCGCCGGTCAACGCCAGCCCGATCAGGGTGCAACCCCACAGATTCATCGCGCCGTGGCTGAAGTCGGGCATCAGCTGGGTGGTGATCGGATAGAAGGCCGCAGCGGCGAGTACCGCCGAGACGATCACGCCCTTGTACAGCGCGCCCATGATCGAGCCGCCTTCCTTCACCTTGACGAACAGCGTGCCGATGATCGAGGCGATGATCGACACCGCGCCGAGCAGCAGCGGATACAGCACCGCATTGGCACCCACTTCGCTGGCCATCAGGCTGCCCAGCAGCATGGTGGCGATCACCGTCACCGCGTAGGTCTCGAACAGGTCGGCCGCCATGCCGGCGCAGTCGCCGACGTTGTCACCGACGTTGTCGGCGATCACCGCCGGGTTGCGCGGGTCATCCTCGGGGATGCCGGCTTCGACCTTGCCGACCAGGTCCGCACCGACATCCGCGCCCTTGGTGAAGATGCCGCCGCCCAGGCGCGCGAAGATCGAGATCAGCGAGCTGCCGAACGCGAAACCGACCAGCGCATGCAACGCCGGCTCGCCGGTGATGCCCATGCGATTGAGCAGCAGCCAGTAACCGGCCACGCCGAGCAAGGCCAGACCGACCACCAGCATGCCGGTGATCGCGCCACCGCGGAACGCTACGTCCATCGCCTTGCTCAAGCCACCGCGGGCCGCCTCGGCGGTGCGCACGTTGGCGCGCACCGAGACGTTCATGCCGATGTAACCGGCTGCCCCCGACAGCACCGCGCCAAGCAGGAAGCCGATCGCGGTCGGCCAGCTCAGAAAGAAACCGATCAGCAGCAACAGCACCACGCCGACCAGCGCGATGGTAGTGTATTGACGGTTGAGGTAGGCACGTGCGCCTTCCTGGATGGCCGCTGCAATCTCCTGCATCCGCTCGTTGCCGGGCGATTGCGCCAGGATCCAGCGCGCGGAAAACGCGCCATACAAAACCGCCACCACCGCACACGCCAGAACGATCCACCAGCCATACTGCTGCAGCATCGGAGCCTCCCCATGGTTGTAAGTGGCCGTCCGGAATGGGCGGTCCCGGGGAGTATAGGCAGACGTTGACGCGCAGGCTGTTGTGCGGCGCAGCGCATCGGAGCCGCGGCATCCACCCAAGAAAAGGGCCATGCACGAATGCATGGCCCGGGGGTCATTCGCCTTGATGCGGACTCAATGCAAGGCTACGTCCAGGATGATGCCGGTGGCGATGGCGACCAGCAAGTAATCGTTGTCCGCGCGCACCCAGTGATAGCCGCGCGGTGGTTGACGCAGGCGGTAATAGCCGTAGTTGCGTACGACATAGGTCGGGCCTTCGTAACGATGGCCGCGCTCCCAACGATGCGGATGACCGTAGTAGCGCGGGCCTGACCGGTAGTAGCCGTAGCGACGGTGATCGTCACGATCCCAGCGGCGATCGCCGCCATGCCAGCGGCCGTTGTCATGGCGGCGATCGTGGCCGTGGTGGTCGCGATCATGGTCACCGTGTCCACGGCCATGATCCTGTTCGGGAGCGGCCAGTGCGAGACTGCCGGTGGAGAACAGGGCAAGGGCGATGAGCAGGCGGTTGATGAGCTTCATCTGGGGTCTCCTCCCTGGGGTCATGGCCGCAACAGTGCGGCCTTTGACTCGGATGGGATGGATCGTAGGAAGCTGCGGCTGAACAGAGTACGCACAGGGCGTGCGCGATTTCAGGTGACGCTCAGCCAACCGGCGGCAGCGGACCTGAATTCAGCGCGTGAACGCCAGCAGCCGTTTTGCCACCGCCACGTTCTTCAATTGCACGTAGCGCGGCAATCCATCCTTGCCGTATGGCAATGGCGCCTCGCCGCGGATCAGCGGCGCCAGGTAACGGCGTGCGGCGGCGGTGATGCCGAAACCATCGCGAGTGATGAAGTTCTTCGGCATCTTCTTTTCGCGATTGGCGATCTTCGCCAGCGGCGCGGGTTCGACCTTCCAGCGGTACGGCGTATCGGACGCGCGCACGATCACGGGCATTACCGCATTCATGCCGGCCAGCGCGTAGTCGACCGCGGCCCGACCGACCGCGTAGGCCTGCTCGGCGTCGACCTTCGAGGCGGCATGGCGTGCCGAACGCTGCAGGTAGTCGGGCAGTGCCCAGTGGTACTTGTAGCCGAGCTTCTCCTTCACCAGCGCCGCCAGCACGGGTGCGACGCCGCCGAGCTGCGCATGGCCGAACGCGTCACGCGTGCCGGCCTCGGCGAGGAACTGGCCGGCCGCGTTGCGCACGCCCTCGGAAGCCACCACGGTGCACCAGCCCACGCGTTTGACGGTGGCTTTCACTTTCGCCAGGAACGCCGTCTCGTCGAACGTGTTTTCAGGGAACAGAATGACGTGCGGCGGCGCATCGGCGCCTTCACCGGCCAGGCCGGCGGCGGCGGCGATCCAGCCGGCATGGCGACCCATCACCTCAAGGATGAACACCTTGGTCGAGGTCTCGGCCATCGAGGCCACATCCAGGCTCGCTTCCAGCGTGGAGATTGCGGTGTACTTCGCGACCGAGCCGAAACCGGGGCAGCAGTCGGTGACGGCCAGGTCGTTGTCCACCGTCTTCGGCACGCCGATGCAGCGGATGTCGTAACCCATTGCCTTGCCCAGCTGCGAAATCTTCAACGCGGTATCGGCCGAGTCGTTGCCGCCGTTGTAGAGGAACCAGCGGATGTCGTGGGCGCGGAACACATCGATCAGTCGCGCGTACTCGGCGCGGTTGTCTTCCAGCGACTTCAGCTTGTAGCGACATGAGCCGAACGCGCCGCCGGGCGTGTGGCGCAGCGCGGTGATTGCCGCGGCCGACTCCTTCGAGGTGTCGATCAGCTCCTCGCGCAGCGCGCCGAGGATGCCGTTGCGTGCGGCATACACTTTCATGCCCTTGTCACGGGCCGCCTCGATCACGCCGGCGGCGGTGGCATTGATCACCGCGGTTACGCCGCCGGACTGGGCGTACAGCAGGTTGCCGGCGATGGCTGGCGGACGACGGTTCGGGCTCATGGGGATCCTCTTGAAGGGCGGTTGCGGGACGATGGCGGTCGGCGGTAAATCTTTTTGGCAACAAATACTTGCCGCAAGCGCGGGAATGCCTCTGTTTGACGGCACCGGGTGCAGACGCTAATTTGACAGCCAATTCTGGGAATCCGGCGGGCTGCTGCAGTGTGCGGCAGCCCGCCGAACTTGTGGAGCATTATGCGACTCGTCCTACTTGGTGCGCCCGGCTCGGGCAAAGGCACGCAGGCTGCGCGGCTGAAGACGGAATTCGCTGTGCCGCACATCTCGACCGGCGACATGTTGCGCGCCGCCGTCGCCGCCGGCACGCCGATGGGGTTGAAAGCCAAGGCGGTGATGGACGCCGGCCAGCTGGTCTCCGATGACATCCTGCTCGGCATGCTGGAAGACCGGCTGACTCAGGACGACACGAAAGCCGGGTTCATCCTCGATGGCTACCCGCGCAATCTGGCCCAGGCCGATGCGCTCGACCAGCTGCTGGCGAAGATAGGCCAGCCGCTGGATGCGGTAGTGAAGCTCAAGGTACCCAGCGAAGTGATCATCGGCCGCTGCGAGATCCGCTTCAAGGCTGAAGGCCGCGCCGACGACAACCCCGACACCGTGCGCCGGCGCCTGGCGATCTACGCCGAGCAGACCGCCCCCGTGGCCGATTTCTACGCCCGCCGCGGCAAGCTGCAGATCGTCGATGGCGTCGGCGAATTGAGCGACGTCACCGCGCGGGTTAAGCAGGCGCTGCAGAACGAATCGGCAGCAGCGAACGGCTGAGTACACCCCGTTCCCATTGGAGCGGGCTTCAAGGAATCGCGTCCCACCATGCGTCTGCACATCCTCGGCATCTGCGGCACCTTCATGGGCGGTGTCGCCGCGCTGGCTCGCGAACTCGGCCACACGGTCGAAGGCTCCGACGCCAACGTCTATCCACCGATGAGCACCCAGCTCGAAGCACTCGGCATTGCGTTGATGAGCGGCTACACGGCCGAACATCTGCAGCCCGGGCCTGACCATGGCCGGCCGGATCTTGTCGTCGTCGGCAACGCGATGACCCGCGGCAACCCTGCCGTCGAATACATGCTCGATCAGCAGCTGCGCTACATCTCCGGCCCGCAATGGCTGGGCGAGACAGTGCTGCAGGGGCGCAATGTGCTGGCCGTGGCCGGCACCCACGGCAAGACCACCACCACCAGCTTGCTGGCGCATCTGCTGGAATGTGCAGGACTCTCGCCGGGCTTCCTGGTCGGCGGCGTGCCAGGCAATTTCGGCGTGTCGGCGCGGCTGGGGCAGGGCAAGCCGTTCGTGATCGAGGCGGACGAATACGATACGGCGTTTTTCGACAAACGTTCGAAGTTCGTGCACTACCGCCCACGCATCGCGATCCTCAACAATCTCGAATACGACCACGCCGATATCTTTCCGGATGTGGCTTCGATCCAGCGCCAGTTCCATCACTTGGTGCGCACGGTGCCGGGCAACGGCCGGCTCATCGTCAACGCGCACGATCAGCGGCTGGCCGAAGTGCTGGCGATGGGATGCTGGACGCCGGTGGAAACGTTCGGCATCGGTTGCGGTGACTGGCAGGCGACACTGGTTGAAGCGGATGGCTCGGCATTCACCGTGCATCACGGTACCGAGCTGATCGGTGAGGTGAGCTGGCCGCTGCTCGGCAACCACAGCGTGATGAACGCGTTGGCCGCGCTGGCCGCCGCCACAGCCGCCGGGGCCGACACGAAGGCGTTGCTGTCCGCGTTCGCCACCTTTGAAAGCGTCAAGCGGCGGATGGAGCTGGTTGGCGAGATGGGCGGTGTGCGCATTTACGACGACTTCGCCCACCATCCCACTGCCATCGCCACGACCTTGGCTGGACTGCGCGCGAAGGTGGCTGAAGCGCGCATCTTGGTGGCGCTGGAACCACGCTCCAATTCGATGCGTCAGGGCGCGCATGCCGAGACGCTGGCGCCATCGCTGGCCGATGCCGATGCGGTGGTGTTTCTGCAACGGCCGGAATTGCCATGGGACGCGCATCACGTTACTGATGCACTGGGCGGGCGGGGCACCACCGCGCCGAGCGTCGATGCCCTGATTGCTGCGCTGCGCGCCCTGGCCAGGCCCGGCGATCAAGTGGTGTTCATGTCCAACGGCGGTTTCGAAAACGCGCCGCGCCGCTTCGTCGAGGCGTTGCGGGCAGGCACCTGAACACGACAAGGGCCCTCTGGTTACACTCGTTGCATGGTCGCCCAATCGCCGCTTATCGAGATGCCGTTGTTTCCACTCGCCTCCGTCCTGTTTCCCGGCGGCCAGCTGCAGCTGCGGATCTTCGAGCCGCGCTATCTCGACCTGGTGCGAGAGTGCACCCGCCATGGTACCGGCTTCGGCGTGTGTCTGATCCTCGATGGACATGAAACGGGCGCGCCGGCAGTGCCGGCCGCCATCGGCACGATTGCCAGGATCAGCGACTTTCATCGCGACGAAGATGGCCTGCTCGGCATTGTTGCCGTGGGCGACCAGCGCTTTCGGGCTGCGCGCAGCCGCGTTCGCGCCGACGGCCTGGTGCGCGGCGAAGTGGAGGTATGGCCGGCCGAGCCGGAGCTACCGGTGCCGGTAGAGTTTGCCTTGCTGCAGAGCATCCTCGAACGACTGATCGAGACTATGGCTCCGCATTGGCGGCAGGCTCCACGCAGTGCTTATGACGACGCCAGCTGGGTGGGCTTCCGGCTGGCCGAACTGTTGCCGCTGGATGCGATCGAACAGCAGCACATGCTGGAGTTGAACGATCCGCTGCAACGGTTGGCCGAACTGCGCGACATCCTGCCGCGTTTCCAGAAACCGTGAATCGACAAGCCTTACACTGGCCGGACCTCACCTGACACCCGCGACGGAGTCGATGCGCATGGGCAACCTGGCCGGCAAGACCTTGTTCATCAGTGGCGCCTCGCGCGGCATTGGCCTGGCGATTGCCATACGCGCCGCACGCGACGGCGCCAATATCGTGATCGCGGCCAAGAGTGGCGTGCCGAACCCGAAACTGCCCGGTACCATCCACACCGCGGCGGCCGCTGTCGAGGCCGCCGGTGGCAAGGCGCTGGCGTTGCAGGTGGATATCCGGGAAGAGGAGCAGGTGCGCGCCGCCGCAGCGCAGGCGGCCGACCATTTCGGTGGCATCGATATCGTCATCAACAACGCCAGTGCGATCTGGCTGGCCGGCACTGCCGACACACCGATGAAACGCTATGACCTGATGCAGCAGGTCAATACCCGTGGCACCTTTCTGGTTACCCAGAGCTGTCTGCCCTACCTGAAACGGGCGGCAAATCCGCATGTGCTGATGCTGTCGCCGCCGCCGAATCTCGATCCGAAATGGTTCGCGCCGCATACCGCCTATACGATCGCCAAGTACGGCATGAGCCTGTGCGTGCTGGGCATGAGCGCGGAGTTTGCCTCGATCGGTATCGCGGTGAACGCGTTGTGGCCGCGCACGGTGATTGCCACCGCGGCCATCGGCATGATCGACGGCGTGAAGGTCGAGCATTGCCGCAAACCGGAGATCGTCGCCGATGCCGCGCACGTCATCCTGAGCCGTCCGGCACGCGACTATACGGGCCACTTCGCGATCGACGAAGACGTCCTGCGTGAGACGGGTCTAGGCGACTTCGCCAACTACGCCGTACAGCCGGGCATGTCGCTATTGCCGGATCTTTTTCTGGACTGAATCTCTCCGAGTGAGCGCTGGTATGACCGTGATCGGGCCGCCAATCGGCAAAATCTGACAAGACCGGGGGTGGTGTACCTAGCCTGCATATGCTGTAAACCCTTGTCACCGATGGACTTATGCGGACGAAAATGCTTTGTCGCTTCATGCATTTCCGGCTTACTTGGGAGTATATTGCGTGATGCACATCACACTTTTGTAGCAACCAGGGCGCAGGATGCGGCTGCGAAAGTACCGGGAATCATCGCCTGCCAAGGTGGTCGTCTCGAACTGCATCAGCGACCGTGGGGACAGGGGTCAGTGCCATGACGAATGAACAGGCATCGAGGCGTTGCGTAGTCTGGTTTGGTCAACCCACCGCCGAGGAGTGTGCCAGTCTGGCGCAAGCAGGATGGCGCACACGGATAGGCGATGCCCGGCTGCAGGACGGTGTCGGCATGCGACGCGACGATATCGTGGTGGCGATGGCCGATCTGCGGCACGGCGACGAGCAGGCAATCCAGGCCATGGGGCGGTTGATGGATAATCATCCGTGGCTGCCGTGGCTGGTGCTTGTTCCGCAGGAGACCGCCGCGGGCAAGCCGGAAGTGGTGCGCGTCCTGCGCGACAGTGCCGATTTCTTCACCGTGCCGGTTGACATGAAGCGCCTGCTCCACACGTTGATGAAGATCAGCAACGGCTGGTCGCCGACAGCCGAAAAAGCGGATATCCCCGGTATCGTCGGCGCCGTCAGCCCGGTGATGCGCACCATCATGAGCAGCCTGCGCAAATATGCGCCGGTGGAGTTGCCGGTACTGATCACCGGCGAGACCGGCAGCGGCAAGGAAATAGCCGCCCGCGCTCTGCATGGGTTATCGGCGCGCTGCGAACACCCGTTCGTGCCGATCAACTGCGGTGCGCTGCCGTCGAACCTGGTGCAGTCCGAGCTGTTCGGTCACGAGCGCGGCGCTTTCACCGGAGCGAATGTGCGCCGCATCGGGCATTTCGAGACGGCGGCCGGCGGCACCGTGTTTCTCGACGAGATCGGTGACCTGCCGCTCGATGCCCAGACCAGCCTGCTGCGCCTGATGGAAGAGGGCACGCTGGTGCGGGTGGGCTCCAGCCAGCCGATCAAGCTGGATGTCCGGGTGTTGGCCGCCACGCATGTGGATATGGAAATGGCCGTGGCGCAAGGTCGTTTCCGCGAGGATCTGTACTATCGGCTCAACGTGCTGCGTTTGCGCATGCCGGCACTGCGCGAACGCGAGGGTGATGTCGAGTTGCTCGCGCAACATTTTCTCGATGCATTCCGTCTGCGACATCACAGCCGTGCCCATGCCTTCAGCATCCAGGCACGACAGGCCATGCGCGGGTTTGCGTGGCCCGGCAACGTGCGCGAACTGCTCAATCGGGTGCAACGCGCGGCCGTGGTCGCCGAGGGCACGTTGATCAGCGCCGCGGACCTGGATCTGCAGGACATGCAGCCGACGCCCGCCAGTCGTTCGAGTCTCGGTCTGACCCGCGTTTCGGCCGAACGCGAGGCGGTACTGAACTGCCTGCACGAAAGCCATTTCAATATCAGCGAATGTGCGCGACGACTCAACGTGTCGCGAGTCACCGTGTACCGTCTGTGCAAGAAGCACAAGGTGGCGCTGGAAGAGCTTCGCGACGGTGATCGGCCACCTGCCGGGCGGCGAATAGCCGCCGTGAACGGCCATGGGTCGCCAGTGGCGCAGAGCATGTAGAGCCACCAAGGTGCGGCTGCGGTTTGCAGCGTTCGGGTCAGCCTTACGTCAGGCCTCGTCAGAGGAATCCCCCGGCCCGCAGGGGACGGGCCGGGGGTTCCAGTGGTGCCCGGCTACAGGGTGCCGGGTTACCGCCCTCGTTCGCCTTCGCCGCGCTCCGCGGCAGCAGGTTGTTCTCGCGGGTCAGCCATCGCGGCAAACCCACACCTTCGAAAGTGGATGAGTTGTCTCGGTGACCGCCCTCAACCCTGGCAAGCGTGCGAAGTACAGCAATGCCTGTGCCAAGGGCCGGCAATGCTGCAACAGCAAGGGTTGCCAACGGATGCGATGGTTTGTTGCTCGGTCGGAACTGTCACAGCGTTACAGCCCGGCATCCGCTCTACCGCCCATGGTTGGGTTGGCAGATGGCGCGGTGAACCGTTTCTGCTGGAGTGATACATAAGCGATACAACGTGTTGGTTGGTATACAGCGCGGCCGTACGGAGCCGTGCAAAACCTGCCCCCAGGTTTTACGATGCATGGTGTGTGTCGCCCCGACCATGTGCCGAGGGTGGCCCGAATCCCCACCTTGATCATCCATCGCTGGTGTCGCCTGTCGGCGATGCCCGGAGCAAGACATGCACGAACGACTGCCGCCCAGCACATCCCTGACGGATCTGGGGAAGCGTTATTGGCTACCCGTCTATCGGCCGCGCGAGCTCGTGCTCGACCACGGCAAGGGTGCATACATATGGGATACGCAAGGTCGCGACTACGTGGATTTTGGCGCCGGCATCGCGGTGAACGCGCTCGGCCATCAGGATCCGGATCTGATCGAGGCACTGATCGCGCAGGTGCACAAGCTGTGGCATGCCAGCAACGTGTTCTATACCGAGCCGCCGCTGCGACTGGCGGAGGAGCTGGTGCTTGCCTCCGGATTCGCCGAGCGGGTGTTTCTGTGCAATTCCGGCGCCGAGGCGAACGAGGCGGCGATCAAGCTGGTGCGCAAGTGGGCGGCGTCGAAAGGTCGCACGCCGGAACAACGCAACATCATCACCTTCAGGGGCTCGTTTCATGGCCGCACGCTGGCCACGGTCACTGCCACGGCGCAGCCGAAATACCAGGAGGGCTACGAGCCGCTGCCGGCGGGTTTTCGCTATCTCGATTTCAATGACGAGGCCGCGCTGGAGGCAGCCCTCACTGCGGGCGACATTGCCGCAGTGATGCTTGAGCCGGTACAGGGCGAGGGCGGTGTGCTGCCGGCTGCGCCGGGTTTTCTGAAGCGCGCCCGCGAGTTGTGCGATCAGCATGACGCCTTGCTGGTGCTGGACGAGATCCAGTGCGGCATGGGCCGCACTGGCACGCTGTTCGCGCACACCCACGAGAACGTCACACCGGACATCGTGACCCTGGCCAAGGCACTCGGTTGCGGCTTCCCGATCGGCGCGATGCTGGCTGGCCCGAAAGTGGACGAGATCATGCAGTACGGCGCACACGGCACCACGTTCGGCGGCAATCCGATGGCGGCTGCGGTCGCGCGTGTCGCGCTGGCCAAGCTGGCTTCGCCGGCGGTACTGATGAACGTGGAACGCCAGGCGAACGCCTTGCGCGCCGGACTGGCCCACATCAACCATGAGTTGAACCTGTTCGCCGAAGTGCGCGGCCGCGGCCTGATGATCGGGGCGGTGCTCGCAGACACGCACAAGGGCAAGGCGGGCGCGATTCTCGATCACGCCGCCGCGCATGGCCTGCTATTGCTGCAGGCCGGGCCGGATGTGCTGCGTTTCGTGCCACCGCTGACCATCACCGACGAAGAACTGGCCGAAGGCCTCGCCCGTCTGCACGCGGCGTTGAGTGACTTTGCGGCAGGCTGAGGCGATTTTTCGCGGCGGCCCATCGATCAGGAGCATTCCGATGAAATACCTTCACACCATGGTGCGCGTACATGACCTCGACGCCTCGTTGCGCTTCTATTGCGACGGTCTTGGCCTGCGTGAAGTGCGCCGCACCGAAGTGCCCGAAGGCAAGTACACGCTGGTGTTTTTGTCGGCGCCGGACAGCCCGGAGGCCGAGATCGAGCTGACCTGGAACTGGGGCTCGCAGGAGGATTACGGCTCGGCGCGCAACTTTGGCCATCTGGCGTTCCGCGTCGAGGATATCTACGCCACCTGCGAGCGTTTGCAGGCGATGGGCTGCACCATCCATCGTCCGCCACGCGATGGGCACATGGCCTTCGTGCGCTCACCCGATCTGATTTCGATCGAGCTACTGCAGGAAGGCCATCTGCCGTCACGCGAACCGTGGGCGTCGATGCCGAATACCGGCAGCTGGTGAATCAGGCCCGCGCGTCGCGCAGTGCGCCGCGCGCGGCTTCCAGGGTGTCGGCGATGTCCTGGTCGCTGTGCGCGCTGGACATGAAGCCGGCCTCGAATGCGGACGGTGCCAAGTACACGCCGCGTTTCAGCATGCCGTGGAAGAAGCGGTTGAACAGCGCCACATCAGCCGCTGTCGCCTGCGCGTAGCTGGTCACCTTTTTTTGAGCACTGAAGAAGAGACCGAACATGCCGCCGACGCGATTCGTGCTGAACGGAATGCCCTCGCCATCGGCGACCGATTGAAAGCCGTCGGCGAGCAGGCGTGTGCGGGCGGCGAGCTGATCGTGGAAGCCTGGCGTCTGAATCAGTTCCAGCATCGCCAGGCCCGCCGCCATCGCCACCGGATTGCCGCTGAGCGTGCCGGCCTGGTAGATCGGGCCGCTCGGGGCAATTTGTTCCATCAGATCGCGACGGCCGCCATAGGCGCCGACCGGCATACCGCCGCCGATGATCTTGCCGAACGTGGTCAGATCCGGTGTCACGCCGTAATACGCCTGTGCGCCGCCGAGTGCGACGCGGAAGCCGGTCATCACTTCGTCGAAGATCAGCAGTACGCCGTGCTGCGTGCACAGTTCGCGTAATGCCTGCAGGTAGCCGTCCACGGGCGGGATGCAGTTCATGTTGCCGGCGACCGGCTCGATGATCAGGCCGGCAATGTCGTGTCCTTGTTCGGCAAACAGGGTCTGTGCCGCATCGATATCGTTGTAGGGCAAGGTCAGCGTGAGATCGGCATTGGCTTTGGGCACGCCGGGCGAGGTGGGCACGCCGAAGGTCAGCGCGCCGGAGCCGGCCTTGACCAGAAAACTGTCGCCGTGGCCGTGGTAGCAGCCCTCGAACTTCACGATCCTGGCGCGGCCGGTGGCGCCGCGTGCGAGCCGGATGGCCGACATCGTCGCTTCGGTTCCGGAGTTGACCATGCGCACCATTTCCACCGAGGGAATCAGCCGGGTGATCATCTCGGCCATGGTGACTTCGGCTGCGCAAGGTGTGCCGAATGAAAGCCCATCCTTCACTGCGCGCTCAACCGCTTCGCGCACCGCCGGGTGGTTGTGGCCGACGATCATCGGCCCCCACGAGCCGACGTAATCGATATAGCGAGTGCCCTCGACATCCCACAGATAAGCACCATCCGCGCGCGCCGTGAAGAACGGCTCGCCACCGACCGACCGGAACGCGCGTACCGGCGAGTTCACGCCACCGGGCATCAGTTGCAGGGCGCGCTGGAAGAGTTCGTGGTTGGTCATCGTGTGGATTCTCGATCGGGGGAGAACATGTTGGAAAAGTGTTGCGCGGCAGCGCGTACATCGGAGGCACCGAAAAGGGCTGAAACTACCGCCAGAAAATCTGCGCCGGCTTCAATCAACGGTGCGCCATTGTCCGGTGTGATTCCGCCGATCGCCACCCGCGGCAGGCCGAGCGCGGCGCTTTGCCTCAGCAGATCGATCGAGGCACGTGGCGCCAATGGCTTGGTCGTTGAGGGAAAGAACGCGCCGAACGACAGATAGCTCGCGCCGGCGTGGGCGGCGATCTGGGCCAGCTGCAGCGAGTCGCGACAGGCCATGCCGATGATCGCGTGGTCGCCCAGTTCGCTGCGGGCGACACCGATATCGTTCTCTGCATCGCCCAGGTGAACGCCATCCGCGCCGACGGCCTTGGCCAGCGCAATGTCATCGTCAATGATCAATGGCACACCATGCTCGTGGCATAGCTGTCTGAGGGCAGTCGCTTCGGCGTGACGGCGTGCTGCGTCAGCGGTCGGGTCGCGGTACTGCAGTAGTTGCGCGCCGCCGGCAAGCGCCTGGGAGACGACTTCGAACAGATCCTCGCGAGGCCCGTCGGTGAGGGCGTAAAGGCCGCGGCCTGACCATGGTGCAAACCTGTTCAATTCGATACCTCATATGTGCAGATGTGTGGCCAGCGCATTGCGATGCTTTCGCATTGCCGGGCGAGTTGCGAGAATGTGCCATTCCATGACGATCCAAAGAAGTCCAACCATGAGCCAGAGTTCCGCCGAAGCCGTTGCCTTGCACAAATGGATGTGCGTTGTCTGCGGCTATATCTATGATGAAGCTGTGGGCGTTCCTGACGAAGGGATTGCACCAGGCACCCGCTGGGAAGATGTGCCCGACACCTGGACTTGCCCGGATTGCGGCACCACCAAGGATGATTTCGAGATGATCGAACTCGACTGAAGGCCGACTTCCGCCTGCAAACGGCCCGATCTTGCCGGCGCATTGGCCGGGCCGTCTGCTCTGATGTTCCTGCGCACGTATCGTGGCGCGCAACCGAGGAGCATCCCGTGCGACAGTTCATTCCTTTCGAAGACGATTGGGACGTATTGGCAAGCCTGCGGCCCGAAGAACTGATCCCCTATCGCGTGGGGATGCTGAACAGGTCCGGCCCGGCAGCTCAACGCACCGGGCCGATGTCGCCCTCGATCCTTAGTTCATCGCCGGCCTTTGCACCAATGCGCCGCGCCGTACCGGCTGACAGTTCGAGTACGTAACGCGCTGGCGCGTCGCTGGGATAGACGGGGCAAGGGTCGGCCTTGCACGGTGGCACATCCAACTGCATCGAGACCAGTCGTCGATCCGTGTCGAAGTACAGTATGTCGAGCGGGATCAGTGTGTTCTTCATCCAGAACGCCTGCGGTGCAGTATAGGAAAACACGAACAGCATGCTGTGATCCGGAGCCAGCGTGGTGCGCATCATCAGGCCGTGTTCGCGGCTGGGCTCGTCAGCGGCGAATTCCGCCGAGAACCTTTGCCCGTGAAGCACCACCGCGGGCGCCTTGCTTCCGGGAGCAGCGCTGACGCAGCCGGTAAGCAACAAGAATATCGGTGCAAGCCATCGCTTCATCATGTGTACTCGTCGCAGTGGAATAGGTATGGCGAGAAGTGTAGCGCCGCGATCGCGGGCGACTTTCATGAAAGAAAATCGTCGTGCCCTCTTCACAGGCGTGCGACACGGCGCTATGATTCTCGCCCGTTCGACGAGACGCCCTCTCGCGAAGATTTCCGCAACGAACCTCGCTGAAAAATTTCTCAACGAAGGTGTTGACGGTCGTAAAAAGCGATGTAGAATGGGCGGCTCACCTAGGACGAAACGTCCTCGGGGCGATCGAGAAATCGGTGGCAAGTGATTGATCTTTGACAGTGTGCGCAGGTGAATTGTGTGGACGTCTTGCGATGGAGGGTTACGACCTGTCCATAGAAATGCAAGCGTCCAACCAAAGAAACACAGTAATGAGTTTGTTGGTTGGGACATACGCTTCGGAAAGATAGATGGCCGAGCCCGCGAGGGTGAGGTTGTCGAAAACTTAAGTGAAGAGTTTGATCCTGG
>NZ_RCZB01000007.1 GCF_006438785.1 Rhodanobacter glycinis | reverse complement strand
CGTGTTGTCGACCAGCGGCGCGTTGGATGGCACCAATGTGAGCCTGACCGGTCGCGACGGCGTGACGCTCGGCGGCGATGTAACGGCCCTGGGCACACTGGCATTGACCAGCACGAATGCGGCGATCGCGCAGACAGCGGGCAACATCGCCGTGACTGGCCTCACCACGATAAACGCAGGCAGCGGCGCAATCACGCTGGCTGATGGCGGCAACGACTTCACCGGTGCCGTGAGTCTGACCGGCGGTGTCACGCAAATCACCGATGCGAACGCGCTGACCCTGGGTACGCTCAGCACCGGCGCGCTGAGCGCGATCAGCACCGGTGCGCTGAACCTGGGCAGCGGCAGCGTGGGTGGCAACCTGGATGCGACCAGTAACAACGGTGCGATCAGCCAGACCGGCGCGCTGAGCGTGAGCGGCACCAGTGCCCTCAATGCAGGCAGCGGCGCAATCACTCTGACTAACGGCGCCAACAACTTCACCGGTGCCGTGAGTCTGACCGGCGGCATCATCCAGATCACCGATACGAACGCGCTGACTCTGGGTACGCTCAGCACCACCGGCGCGCTGACCGCGATCAGCAACGGTGCGCTGAACCTGGGCAGCGGCAGTGTGGGTGGCAATCTGGCAGCGACCAGCAACAACGGTGCTATCAGCCAGACCGGCGCACTGAGCGTGAGCGGTACCAGTGCCCTCAACGCGGGCAGCGGTTCCATCACGCTGGCCAACGGCGGCAACAACTTCACCGGCGCCGCGAGCCTGACCGGCAGCGTCACCCAGATCACCGACACGAACGCACTGACCCTGGGCACGCTCAGCACCACCGGCGCGCTGACTGCGATCAGCAACGGCGCGCTGAACCTGGGCAGCGGCAGCGTGGGGGGCAACCTGGCGGCGACCAGCAACAACGGTGCGATCAGCCAGACCGGCGCGCTGAGCGTGAGCGGCACCAGCGCCCTCAACGCGGGCAGCGGTTCCATCACGCTGGCCAACGGCGGCAACAACTTCACCGGCGCCGTGAGTCTGGCCGGCGGCGTCACGCAGATCACCGATGCGAACGCGCTGACTCTGGGCACGCTCAGCACCACCGGTGCGCTGACCGCGATCAGCACCGGTGCGCTGAACCTGGGCAGCGGCAGCGTGGGTGGCAACCTGGATGCGACCAGCAACAACGGCGCGATCAGCCAGGCCGGTGCGCTGAGCGTGAGCGGCACCAGTGCCCTCAACGCAGGCAATGGCGCGATCACACTGACCAACGGCGGCAACGATTTCCACGGTGCCGTCTCAGCGACCGGAGCCGGCGTATCGCTGGTGGATGTCAATGATCTGGCGATTGCGGGGTTGAGCGGTGGCGCGAATGGCGCGGTCAGCCTGATTGCCGGTGGTGTGCTGACCTTGCCGGCTGGCTCGATCAATACCGGTACCGCAAATCTGACGTTGGCTTCCAATGGCGGTTCACTCACAACGCCCGGTGCCTTGAGCGGCGCCAACATATCGTTGACCGGGCGCGACGGCGTGACATTGAACAACGATGTGACTGCCTCGGGAGCACTGAACCTGGTCAGCGGAGCGGCCATCAACCAGAGTGCGGGCATCATCACCGCCGGCACGTTGACTGGCAGTTCGGTGGGCAGCACGACGCTGAATCAGGCCAACAGGATCGGTACGCTGGGCAGCTTCAGTGCGGCGAATTTCAACCTGGCCAATGCGCAGGCGCTGACGGTAAGCGGACCACTGACGACGACAGGCAACTCGGGGAATATCAGCCTGACCACAACCAGCGGGGCATTGGCAGTAGATGCCGATCTCCAGGGCGCTGTCGTTGCACTCACCTCGGCCGACAATCTGGCGCTGAGCCGGAACCTCACCGGTACCACGGTGGCGCTGGTTTCCGGCGGCAACATCAACCAGAGCGCGGGCATCATCACGGCGAGTACCTTGAACGGCAGTTCGGTGGGCACCACCACGCTCAACGGAGCCAACATGGTCGGCACGCTCGGCAGCTTTAGTGCAACGAGCTTCGCGTTGACCAATGCGCAGACACTTTCGGTGACCGGCCCGGTCAGCGGCGGTGCCAGCACGGTGCTGACAACGACAGCAGGCAATCTGGCAATCAATGGCGCGATCAATGGCACCACGACGACCTTGAAGTCGGCTGCTGCGATCAGCGAGGGCGCAGGCGGCAACATCACCGCAAACACGCTTAACGGCCAGTCGGCCGGTGCAACGAGCCTCACCGGCGCCAACCACATCGGCACGCTGGGGAGCTTCAGCGCAGCGGGTTTCGGCCTGACCAACGCACAGACGCTGGCGGTGACCGGCCCGGTCAACGGCGGCGTCAGTACGGTGCTGACAACGACAGCGGGCGACCTGGCAATCAACGGTGCGGTCAGTGGTGCCACCACGACGCTGAAGTCGGCCGGCGCGATCAGCGAAGGCGCGGGTGGTGTCATCACGGCGACTACCTTGAGCGGGCAATCGGCCGGTGCAACGAACCTCACCGGCATCAACCATGTCAGCACGCTGGGCGGCTTCAGCGCAGCAGGTTTCGGCCTGACCAACGCGCAAGCTCTAACGGTGAGCGGCCCGGTCAACGGCGGCGCGAGTACGACGCTGACGACAACAGCCGGTGATCTGGCGATCGATGGTGCGGTCAGCGGCACCACCACGACGTTGAAGTCGGCCGGTGCGATCAGCGAGGGCGCGGGTGGCGGCATCACGGCAAATCTGTTGACCGGTCATTCGGTCGGCAACACTACGCTGGATGGCAACAATCACATCAACATCCTCGGCAGCTTCACTTCCGATTTCAGTCTGACCAATGCACAGACCTTGACAGTAGTGGGGCCGCTCGATGGCGGCCCCAGCGTGACGTTGACGACGACCGCCGGTGACCTGGTGATCAGCGGCGCGATCACAGGTACGACGACCACGTTGAAGTCGGCTGGTGCGATCAGCGAAGGGGCAGGGGGCAGCATCTTCGCAAGCACGCTCAACGGCCAGTCGGCCGGTGCAACGAGCCTCAACGGCACCAACCATATCGGCACGCTGGGCAGCTTCAGGGCGTCGAACTTCAGCCTGACCAACGCACAGGCGCTGACGGTGGGCGGCTCGGTAAGCGGCGGGGCAAGTACCGCGCTGACGACGACCGCCGGTGATCTGGCGATCAATGCCGCGGTGAGCGGCACCAGCACGACGTTGAAGTCGGCCGGTGCGATCAGCGAGGGTGCGGGTGGCGTCATTGCAGCCGGAACCCTGAGCGGCCAGGCAGCAGGCACCACAACGCTCGGCAGCGCCACACGGCGCATCAACAACATGGTCAGCACACTGGGCAACTTCTCGTCGCCCGCCGGCTTCAGCATGACCAACAACAAGACGCTGACACTGGCCTCGGTCGCTGGCAGTGCGTTCACGGTGAATGCCGGCACGTCGGCGTTCTATCTCTCAGTGACCAACGGTGATCTGTTCCAGCTCGGCACTACGCCGGTTTACGACGGCATGGGTGTGTGGGGTTCGACCGGGCGCATGGGTGCGGGCTCCGCGCCGATCTATGTCGTGGGTACCGGCTTGCAGACGATTGCCAATGTCGGCATGCCACCGGCCTATTTCTATGCGATAGACAGCAGCGGCAACCTGTTGCCCCTGGGTGGTGGCCTTGCCGTGAACGTGCCGACCGCGTCGGGAGCCGGCAGTGCGCAGAACGGCAACCACGGCGATTCGTATATCGATCCGAGCGTGATCACCGCCAACTACCGGTCGTACGGCATCGTGCCTTCGGGTGTGCGCCTGCCGGCCGATCAACAGAGTGGTTGCGACCCCGACCAGCCCGATCAGACCGATTGCCAGGAGGACACCGTGGGCATGGTGGGCATGATGCTGAACGCTCGCCGATGAGGGTGGCCAGGCTCGGTGCGATCCTTTTCTGGCTGCTTGCGCCGAGCCTCGGCACGCCGGCTGCCGGTCAGATCGCTCCGCGCCTGACGGGCTCAACCGTCATCGATCAGCTTCAGACAGCCCAGCACGACCTCGCTGTCCGGGCAGCCGGCCTGCCGCATTCGAGTCTTGGCGCGACCAGTCAGCGGCTTGCCAGCCTGGCCGATGCACTGCGCAAGACGCTGGGCAGCGACGCAGCCAAGCCGATCGAGATCATTGCCGCGGATGCCAGGGCAAACGCGTATCGCGCCTATGCCGTGGTCCAGCGGACGCAGGCCTACCTGGAGGCAAGCAAGGGTTGCCTCGATGCCGACGCGAACGCGATGGCCGATGCTCTGGCTACCACGGTGGAGCTGGTCGCTGGTGGCACTGGCTCGGCCAAACTGCAGCCAGTCATCAATGGTGTTGAAACGCCGGATCACCGTCCGCTGTTCGTGTTGCGCAACAGTGGCAAGGACACGGCCTTCGCGCTGGTGGGTGTCAATCTGTTCGATGCGCAATGCGAGGATCCGGTGGTCACCGCGACCGACGGGCAGGGCCAACGGCAGAACGTGCAACCCAGTGTGACCGGCGTGCTGCCCAACCGGATCGAGCTGACATTGGCGGACGCCAGCCAGCTTCAATCCGGTAGTTACGTGTTGCACGTAGTGTCCAGGCGCAAGGCATTTCTGGTGGGCTGCGCGGTTCAACCGGAGGCTGTCGCCACGTTGCAGGTCGCTGCACCGGCGAAGATGTCGGTGAGTTACGCACTGACGGCGACATGTAGTACGCCTGGTGGCGGCCAAGTCGTGGAGCAGGTCTTGCCGGCAATCACCGGGACGATGCCGGAAGTCAGCGGAAGCGGCACGGTTTCACAACGGATTGCGCTGCGGGGCTGCGCCGAGCCGGTCAGTTATGCGATCAGCGCGAAAGTCACATTCGGCGATGGCCACAATGCGTCGATCGGGCCGATCAGCCAGATCGCTTCGGCGGGCATCACCGCCGGACTGCCGGGCGGTCTTTCGTTGAGCTGGGATCCGTCGGTGCGCGCACTCTTCGTGCGCCCCGCGGCCAACAGCTGCAAGGGCGTGTACTGATTCGGCGAGGCCGGATTCCGGCGTTGTCGGAGCTTATTCGTCGTCGGTGTTGCCGGAAACGACCCGCAGCTCCGAGATGCCGCCGGGCGCCAGATCCTTCAGCAAATCCATGAAGTCCATGCCGACCAGGCGTTGCGCACGGCGCAGCAGCAAGGGCACCGGGCTCGATGGCTCGTTGCGGGTGTAGTAATCGCACAGTTCGTCCAGCCGGCGCATCACATCCTGCGGGCCGGCGATTGCGCCGGTGGAAGCGCGGCTGCTGCCAGCCCCGTCTTCGCTGGCACCCCCCTCCTCAGGCGAACCTTCCTGCGGCAGGCGTCGTGCGAGTTGCGGCTCCAGAAACTTCTTCAACTCGTAGATATCGCCGAGGAGGTTCTTGAGATCCGGGCCGGCGGTACCGACGCGATCATTGAAAATGGCGTCGATGGCCTTGGCGTGTTCGAGCGACTCGCGGATGGCCGTCGTGACGGCGACCAACTCGTCCTCTGCGCAGTCCATGCAACAGGCTTCGATCTCCGTCATCGACGGCTCCGGGCCGCCATCCGATGCGGTGGTTTTCAACGTGCCGTTGGCAATGCGCAGGGCGCGTAGATCAAATCGTCCCAAACGCGGCGATTGCACGAAAGGTGTGGTGCGAAAATAGCGCAGCGCACCCTGCAGATCGCCGAGTGGCACCACTGAATTGACCCGCATCGTGGGATCGTTGTCGTCTTCGGCATCCAGTTGCGGATGCAGCGTATCCCAGAAATGCTCCAGCAGCCCGCGGATCAGACCAAGGCCGGCGTTCCAGCCGGGCATGCCCGAAGTGCGCATCCACGCGGTGGTGAGGTGGACAGCCGCGCGCATGTCCTTGGATCGTCCCAGCACGGTCTCGGCCAGCTCCACGACCTTGTCCCAGTCGGGTTCTTCGGCGGCCTTGACGTTGTCGCCTATCGCACGCTCGGTTTTCGGTGCGGCGGCGCGCTCGAGCGCGAGAAACTCCGGATCGTATTCCAGATCATCTCCCGCTGGGGAGTCGTCTCCGATCGGTGCCAACAAAGACTCAAGATTATATTGCGTCATGGGTTTGCACCGCCTTCCAGGAGTGATTCCCGCATTATCACAAATTATTGACGCAAAACCAGCCACCAGACTGATTCAAATGCACTTCGCATTGCCGGCGAGAATATTGCTGGCAATTCTGGGCGACGGCCACTGATCAGGAGCTGCAGATTGTCGCGATAATGATGCCGGCTGATGAAATGCGGCCTACCCGCAGATCGATAGCGGCGAAGCAGTGCAAGGACATTACGGGCTCGATCGACAAGATGGGCGTGGGATGGATACCGCCAGGTCGCTCATTCCCGCGTGTCATGAGGCCTGCCTTGGACGCGATCGCTTCCAGCGAACCCATCGTCGCTCAGCCCACAGCAAACCCCGCCGGATCGGGCGTTGCAGGAAAGGCATGTCCTGGGCAAGCAGCAGCAGACCGAGCGGCAGCATCCACAAGCCGAGCACGGGCAGGATGCTGAAAATGCCTCCCACGATCAGGGTGATGCCTGCCGGGATGCGAACCCAACGGGATGAAGGCTCCCGCAACCAGCGGATACAACGGCTGAGCCCGACGGGAAGCTCCTGCTGGATACGATCAAGTTGACGGTTCAGCCTTGCCTCGTCTTTTCCAACCATGCTTATCCAGATAACTTCAGTTCAAAGACCGATGCCTCTTCCGGTCAAACCCGGATTCCGGCGAGTTTCATGGCGGGACATGATTTGCCGACGATGGATTCAACTCCAGGCTATTCCTCTTCTTCTTCCGTTGACGCGGGCGGCGCGTAGTTGGAATCTTCCGAGTCGCGTGCGTGACGGATCGCATCGCGCAAACGAAGATCCAGGCGGTCGAAGTTCAATACGACCTTGTCCGAATGTACCGCCTTGACGGCCGAAATCGGCACCACGAAGTCGCCGGCATTCTCGATGTAGATGACCAGTTCGGGCAAGCCGTGGCGGATTTCCCGTACGGAGCCAATGCCCTCGTCGCCATCGGAGACGAAAACCATGAATCCTTCGCTGATTTGTTCGCGCATGATGCGATCCCTGTGGCGGGTGGGCGGGACGGATCTCGCGACGCGGCGGCGAAGGGAGCGGACAAACCGTACCAGGCTTTCGCGGCGCAAGCGGACGACGCATGGTGGGCATACCCATCGTCTCGAAGCGGTGAACGGCGAACCGGCTGCCCTGCTCCATTCAGCGGCCCGACCCGATTCTTTCAGCGCACGAAACGCCTCACCCAGGCGACATAGTTGTCCACGAAGCCCTGCAGGAATTTCCTTGTGCCTTCGTTGCTGACGGTCCCGTCGTCGGCGATGAGTTCATCCTTGAAGTGGACGAACACCTCCGGCTGGGCCAGCATCGGCACGTCGAGATAGGCCAGGATATTGCGCAGGTGTTGCTGCGCCAGCGCCGAGCCGGTCGAGCCGATCGAGGTGCCAATCACTGCGCCCGGCTTGCCGGCGAACGAGTTGGTGCCCCATGGGCGCGAGGCGATGTCGATCGCGTTCTTCAGCACGCCGGGAACCGACCGGTTGTATTCTGGCGTGACAAACAGCAGCGCATCGGCCGACTCGACGTCCTTCTTCAACCGGGTCGCCACGGCTGGATATGCTGCGTCGAAATCCTGTGAATACAACGGCAGATCGTTGATCTGGATATGCCTGAACGCGAACTCGGCAGGCGCGAGTTTCTCCACCGCCCGAGCGAGCCGGCGGTTGAATGAATCCACACGCAGGCTTCCGACAAAAACGGCGATCTTCAACTGATTCATTTCCGGCTCCTTGGCAGGGTGGGGAAGAGCTCGCGGCTCGCTGATTGTGAAGACGCGGCCCATGCTGTAGCGGGCCTCGCGCCCGCCACCATCGGCCCGGCAATGTATCGCCGGAGTGCGTTAAAGACGGATGAATTCGTCACGCTGGAGAGGCACCGACTACCGCAGCGTGTACTCTTTGTAGCCAGCCCCCGGCGGCACCGCCTTCCCATCGACCCGACCCAGCGAACGAGTCCCATGCAAGCCATTGAAACCCTGATCGACGACGCCTTCGAGCGTCGCAACGCGCTGACCCAGACCGAAATAGAGACCCATCTGCGACCTGCCGTCAGTCAGGTCATCGAGCTGCTGGAATCGGGTGAGCGCCGTGTTGCCGAACCGGACGGCCGTGGCGGCTGGACCGTGAACCAGTGGATCAAGAAAGCGGTGCTGCTGTATTTCCACATCAGCGACAACCAGGTGGTCGATGGTGGCCCGGCGCTGGCGTTCGACAAGGTGCCGCTGCGCTTCGCCCACGGCAACGATGCCGAACTGCAGCAGCTCGGCGCGCGCGTGGTACCGGGTGCGCTGGTGCGTCGGGGCGCTCACATCGCAAAAGATGCGGTGCTGATGCCCAGCTACGTCAACATCGGCGCGTACGTCGGTGCCGGCAGCATGATCGACACCTGGGCCACGGTCGGCTCCTGCGCACAGATCGGTGCGGGCGTGCACCTGTCCGGCGGCGTCGGTATCGGCGGCGTGCTGGAGCCGCTGCAGGCCAACCCCACCATCATCGAGGACAACTGCTTCATCGGTGCGCGTTCGGAAGTGGTCGAGGGCGTGGTGGTGGAGCGCGGCAGCGTGATCGGCATGGGCGTATTCCTCGGCCAGTCCACCCGCATCTACAACCGCGCCACCGGCGAAGTGGGCTATGGCCGTGTACCGGCCGGCAGCGTGGTGGTGTCCGGCAGCCTGCCGGCGAAGGACGGCAGTCACAGTCTGTACGCCGCGATCATCGTCAAGCAGGTGGATGAGAAGACGCGCAGCAAGACCAGCATCAACGAACTGTTGCGGAGCGGCGAATGAATCCCGTCGTTTATGGACTGCCGAATTGCGACACCTGCAGGAAGGCGCGCAACTGGCTCGCCCGCTTCGAGGTGGTGCACGACTTCGTCGACTACCGCGCGAACCCGGTACCGGCGGCCACGCTGAAGGACTGGGCGGCGAAGCTCGGCGGCTGGGACAAACTGGTCAATAAATCGTCGACGACCTGGCGTAACCTGCTGCCACAGCGCAAGAGCCCCGGCAGCGATCCGGAGTGGACGCTGTTGCTGAAGGAATACCCCGCGCTGATCCGCCGCCCGGTGGCGGTGCTGCCCGATGGCTCGGTGAGCGTCGGCTTCACCGACAACGGCTTCAAGAAACTGTTCGGGCGCTGAGATGCCGATGCGGCTTTCCAAAATTCTGCTGATGGCGGCGATCGCGTTGTGGCTGGCGCTGGTCGCGTTCGGCAACATCACCGACTACGGCAGCAACCTGGCCTTCGTGCAGCACGTGCTGGCAATGGATTCGATCTTTCCCGACGCCAGTATTCATTACCGTGCGATCCATTCGCCGTTGTTGCAGCACGCGGCCTATGTGCTGATCATCGCCACCGAAACGCTGGCTGCCGTGCTATGCGGGACCGGCGCATGGCGCATGTGGTCCGCGCGCTGTTCGTCGGCGGCGATGTTCCATCGGGCCAAGCACCTCGTCATAGCCGGCCTCACGCTCGGCCTGCTGCTCTGGCTGGCCGGCTTCATGGCGATCGGGGGCGAATGGTTCGGCATGTGGATGTCCACTTCGTGGAACGGGCTGGCGAGTGCATTCCGCTTCGTCGTGGTGCTTTTCGCCGCATTGATCCATCTGGGCCAGCGCGAAGACGAACTCGATGAGTGAGGTCGGGCCCGGTTCGCCGGTGTACCGATTCCGTTGCTACGCTTGCGTCCATTACTGCCTCGTGGTCATCCACCATGTCCGATGTGCTCGAACTCGCTTGTGAGCTGATCCGCCGCCGCTCGGTGACGCCGGTCGATGCCGGCTGCCTGCCCCTCATCGGCGAACGGCTGGTTCGCGTGGGGTTTCGCGTCGAACATCTGCGTTATGGGGAAGTCGACAACCTGTGGGCGACCCACGGCAGCGGCGGGCCAACCCTGGTCTTTCTCGGCCATACCGACGTCGTGCCGAGCGGGCCGGAAGCGACGTGGCAAAGTCCGCCGTTCGAGCCGACCATCCGCGATGGACGTCTATACGGCCGCGGCGCCGCCGACATGAAGGGCTCGGTGGCAGCGATGGTGGTGGCGCTGGAGCAGTTCGTGGCTGCGCATCCGGATCATCGTGGCCGGGTCGGCCTGCTGTTGACCAGCGACGAGGAAGGTCCGACCAATCTCGACGGCGTGCGCCGCGTGGTCGAGCACTTGCGCGCCAGCGGCGAGCGCATCGACTGGTGCGTGGTCGGTGAACCATCAGCGAAAGAGAAACTTGGCGACCTGATCCGCGTGGGCCGCCGCGGCTCGCTGTCCGGCTCGCTCGTGGTGCGCGGAGTGCAGGGCCACGTGGCCTACCCGGAGAAAGCGCTGAACCCGATCCACGCGTTCGCCCCTGCACTGGCGGAACTGGCCGCCGAGCGCTGGGACGAAGGCAACAGTGATTTCCCACCCACCTCGTTCCAGGTCTCCAACCTCAACGCCGGCACCGGCGCCAACAACGTGATTCCCGGCGAGCTCACTGCGTGGATCAACTTCCGCTACTGCACCGCCAGCCGCGCGGAAGACCTGCGCGCACGTACCGAAACCATCCTGCAACGACACGGCCTGGACTTCGCACTGGACTGGAACCTTTCCGGCGAACCGTTCCTGACTCCGCCCGGCGGCGTGTTGCGCGAAACCGTAGTGGCGATCTGTCGCGAACTGTGCGGCATCGACCCCGAACAAAGCACCGGCGGAGGCACCTCCGACGGCCGCTTCTTGGCGCCGATGGGTGCAGAAGTGGTGGAGATCGGTCCGGTCAACGCGACTATCCACAAGGTCGACGAATGCGTGGCGCTGGAGGAACTGGAGCAGTTGCCGCAACTCTACCGCACCGTTTGCGAGCGTCTGCTGGTCGAGACCTGACCGGGCGTGGTCCCTTGGTCGGCGGCTGCAGGCCGCTGTCGCGGTGTCCGCGTCAAATGGATCAGCGCATCAGGGTTGCTGCTTGCCGTCGACATCCGGCCGAACCATCCGTAGTGCGGTGTCGTCCGATTGGGCGTCCTTGAGTCCCTTGCGGAAATCGGCGATGGCGCTGCCCAGGTCGCGGCCGGCGTTGCGCAGCTTGCCGGTGCCGAAAACCAGCAATACCAGTACGAGCAGCACGGTCCAGTGCGAAAAGCTGTTCAGTCCAGGCATGCTCCGGATTTCCTGTTACGGCTGTGGGGAAGTGCGGGCCGACCGTTCGGGCAGCGCCGGCGGAAATGGCAGGTGCGGGCTTGCCGGCAGACCGGCGGATGCCGTGGGTCCGGCAAGGCATTGTGAATCGTGGCCGCTGGCTGCGGCCACCTGGGAGGGGCACCGATAGTCCAGTGTGGCCACCAGCGCCGGCGTGATCTCGTCGAAACCGAGCACGGCACCGCCATGCTCGCGGATGAAGGCCGCCGCCGCAGCGCGGGTGGCGAACGGCGCCAGGGTCGGTCCCATCGAGCCGGGGAGCGGCTGCCAGGCCACGTAGGACGAGCGGCGCGCATCGATGAAACTGATCGCGGCGTGGGCGGGCTGCTGCCAGTCGATGCGCGCGCTGTCCTGCACGAACAGTTCCTGCAGGTCGGCCTGGTTCTCCGGTTGCAGCACGTAGGCGAAGAAGTCGCGGGTGGAGTCGAACATCAACGGCTTGACGCGGCCGGTCACCCAAGCCTCCGCGCGCGGACCGGGCGAGCCGTCAAGGTACATGCCGCACACCGCGCAGGTGTCGTCCGGATGGATGTCGACGGCATGCTGCGCGGGG
Source organism: Rhodanobacter glycinis (assembly GCF_006438785.1). Lineage (GTDB taxonomy): Bacteria > Pseudomonadota > Gammaproteobacteria > Xanthomonadales > Rhodanobacteraceae > Rhodanobacter > Rhodanobacter glycinis_A. Next base: position 161,444 of record NZ_RCZB01000007.1, on the reverse strand, counting down.
GCGGGGTTGCCGTCGCAGCCGGCGAACAGGGCCAGGGCGAGGGCCAGCGCCACCGCACGGAAGCTCATCGCGGAAAGGGTCATCATGCGGGTTCTCCTCAGATTTCCTTGCGCCGGAACGCGAGCATCGCCCACGCGAACGGCGCCACGGCCCAGCCCAGCAGTACCAGGCACAGCAGGGCGGGCGAGTAGGTGTGGTGGGCGGTCATGCCGGTCAGCAAGTCGTTGCCGGCGCCGTCGCCCAGCGCGGTGAGGTTGACCAGCCGGAATACGTCGACCGGGTTGAGCAGCAGCAGGTAGGGATACACCGCGCGCTCGACCGGGTTGCCGCCGCTGACCACCAGCAGCGCCAGCAGCGCGAGGTCGAACAGCACCACGCTGGCCAGCCAGCCGATCAGCGCCAGGCCGGCGGCGCGGGACTTGTCGGCGGTCTGCACGCTGATCAGGCAGGCCATCCCGACGAAGCAGGCACCCAGCAGCGAGGCGCTGAGGATGAAGCGGCCGATGTGCAGCCACGCCTGCAACGTCTGCGCGGGCGGCTGCATCAGCTGCATGATCGCCACCGCCAGGCCGAAACCCGCCAGCGTGGCGGCGGCCAGTGCGCCGCAGTGGCCGAGGAACTTGCCGGCGACCAGCTGGCCGCGCGCCAGCGGATAACTGAGCATCAGCAGCAAGGTGCCGTCGTCGCGCTCGCCGACGATGGTGTCGTAGGCGATCAGCAGGCCGATCAGCGGAATCACGAAGGCGCCCAGCGTGGTCAGGCTGGCCAGCGTGGCGTCGAACGAGGTGAAGCCGACCCGGCCGGCGGCGGCACTGCCGAACCAGGCGATGCCCAGCGCCAGCAGCGCGAACAGCACGGTGAGCGCGACCGTCCAGCGGTTGCGGAAGTCGTCGCGGAACTCCTTCCAGGCGACGATGAAAATGCTGTTCATGCGCGGGCCTCCGCGGCGGGGTGGGGACCGGCGCCGAGCCAGTCGTACAGCTGCGCCAGTGTCGGCTCGCGTACGTCGAGGTCGGCGATGGCGGGGTTGGCGAGAAGTTCGCGCAGCGTGCGCAGCTTGGCCTCGCGCGGCACCTGCAGCTCCAGTCGGCCGTCGGGCCGCGACTGCGCGGCCAGGCCGCGCGCGGCCAGCTGGGTCATCAGTTCGGCGCCGGCGTTCTCGTGCGGACGCAGCAGCATGTGGGCGGGCAGTGCCGCCTGTTCGCCGAGTGCGGCGAGGCTGCCGGCGGCGAGCAACTTGCCCTGGCGCAGGATCAGTGCACCGTCGATGTGCGGCTCCAGTTCGGCCAGCAGGTGCGAGGAAACCAGCACGCAGCGGCCGTCCGCGCGCAGCTCGCCGACGATGCGGTACAGCTCGCGGGTGGCCTGCGGATCGAGGCCGGTGGTCGGTTCGTCAAGCAACACCAGTTCCGGCGAACCGAGCAAGGCCTGCGCCAGGCCGAGGCGCTGGCGCATGCCCTTGGAGTAGGTACCGATGCGCCGGTCGGCAGCGTGCGCCAGGCCGACGCGTTCCAGCAGCGCCTGTGCCTGGGCGCGCGGCGCCTGCTTCAGCCGGGCCAGGTAGTCGAGCAGCTCGCGCCCGCTGAGGTTGGCGTAGAAGGTGGCGCTCTCGGGCAGGTAGCCGATGCGCCGGCGCAAGGCGTGCGCGCGCCACGGTGACTGGCCGAGTACGTCGAGGCGGCCACCGCTGGGTGCGATCAGGCCGAGGATCAGCTTGATCAGGGTCGACTTGCCGGCGCCGTTGTGGCCGAGCAGGCCGATCACCTGGCCGCGCGGCACGCAGGCGCTGACGCCGTCGAGCGCGGCGAGCATGCCGTAGCGCTTGGCCAGTGCCTCGAATTCAATCGCGGGGTTCATGGTCGGGCCGGAAGGAAGTGGGGGCTTGCATGAGCGGGTGGCTGTCCTGCACCGATGGCGGCGTGAATACCGGGAACGCGCGCTGCACGTAGCGCATCAGCAGCACCGCGGGGCTGGACATCAGGTTGCGTGCGGAGGGGTATTTCCACAGCAGCACGTCGACGCCGTCGTTGGGGCGGAACGGGATGTCCCCGATGCCGTCGGCGTCCAGGTCCCAGCCGAGGTAGTCGCTCCAGAAGTTGCCGCGGCTGTGCGCCGACCACTCCTGGGCGAGGTTCTGCACGTACTTCACCTGGATGCGGTTGTCCACGAAGCGGTTGCCCCACAGGCGGTTGTTCTCCGAACCGGCGGTCACGTGGATGCCGATCTGCGAGTCGGCGGCGAGGTTGTCGTGGATGGTGTTGAACTGCGACAGGTAGACGAACAACCCCTTGCCTTCGGTGCCGTCGATCAGCCCGCCCTGGGTGTCGCGCTGGCCGTTGATCCGGCGTATCTGGTTGCCGGCGATCTCGCTGTGCGAGATGTAGTTGAGCAGGAAACCGTAGGATTCGTCGTCCTCGGCGGTGTTGCCGATCACCTTGAGGTGATCGGACGACATCAGCGCATAGCCGGCCAGGTTGCCACGGCTGACGTTGTCCAGCAGCAGGTTGTGTTGCGAATACATGTAGTGGATGCCGTAGCGCACCTCGTGCACCACGTTGCGCGCGATGGTGTTGTGCGGGCTGACGTAGACGTAGATGCCGTCGCGCGAGTCGGCCACGTCGTTGCCCTCGATGGTGCAGCCGGTGTCGTTCCACATGTGGATGCCGTCGCCGCGGTCGGCCACGCGCAGCGAGCGCATGCCGCGGATCACGTTGTGCGTGACCCGCACGTTGGCCGCGCCGTCGAGGTAGACGCCGAACAGGCTCTCCTCGATGCGGTTGCCCTCGAGCGTGACGTCGCGCGCCTGGCGCTCGACGAAGATGCCGGCGTTCATCGCGGTGAGATCGGTGCCGCTATGGCGGATGGTCAGCCCGCGCACGGCGACCTGCGCGGCGCCGATGCGCACCACGTCGCCTTCGCCGCCGCCATCGAGAACGGCGCCGGGTTCGCCGACGAGGGTGACCGGCTTGTCCAGCCGCAGGTGCACCGGGTGCACGCCGGCCGGCACGCTGATGGTGGTGCCCGGCGGCGCCGCAGCCACGATCTGCTCCAGCGACTCGCGCGCATGCACCGGCGCCGCCGGCAGCAATGCCAGCATCAGGAACGCGAGGAAACGAAGTGCATGCATGGGAACGGAGATCCGCTCGTGCCGCCGCGCGCTGCGCGGCGGCACGACGCGGCTCAGGCCTCGACCAGCATCCGCCCGCTCATCTCCATGTGCATCGCATGGCAGAAGAACGTGCAGTAGTACCAGAACACTCCCGCCTTGTCGGCGGTGAAGGTGGCCGAGGCGGTGGCGCCCGGACTGATCTCCATGTTGATGCCGTAGTTGACAATGCAGAAGCCGTGGCTCACGTCCTCTACCGCATCGATGTTGGTCACCACCACGGTGACTTCGTCGCCTTTCTTCACCGTGAAACTGCCCATGCCGAAGATCGGCGCGGCCGAGGTCATGTACACGAACACCTTGCGGCCCTCGCGGATGACCTTGCTGTCGGTAAGCACGTCGATGCCGTGGCGCCTGGCCATGGCCACCGTCTCGGCGAAGAACGGATCGTCGCGGTCCCAGCTCTTCTTGACCTTGTCGATCAGCAACCGCCGGTGCAGCAGGATCACGTCGTGCGGCTCGGCGTACACCGGGCCGTCGGCGACCAGCTTCATGGTCTCGCCGGAAATGTCGATCAGCTGGTCATTGTCCGGATGCAGCGGGCCGGTGGGCAGGAAGCGGTCCTTGGAGAACTTGTTCAGCGACACCAGCCAGCGCCCGTCGGCGTCGCGCGTCTCGCCCATCGAGGTGTGGCAGTGGCCGGGCTGGTACGCCACGTCGATCTTCTGGCGCAGGTAGTTGACCTTCTTGCCGGCGTGGGCGGCGATCGCGTCCTCGATGTTCCACTTGGCGATCTGGCTGTCGATGAACAACGTGGTATAGGCGTTCCCGCGACCGTCGTAGGCGGTATGCAACGGACCCAGGCCCAGCTCGGGCTCGGCCACCACCGTGTCGCGCGGGTCCTTGAGCTTGCCGGCGAAGCAGTCGTCGATGCGGCTCCACTCCATGACGGTGACGGTGGGCGAGAGCTTGCCGTTGGCCACCACGTACTTGCCGTCGGGGCTGGCGTTGATCCCGTGCGGGTTCTTCGGGATCGGGATGTAGAGGATGAGCGACGAGCCGTGGCGGCCGTCCAGCACCGGCACCTTCGAGCTGCCGATGGTCTTGAAATCGCCCTTCTTCACCGCCGCCTCGATGCGCGCGATATTGAACACCACGGCCCAGTCGCGCTCGGCCTGCATCGTGCCGGGCAGGTCCATGCCGCCCTCGCTGTTGTAGCAGGTGGAGATGGCGTACTTGCCGGCGTAATCGGCCTCGGTGTTGTCCAGGTTGCCGTCCACCAGCACCTGCCAGACGACCTCCATGGTGTCGCCGTCGAGCGCGCTGAACATGGTCTGGTATTTCTTCGGATCGTCCAGATCGCGGCCATCGTTCGGCGCCGGGACCAGGAACTCGCCGTTGGCGAACACGTAGCCGGTGCGCGGCGCGCGCTGCACGCGCAGGCCGTGGATCGCCTGCACATTGGGCACATTGGTGATGCGGTCGGTACGCATCACGTCGCAACGGATGCGCGCGACGCGGGTGTGCGCCTTGTCGTTGATGAAGATGTAGCGGCCGTCGTAGTGGCCGTCGGTCTGGCTCATGTGCGGGTGGTGGCAATCGCCGCCGGGCGGGAAGTTCGGCCCGAGCACGCGCTTGCTCTCGTTGGTGACGCCCCAGCCGATGGTGAAGTCGGGGTTGAACACCGGGATGCGCATCAGCTCGCGCATCGAGGGCACGCCGACCAGGCGCACCTCGCCGGACTGGCCGCCGCTCCAGAAGCCGTAGTACTCGTCGAGCTGGCCGGGCGGCACGTGGTCGGAGGCGGCTTCGTGCTCGCCGTGCTCGCGCTGGCGTTCGCCATCGTGTCCGGCGGCGGCACCTTCAGCGCCGCCGTGATCACCCTTGCGACCGCAGCCCGCCAGTGCCAGTCCCGCCGCGCCGGCCAGGCCGGCCAGCGCGCTGTTCTTCATAAAGTTGCGACGCGCGGGGTCGGTGCCTTCCGCGTCAGCTTCGGGTTTGTTCTTCGATTCGTCGTGCATGGCTTTTCATCCGCAGAGGCAGGTGACGTGGGATCAGTCGGCGACGGGCGCCGGCTCTCGGGTTTCCGGCGCGTTCGCCGGGGTAATCAGTGCGATCGGCGTGGGCAACGGTCGTGCGGCGCGTTCGCGCTTTTTGCGTTGCTGTACCACCGGCGGACACTTGTGGTCGTTGACGCGGGTGACCTGGCAATCCAGGCAGTAGTGGCATTCGTTGAAGTCGATGCGGCCATCCGCGTGGATCGCCTTGACCTCGCACTCGTTGGCGCAGACCTGGCATGGGCTGCCGCACTCGGGGCGTCGGCGCAGCCATTCGAACAATCGCCAGCGTCCGGACACGGCCAGTCCGGCACCCAGGGGGCAGACATAGCGGCAATAGAACTTGTGGTTGAACGCGGATACGCCGATCAGCAGCACCGCGTAGAGTACGTAGCTCCACGAGCGCGCGAAGTGCAGCGTGAACGTGGTCTTGAATGGCTCGATCTCGGCGTAGTGCTCGGCCGTGTTGAGCGACTGTAGCGACATGCCGAACAGCACCAGCAGGATGACGTACTTGAGCGCCCACAACCGCTCGTGCACCACGCGCGGGAACTCGAACTGCGGCACGTGCAGCCGCTTGGCCGCCTTGTTCACCAGCACCTGCAGCGCACCGAACGGGCACAGCCATCCGCAGTAAACGCCGCGTCCCAGCAGCAGCAGGGTGGCGGCCACGAACACCCACAGGATGAAGATCAGCGGGTCCATCAGGAAGGTTTCCCAATGGAAGCCGTGCAACACCGACTGGATAAAGGTGAAAATGTTCACCACCGACAGTTGCGCCAGCCCGTACCAGCCGATGAATACCAGCGTGTAGATCAGGAAGCCCACGCGCAGGCGCTCGAGCAGCAGCGGACGCTTCACGATCCAGTCCTGGAACATCAGGATCAGCGTGAGCACGGACAGTCCCGCCAGCAGCACTGCGATGTCCAGCCGGCGCCCGTGCCACACCTTCACCCACAGCGGCGCGTCGGCCGGCAATGCGTCGGCAGCCGCTTCCGGGCGCGTGGTGTAGACCGCCGGCATGCGGTAGTCGCTGGTGAAGGTGTGGTAGATGCTCTGCAGCGGGCCGACCTGGCGGTTCACCATCAGCTGCAACGTCCACGGCCGGGTCGCATCGAAGCCGCTGCCGCTGTTGCGCACGATGAAGATCGCCTGCTCGGCGAACGCCGGCTTGCCGCGCAGCGGGGTGTCGTTCATCGACACCAGGTCGGTATCCTTGAACAGCACCAGCTTGCCGTCCTGCAGCAGGTGCACGCGGTCGAAGATGCCGCCGCGCACGTAGCCCAGTCCCTTGAACGAGTAGATGCCGTTGGCCATCACCGCGATCGCGGTGTCGCCGGGCTTGAGCTGTTTCATCAGCTCGGCGTGGGCCGCGGCCCCCAGCAGGTTTCTCCCCACCGTGGGCGGGGTGACGTCGGCGAAGTACAGATCGATGAAGGTGTCCGCGCCATGGCCGGCGGCCGGCGCGGTGGGGTCGTCGATCAGGCCGCTCTCCGGCTGGCCCTTGAACGCGTCGGTGACCGCCTGCCGGGCCAGCTGCAGATGGTCGATCGCGCCGTTGCCGGTCAGCGCCTGCCAGTCGGCCGGCACGAAGTAATCGCCGCGGACCTGCGCGGCGGCCGCGCCGGTGTCGGCCGCGCCGGCGATCAGCTTGCGCGAGGCGGCTACCTTCAGCGCCGAGTTCATGATCGTCTCGTTGGCGACCATCGAAGTCACCGTGGCGCTGCTGATCGCGTCGATGCGCACGCTGCCGCTGCCGCCGCCGCCGACCACGATACGGTCGTCCACGCGATGGCCGATGTAGCGGGCCACGAAGTCGTACAGTTTCTGCACCGGGATGCCGACCAGCAGGATCGGCTCGTGCTGCTCCAGCACGCGGGCGTCGCGGATGCTGCCGTCAGTGCCGATCGACATCAGGATGTTGATCGGCGCGCCCGAATAGGCCGGCACCGGCGCCACCATCACCGTCTCGAACGCGTAGCCGATGACCTTGTCGCCGCGATACACCGCCGCGGCGGGCGGGGTACCCTCGATGTCGCCGAAGCGGGTGGCGCCGGGGAATACCTCGTGCAGTTGCGGATGCTTCGCATCGATGCCGGCCAGCGCGACGGGCGCCAGCACAAGCAGCGACAGCACGAGCAGCAACTGCGCCACGAAAGAGCGGGTGCGCGCGACGCGCATCACGCCAGCTCCGCCGTGCCGGCGATCAGCGGCAGTTCGCGCGAGCGCCAGCGCTTTTCGCCGGTACGCGAGAACGCCAGCCACTGGTGATCCTGCGCCGCCATCAGCGCGGACAGCTGCGGCAGCTCCAGCGAGAACGCCGCCGTGCTCATGCCGTCGGCCAGCACCGAGCGCGGCGCCACCACGGTCACGCTGGAATAGCTCTGCGGCGAATAGCCGGTGCGCGGATTGACGATGTGGAACAGGCGCCGATCGGTGGAGAAGAACACGCGGTAGTTGCCGGAGGTCGACAGCGCCGCGTTGCGCACCCGCACCACCGCCGCCACCCGGCTCACGTCGCGCGGGTCGACGATGCCGACGTTCCAGTGCCGCTGCGGATCGTTGCCGCAGATCGCCTGGATGTCGCCGCCGGCGTCGATCAGGCCGTACTCGATGCCCGCCGCGCGCAGTGCCGCGATGCCCTGGTCGACCACATGGCCCTTGGCGATGCCGTCCAGCGTCACCGCCATGCCCGGTCGCAGCAGCCGTGCGCCGCGCGCGTCCAGCGCCAGGTCACGCCAGCCCACCAGTTGCTCGCGACGGTCGATCGAATGGTGTTCCTGCGCGTCGATGCCGGACACGCCACGCAAGGTTTCGAAATAGCGCAGCACCGGCAGCACGGTGACGTCGAACGCGCCGCCGGTCAGCGCCGACAGCGACAGCGCCTCGCGCAGTACCGCGTGCAGATTCGATGGCACCAGCGCCAGCCGGCCGTCGCGATTCAGCCGCGACAGCGGGCTAGCCGGGTCGAAGCGGGTCAGCTCGGCAGCCGTCGCGGCCATCCGTGCGAAGGCCGCCTCGATCGCCGCGCCCGCCGCCTGCACGTCGTCGGACAGGCAGGTGACCGCCACCGAGGTCTGCATCAGCGTGCGCTCGCGCCGAACCTGCCACAGGTTCTGCTTGCGCTTGAGCACTGCCCAGCCGCCGCCGGCCAGCAGGCCGCCGGCCAGGGCGAGTTGCCCGGTCTGTTTCAGCCAGCGCCGGCGCTCGGGCGAGCGCAGATCGCTGGGGTCGGAGGAGCGATGCATGGGATGCTTCCCGTGGTGGTGAGCGTGTGCGTGCTTGACGCGATGTGCGAGGGTTCAGGCCGCGCTGGCGGCCACTCGTGGCGGAGGTTGCGCGACGGCATCGCCGCGCCCGGCCTCGCGCACGCCAAGACGCCGCTGCAGCGCCGGGCTGGTGGTCGTGTACTGCAGGTTCACCTTGTCGCCGGGATGCAGGTGCGCATGCGCGGCGAACGCGCACAGCGCCGCCTCGTGGAAGCCGGAGAGGATCAGCTTCTTCTTGCCCGGATAGGTATTGATGTCGCCCACTGCGAAGACGCCGGGCACGGAGGTCTGGAACGTCGACGGATCCACCACCAGTTGCTGGCGTTCCAGCGCCAGCCCCCAGTCGGCAATCGGGCCCAGCGCCGGATGCAGGCCCCAGAGCACCACCAAGTGCGAAGCCTCGATGCGCTGGACCATGCCGCTGCGCGTGCGCACGCGTACTTGGGCCAACGCCTCGTCGGCAGTCTCCAGCCCGACGATGTCACCCTCGCACAACTGCATGCGGCCTTCGTCGCACAGCGCATGCATGCGCGCCACACTGGCCGGCGCTGCGCGGAAGCTGGATGAGCGATGCACCAGCACCAGGCTGCGCACCCGGTCGACCAGGGCCAGCGCCCAGTCCAGCGCTGCATCGCCACCGCCGGCGATCACGATGTCCTGGCCGTCGAACAGTGCCGGCTGCGCCACCTTGTAGTGCAGCGTGCGGTTTACCAGCGGTGCGGCTTCGGGCAGGTCGAGCGTGCGCGGCGCGAATGCGCCAAGGCCGCCGGCGACGATCACCGCACCGGCGTCGAACGCGAGCCCCGCGCTGGTGCGCAAGCTGAAGCGGCCGTTCGCGATGTGCTTGAGCGAGGTGACGGTGTGACCCAGATGGAACTGCGGCGCGAACGGACGGATCTGCTGCTGCAAGCGCTCGATCAACTCGCGCCCGCTGCACACCGGCACTGCCGGGATGTCATAGATCGGCTTGTCCGGGTACAGCTCGATGCATTGCCCGCCGGCATGCGGCACGGCATCGACCACGTGCGCATCCAGCCCGAGCAGACCCAGCTCGAAAACCTGGAACAGGCCGACCGGGCCCGCTCCGACGATGACGGTGTCGCAGTTGATCATGGGACGAATCCGCCTTGTTAATGGCGCGGATCATGCGCGCGCACTAAGGCGATACCTTTGACTTCAGTCAGACGAGCCCCGATCACCTGTGTGGTCGAATGCCGCACAGGCATGACCGGGTCCATGTTTCCGAGCCGGGGAGCCAGCCAGCGTGTCAGCGCATGGACGGGCGCAAGGTCAGCGTGTGCTGCGTCTGCCCCGGCAACAACGGAGTGGGCCGGCCTTCGACCCAGTCCTCGTGTCCCGCGCCGAAGTACGGCGACAACGGGTGGTCGCTCTGGCCGCCGGGCATGTTGAGGATGCCGTGGGCTTCATGGCCAGGCGACACGTCCAGGTGTTCGGAGGCGCCGAAGCCGGGCGAGGCGACGTGCGGCATGTTGTTGTCGCCGGGGATGGGCTGATCGGGCATGTCGATGAAACGGCCGAGCCAGGATGGCAGTGCGGCGGACAGCGGGTGGCGGATGCCGGCGCGGTTGCGTTCGCCCCAGTTGCGTGCGGCGAGGCCGCCGGGTTGCCGGCCTAGTTCGGCCACCACCTGACGGGCGGCATCGGTGAGCAGGGCGTGCCAGTCGGGGTATTTCGGATCGAGCAGATGCGCGGGCCGGGCGCGGACCAACGCCCATACGGCCGCCTCGGCGCTGTTCTCGCCGGGCCAGCTGAAGTCCGGGTAGCGCTGCTGCACCTGCGCAGCGAACGGAGCCAGCACGGCTTCGCCGACATGGTCGCGGAATGTGCGCACCAGCCGGTAATCGACGCTGTCGACGGCGGCGCGTTCCTGCCATTGCGCGATGAGCCGGCGCAACTGCTGCAGTGATCGGTCGGTGCTGTCGGCCAGGGTGTCCTGCAGCAGGCGCTGCCAGCGGGTGAGAAACACGGCGCGATCGTCCATCTGAATGTCGAGCAGGTTGCCGGGCGTGAAGCTGGCGCGAGTGTGCAAGTCATCGCGGATCTGCTGCGCGCGGGCACCGAGGTCGTGGCCGCCGTTGCCGAGCAGGGCCAGCGCTGCACCGTCGACGGTGCGGTTGTTCGCTGTCCATAGCCGTCCATCTGCCGGGTTCTCGATGCGCGGATAGTGCGTGGGCGATGCCCAGCCCTGCCAGCCGTTGCCCGACTGCGACCAGTCCGATGGCAGCAGCGGGTCGATGCTGGTGCGCAGCGGAATGCTGTTGCCGGCGAGCGTCCAGCCGATGTTTCCACCGCTGTCGGCGACCAGCAGATTCTGCGGCGGCATGCCGAGTTGTGGCGCCAGGTTCAACGCGCCGGAAACATCCGATGCGTGTTCGAGCTGCATCAGCGCGAGGTTGTAGCTGCGTGGACGGCCGGCGATCCATGCCAGCGCCAGCGGCGTGCCATCGACGTCCTTGCCCATGATCGGCCCCCAGCGGGTGTCTTCGACCTCGAGGATGACGTCGGGCCTGCCCTTGACGCGGATGTGCTCGGCGTGGCTTTCGATCGCGGCCCAGCCGTCCGGCACCTTGTAGCGCGTGGGGGCGGTGGAATCGCGCCGCACGCGCACCCAGTCCTGCCAGTCGCCGTAGCTGTTGGTGAAGCCCCACGCGATCTGCCCATTGGAGCCGACGATGATCGCCGGCGTGCCCGGCAGGCTGACGCCGTTGACGTCGCGCTGGCCGTTCGGTGCGGTGGGGTCGGGATAGCGCAGCCGGGTGCGAAACCAGATGTTGGGCACGCGCAGGCCCAGGTGCATGTCGTTGGCGAGCATCGCCGCGCCGCTGCTGGTGAGCGCACCGCCGATCGCGAAATTGTTGCTGCCGGGACGGGGTGCGTCGAGCGCCGGGGTGAGTGCGGCGGCCAGCGCGGTGGAGGATGCTGCCGGCGTGCGATGACGCAGGTCGAACACGTCTGCCGCGGGAATCACCGGCGAGCGCGACAGCCGCCCGCTCAGCGGCGCTTCCCAGTCGGGATCGGGCGCAAGCAGGAAATCCACCAGTGGTCCGGGCAGCGTCGCGCGCATCTGCGCCATGTGCAGTTCACGCTCATTGCGGCCATCGCCGTTCAAGTCCAGATACATCGCCGCGATCACCAGCAAGCAATCTTCCGAACGCCAAGGCTGCGGCTGGCTGCCCAGCAGCAGGTATTCCCACGGCCGCACGCGCAGGTCGGCGAGGCCCGCATTGACGCCGTCGCGATAGCGGTCGAGTTCGTGTTTCTGCGCTGGCGGCAGTTGCGCGTACGCCGCTTCGACCACCGCGCGCAAGCGATGGCGGCGATGGTTGAGGTCGACCTTGAGTGCGGCCGGGCCGACCAGTGCGGACAGCTCGCCGGCCGGCATGCGGCGCATCAGGTCCATTGCGAAGAAGCGTTCCTGCGCGTGCACGTAGCCCAGTGAATAGCTGATGTCGGTGCGGTTCTTTCCCTCGATGGTGACCGTGCCCAGCGCGTCGCGGCCGATGCTTACGGGGGCCGTCAACGCGGTTGCCTGGCGCGTGCCGTCGAGCCGGGCGCGGCTGCCGGCGAGCAGCCACCAGCCCGTCACAAACGCAGTCAGCAGCAACGCCAGCAGGGCAATCAGCAGCGCGCGCAGGATGCGCCAGCGCCGCGCCGTGACAGGGCCCGACATCAGGGCTTGGCGAACACGGCGAAGATGCCGGCGTAGGGTTTCACCATGAACGCCGGCGCGCCGGCGTAGCCTTCGCCGTCGACGTACAGCTGCGAGATGCTGCCGTCCAGGTAGAGCGCGTCGCGGCAACCGAGCTTGTCGCGGAACAGCCGTCCAAACGTGTGGAAGTTCACTGGCGCCTCGCTCACTGCAAAGATCACCTCGGTGGGGGTTTTCACGCAGACGCCGCTGCGCCATTTGAGGCTGGACGAATCATCGATGAACTGATCGTTGAGCTTGCCGTCGATCAGCAGCATCGGGCCCGACTGGGTGGCCCACTGCGCGCTCTTGCCGGCGGCCTTGAACGCGGCGCTGGTGCGCACCGCGGCATGGCCGTCCGGATACACCGCAAACACGCCGTTCGGCAGCAGCGAGAAATTTCCCGACGCGGGATTGCCGTGCGCCAGGTTCAGCGGCACCACCGTCTTGCCGTCCTCCACGTGCAGGCCCAACGGCGCAAATTGCCGGTCATAGATGCCGGCGTTGGCAGCGAACAACAGCCGCTGGCCGCGCGCCTCGCCCCATTGGCGCAGTGTCTCGATGCTGCTGAATGGCTGGCCGTTCTGCGGGTCGCGCCAGTGCAGGCTCAGGTGTTCACGCTTGAGATCCAGATGCACGACGCGGTAGTTCTGGCCTTCGAACGCCAGCGTGCCGCTGTCCAGCGCCCGCGCGGTGGGTGCGCAGCCGGGCATGCCGGTGAGCAGCAGCAGCGACAACAGCGCATGCCATGACCAGTGCGCACGACCGGCTCGGGGTATGAGTGAAGCGAGTGAATGCATCCGTCGATGGTCGCCGCCCTGTCGCGCGCGTGCAAGCCCGGCCGCGCCGCACGTTCAGGCCGGAGACCTGCGCGGAACGGCCGCTGCCGTTAAACTCGGTTTTTTGCGGTGCTTTCGCCATGCCCTACACCCCGATCGTGGCAACGCTCGGTTACGTGCTGTCGCCCGACCGCAGCGAAGTGTTGATGATCCATCGCAATGCGCGGCTGGATGACCAGCACCTGGGCAAGTACAACGGACTCGGCGGCAAGATGGAGCCGGGCGAGGACATCGCCACTTGCATGCAGCGGGAAATCCTGGAGGAGGCCGGTATCAGCTGCGAGTCGATGCAGCTGCGCGGCACGCTGAACTGGCCGGGTTTCGGCAAACACGGCGAAGACTGGCTCGGCTTCATCTTCGCGATCGATCGCTACAGTGGCACGCCGTTCATGAGCAACCCCGAAGGCACCCTGGAATGGGTCGCGCTGGAGCGCCTGCTGACTTTGCCGATGTGGGAAGGCGACCGCCATTTCCTGCCGCTGGTGTTCGATGCCGACCCGCGTCCGTTCCATGGCGTGATGCCATACAAGGACGGGCGCATGCAGTCGTGGTCGTACAGCCGGCTGTGAGTGACGGCGCCAGAATCATCCGCATCGTCGCCGCGGTGATCCGCAATGAAGCAGGGCGCAGCCTGCTGGTACGCAAGCGTGGCGCCACGATGTTCCAGCAGCCCGGCGGCAAGCGCGATCCCGGCGATGCAGACGAGCTGGCCACGCTGGCTCGTGAGCTGCGCGAGGAACTGGGCTGCGAACTCGTCGCCGGTTCGGCCCGCCTGCTGTGCCATTGCAGCGCGTTGGCGGCGAACGAGCCGGATCGCCGGGTCGAGGCGGCCGTCTATACGGTGAATGTGCGTGGCGAGATCGCGGCGCGGGCCGAGATCGAGGAGCTGTGCTGGATCGATCCGGCCGCGCCGAACGTACCGGTTGCCCGGCTGAGTCGCGAGCACATCCTGCCGCTGTTGCGGGGCGCCTCCATGTAGGAGGACACCTTGTACGCGACTGCTTCTGGCCGGAATTTACCGAAGAACAATCACACGGGATTCTGCAGGCCGGTGCCGCGGCGCGATCGCCGCGGCACCGACAGCACTCAGGGCTTGAACACGGTGAACGTGCCGTACGGTTTCAGTTGTGCGTCGATCGCCTTGGCATCGCCGACGACCACGATGCTCTGGTCCTTCGCGGCGAAGTACTTGCGACCCATCGCCTGCACCTGTTCCGTCGTCACCTTGTTTGCCTCGGCGACGTAACTGCCGAGGAAGCTCGGTGGCAGGCCATCGACCCAGTAGTTCGCCAGGGTGCCGATCAGTGCGCCCTGGATCTGGTTGCGCAGCAGGTAGATGCCGCCGACCAGGCGTTTGGCGCCGGTGAGCTCTTCTGCGCTGGCCGGCTGGCTGGCCATGCCGTCGTACAGCTTGGCCAGCTCGGCCAGCGTGGCGCCGGTGACTTCGTTGCGCACGTCGACGCTGGCCAGCGTGCTGCCGCCGACGCGGTTCGCGCTGAAACGCGACCACGGGCTGTACGAGTAGCCCTTGTCCTCGCGGATGTCCTGGGTGATGCGGCTGGTGAAGCCGCCGCCGAGGATGGTGTTGGCCACGGTCAGCGGAATGTAGTCCGGGTCGTTGGCCGGCACCGCCGGGCGGCCGTAGCGGATGTTGCTCTGCACCGCGCCGTCGCGCGGCACCAGCAGCCGTTGTGGCGCCGCCTCGCGTGGTGCCGGCGCGGTATCGGCCAGCGCCTTGCCAGTGGCTTTCCAGCCGCCGAACTGCTGCTCGACCAGACGGAACGCCGCGTTGGCGTCGATGCGCCCGACGATCACCAGCAAGGCACGATCCGGCCGGAAGCGGGCATCGTGCAGCGCCCTCAGCGAGTCGGGCGAGGCCGCCTGCACGCTGGCTTCATTGAGCGAGTCGCGCGAGTACGGATGCTCGCCGTAGGCGGCGTGGCCGAAGGCGCGCTGTGCCTGCCAATCCGGATCGGCCTCCTGCACCTTCAGCCCTTGCAAGGCGTTGGCCTTGGCCAGGGCAACCTCGTTCGCCGGAAAGCTCGGGTGCAGCGCGGTGTCGGCGACCAGTTCCAGCAGTTTCGATGCGTGCGAAGCCAGTGCGCTGGCGCGGATGTTGATCGAGTCGTCGCCCGTGCCGGCGCTGTAGTCGCCGCCGATCGCCTGCAGCGCCTCGGCGATATCGCGCGAGCTGCGGCTGGCGGTGCCCTCGTTGAGCAGACGCGCCATCATCTCCGACAGGGCCGGCGTGGCCGCCTCGTCGGCAGCAGTGCCGCCGAGCACGGCCAGCGCCACGTTGACCTTGGGCAGACCGTCGCGCGGCACCACCCATACGGTAAGTCCGTTCGTCAGGGTGCGCTGGGCGATCTGCGGCGTCGGCAGCGGCTTGTCCGGACCGTAGGCGGGCAGATCCTTCGGCAGCGGCGTGGCGGCCTGGGCGAATCCGGCAAGCGCCAGGCCGAGGGCGAGGGCAAGCGTCTTGAACGTCGTGTTCGTCTTCATGGCGGTCCTCACTTGGCAGATGTCTTGGCGGCGGGAGCGGGCGCGGCAGCCGCGGCGACCGGGCGACGCACGATCACACTGCGGTTGGCGTCGGTGAGATAGGCCCGGGCGACGCGCTTGATGTCATCGGAGCTCACCGCCTCGATCCAGCCGGGCATCCGGTTGGCGACGTTGGCATCGCCCCACAGCGTCTGCAGCTTGGCCAGCGTGTCGGCGCGGCCGAGGAAGGATTCCAGCCCGCCGTACCAGTCGGACAGCATCTTGGTCTTCACGCGGGTCAGGGTGGCGTCGTCGACGCCGTCGCTGGCGACCTTGCCGATCTCCTCGTTGATTGCGGCCAGCACCTGCTCCGGCGTGGCATTGGGCTTGTACAGCGCGAACAGCCCCAGCAGCGTCGGGCCGGCGTAGTCGCTGCCGTCGCCCAGCGGGAAGTTCACGCCGCCGTTGATGTTCAGCAGCAGCTCGCGGCCCTTGACCAGGCCCTGGTAGAAGCGTGAGGCATCGTCGCCGACCAGCAACTGCGACAGCACCATCATCGGCACCTGGTCCTTGCTGCCGCGTGCGGGCATCTTCCAGCCGATCGCAAGCGCCGGCACCTTGGCCAGTGCATCGGTCTGCTCTCCATGGCGCGGCTTGGTGTTCAACGGTTCGGCGACGTCCGGCCGCGGCGGCAGCGCGCGCGCAGGCAGGCTGCCGAAATACTTCTGCGCCAGCGCGAAGGCCTGCTCCGGGGTGACGTCGCCGGCGATGCCGAGTACCGCATTGGCCGGCTGGTAGAAGGTGTCATGGAAGGTCTTCACGTCGGCGATGCTGGCGTGGTCCAGGTCCTTGAACGAGCCGTAGCCGTCATGATTGTTGGCCCACTTGTCGAACGCGAGGCGGTTGAGGTCGGTCCAGTAGAACAGGCCGTAGGGCTGGTTCTTCACGTTGACGCGGATCTCCTCCTTCACCACGTTCTGCTGGTTGGCGAGATTCTTCGCGCTGAAGTCGAGCGACTTCATGCGGTCCGCTTCCATCCACAGGATCGGCGCCAGCGCGGACGAAGGCGCGGAGGCGATGTAGTTGGTGTAGTCGGCGCGGGTGGAGCCGTTGAACACGCCGCCGCCGCCCTGGATCACGCGTTCGAAGGTGCCCTTGGGCGCGTCGGGCGTGCCTTCGAACATCAGGTGTTCGAACAGGTGGGCGAAACCGGTGCGGTTCTGCGGTTCCAGTCGCATGCCGACGTGGTAGACCATGCTGATGCCGACGGTGGGTGAGCTGTGGTCCTCGGAAACCACTACGGTGAGCCCGTTGTCGAGCTTCTTCACCGTGACCGGCAGCTTCCAGGTATCGGTGTCGGCTGCGTGGGCGGCGAAGGCCAGGCATAGCCCGGCGACCAGTACGGATAGTCCTGAAGCGCGCATCTACGTCTCCTTGTCAACGCGAACGGAAGCCCGATCCTCCTGCGATCTGCCAGAGTTCACAAGTGACGAATGGGGGAGGAGGAACCGCCGCGCACGGGGGATTCCTGCCGCACAGAAGCACGGCGATACGCGAGATCAGGCGACGTCGGCGATCCAGGCCGGGCTGCTGAACTTGGTCTGTGCGAGCGCTTCGGCCTGGACAAGTTCGTCGGCGCGCACGTGATCGTCGGCGAGCCCGTGCAGTCGGCGGAAGGTGGCGATCATCCGCGCGATCACCGCTTCGCGCGGCAGGCCGGTCTGGCTGCGCAGCGGGTCGACCCGCTTGGCGGCGCTGGTGGTGCCCTTGTCGGACAGTTTCTCGCGGCCGATGCGCAGCACATCCAGCATCTTGCTGGCGTCGATGTCGTAGGCCATCGTCACGTGATGCAGCACTGCACCGCCGCGATGCACCTGCGCCGCGCCGGCGATCTTGCCGCCCTCGGAGGTGATGTCGTTGAGCGGCTGGTACCAGGCCTTGATGCCGAGTTCGGCCAGCGCCTCCAGCACCCACGCATCGAGAAAGGCATACGCCTCCTGGAACGACAGCCCCTTGACCAGCGACTGCGGCGCGTAGATCGAATAGGTGATCGTGTTGCCCGGCTCGATGAACATCGCACCGCCACCGCTGACCCGGCGCACCACTTCGATGCCATGGCGCGATGCCGCGTCGGCGTCCACTTCATTGCGCAGCGACTGGAAGCGACCGATCACCACCGCGGGTGCAGCCCATTCCCAGATGCGCAGGGTCGGCTTGCGACGACCGGCACCGACCTCGTGGGTCAGTACATCGTCCAGCGCCATGTGCAGCGTCGGTGATTGCGGAATCGTGTGGATCAGCTGCCAGTCGTGGTCGCGCCAATCGGTACGCATCATGCTTCGGCTTCCCTGTGCAAGGCGCGGCGCACGGCGACCGCGATGGCTTCCGGCGAAAGACCATACATCATCACGTCGGGCGGCATGGCGTCGCGCACGGCGTTGGTGAGCTCCGTTTCGGTGGCCTGTTCCGGCTGGCCTTCCAGTGTGGCGTTGATGGTATGCAGCGCGCTGTCCGGTTCGAGGAAGAAATCACCACTGAGATGCACGTCGGCGAGGCGGCCGTCGCGTACCTCCAGGTCGATCACCACCAGCTTGCCGCCGGGCATCTTGTATTCGCCGTGCATGGGTTGTTCCCTGTTTGCGCCGCGCCGCCCGTTCAGTGGCCGCCACGGCCGTGGAAGTTGCCGGTGCCGCCGCCGATCGAGATGCTGACGCCGCCGGTGGGGTGGTCACAGCTGCCGAACGCCTTGGTGAGGTTGACCGTACCGGTCTGGTAGCTGCCGCCGACGTGGTTGCCGCTGACCACGCCCATGCCGACGCTGCCATGAACCTGCGGCTGGTTGTAGCTGTAGTCGTCGCAGTCGGCGGTCGCGGCAGTGGCGGTGTCGTTGTTGCCCATGCGGCCGCTGGTATCGCCGTAGTACACGCCGGGTGCAGCGCTGGCTGGTTTGGCCGCCGTCGAACTGGCCGCCGGCAGGTCGCTGGGTGGCAGCTTGAGGTTCAGCGGCTTGGCCGTCTGTGCAGATACCGTAGCCACCAGCAAGGTGGTCGCGAGGGCGGTGAGGTGCCGTTTGATGTTCATGCGTACTCCGGGGTATGACGTGCTCAACGCGCCAGTGCGCGTTGACGTGCACCTCCACCTTCGAAGCGTGTGGCGGCAGGAAGTTCCTGCCGCCACACTTCAGCCGGTGGTTTCGATCCGTTCCACCCGGCGCAGCCCGCGCGGCAGTACGCCGCCGCGGGTGGCGCGGTTGCCGCCGTACTCGACCAGGTCCGCCCACTTCAGGGTGAGCTTGCGTTGGCCCGCATACATGGTGACCTCGCCCTTGCCCTCACTGACCACGGCCACGCCAGCCACACGCTCGTCGCCGCTGACGAGCTTCGCCTTGGGGATCTCGATCAGCTTGTTGCCCTTGCCCTTGTCCAGCTCGGGCAGCTCGGCCACCGAGAACATCAACAGGTGGCCCTCGGTGGTGACCACCACGATGCGGTCGCGCGCCGGGTCGGCGCTGATCTGCGGCGCCAGCACCTTGGCCTTGTCGTTGAGGCTGATGATCTGCTTGCCGGCCTTGTTGCGGCCGGTGAGTGATTCGAAGCGGGTGACGAAGCCGTAGCCGAAGTCGGTGGCGAGGATCAGCCGGGTGTCGTTGTCGCCGGCGATCACCGCGTCGAAGCTGGCGCCGGCGACCGGGCTGAAGCGGCCGGTCAGCGGCTCGCCGTTGCCGCGTGCCGAGGGCAGCGTGTGCGCCGGTGTGGAGTAGCTGCGGCCGGTCGAGTCGATGAACGCCACCTGCTGGGTGGTGCGCGCCTTCACCGCGGCGAGCAGGCCGTCGCCCTCGCGGTAGTTGAGCGCCTCGGCGTCGATGTCGTGACCCTTCGCCGCGCGCGCCCAGCCCTTCTGGCTCAGAACCACGGTGACCGGTTCGCTGGCGACCAGCGCGCTTTCGTCGAGCGCCTGCGCCGCTTCGCGCTGCACCAGCGGCGAACGGCGGTCGTCACCGAACTTGGCCGCGTCGGCGCGCAGTTCTTCCTTGATCAGGCCTTTCAACTTGGCCGGCGATTTCAGCAGCACGCTGATCTTCGCGCGCTCCTCTTCGAGCTGGTCGCGCTCGGCGGTGATCTTCATCTCTTCCAGCCGCGCCAGCTGGCGCAGGCGGGTTTCCAGGATGTAGTCGGCCTGTTCCTCGCTCAGCCTGAAGCGTGCCATCAGGACCGGCTTGGGCTCGTCCTCGCTGCGCACGATGCGGATCACCTCGTCGAGATTGAGGTAGGCGATGCGCAGCGCTTCGAGCAGGTGCAGCCGGCGTTCGACTTTCGCCAGGCGATGTTCCAGGCGCTTGGTCACCGTGCTGGTGCGGAACGTCAGCCATTCGCTGAGGATGCGCTTGAGGTTCTTCACCTGCGGCCGGCCATCCAGGCCGATCATGTTGAGATTGACGCGGAAGCTCTTTTCCAGATCGGTGGTGGCGAACAGGTGCGGCATCAGCTCGTCCGCATCGACGCGGCTGGAGCGCGGCACCAGCACCAGCCGGATCGGATTCTCGTGATCGGACTCGTCGCGCAGGTCCTCGATCATCGGCAGCTTTTTCGCGCGCATCTGCGCGGCGATCTGTTCGAGGATCTTCGACGGGCTGACCTGATGCGGCAGCGCGGTGATCACGATGTTGCCTTCCTCGCGCTGGTACACCGCGCGGGCACGCACCGAGCCCATGCCGCTCTCGTACATCGCCAGCAGGTCGGCGCGCGGGGTGATGATCTCCGCCTCGGTCGGATAATCCGGCCCGCGCACATGCTCGAACAAATCGGCGACGGTGGCGTCCGGATCGTCCAGCAGGCGGATGCACGCGCTGATCAGCTCGCGCAGGTTGTGCGGCGGGATGTCGGTGGCCATGCCCACCGCGATGCCCATCGAGCCGTTGAGCAAGACGTGCGGCACGCGCGCCGGCAGCCAGCTCGGCTCGTCCATGGTGCCGTCGAAATTCGGCACCCAGTCGACCGTGCCCTGGCCCAGCTCGCCCAGCAGCGCTTCGGCGATCGGGCTGAGCTTGCTCTCGGTGTAGCGCATCGCCGCGAAGCTCTTGGGATCGTCCGGCGAGCCGAAGTTGCCCTGGCCGTCGACCAGCGGGTAGCGGTACGAGAACGGCTGCGCCATCAGCACCATCGCTTCGTAGCAGGAGCTGTCGCCGTGCGGATGGAACTTGCCGATCACGTCGCCGATGGTGCGCGCGGATTTCTTCGGCTTGGCGGTGGCGGCCAGGCCCAGCTCGCTCATCGCGTAGATGATGCGCCGCTGCACCGGCTTCAGGCCGTCGCCGACGAAGGGCAGGGCGCGGTCCAGCACCACGTACATCGAGTAGTCGAGATAGGCCCGCTCGGCGTATTCCTTCAGCGGGATCTGTTCGTAATTGGCTTGCAGGTTCATGCGGGGATGTCTGTCGAGTAGCGCGCAACGCGCGGATAACCGGTCGATGGTGCCAGAACACGCCGGGCCGGGACAGCTTGCGGGAGCGTGACCGTTGTGCCGCAGCGGTCCCCGGGAGTCACCGGGTTTTGCCCTTGATCGCGGGCAACGGCGGCGCGCGCAGCGGGACCGGCGTGGATTGCACGATCGAGGTGGTGGTCTGGCCGTAGCGCAGGAAGCGATCGAGGATCAGGTCGAGATTTTCCAGCGCGTCCAGGTGCACTTTCATGATGAAGCAGTCTTCGCCGGTGACCCGGTGGCACTCGACGACCTGCGGCATCTTCTGCGCGAGTTCGGCGATCTTCGACAGCTGCCCGGGGACCGGGCGCACGCGCACATACGCCGTGATCGGCCAGCCCAGCGCCTTCGGATCCAGGTCGAGCCGGTAGCCGCGGATCACACCGGTTTCCTCCAGCCGGCTCAGGCGCTCCTTCACCGCCGGTGCGGACATGCCGATGCTGGCGGCGAGCTTGGTGACAGGCTGGCGTGGATCCTCCTGCAGCGCCTGCAGCAGGGCGACATTGCGGGGATCGGACACGAGGTTTGAAATCTGAGGCATATGGGGCATTCAACCTGCAGGAAGCGAAATATTGACCGTCAAATCCTTTCTTTGAGCATGGATCATGCGCCGATACTTTGTAAAAATGGAGTCATGGACAACGAGCAGGACACCTCGACTCTCCACCGGCTGGCGCCAACGCAGATCGCGCTTGGCGAGAGGGTGCCGCCGCATCTGTACTTCATCGTCAGCGCGGTCTTTCATTACCTTGGCCCAGCCTTCGCCGTACTGCTGTTTGCCCGCGTCGAACCACTCGGCGTCGCCTGGCTGCGGATCGCCAGCGCCGCGTTGATCTTCGCCGTGTGGCGAAAGCCGTGGCGTTATTTCATGCGGCAGGGCGCGGCGGCGCGCTGGAACATCGTGGGGCTGGGCGTGGTGCTCGGCTGCATGAACATCTGTTTCTATCTGGCGATCGACCGTCTGCCGCTCGGTACCGTCGGCGCGATCGAGTTTCTCGGGCCGATCGCGCTGGCACTGGCCGGCACGCGGACCCAACGCAACGTGGTGGCGCTCGCTGTCGCGGTGGCCGGCGTGTGGATGCTGACCCACGTGCGGCTCGCCGGAGCGCCGACGGGTTTCGTCTTCGCCTTCGCCAACTGCGCCTTGTTCATGCTGTACATCGTGCTCGGACATCGCGCCGCGAAGGATGGCGGCGGCGAGGGCATCGATCGTCTCGCCGCGGCGATGCTGGTGGCCTTGCTGGTGGCGATGCCGTTCGGCCTGCACGACGCGGCGGTGGCCCTGGTCAGCCCCGGGCTGCTCGCGGCCGGTATCGGCATCGGCATTTCGTCATCGGTGATTCCCTATGTCTGCGACCAGCTCGCGATGGCGCGACTGCCGCGTGCCACGTTCGCGCTGCTGCTTGCGCTGCTACCGGCCACGGCGAGCGTGATCGGCATCGTGGTGCTGCATCAGATACCAGGCACCATCGAGATGATCGGCATTGCGCTGGTCATCGTCGGGGTCAAACTGCACCGGACGAGCCGCCGGTGAATAACGTACATAACTGAGAAGCCATTAGGAGGATTCGCGATGGACTACATCAATCTGGGCAAGTCAGGCCTCAAGGTCTCGCGCATCTGCCTCGGATGCATGAGCTATTCGGCAACACCCACCGACGAGAGGCCATGGACGCTGGACGAGGAGCACAGCCGGCCCTTCATCCGGCGAGCGCTCGAACTGGGCATCAACTATTTCGACACGGCAAACATGTACTCCAAGGGCGACAGCGAGCAGGTGCTGGGGCGCGCGTTGCGCGATTTCGCCCGGCGCGAAGAGGTCGTCGTCGCCACCAAGGTGTTCTATCCGATGCGCGGCGATGCGAATGGCGGCGGCCTGTCGCGCAAGTCGATCATGACCGAGATCGATGCCAGCCTGCGCCGGCTCGGCACCGACTACGTCGACCTCTACCAGATCCACCGCTGGGACGATGCCACGCCGATCGAGGAGACGATGGAGGCGCTGCATGACGTGGTGAAGGCGGGCAAGGCGCGTTACCTCGGCGCCTCGTCGATGTCGGCGTGGCAGTTCGCCAAGGCGCTGTACATCGCCGACCTGCACGGCTGGACGCGTTTCGTCTCGATGCAGCCGCACTACAACCTGCTGTACCGCGAGGAGGAGCGCGAGATGCTGGCGCTGTGCGCGGACCAGGGCATCGGCGTGGTGCCGTGGAGTCCGCTGGCGCGCGGGCGGCTGGCGCGGCCTTGGGAGGGCGAACCGAGCACCGTGCGCGGCGGCTCCGACCCATGGGGTGACGGCGTGTATGCCGCGAGCAAGGCGGCGGACAAGGCCGTGGTGGATCGCGTCGGCGAGGTCGCCGCGCGGCTCGGCGCGCCGCGCGCGCAGGTGGCGCTGGCGTGGCTGCTGCACAAGGCCGCGGTCACCGCGCCGATCGTGGGTGCGACCAAGCCGCACCATCTGGAAGAAGCCGTGGCAGCGCTGGCGATCAGATTGCCGGATGCCGAGATCGAGGCGCTTGAGGCGCCCTACGTGCCGCATGCCGTCGCCGGCATCGACTGATCAAACCCATGTATCGGAGTGCGGCAGATGTCGAAGAACGTGCTTGCCCTGGGGCTGGATCCTGCCTTTGCCGATCTCTCGGAATTTCCCGAGCTCACCCCCGATCTCGTCAGGGCGTTCATCGATGCCCAGCTGGATCGATTGCGCGGCCTGGGTTACGAGGTGGAAAGCTGTCTCGTCGACGCGGGCGAAACCGCCGAAGCGGTCGTCGCGCGGCAGCTCCAAAGGCAGGGCTTCGACTGCGTGATGATCGGCGCCGAACTTCGTGCGCCATCGCTGTTGTTGTTATTCGAGAAAATCATCAACCTGATCCATGAGCATGTACCCGACGCGCGGATATGCTTCAACGCCTCACCGGCCGACACGGCGGAAGCGGTGCGACGCTGGATCTGATGGTCCGGGAGAAGCTTCGCAGCTCTCGCTATTGGCGAACAGCGTCCACGCCCAGCTTGTGCAACTGCGCCTGCACGCTGTCCGGCCCGGCCAGGTGTGCGGCACCGACGGCAATGAAGACGGTGCCGGGCTGCTGCAGCATCGTGGCGATCTTCGTCGCCCAGATTTCGTTGCGCTGCACGAGCAGCAGTTGATAGAGCTTCGGCTCCGTCTGGCGCATGTCTTCGTCTTCGAGCCGGGCGATGGTGGCGATGTCGCCGTTCTTCCACGCGCCGATCAGCTCGGTCAGTTCGATCGAGCCCTTGTCGATATCGCGCAGGGTCGAGCGCAGGAAGGCCAGTTCGACCGCCTTGGGCATGTCGGCCAGAAAGCGGATCTGCTGCTCGGCGGTTTCCAGCCCCAACACCTGCTTTCCGGCGCCTGCCATCTGACTCTTCAGCTGCTTGTCCACACCGTGTTCGGGATCGAGCCCGGCCTTCAGCAGCGGCGCCGTCGCCAGCGTCAGTGCCGCCAGCCACGGACGCATCACATTGAGCGCCGGCATGCCGCCGGGCACGCCGGCCTTGTTCGCCGCGATGCGCAGCCGCAGCTGTTCGGACTCGTTGAGCAAGCTTGATAGTGGATGCGCCGTGTCCAGTCCATAGCGCAGCACCAGCGCCATCATGTTCGCCTGGTCGTCGTCGGTCAGCTCGATGTAGAGCCTCTGGCTGTCCTCCACCGCCTGGTCCAGCGCCGGGTAATGCCAGTCGGTATCGGTCGGCAGCAGGTGCACGGTGCCGAACAGGTAGATCGTGGTGTCCGCATCTTTCACCACCCACAGCGCGGGGCGGGCGATGGCTGCGGCGGGGAGCAGCAGGAGCAGGCAGGCGAGCAGGCGCAGCGCGATCGTGGGTTTCATGCCGCGAGTGTCGCGGTGACGTGCAGCCAATTCAATCCCGGCGAGGTGGCGATGGCGCGCACCGTCGACCTGCGGAACCGGGGTGCCGGAGTTCGGCCCGTCTCCGCCGACCTCGGCAACCCCGGCGTCGGGATGGCGCACGTCCACGTCGATATCCGGAACCTCGGCGTCCGAGGTCCTGTACGTCCCGGCCGGGCTTCGCTACCTCCTTGCCGGACGCGGCGCTTCGGGGCGCGTGCGTATCAGGTCGGGGTTTCGTTGGTCAATGCGTAGGCGCTGCCGCGTGCCGGGTCGATCGGCCGCACCTCGCAAACCAGGCCGTAAGCCAGGCAGGGGTTTTCTGCCGTGATGCGTGCGGCCTCGTCCAGGCTGTCGGCCAGGATGAACCAGTAGCCGCCTACCACTTCCTTGGCCTCGGCGAACGGACCGTCCATGGTCGCCTGTCGCGACACCACCTTGCCCTCGCGCGCCAGCCGGTGTCCGGGCCCGATCCTGCCCTCGCTCACCAGTCGGTCGTACCACGCGTAGAAGCGGTCGATCGCCACCTGGATATCTTCGCGCGAGGCGTCCTTGTCCCACTGGCCGCGGGAGAGGATGAGGTATTCGGAGAGTGGAGTTTGCTTGCTCATGGTTCTCGTTCGCTAGGGTTGCGTGTGCGGAAGCAAAAGAACCGGCGCGGGAAATATTCTTCCCGTCCAGACGAATCTTGGCGACGCGGTGCGCCGTGCCAAGCCCCGGTCAGCTGCCCGAACGCCAGCGGGGCGGTTCGGCCTTCAACCAGCACACGGCCATCAGGCCGAGGGTGAGCAGCGCAAGGCTGATCACGAACATGAGGGGATCGGCTGACGGCCGCAGGAATCGAATGACAAGCGCAACACACCCCGCATAGACGGCGAGGCAAACCCAACCCTGCCACCGAACCGGCAGACCCCAGCCCCAGCCGTATCGCTTGGCGGGAAACCAATATTTGTTCTGGCTATCCATTTCGGCTCCCTGGGGAGAGGACGTAATGTCTGGATTCAAGTGAAACCTCACCACCTTGCGTCGTCAGGCGAGCTTAGCGCGGAAGTGGAAACACTCGATGCCAAAACCCTCGCGAAAATAAAACCGGTGGGCCTGCTCGCGCGTGACGCGCGAGATGAGCTGGATCTCGCTGCAGCCGAGCGCACGACCTTCGCTCTTGAGCCTGGCGATCAGTTGCGCGCCGTAACCGCGCGACCGCACACGTTCATCGCAGACGAGGTCGTCGACGTAGAGCAGGCTGCCGCAATACAGCATGTTCATGATCCGGTAGGCAGCGACCGCCCTGACCGTGCCCGTGTCCAGCAGCGCCAGCAGCCGAAGCCCTTCGCTGGCCATCAGGGCGCGGATCGCCGGCACATAGGTATCGTGGGCGAGATCGGGGCGCAGCTGTCGCATGACGTCGTACGTCGCGGCGATCTGTTCGTCCGATTCCATGTGGCCAATCGAGATGATCATCGCGTTGGTCGGTCGGGTGGGAGTGGCAGAGGGCTCAGGCACGCTCATCGTCGTTCGACACCATGCAGGAACCCGATCAAGCCGTCGAAATACACTTGCTGATCGTCGTACATCGCCAGATGGCTGCCCTTCGGGCAAAGCAGGAACTGTCCATGCGGCAGCTTATTCGCCATGCCGGCCATGTACTTCGGGTCCATCGTGTCGTATTGCGCGCCGATCACCAAGGTGGGGACGGTGATGCGGTGCAGCTCCCTGCTGCGGTCCCAATTCAGCAGTCGGCCGCTGGCGCCGAGTTCGCTGGGGCCCTGCATCAGCGTGTAGATCTGCTCGTTGATGTGGCCGAACGAGCGGGTCACCGGTTCGGGCCATTGCGCCGAGGGCATGCGCAGCACGTGCTTCTCGTAGTGCAGGGTGGTGAGAATCTGCATGTAGCGAGGATCGCTGGTGCGGTGTTCGGCTTCAAGCTTCTGCACTTCGGCCAGCTGCTGCTGATCCATTGCCGGCATCAGCACGTTCTTCGCGTAGACGTTGTAGGCCGGGATCGAATCCACCATGTTGGAGATCACCAGGCACTTCAGGTGCTGTTGGTATTTCAGCGCGTACTCGATGGCGAGCACGCCGCCCCACGAATGGCCGAGCAGGCAGAAGTTGTTCTTGTCCAGGTGCAGCGCCTGGCGCACCTGTTCCACTTCGTCGACGTAGCGGTCGATGGTCCATAGCGACGTGTCTCGGCCCTTATCGAGGATGGGCTGGTCGCTATAGGCCGAGCCGAGCTGGTCGTAGTAGTAATACTCGATGCCGGCACCGGGGAAGTAGCTGTCGAACGCTTCGAAGTATTCGTGGGTGGCGCCGGGGCCGCCGTGCAGCAGCAATACCTTCAGCTTCGGATTGTTGCCGACGCGCTTGGTCCAGACGTGGAACGTGCCTTTGGGCGTGGTGATCGGGATCATCTTGACGCCGCCGGCGAGCACGTCGTCGCGGCCGGTGTTGTCGAAGTAGCTGGAACCGGGAGTGCTTGTGGCTGGGGTGGCGCCGGTGGCCATGGCAGCGGTGGCGACCAAGATCAGGCCGGCCAGCAAGGTGGCGATGCGATGCTTCATCGGTATTCCCCAAGTGCAAGGTCAGATCGAACTATGCGTCGCGGTCGTGCTGCCGGCAACCACCGGGCAGCGCGCGCGGCTTCAGTGCGGCACGCGTCAGCGCGGTACGCGATAACCGCCGCGCACACCGCGCGGACTCAGCGTGATCTGCCACAGCTGGTCGCGGCGGCTGCGGAAGACCGCCGCGGAAACGGCGAGGTAATAGCGCCACATGCGCCGGAAGCGTTCGTCGTAGCTCGGCGGCAGCGTGGGCCACGCGGCCTCGATGTTCGCACGCCAGGCCATCAGCGTGCGGTCGTAGTCGGCGCCGAAATTGTGCCAGTCCTCGATCACGAACAGGTCCTCCAGCGCAGTCGTCACCTGGCTGGCAGCGGGGATCATCGAGTTGGGAAAGATGTATTTCTCGATCCACGGGTCTGTCTGGTCCGCTGCACTGTTGCTGCCGATGCAATGCAGCAGCGACAGGCCGTCGCCTTTCAGGCAGCGCCGCACGGTCTCGAAATACGCGCGATAGTTCTTGCCGCCGACGTGTTCGAACATGCCCAGTGAATACGCCGCGTCGAAATGGTCGTCGATGTCGTGATAATCCTGCAGCCGGATCTCGATCGGCAGGCCGGTGCACAGTTCGCGTGCGTAGTCGGCCTGCTCCTGCGACACGGTGATGCCGACGCCTTCGATGCCGTAGTGCTCGGCGGCATATTTCAGCGCCTCGCCCCAGCCGCAGCCGATATCGAGCACGCGCTGGCCGGTCTTGAGCTGCAGTTTGCGGCAGACCAGGTCGAGCTTGGCGGTCTGCGCATCGTCGAGATTATCGGCCCTGGCCCAGTAGCCGCAGGAATACACCATGCGCTTGCCCAGCATGGCGTGGAACAGGTCGTTGCCGAGGTCGTAATGCGCCTTGCCGATCTCGAACGCGCGCTCGCCGCGCTGCAGGTTGATGAAGCGCGCCTTGAGGTGGGCCAGCAGGGTGTCGAGGGTTTTCAGCTCCTGATCCAGCCCTGCGGTGAGCAGGCGGGTGCACAGCCCGGGCAGGTCGTCGGCATCCCACCAGCCATCCATGTACGCCTCGCCCAAACCCAGCGAGCCGTGCGCGAACACCTGGGCGTACAGGCGGTCGTCGTGCACTCGCAGGTCGATCGGAGCGGCGCCGTCGATGTGGATGCCGGCCTGGTTGAGCAATTCGCTGGCGCGGTTTTTCAGATCGTCCTGGCTCATGCGATGTCTCGCTTTGGGTGTTTCGTACGGATCAGTGCTCGCCGAGTACCGCGAAGCTTGCCGGCGAACGCGCATAGGTTGCGTCGACGCCGGCCGTGCGCACCAGTTGCAGCAACAGCTCGGCCTGATCCTCGAGCAACAGAAACTCGACCTTCACCGGCAGGTCGTCGGCCAGTTCGAAGAATTGCTCCTCGTGCAGCACGCCATGCCGGCCGAAGCCGGCGATCGCGCGGAATACCGAGCCGCCACCGAGGCCGTGGTGCTTGGCCTGTTCAAGCAGCCATTCGGACAGCAGCATGCCGTCGTGCTTCGCGCGCAGGTGGCAATAGAAATACAGGTGCACGCCGTGTTGCAGGTTTTCCTGGTTCATGCAGTTCCCCGGATCAATGGCGCAGCAGGTTGCGGGTGAGAAAGATGCCGAGCACGGTCATCGCCAGCGAACCGACCACATGCACCGCCACGTGGCCGCTGAACCACAGGTATTGCTGGCGCAGCAGCAGCGTGGCGGATTCGGCCGAGAAGGTGGAGAACGTGGTGAGGCCGCCAAGGAAGCCGGTGAACACGAACAATCGCAGTTCCGGCGACAGGGTCTGGAAGTGGTCGAACAAGCCCATCACGCAACCCATCATCAGGCCGCCGGCGAGGTTTGCCGCCAGCGTGCCCAGCGGCAGGGTGGGGAACAACGGGTTGAGCAGCATGCCCAAACCCCAGCGCAGCCAGCAGCCGATGGCGCCGCCGATGCCAATCGCAAAAAATCCGGTAAAGCCCACGAGCGCGTCTCCTGACAATGAATGTGTCCGGTTGCCGCGGAGGCAGGCACGCCTGCGCCGCCGGAAGCCGGTGGTGCAGGCATCATCAACTTCAACGCGGGTTGCACGAGAAGTGGTTTGTTCCGCGACGCAAGGTCATCGGAACGGGAGGCATGCCATCTCCCGAGCGGACATCCTAGTCGATCGGGCCGCCCCGTCGTCAAGCGCGATGCATCGAGGCGACCTCTATACTGCCCGGCCTCCCCGCCGCAGTTGCATGGCCATGAACCCACTCCATCGCCCCGTGCGGCGCAGTCTGCCATGGCTGCTGGCTGCGCTGTCGATGATCGGACCGTTCTCGATCGACGCGGTGTTCCCGGCGTTTCCGCTGATCGGCGCGCGCTTTGCGGTGGACGCCACCGCGCTGCAGCAGTTGATCAGCGTGTACCTGATCACTTATGCGGCGATGAGCCTTTTCCATGGCGCGATCTCCGACGCGATCGGGCGCAAGCCGGTGATGGTGGCCGGGATGCTGGTATATGCACTGGCTTCCGTGGGCGCGGCGCTGTCCACGTCGTTCGCGATGCTGCTGGCGTGCCGCGGCCTGCAGGGCATGTGCGCGGGTGCGGGCCTGGTGGTGGGGCGCGCGGTGATTCGCGACAGTCTCGAAGGCGCTGCCGCGCAACGGCTGATGTCGCAGGTGATGATGATTTTCGGCGTGGCGCCGGTGATCGCCCCGATGATCGGCGCACTGCTGCTGCCGCTGGGCGGCTGGCACGGCATCTTCTGGACGCTGGCCGGCTTCACCACGTTGCTGGCGCTGGCGTTGGCGTGGCAGCTGGAAGAAAGTCATCCACCCGAGCAGCGCAACCGGTTTGCGCCGCGGCCGCTGCTGGCCAGCTATCTGTCTTTCAGCCGTGATCGGCCGTTCTGGCCATTGCTGATTTCCAGCTCGGTCAACTTTGCCGGCTTGTTCCTGTACATCGCTTCGGCGCCGCGCATCGTGCGTGAACTGCTGCAGTTGTCGGCGGCAGGATTTTCGTGGCTGTTCATGCCGGTGGTGATCGGTCTGGTCGGCGGCGCATGGCTGTCCGGCCGAATGGCCGAGCGGCGCAGCGCGGGTTTCACGGTGAACCTGGGGTACGCGGTGATGTTGCTGGCGTGCACGCTGCATCTATTGCTGGCGTTGGTATTCCCTGCGCCGCGGCTGCCGTGGTCGATGCTGCCGCTGATCCTGCACGGCGTCGGCGTGCAGCTGGCGTTTCCCACGCTGACGCTGTTGCTGCTGGACCGTTTCCCGCAGAAGCGCGGCGGCATTTCCTCGGTGCAGGCATTCGTCAGCCTGTTGCTGTGCAGCTTTGTCGCCGGCGTGCTGTCGCCGCTGCTGTCGGTCAGCATGCTGCATCTCGCACTCGGTGCGTCGATGCTGACCGTCACCGGCGTATTGGCATGGTGGTGGTACCACGCGATCACCCGCCGTCCGCTGGATCAGTCAGCGGTAGTTGACGACCCGGCCACCGCGATGCAGGCGGAGATTGTCGAGCCGCGCTGAGCGGGAACTACGCCGATGGCGTCGACTGATCCGGGTTGGTCGGTGTGTTCTGCACGACGGCATCTGCCGACATCAGCACGGTGGCGCGTGCCAGCGCCTGCACCATCGAAGGCGAACGGTAGCTGCCATCGGCGAGCCAGCGCTGCCAGACCGATTCGTCCACTTTTTCGTTGACGCCGGAGCCCAGCATGCGATCGAACGGCGGCTTGAATTCCTTGTAGACGCCGTACATGAACTCCGCGTACGAATTGCGCGGCATGCCCATGTCGGCATCGGTGGCCGGAGCGATCAGTTCGTGGCAAGCCAGGCCGGCATTGATCGCCTTGCGCTGCAACCACGCCAGCGGCAGATCCGGTAGCGGATCGGGCTTGCGGCCGGCACCATCGCGATCGTTGCCGCCGCCGACGTCGGAGTGCGAGCCGATGAACCAGCGTTGTTCGATCTCGATCTGTTCGAGCTTCTTCGAGGTCAGGGTTTCGCCAGGTTTTATCGTATACGGATTGCGCGTCCACACCGCCGGCGCAAAGTCGGCGCGGTGTTCGTCCAGTGCCAGTGCCTGGTAGGCGTACCTGACGATCTTGCTGAGCTCGGTGTCGTGGAACTGATAGCGCGCGCGGGCATATGGGAACCATGAGGCGGTATCCGGAATGCCGAGCGATCCCACCGTATCCCAGACGCCGATGAAGTGGATGCCGATCTCGACCGAGCGGCCGGCACGGAAAGCCACCGCGGCTGGATCATCGGGCCTGGTCGCGATCTCACGATAGAAATCATAGGCGGCGGAAACATCGGCTTTCGTCACGCTGCCGTCGGCGCCGCACCTGATCAGGCCGCACTTGCGGATCATTCCACCGAGGCTGCGTGCGGTATAGGCGCCGCGACTGAATCCGAACAGGTAAACATCGTCGCCGGGCTGGCATGTTTCACACAGCCAATGATAGCCATCAAGCACATTGCCTGAGAGACCGTAGCCGAATGCGCCGCCGAGCAGATGGGTCAAGCCGGGTGATACCCCAACGCCTGGAATGTAGTTGACCCGTTGCTCGATGCCCGCAGGGTCGCGCGGCGCGATCAGCCGGCGCAGCCGCTCCACGTTGGTGTTCGATTCGGGCTTGTTCCAGGTACCGTCGAACAACAGCACCAATCTGCGTGTGGCCATGGTGGCCTCCGACCCGGTCGTGGTGGACGCGTTGGACTCTAGGCCGCGTCGACCGGCGCGGCCAGTGCCGGCCGGGAAGCTCGAGTCCCGCGCCCTGCCGTTTTCGCGTGGAGGGCAAGCGGCGTAGGCTGCGTGCTTCGCTGTCGACACTGGCGCAGGCCGCAAACGCATGGACATCCGCACGCAGGTGGGCAAGGCACAGGCTTTTCGCAAGATGCACGATCGCTCCGCGATCCTGCTGCTGCCCAATGCATGGGACGCAGGCAGTGCGCGCTTGTTCGCGCGGAGAGGCTTCGCCGCCATCGCCACCACCAGCGCCGGCATGGCCTGGTCGCTCGGCCATGCCGATGGCGAACAGGCGCCGCTGGGCGAAGTGCTGGACGCGATTGCGCGAATCACGCGCGTCGTCGACTTGCCTGTGACGGCGGACATCGAGACCGGCTATGGCGAGACGCCAGCGGAGGTCGCCACAACCGTGCAGGCGGTGATCGCGGCCGGTGCGGTGGGCATCAACCTGGAGGATGGCGCGCCCGGCCATGGTGCGTTGCGACCTTGCGCGATCGCTGCCGCGCGGATCCGCGCCGCTCGCGCCGCGGCCACCGAGGCCGGCGTGCCGATCGTGATCAACGCGCGGGTGGAC
The DNA here is from genome assembly GCF_006438785.1 of Rhodanobacter glycinis. Taxonomy (GTDB): domain Bacteria; phylum Pseudomonadota; class Gammaproteobacteria; order Xanthomonadales; family Rhodanobacteraceae; genus Rhodanobacter; species Rhodanobacter glycinis_A. The sequence goes on along the minus strand of NZ_RCZB01000007.1, from coordinate 128,760 downwards.
AGCTGGATGCAGCACGACGAGGCCAATGCCACCGAACGCTTCACGGATGCGGTGCAGCGCGCGCACGCCTACCTGGCAGCAGGTGCCGATTGCATCTATCCGATCGGCCTGAGCGACGCTGTCACGCTGGCGGCGCTGGTGCAGGCGATCGACGCGCCAGTCAATGTCGCCGCCGGGCCGGGTGTGCCGGATCTGGCCGAGCTGGCCCGGCTCGGCATCGCGCGCGTGAGCACGGCGACGCGTTTCGCCACGATGGCGCTGGCGGCGGTCGACCACGCGGCCGGTGTGCTGCTTGAAGGCGGCCGCTTCGACTGCCTCGCCTCGGCGCTCACTTATGCGGACGCGCAGCGGCTGTTCGAGCGGGCGTGAACACGGCGTCGCATGTCGTCGCCGAAGCGCGTGGCGGAGGTTTTCAGGAACACCACATCGTGTTGACGGCCGCTTGACCACGCACGGAGGAGGGTGGACGCGCGATATCTTCAGATCAGCGGAGCCTTGTCATGCCATACAAAACCATCAGCGACCTGCCCGATTCCGTGCGTGATCACGTGCCGAAACACGCACAGGAGATCTACAAGGAGGCGTTCAACAGCGCGTGGGACGAATACGCCGACAAGGATGAGCGTCGCGGCGACGAATCACGCGAGGAAGCCGCGCACAAGGTCGCCTGGGCGGCGGTGAAGAAAAAATACCGCAAGGGCGACGACGGTGACTGGCACGCGAGCTAGCCCGGAAACGTCAGGATGTGCCGTGAGGCAGGCCGCGCTCCCGCAAAAATTCGCGCGCGTTGCCGGCGTCCTGCTCGAACCATGCGCGGGCCGAGCCGAGCCGGAACGAATAGCCCCATGCGTCCATGTCGGCCATCAACCGGTCGCGCCCCACGTCGGGCAATTGATCGGCCAGCACGATCTGCAGGTAGCAGGTGGCATCCTCTTCCTCGATCGAGTCGGTCGCGTCGGTATGGACGTCCAGACGTCTTTCAGGCGGCAGCACGATCAGATGGCCGGCTTCATGCAGCAACGAATGCACCGGAGTGTCGTCGCGGGCATAGACCGTGGTGCCGATGATGCCGGCTTCCTCGTCGCCCCAGAAACTTCCCGGAATCGGTTCGCCCGCAGAAACGCGCTGCAGTTGCAGGCCAAAGCGGAAAAGCAGGGCGGCGGGCGCGTCGAATCCGATCTGGCCCAGCCGCATCACGGTGCTGGCCGGGTCGCCGGATTCAATGCGGACAGAGTTGTCGGAGTGCATGGGTTGACGCAGGCGGCGGGGCGGGAAATGCCGCCAGGCGATGCGGAATCGCCCGGCGACAACGTCGGCAGCTGGTGCCGGCAACGCAGGAACGAGACTCAGCCGGTCTTGGCTTCGTTCTTGGCCGTCTGCTTGCCTTCCGGCAGAGTGACCGAGAGTTCGAGGATCTCGTGACCGCTGTCTCGCTCGAAATTGATGTTGATGGCGTCGAGGTCGACGTGAACGTATTTCTTGATCACCTCGAGCAGTTCGTTGCGCATCATCGGCAGGTAATCCGGAGCGCCACGGCTGGAACGTTCCTGCGCGACGATGATCCGAAGGCGTTCGCGGGCGACGGTGGCAGTGGCCTCCGGCTTGCGCTTCAGGAAATCAAGAATACCCATCGTGATCAACCTCCGAACACGCGCTGGAGAAAGCCCTTCCTGGGCACGTCGATGAAGCGCAACGGGCGCTCTTCGCCGAGGATGCGAGCCACCGTGTCGCTGTAGGCCTGGCCCGCATGTGAATTGACATCCACGATGACCGGGATGCCGTTGTTGGAAGCAGTCAGCACGTTCTCCGATTCCGGGATCACCCCGACCACTTCGATACCGAGGATTTCCTCGACATCCTTGACGCTGAGCATTTCGCCGATGGCGACGCGGGCAGGGTTGTAGCGGGTCAGCAGCAAATGCTGGGTGACCGGGCCTTCGCCGCGCTCGGCACGTCGGGTCTTGCTGGCGAGCAGGCCGAGGATGCGGTCGGAGTCGCGCACCGAGGACACTTCCGGGTTGACCACCACGACGGCGTGATCGGCGAAGTACATCGCCAGATGCGCGCCTTTCTCGATGCCGGCCGGCGAGTCGCACACAACGTAGTCGAAGCCGTCTTCGGACAGGCCGTCGAGCACTTTCTCGACGCCTTCCTGGGTCAGCGCGTCCTTGTCGCGGGTCTGGCTGGCGGCCAGCACGTAGAGGTTGTCGTGGCGCTTGTCCTTGATCAGCGACTGCTTCAACGTGGCTTCGCCATGCACGACGTTGACGAAGTCGTACACCACGCGGCGCTCGCAGCCCATGATCAGGTCGAGGTTGCGCAGGCCGACGTCGAAGTCGATGACGGCGGTTTTCTTGCCGGCCATGGCCAGGCCGGTGGCGAGTGAGGCGCTGGTCGTCGTCTTGCCGACGCCGCCTTTGCCGGAAGTGACAACGATAATCTCAGCAGTCAAGGGCCCATCTCCGCATGATTGTTCTTGTTGTAGGTGATCACAGCTTGGCGATCATCAGCTTTTCGCCGTCGAGCCAGCATTGCACGGACTGGCCTTCGAGGTCGTCAGGAATCTGTTCGAACACGCGATATTGCCCGGCAATCGCCACCAGTTCGGCGCGGAAATCGGAGACGAAGATGCGCGCCTTCGCGTCGCCCTGTGCACCGGCCATGGCACGCCCACGCAGGCCACCGTAGATGTGGATGTTGCCGTCGGCGATCACCTCGGCACCGTTGGCGACGGCGCCGATGACGATCAGGTCGCGGTCGCGCGCATAGACCTGCTGGCCCGAACGCACCGAGCCCGCATGCTGCTGGGCGCCCTGCATGCTGCCGGGTGCCGGCGCAGAGAGGATCGGCTCGCGCTGGACCTGCGCGACGGGTTCGGCGCGCGCGGGTGTCTCGACGGGGGCCGGGCCGCCGTTGGCCGGTTCGTAGGCGGCGCGGAATTTCGCGATCAGCGGCAAGCCCATTCGCTTGGCCAGTGCCTCGGTTTCGCTGGTGCCGTAGGCGATGCCCACCGGCAGCATGCCGGCGCTGCGCACCGCTTCGAGCAAGGCATCGACAGCGCCATCGTCGGGCAGGGCGAGCAGGTGGCTCAGGTCCAGCACCACCGCGGCGCGGGCAAACATCTGCGGCGCGGCACGCACGCGGCGCTCGAGTTCATCGCACAGTGCGGCAGCGTCGACCCGGCGCACGCGCACGCAGGCAATGCCGACCTGGCCGAAACGCAGGTCACAGGCGTCCGTGGTATCCATCCTTGCATTCATGGGCGCCGCTCTCCGGCGAGGCGGCGCGGCGTGGAATCACATACGGGAGAGCGTTCGCGCTCGGCCAGCCAGGGCACGTCCGGCAGTCCGCCGTGATCGAGCCAGGTGTCGCGAACATAGGCGTAGCTGGGCAGATCCCTGGCCAGCAGGCTGACTTGCGGACCGTGCTCGCCCATGCGCTGCTGGCCCACTTCCTGAAAACCATAGGTGCCGTGGAACAGCACCACCACGTCGTCGCGCGGTTCCAGGAATACCTCGCAGGCGAGCAGCGGCACGCGCACCTCGGCGTAGCTGTGCACGTCGCAATAGAAGATGCGGCCCAGACCGTGTCGGCGATAGGCGTTCGCAATCACGATGCGGTCGATATAGAGAAACTGCGGATAGTGTTCGGCGAACCAGCGGTAGTTGGGGCTTTCGTAATCGCCGCCTTCGCGCAGGGCGACCAGGAAGCCGGCCAGATGGCCGTCGATCTCGGCGACACGGAAATACTCGGCGTGCTCGTAGAAGTAGCGCAACTGGCTGGCGTCGAGGGCGAGGATGGAGCGACCGGCAGCATTGTTGAGTGCCAGTACGGCATCCAGGTCGTGCTCGCGCACGTCGCGGATGGCAAGGGCCATTCGTTGCTCCGCAATGGTGGATTCGGGGACAAGGTCGACCAGCAGCCTTGCGCAATGGCCCATTATGACATGCGGCCGACACCCTTACATCTGGCAATGGCACATGTAAAAGCTTCGTAAAACGATGGCCGGCAACCCGGTCGGCCATGACTTCTCGCGCATTGCACGAAACGGCTGCACAGCCAATGATGCGAGGTATGCGCTGGCCATTCCTCAACCACATCCGACTGCTCCGCTATGCGGGCTTCTTCACCTATCTGTCGGTAGGGACCCCGTTGATCACCAATTGGGCCACCGAGCGGCTCAATCAGCTGCAGCGTCCGAATTTCTCATTGTTGCTGTGGACGCTGTGCTATCTGATCTTCGGCCTGATGTACTGGATGCTGACCAGCAATCTCGGTTCGCGCCGTTACCCGATCCTGAAATTGCTGGGCCTGGCCTTGATGACGGCGGCCGCGGTGGCGGTGGGCTGGTACAGCCATAGCGGGCTGTCGGCCATGCTGATGGTGGTTGCCTCGCTGGTGCTGCCGTGGTTGTTGCCGTTCTGGCTGAGCGTTTTCTGGCTGTTGCTGCAGCATCTGAGCCTGGTGGCGATCTTCGTCACGTTTCCCGAATACGATCACAGTGTCGCGCTCGGTTTCCTGCAGGCCAGCATCTACCTGGGTATCTCGGTGCTGGTGTTCATCACCTCGATGGTGGCCAGCCAGCAGGCCGAGCAGCGCGAGGCGCAGCGCCGGTTGAATTCGGAATTGCGCGCCACCCGCGCGTTGCTGGCCGAGTCCAGCCGGATCGCCGAACGCATGCGCATCGCGCGCGACCTGCACGATCTGATCGGCCATCACCTGACTGCACTGAGCCTCAATCTCGAAGTAGCCAGTCACCTCACCAACGAGGCCGCCGGTGCGCATGTGCGCAAGGCGCAGAGCACGGCCAAGCTGTTGCTGGCCGACGTGCGCGAGGTGGTCAGCGAATTGCGCCAGGACGATGCGATCGACCTGACCCAGGCGCTGCGCAGCCTGACCGAGGGCGTACCCGGCTTGAGTGTTCACGTGGTCATGCCGCCGCGCTTCAGCGTGGAGGATCCACGTCGCGCGCAGGTGCTGCTGCGCTGCGCACAGGAGATCATCACCAACACCGCCAAGCATGCCGGCGCGCGCAACCTGTGGCTCAATTTTGCCTATGCCGCGGAAAACCTGCTGGGGCTGCATGCGCGCGACGACGGTCGCGGCGCCGAGCAGGTCGAGCCGGGCAATGGCCTGTCCGGCATGCGCGAACGGCTGGCCGAGTTCGGTGGCAGCGTGACGCTGGATACCGGTTTGAGTCAGGGCTTTGCACTGACCGTGCGACTGCCGCTGGGTGAACACAAGGCGCTGGCCCACGCGCCGTCACGGTTTGAACCACCCGCGCTGAATGTGTCGTAATGTTGGTGGTTCGCCTCGGCATGCAAGAATGCGCCATCGCTGAAAACGGTATATTCCGCCGGTTTCCACTACCACTCCCTGAGTCACGTTTGTTCGAGGATTCGCGATGATTTCCGTTTGTCTCGTCGACGACCAGAATCTGGTGCGCCAGGGGGTTCGCTCGCTGCTGGATCTGGCCGAGGACATCCGCGTGGTGGCCGAGTGCGCCGATGGTGCTCAGGCCGTGCAGGACATACCGCGGGTCAAGCCGGACGTGGTGCTGCTGGATCTGCGCATGCCGAACATGAGCGGGCTGGAAGTGCTGCAGGCGCTGTCCGCACGCAACGAGCTGCCGCCCACCATCATCCTGACCACGTTCGACGACGATCAGCTGGTTCTGCAAGGCCTCAAGGCCGGCGCGCGCGGCTATCTGCTGAAGGACGTCTCGCTGGAACAGCTGGTGGAGGCCGTGCGTACGGTGGCCGCGGGCGGCTCGCTGGTGGCGCCGATGGTCACCCAGCGCCTGATGGCTGGCGTGGCGCGGATGCAGAACCATTTCACCAGCCTGGAACAGCCCGATCCGCTGACCGAGCGCGAAACCGAGATACTGCGGCTGCTTTCGGGCGGCTACAGCAACAAGGAGATCGCCAATTCGCTGAAAGTGGCCGAGGGCACGGTGAAGAATCACGTTTCCAATATCCTGTCCAAGCTTGGGGTGCGCGATCGCACCCGCGCGGTGCTGAAGGCATTGGAAATGGGCATCGTCTGAGCCCGCAGGGGGAGCGGCCCGAACGCGGCATGCTGACCGCCGGGCGCGTGCTGCGGCTTGCTTTCCGGCGTTGCGGATGGGGCTGCAACAGCGGATAGCGTTCCAGCCCGTGAGCAAGTAACATCCGTAGCTTCGGCGTTTGCCGACCCCCTGCCATGGCCCTCGGATGATCTCTCGGGCAGGCCCTTGTGATGGCCGGGGCGACATCTCGTAGGTATGGCGTAAAGACGCTTCGGAGAACTCTGGAATGATGCGTGTCTTTGAATTTCTTGTTGCCCTGGTCATCGTTGCTGCACTCGGTGTCCTGGCGGCTGTGGTCATGCCCGGTAGCGGCCATGTGGAACGCCAGCTGGTCATCGGCAAGGACATGCGTCAGGTCTATGACGTGCTCGACAACTTCCGTCGGCTGCCCGATTACTCGGTGCTGCGCTCGCTCGACAAGGACGTGCAGTTCAATTTTTCCGGCAAGGCCTATGGCCCGGGTTCCGAGATCAGCTGGGTCAGTGCCGATCCCAAACTCGGCAACGGTGGGCTGACCATCGCCAGCGCCACGCCGGAGTTCGACAAGATCGACAGCAACACCAAGGGCGCCAGCATCGTCTGGAACCTGGACAACAGCTGGCGCGGACTGGACAAGCATTTCACGCTGGACCTGGAGCGCAAGGGCAGCCGTGGCCAGCTGACCCAGGTGACCTGGTCGTATGACGTATCCTACGGCTGGAACCTGATCAACCGCTTCGCCAACCTGTATATCCATGGCGATCCCGATTCGTTCATCCAGTTCAGCCTGAACAACCTGCAGAACGTGCTGGCTGGCGTACCGAACATCGACTACAGCCAGTTGATCCCGTACATCGAACAGACCCAGCCCACCCCGGTGCTGCTGGTGTCCACTTCGATCGCGCGCAAGGATGGCCTGGATGGCCTGGACGAAGCCGTCGCCAAGGCGATCACCGAGATCCAGGCAGCCGCCAAGAAGCTTGGCGTGAACGTGACGGGTCCGCGGATCCTGATCACGACCAATTATGGCGATCAGACCTACACCTTCGATGTGGCGCTGCCGATCGATTCCAGCACGTTGACCGTCAACGGCCAGAGCGAACAGCTGACCGCAGCGATCCCGCCCTCGCTGGATGCCACCGCGGCACCGGCCGAGGCCAGCAGCGCCGCGGCTACCGCTGCGGCCGACAATGTTGCCGTGGGCAGCCGCGACCGTTACGGCCGCCTGGCGGTGGACAGCAACGTGCGCGCCACGCTGGCATTTGGTGGCTCGGCACTCAAGGGCGTGTGGAACGGCACCTTCGCCGGCGTACCGCAGACCCGCGACATGCTGAAAGCCTACGCACAGACCCATGGCTACAAGTTCGACGACGTGGTCAACCGCGCGTACGACATCGTGGTGACGCCGGAAGTGAAGGACGCTGGTGGCAACATCACCAGCTACGCCAAGTACAACGTCTTCCTGCCGATCACCAACGCGCCGGAGAAGACCCCCGAGCAGGAAGCCGGGCTTCAGCCGCCGTCGCTGGAAGACGAGAGCGCACCGGCTGCATCCGGTTCGACTCCGGCTCCGGCAAGCAGCGCAGCGCCGGCCGAGGCGGCCAGCGCCGGCGGATAAGCCCGCTGCGACTGCTGAATATCGAGAGGTCCTTCCGAAAGAAGGGCCTCTCTTTTTTCATGGCTGCAGATGCCGATACGGCAGGTCCCTTGATGAAGCCGAACTTTGTCGGCGTCTTGCGGTACATTGCAGGGCGATCCACGGCGCCTCCTGCCGGCGCTCGATGCTCCGCCACCACCCACACCGGACATGATCGAAACCGACCAGCTCACCCGATGCTATGGCAACCTGACCGCAGTGGACGCGCTGAGCATTCGTGTCGAACCTGGTCAGGTACTCGGTCTGCTGGGACCCAATGGCGCCGGCAAATCCACCGCGATGCGCATGATCGCCGGGTTCCTGGTGCCGACTTCGGGCACCGCGCGGGTCTGCGGCTACGATGTCAGCCGTGAGCCGCTGAAGGCGAAACGCGCGCTCGGCTACCTGCCGGAGGGCGCGCCCAGCTACGGTGAAATGACGGTTCGCGAGTTTTTGCAGTTCATTGTCCGCATGCGTGGGTTCAAGCCGGATACCGGTTATCGCCGCTTCGAGGCGGTGGTACAGCAGCTGCAACTGGAGGACGTGTTGGGACTGTGCATCGATACGCTGTCCAAAGGCCTGCGTCGACGCGTGGGACTGGCGCAGGCGATCCTGCACGATCCACCGGTGCTCATGCTGGACGAGCCTACCGACGGCCTTGATCCGAACCAGAAACATGCCGTGCGTCAGCTCATCGACGTGATGGCGCGCGAGCGCACCATCCTGATCTCCACGCATCTGCTGGAAGAGGTACATGCGCTGTGCAACCGGGTGGTGATCATTGCCCGCGGCAAGCTGCTGGCCGATGCTACCCCGGCCGAGCTGGAGGCGCGCTCGCGCTATCACGGCGCGGTGTCGTTCAGCGCGCCGGGCAGCGGCATGTCGCAGGAAATGCTGGGCCGCCTGCCGCAGGTGGCGGCGATCGAGGTTGACCCGCTGGACGGCCGCATCACGGTGTTTCCGAAACCCGGCGAGCGCATTCTCGAGCCGGTCGAGACGCTGCTGCGCGAACAGGGGCTGGAGGTCTCGGAAATCCAGCTCGAGCGCGGCCGGCTGGACGAGGTGTTTCGCCAGATCACCACCGCGGAAAGCAGCGTCACCGGGAGCTGCGCATGAATCCGGTCAACGCCGTGCTGCGGCGCGAGTTGCGCAGCTATTTCGTGACGCCGGTGGCCTATGTGTTCCTGGTGATCTTCCTGGTGCTGGCCGGCATCCTCACGTTCTACGCCGGCGACTTCTACGAGCGCGGGCAGGCCGATCTGCAGCCGTTCTTCGTGATGCATCCCTGGCTGTACCTGATCCTGGTGCCAGCGATCACCATGCGCATGTGGGCAGAGGAAACCAAGGGTGGCACGCTGGAGTTGCTGCTGACCCTGCCATTGACCCTGTGGCAGGCGATGCTGGGCAAGTTTTTCGCGGCGTGGCTGTTCATCGGGCTGGCGCTGGTGCTGACCTTTCCGATCTGGATCACCGTCAACTACCTGGGCTCGCCGGACAATGGCGTGATCCTGGCCAGCTATCTCGGCAGCTGGTTGATGGCCGGTACATTCATCGCGATCGGCGCCTGCTTGTCGGCCTTGACCCGCAGCCAGGTGGTGGCGTTCATCCTCACTGCGCTGGTGTGCGTGCTGCTGATCCTGGTCGGGCAGCCGCAGGTGCTGGATTTCTTCTCCGGCACCTTGCCGCGCAAGTTGATCAACGCGGTGGCGCACCTGTCGATGCTGCGTCATTTCGAGGCGATCGCGCGCGGTGTGCTGGACGTCCGTGACCTTCTGTATTTCCTGCTCAGCATGGTCGGCTGGCTGGTCGCCGGCGTACTGCTGCTCGACCTGAAGCGGATGCGCTGAAGCCATGTTCCGGTTGCGTCTTCACCCCGTGTTTTCCACGCCGCTGCGGCTCAGCCGGCGAACTGTCCTGTACGGTGCGCTGGTGCTGCTGGCACTGGTATCCGTACCGCTGATCGTGGCCAGCAGCCGCTGGTTGCATGCGTCGCGGATCGATCTCACCACCGACCAGCTGTATACGCTGACGCCCGGTACGCTGCATATCGTCGATACGCTGAAGCGGCCGCTGCGGCTGACCTTGTACTTCTCCGACCACGCCACCCGCGACTTGCCGCAGTTGCGCAGTTACGAGCAGCGCGTGCGCGAGATGCTGCAGGAGATGGTGGCGCGTTCGCATGGCCACGTGCGCCTGCAGATCATCGACCCGGTGCCGTACTCCGACGACGAGGCCAGCGCCGAGGGCAGTGGCCTCACCGCGGCCAATGGCGGCAGCAACGGCGAGCGGGTATTTTTTGGTCTGTCCGGCAGCGCCATGTCCGGCGGTGCCGACAGCGATGTCGCCGATGACCGTGTGCCCGAAAAGACGCTGGCGATCCCGTTCTTCGATCCCGCCCGCGAAGCGTTCCTCGAATACGATATCGCCAAGCTGCTGTATGAGTTGAACCAGACCAGCAAGCCGCCGATCGGCGTGATCAGCTCGCTGCCGATCGACGGCAACCCGGTGCTCAGCGAGCAACCATGGACGGTGATGCAGCAGCTCAACCAGTTGTTCGACGTGCGGACGGTGGATCCGGCGACGCTGCGCCATGTCGATGACAACATGCAGGTGCTGCTGCTGATCCATCCCCGGCGGCTGTCGCCCGATGCGCAGTACGCGATCGACCAGTACGTGTTGCGCGGCGGCCACCTGGTGGTATTTGTCGATCCCGATGCGGAGCTCGACAGCGCCCCCTACAACCCCGACAGCACCACGTATCCCGATCACGGGTCGGATCTGCCGCGATTGTTCGCCGCCTGGGGCGTGCGCTACGACCCGCACAAGATCGTGCTCGACCGCGCCCGTGCGCTGCAGATCGAACTGGCCGGCAGCAGCCTCAATCATCCGGCCATGCTTGACCTCGGGCCGCAGGAACTCAACCGCAACGATGTCGTCACCGCCAGCCTGCAGCGCATCAATGTCTCCACCGTCGGTTACTTCGACCTGGCTGCGGATGCGCGCACGCGACTGATTCCACTGCTGCAGAGCAGCGCCGAAGCCGAGCTGGTGCCGACACAGCAGGTGCTGGATGCAAGCAACGACCCCACCACGCTGCTGCAGGATTACAAGGCCGACAACGCCCACTACGTGCTGGCGGCGCGCCTGCGCGGAGTCTTCGAGAGCGCGTTTCCCGCGCGTGCCGGCGAGCCCGGCCACCTGGTGCACTCCGCGCCGAATGCCGAGGTGATCCTGGTGGCCGACACCGACCTGCTCAGCGATCGGTTGTGGGTCGAGCCGCAGACCATTCTCGGCCAGACGATGATGCGGGTCTTCGCCAACAACGGCGATTTCGTCACCAACCTGGTGGACAACCTCAGCGGTTCGTCGGCCTTGCTGTCGATTCGCGGGCGCTCCACCTCGCAGCGGCCATTCACACGGGTGCAGGCATTGCGCAACGTGGCCGACCAGAAGTTCCTGCAGAAAGAGCGCGAGCTGGAGCAGGAGCTGGCCGATACCCGCCGCCGGCTGGATGAGCTGCAGCCGGCCAAGGGAAGCCACGGCAGCACGGCCACGGCCGAGCAGCGCCGCGAGATCGAACAGTTCCGCCAGCGCCAATTGGCGATCAACAAGGAATTGCGTGACGTGCAGCACCAGCTCAACGCCGAGATCGACGCGCTGGGCCTGCGCGTGAAGGTCATCAACATCGTGCTGGTGCCGGCGCTGGTGGTGCTGATCGGCCTGCTGTACGGCTGGCGCCGCAGCCGGCACAGCCGCCAGCGACGGTGAAAGCGGCAATCTGCCGCAACCGCGGGCTGCCGCTGCGGCAGACGTCGCCAACCCGCGGCATTATGCTGGGCGGTGGCCGGCTGTCGCCGGTGTGGATGAATGCGCTGGTGCAGCTGCCGTGATCGCAACCTTGCTGAAGTGGATCGTGCCGTGGGAGTTTTCGTGGGTGTTTCTCGCGGGCTTCCTGCTGACGTGCGTGCTGTATCTGCGCGGCAGCCGCCGGCTGTCGGTGAGCTTCAGCCGCAAGCTGGCGTTCTGGGCCGGCATGGCGATCATTTACCTGTCGCTGCACACGTATCTGGATTTCTATGCCGAGCATGAGTTCTTCATGCACCGGATCCAGCAGCTGCTGCTGCATCACCTCGCTCCGCTGCTGATCGTTACCGCGTTCCCCGGCACGGTGCTGCGCGCCGGCATGCCGCTGGCGTGGCGGGTGCACGTGCTGCAGCCGCTGCGCCGCTGGTGGCCATGGCGCATCATCAGCGGCGTGCTGCTGAATCCGACAGTGGCGACGCTGCTGTTCATCGCCTTCATCCTGATCTGGCTGATCCCGTCGATGCAGACGCTGGCGATGCTGGACTGGCGCATCTACCGTTTCATGAACTGGAGCATGTTGATCAGCGGCTTCGCCTACTGGTCGCTGGTGCTCGACCACCGGCCACATCCGCCGGGGCGGATGACTGCCGGGCTGCGCGTGCTGTCGCCGGCGATCACGATGACGCCGCAGATCCTCGCCGGCGCGATCATCACGTTCTCCAAGACAGACCTGTATCCGATCTTCGAGATCTGCGGGCGCGCATTCACCTTCAACGTGCTGACGGGTCAGCTGATCGGTGGCGTGATCATCTGGGTGCCATCGGCGTTGCTCGAATCGATCGGTGGCCTGATGGCTCTGCGTCAGTGGTTGCGGCTATCACGCAACGGCCGGTTGCCGCGCCGGCCACCGCACACATCCAGGCGGCGCACGCCCACCGTGGTCGACACGGTGGTACCGGATTGAGCTTCGCGCGGAGTCAGTGACCGTTGGTGTGTGGCATCGCGGCATGCTCCATCGGCGGCATGGCGTGGCCTTCGCCGGCGTCCATGGCGTTGGCCGGACGCGCGATGAAATCGGTGGCCAGCGTGCTGCCGTCAGTGAACTTGAGCGTCAGCTGGATCGTGTCACCGGGTTTCACGGGTACACTGGGCTGCATCAGCATCAGGTGATAGCCCGCCGGCGCCAGCACCGCCTTGCCATGCGCCGGCACGGTCACCGCATCGACCATCGCCATGCGACTCATGCCGCCTGCGGTGGAGCTCTGATGTAGCATCACGTCGGCATATATCGTGCTGCTTGCGCCGCTCAGTGCGGCGGGCAGGTCGCCGTCGTTCTGCAGCGTGACATAGGCGCCGGCTGGCAAGTCGCCGGGCAGCACGCGGATCCAGGCATGGCTGGCATGGACGTGTTCGGCAGCGGTGGCATGGGCGCCTCCGGCCAGCAACAAGCCAGCGAGCAACAGGGACAACATGGTGGATTTCATCGATGGGTTCCGGTGTCGAGCAAGAGGTGCAGGTCGTGCACGAGATCGTCCTGCGAAGCGGATGGCGTGGCCAGCACGCGTGCCCGGCCGTCACGGTCGAACACGTAGATCGCCGAGCTGTGGCTGACCTCGTAGTTGCCATCGGCCGAGCCCGGTTCCCGGGAAAACGCCGAGCGGTAGCGCTTGCTCAACGCCTCGATCGCGCGCGCTTCGCCAGTAAGGCCGACCGCGCGCGGATCGAAGGCATTGACGTAGGCATGCATGATCGCCGGCGTGTCGCGCGCCGGGTCGACGCTGACGAACAATATCCGCGCGCCATCGGCTAGCGGGCCCAGCCGCTGCATCACCACGTGCAGTTGTGCCAGGGTGAGCGGACAGACGTCCGGGCAATGGGTGTATCCGAAATACAGCAGCGCCACCTTGCCGCGGTAGTCCGCGCCGGTCACCGGCTTGCCGAGGTCGTCGGTAAGCTTGAAATCGAGATCGGGCATGTGGCCGCTGATGTTGGTCAGTCGCAACGGCAGCGGCTCATCATGTTGGCAGCCAGCCAGCAGCAGGCCGGCGACCAGCAGCAGGGCAGGGAGAAATGCGCGGCAGAGCTTCATGCGAGAATCCGGATGATCAACCGGTCAAGCATACGACAGTGGTCGGGATGCACGGTCAGGCAAACGGGAAATTCCGCGATGATGCGACAACCTGTCAATCCGCGAGCAGGTCTGCTGGCCGGCCTCGCCGGTGCCAGTGCGGTGTTGCTTGGCGCATTCGGTGCGCATGCCTTGCAGGGCGTGCTCGATGCGAGCCACAGCGAGCTGTGGCACACCGCGGTGAACTATCACGTCTGGCATGCGCTGGCGCTGGCGTTGGTAGTGGGGCTCGGGTGTGGTCGCAGCGGGCGTTTCGCGGCCGCAGCGTTTGCCATCGGCATCGTGCTGTTCAGCGGCAGCCTGTATGCGCTGGCGCTCGGTGCGCCACGCTGGACCGGCATCATCACGCCGTTCGGCGGACTCGCCCTTATCGCTGGCTGGATCGCGCTGGGTCTGTCGATATCGCGCGGTAACGATTAGTTCTTGCACGCGTCACTGCACTGTCATCGAGCGGTGGGACGCTGTCGGCATGAGCATGCAGATGGCCCTTCGTCGCAGCGCGCGCCCGCATACGTGGGTGCGGGGGTCCTGGCGACTTGTGCAATGGCTGACGTTAGCCGTGCTGGCTGCCTGGATGCTGCATCTGTACTGGCCGTCGACAGCAACCGATGACGCCGCCTCGCCCCCGGCCCCGGTGTCGCCGTTGGTGCACTGGAAAGATGCCGGTCATGACTGGCTGCTGGTTGTCGACCAGGCAACCCATGAGCTAGTGGTCTATGACGCCAATGACGGCCGCCCGCTGCAGCGCGTGGGAACTGTCAGTGGCGCTGGGCCCATTGATTCCATCTTCGGTGAGGGCAATTGGTTGATCGCCACGAGCCAGCAGCATCCACTCGTGCAGGTTCTCAGCCTGCCCGGACTGCAGCCGGTCACGCTTGCGGCTCGTTGATACGCAGCGAGCGCATCAGCCACCCGCCAGCGGCGCCGCGACATGCAGCATGAGGTCGGCGCAGAAGTGCGCCAGCATCGCGTGCTCCAGCCCGTACTTCCAGAACAGGCTGCCGGTCATCACGCCTACCAGTGCATTGAGCAGCACGATCCGCGCGATCGGCAGTGGGGCGTGCGCCACGCCGGTCGCGAAAGCTGCAGACAGGTGGCCAGCCCCGAACAGCAGCGCGGCGAGCACGATGGCGAGCACAAACATCCACGACCGGGCTACGCGCCGATTGCATCGTGCCAGCAGCCACACCAGCGCAGCGACCAGAAACAGGCGGCATTCTACCTCTTCCACGATGCCGCCGTAGAACGACGCCAGGAACCCGCGCCATGCCCAGCCCGTCGCGGTGGTAGCATCACCGGCTTCTTTCGGGCCGAGCAGCAATAGTCCGGTGACCACCAGGCCGGCCAGTACGCCGAGCACGATTGCCAGCCACCAGCGTGCATGCCGTGAAGGATCGCGCGGGCGCCGGTAGATCCATGCACGCAACCACGGTGCATCGAGGCCGTACGGCGCACCCAGATACAGCCCAAGCCACGCGAGCAGCCAGCACAGCAGACCGGCCCGTGCCGTTTGCGTTGCGATCACTGCCGGCAGCGGCAACGGCAGTGCGGCCAATTGCTGCGGCATCAGCACCAGCAGATAGGGCCACAGCGCCAGTGTTGCCAATACGCCGGCGATGCCGAACAGCAGGGCAAGTTTCAGATTCGGGCTACGCATCGGCAATGCAGAAGGAATGGTGGACATGGGGATGTTCCTGGTGGGGATCGTTCCGCGCTGCCGCTTTAACTGGAAAGTGGGATGGCCTGATGAAGTCGGCTTCGATGAATCAGTTGTCGTCGTCGGTCGCTGGCTCGCTCTTGCCCGGCTTCAGCCGGCCGGCCTTGCGCAGCGCCTCGCGCAGCACGTATTCGATCTGCGCATTGACGCTGCGCAGTTCGTCGTCGGACCAGCGTTGCATCGCGTCCAGCACGACGGCACTGATGCGCAATGGATAGGCTTTTTTTTCGGCAGCCATGCCGGCTCAGTGCCGCATGCGTCCACGCCTTGCGGCATGGCTCGCAATGAACACGATCAGCAGGATGGCGATCAGGCTTCCCATGACAATCTCCCTCAGTACAACGTGCCGGTATTCAGCACCGGCTGGGTGCCGCGCTCACCGCACAGCACCACCAGCAGGTTGCTGACCATCGCCGCCTTGCGCTCTTCGTCCAGATGTACCACGCCACGCTGGCTGAGCTGGTCGAGCGCCATTTCGACCATGCTCACCGCGCCTTCGACGATCTTGGTGCGCGCGGCGATGATCGCGCCGGCCTGCTGCCGCTGCAGCATGGCCTGGGCGATTTCCTGGGCGTAGGCGAGGTGGCTGATGCGTGCCTCGACCACCTGCACGCCGGCCTTGCCGAGACGGGCCTGGATCTCGTCGCGCAGGTGCGAGTTGATCACGTCACCGTGGCTGCGCAACGACGGCTTGCCGTCATCGTGGGCGTCGTACGGATAGCTCTGCGCCATCTGACGCAGCGCCGACTCGCTCTGGATGTGCACGTAGTTTTCGTAGTCGTCGACACAGAACACGGCTTCGGCGGTGTCCAGCACCTGCCACACCACCACCGCACCGATCTCGATCGGATTGCCGTCGTTGTCGTTGACCTTCAGCTTGCCGCTTTCGAAGTTGCGCACGCGTAGCGAGATGCGCTGCTTGGTGTAGAACGGATTGGTCCAGCGCAAACCTTCCTGCCGCACTGTGCCGGCGTACTTGCCGAACAGCTGCAATACCTGGCCTTCGTTGGGCGCGACCTGGAAATAGCCCTTGAGCAGAAAGGCGTCGAGGGCAAGCAGGACCACGCCGGTGAGCAACGGTGCCACGGCCGGCGTCTCCGGCTGGGTGTGGAGGGCCGAGATGAGCAGCGCCACGCCGATGCCGGCCAGTACGAGGCACAGGCCGATGAAGGGGATGCCTGCGACGGAAAAACCATTACGTTCGTTCATGGGTTGTCTCCCTGAGGTGCGGAAATTAGATATCATTATGATATCAAATACAAGCCCCCATTCGGCACCGTCCTCAAGGGTAGGAAGCTGCCGCCCGGCGCGTGGGTGGCACGGCCGCATACAATGCCGTTTTGCCTGCACCGGAGAACCCGATGAAGCCATTCGGCACCCCTCATTCCGACCACGCGCTGCGCGTCCTGCTGCTCGGCGCCGGCGAACTGGGCAAGGAGGTGGCGATCGAGTTGCAACGCTACGCTGTGGAGGTGATCGCGGTGGATCGCTACGCGAATGCGCCGGCCATGCAGATTGCCCATCGCAGCCACGTGATCGACATGCTCGACGGCAAGGCATTGCGTGCGGTGATCGAGCTGGAAAAGCCCGACCTGGTGGTGCCGGAGATCGAGGCGATCCACACGCCGACCCTGATCGAGCTGGAAAAGGAAGGGCAGCGGGTGATTCCCACCGCCCGCGCGGCGTGGCTGACGATGGACCGCGAAGGCATTCGCAGGCTGGCCGCCGAGGAACTGAAACTGCCGACCTCGCCGTACCGTTTCTGCAACGACGAAACGCAGTACCGCGACGCGGCGGCCGCGATCGGCTACCCGTTCGTGATCAAGCCAGTGATGAGTTCGTCCGGCAAGGGCCAGAGCGTGGTGCGCAACGCCGACGAATTGCAGCACGCGTGGGACTACGCGCAGTCCGGCGGTCGTGCCGGCAAGGGCCGCGTGATCGTCGAGGGCTTCGTCGATTTCGATTACGAGATCACCATGCTCACGGTGCGGCACACCGATGGCGTGAGCTTCTGCGCACCGATCGGCCATCGCCAGGAAGACGGCGACTATCGCGAGTCGTGGCAGCCGCAGCCGATGAGCGATGCTGCGCTGGCCGAGGCGCAACGGCAGGCGGCGGCGGTCACCGGTGCGCTGGGCGGCTGGGGCGTGTTCGGCGTGGAGTTCTTTGTCAAGGGCGACGCGGTGATCTTCTCCGAGGTCAGTCCGCGTCCGCACGATACTGGCCTGGTCACGTTGATCTCGCAGGAGTTCTCCGAGTTCGCGCTGCACGCGCGGGCGATCCTCGGCCTGCCGATTCCGGTGATCCACCAGTACGGGCCCTCAGCCTCATGCGCGGTACTGGTCGAGGGCGACAGTGCGGCACCGCGTTATCACGGTTTGGCAGAGGCGCTGACCGAGCCCGATACGCAGCTGCGCATTTTCGGCAAGCCCGAGGTGAAAGGCCGCCGGCGCATGGCGGTGACGCTGGCGCGCGCCGATACGCTGGAGGCGGCGGTCGGCAAGGCAGTACGTGCAGCAGGGCATCTGCGTATCGAGTTGTGAGCGTGGGCGATGCGATAGGCTTGCTGGACGTGGCAGCTGATTGAGAGGAGAGCAAGCATGGAATCGACCGGATTTGCACACTGGCTGGTGATGGTGGTGGAGCTCAGTGTGGCGTTCGTCCTGCTGTTGCTGGCATTGGCGGTCGTGGTGCTGATGGCGACTTGGGTGGTCGATCGCAACCAGACCGGCAACGCGGTGCTGCGCAACTTCCCGGTGATCGGCCACTTCCGCTACTGGTTCCTGCATCTGGGTGAGTTCTTTCGCCAGTACCTGTACTCCAGCGACCGCGAGGAGATGCCGTTCAATCGCGTGCAGCGCACCTGGGTGTACCGCGCCGCCAAGGACGTCGACAACACCAACGCATTCGGTTCCAGCCGCGACCTGCGTGCCGAGGGCGTGCCGTTCTTCGTCAACGCGCCGTTCCCTGATCTTGGCGTGGATCATGTCGAGCCGGTGCCGGTGACGATCGGCCCGCATGCTCGTGAACCGTACAGCCACGCCGCGTTCTTCAATATTTCGGCGATGAGTTTCGGTGCATTGTCGGCGCCGGCGGTGCGCGCGTTGTCGCGCGGTGCGGCGAAGGCGGGCATCTGGATGGACACCGGCGAGGGTGGACTGGCGCCGTATCACCTCGAAGGCGGTTGCGACATCATCTTCGAGATCGGCACCGCCAAGTACGGCGTGCGCACGCCCGAGGGCAAGCTGGACGACGGCAAGCTGCTGGCGATCTGCGCGCACAAGCAGGTGAAGATGGTCAGCATCAAGCTGGGTCAGGGTGCAAAACCCGGCATGGGCGGCCTGCTGCCAGGTGCCAAGGTCACTGCGGAGATCGCGGCGATCCGCGGCATCCCGGTCGGCGAGGATTCGCAGAGCCCGAACCGTCATCTGGACATCGGCAACGTGTCGCAGCTGATGGACAGCATCGGCCACATCCGCGAACTCACCGGCAAGCCGGTGGGCTTCAAGGCGGTGCTCGGCGGGGTGGAGTGGATTGGCGAGCTGTGCGATGAAGTGCACCGGCGCGGCATCGAAAGCGCACCGGACTTCATCATCGTCGACGGCTCCGAAGGCGGCACCGGCGCGGCGCCGCAAACGCTGATGGAAGGTGTCGGCCTGCCGCTGCACGAGGCGTTGCCGGCGCTGCTCGACATGCTGATCGTCAAGGGCCTGCGCGAACGCATCAAGGTGGTCTGCTCGGGCAAGTGCATCACCGCCTACGACGTGGCGTGGGCGCTGTCGATCGGCGCGGATTTCGTCAACTCGGCACGCGGCTTCATGTTGGCCCTTGGCTGCATCCAGTCACTGCAGTGCAATCGCAATACGTGCCCCACCGGCATCACCACGCAGAACCCGAAATTGCAGCGTGGCCTGGTCGTCACGGACAAGAGCGAGCGCGTCTATCACTACGCGAAGAACGTGATGAAGGAAGTCGGCATCATCGCGCACAGCTGCGGCGTCAGCGAACCGCGCCAGCTCAACCGCGGGCATTGCCGCGTGGTGGGTGATGACGGCTTGTCGATTCCGCTGGTGAAACTGTTTCCGTATCCGCAGAACGAGTCGCCCGCGCAAGCGGGATGAGCGCTAGCGGCCGGATTCGGGCGCCATCGGCTGCCAGCCTTCGGCAGTGCGGATCTGCAGCGGCCTGAAGCGCCGCTTGTAATCCATCTTCGGATGGCCGTCGATCCAGAAGCCCAGATACAGCCACGGCATGCCCCGACGGCGGGCCAGCTCCACTTGCTGAAGGATGGCGCAGGTGCCCAGGCTGCGCGCGTTTTCGTCGGGGTCGTAGAACGTATAGACGGCCGAAATCCCGTTGAGGCAGACATCGGTCACCGCCACCGCAAGCAAGCGTTCGCCCAGTCGCAGTTCCAGGAACAGGGTGGGACTCCACGGCGCGGTGAGGAAGCGGCGGAAGTCGCTGGCCTCGGCATCGTCCATGCCACCGCCGGCATGGCGGCTCTGCAGGTAGCGTTCGTACAGCGCGTGGCGCTCGCGGTTGTAGCCGGGGATCGATTCGCGCACGGTGATGTCGGCGTTGCGTTTCAGGCAGCGGCGCTGGGCGCGGTCGGGCATGAAGTTGGCCACGTCGATGCGGCATGGCGTGCAGGCGTGACATTGCGGGCAGTGCGGAAAATACAGGTGGCCACCGGCGCGACGAAAGCCACGTTCCAGCGCGGGGCCATACAGCTGGTCAAGCTGGGGCGCCGCCGGGTCCAGCACCAGGTTCTGCGCGGTGCGATCGGCGTAATAGCCGCACGCATGGGGCAGGGTCTGGAACAGTCGGATTGGGTCGGAGCGGCGCATGCGCCGATTCTATGCCTGCGCGGCGCCCGCGCAACATCGGGGTCAAACCACGTGCAGGTAGCGCAGCATCACCACGGCGAACGCCGCAAGCACGAGCAGCAGCACGATGCGCCGCACGCGCGCCACCGTGTATTGCCGCCGCGTGGCTGGCGTGGGGTTGCGCGCAGCGGCCAGTTCCTCGCCGTGACGGATCACCGGCTCAATGCCGATGTCCCGCAACAGCGACCGCGCCCTGGTGTAATCGTCGGCGTGGGTGATCCATACCTGGGCCCAGCTGTCGCGGTTGTCATGCCGCTGCGTGTAGCTGAAACGCTGCCAGGTCGGGCGATTGTAGTTGGAGCGATTGGCCACGCTGGCCTCGATGCCGTGTTCGGCCATCAAGGCGATCACGCGGTCGACGTTTTCCTGGCGGGGTGAGGTGTAGATCTGGCGCATGCGTGGAGTTTACGCGATCAGTCGCCGCGCACGCGGATCAGGCCTTCCTGCGCGGTGGAGGCAACCAGCCTGCCGTCGCGACTGAAGATCTGACCGCGTGCCAGCCCGCGGCCGCCTTGTGCCGTCGGACTGTCGAACGAATACAGCAGCCATTCGTCGACGCGGAACGCCCGGTGGAACCACAGCGCGTGGTCGAGGCTGGCCATCTGCACGTTGTGGGTGAGGTAGGAAATGCCGTGCGGCAGGGTGGCTGTGCCGATCAGATGAAAGTCCGAGGCATACGCCAGCAGGGCGCGATGCAGGATCGCCGAGTCGCTGATCGGCGAGGTCAGCTTGAACCAGATGTGCTGGATCGGCGGGCGCTTGGCCGGGTGGCGCTCATCGCGCGGCCACACCTGGCGAAACTCGAACGGGCCGTCGATGCCCATCCAGCGCTGCAGTTTCACCGGCAACCGGGCCAGTTCGTCCGGCGGCAGCGGGTGCAGCGGCTCCACATCTTCCGGCGCGGGTACTTCGGGCATCGAGGTCTGGTGTTCCACACCTTGCTCGGGCACCTGGAACGACACCGAGCCGTTGAGGATCGGCTGGCCATGCTGGATCGCCACCACCCTGCGCGACGAGAACGTGCCGCCATCGCGGGTGCGTTCCACGTTGTAGACGATCGGCGCCTCGATGTCGCCCGCGCGCAGGAAATAGGCGTGCAGCGAATGCGCCTCGCGCAGCGGGTCCACGGTTTCCTGTGCTGCTGCCAGGGCCTGCCCCAGCACCTGGCCGCCGAAGACGAAACGGGTGCCGATGTCGCGGCTCTGGCCGCGGAACAGGTTGTCCTCCAGCCGTTCGAGTTGCAGCAACTCGACCAGTTCGGCGACGTGGTTTGGCGGCATGGGGAAAGCTCGTTGCGGCGATGGAGGCGCGATTATAGTGGCCTGCGCCGGGAATCTAGCGCGCCACGATCCGCGTCAGGCCACTGCCGTCAAGTACTTCGGCCCATGGAAACTTCGGGCCGGGATCGAGTTTGCGGCTGACCTGCAGCATGGGATCGTCGCTGGCCGGCATCAGCGCCGTGTCCAGTTCTTCGTGGCCGGCAATCTGTCGAAGATTGGGGAATTCGCCGCGCAACCGGACCAGCAGTTCCCGCAATGCGCCGATCTGCGCCGCGGCGTAGGGCTCGGTCATCGGCTGGTGGCGCGAGTCCCACCAATGCGGGTAACGGCCGAGGTTGACCAGTTCGATGCCGATCGAGTTCGGGTTGTGGCCGCGCACGTGGTTTGCCACCCGCGTGCCAGGAACGTAGCGGTAAACCGTGCCATCGCGGTCGATGTAGTAGTGCCCGCTGTTGCCGGTGCCGCTGGGGTGCAGCACCTTTTCGCCGTATTCGCGGGCGGTGGCCAGGTCCGGCAGCTCGGTGCAGTGGATCACCACCAGCTCGACAGCGTCGACGGAGCGCTCGGGCAAGGTTTCGACGTAGGGCAACGGCTGGTCGCGGATGCTCAGGCTCATGCGCCGCAGTTTCGCATGAGGCAAGGCCGTCCGGAAACGTCGCCTGTTACCATGAACGCCTTGCATTCTGCAGTTTTCATGGAGACCGCCATGCGCGGCCAGATCATTCTTTCGCACGGCTCGGACTCCGGTCCGGACGCCACCAAGGTGAGCGCGTTGGCTGTGCTGGCCGAATCGCTGGGCTGGCGCACGCAGCGGCCGGACTACGTCGCCGACGACGCGCGCGGCCATGCCGGCTCGGTGGCGCCGCGGATCGCCCGCCTGCGCGCCACCATCGAGGCGCTGGATACGCCGCCGCTGCTGGTCGGTTCCAGCATGGGCGCGTTCGTGTCCGGGCTGGTTTCGCTGGATGTGCCCGTGGCCGGTTTGCTGTTGCTGGCCACGCCGAGCGAGATCCCGGGTTATGCGCGCAAGTTCGACCTGCGGAGCAACGTGCCGGCATTGCTGATCCACGGCTGGCGCGACGAAGTCTGTCCGCTGGCAGGCGTGCAGGCGTTCGCCGCCCAGCGCCGGCTACCGCTGCTGGTGCTGGACGACGACCACCGGCTGAGCGGAAGCATGGACACGATCACCGCGCAGTTCCGACTGCTGCTGGACCAGCTGGCGACCACCGCATGAGCCACTATTTCGCGACCTGCCCCAAGGGCCTGGAATATCTCCTGCGCGATGAGCTGATCGCGATCGGTGCCAGCGACGTGCGCGAGGCGCTGGCTGGCGCGCATTTTTCCGGCACGCTGGAAACGGCGTATCGCGCCTGCCTGTGGTCGCGCCTGGCCAGCCGCATCCTGCTGCCGCTGGCCGAGTTCGATGCGGCCGACGACGACGCGCTGTATCGCGGCGTGCAGGAGATCGACTGGAGCCAGCATCTGGCCGCGCATGCCACCTTCGCGGTGGATGCCGGTACCGCGATGAGCAAACTCACCCACAGCCAGTTCATCGGCCTGCGCACCAAGGACGCGATAGTCGACCAGTTCCGTCAGCGCGACGGCAACCGGCCCGGCATCGATACCGACGAACCCGACATTCGCATCAACGTGCGTGTGCGCCGCGATCGCGCCACGCTGTCGCTGGATCTGGCCGGCTCGCCGCTGCACCGCCGCGGCTGGCGCGAAGTGCAGGGCGAGGCGCCGCTGAAGGAAAACCTCGCCGCCGCGATGCTGCAGCGCGCGCGCTGGCCCGAGGTGTACGCCGCCGGCGGCGCACTGCTCGATCCGATGTGCGGCTCCGGTACGCTGCTGATCGAGGGAGCATTGATGGCGGCCGATGTGGCGCCAGGTCTGCGCCGCGAGTATTTCGGCTTTCTCGGCTGGCAGCAGCACGACATTGCGCTGTGGCGCGGCTTGCTGGATGAAGCGAAGCAGCGCGCCGAAACCGGTCTGCGCGGATTGCGCAGTGTGTTCTTCGGCAGCGACGCCGACCCGCGGATGGTGCAGACGGCCAAACGCAATGCGCAGGAAGCCGGTGTGGCCGGCTTCTTCACACTGGACAAGCAGGACGTGACGCATGCCGCGCCACCGCCGGGTATCGAGTACGGATTGGTGATCACCAACCCGCCGTATGGCGAACGGTTGGGCGAACGCGCAGAGATGCCGAAGCTGTACCGCGCGGTGGGCGATACCTTGCGCGCGCGCTTCACCGGTTGGCGCGCCGCCGTGCTGGCCGGTGATGTGGAATTGGGCCGTGCGATGCAGCTGCACGCGGACAAGCGCTATGCGTTGTACAACGGTGCGCTGGAAACCGTGCTGCTGACCTTCGATCTCAGCAAGCGCGATGAGGTGCCGCGCGAGCCCAAGCCGCTGTCGGCCGGCGCGCAGATGCTGAAGAACCGGTTGGAGAAGAACGTCAAGCATCTGCGCAAGCGACTTGCCCGTGAAGGAGTCCACTGCTGGCGCGCTTACGATCAGGACCTGCCCGAGTACGCCGCCGCGATCGACGTCTACGGCGACACCAGCGGCGACGATCACCTGCACATCCAGGAATATCGCGCACCGGCCGACGTGCCGCCGGACATCGCTCGCCTGCGCCTGCGCGAGATCGCCCGTGTCGCCGGCGAGGTACTGGGCGTGCCGCGCGAGCGCATCGCGATCAAGACGCGCGAACGCGGCAAGGGTGGTTCGAAATACGGCCAGCTCGACCAGCGCAACGAGTTCATCGAGGTGGAGGAGGATGGCCTGAAATTTCTGGTCAACCTCACCGACTATCTCGACACCGGCCTGTTCCTCGATCACCGGCTGGTGCGCGCCAAGGTGCGTGAACTGGCGGATGGAAAATGTTTTCTCAACCTGTTTGCCTACACGGCCACCGCCAGCGTGCACGCTGCGGCCGGCGGCGCGCTGGAAACCACCAGCGTGGATCTGTCCGCCACGTATCTGGAATGGGCCTCGCGCAATCTCGCGCTGAACGGTTTCAGCGGCGCGAGTCACCGACTCATGCAGTTCGACGCCCTGGAATTCCTGCAGCGCGACCGCGGCCATTACGGCTTGATCTTTGTCGACCCGCCCACTTTTTCCAATTCCAAACGTGCCGAAGATTTCGATGTGCAGCGCGATCACGTCAAGCTGCTCGATGCCTGCAACGAGCGGCTGACCCGCGATGGCGTGATCGTGTTCTCCAACAATTTCCGCCGCTTCAAGCTCGACCGGGCGGAGCTGGAACAGCGCTTCGAGATCGAGGACTGGACCGCCCCCAGCATCCCGTTCGACTTCGCTCGCCGCGCCGACATCCATGGTTGCTGGCTGCTGCGGCGGCGCAAGGCCGATCCCGGGATAAATCCCTGGGATACGGCGCGCATCAAAAAGTGAACCCTTCAGTCCACATTAAGCGTGATCAGTCGAGCATCCGTCCGTACAACGGAGAAAGCTCATGACCCGACGTTTCAATAGTGCAGGTTTCAGTGGCGCAGGCAAGCTGGCAGTACTCAGTCTCGCGATGGTGGCCGCGCTGGCTATGCCGCTCGGCGCATCGGCGCGCGGCTGGGGTGGTGGGCATGGCGGCCACGGTGGTTATCACGGTGGCAACTACGGCGGTCATGGCGGCTATTACGGCGGTCACGGCGGCGGGCACTGGAGTGGCGGCCGCTGGATTGCCGGGGCCATCGTCACCGGTGCGGTGCTTGGCCTGGTAGCTGATTCCATGCGCCCTGCACCGGTGTATTACGGTGCGCCGGTCTATAGCCAGCCGCGCACGGTAATTTACGAAGATGGCCCGCCGATCGTGCAGCGTCGCGTGGTCGAAACCCGCACGGTGGTCTATGACGACCAGCAGACGCGGTACATTCGTGACGATGGCTACGATCGTGACGATGGCTACGACGACAATTGAGGCCCGCGGCGAACCCGATGAAAACAGAAGAGCCCGGACATGCCGGGCTCTTCTGTTTTCAGCAGCTGGCACAGGCGAGGCTAGTGGGCGGGCATGGCCGTCGGCTGGTCCGCACCGCTTCCATGGTGTTTGGCCCGCGCGCTCATTTCATCAAAACGGGCCTTGTCGATCTTGCTGACCGACTCGACCGCACATGGCGGCTGGTTGTGCGAGCGCACGGTCTCGCCGGTCTCGCCACAAATGCGGCCCTGATTGACGGCGGCGTTTGACGGATTGGGCCGGAAGATCAGGCCGGCTGGCGCCATGCCCAGCCGCGGACACGCGCTCTGCAAAGTCACCAGATAACGTTTCGGGCCGGTACGCACGATGGCGGTGCGCGCATCCACGATGTGCCACTCGTTGATCTGGGTGGTGTCGATGCAATCGGCTGCCGGCAGCGGCGATCGTGCTGCCGCGGTTTCGGACGCCTGCACGGTGCCGGCACTGGCGCCCATGGCGAGGACGAGCAGCAGGGTGGTGGCGATGATTTTCATGGGCGTTACCTCGGTCTGGTCGGGCTGAACGCGTACCGTGACTGATCACGGGGGAGTGCATGCCGACCGGTACCGGCGCAGGCATGGGGCAGGGCGATGCAAAGTATCTGCCATCTTCTTATCACAAGAAGTGAACGGTTGGCACGGCATGCTGATGGACATGCTTTTGAACGATAGACACCCCACGACGCTCCGGCCCGCAGCCGTGCCGCTGGCCCTGCCGGAGCACCGGCGATGACGGCCGCCCGGCAGTCGTCAACAGCGGCCATGACGACGACACGATTCCGACATGTGCGGCAACGCACGCTGGAGCTGTGCGCCGGCCTGAGCGCCGAGGATATGCTGCTGCAATCGATGCCCGACGCCAGCCCCGCCAAGTGGCACCTGGCGCACACCAGCTGGTTCTTCGAGCAGTTCGTGCTGGGCCGTGATCCAGCCTTTCGGCCACGCGATCCGGCCTGGAACTACCTGTTCAACTCCTACTACCAGTCGGTCGGGCCGATGCATGCGCGTCCGCAACGTGGTCTGCTGTCGCGACCTTCATTGGATGAAGTGCGCGACTATCGGCACTACATCGACGACGCGGTGAGCAACCTGCTGAGCCGCCATGATGACCCGGAGCTGGCAGCCCTGGTCGAGCTGGGCTTGCAGCACGAGCAACAGCACCAGGAACTGCTGTTGACCGACATCAAGCACGCGTTCTGGTCCAACCCGCTGCAGCCGGCGTATCGCACGCCCATCGCACCGACGGTCGCGAACACGGTGCCGCTGCGCTTCGTCGATGGCAACGAGGGCATTGTCGAGGTCGGTCATCGTGGCGAGGGCTTCGCGTTCGACAACGAAACCCCACGCCACCGCAGCCTGCTGCACCCGCATGCACTGGCCAACCGGCTGGTGACCAATGCCGAGTACCGGGCGTTCGTGCGCGAAGGTGGCTACCGCGAGCCGGGTCTGTGGCTGTCCGACGGCTGGGCCACCGTGCAACGCGAAGGCTGGCAGCACCCGCTTTACTGGCAGGACGACCTGGCCAGCGAGTTCACCCTCGCCGGCGTGCGCGCGCTCGATCCGCACGAACCGGCCTGTCATCTGAGCTACTACGAGGCCGAGGCTTTTGCCCGCTGGGCCGGCGCACGGCTGCCCACCGAGGCGGAATGGGAATCGGCGGCACAGGGCGTCGCCATCGACGGCAACCTGCAGGATGAGCAACGCTTCCAGCCGCGCGCGGCAAGCGCTGGCGAAGGCCTGCTGCAGCTCTATGGCGATGTATGGGAATGGACGGCCTCGCCGTACGTCAGCTATCCGGGCTTCCGCCCGCTGCCCGGTTCGCTGGGCGAATACAATGGCAAATTCATGTGCGGTCAGTGGGTATTGCGCGGCGGTTCCTGTGTCACTCCTCGGGAACATCTGCGCGCCAGTTACCGCAATTTCTTTCCACCCCATGCCCGCTGGCAGTTTGCCGGGCTGCGACTGGGACAGGACCGATGAGCAGTGTGCAACCCTGTGGCGTCAGCGACGACGACCGTCGCCCGCCGGTGAACGATTTGCTGGAGGTTGCCCAGCGCGGCCTCGGCGCGAAACCCAAACGGCTGCCGTCGTGGCTGTTTTACGACGAGCGCGGCTCCGCGCTGTTCGACGAGATCTGCGAGCAGCCGGAGTACTACCTTACGCGTTGCGAAATCGCGTTGATGACCGAGCACGCGCAGGACATCGCCGACACCCTCGGCAGCGAAGTGCGGCTGGTCGAGTACGGCAGCGGCAATGCACGCAAGACCCGCATGCTGCTGCAGCACCTGCATGCGCCGGTTGCCTACGTGCCGGTGGAAATCTCGCCCGAGCCGCTGCGGCAGAGTGTCGAACGTCTGGCCACCGAGTTTCCACAGCTGCCGCTGCAGCCGTTGTGTGCGGATTTCAGCAAGCCGCTGCGGCTGCCGATTCCACCGCGTGCACCGCGTCGCACGGTGGTGTATTTCCCCGGCTCCACCATCGGCAATTTCGAGAGCCGTGAGGCAGCCGTGCTGCTGCGCAAGATGCGCAACGAAATGGGTGACGCCGGCGGTATCCTGATCGGGGTGGATCTGAAGAAAGATTCCGCGGTGATCGAGGCGGCCTACAACGATCGCGCCGGCGTCACTGCCAGGTTCACACTCAACATGCTGACCCGGTTGAATCGCGAGATCGGCAGCAATTTCGAGCTGTCGGCGTTCGCGCATCGGGCGCACTACAACCCGATGGCCGGGCGCATCGAGACGCACATCGTCAGCCGCCGCGAGCAACAGGTCAAAGTGGGCCGCGTGAGCGTGCCGTTCCGTGCGGACGAGGCGATCCAGGTTGAATACAGTTGCAAGTATTCGCTGGAGGATTTCGCTGCACTGGCGGCCCGTGCCGGGCTGGCAGTGCTGCGTGTGTGGACCGACCCGGAGCAGATGTTCAGCGTGCAATATCTGGTGCGCGCCAGCACGGTGGCGCGCTGAGTCGTTTCGTACGCCGGCTCGGATTGCCGGTCGGCGCGCATGGCATGCGCGCCCGACTGACATCGATCACTTCGTGCCGTACAGCGCCTTGACGTCGCTGGTCAAAGCGGACTGGCTGCCCGCTCGCGCATAGAACATGTGACCGCCGGGATAGCTCTTCACCTGCACGCGGGCCGGGTCGCCCATCGCCGGCATCTGGTCGACGATCAGCACCGAGGCCATGAACGGGCAGGACAGGTCGTCCCACCCATGCGCGATCAGCACGCGCAGACCCGGGTCGTTCGCCACCGCTTCGCGCAACTGCGCCACCGAGCCCTTGTTCGCGTCGTCGTCCTCATGCCACAGCTTGTTCACCTCGTAGCTCAGTGCGTTGTAACGGCCCTCGAATTTCCAGCCCACGGTCCGGGTGACGAAGTTGACCATTGCGCTGGTGGTCGGCGCGATGATGCCGTTGAGGATTGGATCGCCAGTTTGCTGATGCGGTGCATACGGGAACGGATCCCATGCGGTGACGTTGGAGTCGTAGCGGCTGCCAAGCCGACCTTCGGCGCGATACACCTCGCGCAGATAGGCCTGGGTTTCCAGCCTGCCGCCGGAGCGTTTCACGAACAGTGGATCGAGCCCGGTCAGTTCGGTTACTTTCCTGACCACGCGATCGGTGGCCTGCGGATCGGAGCGGCCGCGCATCAGGTCGCTGGCATATTCGCCGCGGGTGTACTCGACGACCCCGGCCATCGCCTCGGGCGTCAGCTTGTGCTCGCGCTCCAGGTGTGCGGCGGCAATCGAGGGCAGGGTGAGCATCCACGGCAGCGGCGACACGTTCTCGTCATCGGATGCCGCCGGGTCGAGATAGGGCGACAACAACACCACGCCGTTCATCGCCACGCCGAGCTGGGTCTGCAGGTAGTCGGTGATGCGCGGGCCGCGGAAACCGCCGTAGCTTTCGCCGACCAGAT
Source organism: Rhodanobacter glycinis (assembly GCF_006438785.1). GTDB lineage: Bacteria > Pseudomonadota > Gammaproteobacteria > Xanthomonadales > Rhodanobacteraceae > Rhodanobacter > Rhodanobacter glycinis_A. The sequence goes on along the minus strand of NZ_RCZB01000007.1, from coordinate 99,366 downwards.
ATTTGCGCGAAGTCATGCGGCCATTTTTGACCAGCCAGTCGTAGACGATGCGCGAGAGATACTTGATGTCGGTATCGGTGCTGTAGAACTGCTTGGTGGCTTCCTTGTCTTCCACCAGCGCGCGGCTGTAGCCGGTGCCCACCGGATCGATGAACACCAGGTCGGTGAAGCCCAGCCAGGTGCCGGGATTGTCGTGCAGCATCGCCGGATCGGAGGGGTTGTCGCCCTCGACGCCGAAGTTCACCTTCTTCGGGCCGATCGCACCGAAGTTCAGATACACCGACGACGCGCCCGGCCCGCCATTGAGTGCGAACGTCACCGGCCGGTCCTTGCCGGCCATGGTGTAGGCGGTGAAGACCACCTCGCCGGTGATGACGCCCTTCGCGTCGCGCACCGGCAGCGAACCGACGGTAACGGTGTACTTGAGTGTCTTGCCGTTCGCCGTGGTGGATTGCGTGACGTGCGCATCCGCCGGAAACGGCGGCAGGTGGAACCCGTTGCTGCCAGCATCGTCTGCCGCTGCCGCTGCCGGCTTGTGGGCGTCGGCGGCGAGCGTCGGCGCCGGGTTGAATCCGGTCAGCACGAATGCTGCCAGCAGGGCAGATTGCAGGGACTTGCGCACGGGCCGTTTCCTCGCGACGAAAGCGCCAAGCCTACCTGTCTGCACGGCGGCGGGAGTGTGCGTAAAGGCATGGGTGGCGGGCATCCGTACCCGCCATCCGGATGCGCCGCCTGCAATCAGCGCGCGATCGTCAACCCGGCTTGCGGCCGGGCGAGCGCCGGCGCGACACGCGCCATCCACTGTTCGAAGGCCAGCACGAAACGCTGTAGCGATAGCCCGGTGGCCTGGTCGACCAGCGCGGCATTTTCGTCGAAGCGGCCGGCGGCGTTGGCGATGAACAGGGTCGGCGTCGGCATCACCAGTGCGCCGCAGGTGTGCAGCACCTGCCGCAGCGATGCCTGCGCCAGGCGCGTGCCCCACGGACCTGCGCTGGCACCGAGCACAGCCACCGGCTTTTCCAGCAGCACCTCGCCCTCGGGAGATTCGCGCGAAAGCCAGTCCAGCGCATTCTTCAGCACGCCCGGCATGGCGTGGTTGTACTCAGGTGTGGCGATGATCAGGCCATCGGCGGCGGCGATCGCGGCGCGCAATGAGCGCACGCCGGCGGGGCCATCGGGTTCGCGTAGTTCCAGATCCTCGTCGAACATCGGCACGGCATCCAGCCCGTCCCATACGTCCAGACGCAGCGTTGCGGGAGCATGTGCCGCGGCCATGCGCAGCAGCCGCCGGTTCCACGAGTCGCGGCGCAGGCTGCCGGCCAGGCACACCACATGGCGGACGGGAGGTATGTTGTGAATGATCATGTTTGTCTCCGGGGTGTCTAGATCGAGGGCAGGGCAATCAGGGTTCAATCAGCAGCAGGCCCGCACAGACGACCAGCAGGACGCCCATCACGATGTCGACGCCGCGGCGAACCACAGGTCGGACCAGCCAGCGTGCGAGCCATGCACCCAGCGAGGCCCACAGCAACAGGCACAGGGTTGGAATCAGCACGAACAATCCGGCCAGCGGCAGGTAGTCACGCAGGGTCGTTGCGGGCAGCGTCGCCAGCACGGTCAGTACCATCACCCAGCTTTTCGGGTTGAGGAACTGGAAGCCGATCAGGCCCAGCGTGCCAGCAGGCAAAGCCAGTTCCGTCGCGGCAGCGCCGGAGTATCGTGGCGCCAGGCCGCCAGCGCACAGCGACACGCCAAGCCAGGCCAGATATAGCGAACCGATGACCCCGATCCACAGTTTCAGTGATGGATGTGCCGCGAATGCCGCGCCCGCACCGAGCGCCGTCAGCGCGAGCAACAGCAGGCCGCCGAGCACGATGCCGGTGATGGCCGGCACCGCGGCGCGAATGCCCGCATGCCCCGCGGCACGCAGCACCACCAGGTTGTTCGGGCCGGGCGTGATCGCGGCAGCGCAGAGCAGGCCAGCCAGGGCGGTCAGGCGATCCATCGTGGTGTCTCCTTCGGCAATGGTCGAATGATGAGCATGATCCGACGGCCGGCTGGTCGATGTTGCGGTTTTTATGGTCTAGAATTCCGACCATGAACGAGCTGCCTTTGAATGCACTGCGCGCCTTTGCCATGGTTTATGCCCACGGCGGCGTCCGTGCTGCCGCGCGTGAGCTGGGCATGGCGCACTCCTCGGTGAGCCGGCATCTGGGCGAGCTGGATCGCTGGCTCGGCGTGCCGCTGCTGCGTACTTCGGCCGGGCGAGGGGCGCTTGTCTTCACGCCGCAGGGTGATGCGCTGGGCCCCGCCACGCTGGCCGGCTTGCGCACGATCGAACAGGCGGTGGCGGCGTTGCGCGAGACCCGCCCTGCACACGCGGTGACCTTGTCGACCTCGCCATCGTTTGCGATCCGCTGGCTGTTGTCGCGGCTGCCGGCGCTGGAAAAGGCACACCCGAAGATCGAGCTGTCGGTGCAGGTGGAGCAGCGGCTGGATGCGCTGGACGATGGCCGCATCGATCTGGCCATCCGCATGGGCGAGGGGCCCTGGCCGCAACTGCATGCCGAGCCGCTGATGGACGACGCGCTGTATCCGGTGATGAGCCCGGCCTTGTGGCAGGCGTCCGGACGTCCATCGAAGCCGGAGCAGCTGGCGGGCCTGCGCCTGCTGCACGACCGCGACCCGCAGGCGTCGTGGGAGTTGTGGCGGCAGGCGCATGGACCGGCGAAGCTGGCGCTGCAGGGTGGCGCGCGCTACACCTCGTCCGATCTGGTGCTGCGTGCGGCGATGCAGGGGCAGGGCGTGGCGCTGGCACGCCATCGGCTGGCGGCGGACGACGTGGCAAATGGCAGCCTGCTGCGCCCGTTTGGCGAACTCAGCGTGCCATTGGGGCCGTCCTACTGGGTCGTGCGGCCATCGACGAAGCCGCGCCCGGCGGTAGCCGCCGTGATCGACTGGCTGCGCTGGCAGGCGGCGGGTAGCGGCGCCGCCGGCAACGTGGTGCGCAAAGGCTGAGCCCGTGGATCAGCCGCGCGCCAGCGCGCCTTCGACGAACTGCTGCAATTGCGCCGCGTTGAGTGCGCCGGATTGTCGGGCAATCTCGCGCCCCTGCTTCAGCATGATCAGCGTGGGAATGCTGCGGATGTTGAAACGCTGGGCCAGTTGCGGCTGCGCTTCGGTGTCGAGCTTGGCCAGCCGCACGCGTGGTTCGAACTTGCCGGCAGCCTGCACGAACACCGGCGCGAAGCCGACGCACGGCCCGCACCATGGCGCCCAGAAGTCCACCAGTACCGGCAGGTCGCCGCGACCGGCGATCGCGTCGAAATTCGCGGTGGTCAGATCCACCGGATGGCCAGTGAACAACGCCTGCTTGCAGCGACCGCAGTTGGGTTGCTCGCCGGCACGTTCTGCCGGCACGCGGTTGAGTGCACCGCAGTGCGGGCAGGGGATGGCCAATGGGGTATTCATGGCAGACTCCGACAAGGGATGCGCGCACGGCGCCATGGCCGACAAGATGGCGACGGCGGCGCACAAACCCAAGTGAACACAGGTATCCGCCAGTGAGCATGCAGAGTCGTTCAGCCGGATTCCGCTCGCGCAAGCTGTCGCGCGGCCTGCTGGCGCTGGGCATGCTATGGACGTTGCCGAGCAGCGTGCCCGGCGTGCTGGCGGGATTGCTGGGTCTCGCATTCGGCGCGCGCATGCGCTGGCAGGCGGCCGAGCTGGCGCTGGTGGTACGGCGCTGGCCGTGGGGTAGTGGCGGCGCGTTGACCCTGGGCAACGTGATCCTGCACACCGGCGAACGGCTGGACACGCCGTGCCTTACCTACGCACATCGCGCTGGGCGCTGCATCGAGCCGACTGTATCGCTGGCCGATCACGAACGCGCCCATGTGTACCAGTACATGCTGCTGGGTCCGCTGTTCCTTCCGCTGTATCTGCTTTGCGGCGGGATCAGCGTGCGCAATCGGTTCGAGCGTGCGGCAGACCGTTATGCACTCCATGGCTACGGCTGGTGGCCATGGAGTGCATGAGCTGGCTCAGCGCAGCGGTGCGCTGCGCGCATACCGGCGCAAGTGATAGACCCGATGCACATGCGCGGCGCCGATCCATCCACCGAGCGCTGCGGCGAGCAGCGACAGCAGCAAGCTGACAAACAGCACCCACATCGCCATGGCGCTGTAGCGGGCTGCGCTATCGGCAGCGGTCTTGAGGTTTGCCCTGGCCTGGTTTGCCTGTGCGGAGAGGCTTTGCACGGTGCTATCGATGTCGGCTTGTGACATGCCGGTGTTGGCGCCAAGCAGGGCCTTGGCGTTGTCGGGATGATCTGCCAGCAGGGCCGCCGTGACCGCGTCCGCCGTGCGTGGATCAAGCCGTGGGGGCGCGGCGTGCATCTCCACGCTGCTGCTTGGCGCGGTGATGTCCGCCGGTGCTGCGCTGGTGCGGCCGGTCTGCCTGACCTGTTGCATCAGCTGCGCCTGCAACAACGTACCGGCGTCGTCACCCATGCCGCCGTCGCCGGGGTGTGCCATGACGCGGCCGTGCATGCCACCGGCCGCACCGGTGACCAGGTTGGCACCGCTGCCGATCGCGCCACCGATGCCTAGCGCCAGCAGCAGGCCGGATGCGGCGATCGAAAGCCCCCATACGGTGACGCCGTGCATCGCGCCGATGGTCTGATCGTCCCTGCCATCGAACCAGCTGGCAAACATGCCGCCGATCAACAACGAAACCACCCAGGTCAGCACAAGCCATGCGCATGTGCCCATGCCGATGCTCTTGGCGGTGGCCTCGGCGTGGTGCGGGTCGAACGCGGAAAACCCCATCGCCAGGCCGGCGACGTACATCATGAAAGCGATGCCCACGGCAACCAGCCAGCCGGCAATGATCGCGCCCCAATGCATGGTCGGATGCACCACATCCACGATCGCGCTGCTTTCGATGTCTACCTGCGCCATGTCTTTCTCCGTCTGTACGTAATCGTCTCGACAACGGTCGATGAAGAGTCGCTACGCATGCTTATCAGGTGCAGCCGCGCAACAGGAACAGCACGATCAGCACGGGGATCGGTACGCCGAGCAACCACAAGAAGATCCAGCCGATGCCACCCTTCTGCTTTTGCCGGTCCAGTTGCCGGCGGTAGGCTTCCATCACGGTTTTCATGTCAACTCCCGTCTTTGATAGGGGACCGGATGCCGTGGGCAGAGGGCCTCGGCAAGCGGACGCATGAGAGGCTGCTATGCCACGCGTGGATGAGGTGTGACGCGCGCGTTGCAGGCTCTACACATAGCCGCGCCAGCGCTCATCGACGATCCACCGGTCGCTCGCGCGCTCGCGGCAGCGGCGTTTGTGCCACTGCCGGTTGGCTGTCCCTATCTGTTGCGCGGTACGTACGGCAGCGCGACCTGGCTGTGCGATCAATGACCGTGCTGATTGTCCTTCGGGTCACGCGCTTTCGTCTTGCCCTTGTCCGGTTTGCCCGATGGAGCGTGGCCGGTGGCCGGTTCAGGACGATGGGCCGATGGCCGGCTGCCGGCCGGCGGCGCGGCAACGTTCCGCGTGGGCCGGGATGGGCTGGGTACCGCGTGTCCGGCGGGTGGCGATACCCGTTGATGACGGGATTCGTCGGCTCGACCCGGCTGGGCAGCTGCTGGCCTGGGCCGATTGACCGGCGTCGGGCGAAGACCGGGCGCTGGCGTGATCGGCCCCGGCATCGGCCGATGCGATATTGGCGGATGCGGCTGGTTGACCGGTGGCCGGCCAGGACCGGACGAACCACGTGATGGCGGCCGGTACGGATGGCGCGGCGGCGGTGGCGGCGGCCGGCGCACGACGGAGCGCTGGTACCAGCGGGTACGCTCGCGATAGAACGGCCGGCTGCGATAGTAGTTGTCCCAGTAAGTGCCGATCACGAACGTGACGATCGGAATGCCGATCTGCGCGCCGTAGGCGGGCAGCAGCACCGGCCGATCCTGGTACTCGTATTCGACGTAGTTGCCGGCGACCCAGCCGCGGTTGCCGTAGACGATCACGTCGCACCATTCCCAGCCGTCGGTGCAGCCTTGCACGCTCACCTCGGTGCCGGCCGGAATCAGCGCGATCAGTGGGTAGTCCGGCGCCGGCCCGGCGCGCAGGTTGACGTTGCCGGTGACGTAGCCGTCGGCGGCATATGCCAGCGCAGGGATGGCCAGCGATAGTGAGGCCAGTGACAGCGAGGCGAGTGCGGACCGGATCAGACGTTTCATGCGGGCGATCTCCAGCGGGCGATTCGGAACGACGATGACCGTCTGGTTATGCGCGCGCGAACGTGATGATGCCGTTGTGGCGGCACGCTGTCCGCGCGTAACGCTTCAGCCGGTGTGGCGCGGCACAAACCGCAGCGCCACCGAATTCATGCAGTAGCGCAACCCGGTCGGTGCCGGCCCGTCGTTGAAGACGTGGCCGAGATGGCTGTCGCAGCCGGCGCAGCTGATCGCGATGCGCTCCATGCCGAACATGTGGTCCCGGTGTTCGATCACGTTGCGCTTGGCGATCGGCTGCCAGAAGCTGGGCCAGCCGGTGCCGGAATCGAACTCGGTGGCTGCGTCGTAGAGCGCGGTGGCGCAGGCCATGCAGCGGAACAGGCCGGCGATGGCGGGTTTCTCGTGGTCGCCGCTGAATGCTCGCTCGGTGCCGTCGCGGCGCATGATCTCGTACGACGCCGGCGACAGCCGTTGCCGCCATTGCGCCTCGGTCAGCACCAGTTTCGGCACCTGACGTGTGCCGAGATCGCGGCCATCGTCGCCGAAGATCTGCAGCAACACGTTGCCGGGCTTGCCGACCGGCGTGTTTTCGGCAGCGAACAGCCGTGGAATAACCAGCCCAGCACCGGCGACGAGCATGGCCCCGCCAGCGAGGCTCGCGCGCAGGAAGCGGCGGCGATCCATCGCGAGGGTTTCATCAAGACGTGACATGGGAGCCTCCGTGGTTACGTTTCTGTGGGAGCGACTTCAGTCGCGATCGCTTTTCGAATCGCGCAGGAGCATCGCGACTGAAGTCGCTCCCACGAGAGCAAGAGCGGTCAGCCGAACGTGAACGCGTAGGCCTGCACGCCCGGATCGAGGAAAGTGATCTGGAACAGCCGCTCGCCACTGCCGTTGGCCTGGCGCACCAGCTGGTACAGGCGCTGCGCCGTGATCGTGCCGTTGCCGTCGACATCGGTATCCATGCCGTGATCGGCACCGGGCGGCTTGCCATCGATGGTCACGCGGAAGCGGATCGGCTTGCCGTTGCTGGCGGGGCCAAGCACCAGGTGCAGGTCACGGCCACGGAAGCGGTAAACGATGCTGCCGCCGGCCTGCGCCAGTTGCGCGTTCTCGGCGTGCACGCTCCAGCGGCCATCGAGCGACCACTGATCGGCGCCGAGCGCATTCGGCGCGTGGTAATCCCATGCGTCGTCATGTGCCACCTTGCCGCCGAGGAAATTCTGCGCGCGGGCATAGCCGACGTAGGTTTCGGGCGAGCGGGTGGGATCGTTCGACGCGGCGGCTTCGACGCCATGATGGTTGTCGCTGACGTAGCCGCCCGGCAGGTTCTTCTGGCCCGCCGCGGTCAGCAGCTGGCGGATCACGTCTTCGCTTTCCTGATAGTCGCCTTCGCCGAAGTGGTGATTGCGAATCCGGCCCTGCGCGTCGATGAAGTAGTGCGCCGGCCAGTATTGGTTGTTGAAGCCTTTCCAGATCGCGTAGTCGTTGTCCAGCGCCACCGGATAATTCACGCCCAGGTCCCTGACCGCCTTGGCGACGTTGGCCGGGTCCTTCTCGAACGCGAACTCCGGCGCGTGCACGCCGATCACCACCAGGCCATGATCCCTGTACTTGTCGGCCCAGCCGCGCACATACGGTAGCGAGCGGATGCAGTTGATGCAGGAGTACGTCCAGAAATCGACCAGCACCACCTTGCCGCGCAGCGATTCGCTGGTCAGCGGCGGGCTGTTGAGCCATTGCGTGGCGCCGGCCAGCGATGGCATCACGCCTTCCATCGGTAGCGGCGCACCGGCCTTCAGCACCGGTTGCGGCGCCGGTGGCGGGCGCACTGCGTTGATCAAACGCTGCTCGATCCCGCCGGTACTGGCCAGCGAGACGCGGGTGAGCAGGCCGGTATCCAGCCCCAGCGCGATTGCCGCCACGCCGCACAGCACCAGCACGCCGAGCGCACGGCGCACCCATTCCCCGGCACCGAGCGAGCGCTTCATCAGTGCAAACACCTTGCCGCCGATCAGCAGCGCTAGCCCCAGCGAGGTGGCGGCGCCGCCAGCGTAGGTGAGCAGCAGCAGGGTCGTCTGCACGCTGGCACCGTTCAGGGCCGCGCCGGTCAGCAGCAGGCCCAGGATCGGCCCGGCGCACGGCGCCCACAACAAACCGGTGGCCACGCCCAGCCCGGCCGCGGACCAGATGGAGTCGCCATCGCCGGCCGAACGCTGCGACAGCCGGTTGCCCAGCGCCACGAACGGGCGGGTGATCCACTCGGCCAGATGGGTCGACAGCAGGGTCAGCCCGAGGAAGGCCAGCACCACCAGCGCCACGATGCGTCCGTACTGGTTGGCATGCACCGCCCAGCCGCCTCCCAGCGCAGCCAGCGTGGCCACCCCGGCAAACGTGATGGCCATGCCCAGCAGCATCGGCAGGCCGTTGCGCATGAACGGCTTGTCCGAGCGGGCAAACACGAACGGCAGCACCGGCAGGATGCAGGGACTGAGGATGGTCAGTACACCGCCGAGGTAGGCGAGGATCAACACGAGCATGGGAGCGGCATCCGTGGGAGGTTGTCTGTCTATTCGCCGTCACGCGGATGACGGTTACCTGCGTTGTACGAAGTAACGTTGGCGTGGGATGCAGCGAAAGACCTGACAGATGCCCCGTTGTGGATCGCGCATGTTGCAAACCTTGACCGCCACAGGCTTCATGGGTCTAGATAGTGGACTTTCCCGTGGGATGAGTCGCGTCCGGACCGTGCCAGTCGAACCCGCCGCCGCCAGCATCAGCGAAACGCCCGACCAGCGTCGGGCGGCGTGGATGGCTGCCGCGCAGGCGGGCGACCGGCGCGCCTACGAGAAGCTGCTGGCCGACTCGGTGGCGCTGATCCGTGCGGCGGCGCGGCGGCAGGGTGTGGCGCAGGATCACATCGACGACGTGGTGCAGGAAACCCTGATCACCGTGCATCGCGTGCGGCACACCTACGATCCGACCCGTTCGTACGATGCGTGGCTCACCGCGATCGCCAACCGCCGTGCGATCGACGCGCTGCGCAGCCGCGGTCGTCGCGACAGTCGCGAGCTGCACGATGATTTTGCAGTGGACAGTCACCCCGACCAGCACGATGCCAGCGCCGCCACCGAAAGCGGGCAACGGGCGCAACGGCTGCGCGAGGCGATCGCCGAATTGCCACCGGGTCAGCGCGAGGCGGTGGAACAACTGGGCCTCAAGGAGCATTCGCTGAGCGAGGCGGCCGAGCTCACCGGACGCAACGCCGGCGCACTGAAAGTGAACCTGCACCGCGCGCTGAAGGCGCTACGTGAACGTTTCCATGGAGAACCCTGAGATCATGTCCGACCCGCGACTCCATGAGGCATTGATCGACCGCCTTGGCACCGAACTGGTGCCGGTGCGGCGTCTGCTGCCGCCATGGCTGCGCACCGCTGGTTGGATGCTGGTGGTGGCGGTCATCGCCGCCGTGCTGCTGATGCATTACGGCGCGGATCCGATGCTGCGGCGTTGGGCCGGTACGCCGGATCTCGGCTGGGCGGGCATGGGTGCGGTGATCACCGCGGTCACCGCGGCGTGGGCCGCGTTTGCCTTGGGCGTGCCGGGACGGCGCCCAGCTTGGGCATGGCTGCCGTTGCCGGGTGCCTTGCTGTGGATCGGTGCCAGCGGTCTCGGCTGCCTGCGCGAATGGGTCGCGCCGGGCACCCAGGTCGCCAGCATGCATCAGTCAGCCGATTGCCTGGTCTTCATCATCAGCTTCTCGATCCCGCTGTCCGCACTGCTGATCGTGCTGCTGCGTCGCGCTTGCCCATTGCGGCCGGTGCTTACCGCGGTGTTGATCGGCCTGGCCAGCGCGGCGGCCTCGGCCAGCCTGCTGGAAATTTGCCACTCGTTCGATTCCGCCGCGACCGATCTGCTGACGCACGCGCTGGCGGTGGCCGCGGTGGTGGCGGTCAACGCGGCGATGGGCGGCCGGCTGCTTTCGAAAGCCTGACCGCGGAGGCTCCCTCAGTCGCGGAAATTGTCGAACTGCAGCGGCAGCTCGACCTCCGATTTGCGCAGCACGGCCATCGCGTCCTGCAGATCGTCGCGCTTCTTGCCGGAGACGCGCAGCTTGTCGCCGTTGATCTGCGCCTCGACCTTGAGCTTGGCAGCCTTCAGTTCGGCCACCAGTTTCTTGGCGATCGGTTGCTCGATGCCCTGCTTGACGGTGATCTTCTGCCGCGAGCCGCCCAGGTTGGTTTCCGGATCGCCGACGTCCAGCGCGCGGATGTCGATCTTCCGCGCCACCAGCCGGCCGCGCAGGATGTCCAGCATCTGCTGCAGCTGGAACTCGCTGGGTGCGCTCTGGGTGATCACGAACTCGTCCAGCGCGTACGACGCGTCCTGGCCCTTGAAGTCGAAGCGGGTCGACAGCTCGCGGTTGGCCTGGTCGACCGCATTGGTCAGCTCGTGCTTGTCGACTTCGGAGATCACGTCAAAGGAAGGCATGGCGGCAACTCGTGGAGAACGGTGAGCCAGTGTAAGCGATGCCGCGCCGCGCGGCTGGTGGATAATGCGCCGCTGCAATGCAAACCGGTGAAGGCGATGGCGGAATGAAACTGGATGTGCTGATCATCGGCGCCGGCGCCGCCGGGCTGATGTGCGCGATCGCCGCCGGCCAGCGCGGCCGCAGCGTGCTGGTGGTCGATCACGCCAACAAGGTCGGCAAGAAAATCCTGATGTCCGGCGGTGGTCGCTGCAATTTCACCAATACCGGCGCGACACCCGCCAATTACCTTTCGGCGAATCCGCATTTCGCCAAGTCTGCACTGGCACGCTACACGCCGTGGGATTTCATCGCGCTGGTGGAGAAGCACCGCATCGCGTATCACGAGAAGGAGCTCGGTCAGCTGTTCTGCGACGATTCCTCCAAGCAGATCGTGCGCATGCTGCTGGACGAGTGCGCCGCGGCCGGCGTCACGGTGGAGGCGAGCTGTGGCGTGCAGAGGGTGCGCAAGACGCCGGAAGGCTTCAGCGTGACCACCACGCGCGGCGAGGTGCATGCACAATCGCTGGTGATCGCCAGCGGCGGCCTGTCGATTCCCAGCATGGGCGCCAGCGGCTTCGGTTATGAACTGGCGCGTCAGTTCGGCCATGCCGTGCTGCCCACACGAGCCGGTCTGGTGCCGCTGACCCTGAGCGGCAAGCATCAGGAGCATTACCAGGATCTGGCCGGCGTGGCCTTGCCGGCCGTGGAAACGCGCGTCGGCAAGCAGTCGTTTCGCGCCGGCTTGCTGTTCACCCATCGCGGCCTCAGCGGCCCGGCGATCCTGCAGATTTCATCGTATTGGCAGCCGGGAGACGACCTGCGCATCGACCTGCTGCCTGATCAGGACGCTGGAGCCTGGCTGGTCGAACAGCGCGCGGCACGACCGGCGGCGGAGCTGAAGACCGTGCTCGGCGATGCGCTGCCGAAGCGGCTGGCACAGCGCCTGTGCGAGCAATGGTTCCTCGCTCCTCAAGACAGCGGCCATCCCTGGCCGCTCCCCGCGTACGAGAGCTGGCCGATGCGCCAGTATCGCGACGCCGAGCTGGTGCAGGTCGGCGGTCAGCTCAACGCCTGGCCGATCACCGCCAGTGGCACCGAAGGTTACCGCACCGCCGAGGTCACCCTTGGCGGCGTCGATACCGACGGCCTTTCCTCCAGCACCCTGCAGTCGAAGCTGGTGCCCGGGCTGTACTTCATCGGCGAAGTGGTCGACGTCACTGGCTGGCTCGGCGGCTACAACTTCCAGTGGGCGTGGGCGTCGGGGCAGGCGGCTGGTGCGGTGGTGTGAGGGTGCCCTTCGAGTGTGCCGCTGCGCGGCTACGCTCAGGGCGACCGGCGTATTGGAACCGTTCGTGTCCGGATCAGGTCAGGGGCGGGTTCCGAGCGCAGCCTGCGCTCTTTGCGGGCGAAGTCGAAGGCCACCACTTATGTTCGACGCACAGAAGATTTCGCGCGGATTGAATACCCCGCGTGCTTCACTATGTGCCGGATCAACATGAGGAAATCTGCATGAAAGTCGGATTCATCGGTCTCGGCGCGATGGGCAGCGCGATGGCCAGCAACCTGCTGGCAGCAGGTCATGCGCTCACGGTGTGGAATCGTACCGAGGCGGCTGCCGAACCGTTGGCGTCGCTGGGTGCCAAGGTAGCGCGCACCGCCGATCGCGCGGCGCAGGGCGAGGTGCTGTGCAGCATGCTGGCGAACGACCAGGCGGTGCGCGAGGTGTTTCTCGACGGCGGCCTGCTCGATGCGATGGATCGCGGCACCGTGCACGTGAATCACTCCACCATCTCGGTGGCGCTGGCGCAGCAGCTGGCCGAGGAACACGAGAAACGCGGGCTGGAGTACATTGCGGCGCCGGTGTTTGGCCGTCCGGACATGGCTGCTGCGGCGAAGTTGAATATCCTCGTGGCCGGCAAACCCTCCGCGATCGAACGCGTGCAGCCACTGCTGGAAGCGATGGGTAGCAGATTGTGGCCGCTGGGCGAGGCACCCGAACGCGCGAACGTGGCGAAGATCGCGGGCAACTTCATGCTGGCAGCGGCCATCGAGAGCATGGCCGAAGCCACCGCGCTGACCCGCGCGCACGGCGTCAGTGCAGCGGATTTTCTCGAGGTGATGACCAGCACCCTGTTTGCTGCGCCGGCCTACCAGGGCTACGGCAAGCTGATTGCCGAACAGCGCTTCAAGCCGGCCGGGTTTGCGCTGCCACTGGGATTGAAGGATGTCGAGCTGGCCTTGACCGCCGGCTCGGCGGCGCGCGTGCCGCTGCCGTTTGCAGGCGTGCTGCGCGACAGCCTGCTGGAAGCGCTGGCCGCCGGCGATGCCGAGATGGACTGGTCGGCGCTGGCGCTGGTCGCAGCGCGTCGCGCGCACCTGGACGAACGCGGGTAATCACGTCGCGAAGCTGGCATCCGCGGCGAGTGCTATGGCTTCCAGTCCAGCGTGCCGTCGACCACGGTGTGGCTGCGCCCGCCGACCCAGATCACCTTGCCGTCGATGTGCACGACCAGCCGTGCGTCGTGGCCGATCTCGCGCCCCTGGCTGACCTGATAGCCGCGGACCAGTGCGCCGCGCGGTTCGGCATGAGCGATATACGCGGCAATCAGCCCGTTGGCGGCACCGGAGGCGGGATCCTCGACAATGCCCACGCCGGCCGGGAACGCACGCACGACGAGTTGATAGTCGGGATGACTGCTGCGCGCGAACACGCACAGCCCCATGCTGTCGCTGGCCTGCGCGAGTGCGCCGATCGCCGCGTGGTCGGGTTGCCACCTGCGCAAGTTCGCCTCATCCGCCACTTCGGCCAGCCACCAGCGCCGCCCGCCATCGATCAGCGCCGGCGGCAGCGAGCCCGATTCGATGCCGGTCAGCGTCGCGGCCAGCAGCGGATGCGCGTCATCGCCGGTGGCCACTATGCGTTCGCCGGGTGACTGCAGCAACAATTCGCGGGTGACGCCGCTGCCTTCCACGCGAATCGGCAGTACGCCGGCGCCACACTCCTGCCATAGCAGGCCATCGTGCGGTTCGGCCAGGCCACATTCCAGTACCGCGTGCGCGCTGCCGATGCTGGGGTGGCCGGCGAACGGGATCTCCTTGTGCGGGGTGAAGATGCGCACGCGATAGCTGGCCTTCGGATCGGTCGGCGGCAGCAGGAAGGTGGTCTCCACCAGCGCGGTCCAGCGCGCGAAGCGCTGCATCGCGGCGGTGCTCCAGCCATCAGCGCCGATCACCACGCCAAGATGATTGCCACCGCCAAGCGTGGCGGCAAAGACGTCCAAGTGCAGGTAACGGAGCAAAGCCATGGATATGTCCATCAGGCGGAAAACGGCCGGATAAAGCGGCGAATCATAGCCGTGCAGCGGTGTTCTGGGCAGTGATCTTCCGGAATATCGGCGCAGGGGCGAGGCATAAGCGATTGCCAGGCGGTTTGCAGTACGCGCGCGAAGTCGACAAGCACGAGCCGGCGCGCCAAGATGCCAAGCTTTGTGCACCTGCCACGGAACCGTTCATGCCGATCACCCTCATCATCATCGCCATCACCTGCATCGTCTCGTTCATGGCATTCAAGAACAGCCGATTGATGAACGACCTGATCCTGTGGCCGCCAGCGATCGCCCGGCAGCGCGAATACCACCGGCTGGTGACCTATGGTTTGGTACACGCGGATTTCAGCCACCTGCTGTTCAACATGTTCACGCTGTATTTCTTCGGCCGGGCGATGGAGCCGTTCTTCAGCAATTCGCTGGGCACGTTCGGCTTCGCCTTGTTCTATATCGGCGGTCTGGTGATCTCGATCCTGCCGACTTACCTGAAGAATCGCGCCAACCCGAACTACCGCAGCCTTGGCGCCTCGGGCGCGGTATCGGCGGTGCTGTTTGCTTTCATTCTGCTGGCGCCATGGCAGCAGATCGTCGTGCTGGTGATACCGATGCCGGCGATCGTCTATGCGTTGCTGTACACCGGCTACTCGATCTACATGGATCGGCGCGGGCAGGGCAACGTCAACCACAGCGCGCACCTGTGGGGTGCCGCGTACGGCGTGATCTTCACCTTGCTGGTAAACCATCGGGTGCTTCCACATTTTCTCGATGCGCTGATGCATCCCAGCTTTCGCTGAGTTGCCGTTCGGTAACCGGCACCGTCGTCTCGGCGCGTCGAGGATGAATGCTTGCTGCAGTGTCTGATGCCCGCGACGCCGCAGGCGTGCATACTGGCCCTGTCCCATCGACCACCGCAGGAGAACGAACGCATGGCTATGACCCGCAAGTCGGCTGCGAAGAAGTCCGCGGCAAAGAAAGCACCCGTCAGGAAAGCGCCTGCGAAAAAAGCAGCAGCGCGTGGCGCAACCAAGGCGGCACCCCGCAAGGCGGCAGTGAAGAAGGTCGCCGTCCGCAAGTCGTCGGCCAGTAAACCGGCGGCGCGCAAACCGGCGCTGAAGCGGCCAGCGGCGAAAAAGGTTGCTGCGAAGAAGAAAGTGACAGCAAAGAAAGCCACCACCAGAAAGCCGGCGACGAAGAAAGCTGTCGCCAAGAAAGTTGTCACCAGAAAGATCGTTGCAAGGAAAGTCGTTGCGAAGAAAGCCGTCGCGAAGAAAGTTGCCACAAAGGAAGTTGTCGCGAAGAAGGCTGCGCCACGAAAGCCCGCAGCCATCCGCAAGGTCGCCAGCAAGCCCGCTGCACCCGTGGCGCCGAAGAAGCCATTGCCGACATCTGCCGCCAACGGCAAGGCGGCGTCAAAGGCGGTTTCCGGCGCGAACAAACCCGCCGTACGCAAGCGTGCCCCCCTGGAAGCACCGATCCACCACATCAGTCAGGAAGATGCGGTGGCGAAGATTCAGGCGTTGCTTGAAGCCAAGCAGGAGCGCGTACGGCAGGGGCCGAGCTGGCCTGACGCCAATCCGCCCCATCCGAGCTCGAATGGCGCCGAGATGCACTCGACGATGTCGGCCGAAGGGGCTGGCGAGGGTGGCGATGGCCGTGTGCTGGCGCCCCAGCGCGGCGAACAGGCCAAGCGCAAGGACTGAGGTGCTTCCGCCGCGGTGCCTTGCAGCACCCCGCACATGGCTGGCAGGTAAACGCCAGCCAGCCATGCGCTGGAAACTCATGACGCGTTCAAGCATCGAGTCCTAGCGTGGCGCCGTCACCCTGTGGAGACGGATCATGAAACGCCTGTTGGCCAGTCTTGCCCTGATCGCTGCTGCTTCAGCACTTTCGGGTTGTTATTACGATCCGGGCTATAGCTATGTGCGTGGCTCCGGCTACAGCGGTGATGCCTATTATGGCCAGGGTGGCAATGCCTACTATGCGGCGCCGAACTACTACGATGGTTATTACGGCAGCGGCTATTACGGCAGCGGTTACTACGGCTACTCACCGGGCGTGAGTGTGGGCATCAGCAGTGGCTGGTACGGCGGCTCGCGTTATCACCATGACGACTATCGCGGGCACCGCGATTACCGCAGCCATGCCGGCCAGTGGCAGGGGCACGGCGATGGTGATGGCCGAAGCCATGGCGGCAACGGCTCTCAAGGCCATTCGAGTCACGGACAGGGGCAGCAATCCGGTGACCATGGACGTGGCGGCAACAACAGTTCTCGCGGTGGTGGTCGCGGTCGAGGCGGCGACAGGGATCACCGTGATTGACGCTTGAGGCACAATCGGCTGCATGTCCCGGCTCCGGTTCGTGTCATCACGCATCTGCATTCCCAGGCTCATCGTCATCGCGGCGGTGGGCCTTTTGCTGTGCGCCTGCAGCAGCCTGCGCTATTACGCGCAAGCTGCGCACGGGCAGGGCAAGCTGATCGCCCACCGACGCGCGGTGAGCGAGCTGCTGCGCGACCCGGCGACCGATCCGGCGCTCGCCGCGCGCCTGCGGCAAGCGCAGCAGGCGCGTCGGTTCGCCTCGCAACGGCTGGGGTTGCCGGACAATCGCAGTTACACCGGTTACGTCGACCTGCATCGGTCGTACGTGGTGTGGAACGTGTTTGCCACGCCGCGCTACTCGGTGAACGCGGTGCCACAATGTTTTCCGGTGACCGGCTGCGTCGCCTATCGCGGCTGGTTCAGCGAGGCTGAGGCGAGGGCCGATGCGGCGCGGATGCAGGCGCGCGGCGACGATGTGTGGATCGGTGGCGTGCCGGCATATTCCACCCTCGGCTGGTTTGCCGATCCGATCCTCTCAAGCATGCTGCGCTGGGACAACGACGAGCTGGATAGCACGATCTTCCACGAGCTGGCGCATCAACTGATTTACGTGAAGGGCGATACGGCGTTCAACGAATCCTTCGCCACCTTCGTGCAGAACGAGGGCCTGCGCGAGTGGCGTCGGTCGCGCGGGTTGCCGCCGCAGGACGGCCGTAGACAGGCGATGGATGACGGCTTCACCCGGCTGGTGCTGGATTTGCGCGCACGCCTGCGGACCCTGTACGCCAGCGGCGTGGATGAGGCCGCGATGGAAGCTGGCAAGCAGCAAGAGATCGCGGCGTTCCGCCTCCGCTACGCGCAGTGGCGCGCACGTGACTGGCCTGGCGACCACCGTTACGACGCATGGGTGGCGACGCCGATCAACAACGCACGATTGTTGCCGTTCGGCCTGTACGACCAGTGGGTGCCGGCCTTCGCCATGCTGTTCGAGCGCGCCGGGCGCGACTGGCCGGCATTTCATGCACGTGTGCGTGAACTGGCGCGCGAGCCGAAGCAGCAGCGCGAACGATCGCTGCAGGCTTGGTTGAAGAATCACCCCTGACAGGGTGCAGCGCCGGTCCGGAAACCATGCCTGCCGTCAATGCCCGGTTTTGCGCTCCGCCATGTGGCGCAGATAGGCCAGCACCGCGTCCAGATCGGCATCTGAAAGCGCCTGCGCGTCGAACCCCTGCATCTTCGCCTGCGGCCAGCGACGCAGCGATTGCGGGTCGCGGATGAACGCGCGCAGCAAGTCGGCGCGCAGGTATTCGGTGGGGTTATGCGGGAGATTGAGATCCGGCCCGAGTTTCGCATCGCCTTCGCCGTTGAGTGTGTGGCAGGCGAAACAGGTGCGCTGGAATACCACGAAGCCGCGTTGCACCAGGCTGTCGGCCGCCAGCGCGCGATCGGGAACGATCGCCGGGAACCGTTCGGCAACATCACTCAGCCGATGGATTGCCGCCAGCTGATACGGCCATTGTTCCGGGTTCACCTGGGCGGCCTGCGGCTGCGTCCACACGATATAGAACGGTCCGGCGCTGTCGCGGTGCTTGCTCAGGGCAGGCCATGGCTTGGCGGGATCCTCGATGGCCAGCCACGCTTCGCTGCCGTGACGGTTCAGGATGAGTGCGGCGGGGATCTCGGCGGCAAAACCGTCACCGGCGACGAACTGCAGATGATCGCTGGCGTCGAGGCCCTTGAGCAACGCGGCCAGCGGTACGGCGCGGTATTGCATGGTGCGATGGAAGGCCACATCGTCCGCCACGCTGATCGTGCGCACGTCACGCCGTTGCAGCAGCATCTCGGTGCGATACGTGATGACGCCGTGGCCCAGGTCGACCGTGAGTTCGGCGGCGTGCGCGAAGATGGGCAAGCCAAGCAGCGACAGACAGCAGCGCAACAGCAGTTTCATGATGAATTCCGCAAAGGTGGCGGGCGGCATTTCGGTCTGTGCCGATCACGTTGGGGGGTGAGCTGCATCAGGCCCGGAAATCGAGATCGGGCGGATCGATGGTGGCACCGAAGCGCGCGATCACCAAGCGCCAGGAAGGCACGGCGACGATGCACTGGCCTTGATTTCCGAGCTGATGAACATCGGTCCGATGTCGCCGCGTACCGCCTGGCGTGCGACGGCTCATCCTGTCGGCGAGCTGAACACATGCCGGCATGCACATTGAACTCACAAGGTACCGGCCACACTAAGCCTACGCATCGCCGTGATGGCGACAAGAAGTGGCACAGATCATCGTGTCACTGAGGGGCTGGTCTTTCCTCCCCTGGAGGCCGCCTGACAAACCTCATCTGTCCTCCCCTGGCTGATGAGGTTTTTTTTTGCGCGCAGCAGGTGCAGTGGTTCGCGCAGGATGCGCCAGGCCATGGATAATGGCTGGCGCGCATTTTCCCATTCCGCTTGAGCAACTGATGATCATCGACTCGCTGCTCGATACCGACCTGTACAAGTTCTCGATGATGCAGGTGGTGCTGCACCAGTATCCGGCCGCGCATGTCGAGTACCGTTTCAAGTGCCGCAATCCGGGCATCGACCTGGTGCCGTACATCGGCGAGATTCGTGCCGAGCTGGCTGCGCTGTGTCAGTTGCGCTTCACGCCGGACGAACTGGACTACCTGCGCACCTGGCGCTTCATCAAGAGCGACTTCGTCGATTTTCTGGGCCTGTTCCAGCTCAACGAGAAGTATGTGGAAATCGCGCCGGCGGTGGCGGGCAATGGCGAGATCGATATCCACATCCGCGGGCCGTGGTTGCACACGATCCTGTTCGAGGTGCCGCTGCTGGCGATCATCAACGAGGTGTATTTTCGCAACACCAGTGGCGGCCTCGACCTGACCGAGGGGCGCCAGCGACTGCGCAAGAAGATCGCATTGCTGCGCGATACCCCGGGCTACGCCGGTTGCAGGATCGCCGACTACGGCACGCGGCGGCGCTATTCACGCGCATGGCACGAGGAAGTGGTGACCACGCTGCGCAATGAGCTGGGCATGCAGCTGGCCGGCACCAGCAATGTGTGGCTGGCACGCAAGCTCAACCTGACCCCGCTGGGCACGTTGGCGCACGAATACCTGCAGGCACACCAGGCGCTGGGTCCGCGTCTGCGCGATTCGCAGGTGGCGGCGCTGGAGGCGTGGGCGAAGGAATACCGCGGCGATCTCGGTATTGCGTTGTCGGATGTGTACGGACTCAGCGCGTTCCTGCGTGATTTCGACATGTACTTCTGCAAGCTGTTCGACGGCACCCGGCATGACTCCGGCGATCCGTTCGAATGGGGCGAGAAGGTGCTGGCGCACTACGGCGCCAACCGGGTCGATCCGCGCAGCAAGGTGCTGGTATTCAGCGATGGCCTCGACATTCCCAAGGTGATGCAGTTGTACGCGCACTTCCGCGAGCGCTGTCTGCTCGCGTTCGGCGTCGGCACCAACCTCACCAATGACGTGGGACCGGTGCCGCTCAACATCGTGATCAAGATGATCCGCTGCAACGGGCAGCCGGTGGCCAAGCTCAGCGACTCGCCGGGCAAGAACATGTGCGAGGACCCGGCGTATGTGGCCTATCTGCGCCAGGTGTTCGAGATACCCGCCACGCAGGGGCTTTGATACTCGCCTGCAGGCCATGCGGGCAGCGCGTCAGAACACCGGCAGCACGGCGCCGTGATACTTCTGTTCGATGAATGCCCTGATCTCCGGACCGTTGAGTACCTTGGCCAGTTTCTGCACGCGCGGGTCGTTCTGGTTGTCGGGGCGGCCGACCAGATAGTTCACGTACGGCGAATTCCTGTCCTCGATAAGCAGCGCGTCTTTCGTTGGATTCAGGCCGGCAGCCAGCGCGTAGTTGGTGTTGATCAGGGCCAGGTCCACCTCGTCCAGCGTGCGCGGCAGCATTGCCGCTTCCAGCTCGCGAAACTTCAGGTGCTTTGGATTCGCAGTGATGTCCTTCAGCGTGGACAGTTCATTGTTCGGGTCCTTCAACGTGATCAGGCCATGCTTCGCCAGCAGCAGCAACGCGCGGCTGTTGTTGCTGGGATCGTTCGGCAGGGTCACGCTGGCACCATCGGGCAGTTGGTCGATGTTCTTGAGCTTGTGCGAATACGCGCCGAACGGTTCGATGTGCACGCCGGTAATGATGACGAGATGGGTACCGCGTTCGCGGTTGAACGCGTCCAGGTAGGGCTTGGTCTGGAAGTAGTTCAGGTCGATGTTCTTTTCCGCCAACTGCGTGTTCGGCTGCACGTAGTCGGCGAACACCTTGATCTGCAGATCCACGCCTTCCTTCGCCAGCGGCGGCTTGGCCTGCTTGAGGATTTCCGCGTGCGGGATCGCGGTGGCAGCCACGCGGAGCGTCTGGCTGTCCTCTTGCGGCGCAGAACAGCCCGTCAGCAAGAGCAGGGTCAGCGTAGTGGCAAGGGTGGCTAGCAGCAGTCTCATGGCGGATTCACTTGTGCGGCGCACAATAATAAGACGTCTATACTGCCAAACACAAACAGGGGGTCGGCACTGCCTGTAATCCGTCAGGCCTTTGGCGCGGCATAGCCGGCCAGCAGGAGCAGGGCCAAGATGGCGGCGATGGCAGCTAGCAGCAATCTCATGGCGGTGATTCTCATGGGCGGCCAATCAAAGTAGGCCGCCTATACCGCCAAACGCAAATAACCAAATCAGTGCCGCTTATAACGCGTCACGATACGGTCGCCGAGCATCTGCAACAGCTGTACCAGCACGATCAGCAGCACCACGGTGACCAGCATGTAGTCGGACTTGTAACTGAGGTAGCCGTAGCGATAGGCCAGGTCGCCAAGGCCGCCGGAGCCGATCGCACCACCCATCGCGGTGTAACCGACCAGTGCGATCGCGGTAACCGTGATGCCGGCGAACAGGCCGCCGCGCGCTTCCGGCAGCAGCACGTGGCGCACGATCTGCCACAGGCTGGCGCCCATCGCCTGGCTAGCCTCGATCACGCCTTGCTGCACTTCGCGCAATGCGGTTTCCACCAGCCGCGCAAAGAACGGCGCGGCGCCGATCACCAGCGGCGGGATCGCGCCGCGGATGCCTAGCTTGGTGCCGACCAGAAAATACGTCACCGGCATCAGCACGATCATCAGGATGATGAACGGCACGGAGCGCAGGATATTCACCAGCAGCGAAGTCACCGCATAGAGCTTGGGCATCGGCCGGAGCTGGCCCTTGCCGGTGAGGTAAAGCAGCACGCCCAGCGGCAGGCCGATCAGCACGGTGAGCAGCAGCGAGCCACCCAGCATCAGCAAGGTGTCGATGCAGGCGCGTCCGATCTCGCCCCAGTCGTCGATGTTGGGGAGCAGTTTCTGCAGCGGGTTCATCGGGGCAACTCCTCGATCTCGATGCCCGCTTCGCGCAATGCGGCCATGGCGACATCCACGCGCTCGCCCTGGACCGCCAGCGTGAGCTGGCCGTATGGCAGGTTCTTGATGCGGTCGATGCGCCCGGCGAGGATGTTGAAGTCGATGCCGGTGTCGCGCGCCACACGGCCCAGTGCCGGGGTCAGCGTGGTATCGCCGCGGAAACTCAGTCGCAGGATGCGGCCGGGCACTTGCGCGAACGGCGCCAGTTCACTCGCCGCCTCTTCCGGCAGCGCCTCGTTGACGAAGCGTCGCGTGGTGTCGTGCTGTGGGTGCAGGAACACGTCGGCCACCGCGCCGCGCTCCACGATGACGCCGGCATCGAGCACTGCCACGCGGTCGCAGACGCGGCGCACCACGTCCATCTCGTGGGTGATCAGCACGATGGTGAGTTCAAGCTCGCGGTTGATCTCGGCCAGCAGTTCCAGCACCGAAGCAGTGGTCTGCGGATCGAGCGCGCTGGTGGCCTCGTCGCACAGCAGGATCGATGGCCGGTTGGCCAGCGCGCGGGCAATGCCGACACGCTGCTTCTGGCCCCCGGAAAGCTGCGAGGGGTACTTGTCGGCGTGCGTACTCAGGCCGACACGCGCCAGCAGTTCATCGACGCGGGCGCGCAGGACAGACGCGCTGTGTTCACCGGCCAGCCGCATCGGAAACGCGACGTTGTCCGCCACGGTCTGCGAGGCGAGCAGGTTGAAGTGCTGGAAGATCATGCCGATGCGCCGGCGCTGTGCGCGCAATGCGGGTTCGGCCAGCGCCGTCATTTCGGTATCGCCGACGAAGATGGTGCCGCCGCTGGGCCGTTCGAGCAGGTTGACCAGCCGTATAAGCGTCGACTTGCCGGCACCTGACAAGCCGATGATGCCGAATACCTCGCCATCGGCGATGTCGAGGCTGAAGGGCTGCAGCGCGGGGATGTCCCTGCCGTCGACACGGTAGGACTTGTGGACATCGACGAAGCGGATCACGGCGGAGATATGGCCTTCAGGCGAAAGCCTCATTCTATGCCACGGTCGGGACCGGCGATGGCGTATGCTGCTGGATTGATCCATCAAGACGGAGCCCGTCATGTCCAGCGTTTACGATTTCACCGTTCGCGATATCGATGGCAACCCGCGTTCGCTCGCCGAATGGCGCGGAAAGACGCTGTTGATCGTCAACGTGGCTTCCAAGTGCGGTTTCACTCCGCAGTACCAGGGTCTGGAAAACCTGTGGCAGGACCAGCGCGACCAGGGCCTGGTGGTGATGGGGTTTCCCTGCAACCAGTTCGGTCACCAGGAGCCTGGCGACGAGGCCGAGATCAGGACGTTCTGCAACACGCAGTACGACGTGACCTTCCCGATGTTCGCCAAGGTCGAGGTGAACGGCGAACACGCCGACCCGCTGTACAAGTGGCTGAAGAGCGAGGGCAAGGGCATCCTCGGCAGCGAGTCGATCAAGTGGAACTTCACCAAATTCCTGGTCGACGCGGACGGCCAGGTGGTGAAGCGCTACGCCTCCACCGACACGCCGGAAAAAATCGGCAAGGACACGCTGGCCCGGCTGGGCGGCTGATGTCCCGAAGCGGCCTTGCTCATTCGCGGCCGCGATAGTTCGCCAGCAACACCGCGATCTCATCCACATCGCTGCCGATGCTGGGTGCATCGTCCGGTCGATCGTAATTGTTCAGCATGATCGCGAACGCCAGCCGTTCGCCCGCTGCCGTGGTGACATAGCCGGCCAGGCAGTGCACGTAGGCCATGCTTCCGGACTTCGCACGCACATTGTTTTCGGCGGCGGTGCGGCGCATGTGGCCGATCAGGGTGCCGTCGACTCCGGCGACCGGCAGCGCCTCGCGCACTACGTCCGCATACGGCTGTGCCGCCAGGTAGACGAGCAGGCGAACCAGTGCGTTCGGCGTGACCAGATTGCGGCGTGACAACCCGGTGCCTTCATCGATCAGGCTCGCCGATGCCGGAATCCCGATCTCTGCCAGCAGTTGCCGCAGGGCCATGATGCCGCGGCTTTCGGTGTTGCTGAAGCCGGTCGTGGGGATGGCCTGATCACGCGCACCGACGCTCAGCAGCAAATTCTGCAGATACAGATTTTGCGAGCGTTTGAGGCCTTGCTGCAGGATGTCCCGCAGCGCTGGTGAAAGTACTTCACCGAGCATGCCGGCCGAGGCGTGCGATGCCGAACCGCCTTGCGGCCAATGGACGACACGCAGTTTGCCAGCGAGGTGGATGCCGCGATGTTTCAACGCCTGCCGCAACTGCATGCCGGCCACCAGCGCGGGATCCACCATCGCCAGCTTGAAATGCTGCGCCGTGGAGTCAGCGGCGATGCTGCCGAAGGCATGCAGCGTGTCGTCGCCCGGGGCACGGTACAGGTTGATGTCATTTGGCGTGCCGGCCGCGCTGGTGACCAGCTGTCTGACCAGGTCGGGTCTGGCCTCGGCAGGGGAAAAATCCAGCCGGGCCGGGCGGCCGGGCGTCCGCCCCGGACTCACCGTGACGTTGACGATGTTCTCCTGCACGCTCAGGGCGGAGGACGGCACCGCAAACCAGCTCTGCAGATCGCCAGCCTCCCAGCCGCTGCCAAACGATGGCCCCGCGAAGTAGCTGTCGTCGGCGATCAGGTCGCCGCGCACGAAGCGCACGCCGCGCGCGGCTGCCTGGCTGGCCAGTTGCTCGGCCCAGTCGCCGCTGCCGGCGGTGCCGAGCGTGGGATCGCCCATGCCCTGCAGGATCAGCGAGCCGTTCAGACGTCCATTCACGATACGGCCGTCGGCAAGCAACCGGGTTGGTATCCGATAGTCCGTGCCCAGCGCGGAGAGGCTCAGCGCGGCGGTGAACAACTTCGCCGTGGAGGCGGGCTGCAGCAACTGGTCGGCGCGGTGCGTGTACAGCGCGCGGCCACTGTCGAGCGAAACCACGGCAATGCCCCAGCTGGCCGCGGCGAAGCGCGGCTGGCCAATCCGGGCATCGATCTGTGCCATCAACCCGGCGACGGTGCTGGCGCCGGGTGTCGCCAGCGCTGCCGCGGCTGCCGGCATCGACACGGCGAGCAGGCAGACGGCGATGATCGGCGCGCAGACGGAAAAGCGATACGGGCAACGACGTGGCAACGGGATCATGGCCGCAGTATCGCCAATTCCGCCGCAACCTGCAGGGCGTTCTGCCGTGTTCTGGTAATCTTGCGCGTTCGTGTCGGCACCTGGCCGGCGGACTTGAACCTATTCGCGAGATCTTCATGCAGATTGCCCAGAACTCCGTTGCTGCCTTCCACTACACGCTGACCGATGACCAGGGTCAGGTCATCGACAGCTCCGAAGGTCGCGAGCCACTGACCTACCTGCATGGCAGCGGCCAGATCGTGCCGGGTCTGGAAAAGCAGATGGAAGGCCGCACGGTCGGCGACAAGTTCAATGCCGATGTGACCCCCGAAGAGGGCTATGGCGTGCACCACGCCGAACTGATGCAGGAAGTGCCGCGTGAAGCCTTCCAGGGCGTGGAGGATATCCAGCCCGGCATGCAGTTCCAGGGCCGTGGCCCGCAGGGCGAGATCAACGTCACCGTCACCAAGGTCGAGGACGACAAGGTGTTCATCGACGGCAATCACCCGCTCGCCGGCAAGACCTTGCACTTCGCCATCGAAGTGACCGACGTGCGTACTGCCAGCGAAGAAGAGCTGGCGCACGGCCACGTGCATGGCGCCGGTGGCCATCACCACTGATCACTGCGGCGCGATCGCTCCACCCGGAAAGGCGAAGGCCCGGTGATGTCGCATCACCGGGCCTTCGTGCATGCGGTTATCTCAATACCACTCGAGCAGCGAGATGCCCAAGCCGGCATAGGTGGCATTGTGGTTGTAATCGATCAGGCTTTCGCCGTAGCCCTTGAAGACCTCGGCGTAGCCGCGCAGGTTGCCGGCAAGCGGGAAGCTCCAGCTGAACTTGGCCGCGCCGTGCTGGCGGCTGCCGCCGCGGAACGAGTCGCGCAGCATCAGCCCGAATTCCTGGCCGTGCCATTCGTGCACGATCTGCACTTCACCACGCCCCATGTAATTGCTGATGTCGGGATTGTCGTCGGTGCTGCGCGATTCGGGGATGCGCCACCACGGCCTGATCATCACGGTCCAGCCGTTGCGCTCGAAACCGACGTTCGCGATCACCCGGTTCCAGCTGCGCGATTGCGGGTTGTCGCGCCCGTTGGACTGGTGATCGATGCCGATGCCGAGCATCCGGCCAGACCAGCCGAACAGGTGATAGTTGGTGTCGAACACCAGCATCGCCTCGGGTTCGTAGTCGGTTTCGCGAAACGGACGCGACTGTTCGGCGTTGTAGACCTGCCAGCGCGACGATTGGGTGTAGCCGACCCACAGGTCGCCGGTATTGCCGAAGACGCCCTGCCAGACCTTGGTCTTCAGGCTGAGCTGGAATTTCGCCTCGACGTTGTCCAGTTGCTCGCCCCGCGGCACGGTGTTGTCCGGGTTGGGGCTGGACGGCTGCTTGTTCTGGTTGCTGGTGGCGAACACCGGCAACACATACACCGGCTTGTAGCCGCGGACGTTGAAGGTGCCCAGCTTGCTTTCCGAAGTCAGCTCCCAGCGGCTGTCGAGCAATGACAGCGGCAGGGCCACTTCCGTGTTGGGTTCCACGGCGGCCGTCGTCTCCTTCCGATCGCGGCTGAAGATGCTTGGTGTGGCGGTTTCGGTATCGACCCGCTTCTGCGCGATCGGCAGGTTCACCCGGCCGGTGGAGTGGTCGTAACAGGCCAGCCGCTGCGCATCGCTTTCGATCGCGGTACAGGCGCGGATATCGGTGGGGTCGGGATTTTGCGCATGAACGGAAGGGGCGAGCAGGCCGGCGGCCAGCGCCAGCGGCAGGGCAACGGAGTGAGGCTTCATCAGGAGCAGGTTTCCCGGGCAGACGATCGAGGCGGGAGTCTAGGCCACGCGCCCCGGTTGGATGGAGATGACATTGCCGAACCCGGCGCATGCCAGCCGGCCCTGATGGGGATCAGGGCCGGCTTGATGAGGCAGACAGTCAGAGCTGTTTTGTCCAGTTGGCGTATTCAGTCTTGCTGACCGTGCCGTTGCGGTTGCTGTCGGCGTGGATGAAATCGTTGGCCAGCGGCGGATACGCAACTGCCTGGTCGGCAGTGATCGACTTGCCACCGCCGGACAGTTGCTCGAAGGCCGGTGCCGGCCCGATCGTGGGAGCGGGTGCCGGAACACTGCGCACCACGACTTCACCCTGCGGCGTCTGATAGCTCGTCTGACCCGCAGCGCCGGCCGCGGGCGCAGGCATCGGTTCGCTGGAGGGCATCGGCGCAGCCGGCGCGGACGAAGGCATCGGCTCGGCGGGCGGCATCGGTGCCGCAGGAACGGGTGACGTGGCGGGAGCTGCCGGCATGGCCGGCGCGGGCGGTGGCGGTACGTCCTGCGCGATCAGCGTACCGGCGAACATCAGCGCGCCAACGGCGAATGCGGACAACAACGGCTTGTGAGATTTCATCATCAATACTCCATGCCAGAATAGTTTGTGCGGATGGGTCGGCCAGGCGAGGCTTTCGTCACCGGTTGCCCAACTCGGGATTACGCTAACAGGGGCTTTGTAAATGCCGGCTCAATATCTTGGTCACCAAGCCGTGAAGCTGCCGTGTCGTTGGGCCACGCTTCAGGTGATCCTCGCGTGCTGAGCCTCGCGCAGGCGCGCCTGATGCAGCTGGCGGCTCAGGGTCTGTTGCAGCCGCTGCGGCGGCGTCCGCGTCGCGATGACGTGGTGGCGATGATCGAACGCATGCGTCTGCTGCAGATCGACACCATCCATGTAGTGGCGCGCAGCCCCTATCTGGTACTGCACGCGCGACTTGGCGGCTACCCGATGGCGTGGCTCGACGAGGCACTCGCGCAGGGTCGGCTGGCGGAGTGCTGGGCACACGAGGCGTGTTTCGTCAGCGCCGCCGACATCGCGTGGCATCGCGGCGGACACGATCAGCGCATGCATCACTGGGCGCATCGGAATGCGGCGCGCATGCATCGCGAGCAACGTGCCGACATGGATACATTGCTGGCCGGCATCCGTGCGTCCGGCCCGGTGCGTGCGGCCGACTTCGCGCGCACGCAAGGCGCGAGCAAGCCGGGCTGGTGGGAATGGAAGCCGGAGAAGCGCTGGCTGGAAGCCTGGTTCGCGCTGGGTGAGCTGATGGTGGCGCGGCGCGACAATTTCCAGCGGGTCTACGACCTGGCCGAACACGTGCTGGCCCGGCTCGATCCACCCTTCGATGACGCCGCCGACGCACTCACCGCGGCAGAGTTGCGGCATCGCGCCATCGTCGACAGCGTGCGCGCCTTGGGGGTGACCCAGGCGTGCTGGATCGCCGACTACTTTCGGCTGAAGCCCAAAGTTACCGATCGCGAACTGGCCCCGCTGCTGCTCACCGGTGAATTGCTGGCGGTGCCGGTGCAAGGCTGGGCCACGCCGGGCTACGTGCACCGCGACCACGCCGACGTATTGGCCAAGGCAATGCGCGGGCGCCTGCGCGCCACCCATACCGCGCTGCTGTCACCGTTCGATCCGCTGGTGTGGGATCGCGCGCGGGCGCTGGCGATGTTCGATTTCGAATACACGATCGAGTGCTATACCCCGGCGGCGAAGCGACGCTATGGCTACTTCGTGCTGCCGATCCTGCATCGTGGCCGACTGGTCGGCCGACTCGATGCCAAGGCCCATCGCGCGGATGGAGTGTTCGAGGTCAAGGCACTCTTCCTGGAGCCGGGCGTGACGCCCGACGCGGGCCTGGTACAGGCGCTGGCCAAGGTGATCGCCGACACGGCGGGTTGGCACGGCACACCGGATATCCGGCTGGAACGAACCCAGCCGGCGACCTTGATGAAACCGCTGCGGGCGGCCTTGAACGCCAGCCGATAAATGCGGTCGGCCGCAGGTGAGTTCGCGGCCGGCCGGGTCGCTCCGGTCACGCGGTGCGAATCAGGGTGTACTGCCGGCCGGCACCGGGTTTTCCGCGCATGACTTGCCATGCAGGGCCTGGCGCAATTGAGTGGCCAGCGAGTTGCAACGCGCCGCCAGCTGCGGGCGGATATCCGGATTCTGCGAATCGCTCAGCAGGCTGGTGCGCATCGCCTGGTAGCGGGATTGCAGCTGATCGGGCGCATAGATGGCCGCCGCACGATGGCAGGCAAGATAGCTGGACAGGTAGTCGTCGCAGGCGGCGATGCCGGTGTTGTCGGGCAGGTTGGCATTGTCGACGGTCTTGTTGCCGGTAGCCGCGGCATGCTCCCCGCGGGTCGCGCTGCTGGTTCGGGTCGCAGGCGAGGTAGTCGTGGTCGAGCTGCTCGACGTGCGCGTGGTGGGCTGTTGGTGGGCGCAGCCGGCCAGCAGCAGGCCGGCGATCACGAGAGCCGGAGTCAAACGGGACAGGGTAGGCATTATCAGCGCTCCTCAACTTGGCGATCATGCCACCGGGCCGAAGTGGCCTGGCAGTAGCGGATCGGCGTATTTGTCCACACTAGACAGGTTATGAGGTCAAGGAAATCTGAATTTGCTGCCATATCGACGAAAACCGTTGAGTGGCCCCATTCCGTTCCGCTCAACCGTGCCGTTATGATCTGCCCACTGTGTTTGCCGGGGCCAGCATAGTTTGTGGCCCGATGCAGAGCCGATCCGCGATCTGCCTCATCGTTCACCCCAGGGGGTTTCCTTGCTTACCAGTAAGCCGGCCGGCCGCAGTGCGGAGGCCGAGTCTATAAACCTGTGGAGTGATCAATATGTCTGACCGTCAGATGGGTACCGTCAAGTGGTTCAACGATGCCAAGGGTTTTGGTTTCATCGCCCGCGACAATGGCCCGGATGTCTTCGTGCATTTCCGTGCCATTACCGGCGGCGGCTTCAAGAGCCTGCAGGAAGGCCAGCAGGTTTCCTTCAAGGTGGTGCAGGGCCAGAAGGGCCTGCAGGCCGATGAAGTAACCGCCGCCTGATCATTGTGCGCCGCAAGGAA
Organism: Rhodanobacter glycinis; assembly: GCF_006438785.1. Lineage (GTDB taxonomy): Bacteria > Pseudomonadota > Gammaproteobacteria > Xanthomonadales > Rhodanobacteraceae > Rhodanobacter > Rhodanobacter glycinis_A. The sequence goes on along the minus strand of NZ_RCZB01000007.1, from coordinate 69,525 downwards.
ACCGGGCAGCGATGCCCGGTTTTTTGATGCCCGGACGAGGGTCAATGGAGCGGGCTTGACAAATCACTTGCGTGCCTCAAATCCGTTATGCTGGCTTCACTGCGTCTGCTTGGCCACATGGGTGCCGGGGGATTTCCTGAATCGGCCCGTTGCACCTGACCTTCGCATGCTCAGTAAGCCGTCGGCCCGTTGGGGCCGGTTTGTCTCAGCGCCTGGATAGGATCGGAGTGAGTCATGTCGGATCGTGAAGTAGGTACAGTCAAGTGGTTCAACGACGCCAAGGGTTTCGGCTTCATCAGCCGCGAAAATGGCCCTGACGTGTTTGTGCATTTCCGCGCCATCACCGGCTCGGGTTTCAAAAGTCTGCAGGAAGGGCAGAAAGTGAGCTTCAAGGTCGTCGATGGCCAGAAGGGCTTGCAAGCCGAGGACGTCACTCCCGTTTGATACGGTGGGGAATCCCTTGAAGAGGCCGGCACATGCCGGCCTCTTTTTTTGTAGTGGCCGCGTCAATTCGCTAGCCTGTCCGGATGTCTGACCATTCCGTTGAAACTGCGTCCATGCCCGTGCCGCCGGCGATGGCCGCAATCGAGGCGTCAGTGTTTCCGGTGGCCCTCGTCGATGGCTCCCGTTTCGAATTGCTGGGCATTCAGCCCGGTGGCAGCTGGCGCCAGCTGCTGTACTGGGTGCCGGCGATGGGCATACCGGCGAGGCATTACCTGCCGTTGGCCGAAGCGCTGGCGGCGCACGGTGTGGCGATGGTCGTGCACGAGTGGCGCGGCATCGGATCCAGCGACCGGCGGGCGAGCCGCACTTGCAACTGGGGCTATCGCGAGCTGCTACAGCAGGATCTGCCTGCCGGCATGGCCGCGGTGCGTGAGCGCTGGCCGCAGGCGGCTTGCTGGCTGGGCGGGCACAGCCTGGGCGGCCAGATGGGTTCGCTGTATGCCAGCCTGCATCCGACCGAGCTTGCCGGCCTGGTGCTGGTGGCCAGTGGCGCGCCGTACTGGCGCCGCTTCCGCCATGGCTGGTTGATTGGTGCAGCCTATGCGCTGGCCCCGTTGCTGGCAGGGTTGCTGGGTCATCTGCCGGGGCGGCGGATCGGTTTCGGTGGCAACGAAGCACGCGGAGTGATCGACGACTGGGCGCGCACAGGCCGCACCGGACGCTATGCAGCGGTCGGCATGGCACAGGATTTCGAACAGCAACTGGCATCGCTGCAGTTGCCGTCGCTGGCCTTGCGCCTGCGCGACGACTGGCTCGGGCCGCCGGCATCGCTGGAGTGGTTGCTGGGCAAGCTGGGGCCGGGCGAGCGCAGCGTGGACGTCATCACGCCGCAGGATCTGGGCGGCCCGGCCGATCATTTTGGCTGGATGAAAGTGCCGGCGCCGATCGCCGCGCGCATCGCCACCTGGATCGCCGCACACGACACCGCGTTCACCGCACGCAGCGACACCGATGCTTGATTCGATGGACGTCCGCCTGCATCTCGGTGGGCCAACCCCACCTCGCCGGACCCCCCGATGAACCTGTTCGACCCGTTTCCCCAGCGCAGCCTCAGCCTGCGCAATCGCCTGGTCGTGTCGCCGATGTGCGAGTACTCGGCCATCGATGGCGTGCCGAACGACTGGCACATGGTGCACCTGGGCAGCCGCGCGGTGGGTGGCGCGGGCGCGGTGATCGCCGAGGCCACCGCGGTATCCGCGCAGGGCCGCATCTCGCCGCAGGACGCCGGCTTGTGGAATCAGGACCAGGTCGAGGCATGGCAGCCGATCACCCGGTTCATCAAGTCGCAGGGTGCGGTCGCTGGCGTGCAACTCGCGCATGCCGGGCGCAAGGCCAGCACGTTGCGGCCGTGGGACGGACACGGCCCGGTGCCGGCCGGGCAGGGTGACTGGCAGACCGTGGCACCGTCGGCGTTGCCGTTCGACGAAGGCTGGCAGACGCCGCAGGCACTGGACGAAGCCGGCATCGCGGGCGTGATCGCGGATTTCCGCGCGACCGCGCAGCGCGCGTTGGCGGCCGGTTTCGAATTGATCGAGCTGCACGCGGCGCATGGCTACTTGATGCATCAGTTCCTGTCGCCGCTGAGCAACCAGCGCAGCGATCGTTACGGCGGCAGTTTCGACAACCGCAGCCGCCTCGTGCGCGAGATCGTCTCCGCGGTGCGCGAGGTATGGCCGGCCGAGTTGCCGCTGTGGCTGCGCGTCTCGGCCACCGACTGGGCGCCGGCGGATGGTCCGCGGGGCTGGGATGTCGAACAGAGCGTGCAGCTGGCGCAGCAGGTGAAGCCGCTCGGCGTGGACCTGATCGACGTTTCCAGCGGTGGTTTGCTGCCGCACGTGAAGATTCCGCTGGCGCCGGGCTACCAGGTGCCGTTTGCGGCACGCATCCGGCATGAGGCCGGGATCGCCACTGGCGCGGTGGGCATGATCACCGAAGCCGAACAGGCCGCAGCCATCGTCGCCAACGGCGAGGCCGATGTGGTGCTGATCGCCCGTGAAAGTCTGCGCGATCCCTATTTTCCGCGCCGGGCGGCGCAATTGCTGGGTGCGCAGATCGATGCGCCCGTGCAATATCAGCGGGCCTGGTGAATCGAAGGAGCGCGTGATGGAAGCCAACCCGACGCTGATTGCCGACGCCCGCGTGCATGATCTGGGCGACGGTTTCATGGTGCGACGCATGTTGCCGGTACTGCTGACGCGTCATGTTGGCCCGTTCGTGTTCTTCGACCACATCGGGCCGACGACGTTTTCCGCCGGCAAGGGCATGGACGTGCGCCCGCACCCGCATATCGGCCTGGCCACGGTGACCTGGTTGTTCGACGGCGCGATCCGTCATCGCGACAGCCTGGGCAGCCTGGCCGACATCCGCCCCGGCGAGGTGAACTGGATGACTTCCGGTCACGGCATCGTGCACTCCGAGCGCACCCCGCCGGAGGAGCGTCAGGACGGCCACAAGCTGCACGGCATCCAGGTCTGGGTGGCGCTGCCGCAGGCCGATGCCGAGGTGGATCCGGAATTCCATCACCACGATCGCGACGCGCTGCCGCAGATCCGGCAGCCGGGAGTGGAGGCCGTGCTGATTGCCGGCAGTGCCTACGGCGAGCGTTCGCCGGTGAAGGTGTTCGCGCCGATGTTCTTCCTGGAGGTATCGCTGGCCGCCGGTGCGGAACTGGCGTTGCCGCAGGAGCATGCCGAACGCGGCGTGCACGTGGTCGAAGGTGCGGTCAGCTGGGGCAGCCTGGAAATCGGCGCCGCCCAGATGGCGGTGCAGGCTGGCGCATCGGCACCAACGTTGCGGGCGCATGAAGCGAGCCGGCTGATGCTGTTCGGTGGCGCGCCGCTGGATGGCGAACGCCACCTGTGGTGGAACTTTGTTGCCAGCACGCGCGAACGGATCGAGCAGGCCAAGGCCGACTGGCTGGCGCAGCGGCTGCCGAAGGTGCCGGGTGACGAGGACGAATTCATCCCGCTGCCGCCCTAGCCGTGTCCGCCGGCCGGGCTCGATCAGGCCCGGCTCATTCCCGGCGCAAGCAACCGTGGAGCCCATCATGTCCAGCACCAACGTGTCCCGCTTTCACAGTTTTGCCGAGTTCTACCCGTTCTATCTGGGCGAACACAGCAACCGCACCTGTCGTCGCCTGCATTTCATCGGCAGCACGCTGGTGATCGTGGTGGTTGTACTGGCAGCGCTGAGTGGCCAGCTTCGCTGGCTGTGGCTGGCGCCGCTGGCCGGCTACGGTTTTGCCTGGGTCGGCCACTATGGATTCGAGAAGAACCGCCCGGCCACGTTCAAGCATCCGCTTTACAGCCTGCTTGGCGACTGGGTGATGTACGGGCAGATATGGCGCGGCAAGATCCGCTTCTGAAAAGCCTCGCTCCCTGCAAGCAGATTCAGCGGTATTGCTGGTGGCAGCTCTTGCAGGTGTCGCCGATCGGCTTGATCGCCGCGGCCAGCGCGGCGCAGTCCGCAGGTGCCGCCTGCACGGCCTGCTGCAAGCGGGTTTGCAGCTCGCCGGCCTTGTCGGTGAACATTTTCTCGTCGATGCCGAATACCGGCACGATATCGGTGGCGGTGGATTGCATGCGTTCCAGGTGATGCTGGCTCTTTGCCGCGTCGCACTGCCTGGCCTTCAGCGCATGGCTCAGTTCGCCCATGTGGTAGCCCATCGTCACCATCACCGCCTTCGGCATCGGGTTGCGCGCCGCCAGCACGTTCATGACTTGTGCCGTGCCGAGCACGCCAATCACCAGTCCCAGCAAGAGCATGAGTGCAACGCGCATCGGTTCGATTCCATGGCTGACAAAGATGACCGCAAGAATAACCCGCGTCGACGCGTTGCAGGCACGTACGCGCGATAAAATGACCCATGCATCGCATCAAGGCAGACCCGTGATATCCACAGACAAGATCAGACATGCAACCGGTGGCGTGCCGGCATGAGCGAGATGAATTTCCCGGCCGAGCGCTTTGCCGGCGTCGAACGTCTCTATGGCACCGGCAGCGTGGCCACACTGGCGAATGCACATGTCTGCGTGATCGGCATCGGTGGTGTCGGTTCGTGGGCCGCCGAGGCGCTGGCGCGCAGCGGCGTGGGCCGGCTCACCCTGATCGACGCCGACGAAGTCTGCGTATCCAACACGAACCGCCAGCTGCATGCGCTGGATGGCGAATTCGGCAAGCCCAAGGTCGGCGTGATGGCAGCGCGCGCGCATGCGATCAACCCCACCATCCGGCTGGAGGCGATCGAACGCTTCCTCACGCCGTCCACGCTGGACGAGCTGCTCGATCGCGGCTACGACGTGGTGCTGGATGCCTGCGACGCGTTCCGGGTGAAGCTCGAAACGATCGCCTGGTGTCGGCGTCGCAAGCTGCCGATCGTCAGCGTCGGTTCGGCTGGCGGGCGCACCGACTCCACCCAGATCCGCGTGCGCGACTTGTCGCGCACCGAGCACGATGCGATGTTCAGCCTGATCCGCAAGAAGCTCCGCACCGACTTCAACTTTCCGCGCAACCCGGATCGCTACTTCGGCGTGTCGGCCGTCTATTCGCTGCAGAACGTGCAGTACCCGCAACCGGACGGCACGGTGTGCGGCACGCGTCCGCCCGGCGGTGATGCGCTGAACCTGGCCTGCGGTGGCGGGCTTGGCGCCGCGACGCATGTGACCGGCGCGTTCGCGTTCGCGGCCGTGGGCAAGGTGCTGGAGAAGTTGCTGGGGAAATGAAACGACGAATCAGGTCGTTCGAGTCAGCTTTTCACCAACCCATGTAGTGCCCGCCATTGATCGCCAGGTTCGCCCCGGTGATCCAGGCGGCCTGGTCGCCTGTGAAGAACGCCACCGCGTGCGCGATTTCATCCGGGCGTCCAAGCCGCCCCACCGGGATCTGCGCCACGATCTTCTCGCGCACTTCCTCGGGTACCGCCATCACCATGTCGGTGCCCACGTAGCCGGGCGAGACGGTGTTGACGGTGATGCCGAACTTCGCGTTCTCCTGCGCCAGCGAGATGGTGAAGCCGTGCATGCCGGCCTTCGCCGCGGCGTAGTTGGCCTGGCCGTACTGGCCTTTCTGGCCGTTGATCGAACTGATCTGCACGATGCGCCCCCACTTGCGCGCGCGCATGCCCTCGATCACCGGGCGGGTGACGTTGAAGCAGGCGTTCAAGTTGGTGTTGATCACCTCCGTCCACTGCTGGTAGGTCATCTTGTGGAAGGTGGTGTCGCGGGTGATGCCGGCGTTGTTGACCAGGATGTCGATCGGCCCGCACTTCTCCTCGATCGCGCGGATCATCGCTTCGCTGGCAGTCGGGTCGCAGACGTCGCCCTGCACCATGCACACCTCGATGCCATCCGCCGCCATCGCCTTGCGCCAGGCTTCGGCCTTGTCCGGGTCGCGATAATTGGTGGCCACCCGATGTCCCTGTCCGGCGAGGTAGCGAACGATCGCGCTGCCGATGCCACCGGTGCCGCCCGTGACCAATGCCGTGCGCTGTGTCATGTCCTTGTGTCTCCTGTGGAGGTGAAGCGGAAGGCTGTCGCAGCGGATCATGGCAAGCCAGTGTTGCAATCATTGCCATGCGGAACCGGCGCGTACGCCCATTTATAACGTTTCAGCGGACAGAGTGACCGCTGCAGTGCGGCAAAACGGTGGGGTCGAAATTCGCCAGCGCGTGGGCCAGCAACTCGTCCACGCGGCACGCGGCCGGGGCCGCCGGCAGCTGCAGAAACGCCAGCGCATGTCGCAATGCCGGCAGCGGGGCGTGTGGGTCCACCGGAAACGCCTGGTCGGATTTGGACAGCTTGCGCCCGTGGGCATCCAGCGCCAGCGGCAAGTGGCGATAACCCGGTGTCGGCAGGCCAAGGCAGCGCTGCAGCCAGATCTGCCGCGCGGTGGAATCGAGCAGGTCGCGCCCGCGCACCACCTCGGTAATGCCCTGGAACGCGTCGTCCACCACACAGGCCAGCTGGTACGAGTAGAAACCCTCGACCCGGCGTATCACGAAGTCGCCGCCTAGCTTGCGCAGGCTCTGCCGCTGCGGACCCTGCAAGGCATCGTCGAACGTGATCTCGATATCCGGCGTGCGCAATCGCCATGCCGGCGGGTAGACCGGGTGCGGCGGTGCGATGCAATGACCGTCGCGGTGGATGCCGTTCGCTCCGGCCAGGTCGCTGCGGCTGCACCAGCACGGAAAGATCAGGTTCGCGGCGCGCAGCTGCTCGAACGCCGCGTCATAGGCCTGGATACGCTGCGACTGGAACAACGCCGGCGCATCCGCCACCAGGCCGAATGCCGGCAGCGCGGCGAGGATGCTGGCCGCGCTGCCGGACACTTCGCGCGGCGGGTCGATGTCTTCCACGCGCAACAACCATTGGCCGCCCGCCTGCCGCGCGCACAGCCAGCTGCCCACCGCGGCAACCAGCGAGCCGAAATGCAGGTGCCCGGTGGGCGAGGGGGCGAAGCGACCGCGGTACGTCATGGGCTCATTCTAGGGGAGGTGCGCATGGCCGGATGCGCAGCGATGGCGGCCCGCGCCCTTGAAAGCGGGCGGTGCCGCCCCGAATTTTCAGCTCACGCCACACTCCCTTCATGACTGCCACCCAGAGAGACAGCCATGCGTCGCATTGCATTGTTCATCGGTACCAACCTCGCCGTCCTGCTCCTGCTGAGCATCGTCTGCCACCTGTTCGGCATCGACCAGATGGCGGCCGCCCGCGGCTATGGCGGCATGACCGGCCTGCTGGCCTACGCCGCCGTGTTCGGCATGGGCGGCGCCTTCATTTCGCTGGCGATGTCCAAGATGATCGCCAAGTGGTCCACCGGCGCGCGGGTGATCGAGCAGCCGCAGAACGAGAGCGAGCGCTGGCTGGTCGACACCGTCCGTCGCCACGCGCAGAACGCCGGCATCGGCATGCCCGAGGTGGCGATCTACGACGCGCCGGAGATGAACGCCTTCGCCACCGGCATGACCAAAAACAGCTCGCTTGTGGCGGTCAGCTCCGGCCTGCTGCAGCAGATGGATCGCGAGCAGGTCACCGCCGTGCTCGGCCACGAGATCGGCCACGTCGCCAACGGCGACATGGTCACGCTGACGCTGATCCAGGGCGTGCTGAACACGCTGGTGATCCTGGCCGCGCGCATCGTCGGCCGGCTGGTCGACAGCTGGATGGCGGGCGGCCGCGACGACAACCGCGGAGGCAGCGGCATCGGCTACTTCGTGGTGGTGATGGTGCTGCAGCTGGTGTTCGGCTTGTTCGCCTCGATCATCGTGGCGGCCTTCTCGCGCTGGCGCGAGTTCCGCGCCGACGCGGCCGGCGCGCAATTCGCCGGTCGCGGAGCAATGATCTCCGCGCTGCAACGACTGAAAGGTAATCACGGCGAGAGCACACTGCCGCAGACGATCGCCGCGTTCGGCATTTCCGGCCCGCTGACGGACGGCCTCAAGAGATTGTTCATGAGCCATCCGCCGCTGGACGAGCGCATCGCCGCGCTGCAGAGCGCCGCGTAAATACCGTCGGGCCGTAAACTTCAGATCCGTCACGCCGGCCTGCGCCGGCATGACGAGTCAAACCATTCAACATCCACGCAACAACGGAACATCCACGCATGAACGCACCCGCCGAAACCCGCAAATTCGAAGCCGAAGTCGCCCAGGTGCTGCACCTGGTCACGCATTCGCTGTACTCGCACAAGGAGATCTTCCTGCGCGAGTTGATCTCCAACGCGTCCGACGCCTGCGACAAGCTGCGCTTCGAGTCGATCGCCAAGCCGGAACTTTCCGCCGGCGACAGCGAGCTGCACATCGACGTGAGCTGGGATCCGGACGCGCGCACCGTCACCATCCGCGACAACGGCGTCGGCATGAACCGCGACGAGGTGGTGGCCAACATTGGCACCATCGCCAGCTCCGGCACCAAGCGTTTCCTCGAAGCGATGTCGGGCGAGCAGAAGGCCGACGCGCGGCTGATCGGCCAATTCGGCGTGGGCTTCTATTCCGCCTTCGTGGTGGCCGACAAGGTCACCGTGATCACCCGCCGCGCCGATGCGCCGGCGAGCGACGGCGTGAAGTGGGAGAGCGACGGCAAGGGCGAGTATTCGCTGGAACAGGTCGAGCAGGCCGAGCGCGGCACGTCCGTCATCCTGCACCTGAAGGCCGACGAGGATGAGTTCCTCAAGCGCTGGCAGCTACGGTCGCTGATCACCAAGTACTCCGACCACGTCGCCTTCCCGATCCGCATGCCGGTGGAGAAGGATGGCAAGCCGACCGACGAATTCGAAACCATCAACGCCGCCTCGGCGCTGTGGACCAAGCCGAAGTCCGAGATCAGCGACGACGATTACCAGAGCTTCTACAAGTCGCTCGGCCACGACTTCAACGACGCGCTGGCGTGGACGCACAACCGCGTCGAGGGCAGCCAGAGCTTCACCACCTTGCTGTACATCCCGTCGCAACCGCCGTTCGACCTGATGATGGGCGGCCGCGACGAGCGCAAGGGGCTGAAGCTCTACATCAAGCGCGTCTTCATCATGGACGCCGCCGAAGAGCTGCTGCCGAACTACCTGCGCTTCGTGCGCGGTGTGGTCGACGCCGACGACCTGCCGCTCAACGTCAGCCGCGAGATCCTGCAGCAGAACCGCCAGCTCGAGCGCATCAAGTCCGCCTGCGTCAAGCGCGTGCTCGACCTGATCGAGAAGCTGGCGAAAGACGAGCCGGAGAAATTCGCCACCTTCTACAAGGCGTTCGGCAACACGCTCAAGGAAGGCATCAGCGAGGACGCCAACAACCGCGAGCGCATCGCCAAGCTGCTGCGCTTCGCCTCCACCAAAGGCGAGGGCAGCGCGCAGACCGTCTCGTTCGACGACTACATCGGTCGCATGCCGGTGGGCCAGGACACCATCTGGTTCATCACCGCCGACAGCCACGCCGCCGCCATCGGCAGCCCGCAGCTGGAAGCGTTCAAGGCCAAGGGCACCGAAGTGCTGCTGATGTCCGACCGCATCGACGAGTGGATGCTCGGCTCCCTGAGCGAATACAGCGGCAAGAAACTGCAGAACGTCGCCAAGGGCGAACTGCCGCTGGACGAGGCCGACAAGAAGAAGCAGGAGGAATCCGCGAAGGAGGCCGAGCCGCTGGTCAAGAAACTCAAGGACCTGCTCGGCGACCGCGTCGGCGACGTGCGCGTCTCCGCCCGCCTCACCGATTCGCCGTCTTGCCTGGCGCTGGCCGATTACGAGATGGCGCCGCACCTGGCCCGCCTGCTGCGCGAAGCCGGCCACGACATGCCGGAGAACAAGCCCACGCTGGAGATCAATCCGCAGCATGCGTTGCTGAAGCGCGTCGAGGCGGAAACGGATGAGGCGAAGGCGAAGGATCTGGCCACGTTGCTGCTGGAGCAGGCGGAGATTGCCGCTGGGGCGCAGTTGCCGGATCCGTCGGCGTTTGTGCAGAGGTTGAATCGGGTGTTGTTGGGGTGAGGCGCGGGGCGCCTTGCTGAGACGAGAAGGCCGCCGACTTGGCGGCCTTTTTTTGTCGCCATCCACTACCACTTGCCACTCCACTCCCTATCCCTCGTCATTCCGGCGAAGGCCGGAATCGCTTCTGTGGTTGGCCTTTAGCGCAGAGCTTTCGTGCTCCTACGGAGCCCGAGTCACTTTTCTCTTGCGTGGCCAAGAGAAAAGTAACCAAAAGAGAAGGCCACCCCGCTTGGCGCTTGCCGGGCATCCATGCCCGGCAAGTCCGTGAGCTGGGGCCGGGCTTTTCGACAGCACATCCCTGTGCTGGCGAAAAGGAATCGGCCTCCTGCCGATTCCCGCTACGCGGCCTGTCGTCCCCAGCTCACCGCCGCGCAGGGGCCCCGGGTAGAGCAGCGGGCCATCCTGGCCCGCACTCGGTACGCCCGCTACGCGGGCGATGTGGGACTTAGGCCGAGTGGTTGGTCGCCGGAAGTAGCTCGAACCCAGATACTCGACCCCACCCGAACGGCTCATCAGGATGGACGGCGATTTCGACACTTACTAGATGTTGGTTGCTTTCACATCACTTATCACGATTGAGCCACTGGCAAAGTCCGCGGTCGCGCGTCGCAGTTTGACGTCGGCGTATGCTGAGTAGCGCTGCAGGATCGTGCCTAACTCGCTTTCCAGCACTACCGTTGACCGTCCCCCAAGAATGACGCTTCGAACACATTCGCGGGGAAAGTGAATGAGGTGAATCGGGTTAGTAACGTCTGTTTGAGTGGACGGATCTACTGGCACCAGCAAACGGTGCTCGCGCTCATATGCCCAAGCGCTTTGCTTGGCGCAAAGCACCGAGGTGCCATCCAGATCAGCCAGTTTCTCATGTGCGCTCAAGTTGTTCATATATCGAACGGGTCGAAGATGGAAAAACTCATCCTCTTTTGACCGACGCCGATCGAAGAACGGGTGTGTGCCATCAAATTCGATGGCGTAGCCGCGGTGTTCTGATGCGTAATGCGACCACATAAGTGGGTTTGTCGGGTCGTCCGTGAAACTGATGATGCCTATTTTGGAACCCAGCTGCTCGTGGAGGATTTCTCGCGCGCGTGACGATAGGGCTGGAAGTTCGTGAGAGACCGCCGTGCGAAAATCCCGGCGCGTTTTTTCCATGCCCTGTCGGATCTCGTCCTGCGCCATGAGGACGCCTACGTTCTCTTTTGACAACCGAGCACGAATGTTTTCAGGTAACTGCTCGTAAACCCTATCGAGCAAATTTTCCTCTGAAGCCTGTTCGGCAAGGATGCTCGTGAGATCGCTCATTTCAAAAATGGTTCGGAAAAATGGTTTGAGTTCAAAAGGGTCGTTTAATGCGTCGGCTTGTGTCGCACGGAGCGTGGCGTTATCGAGTGCCTGGGGCCGATCAGTCGCTAGATATTTGTAGATCAACATTAAATGTCAGTTCCGATGGATTTCTACAGGAGAAATGTCTCTAGACATCGAACCATGGTCCATCTTCGAAATCTCCGTTTTCCTCGAGTATCTATAGCTTGGGTCTACGCATGTTCCTGCCAAAGCAGTAGCAAATTCTTCGAATTTTTCTTGTAGCGCCGCTGCCACACCGGGACGCGGGCGGGAAAATTGCCGTGGTCGAAAACAAGGAGCACAGTGGACTTTCTGGCGGAAAAATTTGGAGCTAGTGCTTGAAGCAATGATCGCGGTGCCACGCGAGATAAGTTGCGTGAGGCCGCAGGTCGGGGTTGGTCGGTATTTGTAGCTTTCGCTCCGGCAAGATCAGCTTGTCGAGTCCATCGGGCACGCCATGCGGAGACAGCAAGATAGTGTAGTCATCGGCGAAGCTGAGCAGGCCGCGGTCGAACAGCCAATGAGCCGTGCCGGTAAGAGCGATGCCGTTGCGAACGGTGTCCGGGCCATCAGCTTCCACCGAGCGGATATGCGCGGCCTGCACCTCGGGGCGGCCGCCGCCGTTGATCAAGCGCAGGCCGGTGACGGCGCAGGTGTTGGCGTAGGCACTTCGGACGTGTCGCCGGAAGGCGACATCGCGGAATTTCCGTAGGCCGACCTGTTCGACTAGAGGGTGAACGACGTATTCGGGTACGGGTTCGGCCACTCGGTCAGCCAGCTCCCAAGGTTCGGGTGCGGCAGACAGGCCTATCTGCACGATGCTGGCGAACTCGTCGGCCGGTATCAGTCGAACCGAACGACCGAACGCGCCCTTGTTGGCTGAACCATCTTCTTTTTTCAGGCGGGATTCGTGGTACGCCGGCCCTTCGCGGAAAGGTACGGCTTGGTCGAACTCCAGGAAGTTCTGTAGGTGGGCGTAGTGGTGATCTGCTCGCTCCGAGTCCTGTGTGACGTTGGTGACTTGAGCTAATGCGAAATACGCCTGCCGACCGGTGGCACTGTTCGGACCGGTTGTCCGGCGTGGCTCGTAGTAGACGATCCAGTCGCCGATCGTCTGCTCGACCTGTCGCAGGTAGGTGCGAGGGAAGTGGTAGCGCACTTCGATGCGATCGTCGTATGCCGAGCTTTCCGAAGCGGTGAATATCGCGTTGGTCATGTTGCCCTATGAAATGCTGGTTAACGATGGAAACCGGGGTTTGGGGAGGGGCTCTAGACATATCCGTTTCCGAATATCGCCGTACGAAGGAATATCAACGTAGCGGCATCTCCTTCACCCTCTTCTCCAGAATCTTCATCGACTCGGCGTTTCTCTTCTTCCACTCGCGAAACTCTGCGTCGCTCTGCGAATTGCTCGCATAGATCACTGGCTGGGCGCGTGGCGTCGGTGCTGTGGAGCGATGCGGGATCGGTAGTGGTTGCGGTGTGAGTGTGGGCTGGAAAGCGACAGGGGATGCAGCACCCGATCCTGTCCGCGACATGCTCGCTGTGGAGGACGAGAGCCCTGCAATCAGAAACAGGCTTGCGACCATGCTTCCGATGAGAGCCAGTGGCGTGTCCATCGGGCCTTTGGAGCGGGCCTTGGTGGTTTGCAGCGAACGCACGGTGGCGATCAGCTCACCGCCATGGATCAGTTCGATGGGCTTGCCTTGCGCGAAGCGATGGGCGTCGCCGGTGTAGTCGCCGAGAGCGACAATCTTTACGGCGGCAGATTTGTGGTGCACGAGCAGGCCGTACATTTCGCGCACGACTTTGACGCCGACTTGTCGGTTCTGCCATTGCTTGCACTGCACCAAGGTGATCTGGCCGCTCTTGCGCAAGATCAGATCGATGCCGCCGTCGGCGCCACCGAGGCCGGTTTCTTCGACGGCGTAGCCTTGGCGACGAAACGCTTCGCCGGCCAGCAGTTCGAATTCGCTCCAGCGCATGGCGCGCAGGCTTTCGATGCCGGTCTGCGAATCGAGGAGCCGGCGGCGCTTGCCCCGGTTGGCGAATGAGGCGAGCGCGCCGATCCAGCAACCCACGAGCCATATCCCTGCGAGCGGCGCCAGCATGCCGCCGCGAGCACCATTCGCGATACCTGCCGAAAGTGGATCGCTGTGGGCGCCGAAGTACCAACCAATGCCGTAGCGGAGGGCGAGATAGCCGATCAGTCCGAGCAGGACACCCGCCTGCCATGGCATCGAGGCGATCTGCTCGATGCCGCCTTGCTTGCGTTTCGCCATATCACTCCCCCCTGAGCACTCCTTGGCGCAGCCACCGTACTGCAAACGTCCGCATGGGGATACCGACCGGCGACGCCTGAGGATCTGTTGGCAACAGTCTGGAGCTTGCGCGCAAGCCTGAAACTCCGAAGCGCAAAGCCCGAACCCTTGCGCGCAACGGTGAAAGCCTTGCGGGCGAAGGTGGTCGGCATGGCGTGCAAGGTGGTGAGCCTTGCGGGCGGGGCTGCGAACCTCGACGTTTCAGGCCTTTGAACCTTGCGCGCGACGTTCAAAGCCTTGCGCACGATGCCTGGAGTGTCGCGCGCGACGCGAAAAGGTTTGCGTTCGACGTTTGGAGGTTTGGCCTGCCGGGCCCGACACCCTCGTGGCCGGAAGTTGGAAGCTTGCGGGGGTGCCTTTGCACTTTGCGCGCAACACCAGAAGCCTTGCGGGTGAGGCTCGCGGGGTTGCGGCAGGAGGCCCGGCGGTCGGCTACGGATCGCGTGCCTTTGAGTGAGGGATTCTCGGGAAAAACAGAACACGGCGAGCGTGCATCTCCGCAGGCAGCTTGCGAAGCCGTGCACCCGGACTGGTTTACATGGGCGCTGCCGCGTCCAGCGCCGGCGCGGCGAGTTGCCGGAAGCTGCGGTCCATGTCGTCCGGCGACAGGTTCGGCTGTTCGTCCAGCCACCAGGCGAGCAGGCCGAACAGCGCGCCGGCGATGAAGCGCACCAGCGGCTCGCGCTGGGTGGCCTTGGCGCGGGAGGGTGGCAGGGCGAGTTTCACGTCGTCGCGCACGAGGTCGATCACGAGGTTCTGGAGGCGCTGCTGCACGGCCGCGCCGCTGCGCTTGCCGACCATGGCGTGGAATACGTCGCGGTGGTGGCCGACATGCTCGAACAGCTCGCGGCTGAAGCCGAACAGCTGCGCACTGCGTTCGCCCGGCCGGGAACGCGCCTCGCGCTGGCGTTGCCGCAGCAGGGTGCGCAGCTCGTCGAAGCCGTGCAGAAGCAGTTCCTCCTTGTCGCTGTAGTGCGCGTAGAACGTGCTGCGGCCGACGTTGGCGCGGTCGGCGATCTCCTGCACCGACACGGCCTCGAATCCTTTTTCCCTGACCAGCGCCAGCAGAGATCCGCGCAGCAGTTGCCGCGTGCGCTGGATCCTGCGGTCTTCGTGTGCGGCCATGGCCCGCCTCCGGTTTCCGGACAATCCGCCGTGCGATGTCCGGTATGAAACAACGCGGTCCCGCCTGTGCTGGCCCGACCGGCCGGCCGCGGACATCATGCCCGCCGCGGAACATCTTTCCGATAACGAACATCATGTGCCACAGCCGAGGCCATCGTCCATGTTGAATCTGCTTGCACGCCGCGCGTCCGGCGGCGCCGCGCGGCTCCGCGCCGGCGACCGCCTGCCACCGCGCGAGCTGGTCACGACGCGTGATCAACTCATCCACGTTCCTGATCCGCGCCATGTCGTGCACCTGCAGTTCCGGCGATTCGCGGGCTGCCCGGTCTGCAAGCTGCACTTGCGCTCGATCGCACAACGGCACGACGAGCTGGTGAAAGCCGGCATTCTGGAGGTGGCGGTGTTCCACTCGTCGAGCGAGGTCTTGCTGCGCCACGATCTTGCCCTGCCGTTTGCCGTGGTGGCCGATTCGCAGCAGCAGCTGTACCGCGAGTTCGGCGTGAAGGCGTCGCTGCGCTCGGTGCTCGACCCGCGCGCGTGGGCCGCCATCGCCCGCGGCCTGGCCACGTTCGGCGCCGGCCGCGAAGCGGGCGAGCCGGCGCTGGGGCTGCCGGCGGATTTCCTGATCGGCGGCGCGGGCGAGGTGCTGGCGTGCAAGTACGGCGCGCACGCGGACGACCACTGGTCGGTCGACGAGATTCTCGAACACGCCCGAGCCACGGATCGGGAAGCATCGGTAGCGCGGGCGAACCATCGCACCGGCGCGGCACAGCCGGAAGCAGGGCATGCCGATGCATAGCGATGGCATGGAACCCTCCCGCATCCTGCTGTCGCGCGCGCTGCATGCGGCACTGGCGATCCTGCTGCTGACCGCCGTGCATCACGCCTACGGCGCGTATGCCTACGACACGCCCTGGCGGCTGCATGTCGTCATCGTGGCGGGCGTAACGGCGCTGCTGCTCTGGGGTGCGGTGCATGTGCTGCGTCGTCGCCCCGCCGGCGTGGCGCACACGGCCGCGTGGGCGGTGTTCTGCCTGCTCGACTTGCTGCTGCCGGTGGCGGGGATCGGCTTGTTCGAGGGCGGCTACAACCATGCGCTGAAGAACGCGCTGTATTTCGGCGGTGCCTCGGCGCCGCTGCTGGCGCGGCTGTTTCCGCCGCCGATGTACGAGCTTCCCGGCGACGGGTTTTTCGAGACCACCGGAGTCCTGCAACTAGTGCTTGGTGTGGTTGCCGCCTGCCGGCTCTATCGCCTCGTCCGGCATGGCCGGCACGCCCGCGCCCGCAGCCGGGCGGGGCAGGCGTGACGAGCCCGTTCCGGCGCCGAGCACGAGATGACTACTGGCAGATATGCCGGCAGCGTTTTCGCGCGATAGTCGAGCGCCTCGCCGCCGGTGCCGAAGCGTGCATCGCTGTATATCCCCCCACAGAGTGGCAACCATGATCCGACTTCTTCTGCTGATGCTGCTCGCGTGCCTGTCGATGCCGGTCGCGTCGGCCACCTTGCATCAATCGTTCGACCTGCAGGTGCCGCAGGCGCCGACGGCGGTGACGATCGGCGGCCAGCGGCAGCTGGTGTACGAACTGCACGCGACGAACTATGCCGGCGTCGGCATGGTGCCCACGAAGCTGGAAGTGCTTGACGCGGATGCCCCGGAAAAACCGCTGGCGTCGTGGGCCGGCCCCACGCTGCTGGCGCGCATGGCGATCGCCGGCACCGACCAGTCGCCGGATACGCACGGCATGCCTGCCGGCGTGCAGGCGGTGATCTACGTGGAGGTGACGCTGCCCGCCGGTACCCGCGTGCCGCGCCAGCTGATCCACCGGCTGACGTACGAGACCACCACGGCGCACGGGCGCGAACCGGGCGATGTGGCCGGTGGCGTGGTGGCGGTCGACCAGCGTGCGCCGGTGGTGCTTGCGCCGCCGCTGCGCGGCGGACCGTGGCTCGCGATCTATGACGCGTCGGTACCGCGCGGCCATCGTCGGGTGATGTTTGCGCTGGACGGCCGGGCGCGGATCCCCGCGCGTTTCGCGATCGACTGGTTCCGGCTGGACGCGAGCGGACGTCATGTGCGCGGTGACGAACAGGCGGTGACGAACTGGCTCGGCTATGGCGCGGACGTGCTGGCGGTAGCCGATGCCAGGGTGATCGCCACGCGCAACGACTACCCCGAGAGCCCCACGTTGAAGAACCCCCGGCATCCGCTGGGCGAGGGCAGCGGCAACTTCGTCTCGCTCGATCTCGGCCAGGGCCGCTACGCGCATTACGAGCATCTGCGCCCCGGCAGCGTCCGGGTGCATGCCGGTGAGCATGTGCAGCGCGGCCAGGTGATCGGCGCGCTCGGTTTCAGCGGCGACTCCACCGGCCCGCACCTGCATTTCCACGTCAGCGACGGTGCCGCGCCGCTGGCTGGCGAAGGGCTGCCGTTTGTCATCGCCGGCTATGACGTACTCGGCGACTATCCGAACCTGGACGATTTCGACGCGGGCAGGCCATGGCGTGCGTTGCCTGCGCACGCCGCGCACGGCCGACGCCAAGACATGCCCGCACCCAGCGCCGTGGTGGAGTTCCCGGGGAAGTAGCGCTCGCCTCAAGAGCTGCCGGTGGCTCGGTCGCCAAGCTTCGTCTTGCGCGCGGGCTGCTTCGTCCACCCTTGCGCTGCCAGCCACGCATCGAAGTCATCGATCCAGTGGTCGCTGCTGGTGCCTTGCCTGCGCATGCCGAAGCCATGGCCGCCGCCGCTGTAGATATGGACCTCAGGTTTCTGGCCCGCGGCCATCAAGGTGTCGTAGAACTTCACTACGGGCGCGCGGGCCACGTCGTCGTCCTGCGCCCAGGCCATGAAGACGGGCGGCAGTCTGGGCGGGATGATTGGCATCACGCCGAACGGGGCGCCGTAGATCAGCGCAGCGAAGTCCGGACGTGCCGCCGCGTCCGGCTGGAGCAGGGCGCCGCTGGCAACCATGCCGCCGGCTGAAAAGCCGAGGATGCCGACCCTCGTCGGCGAGATGTTCCATTGCGTCGCGTGTTGTCGAACCAGCTTGATGGCCTGGATCGCATCGGCGATCCCGTTTTTGCAGGCGGCGTCCATGTCCGGATTTTTCGGGATGCCCTGCTGTTTCTTTTCCTTGAGGCGGTACTTGAGCACGAAGGCGGCAATGCCTCGTTGCTGCAGCCAGCGAGCCACGTCTTCGCCTTCCAGGCTGATGGTCAGCGCAACGCAGTATCCGCCCGGCGCGATGATCACGCCGGTGCCCGTGGCCTTGGCCGGTTCCGGTAAGTAGGCCGTCAACGTCGGCGTGGTCACGTCGAGGACGACGGTACCGACGGGGGTGCCATGCACCACCTGCTCTTGCTGGGTTTCATGCTCGGAACCGGGCGCCGCGCCCGGCCAGATTTTCACGGTGGTCTGTGCGTGGGCGCTGCAAGCGGCGAGCAAGCCGATGGCGAATACGCCCACTGCATATACCGTTGTCTGTCGCATAAGCCCTCCGGTTGCGGCTGGATGCCGCTTGCAGTCTGACCCTATCCCGAAACCAAAGAGAGGTTGCCAGATTCATCTCCCCTGCGCGGGAAGGCGCCGATGCCAGACAGGCCCGTGAAGCCGCGCGCTCCACCTTGCCACCACCCCTGATCTCCACTAGCTTGCGCCGACTGGCATCGCGGGATAACGCACTTGAGAGTTTCCATCGGCAAACGCCTGTTCTTCGCGGTGCTGCTGTCGATCATGGCGGTGGCGGCGATCGGCGTGGAGCTGGTGCGCTGGAAGCTGTCCGACCATCCTGCGCAGCCCGCCGCCAACAGCGAGATGGATCGCCTTGACGATCTGGTCGGCGCGCTGTCCACGCAGTATCGGCAGCACCACGACTGGTCGTTTCTGCCGGCGTCGCCCGAGCAACGGAAGCGCTGGCTGCGCGATGAACTGGCGCGCGTGCAGGCCGATCAGAAGTCAGGCGCCACGCCGCTGTCGCCGAGCGTGGCTTATCGCATCGGCCTGCTCGACGACAACGAGCATTACCTAGCTGGCGCGATCGCGAACCGGATGATGGTGGTAGTGGCGTCGATCGACCGGATCCAGCGGCCCATCGTCGTCGATGGCAAGGCCGTCGGTTATCTCGTCGTCGCCAAGTCGCAAAATCCCGACGACGAGCTGGCGATTGCGTTTCTGATCGAGCAGCAGAGAAACCTGGCGATCCTCGCCGCGATCGGCGTGCTGCTGAGCGTGTTGGCGGCCGGTTTGCTGGCGGCGCATTTTCGCCGGCCAGTGAAACAGCTGGTCGACGGCGCGCGCCGGCTGGGGCAGGGGCAGTTCGCTACGCGGCTGTCGATACGGCGCAGCGACGAACTGGGCGAGCTGGCCGACACCTTCAATCAGGTCGCGGCGCGGCTGCAGGACACCGAGCACTGGCGCCAGCAGTGGGTGGCCGATACCTCGCATGAATTGCGCACGCCGCTGTCCGTGTTGCGCGTGCAGATGGAGGCGCTGCAGGACGGCATCCGCACTGCTACACCCGACACCATCGCGCTGATGCTGCGGCAGGTGCAGTCGCTGACCAAACTGGTCGACGAACTGTACGAGCTGGCGCGCGCGGACCTGGGTCAACGGCAGTACGACAAGGCGTCGACGGATGCATGGCTACTGGTGCAGGACGTGTTCGCCGGCTTCGCCGAGAAATTCCGCGTCGCGGGATTGGCCGCTTCGATCGGCACCGTGCCACCGCGCACGATGGTGCATGGCGACGTGGAACGGCTGCGTCAGGTCGTCAACAACCTGCTGGAGAACAGCGTGCGTTACACCGATGCCGGCGGCCGCATCATGGTCAGCGGTGCGGTGGTCGGCGACGAGTTGCACATCGCGATCGACGACTCGACACCGGCGGTGCCCGCGGATCTGCTCGATCGCCTGGGCGAGCGCTTCTTCCGTGTCGAATCCTCTCGCAACCGGCAACTCGGTGGTGCGGGGCTGGGACTGGCGCTGAGCCGGCACATTATCGAGGCGCACGACGGCGGGCTGGTGTTCGCCGAGTCGCCGCTGGGCGGCCTGCGCGTCATCCTCGTGCTGCCGCTGGAAAGCTTCAGATGAGCGCAAGCATCCTGATCGTCGAAGACGAAAGCGACCTGTCCTCGGTGATGGCCGACTACGTGATTGCCGCGGGCTACACGGCGAAGGTGATCGCTGATGGTCGCGAAGCGCTCGCCAGCGTGCAGCGCAACGTGCCCGACCTGATCGTGCTGGACATCATGCTGCCGAGCCTCGATGGCCTGGCGCTGTGCAAGGCGGTGCGGGAATTTTCCGAGGTGCCGATCATCATGGTCACCGCGCGGGTGCAGGAAATCGACCGGTTGCTGGGCCTGGAAAGCGGTGCCGACGACTATCTGTGCAAGCCATTCAGCCCGCGCGAGCTGGTCGCGCGCATCAAGGCGATCCTGCGTCGTGCACGCAAGCCTGACGACAACGCGCAGCTGGTCAAGATCGACGAGGCCGCGCGCAGCGTGCGCATCCGCGCACAACTGCTGGACCTCACGCCGACCGAATACAGCCTGCTCGCCGCGATGGTGAAGCGGCCGGGCACGATCTTTTCGCGGGCGCAGCTGTTGGATCTGGCCAGTCGCGACAACCTGGATGTCACGGACCGCGCGATCGATAGCCACATCAAGAACCTGCGCCGGAAACTCGCCGCGGTGATACCCGATGCCGAGGCCATCCATTCCGTCTACGGGCTCGGCTACCGGTTCGAGCTGTAGGGCATCCCCACAATGTCTCCACATTTCCTTGTGACGCTGGGCTCGTCGGCTACCGATGAACCCAACGAGGAATGCAGAGATGACCATGCAGAGGAAAACGAAGACGCGCATCGCCGCGCTGGCCGGCGCGGGGGTGTTGTGCGGGGCAGGGCTTGCGCTGTTCGGCATGCCCGGACACGCGCAATCCGGGCCACCGCAGAAAGACATGACCGTGGACAAGGCGATCCGCGCCGAAGTGGTCGACGGCATCGTCGCCAGTCTCGATCGCGCCTATGTCTTTCCGGACAAGGCCGCAGTGATGGGAAAGAACCTGCGCGCACAATTGCAGCATGGTGATTTCGATTCGCTGGTCAGCGCCGAAAAATTCGCGGACACGCTTACCGACGCGCTGCAGCGTGACAGTCACGACAAGCACCTGGAAGTGCGCTATTTCGAAGACGCGATACCACTGAAGGCCGACCCGGCCGAATCGCCGGTGGACGAGGCCGCGGAGCTGTCCGAATCGAAGCGCTTCAACTTCGGCTTCAACAATGTCGACCGGCTGCCCACCGACATCGGCTATGTCGACATGCATCAGTTCGGCCGCAAGGACCAGATCGCCACGCGCATCGCCGCCACCATGACCATGATGAGCGACACCAAGGCGTTGATCATCGACCTGCGTCACTGCCACGGCGGTGACCCGGAAGGCGTGATGCTGTTCGCCAGCTATCTGTACGACAAGCCCACCCACCTCAACGATGTCTATTGGCGCGACGAGAACCGCACCGAACAGCGCTGGACCCAGGCGAGCGTGGCAGGTACGAAGTACGGCGAGGCGCGCAAGCTCTACCTGTTGACCAGCGGCGACACGTTCTCCGGTTGCGAGGACTTCGCCTATGCGCTGAAGAACAACAAGCGCGCGACCTTGATCGGCGAGACCACCGGCGGCGGTGCGCATGCGGGCGGCCCGCATCGACTGGACGCGCACTTCATGATGTTCGTCCCATCCGGTCGGCCCATCAATCCGGTCACTCATACCGACTGGGAAGGCGTGGGCGTGGTTCCGGACGTAAAGACATCCGCGAAGAACGCGCTCGACGTCGCGCAGCTCGCCATCCTCAAGGATCTCCTTACGGCCGAGGCGGATCCGGTCTGGCAGCACAAACTGAAGGAACGCATCCAAGAGCTGGAATGACGTCCAACTCGATGTCCGGTGCGGTACTGAAAGCAAGAAGCCCGCCTGTCATGGCGGGCTTCTCTCGACTCGATCGTCCGGTTTCCGGAAACGGGTTCACTTCACCCCGCTGCCGCGACTTTCGTTCAATGGCCGGGTTTCGGCGCGGGGCTGGGTGCGCTACGAGCGGTGTTTTGAATGGGCGGGCTCGGCGTGCGCGAATAGTTGGAGAAATTCTCCGCCCGATATCCGCGTTGATTGTCGAAATGGAAACGTGGCTGGCGGCCAAAGTCGTTCCTGTTCGCCAGAGCCAGCCGATGGCCGTCGATGTGCACCCAATACCACGACCCGCTCGGAACCGGCGAACTCGACACGTAGACAAACCGGGCGAGGTAATCGCCTTCCGGACGGGGCGAAGCCTGCACGGCGAGATTGATGATGAACTGGCTGCTGATCGGCCGCCCATGCGCGGTGGCGGGCTTGCTGATCATTTCGTCCAGGCTTTGCCGCAGCAGCCGGTTGACCTTCGGCGATAGCTCGGCGGACGGCGACACTTCGGTGACTTTGCCGCTGGCATCCACATGCACCAGTACCGGCATGACTTTGGGTTTGAATTCGTTGAGTGAGCCGCTGGACGCCATCGCGGCGCTTGCACCCACAGCCAGCACGCCTGCGAACATCATGGAAAGCCGTTTCATAAATCCTCCGTGGATCACGAATCAGTGCTACTAGGGAAGTTGCCTGCCAGCAGGCATACCCCTGTACGCCCACTGTTCTCCCAAACGCACGACCAGTCAATCAGGATGACGTGACGACAGGCTGCGGCACGATCTTCAGTGCGGCTTCGGACGTTATTTTGGCAGTGCCGCCAACCATTGCAGCACCGCATGCGACAGCTCGATGCGTTGGTCGGAATAGGCATGGTCGGTGGGCAGGTGCACGGTCGTCACGTGGGTGTCGCCGGCGTTGCGCAGGTTGGCGGCGAACGATTCGCCCGCCTTCGCCAGGCCGTCGTCCGAGGTGACGATGAGCGCGTTGCGGTTTTTCAGCGCGCCGACCTTCGAGCTGAACGTCCATGTCGCCGTGTGCTCGGCGAGCTCGCGGGCCAGCCCGTCCGGCGTGCACCCGCTCAGCGGAGCCATGCCTTCGTTGGCAAGGCCGGCGCTCATCTTGTGCAAGGCGTCCGGCTTCTGTCCCTCGGCCAGCATCTGCTGCATCGTGCCGCCCATGTCGGCGGCCGAGATGGTGGCGAAGGCCTTGATGGCGGGATCGGCCGCGGCGCCCTGGACGGTCATGAAGCCGCCCATGCTGTGCCCGATCAGCACGATGCGGGTCGGGTCCAGCCGCAGCTTCCTGGCCACATCCGGTTGGCGCAGGTAGGCCAGCGCTGCGGCAGTGTCCTCGATGCCGTGCGAGAACGAGAAGTCGCCCGGCGTGCCCCATGAGCCGCGGTAGTTGAAGTAGAGAACATCCCAGCCGGCGCGGCGCATGTCCTGCGCCAGGTCGAGGTTACGTTCGTTGCCCGGAAAGCCGTGCAGCAGGATCGCCGCCGGGTGCGGGCCCGCGCCGGCGGCCACGTAGACCAGCGCGTTCATCAGTGCGCCGTGGCTGGGTATCTGCATGGTTTCCATGGACGCGCGGTCGGCGTGTTTCGGCGTCGCCACCAGGTGGCTGGAGTCCGTCGCCGGCCGTGCCTGCGCGTTGCCTGGCGTGCCCGCGAGGCAGGCCATCACGCCGGCCGCGAGCAAAAAGAATGTTGTGCGCTGGTGCATGTGCTTCCCCTCTCGGCGGTGTCTTCATCGAAGGCCGTCAGCAACGCGGGCGCCGGGTTGCCGTGCGTCTTCCCCGTGCAGAGGTTATCGCTTTTGCTGGTAGCGCAGGCGGGTCATGACGAGAGTGTCGGGGCGGCATGATCATGGCATCGGATGCAGGCCTCGGGTTCTGGATGGATTGCCGGCGGCGCGCATGAAAAAAGACCGCCGGAGATCCGGCGGTCTTGTAGGGCGAATGGCGCCGGTTGCCCGGCGCATCCGGTGTTACATCGAGAAGTCGTAGCTGACGCCGAGCTGCAGGTAACGTGGGGTCTGGAACGACAACGGACGCTGGTAATCGTTCGCGGGGTCCTCGCCACCATCGACCTGCGACGTGGTTTTCTGGCTGTTGAACAGGTTGAACACCGTGGCCGAGAAGGCCAGGTTCTGGCCCGGGCCAGCCCACAACGGGCGGTACTGCGCGTTCAGATCCAGCTTGAGCGTCCACGGCAGGCGACCACGCGAACCGCGCGGCGCCGGCTGGTTGTTGCACTCGAAGTACGACGCACCGTACTGGATGGCGTCGACCGGGTCGAAGCCGATGCAGTTCTTCGGACGTCCCGAGGCAATCGCCACGTTCGCACCGACCAGCCATTCCTTGTTGACCTGGAAGAAGCCATAGGCCTTCAACTGATGGGTACGGTCGTTCGGCAACGGGCCGTTGGCGTACTGCATGATTTCCGGTGCGTCCCAGTCCTGCGTCACCGACGGGTCGAGCTGGCCGATGTCCGACTTCAACTGGCCTTCGGAGTTGCCGTAGCTGCGCGAGAAGGTGTAATCCAGCCGGGCAAACCAGCGCTCATCGAAGTGATGCTCCAGGTACAGCTCCATCGAGTAGTACTTGCGCTTCAACGGCGGGAACTTCACGCCGGCCGGCGTGGTGAAGTCTTCCATGGTGAGCTTGAACGGAACCAGCGTGCCCTGGCCGTCGACATCCACCATGAACGTGTTCGGCACGCCAGGGTTGAACAGGTAGCAGCCGGGGATGCTGGCGTTGGTGATGTCGATGTTGTTGCGGGCAGCGTATTTCTCGAACGGACGCGAATCGCAGAAATCGTCGATCGAGCTTTTCAGCTTGCGCATGGTGGCCTTGGCACCGAAGCTCCAGTCGCTGTTGAGGGCCTTGTCGAAGCCGAGGATGTATTCGTCCTGGTAATACGCCTTGATGCCCTGGGCCGCGACGGTCTTCGGGTTGAGATCCGTGCCGTCTTCACCGTTGAGGTAGATCTTGCTGCCGGCGGGAACCAGATTGAGCGGCTCGCCGTTGGGACCGACACCGTTGTAGGTGAAATACTGGCTGGAATACAGCGAGGCGGACGCGCCGCGAATGGCCACGTTGGACGGAATGGCCAGATGGTAACGACCGGCGTTGGCGTAGACTTTGAAGCTGGAATCGCCGAACACGTCCCAGGTCGCGCCCAGACGCGGAGCCAGCTGGTGGCGCTGCTTGACGTAAACGTCGCCGGCACCGTTGATGTTCTTGAACTGCTCGTTGCGCAAGCCGAGGTAGCCCATCCAGCGATCGTTGATCTGCCAGTGGTCTTCGATGAACTGCGCTTCCTGTTCCACCTTGACCGAGGCGCCGGTGATGAAGATGCGCTGCTCGACGAAGTACGGCGTGCCCGGTGGCACGTCCGGGAAGATGTCCGGGCGGCCGGAAACGTTGCGGACGTTCTGGTAGCGCCAGCGGTAGCCGCCTTCGTACTGGTTGCCCGCGCTGGATTCAAGCGTCTGGTTGTCCAGGCCGGCGCGCAGGTCATGCGATCCGAGCTGGTACTCGACATCGAAACGCCAGCCGTGGGTCTTGTCCTTCGCGCCCGGTCCAAGCACCGTGCCATTGACCAGGCCGCAACCGATGATCGGGCTGGTGATTTTCGTGCGCGAGTCGGTGATCCACGGGCAATTCGGGCTGCCGGCATAGGCCAGCGTGCGCTTGTGGTCGGAGTTGCTGGTGCCGTACAGCGCGTTGACCGTGAGGTTGTCAGTGATGTAGCCGGTGTACTTGCCGATGTAGACGTCGCCGCCCGGTGCGGAGCCGGCCAGCGATGCGGCGTTCTCCAGCTTGTCGCCGCCGATCAGATTGCCGCGCGCCTCATTGGCGTAGGAGTACTTGTATACCGTGCGATCGGTCCGGGTCTGGTCGGACAGGCCGGTGAATTCCACGATGTGGTTGTCGGTAATGTTCCAGTCCACCTTGGCCAGCCATTTCTTGGCCTTGGACACCTCGGTGGTGAACTGCGGCGCCAGGATCGAGCTGATGTTGTTGCCGGTGGTCCGGGTGAAGTCGCCTGCGGCGTACACGAACAGCTTGTCCTTGATCACCGGGCCGCTAAGGTAACCGGTGTACTGCGTCGCCGAGCTGGTGTTCTCCGAGCGATCCTGGAACAGCTGGCCGTCGGTGCGGCGGATATTCTTCGGGGTCGCCCGCAGTGACGACGGAATGACATGCAGGCCGACGCCGCCCTTCCAATTGTTGTCGCCGCGCTTGGTGACCACGTTGATCACGCCACCAGTGGAGCGGCCATACTCGGCGCCGTAGCCGCCGGTATAGATCTGCTGCTGATCGATGGCGTCATACGGCAGGCTGGTGAAGCCGATACCGGTGAGTGCGTTGGTTACCGCGTAACCATTGATGTAGTACTGGTTTTCCGATGCCGAGGCGCCGCCGAAGGAAGCCACGTTGCCGTAGCGGGCGTCGCCGGCGACGGTACCCGGAGCGAGCAACGCCGCCGCGGTCACGTCACGTGCCAGCGGCAGCTTCTGCAACTGCTCGGCCGTCAATGTGGTGCGCGAGTCGACCGAGGACACGTCGATGGCTGGCAGTGCCGAGCCCACCACGGTCACGCCGCCGAGCGTCTTGGCGCCGGCTTCACTGGCGCTGCTGTCGAAAGACACATCGGTACCCGAACCCACCCGGACCTGCACATTGTCGCGGCTGCCGATGACCTGGCCCTCACGCTTCAAGGTGACCGTATAGGTACCCACCGGCAACGAGGTCGCGCGGTAGCGGCCGGCGTTATCGACGGTGATGTCGCGGCTCTGGCCGGTGTTCACGTTTTCCACATGGATCGTGGCACCCGCTGCATCCCCTGCATTGCCGAAGATGACACCCGACGCATTGGATTGAGCCATGGCCACGCCACTCAGGCCCATGCTCAGGGCCAGCGCCAGTGCGGTTGGCTGCCACAAGGTACGTCGATATCGATCGGTAAAATTCATGTATTACCCCTCCTGAAAATTGGTTTGGAACCGGATGGCTGCCATTGCAGCGCACGCAAGAAATCACGTAAAAGTGAACAAGTCCCTCCCTGAACCCTTTCCGTGGCGAATGTATTCGCGATTTCTTACGCACTGGCCAGCCTAGGAGTGGCAAGGTGCCTCGTCAACATATTCTTCACAATTAGCTAACGCAGCAATAATTTATCGGAGGCTGCGCGACATCGTGCAAGGAGCTTCAAGCCAGGCTGGTTGGCGTCACAATGCCGTCTGATCGTCTTCTTGCTCCCTGGTCGCGATCGCCCGCGCCGACCACCCCGGACGGGTTCTTCCGGGGCACAGATGCCCATCAGGCTCGCGATGGCCGGGATCCGTGGAGGCCCTTTTCAGCGTGGCAGGCTTGGCGCAACTATTTGCGCAATGCGCCGGGCTTCGATGCCGATTTCGCGCAACTGGCCCGTGGGCGACGCGATGAGGCCGCAGAAAAACAGGCCGGGTTCCGAGGTGGTCCGGCCGGTCACCAGAGGCATGCCGTGATTGTCGAATACACCGCGGACACCCGGCAGCAGCTGGCGCAGGTCGGGGCGGAAGCCGGTCGCCAGAACGAGGCCGTCGAACCGCTCTGCCGGTGAATCGACGAAGGCCACGCCCTCGTCGGTGAACCGCGCGATGTCGCCACGCAGCTTGATCGAGCCATCCCTGATCCTGGCCAGGGTGCCCACGTCGAGCAGCGGTATGCGCCGATCCTCCTCGATCATCCGACGCGGCCCCTTGCTGGCTGCCTTCAAGCCGAGCTTCCGCAGCGAACCGACGGCCAGCCGGATGGCGGGTGCATTGATGAAATCGGCAACGCGCGCGGGCAGACGCGCCTGGGCGATCGCCCAGGTCAGGATCGGCAGGCCCAGCAGTTCGCGCGGCAGAATCTGCACCGGGCCACGTACGGAGAGACTCACGTCGACACCGGCTTCTGCCAGGTCGAGCGCAATTTCCCCGCCTGAATTGCCGAATCCGACGACGAGCACGCGCTTGCCTGCATAGGCAGCCGGATTGCGATATTCGCTGCTGTGAACGACGACACCTCGATAGCCGTCCGATCCGGGCCAGCCAGGGCGATGGGGAAAGTCGGCCCATCCGGTCGCGATCACCACGACGGGCGCCGTGAACTGTCCCTGCTTTGTCTCCACGCGCCAGGTCGAGCCGTCACGGCGGACGGTTCGTACCGCGCTGTCGAAGATCGGTCGAAGGTCGAAGTGCGCCGCGTAGCTTTCCAGGTAAGCCACGACCTGGGCACGCGACGGATACCGGGTAGCTGCGTGGCATCGGCAGGCCGGGCAGGCCGGAGTGGCCCCGGTCGGTGTGCAGATGCAATCGGTCATAGTGGCGGCGCCACACCGAAGCGACCGCGCCGGCCTTTTCCAGCATGGTCACGTCGAGGCCGCGCAGGCGCATGCTCGCCGCGCAGGCAAGGCCCGCAGGACCCGCGCCGACAATGATTGCGTCTGCGTCGATCATGAGGTTTCCGTCCGTCGCAGAGTGCGCACTCGGCAGCTGCGAATGACCACCTTAGCTGCGACCCAAATCCCAGTCCATTGTCGGGGCGGTGCGGATGTTGACCGTTGCGCGGACCTCGTCAGGCCGTTCGCCTCGATCATGGGCGGGGCATGGAAGGCCGCCGTGGATGGCCGAAATCGTACTTTGACCGGGTTTCCACGGGGCGAATGGACACCCTCTGATTGCCGATACCGGTTTCCCGATTCACCTTCAGGTCCCCAGTTTGAAGGCAGGCAATCCAGGCGCCACTGCGCCGCTTCAATGCGGCTTTTTGAGCGAGGGATCGTCCGTCTGGCGTTCGTAATGCGTGCCCGTCGGCCCGTACCCGGAAATGTCGACAACGACGGCGCTGTCACCTGTCCGGGCAAAATGTGATTGCCGCGGGGGCTCGGTATAGAAGCTTCCTGGCGGTAATGCTTTCAGCGACTTTTCGTCAAACCGGTCTCCGTAGGCGAAATGCCATGTGCCGGAGACGACCGTGGCCACGCGATCGTCGGGATGATCGTGAGGCATGATTTTTGTGTTGGCCGGAACCGTCAGCCGGATCATGTACACGCCTGGCTTTGTCGGGTCGCCGTGCAGCGTCAAGGTCTGTATGCCCGATACGCCAGAGCTTCCGGCTCCCGCACCGGAGCGCGTTTGTGCCTCGATTTCGGACGGACTCAGGCGTTGCTGCGATGGTCTCGTTTGTGCCTCCACGTGAAGCGAGGCAATCAACAAGGCCATCGCAATGACAAACAGATTCTTTCGATGGGTCATGAGCAGTTCCTCTTTGTATCCTCGGTGACCAGGATGAGTGCCTCGTCGGACAAAGACGTTGCACTTCATATGCAGCAACGACCGTGCTTGTGGGGCAGTGGCATTCCCGGGATGCCCGGCCACAACGTCCTGTAGTCGGGCATCCGGAAAATCGCATGCGGCAAGGCAGGAGTGGAGCAGGTCCTAATGTCCGGGCGCGGCAAACTGCTTGAGCGCAATTTCGCTGGACCATGGGCCGCCATGTCGGCTGCCGATTCCGAGCATGCCGGCGGCCGTATTCCCACGGTTCCAGTCGCGCTGGAGTTCGCACAGCACGCTGATCCAGCTGACCGGCTGCGCACCTGACTGGATGGCGCGATCCAGCCCCGCTTGATGGGCTTCGACGGAAGTACCTCCGACGACATCGACCGGCACGAGTACCTCGAAGCCATCGCGCAGCGCATCCAGCGCCGGGAATGCCAGGCATACCTCGGTCCACAGCGCGCCCATGATGATCTTTCTCCGCCCGGTTGCCTTGACGGCGCTGACGAAGTCGGCATCCTCCCAGGCGTTGATGCTGGTTCGATCAAAATTGAGCGCGCCCTTCATGGCGTCCTTGATGGATGGCCATGTATCCGGATTCACACCACTCTCGACGCCGACCGTCGAGAGTATCCGCGGCAGGTCGAACAACCTTGCTGTCTCGGCAAGTGCCACGGTATTGGCGACAAGCTGCAGGCTGTCCATCGAGCGCAGCGTATTCAACTGTGGGGCCTGGTAGTCGATGAGCACGAGTAAACAGTTTTCGGGTGTCAGCAGAGGATCGCTCTGTGGATTGCGCCGGGATTGACTTGCCATGTCGTTCTCCTTGGTTGCGGATGAGGTGCTTCCGGGAAAAGCGGGCGCTGGCTGGATCAGCGATTCGCAGTTGCCGAATCGCCGAGCGTCAGCGGACGTTGATTCAGGAAATCCACGAGGAGCGGAATGACTTGCGTCGGTGCCTCTTCGAGCAACCAGTGGCCGGAGCCCTTGATGATGACGCCGCTGACCTGGGTCGCTACCAGACGGGCCTGATCAACAAGAAATGTTCCGCCCGCTTTTTCGCCACTGAGGACAAGCATGGGCATGGTCAGCTTGGTTTTCGAGAGTTCCTCGAAGTCTTTGGCGTCCTGCGGAAACGCCTTGAAATATTCGAAGCCGGCACGCATCCCGCCGGGTTGTGAATAGGCCTTGGTATAGAACGCCCGGTCCGCTTCGGAAATCGAATGGTTTCGGTCGGCGGCAAAATCATTCCAGAAGTGATCGAAGTAGATCCGTTCGCGGCCGTCCACCAGTTTGAGCGGCGTCTCGCCGTAGAAATGGAAATGCCAGAGATCATGCAGCAGCCAGACGTGCGTCCAGTCGCCAACACCTGGCAGGAAGGCGTCCATCAATACGACACGGTCGGTTTCCGTCGGATACTGGGCAGCGTAGGCATAGGCAACCATCAAGCCGATATCGTGGCCAACGACCTGCGCATGCGAGATCCCCAGGGAGCGCGCGAGCGCGTGGATATCGTTCGCCATGGCTTTCTTTTCGTAGCCCGTTTCCGGCTTGCCGGAATCGCCGGCTCCTCGCAGGTCAGGCGCAATGACAGTGTGGTTTTTTGCGAGGAGAGGAATGAGGGGAAGCCACATGTGGCTGGTTTCCGCGTAGCCGTGGAGCAGGATGATCGCCGGGCCTTTTCCGGCCTTCATGTAGTGAAGCTTCACGCCATTGACGACCGAGTCGTGACTTCCGATGCTCGCGCCATTCGACGGCGTAGACCGTCCTGCCTGGGCGCTGGCCGGATTTTGTGCTGCATGCACAGGGGCCAGCATGCCAAGAAGCAGCACGAGGGATACCAGCAGTTCCTTGCAGCTTTTCGTCGGGTGTTTCATGAGGTGCCTCCAAGCAATGTCGCGTGCGGAAGTGGAGTGGCAAATCGTTTGATGGTCGACCCGTGGCGGGCGTTCTCGACCCAGTGGATCCGGCCACCGGGCAACGTCGACAATCGTCCTGGCCACGACGCGCATGGATTGCCGAACTTTGAATCGAAGGGGAAAGCATGCGCGCGCCGCGCTGGCGCCGGCCATCGATCAGGCGGCCGGATTTTTCGACCCGCCAAAGAATGATGCCGGCCTGATCCTTTCGGACGAGGGGCGCGCCTGCCGTCGGCAGCATGCTGAAAATGTCGGAAAGGCGTTGCGCGAATGCAGCGCCGAAACATCGAGGGCGTGGGGGCTAGAGCTGCACGAGACCACGCCGACAGGCGACAGAGATGGCCTCGGTGCGGTTGAGGACATTGAGCTTGGCGAACACGCTGCGCAGGTGGGACTTTACGGTCGTTTCGGTGATGTAGAGCGCTGCGCCGATTTCCTTGTTGCTCTTGCCGTGCGCCAACAGTTTCAGGACGGCGAGTTCTCGCCCGGTCAGTGTTTCGCTACTCATGCCAGCGGCCAGTTTTGCCACAAGCCCTGGTGGGATGCAGGTTTCTCCGGCATGCACCTTGCGAATGCATTCGAGAAGCTCATCCCGTTGCGCATCCTTCAGCAGGTAGCCTCTTGCGCCGGCCCCGATGGCACGCGAGATATCGCTATCAGTATCAAAGGTGGTCAGCACGATGATGCGCGCTGATGCGTCGATCCGGCGTATCTCGGCCATCGCCAGGACGCCATCCAGTACCGGCATCCTGAGGTCGAGCAACATTACGTCGGGGCGATGCTTGCGCCAAAGGTCGACTGCCTCGCGGCCAGTGGCCGCCTCTCCCACGACGGTCATGTCGGGCTGCCGGCCGATGATTGCTGCCAGTCCCTCGCGCACGGTGACATGGTCGTCGGCCAGCGCCACGCGGATAGGGCACTTCGACGCATCGTTCCGTTGCGTTTTGGTCATGTCGGTCATGATGTCACGGGTCCTGGAAGTTCCCGCGGATGCAGCACGATAAGCAGGGTCGTGCCGCTTCCGCGTGTACTGCGGATTTTGAGTTGGCCACCCATTCGGTCGACGCGCTCGCTGATTCCCAGCAAGCCGAATCCGGCGTGTCCGTCTGCGGGATTGAAGCCGTGTCCGGTATCGCTCAGTTCAAGCAGGACTTCGTCCGGACCAAAGCTGATCAGCGCCTTGAAATGACTGGCCTGTGCGTGCCGGAGGGTGTTGGTCAGGGCTTCCTGGGTGATGCGCAGGATATTCTCATCCCATTCCGGAGGCAGTTGCCTGGGCGTGCCCTGCAGGATGAATTCGGACCGCGTACTCGTCGCGGCGGTTGTCCTGGCGAGCAACGTGTTCAGCGCTTCGTGCAACGTTTCCTTTTCGAGGGCTCGGGGACGCAGCGCCTGGACCGAGCGCCTCGCCTCGCTCAAGCTTTCACGGGCAAGGTTTCGGGCGCGATCGAGATGGTCATCAGCTTCATCAGTCAATCCGTGAAGCTTTGCATCTTCAGCGGCCTCCAACTGCACGATCACTCCCGTGAATCCCTGCGCGAGCGTGTCATGGATCTCCCGCGCCATCCGGTTGCGCTCGTCGATCACGGCGGATTCGCGGCTTTGCGCCGAAAGGCGAGTGAGCTGTAGCGCGAGCATCGCCTGATTGGCAAGCGCCTGCGCCAGCTCGATTTCCTCCGGACGGAACGAACGTTCACGGGCGAAGCGGATGCCAATGGCACCTTCGAGGTTGCCGGCAACCCACATGGGAACCAGCAGCACGGAGATGATGCCAAGCGCTACCAGGCGGTCTCTCAGTGCAAAGGGCGGGACGGTTCGAATGTCGCTGATCAGGCTGGGCTTGCCCGTGCGAAACACCTCAGGCCACGGCCATTGATCTCCCATGGGAAGCCACAGCCCCATTCCCGCAAATCGGGGCTCGGCTTTTGTCAGGATCTGGCCGCCCTCGTAGGCGAATTCAAAGCCGATCAGCCCGCTCGCCATGTCACGCCGCCAGACGCTGATGCTGTGCGCGTCGAGTTGTTCGGTGATGGTGCATGAAATGTGCTCCATCAATCGATCCGGCGCAGATTTCGTCGCCAGCATGTCCAGGGCGCGCGTGAGCTCCTCCACCTGGCCGCGTGCCAGTCGCTCGGAGGCGCCAAGCGCCTCTTCTGCCCGCTTGCGTTCCGTGACATCCATGACGATGCCGAGCATCTGGGCGGCCTTGCCTTCTTTCGTGCGGTAGATGCTTCCGGAGGCGGCGATCCAGTGCGTACTTCCATCCGGCCATACGACCCGAAATTCAGAGGTCCAGTCGCGAAATTCCCTGGCCGCCGAAAGCAGGCTTCCTTCGACGCGAGTGCGATCATCGGGGTGTACGTGGTGGACGAAGGTCGCGATGCCCCATTCCGAATCCGGGATGGGAGTGTCGTAGCCGAAACAGCGATCGTGGCGCAGTGACCGTCGCGACGTGTCATGGATCAGGTCCAGCTCCCAATCGCCGACCTGTCCGGACTCCAGCGCGAACTCGAGCGCGGCCTTGGTCTGCTCCATGAGCACGCGCT
The DNA here is from genome assembly GCF_006438785.1 of Rhodanobacter glycinis. Lineage (GTDB taxonomy): Bacteria > Pseudomonadota > Gammaproteobacteria > Xanthomonadales > Rhodanobacteraceae > Rhodanobacter > Rhodanobacter glycinis_A. The sequence continues at coordinate 36,035 of NZ_RCZB01000007.1, read as the reverse complement.
CGGTGATGTCCACCATCATCGTGCGCGTGTACTCGCCGTTCGGCGCGGGCCTGGACCACCACTGGACCCAGACCGGATGGCCATTGTCCTTGCGGCGCAGCTCGATCTCGACACCGCCGGCTTCTTTTCCGCTTTCGACCAATTCGAACGCCTCGCGCAGGCGACGCTGGTTTTCCGGGGTATCAGCCACGAGTGAATGGCCGAATGTTTCCGCGACTTCTTCCGGCTTGATCCCCAGCAATTTCAGGGCAGCCTTGTTGGCCTGGATGAAATGGGTGTCGACGCCCTCGAACATGCAAGGGATCGGGGCTTCCTCGAACAGGTCGCGAAAGTCCTCGCGCAGGCGATTATTTTCCTCGGTCAACCGGCGCAAGGCGTCAAGCAGCGATGGCAGCGGATCTCCTTTGACAATGGTTTCAGGAATCGCTCGAAACGAGCTTCCATCAAGTTCGTTGACGGCCATGGCATCCGACAGGTGAGCGAACAGGCCGCTCAGTTGCTCAAGACGTTTATGGCTTTCGTCGAGTTCGCGCCGACACGCCTCCAGTTCAAGTCGCAATGACTCGACTGTCGCCGGGGTGTCTTCGGTTTCTTCAGGGCGAAGGTTCATGGCACGCAGCCAATGGATCGCGGCTATGCCGCCGGGATTTACTCTGTTCCTGATGGAATGTCATTCCGCCAGAAGCCTCATGACTCGAACCCATGCCAGGTCATGGGACTGCCTGCCTGGTCCGGCTGGCCAGCGGCGCGAAGCCGCTGCCTGGATTTCTGCCGACCGTCCAGATTCCTAGACCGGTGACGAATCATCCGCAGTGACGAGCCGCTCCATCGACGCGGCGTGGGCCTCGACCGGTTCGGCCGCTGCGGGCGGCTCGCCGAACGTCGTTTCGACGCGTGAGCCCGAGAGCAGGGTGAGATCGACCGGGCAGCGGTCGGCGATCTGCAGCAGGCGCTCGCGTTGCGCATCGTCCAGCGGCCCTTCGATGGCGATGGTGCGGGTGAACAGGTCGGGAACTTCCACCCCCTTCTGCCGCATGTGACCCACGGCGGTGCGGATGCGGCCGACGGGCAGGCCCTTGTACTCGGCATACATGCGCAGAGTCATCGTGGTGCAGGCGGCCAGGCCCGCGGAGACGAGATCGTAAGGCGTCGGGCCGCTGCCAAGGCCGCCAGCACTGACCGGTTCGTCGGCAAGAAAGCGGATGCCGCCGGCATGGATCGCCAGTTGGAAACGCCCCGCACCGGTCTCCTCGGCCACCACGTCGCCTTCCTGTCCCTGCGCACGGGTTTCCGGAACCGGCTGCAGGTAACGCGAGGACCAGCTGATGATCATCGCCGCCGCATAGTCCACATCGGACTGCCGTGACAGCAGGTGATCCGCGTCGTCAAGCGACACCAGACTCTTGGGATAGCCCGCGGCCATGAAGATGCGGCTGGCGTTGTCGATGTCGACGATCTCGTCGCGCGGCGCGTGCAGGATCAGCAGCGGCCGACCCAGCGTTGCGATGCGGCTGGCCTGGTCGTGTTCGCGCAGCCCGTCGATGAAGGCCTTGCTCACGCGGAACGGCCGACCGGCCAGCCGGACTTCCGCTTCGCCCTGCTGCTCGATGGTGGCGAGCGATGCAGGATCGAACAGCGCGAGCACGTGGCTCAAGTCGAACGGGGCGGCGATCGTCGTCACCGCGCGAACGTTCGGCATGTCGGCGGCTGCGGCCAGCGCTGCCGCACCACCCAGGCTGTGACCGACCAGCAGCGATGGCGGCATGCCGGCATCGCTCATTGCGTGATGGGCGGCGACCAGGTCGCGAACATTGGCGGCAAAAGTACTGTCGGCAAAGTCACCGCCGCTGGCGCCGAGGCCGGCGAAATCGAAACGCAGCATGCCGATGCCGGCGCGGGCCAACGCACGGCCAATCCTGACTGCGGCCAGGTTGTCCTTGCCGCAGGTAAAGCAGTGCGCCATCAGCGCCCAGCCGCGCACGGGCGCGTCGGGAAGCTCGAGCCGACCGGCGAGCGGGTAACCGGCCGGACTCGAAAATTCGAAGTTGCGGGGCGGCATGGGCAGGCTCCTTCAGGCAGACACCAGACGCGTTGCAACAGTGCCACAGTACCCTGGCCACCGTCGACGCAGAGTGACCCGACGCCATGCGTGGCCGATGGCCGCGGCGTCGGTTCCTTCGCGGCCTGGCTCAGGATCGGCGCGCCGGTGGCGAACGGGTGTCCGATCGGCAACGAACCGCCATGCGGCATCGAGGTGACCCCAGTCGAGCACGCCAAGGTCGAAGTCGACACCGGCCTTCTGGCATCGACAGGCCGGCCCCCGTCGCGTTGGCATGTGGCACGAACCGGTGCCGCGAGCGTCTCATGGATGTTCCGGGCGCGATATCGGCAAACCTTCGCCGCTGCCATGCAGGCAGCCACGGCAGCGCCCGCGCAGGTACCCGCACGGTATTCGCAGATGCGGAACACCCGATGGCCGGCGTTGTTCTGCAGCTTTGGCGCTCGCCGGTGTTGGATGCGTGGCGGATCGATTATGATAGTGAAATATCATTGACACAGTAATGTTAATCAGATAACACTGCAGCGGTGGGCTGTCCACGCGACTATCTCGGGGGAGAACGTCATGGAGTTTCGCCATCTGCAGCACGGTCGTCGCGGCATCTGCATCGCCATTGCCGCGGCCTTGTTGGGGTCGTTTGGTGTCGCGGCACAACCGCTGAGTCCGGTTGCTACGGACTTCGCGGCGGGAGTCGCCAGTGGCGGGTCGGACGCTGGTGTGGCCGTCGCGACCGACCAGCAGGCTCGGCCTGCTTCCAGCAGCACGGCGCCGACCGACCTCGGTACCGTCATCGTCACCGCGAACAAGCGCAACGAGCGTCTGCAGGACGTGCCGATGGCGGTGTCGGCGCTGCAGGGCCAGCAGCTCGAACGCGAGAGCGCGGTCAACTTCGCCGACTACGCCACGCGCGTGCCCGGCCTCAACGTCATTTCGAATGGCCAGGGCTGGACCCAGCTGGTGCTGCGCGGCATCACCTCCGGCAGCGGGCAGGCCAATTCCACGGTGGGCACTTATATCGACGATGCGCCGTATGGATCGAGCACGGTGTATGCCGCCGGCGGCGTGTTGACGCCGGACATCGATCCCGACGACCTGCAGCGCATCGAAGTGCTGCGCGGCCCGCAGGGCACGCTGTACGGTTCGAACACGCTGGGCGGATTGATCAAGTTCGTCACCACGCCGCCGGACACCTCAATAGCCTCCGCCCGCGTCGGTGCCGGCTACAGCAGCGTGTCCCGCGGCGGCAGCGGATTCGATGAGCGGGCGATGGTCAACCTGCCACTGGTGGAGGGCAAACTCGGTCTGCGCGCCAATGCATACAATCGCAATGATCCGGGCTACATCGACAATAGCGTTACCGGCAAATCCGAGGTCAACGGGGCCAAGGTCAGCGGCGCACGCGCGCAGTTGCTGTGGACACCGACCGATCGCGTGTCGCTTCGGCTGTCCGCGCTGGCGCAGAACCTCGGCAGCGATGGCCTGGCGAACGTCGGCGTCGACGTGGACCGCGACACGCTGCAACCGCTTCACGGCGACCTGCAACAGAGCCGCGCGGCCAGCACCGGTTTGTTCAAGCTGCAATACCGGTTGTACGACGCATCGCTGAATGCGGACCTCGGCTGGGCCAGGCTGATTTCGTCGAGCACCTACAGCACGCAGGCGATGAATTCGAATGCTGACCTGACCGCGCCCTACGGGCCGATCCTGAATCCGGCCTTTGGCCTGTCCAACGGCGGCTATTCGCTGGTCAACCAGATCACGCTGGGCAAGTTCACCCAGGAACTGCGGCTGCAGTCGCCGGAAACGCAGGCCCTGGAATGGCGCGCCGGCGTGTTCTACACGCGTGAGCACAGCAACAATTTTCAGCACATAGCGAGCTTTGATGCGACCACCGGCGCGCCGATCGCGTTGCCGCAGCTGGGGGACATATACGTGGGGCCGGCGATCTTCACCGAGTGGGCTGTCTATGGCGACGTGACCTGGCATGCCACCTCGCAACTGAGCGTGCTGGTAGGCGCGCGCTACAGCAGCGACCGCGCGTCGTACACGCAGACCGGCGACGGCATCCTGGTCGGGCCGAGCCAGTTCACCACCCGTGGCTCGGACAGCCCGGTCACTTACCTGTTCAATCCCAGCTACAAGTTCAGCGACGACATGATGGCGTACGTGCGCGTCGCCTCGGGATTCCGTCCCGGTGGCCCGAACGTCGGCGTGCCGCCGGGCCTGGGCGCGCCGCTGACGTTCGGTCCCGACAAGCTGGTGAGCTACGAGCTGGGCTTCAAATCGACCGTGCTCGAGCGGCGCATGACCTTCGACGTGGCGGCGTTCTATATCGACTGGAGCCAGATCCAGCTGACGGTCAACGCCGGTGGCTTCGGCTTCCTCGGCAATGGCGGCAAGGCGAAGAGCCAGGGTCTCGAAGCGGCATGGCAATTCGCGCCGGTGCGCGGCCTGATGCTGTCGGCCAATGCCAGCTGGACCGACCCCAAACTGGCCGCGGATACGCAGGCGGGGTTGTTCGGCTACAAGGGCGATCGCCTGCCGTACGTGCCGAAGTGGAATGCGAGTCTGGGCGTGGACTACGACTTCCCGCTGGCGTCGGGATGGTCGGGTTTCGTCGGCGCCAGCTACCGTTTCATCGGTTCGCGCGCGTCCGATTTCCGCGCGGTACCCGGGTCGCGCAAGGAGGTTCCCAGCTACGACGGCATCGATCTGCGCGCCGGTGTCAACTACGCCAACTGGACGATCAAGGCCTACGTCAAGAACCTCACCGACGAACGCGGCATCACCGCGATCGCTCCGCAAACCATCGACCCCAACGCCAACCCGTTCAGCGCCGCCTATGTGCCACCACGCACTGTCGGCATTTCGGCGAGCGTGGATTTCTGAGCATGTCCTTCCAACGAGCTTTTGCCGGAGTGCGTCCATGAACCGATATGCGAAATCCATCGCGGCGTTCGTCATCACCTGCGTCGCCGGCATCGCGATGGCGCAGGTGCCACAGGTAGCCAACCCCGCGTCAGCCAGCTCGGCGGCGCTGCCGATGTCGCCCGCGCCGACCAGCGCCGCCCCGACGGGAGCCACGCCGCAGGACGTGCGGCACGAGCTGACTGCGGACGACCTGTCGGTTTTCTTCGACGGCATGGTGCCGTTCGCACTCCAGCGCGGTGACGTTGCCGGCGGTGTGATCAGCGTGGTCAAGGACGGCAAGCTGCTGTTCACCCGCGGCTATGGCTATGCCGACTTGAAGCAGCGCACGCCGGTGTCGCCGGACAGCACGATGTTCCGGCCCGGCTCGACCTCCAAGCTGTTCACCTGGACCGCGGTGATGCAGCAGGTGGAGCAGGGCAAGCTCGACCTGGATCGCGACATCAACACGTACCTCGATTTCAAGATACCGCCGCGCGACGGCAAGCCGATCACCTTGCGCAACCTGATGACGCACACGCCCGGTTTCGAGGACACCGCCCGAGGCCTGTTGCCGGCGACACCCGAAGAGGTCGATCTGGAGAAATACCTGAAGTCGCATGTCCCGGCGCGGATCTTTGCGCCGGGCGAGATCGTCGCGTATTCCAACTATGGCTGCGGCCTGGCGGGCTACATCGTGCAGCGCGTGTCGGGCGAGCGCTTTGAAGATTACATCCAGCACCATATCTTCGAGCCGCTTGGCATGCACCATTCGAGCTTCGCACAGCCGTTGCCGGCCGCGCTGGCACCGCTGATGGCGAAAGGCTACAAGAGCGCGTCGGATGCCAAGCCCCAGTCGTTCGAGCTGGTCGATCCGGCACCGGCCGGTTCGCTGAGCAGCACTGCCACGGACATGGCGAACTTCATGATTGCCCAGCTGCAGGGAGGCCGCTTCGGCGACACGCGCATCCTGCAGCAGCATACCGCCGACCTGATGCACAGCCAGCAGTACACCGCGGCACCTGGCCTGCCCGGATTCGATCTCGGCTTCTACCAGGAAGACAGCAACGGCCAGCGCATCATCGGCCACGGCGGCGACACCGTGGTGTTCCACAGCGACCTGCACCTGCTGCTGGATGCGAACGTCGGCATCTTCATGTCGATGAACAGCGCCGGCAACGAGGGCGGCGCGCATGTGGTCCGCAAGGCGATCTTCCGCGCGTTCCTCGATCGTTATTTTCCGCACGAGCCATCATCGGAAGCGACTGCCTCCACGGCGAAAGCCGATGCCGCGCGCGTCTCCGGCTGGTACGAATCAAGCCGCCGCAACGAAAGTGCGCTGCGCATGTTCTACATGCTCAGCCAGATCAGTGTGGTGCCCGACGCCGACGGTGTGCTCACCATTTCCGCCTGGACCGACTACGCAGGCAAGCCGCTGCACTGGCGCGAAACCGGGCCGCTGCATTATCGCGAAGTGAACGGCAAGGCCACGCTGGATTTCGTGGCCGACGCGCAGGGCAACATCCGCTACTGGGCCACCGATGCCGAGGCGCCGGTGTTCGTGTTCCAGCGCGTGCCTGCGTCCCGCAGCATGGGTCTGGCCGGTCCGCTGGTCGCGGTGTCGACGCTGATCATGCTGGTGACCTTGTTGCTGTGGTTCATCGGCGGGCGCGTGCGCAAGCATTACCGCCGCCCACTCGAACTGGCGCCAGGCCAGCGTCGTTCGCGGCTGCTTTCGCACCTGGGAGTGGCGGCGCTGGCTGCCGTCGTGGTCGGCTGGCTGGGACTGATCGCGGCCATCTCGATCAACGAGAACTTCCTGCTGCAGGGCGCGGCGACGCCGTGGATCTACCTGCTCTACGTGATCGGTGTGTTGGCGTTGCTGGGTGCGATCGCGGTGGTGATCCACGCGGTGCGGGCATGGATGGCGCCGCGTCGCGGCCGCTGGGTACTTGCGGGCGAAACCCTGCTGGCGCTGGCGGCGATCTACCTGGCCTGGTTCATCGTGGCGTTCGGGATGATCAGTTTCAACGTGAGGTTCTGACGGGCAATGCCGCCGTGCGTATCGACATGAACAAACCAGGAGAGATCATGAGTACCGAGGGACACGCGCGGCTGCAGTTGCACACGCGGCTCGAGAAGTGGGCGTTGAAGGTGCCGTTCCATATCACCGGCTACACCTTCGATGTATTCGAGGCGCTGGTGGTCAGCCTGCACGAGGGCGGCCGGGTCGGCCGCGGCGAGGCGCTGGGCGTCTACTACCGCGACGACACGCCGGTATCGATGCTGGCGCAGGTCGAGGCGCTGCGTGAACGCATCGAAGCCGGCGTGACACGTCAGCAGCTGTTGGAGTTGCTGCCCGCCGGCGGCGCGCGCAACGCGATCGACTGTGCGTTGTGGGATCTGGAAGCCAAGCGCAGCGGCCGGCCGGTGTGGATGCTGGCCGGGCAGGACGCGCCGCGACCGTTGCTGACCACCTTCACCCTCAGCGCCGACGAGCCGGCGACGATGGTCGAGGTGGCACGCGGCTTTCCCGGCGCGCGCGCGCTCAAGCTCAAGCTCACCAATGACGAGTTCAACGCGGATCGCGTGCGTGCGGTGCGCGCGGCGTGCCCTGGCGCGTGGATCATGGTCGATGCCAACCAGGGTTTCACCCGCGAGTCGTTCGCGCGCCTGCTGCCGGCGTTGGTGGATGCGCGGGTCGCGGTGGTGGAGCAGCCGTTCCCGATCGGCAGCGAAGCGTGGCTCGACGGACTGGACAGCCCGATCATGATCGCCGCCGACGAGAGCGTGCAGGATCACCACGACCTGCCAGCGCTGGTCGGCCGCGTCGGCATGATCAACATCAAGCTGGACAAGTGCGGCGGCCTGACCGAGGCGCTGGCAATGGCCGAACAGGCGCGCAAGCTCGGCTTCGAGTTGATGGTCGGCAACATGTCCGGCTCGTCGCTGGCGATGGCGCCGGCCTTCGTGCTGGGGCAGTCGTGCAAAGTGGTGGATCTGGACGGGCCGGTGTTCCTGCGCGTCGACCCCGCGCCGTCGGCGACCTATCGGGATGGCCTGATCTGGTGCGACGATGCGGTGTGGGGTGGTCCGCTGGCTGCCGCCGCCTAGTGGTGCTGGCAATTGCACGGGGAGCAAGGTCGCGCACATGTCCGATGCCATGATTCCAGCACGCGATAAAAACTGGTTTGGCCATCCGCGCGGCCTGACTATCCTGTTCCTTACCGAAATGTGGGAGATGTTCTCCTTCTTCGGCATGCGTGCGCTGCTGGTCTACTACATGACCAAGCACCTGGACATGGGCCAGGAATATTCGTCGCTGATCTATGGTGCCTATGCGGCCTTCGTGTATTTCACGCCGGTGTTCGGCGGCATGGTGGCCGACCGCTGGCTGGGCAAGCGCAACGCGGTGATGATCGGCGGCGCGACGATGGCGCTGGGCCATTTCATGATGGCCTCCGAGCCGCTGTTCTACCCTGCGCTGGCCACGATCGCACTGGGCAACGGCTTGTTCCTGCCCAGCCTGGCCAGCCAGATCGAGGGGCTTTACCGCGATGGCGATCCGCGCAGCAAGAGCGCCTACAACATCTACTACGTCGGCGTGAATCTCGGCGCGTTCCTGGCTCCGCTGGTGTGCGGCACGCTGGGCGAAACGTACGGCTGGCACTGGGGTTTTGCCGCGGCCGGCTTCGGCATGCTGATTTCGCTGGTGATTTATCTGGCCGGCGCCCGTTATCTGCCGCCCGAACCGGCACGCGGCGGCGCGGCGCGCGTGGCCCGACCACCGCTCGATCGCGCCGCGCGCGACCGCTTCGCGCTGCTGATCGGCATCGCTGCGATCGTGGTGGTGTTCCGCGGTGCCTACGAGCAGGTCGGCAACACCATCGCGCTATGGGCCGACAGCGGCGTGGACCGCGAGGTGGCGGCCGGCTGGACGATTCCGATGACCTGGTTTCAGGCACTGGACTCGCTGATCGTGTTCGCCTTCACGCCGTTGCTGGTGGCACGTTGGGCGCGGCTGGCGAAACGCGGCGTGGAAACGCCGTGGCTGGGCAAGATGGCCTTCGGTGCGGCCATCGTGGGTGCGTCCTATCTGATGCTCGCGCTGGTCGCGGCCTGGTGCGACGCGCATGGCACGCGTGCGAGCTGGATCTGGCTGGTCGGCTGGTTCGTGTTGATGACCACCGGCGAGCTTTATATCCTGCCGGTGGGTCTGGGCCTGTTCGGCCGCATGGCGCCGGAAGGGTTCCGCGCCACCAGCATCGCCACCTGGTTCTTTGCCGGCTTCTTCGGCAACCTGCTGGCCGGTGCACTGGGTACCTTGTGGAGCCAGCTCAGCCACGCCTGGTTCTTCACCCTGATCGGTGCAGTCGCCGGTGTGGCGGCGACGCTCCTGTATATGCTGGGTCGTCGCCTGGGCGACGTGGAAAGTCATGGAATAGCGGGCGCCGCCATGGCGCTCGCCAGATGAGCGGACGGCGATGACGAAAGACCTGCAGAAAAAACTGAAAAGCCGATGGGAGACGTTCACCACGTCGGAGCAGAAGATCGCCAGCTACCTGCTGCACAACATCAGCGGCATCCCGTTCGAGACGGCGGCATCGCTGGGCAAGCGCGTGGGCGTGAGCGCGATGACGGTGGGACGCTTCCTGCGCAGCCTCGGCTATGCCGGCGTCGGCGACCTGAAGGAGGAACTGCGCGGCGACGCGCCGTGGATGCAGCTGTACAGGGTTCCCGAACCGTCCGCCGATACCGATTACGTCAACGAGAGCCTGCAGGCGGAGATCCGCAGTCTGAACGACGTCTACGCATTGGCGCGGACCGAGGAATGGGCGTCCATCGTGAAGATGCTGGTATCGGCCGATCGCGTTTCGGTGGCCAGCTTCCAGCACGGATCCTTCCTCGGGCTGGGCTTCGCTGCCTCGCTGCAGCATGTCCGGCCGCGGGTTTCGTTTGAGTCGGGAGGCGACGGTTCCTATACCGGCATGCTGCTGGATTCGACTGAAAAAAGCTGCGTGGTGCTGATCGACATACGCCGCTATTCACGCCATTTCCGCCTGCTGGCCGAGGAGGTGGTAGAGCGCGGCATTCCGCTGTTGATCATCACCGACACCCAATGCTACTGGGCGCGTCAGCTGACCCGGCACGTGCTGATGATCCCCATGCAGACGGGCCGCGCGTGGCACAGCTTCGGCACGCTCACCAGCCTGTTCAGCCTGCTGATCAACGCAGTGATCCGCGAGATGGGCGATGTGCTCGGGCGCATCGGCGACATCACCGAGTTGCGGCAAAAATTCGTCGGCTACGACGGCCCATCGCTGCCCGGCGGTGGCAAGGGCAAACCGGACAAGGCGAAGAAAAGCGCTGGCCGGGGCGGCACGAAGGCGACCGCAAAGCGGGATTGACGGCTGTGCGGTGGCGTCGACGCCATCGGCCAGCCCAGCTGGCGACATCATCGAGCGAGGCGGCAGCATGATCCGGCAGATCCCGCATTACCCGTTCCCGCGACTCTGCCTGGCCTGGCTGGCGGCCGCGCTGGCTTTCACCAGTGCGGCCGCGGCGTCGCAGGATCTGGACGCCTATGCCACGCGGGCGATGAAGACCTTCGACACGCCCGGCATGGCAGTGGTGATCGTCGAGGGCGACAAGACCACCACGCATGCCTGGGGCGTGCGCAAGCTCGGTTCCGCCGCGCCGGTGGACGCGCACACGATCTTCCCGATCGGCTCCAACACCAAGGCGTTCACTGCGGCGGCGCTGGCGATCCTGGTCGACCAGGGCAAGCTGAAGTGGGACGACCGGGTGGCCGACCGGCTGCCGGGATTCCGCATGTACGACGCCTACGCGTCGCAGGAAATGACCGTCACCGACTTGCTGGTCCATCGCAGCGGGCTGGGCCTGGGCGCGGGCGACCTGCTGTGGTTTCCCGCCACCAACCGTTCGCGTGCCGAGCTGGTGCACGCGCTGCGCTATCTGAAACCGGCCACGACGTTCCGCAGCGGCCTCGCCTACGACAACGTGTTGTACAGCGCCGCCGGCGAGCTGATCGAGGCGGTGTCCGGCCAGCGCTGGGAAGACTTCGTGCAGCAGCACGTTCTAGACGTGCTGGGCATGCACGACACCCGGGTGAGCATCGACGCGCGCGTGGCGAACCAGGCCTCGCTGCACGCGAAAATGTCCGGGCCGGTGCGTGGTGCCGGTCCGCAGTCGGTGCTGACCACGGTGATGACCGGCGACGTGATCGCGCCGGCTGGCTCGCTGCTGTCCAGCGCAACGGACATGGGCCGCTGGCTGCAGGCGCAGTTGAAGCATGGCGCGCTGGGCGACGGCAAACGCCTGTTCAGCGAGGCCGCTTCGCAGGCCATGTGGACGCCGCAGACCCTGATCCCGCTCAGTGCGGGGCCGGAGCCGCTGGCGCTGGGCCAGCCCCAGTTCGAGGCCTACGCGCTGGGCCTGATGGTGCGCGACTATCGCGGCCACAAGATCATCACCCATACCGGAGGCGTGCTGGGCGGAATCTCGGTGGTGGTGATCATTCCGGATCGGCACGCTGCGTTCGCGGTGCTGGTCAACTCGGAAGACGTCGGCACGTTGTTCGCGATGCGCGACCATCTGCTGGATGCTGCACTGGGCCTGTCGTCGCCCGACTGGATCGCAAACTACAAAAAGATATTCGACCAGGGCAACGAGCAGGCCTTGCAGGCGCTGCAGGCAAGCAAGGCCGCATTCCATCCGGAAAGCGGCCCGTCGCTGCCGCTGTCGGGCTACGCGGGGGTCTATCGCGATCCGTGGTACGGCACCGCCACGATCAGCCAGGACAAGGGCGCACTCAGCCTCAGCTTCGATCGTTCGCCGGGCATGCACGGCAAGCTGGAACACGTGCAGTACGACACCTTCCGCACGCACTGGGCGACGCCGGGCATGGAGGATGCCTACGTCACCTTCGCGTTGCATCCCGACGGCAGCATCGACCAGATGACGATGCAGGCGATCTCACCGGCCGCCGATTTCAGCTGGGACTACCAGGATCTGCACTTCACCCCGGAAAAGTAGGCGCGCACCCCCGGATCGAGTCCGGGGCAGGCTTGGTGCGCGATGCTCTTCGTAACATGGCCAAAGGCATCGCGCAAGGGTTTCAGCACTGGGTACGGCCACCGGCAAGCTGCTTGCACGGATGGAAGACGGGCTCCCTGGAAGGCGGCGGGCGGTGATGGCCATGATCGTCATGGCGACCCGGGTACGGTGCGCCCCAGTAGGCAGGCGGTGGGTTGTAGACCGGCTGGCTCAGCTGATCCTGGTACTGATCGTTCTGCTGGCGTAGCGCATCGTTCTCGGCCTGCAGCCGGTCGCGCTCCGCCGCCTTGTCGGTCAGCGCCTGATGCTGCGCTTCGCGCTGGCGCTGTTCCGCGACGTACGCTTCGTCGGTTTGGCGCTGGGCCCTTTCCTCCATCGCCTGCTGATGGGCGTCGACGCGCTGCTGATAGAGCGCTTCGAGGTGGCGGGACTCCGCATAACGCTTCGCCAGCGCGTCCTGGCCCAGGCGCAGATAGCGGTCGATGACTTCGGTGTCATCGGCCTGGTGCAGCAATTCGCCATTGCCACCCGGGCAGGGGTGATCGGTGTAGGCGACTTGCCCGGCCTGCGTGCATTTGTAGATGTTCTGCGCGCCGGCAGCCCCGGCCGCAGCCAGCAGCAGGGCGGCGACGCACAAGAGATGCTTGCCTGTCATCGAAGTTTTCATCGTGACGGTCATTTTGCACCGACGCGGTGTAATAAGAATGTTGATCTGAAAGCGGGTTCAGTTGGGATTTCCCCATGACCTGTCGCCGGCCTGTCGTGGCCGCCGCCGGCGGTTACCTCGACGTCGAGATATCCCGCCCGTGCCGCCGTCGGGGCAAGCCGATGATCAGGGGCAGTTTCCAGGCTGCGTTGCGCCCTCATCTGCATGCTGCCACGCGCGCAGGCCGATGATCGCCAGCCCCACGAAACCGGCATACAGCACCGAGGTGATCAACAGGTGCTTGTAGACGTATTCGCCCACGTAGATCACGTCCACCACGATCCACAGCCACCACGCGGCAGCATGCCGCTTGGCCTGCCACCACTGCGCCACCAGACTGAACGCGGTGAGCGCGGCATCCAGCCAGGGCAACGCGGCGTCGGTGTGGTGGTGCATGAACGCGCCCAGCGCGAGCGCGCCAAGGCTGCCGATGGCGAGATGCAGGAGCGCCCGTTGCGGTGGCAGCGGCGCCACTTGCACACGGCCGTCCGCGCCCATGTGCTGCAGCCAGCGATACCAGCCATAAATGATCAGCGCGGCGAACGCCAGTTGCAGCAACGCGTCGGAGTAGAGCTTGGCGTCGACGAATACCCACGTGTAGACCAGCACCGACACCAGGCCCACCGGCCAGCACCACGGCCGGCGTCTGGCAGTGAGCCAGACGCCCCAGGCGCTGAGCACCGCACCGACGAGTTCGACCAGGGTCATGTCAGAACGTGTACGTCAGCGACAGGCGTGCCAACCGCGGCGAGCCCGGGAACAGGTAGCTGTCGCCGCCGGAGCTGCCGGTGTCGCGCCAGTAGAAATGGTTGAACAGGTTGTCGACATTCAGGCGCAAGGTCAGTGCGTGCTCGCGCCACTGCGTGGTGTAGCGCAGGCCGGCGTCGAACACGTGGTAGGCCGGCACTCGGGTGAGGCCGTTCGGCGTGGCGACGTTGCTGCTGGCGTAGCGCCAGCCGCCGAGCAGGCTCAGATCGGGCGCGAACGGCAGGCGGTAATCCAGGTACAACGCCGTGCGCAGGCGCGGCACATTGACGACCTGATGGCCTTCGCAGCCCGGCGTGCCGGTGTCCTGCGCGCGGGCCTGGATCAGGTTGAGGCTGGCGGTGAGGCGCAGGTTGCCGGTGAGTCTTCCGGCGGCGTTGAGTTCGAGCCCGTCGTGCACTTCGCTGCCGCGCTGGACAAAGGTGAAACCTGCGGCGGAGTTGTCCGGCTGCGCGAACTGGTACGGCTGGCGGATGCGATACAGCGCGCCCTGCAGGCTCAGTGCATCGCTCCATGCGTACTTCACGCCGGCTTCGGTCTGGCGCGACAGCAGCGGCGCCAGTGTGGTGCTGCCGTTGGAGGTCCAGTACGGCGCTTCGTTGCCCAGCGACAGGCTCTCGCTGTAGCTGACATAGGTGGTTAGTTGCGTGGTCGGCTGCCACAGCACGGCGGCCTGCGGCAGCAGTTTGCTCAGGCGGGTATCGCGTTCGGGCACGCCGACGTCGTCATAGGAGCGCTCATGCAGGCGCACGAAGCGGCCGCCGGCCAGTACCTGCCATTGGGCCCCCAGATGCACACGGTCCAGCGCGAACACCGAATGCTGCCAGCTGGTCAGCCGGCGTGCCGACGCTCCGGGCTGGTTCGGTGACGGTGCGAAGTAGGGCGGATCGACCTCGCCGATATTGGCGGTGCCGACGTAGTCGTAGACGTAGGGACGTCGGTCGATGGTGCGGCGAAACGCGCTGGTGCCAAGGCTGAGTTCGTGACTGAGCGTGCCGGTGTCGAACGAGCCCTTCAGCACCGCGCGGGCCTCGTCGTTGACGCGGGTGTCGTCAGGGCTGCGGTAGTCGTAGACGTCGTAGTCGCCGTTCGGCGCGAAGAACCAGCCCGGCGTGGCACCGCTGGCGCAGTCCGGCGAGTAGAAGCAGCCGTAGGCGAAGGCCACGTTGTCATCGATCACGACATGACTGTGCCCGGCCGACAGTTGCGTGCTCCAGTTGTCGCTGAAGCGATAGTCGAAGCGCAGCGTGCTGTTGCTCGCGTCGATGCCCACCGGCCGCTGCCACGGTTCGAAGCCGAGCATGCGGGTGCGGCTGGGATGCGCCGGAATCATGTTGCCGCCGAGCAGCTGGTAGCCGGAGACCGAGCGCTGTCCGCTGGTCTGGTAATCGGTGTCCAGTTGCAGGGTGGCGTGGGAGCTGATCTTCCAGTCGGCGGCCAGCGAGAAGAACGTGCGACGGCCATCGGCATGCTGCACGTAGGAGTGCATGTCCTCGTGTGCCGCGTTCACGCGCACGCCGAAGGTCGGCGTCAGCCAGCCGCCCACATCCATCGCCAGGTAACGCGAGCCGTGCGAGTCGGTACCGACGGTGGCGCTGTGCACATCGGTCGGACGCTTGCTGACGTAGTTGATCAATCCGCCCGGCGCCACCACGCCCGCTTCGAGCCCACCAAGGCCCTTGAGGATTTCCACGCGCTGCTTGTCTTCCAGCGGCTGCAGTTGCTCGCCGACCAGGCTCATCTCGTTGAGCCGGAAGCCGGTGGCCGGGTCCAGCGCATAACCGCGGATGGCGATGTCCTGGTAGTAGCCGACCGGCGCGTAGCTGTCGCCGAGCGCGGCATCGCTGCGGGCCAGTTCGCTGAGCGTGCGCGGCTGGCGATCGTCGATCTGGTCGCGGGTGATCACCGTGATCGCGGCCGGCGTGTCCTGCAGCGGTGCGTTGCCGAAACTGCCGAAGGTGTCCATTTGCGAGTTGTCGGCATGGTAGCCACGCTGGCTGTCGGCCTTGACGTGCACGGGGGCCAGTGGCGTGGCCTGCGGTTCGGTGGTGGTGTCGTCGCTGGCATGGGCAAGCGCCATGACCGACATGAGGGCAAGGATCAGCGGGGTGCGGGGGAGAGTCATCGTCGTCATCGTCTTGTGTGGTACGGACGAAGCGACGGCGATCCGGACGTCCAGACGGACGTGTCGGATCAGCAAGCTCCCTACGCCGGTGCTAACCGGATCAGGTTCCAAGGGACTCTCTCAGCCCGGCAAACGCCGGGCACCCCCGCTTCAAGAACGCGTATTGAACCACGGATTGGCGCAGCGTGCAGATTCACGGCCGTTTGCCCTGGGCACTTCGACTTCCTCGCTCCTCAAGGCCGCGACCATCCCTGGTCGCTCACCGCGTGCGCCGCTTTGCGGCTGCGCTCAGCGCGAACTGCTGAGGTACGGCTACGCGCAGTCGTGGATGGCCTGCAGCAGTGCGCGCCCCGGTGATGTGCCGAACCACGCGGCGTGCCCGCGCAGAAAGGTGTCATAGGCGACATCCGCATTGGCGCGCGAATGCGTGATGGCGTGGAAATACTCGACCTCGGACAGCGCGAAGTCCACATGCACCAGCGGCAACAGATCCGCCAGCAGATGGATGTCGGTGGCATCCAGTGGCCGCTGCTGGCGATAGCCTTCGATCAGTGCGCGGGCGATGTCGAGGTGTGCGGCGTCGATGCCGGTGTCCAGTGCCAGCCAGGCAATCGCATTGCGCTCGATCGCGGTGGCGAGGTCGAACAGCGCGAAGTTGGCAGCGGCGAGGCCGAAGTCGAGCACCGCGCTGATGTGGGCGTTTGCGCTGTCGTCGCTCCAGCACAGGTTGGAGACGTGCCAGTCGCCGTGCGTCCATAGCCGGCGCTGCAGCGCCAGTCGCGGTTGCATGGCGGTGTGCCACGGCGCAAGCACTGCGGCGAGGTCGGTCGGCCAGTCGCGGCCTTGCAGATAATCAGCCAGACCGGGTCGCGCGGGCAGTTGCGTCTGCAGTGCAGCGATCGGATCGGGTGAACAGATCAGCTCGCTGCGCGCGACCAGAATATGGGTGTCGCGCTGGGGTGCGTGGTAACCCTCAGCCGCGTCGTGCAAGGCAGCCAGCATGCGGCCGGCGCTGCGCGCGTGCTCGCGGTTGGGCAACGGCGACCATGAGATCGCCTCGCGGTACAGATCGATGCCGGCGGCGCGTTCGTGCACCTCGTAGGTCCAGTCGCCGAGTGCAACGGCGGTTTGTCCGTGCGCGTCGCTCAGTACGGCCGGTATTGGCATGCCGTTGCCGCGCAGGTGCGCGATCAGGCGGTGCTCCTCGGTGAGCGTGGCAGCCGAACGCACGCTGTGTTGATGGCGCTTGATGAAGACGGTCGCGTGGCCCGTCTCGACCAGGCAGGCCGCCGACAGCGGGCGCGGGCTGTGCCAGTCGAGGCGTGTCGCGGTGTCGAGCGCGGGATAGCCGCGCAGCAGCGTATCGACCTCAAGCGCAGTCAACGGCGGCCAGTCCGGCGGCGTGTTGTCGCCAGCCAGTCCGTGCGCAAGATGGGTGGGGTCGTTCATGGACAGACGGTGTCCTTCGCTGGCGGCAAGCGCCGGATTATCACCGATAAGGATGCGGTGCCCGCTTTCGGACGCGGGCGGCATCGCGTTTAATGGGCCATTCCCCCCAAGTGTGCCGGCGCCCGATGAGTGCAATGTTGCTGCTGTTTGTCTGCCTGATCCTGGGCACGCTGGTGGCACGGTTCGCGAAGCCGCCGGCGGGCATCGTGCAGGGCATCAACTGGTGGGTGCTGAATGTCGCGCTGCCAGCGCTGGTGCTGGAACTGATCCCGAAGGTGAAGTTCGATCCACAGCTGTGGTTTCCGGTGGCGGCGATGTGGCTGACGTTCGGCGGCGCGTGGCTGTTGTTTGGTCTGCTTGGACCGCGGCTGGGCTGGTCGCGGCAGCGTACCGGCGCGCTGATTCTGGTCTGCGGCCTGGGCAATACCGCCTACATGGGTTATCCGCTGATCGAGGCGTTGCACGGCAAGCCGGGGTTGGCGTTGGCCGTAGTGGCCGACCAGATCGGCGCGTTCCCGGTGCTGGCCTCGGCCGGCATCGTGGTGGCTTCGATCTATTCCGGGCGCACGCCGCAGCCGCGACTGATCGCCCGGCGCATTGTCACGTTTCCGGCTTTCATCGCGCTGGTGGTGGGCATCGTCGTGGGGCTGCTCGGTGGCTGGCCGGAACTGTTGAACGGTGTATTCGCGCCGATCGGTACCACGCTGACGCCGCTGGCGCTGTTCTCGGTCGGCCTGCAGTTCAAGTTCCATCCGGGCCATCGGCAACTGGGCGCGGCCGGCTGGGGGCTGGGCTGGAAGCTGCTGCTGGCGCCGCTGCTGTGCTGGGTGCTTGGCGTGGCCACTGGCGTGGGCGGACTGGTGCTTACGGTTGGCGTGCTGCAGGCGGCGATGGCGCCGATGGTGTCGGCGGCGATCCTGGCCGACGAGTACGAGCTGGAGCCGACCCTGGCGAACACCGTGCTGAGCGCCGGCATCGTGCTGTCGCTGATCACGATACCGCTGGGCAATCTGCTGCTAGGAGGGTAAGCCGGCGCCGCATGGCTTGCACCGGGCCCGTGCTGCCGCGAGACTAGCCGCAATCATATGAGCGGGGGCTCATGCCATGGCCGGCCTTGACGTATTCAAGCGGATATTCGGGAGCGCGCATCCGGGTGAGCGCCGCCAGATACCGCGCAGTGGTGTGCCCAAGGGCGCGCGCGTGCTGGTGGTCGACGATTCGGCGACCATCCGCGCCGTGCTCGGCAAGATGCTGAACCAGGACGGTCATGTGGTGCTCAAGGCACCGGATGGTGAAACCGCCATCGAGCTGGCCCGCGCAAACGGCCCGGATCTGATCTTTCTCGATATCGTTCTGCCAGGCATGAACGGCTTTGCGGTGCTGCGTGCGCTGCGCCGCGATCCGCTGACCCGCGACATTCCGATCGTGATGATCAGCGGCAACCTGCAGGCCACCGAGCAGTTCTACGTGCAGCGCTTCGGTGCCGACGATTTCATGAAGAAGCCGTTCGGCCGCGGCGAGGTGTTTGCACGCATCCAGCACCTGACCAAAACCGGCCGCCTGGTGGTGCGCGAACGCGCCCCCGAGGATGCGTTGCCGGCGGCGCCGGAGCAAACCGACGCCGAGCACGCAGCGATTCCGGACATCGCCATGCCCGATCCGCACGACCTGATCGTGCCGCCCGCGGATCGCTCCTGAGCTTTCCAGCGGCGCCGCGCCTGATAGGTACGATCGCTTCCGCGATGGCACGATAATCACCGGGATGAGCAAGCCGTCCGTTCAATCCGTACTCGACCTGCGTGCCGACCAATGGTTGTGGGCTGCCCGGTTTTTCAAGACGCGCAGCCTGGCCAAGCAGGCCATCGACGGCGGCAAGATCGACGTCAATGGGGCTGGCTGCAAACCGGCGAAGGCACTGCATGTCGGCGACATGTTGTTGATCACGCGCGGGCTTGAGCGACTTGAGGTCGAGGTAACGGGCCTGTCCGACAAGCGCGGACCGGCCACGGTGGCGCAGACGTTGTATCGCGAGACAGCGGCTAGTCGCGGGTTGCGCGAGGCGGCACATGAGCAGCGTCAACTGGTCGGCGCCAGCGGCCCGCTGAAGCGCCCGGACAAGCATGCCCGCCGCGATCTGCGGCGGTTGAAGGACGCGCGCTGAGCAGTGCATCGCAGATTGGCCCCCCGATCTGCGGGAACATCCAAGCCACTCAGGGGAATGCGCTGGTGCATTTCCTCAACCAGGGGATTTGCATGGACGGATTTGCACGGATGACCGGCATCGGTTTCATCAAACGCCTGCTCGGCAACACGGACGGCGAACAGGGCTCAGTGCCGCACGTTCAGGCCACTCTCGGCGCACGCATGCTGGTAGTCGACGATTCACCCACTATCTGCGCGGTACTGGGCAAGATGCTCGGCCACGAAGGCTACGCCGTGTCCAGGGCGAACGATGGCGACAGCGCCATCCAGCTGGCGCGCGACGAACAGCCCGCCCTGATCTTCCTCGACATCGTGCTGCCCGGAATGAACGGCTTCGCCGTGCTGCGTGCATTACGCCACGATCCCCTGACCCGACATATCCCGATCATGATGATCAGCGGCAACCAGCAGGCCACCGAGCAGTTCTACGTGCAGCGCTTCGGTGCCGACGATTTCATGAAGAAGCCGTTCGGCCGCGACGAGGTGTGCAAGCGCATCGGGCAACTGGTGCAGTCGGGGCGGCTGGCTGCACGAAAGCCGTCAGAGCCGGTGAGCCTGCCGCTGTCCGAATTGTCCGAGGAAGCCTTGGCCGCGATCCCGGATATCGCGATGCCTTATGCGGATGAGCCGCATGCGATCGTGCCGTCGCCGCGGCCGCGCCCCGGGCTGCAGATGGCGCACGGCGTGTACTGAGTATCCGTTGTGCGAGCCACGCAGGAGCATCCTTCGGTGTGGCCCGCATCGATGCCTCGATCGCTCATCAGCGTGGTGACCTGATGCAGCGATTCGGGCGACAGCGACCAGTAGTCCCACATCGCCGTCGCGTTGCGCATATTGGTACGCGGGTCGCGCTTCTGGGTGTGGATGAAGTCGGGGAACTTATACGGGTCGCGGATGAAGAACACTGGCGTGTTGTTTCGGACCAGATCCCAGTTGCCTTCCCCGGTATAGAACTTCAGCGCGAAGCCGCGCACGTCGCGCTCGGCATCGGCCGCGCCGCGTTCGCCCGCGACGGTGGAAAAACGCGCCAGCATCGGCGTCTGCGTCCCCGGCTTGAATACCTTGGCGCGGGTGTAGCGGGTGATGTCGTGGGTGATCGTCAACGTGCCGAATGCAGCCGAGGCCTTGGCATGCACGACACGCTCGGGAATCCGTTCGCGGTTGAAGTGCGCGTGCTTCTCGAACAGTTGATGGTCCTGCACCAGCAATGGGCCGCGCGGGCCGGCAGTGAGGCTGTTTTGGTCCTACGCGCCTTCAGTCATCAATGAAATTTGATGTTTCTGATGCAGCCGATAGTCCATGGCTATCGTGTGTTCAGGCCAGCGACTTCAACCGATACAGTGCTTCGAGCGCCTCACGCGGTGTCAATGCATCCGGATCGACCGCGTCCAGGGCCCGTTCCACGGCAGACGGCGCCGACGCGGCGAACAGGCCCAACTGCGGCGAACTCGCGGTCACGGTTTTGTCGGTCGAGGCGTGCTGGTGCATGCCTCGCTCGAGTTCGGCCAGCGTGCGCTTCGCATCGGCGATCACCGATTTCGGCAGTCCAGCCAGGGCGGCGACCTGCAAACCGAAACTGCGGTTGGCCGGGCCATCTTTCACCGCATGCATGAAGACCAGTTGCTCGCCGTATTCGACCGCGTCGAGATGCACGTTTGCGATTGACGGGAACTCGCTGGCGAGTTCGGTCAACTCGAAGTAATGCGTGGCGAACAAGGTATAAGCGCGGCTGTTGCGCGCCAGATGCACGGCGGCTGCGCGGGCCAGCGACAGGCCGTCGTAGGTGCTGGTGCCGCGGCCGACCTCGTCCATCAGCACCAGGCTGTGTTCGGTCGCGTTGTGCAGGATGTTCGCCGTCTCGCTCATCTCCACCATGAAGGTGGACTGGCCGCGCGAGAGGTCATCACCGGCACCGATGCGGGTGAATACACGATCGATCGGGCCGATCACGGCACGACTCGCCGGTACGTAGCTGCCGATATGCGCGAGCAGCACGATCAGTGCGTTCTGCCGCATATACGTCGATTTGCCACCCATGTTCGGGCCCGTGATCACCAGCATGCGGCGCGCGTCGTCGAGCTTGAGATCGTTCGGTTCGAACGGTTCGTCGCGCACCTTCTCGACCACCGGGTGACGGCCGCGCTCGATCGCGATGCCGGGTTCGTCGGTGAGCTCCGGCGCGCTCCAGTCCAGCGCCTC
Source organism: Rhodanobacter glycinis (assembly GCF_006438785.1). Lineage (GTDB taxonomy): Bacteria > Pseudomonadota > Gammaproteobacteria > Xanthomonadales > Rhodanobacteraceae > Rhodanobacter > Rhodanobacter glycinis_A. The sequence goes on along the minus strand of NZ_RCZB01000007.1, from coordinate 14,546 downwards.
GGCGCGTTCGGCCAGCGTGGCGAGTACGTCGAGTTCGGCCATCGCGGCGGCGGCTGCTTTCAGCGGTTCCAGTTTTTCGGTGAGCGTATCGAGCAGTGCCTCGTACAGTGCGCGTTCGCGCATCAGCGAGCGTTCCTTCGCCGACAGCACCTTGTCCTCGAATGCCTTCAGTTCTTCGGTGATGTAACGCTCGGCATTCTTGGTGGTCTGCCGGCGTGTGTAATGCGTAGGTGCCTTGTCGGATTGCCCCTTGCTGATCTCGATGTAGTAACCATGCACACGGTTGTAGCCGACTTTCAGCGCGTTGATGCCGCTGGCAGCCTTCTCGCGCTCCTCCAGTTCGACCAGGTACTGGTCGGCGTGGGTGGACAGGCGACGCAGTTCATCGAGTTCAGTGTCGTAGCCATCCGCGACTACGCCCCCATCGCGCTGCAGTACCGGCGGCTGCATCACGATGGCGCGGGCGAGCAGCGCAGCGGCCTCCGCGTGGTCGCCGATGCGCTCGACCAGGGTGTGCAGCAGCGGACTGTCCAGCGATGCGATCTGCTCGCGCAACGTCGGCGCGGCGGCGAGACCATCGCGCAGGGTGGACAGGTCGCGCGGCCGCGCCGAACGCAGCGCCATGCGGGCGAGGATGCGTTCCAGGTCGCCGATGCCGCGCAGCTGTTCGCGCAGTGATTCGTAGCGCCGACTGTCAGTCAGCGTGCCGATCGCCTGATGGCGTTGGCGCAGCAGTTCGCGCGAGCGCAATGGCCGATTCAGCCAGCGGCGCAACAGGCGCGCGCCCATCGGTGTCACCGTTTCGTCGAGCACGCCGAGCAGGGTATGCTCGGTACGACCGCTGGGGTGCGTGTCCAGTTCCAGATTGCGCCGTGTCGCGGCATCCAGCGCGATCGTCTCGCTGGCGCTTTCCACCGCCATGCCGGTGAGATGTGGCAGCGCGCTTTTCTGGGTTTCCTCGACGTAGCCGAGCAGGCAGCCGGCCGCGGCGATCGCCAGGTTCATGCCGTCGACGCCGAAGCCGCCGAGATCGCGGGTGCCGAAAAAACGATTGAGTTCGCGTTTCGCCGCGTCGCCATCGTAATGCCATGGCGGACGCTTGCGCAGGCCGGGCAGGCTGCTGACCAGCTTTGGCCAGACCACATTTTCATCGATCAGCGTTTCGGCGGGCTGCAGGCGGGCCAGTTCGGCAGCCAACGCTTCGGCGTTGGGCACTTCGCTGAGCAGGAAGCGGCCACTGGACAGATCGACCCAGGCCAGACCATAGGCGCCAGTCGCGCCGGCCGCGATCGCCAGCAGAAGATTGTCCCGACGTTCCTCCAGCAGCGCGGCGTCGGTTACCGTGCCCGGTGTGACGATGCGCACCACCTTGCGCTCGACGATGCCCTTGGCCAGCGCCGGGTCGCCGATCTGTTCGCAGATCGCCACCGATTCACCGAGCCGCACCAGTCGCGCCAGATAGTTTTCCGCCGCGTGATATGGCACGCCGGCCATCGGAATCGGCGCTCCGGCCGATTGCCCGCGCTGGGTCAGCGTGATGTCGAGCAGTCGTGCCGCCTTGCGTGCGTCGTCGTAGAACAGTTCGTAGAAATCGCCCATGCGGAAGAACAGCAACACATCCGGATGCTCGGCCTTGGCCGACAAGTACTGGCGCATGAAGGGGGTATGTTTGGTGAGGTCGTCTTGGCTCATGCAATGCAAGTCTTGGCGTGGTCGCGCGGAACAGGTAGAACGGTGCCTCTGCGCGTGGCGCAACGTTCACTCAAGTCCGGGAGTTTCGCATGGAGTTGTCATCTGTTCCTACCGATGCCGAGTTGCTGGCGCTGGCCAGTGATGTGGCAAGCGAGGTGCAGCGGTGCCGGTTGATGCTGGTGACGGCGGAGTCATGCAGCGGTGGCTGGATCGCCAAGACGCTGACCGATCTGCCGGGCAGTTCAGCCTGGTTCGATGCCGGCGTGGTGACTTACAGCTACGAGGCCAAGGAAGCGTTGCTTGGGGTCAATCCGCGCACGCTGGAGCATACTGGCGCGGTCAGCGAGGAAACCGTGCTGGAGATGGTTTCCGGCGCACTGGCGCGCTTCGGGGCCGGCGTGGCGGTGGCGGTGACCGGGATTGCCGGGCCATCGGGCGGCACACCGGACAAGCCGGTCGGCACGGTATGGATCGGCTGGAAGCGTCGCGGCGGCTACGGCCATGCGCAGCTGTTCCATTTTCCGGGCGACCGCGAAGCGGTGCGGCGGCAGACTGTGGCCGCCGCGCTCATCGGTTTGCGCAAAACGCTGACGGAATGATGCGGTGCGGACGCTCAGGTCGGCTTGACCGGTGTGGGATACTGAGCTTGCCGCAGCCGATCTCCCCTGATCGCAGCCCGTGAGACCCGCTCCGGGCATCATGCTCCCCATTCACAGACCAACCGGAATTCAAGACGATGGATGACAACAAGCGCAAGGCACTTACTTCCGCCCTCGGCCAGATCGAAAAGCAGTTTGGCAAGGGTGCGATCATGCGCATGGGCGACCGCGTCAACGAAGCCATCGAGACGGTGTCCACCGGTTCGCTCGGGCTGGACATCGCGCTCGGCGTCGGCGGCCTGCCGCGCGGTCGCGTGGTCGAAATCTACGGACCGGAATCATCCGGCAAGACCACCATGACGCTGCAGGCGATCGCCAGCTGCCAACGCGCCGGTGGTACCGCCGCGTTCATCGACGCCGAGCACGCGCTCGATCCCACCTATGCGGAAAAACTCGGCGTCAAGGTCGACGACCTGCTGGTCTCGCAGCCGGATACCGGCGAGCAGGCGCTGGAAATCGCCGACATGCTGGTGCGTTCGGGTGCGGTCGACATGGTGGTAGTCGACTCGGTCGCCGCACTGACCCCGAAGGCGGAAATCGAGGGCGAGATGGGCGACTCCCACGTCGGCCTGCACGCCCGCCTGATGAGCCAGGCGTTGCGCAAGCTCACCGCCAACATCAAGAAGTCCGGCACCCTGGTGATCTTCATCAACCAGATCCGCATGAAGATCGGCGTGATGTTCGGCAGCCCGGAAACCACCACCGGCGGCAACGCGCTGAAGTTCTACGCTTCGGTGCGCCTGGACATCCGCCGCATCGGCGCAGTCAAGCGCGGCGACGAGATCATCGGTTCGGAAACCCGCGTCAAGGTCGTCAAGAACAAGGTGGCGCCACCGTTCCGCCAGGCCGAATTCGAGATCCTGTACGGCGAGGGCACCTCGCGCGAAGGCGAGATCATCGAGTTGGGCGTGGCGCAGAACCTGATCGACAAGTCCGGCGCCTGGTACAGCTACAACGGCGATCGCATCGGCCAGGGCAAGGAGAACGTGCGCCAGTTCCTGCGCGAGCATCCGGAGATCACCAACGAGATCGACAAGCTGCTGCGCGAGCGCCTGCTGGTGCCGGTCGGCAAGCCCGCCGCCGCCGCGCCGGAAGAGGCGCTCGAGGAAGCGTGAGCGGTGACCTGTAGCGATCCATTGCGGAAAACATGGCCCGGCTTGCCCGGGCCATGTCCGTTTGCATGTTCATGAAACGACCACCCGGCAAGGACGATTCAGCGAAGCCGAAGCGCAGCGCTTACGACAAGGCGCTTGGGCTGCTGGCACGCCGCGAACACTCGCGCCGTGAACTGAAAACCAAACTGCGCCAGGGTGGTTACGAGGGCGAGGAAACCAGCGCCGCGATCGATCGCCTCGGCGAACAGCACTATCAGGACGACGACCGCTTCGGCGAGGAGCTGCTGCGCAGCCGGATCGCGCAGGGCTATGGCCCGATGCGGCTACGGATGGAGCTGAAAACCCACGGTTTGTCCGACGCGCGTATCCGCGAACTGCTGGACGCGGCCGACGTCGACTGGGGCGCCTCCGCTGCCGCCCAGTTGCGTCGTCGTTATGGCGGCGCGGGCACGGCAGACCCCGCCGAACGTGCCCGCCGGGCGCAATTCCTCTTGCGCCGCGGCTTTGCCGCCGCCACAGTACGGAATGTTACCCACGCCGATGTGGACGAAGCTGACGACGATGTTTCCTGAGTCCCTCATCCGGGGATGATGAAGGGACTGACCGAGTGGCCGGGACGCGGTGTGGTCTTCTAACGCCAGCCATCACGATACGCATGAAAACCTCCGAAATCCGTTCGACCTTCCTCGATTACTTCCGCTCCAAGGGCCACACCATCGTGCCGTCCAGCTCGCTGGTGCCATCCAGCGATCCGACCCTGTTGTTCACCAACTCGGGCATGGTGCAGTTCAAGAACGTGTTTCTCGGCAGCGAAAAACCTGGATTCGTCCGGGCAGCGGACGTGCAGCGCTGCCTGCGTGCCGGCGGCAAGCACAACGACCTGGATGCGGTGGGTTACACCGCACGCCATCACACGTTCTTCGAGATGCTCGGCAACTGGTCGTTCGGCGACTATTTCAAGCGCGATGCGATCATCTACGCGTGGGAACTGCTGACCGGCGTATTCAAGCTGCCAGCGGACAAGTTGTGGGTCACCGTCTACCACACCGACGACGAAGCCTTCGACATCTGGAACAAGCAGGTCGGCGTGCCGGCCGAACGCATCGTGCGCATCGGCGACAACAAGGGTGCGCCGTATGCGTCCGACAATTTCTGGCAGATGGCCGACACCGGTCCATGCGGCCCCTGCACCGAGATTTTCTTCGATCATGGCGCCGACATCGCCGGTGGACCGCCTGGTTCGCCGGATGAGGACGGCGATCGCTACATCGAGATCTGGAACCTGGTGTTCATGCAGTTCGACCGTGCGCCCGATGGCACGCTGAGTTCGCTGCCGGCACCGTGCGTAGACACCGGCATGGGCCTGGAACGGCTCGCCGCCGTGCTGCAGCACGTGCACTCCAATTACGAGATCGACCTGTTCGCGCACCTGATTCGCGTTGCCGGCGAACTCACTCATACCACCGACCTGTCCAACAAGTCGCTGCGCGTGATCGCCGACCACATCCGCGCCTGTTCCTTCCTGATCGTCGATGGCGTGCTGCCATCCAACGAGGGGCGCGGCTACGTGCTGCGTCGGATCATCCGTCGCGCCCTGCGGCATGGCTGGATGCTTGGTGTGCGTGGCGATTTCTTCTGGAAGATGGTGCGGCCACTGGTCGAGGAAATGGGCGCGGCCTATCCCGAGCTGACAGCGAAGCAGTCGTTCGTCGAGGACGCGTTGCGCATCGAGGAACAGCGCTTTGGCGAGACGCTGGAGCACGGCATGCGGCTGTTCGACGAAGTGGCAGGCAAGTCCGGAAAAATCATTCCCGGCATCGATGCGTTCCGTCTGTACGACACCTATGGCTTCCCGGTCGATCTCACCGCGGACATCGCTCGCGAGCGAGGGCTGGAAGTCGACATGGACGGTTTCGAGAAGTCGATGAACGAACAGCGCGAGCGTGCACGTGCTGCCGGTCGTTTCGAGGCAAAAGGACAGATGCCGGCCGAGCTGGCCAGCCAGCTCAAACCCACGGTGTTTCTCGGTTATGAAGTGCTGCACAGTGAAGGCAGCATGGTGCTTGGCATCGTACGTGGCGGCAAGCAAGTCGATCAGCTTGTTGAGGGCGAGCAGGGTTTGCTGATCCTCGATCACACACCGTTCTACGCCGAGTCGGGCGGGCAGGTGGGTGACACCGGCGAGTTAGTCGCCGCCGCTGGTCGCTTCGAAGTCGGCGATACGTTGAAGATGGGTGGCGTGTTCTTCGGTCATGCCGGTCGCTGGGTTGGTGGTGAGCCCTTGCGTACCGGCGATGTGGTCGAGGCACGCGTGGATGCCAAGCGAAGGCAGGCCATCGTGCTCAATCATTCGGCCACCCATCTGCTGCATGCGGCATTGCGCAAGGTGTTGGGTGACCACGTTACGCAGAAAGGTTCGCTGGTCGCGCCGCAACGGCTGCGTTTCGACTTCTCGCACTTCAAGCCGATGGGTGCCGACGAGCTGAAGAAGGTCGAGGCCATGGTGAATGCCGAAGTGCGTCGCAATGCAGCAGCCGAGGTGCGCAACATGGCCTACGACGACGCGATCGGTTTCGGTGCAATGGCGTTATTTGGCGAGAAATACGGTGATGAAGTGCGCGTGCTGAAGATGGGCGATTTCTCCTCCGAGCTGTGCGGCGGTACGCATGTCGACCGTACCGGAGACATTGGCCTGTTCAAGATCGTCAGCGAGGCGGGTGTCGCCTCCGGCGTGCGTCGCATCGAGGCGGTCACCGGTGATGGTGCGCTGGCGTACGTGGCCGATGAGGAGCGTCGTCTGGGCGAGCTGTCGCAGCTGCTTTCCAGCAGCGGCGACGATGCGGTGGAAAAGCTGCGTCAGCTGTTTGATCGCCAGAAAAAACTCGAGCGCGAACTGGATTCGCTGCGCAGCAAGGCAGCGGGTTCTGCCACTGCCGACCTAGCCGGTTCCGCGACGGATATCGATGGCATCAAGGTGGTTGCCGCGCGACTGGAGGGGCTTGATGCCAAGTCGTTGCGTGACAGCGTGGATCAGCTCAAACAGCAGCTCGGCGATTGCGTGATCGTGCTGGCCGGAGCGGCCGATGGCCACGTTTCGTTGATCGCCGGCGTGCACGGCAAGGCGCTGGGTCGGATCAAGGCCGGCAGCGTGGTCGCGCATGTCGCCGCGCAGATCGACGGCAAGGGTGGCGGTCGTTCGGACATGGCCCAGGGCGGCGGATCGGACTCACCCCAGCTCCCGGCGATCCTGGCTGCGCTGCCGGCATGGGTTGCCACGCAGTGATCCGAAAAAATACCAACCTGAACATGCCATTTGTCACGATTCGAACACATTGCGCCCGACAATGACGCTCAGTTAGTATCGACCGCGTGTCGACATTGCCTGTACGGCGGTGTCGCCAGTCAGGACGCTCAGGAGTGTTTTGGCTGTGAGCCGGGAAGGCGGTAGGGCCTTCGACGGATCAATCGTCGAACTGCGGACGGACGGACGCTCAGGGGTGAGGCACCGTCATGCTGCAGGCCTGTGACCAACAGCTTTATGGAGAGTAGCAATCATGTTGATTCTGACCCGCAGGGTCGGTGAAACCCTGATGATCGGCGACGAGGTGACCGTCACCGTTCTCGGTGTGAAAGGCAATCAGGTGCGCATCGGCATCAATGCACCGAAGACTGTCGCCGTCCATCGCGAAGAAATCTACCAGCGGATCAAGGGCGAGCACGAGACGGGCAGCGTGCCGCCTGACGAGTCCGCCGAACACTGATGATGAATTAAGCCTTTACCTCGACCTCGCCGGTCAGTATCCTTGCCGGCTCCGCAGTGATGCGGGAAAAACCCGGAGAGATGCCCGAGTGGCCGAAGGGGCTCCCCTGCTAAGGGAGTATAGGGTCAAAAGCCTTATCGAGGGTTCGAATCCCTCTCTCTCCGCCAGATACGCAATTAAGCCCCTGATTCTAGGGGCTTTTTTGTTGCTCATCGCTCGAAGCCCCTACCTTAGTCCCTACTAGCCAATCCGCTTACGGACGGACTGCTACGGACGGTGGGCGAGCGCTATTCGCGCGGCGATTTCCGCCTCGCGCGGAAGGCGGGTCGGTAGGTAGTGCCGGTTCATCCATGCGACACGTGCCTGCACGTGCAGGCATGGTGTAAGGGGTGGTTTTCGGCCGCTACTGGCATGTACCCTGCGATCAGGGGCTATTCACAGGACGAGTCATGAGCATGGAATGCAACTGGGGGCGACAATGAAAGTCAATCAGACTGGCATCGTCTGTGCCACGCGTCCGTTCAGTTACGTGAGCGCGGACCACGCGAAATCCGCTGACACAAAGTTCGCTCGTCGCACTAGGCGCATCGGGCGCTGCCGTTAGTTGGAGCATTGCATGCCATATACAGTTGCCGTTTCCTTCGACCAGTTCCACGACAAAATCAACCTCGGCGGCGACCATCGCAGCACAGCCAATGGTCGCAGAGACGACATCGTCTCGAAACTCAGCAAGTCATTAGGAATTGTCGAAGCGTTTAGCGCCGGATCGATACCTAAGTACACAGCTCTGCGGCAGCATGCCGATCTAGATGTGATTGTGGCGCTGCATTACGACAGACACATCAAAGACAAAACCCCAACCCAAGTCCTTCAAAGCGTCCGCGACGCATTGTCGGAGTGGCGGACAGGAGTTCGCCGCAATGGGCAAGCTGTCACTCTTAGCTATACGACTTGGCCGAATGTGGACGTTGTTCCTGTTGCCAGGGTGGTAGATGGGAATGGAAACGTAACGCATTACAACGTACCCGACTCGAACACTGACAAATGGATCGAGTCCAAACCGAAAGAACATGCCGCAATTATCGAATCAAAAGCGTCGACGTGTGGCCCCAATTTCAGGAGGATCATCAAGATGATCAAGCACTGGAATCGTATCCACAGTGGCTATCTTCAGAGTTACCATATTGAAGTGTTGGCGATCAACGTTTTTGATGCCGATCTAAGCGATATGCCTTGGCAGATCTTCCAGTTCTTCAGCAAAGCCCGAACACAGCTTGAGAACTACATCTGGTACGGAACCGGTCTCGCCGATGACTACCTTTCTTGGTCTGACAGGCAGGAAGTGCTAAAGCGCTTCGATACGGCAATTGAAAAAAGTAGGAATGCTTGGCACAAGACATATGGAGATAATCACGATGACAAGGGCGCCATCGAAATCTGGCGGCAAATATTTGGGAATGAATTTCCAGCCCATGGGTAAGACAAATGTCACGCTCTGATCCTATTCGAAAAGAGTATTTCAAGGCTGTAGAATTGGGCGACAAGGTTTCGGATTTCCTCTTTTATCTTGGAGCCTTCCTTTCCATTGTCTGCCTTCTTGTTAATCAGGCAAATTTCCCAGCTATTTCGTCGGCGGTGCTGATTGCTTTTGGCGTGTCAGCGCTATCACTGTTCGTCATGGGTCTAGTTTCTCGTCTGTACCTTACGCCGCGCGCGCAAGACAAGCGCCTTCAGGAATTTTTTAGCAGTGCTTGGGGCATTAGCCTGATTCATCAGAAAACGGATGGCTACTACAACAATGAGTTCGCCGATCCCATTAAGCGAATGGCCGCGCAGGTACTAGAGAATAGTCACTTCAGCAAGGCAGTTTCTCTGCGAATGGCGAGGGCTGAGCGTGTAAGGATAATCCTGTACGTTTCACTCTGGCTGGTCTGCGTACTTTGTAGGCAAACCGACCTCGGTGTAGTTGTAGCAGCGTCGCAAGCAGTGTTCAGCGAGCAACTTGTCTCGCGATGGATTCGACTCGAATGGCTGAGAGTTCGGTTCGAGAAAACGTTTGACGACGTTTACAAGCTATTTCAGTCGCAACCGCCTGTCGATCAATTTCATGCGATGGCATTTGAGGCTGTCTCTTTATACGAAACTGCCAAAGCGAACGCGGCAATAACATTGTCATCAAAGATTTTTGATGACATGAATCTATCTCTCTCCAATGAATGGGATGTCATCAAAGCAGCCTTGCGCTTCCAATAGCAATTTGCGCCGCGCATCCCATGTTTATTTCCACAGCGTAACGGGCACAATGCGCAACGGAAGAGGATGCGGTTCGGAGCGCGGCTTGCGCTCGCCCGGTTCTAGCAGCCCATGGCGCTTCAGGTACGCATGCTGGGTTTCAAAGATCGGCGGGGCTTCCGGATCGCCACACCAGTCCGGGATGCCGAAGGCGTAGGACGGCGCGATGTTGAGCACTTCGTGAAGCGGCTTGCCTTCGCCGAAGAGGCACTGGCGCCCGCCGCTCGGGGCTTGGTAGCGCCACCAACAAGACGGGCGCGTACCTGGGTGAGCCGCGATCCAGTCGATGAGGATCGCTGGGCCTTGGACTTCCCATAGCGGTCGCATGACCGGATCGAAGTTGCGATCCATCGCGAGGAAGGGATTGGCGTCTGCCGGCGGCGGTGCGTCGGTCAGGATCGCCCAGTGAACTGGGTCGATGGGCGGGTGGCGAACACGGGTGCGATAGCGGCGATTGGTAGGCATTGCGTCTAACTCCCTGCCGGGCGTCCGGGCTGGGCGTGTAATGGCTCGATGTCGAGATGAAGCGCCTTGAAGGCGGCCAGCATCTGCGTGCGTGAGGCGCGCTCTGCGGGCAGAAGCGGATGGGCCTTCAAGTAGCCGAATCTGTCGAGCACCTGCGGGCCGTCGCGCTGGATCGCCTGCTGACATTGCTTCAAACGGTCATACGCTTCCAGACCTGTCTGGAGCAGGAGCAGGCCTGCTTCGTCATTGATCTCATAGTCAGCCAGCAGACGCTTCCATATGGCTCCCCCTTCAGCCGACAGGGACTTGGGCGGCAGTCGCTGCTGGGTCTTCGTGGACTTGATTGCGGGTGGGGCGGGGGTCTTCATGATTTTTTTCGTTTCAAAACCTTCATTGCACATTAAAAAAATGAACGGGGACGGATTCCCGTGGATGGGCCGGAGGGGTGTTCACTCCCCCCGGTCGGACGTGGCCTCAATGCACGACATGGACTGCTGGACGCTCCGCGAGCACAGCGCGGAAGCGGATGCTGGATGCCGGGGCGTCATCGTCTTCCACCGCGTAGTCGGCAATCGTGGTCAGCTCCAACGTGGGAATGCCATTGACGTCGATGACCCGCACGTCCAGCTGAACAACATCAGCGCCAGCGGCTCGGACTTCAGCAACTTGTTGCTGGATAGATGCCCAGGTGTCGGGATAGGCGATGCGCGCTTTGTCAGGGGTCATTTCGATCTCCCGTCGCGACCTGCTTTGACGGCGAGTTGCCACGCGGACGATGCACCCGGTTCTTCGCGGGTCGAAGTGACCGCGTGCCACATGCTGCCCTTGTGCGTGGCGAGGTCGCCGCGTTCGTACTCGCCAGAGCGCTGCCACGTGCCACAGTATTTAACGCCACGGGCCTCGATCCGCTCGATGCGTTGCTTGAGCAACTTGTTGGCGCTGAGCATGGTTTGCATAAGCCGCATCAGGTCGCCATAGGTCGCTGGTGCAGCCTTTTGCTTCGGGGTCATCTTGGCTGTGAGCTGATCGAAGGTTTCCATCAGACGATCCCAGTCAGCACGGCGACACCGGAAGCGCGATGATTCTCCCAGTTGGCGCGAATAAGCACCTTCCACGCGACGGATGATGTCTGGAAGAGACTGACCTGCTCCACGGGCGACGTCGGGGAATCTGACATAGCAAGTGTGGCGTTCTTTGCCACGTCCATCTGTACATCGTCGATGTTGTAGGCGATGCCGGTCGGGTCGATCAACGCGAGCTGACCGCCGCTGGAATCGCGCGGCGAGTCGATAGTGGTTACAAGCGGAATGCCGAGAATCGCACCTCCGCGCGGGCCACATTCCGGAAAGAGGAACGCATCATTGGCCGTCTGTACCATCGCCAGCGCGGTCGCTGTATCCGGATCGGTGACGAAGTACGCAGCGGAGATGTCACCCTTGAAGGCCGCGATCAGCACCTTGATGTCGGCGACGGCGTTGCCGGTGGCGGCCACTGTAGGAGCGCCAAATGTTATGGCAGCAGGAGTGACGTTGGCGGTGCCCGCGTTGGCAGGGTTTAGCAGGGCGATATTGACCGCGGCGGCGCAAGCGGTTTGAAGGTCGGATTGAAGGCCTGCTTCTGCCAATGGGTCGAGTGAGCTGATGGCTTCCTTCGTGCTGACCACGAGCGCATAGACCTTGAGCGGGCGAAGCGTGGAACCTTCTACTGACTGCTTGCTCAGAGGGATGGGTGCAGCTTCGGCGACGAAGTGGCCGCGCGCCCCAGACGACAGCTTGCGTGTGCGCGTGTTGAATGGGGTGGGGCGCGCGCCGCGAAGTTGGCCGAGCACTGACTTGTCAACGACAGTGCTGATGAAGGCGGTGGCGATACTCTCGTCGAGTAGTTCGGATGAATTCAATGAAGCGATAGCCGCTTTTGCGATACGCGGGCCATCCGATCCATAGCGTGCGGCGGTGAATGCTTCCACGCCCTGAGCCCCACCGACAGAAGCTTTGGTGACGGCGATGCGAATGAACTCACGGCCTTTCATATTGGGGATTTGCATAATGGTTAGCTCCGGTCGGGTGAAGGGGTGGATTAACTCGGAGCGTAATCCATTGCGATTTTAAAAATGGCCATGCATGGACATTCATGCCATATCCCATTCTTCACCCGTCTTTTGAAAATGTTTCCATTTTGCCAATGACTTCAATTCATACGAATATCGCGAGCCGTCTACTGGCAGGTTGAAATAGGGCGGACCATTATTTACTGAGCGCAACATTGCTAATTTCTTCTTCCTGATTCCTAGCAGCGCTGCCGCGACAACTTCTGAAACTCTTCCGTCGGTAATCGCATAATCGTTTTGCGCGCATATAGCGGCGAACTGGCTTGTCAGTTCCTCTACCAGGTCGGGCGCGGCATCCGGATCGGCGAAGCGGTGACCGCAGCATGGGCATTTGTTAATCATGGTCGTTTCTCGGTTCGATGCGGCTCGCTGCCGGGGCGCGGACGCCTTCCGCGATGATCGGTGCTGTACCTCGTCTAGCCTCGGCGATGCGCGGCCCGCCTAGGCCTGTTTCCGGTCGCTTACGCCACAGGGCGAAGGGTCTGCCGGGCGGTTAGGCGCGACGCAAGCGACGCTTTTTTGCTATACCGCTCTCCTATACCTCTCTCCCTCTTCCTCTTTTCCTTTGTCCTCGGCAAATAAGGAAAAAATGCGTCGCTTGCGTCGCGTCCCAGCTCCGGCAACGCCTTTTGCGTCGCTAATTGCGTCGCTTTTCCGTCGCCAATTGCGTCGCTTCGGAGATTTCGCCTCGGCAGACTCGCCGCTCGCTACCCAGCTCCGGGGGCGGCGTCGCCAGCCGCGACGCAATTCGCGACGCAATTCGGAGGAAAAGCGACGCATTCCGCGACGCAATTCACGGCGATGATTTCACGGCATCGCCCGTTGCTCATGGCGCACATCCCGTCCATCAAAATGCCATCTTCTTGAGACCCAGCCCGACAATCCGCCGCGCACCATGACCAGCGACACGCGTAATTTTCGGCCCAAGCATCGCTGCGACCTTCCGGCTGAGGACTTGGGTGTTCATAGGTGGAGCGTGGCGAGCTTCGTTCCATTCGTTGTAGGCATTGCCCAGCACTGAGTTCTCAACGGACTGGTCACGCGCAACAACGCAGCGATCTTCAATGAACTCCGCCACTGGGTTATTCTCGTTGTACCACTCCGAACGCGCATCGACCGATGATTGCGGCTCCTGAAACTTCCCACGTGCTATCAACCTCTTGTAACCTTCAATAGACCACAACGCGATGCCGGGCAATTCTCTCTCCAGCTTGGCAGCTAGCTTCGTATCCTCACGTCCATAAAACGATTCAGTCAGATTAATTATCAAGAACCGTGAAGTAATCGCATCGCTATCGTCACCAAGTTGTGGCATCGAGTTAGCCAGCATCATCACGCGTACCCCGAGTTCAAGCGTCAGTGCGGTTTTATTTTTTCGCGAGACGTCTACCTGATCGCAACCGATGATCCGCAACAGCATCTCGATTACGGCGGCAGTATCTTGGCGGGTTGAAAGACGGGCATCGGATATGAGGCACATCCGCTTGTCCACCATATGTTCGAGTCCAAACGTGTCCCCCAGCGCCTTCAGCGACGGACTCGCCACCATGCTTTTACCAAGCAGCTTTCGCAGCACGCCACCAATGACACCCTTACCAGCGCGCTTCGGGCCGACAACCAGTAGACCCTTCTGCGCCCAGGTATCGCCGCTGAGCATGTACCCCATCCATTCCTGAAGCAGCTGCACATCGTCGGTTCGATCCGCGAAGAGTTCATCGACGAAGTTCATCCACACTTTCGGCTCTGGCGCGTTCTTGTCGAACCTCCACTCAGCACCGTTGGGCATGAAGACTTCTTGGTTGGACCACTGCTCGCCCGTACGCATGTCGGTGATCTGACCAAGCGTCACCATCTTGCCGCTCGCATCCATCGCCTTCGGTTTCGGCAGTAGATGAAAAAAGGGAGCCTCAACGTGCGACGCTGGTCCGCTGATGTTGCCGAGTTGAAAGCGCAAGGAGAGCGTTTCCCGTCCTGTCCGCCGCCGTCATCCATTGGCCCGGGCTTTTGGCCCTGCCGATCTTCAGATCGGACAATTCTTCAAAATGCGCGCGCCATCTTCTGCCCATGGTTTCACCCATGAGCGCACGCTGGGCTTGTCTGAGCGGCAATGAACAAGTTGAGACAAGACTCCCGCGCAATTGGCGCAGTTAAGCCATTTGTGTAATGACCCAGCACTTCCTGCACAGGTCAGGCCGCTAAAGCATAAGCCTCGGCGGGGGTCTTCATGCCCAGCGCCTGATGGGGGCGCCGGTGGTTGTAGAACTGGATCCAGTCGCCAATCACGCGCATCGCGTGCTGCTGTGTTTCGAAGCGATGCCGATGCGCGCACTGCTCCTTCAACGTGCGGATGACACGCTCCACCATGCCGTTCTGCTGTGGGCAATGTGGTGTGATGAATTCCTGCCGCAGGCCATAGCTGCGTACCAGTCGCGTGTAGTGTCGGCTGGTAAAGACC
>NZ_RCZB01000006.1 GCF_006438785.1 Rhodanobacter glycinis | reverse complement strand
TGAAGCCGCTCCCACGACAACTGGCGCCTACGCCTTGCGCGACAGCCGTCCACGCAGCGATGCAGCATCGAACGGCCCCGACTCCGCGATCAGTTCGCGCGCGGCATCCACCTGATCCCATACGTTCCATAGCAGCACGCCGCGCACGCGGCCGCCGTCGAGGTAATACACCACGCCCTCGCGGTTCGGCTCGCGCCAGTCCTCGATCACCTGCAGCCGGGTATCGAGCAGGCCGACCGCTTCATAGCCAAGATCGAACAGGTCGGAATAGAAGAACGGCAGCGTGGTGTATGCCTCCTCGGCGCCGGCCATCGCGCGACCGGCGAGCCGGCCCATGCCGAGCGCCGCATCTTCGTGCTCCACGCGCAGGCGACGATCCAGCGCCGCACTGTGGAAATTCGCCACATCGCCGGCGGCCCAGATGTCGGCATCGCTGCTGCGCAAGTACGCGTCCACGACGATACCGTTGTCGACCGCGAGTCCGGCCTGTTCAGCCAGGGCGGTGTTCGGTGTCACGCCGAGGCCGGCCACCGCGGCCTCCACCAGCATCACCGTACCATCGGACAACACCAGGTTCACACCACCATCGGCCGCCGAACCGTCGACCACGCGAACCCCGCTGCGCACGTCCACGCCGTGGTTGCGGTAATACTCGTCGAGGTAGCGTGCCAGTCTGTCGGGATAGCGTCCGGCACCGATCGCCTCGCCGGGAAACAGCAGCGTCACCTTGCAGCCAATGCTGCATAGCGACGCGGCCAGCTCGCAGCCGATGAAGCCGCCGCCGATCACGGCGACATGCGCGCCTGCCACCGCGAAGCGACGGAGCGCCTGATAGTCGTCCACCGTGCGGAAGTGGATCACCCGCTCGCCACCCTCGAACGGCAGCCGCCGCGGGGTGGCACCGGTGGCCAGCAGCAGGCGCCGGTAGCGATAGCTGTCGCCGCGATCGTCGCGCGCCACATGCGCGACCCGGTCCAGCGATTCCAGGCGACGCCCGAGGTGCAGCTGCGCACCCGTCGTCGCCGTGCCAAGGTCAATATCGTCGAGTGTCTTGTCGCCCTTCCACAACGCCTTGCTCAGCGGCGGGCGCTGATACGGCGGTTGCACCTCGGCGCCGACGATGCCGATATTCGCCGCCGCATCGGTTTCACGAATGGCCTTGGCCGCCGCACCGGCGGCCATGCCCGCCCCGATGATCAGGTAGTCGTGCGTGTGTTCCATGACGTGCTCCTTCGATGGATGGCCTTCATCATGCACCGGCTCGATCGACGGTGTTCGGCAGGGATCGACCCATATTGGATGCCTTCATGCCGGGAAACGTTCCACGCTTCCCATCAACCCGGCGCGGATTGCCGCCGCGAATCGCTTGCGCAGTTCGGGCCAGCCCGGCGCGGGCGTCGCAGCGACTGATACGCCAGCGCGTAAACTGGCAGCCTGTCTTCCACGGAATACACCATGTCTGCCACCGAACTGCTGCTGATCGCTCTTGTCGCTGTCGTGCTCGTAGTCATCGCTCTGCAGGTGACCGTGCTGTTGCGCGGGCGCGATGCCGAAACGGCACGCAGCGACGCCGAAAGCAGGTTGCGCGAGGCCTCGTCACAACTGGCCTACGCGCAGGCTCAGGCTGAGCGGGCCGTAACCATGGAGAGGGAATTCAAGGCCGCGCAGGAGGATCTTTCCGCAAGACGCGCCGAGCTGGCCAGCATGTCCAGCCAGCACGATGCGGCCGTACGGAGCCTGTCGGTCGCCAACGAGCAGATCGCCTTGCTGACTGCCGCCGGCAAGACCTTTGCCGAGGAGAAAAGCGTCCTGCTCGAATCGCAAGCGCGGCTTGAACAGGAAGTGAAATCCGCGCGGCAGCGCGAGATCGACACCAGCAAACTGCTGACCGACGCAAAGGAAGAGATGGCCAAGGAGTTCAAGCTGATGGCCAGCACGCTGCTGGAGGAAAAAGGCGCCCGGCTCAACGAGCAACAGAAAGTCACGCTGTCCAACCTGCTTGGCCCCTTCAGCAAGACGCTCGACGACTTCAAGGGCAAGGTCGAGGCGACCCGCGAGGCTGACCTTACCGCGCGCGAAGGCTTGATCGCGCAGATCCGCCACCTCACCGAGTTGAACCAGGACATCGGCGCGAAAGCGCAGTCCCTCACCAACGCACTGCGCGGCGAGAGCAAGACGCGCGGCATCTGGGGCGAAACAGTACTGCAACGCGTGCTCGAACTGGCCGGATTGCGCGAAGGCGAAAACTTCCGTACGCAGGTAAGTCACCACACCGAAGAGGCCGATGGCCGGCTCATTCCCGACGTGGTGCTGGATCTTCCACAGGATCGCGCAATCGTGATCGATGCCAAAGTATCGCTCGTCGCTTACGAGCGCTACGTGTCATCCGGCGATGACGGCAATGCTCGCGCAGACGCGCTGAAGGATCATTCGGCCTCGCTGAAGCGACATATCAAGGATCTTTCGTCCAAAAACTATCCTTCTCTCTATAACCTGAAAAGCGTCGATTTCACACTGCTTTTCGTGCCTATTGAAAGTGCCTTGATGGCCGCCAGCGAAGCCGATCCCGGCCTGGCCCAATACGCGCTGGAACAACACGTCGCCCTGGTGTCGCCCAACACATTATTCACCGTGCTTCGAACGATCGAATACATATGGCGCGTGGAGAAGACCACACGCAACATGGATGAAATCGTCAGGCGCGGCGGCCTGATGTACAACGCTGCCGCAAGTTTTGCGGAGCATGTCGTGTCCATCGGCAATGCGCTGGGAAAGGCAACCACTGCGGTGCAGGCCGCCGAGAGAGCCTTGATCGATCCCAGTCGTGGATTGGTGCGTCAGGCCGAGCAGCTGCGTGACCTCGGTATCAAGCCGAAGAAGTCCATGCCGAAGCGGCTGTCATCGAACGGCGACGATGCGGAGGTCACGGACAAGTTTCTCGAAAGCGGACTCGATGGCAGCGACCTTGTCCGCGAGGACGACGCCTGACCGGCGCCTCACGATTCGATGCGCGTGTCCGACGCGAACGCTAAACTGCACTATCCGCAAACCCGAGGCACCCGCATGAGCGATCAACGCGACTCGAACGAAGTCACCCAGCAACAGGCCGAAGACGCCGTGCGCACCCTGCTGCGCTGGGCCGGCGAGGATCCGGCGCGCGAGGGCCTGCTCGACACGCCGAAGCGCGTGGTCAAGGCCTATCGCGACTGGTTCTCCGGCTATGAATCGGATCCGGCTGACTACCTGCGCCGCACCTTCAAGGAGGTGGCCGGCTACGACGAGATGGTGGTGTTGCGCGACATCGAGTTCGAGAGCCACTGCGAGCACCACATGGCGCCGATCATCGGCCGCGCGCATGTCGGCTACATGCCGACCAATCGCGTGGTAGGTATCAGCAAGCTGGCGCGCGTGGTGGATGGTTACGCGCGTCGTTTCCAGGTACAGGAAAAGCTCACCGCGGAAATCGCCCAGTGCATCCAGGACACCCTGCAGCCAGCCGGTGTGGCGGTGGTGATCGATGCCAGCCACGAGTGCATGACCACCCGCGGCGTGCACAAGCGCGGCGTGTCGATGATCACCAGCCAGATGCTGGGCACGTTCCGCGACGACGCACGCACCCGAGCCGAGTTCCTGCAGTTCATCGGCATCCACGGCGGCAGCCGCTGAACACGCGTCTGAGCGGGATCGCACTGACGCTGGCGCTGCTGGCGCTGCTGGCGCCTTCGATCGTGCTCGCGCAGAACACGCGCTCGGACTACCTGCAGCTGTTCGACAGCAATGGCGATAGCCGAGTCAGCGAGGCCGAATATCTGGCGTACATGAGCCGGGGCTTCCAGAGCATGGACCGCAACGGCGACGGCATCCTCGAAACCGATGAGTTACCTGGTGGCCGCGGCAAGCCGATCACCTTGAAGGAATACCAGGACAACCTGCGCCGCCAGTTCCACAAGCTCGACCGCCATCACCACGGGTACCTCAACGCGCAGGAACTGACTGCGCCGCCAGGCTAAGCCTTACCCGCGCGGCGCTGGCGATTGCGCCACCGACGCGATCCCGACGCGCGCATACATGTCTGCCATGCGCGGATCGGCACGGAAGGCATCCATGATCGGATTGACCCCGAGCGTGTCCAGGTGACGCGAGCGATCCTGCTCGGCACGCTCCAGCCAGGCGAAAACCTGCTCGACATCACCCAGTCCCGCATGGACCTGGACGATGTCGTAAGGCGGCACGTAGTGATGCCGCGACCGTTCCAGCAGGGCATCGCGTTGTGCCAGCGCCTCGTCGCGCCGGCCGGCCACGGCATGCGTCCAGGCGATCAGCCATGACGCACCGTCGTTGCCGACCAGTTCGTTCGCGCGTTGCGCGCTGGTCGCGGCGGCGGCGTGTTCGCCATGCGATCCGAGCACCTGGGCCAGCCAGTAATGCGCCATCCAGAAATGCGGCTCGCGTTCGAGCGTGCCACGCAGATGCGCGATCGCACGCACATACTGGCGATCCCAGTAATAGAGAAAGCCCTCGGTGGCATCGATCGGCAGCGAGGTCGGGTCCAGCTCGCGCGCGCGCCGGATTTGCGCGAAGGCTTCGTCGGGGCGCCCCGACGTCATCAGCAGGATCGCGTAACGGTGATGCGCGCTCGTGCAGTTCGGATCGAGTTCCAGCGCGCGGCGATAGGCCAGTTCGGCACCGGCCCAGTCGCGATCGTATTGCACCAGCGCATGGCCGAGCGCGTAGTGCGCTACCGGCAAATGTTCGTCGATGGCCAGCGCGTGCAGCGCCGCCTCGCGCGCCGGCGGGCCGACCTCGTGCGGCGGTCGCGCGCCCATCACGCCCTGGATCGTGTAGACGTCGGACAGCTCCGCATGCGCCAGTGCATAGCCCGGATCGAGCGCCAACGCCTGCCTGAAACTGTCGACCGCCCGCTTCAACGCCGACGGCGAACGCTGCTCGACGAAGAACCGCGCCAAGGCATAACGGCGCCACGCCTCGGGATTTTCGGTATCGCGCCGGGTCAGCCGGATGCGTTGGTCATAGGTCAGCCGCAACGCCAGTGCGGCAGCCGCCTTCTCCGCTACCGCGTCCTGCAAGGCAAACAGGTCATCGGCCTGCGCGTCGAAAATCTCGGCCCATTGCTGCCGACCTTCGGCGACGTTGAGCAGACGCATGCTGACCCGCACCTGCGCCGCCGCCTGCTGGATCGTCCCATCCAGTACCGCGTCCACGCCGAGCCGGCGCCCGATCTCCAGCGGATCGTGCTGCTGTCCGCTGAAACGGCACACCGCCGACAAGGGCCGCACGACCAACTCGCCCAGACCACTGAGCCGGGTGATCAGGGTGTCGGCCATGCCGGTCTGCAGTGCCTCGTCCTGTGCCGGTTGCAGCAGCCTGAATGGCAATACCGCCAGCGTGCGTAACGGTTTCGTTGCCGACAACGGATCGGCAGCTGACGCGACGCGCACTTCGGCGACAAACCGGTAACCACGTCCCGGCACCGTCAGGATGTAACGATGCTCGCCGCGCGTTTCGCCCAGTGCCCGGCGCAAGGCCGAAATGGCCTGATTGAGGTTGTTCTCCTCGACCACGCGCGACGGCCACACCGCCTGCATCAACTCGTCCTTGTCGACCAGCTCGCCGCTGCGTTCGAGCAAATGCAGCAGAGTGTCGAAGACCCGCGGCGTCAGCGCCACCGGCGCACCGCCCCGCGACAGCGCACGCGCGGCCACGTCCAGGCAGAAATCATCGAACGCATAGCGGGTCACGACCTGTCCCTCGGGATGACGGCGTCAGCTTTCAGAAATCTTCAGACCGATTCTAAGGACTCCGCGGCCCGGCGACGCAAAAGATGTGGACACGGTGGCTTTCCACTGTCGCACCGTTCCGACAACTACGCGAGGTCCATATCATGAAGAAGCACAGCAAACTGTTCCTGGCCACGGCCACACTCGCCGCACTCATGGGCATCGGTTCCAGCGCAACCGCTACGGGAATCAACGGCGCACCGGCTTCCTGGCTGCCGGCGCCGCTGCGCCTGGTCGGCGTGTGGGACGTCAACGTGACCTTGCGCGACTGCGTCAGCGGCAACGCCGTGGCGACGTTCCCGGCAATGAACCAGTACGCGGCCGACGGCAGCCAGACGGAAGTCGGCATCAACATGTCGCCTGCCGCACGCTACCCGAGCTTTGGCACCTGGCACTTCATCGGCCTGGGCAAGTTCGCCTCGGAGTTCAAATTCTTCCGCTTCAACCCGGACGGCAGCTATGCCGGCACCCAGGAGGTCCAGCGCACCATTACGCTGAGCCACGACGCCAATCAGTTCACCACCACCGCCAGCGTGGCGATCTACGATCCGGCGCACCACCTCGTGAAGAGCGGCTGTGCCACCGAGGCTGCGGTGCGTCGCTGATCCCTCGCCACCGACGCAACAGTTCGTGCCGTTTCGCAGGGCGATGAATACCGGCCTGCGAAACGAACTTTCTCAGACCGAAATCGCCAGCCGCTCCGAGCGGTATAGCTGGATCGTCGCCAGCACAGCGATCAGCGCGGCCACCAAGCTGCCGGCCAGGCACAGCCCGACCTGTTCGGCGCTGACGCCGTCGCCGCGCAGCAGTTGCATGATGCCGAGGTTCTGGCCCAGCAGCGGCACCGCGTACATCCACGCCTGCGCCTTGATCGGCATGAACGAAAGCACCGCGCTGGGGATGATCGGCACCAGCATCAACAGCGAAAGATAGGTCTGCGCCTCGCGGTAACTCTTGGCGAACGCCGCCACCATCGACTGCAGCGCGGACAGCAGCAGCACCAGCGGCAGCATCAGCAGCAGCACATGGGCCGCAAAGTGCACGCCCAGGTCCAGTTCCATGCCGAGCTTCTCGGCAGGTATGAACTGGCCGACCACGGCAAACGCCAGCAGGGTGATCAGCAGACTCGCCGTCGAAAAGGTGCAGATCGCCGCCAGCTTGCCGCACAGGATCTTCCAGCGCGGCACCGGATTCGCGAACAGCGGCTCCAGCGATTGGCGCTCGCGTTCGCCGGCGGTGAGATCGATCGCCAGGTACATGCCGCCCATGAAGATGGTGATCACGAAGAAATACGGCAGCATCGCGAACATCAGCACCGCGCGCGATTGAGGGGTGGCCTGATCGCGCCGGGCCACCTGCAGCGGCCAGGCCGTGCTCGGCGACAGGCCGCGCGCAACCAGCCGCAGCGCACCCTGCTGACGGGCATAGCCTTCGACCAGCTGGGTCACCCGCTCTACCGAGGTGTTGGCGTCGCGTTGCGAGGAGTCGTAGAACAACTCCACCTGCACCGGCTCGCCTTTGCGCCAGGCCTTGCCGTAATTGGAGGCGATGCGCAGCACCACATCGGCCTCCTGCTTGCGCACGGCCTGCTCGGGGTCGGCCACGGCCGCACCCGGCACCACACCGCCGGCCTTCAGTGCATCGACCAGGTTGGGCGCGTATTCGGCGCCGATCACCGGCACCGGTAGCGGCTTCTCGGCCTTGTCCAGTTCGCGGTTGAGGGTGATGTTGATCAGCATCACGAACAACACCGGTCCCAGCAGCGGACCGGTGAGAAAGGCGCTGATCAGGGTGCGCCGGTCGCGCAGGTTCTCCTTCACCTCCTTCAGGAACACGGTGAGGAAGGCGCGGCTACGCTGCAATTTCGTGGGAACGGTATTCATGCGGCCAGGCCCTCGTCGCTACCGATGATCTTCACGAAGGCATCCTCCAGGTTGTTCTCGCCGGTTTGCGCCCGCAGCGCGTCAGGCGATTCGTCGGCCACCACGCGGCCGTGCGCGATCACCACGATGCGGTCACACAACGCGGCGACCTCCTGCATGATGTGGCTGGAAAACAGCACGCAACGCCCCTCGGCTTTCAGCTTGGCCATGAACTGGCGCAGCGCGCGCGTGGCCATCACGTCGAGGCCATTGGTGGGTTCGTCCAGGATCACGTTGCGCGGATCGTGCACCAGCGCGCGGGCGATCGCGGTTTTCACCCGCTGGCCCTGCGAGAAACCCTCGGTGCGACGGTCGGCGATATCGGTCATCTCCAGCGCTTCGATCAGCGCGTCGCGGCGGCTCTTCAGCAGCCCCTCGGGCAGGCCATGCAGTCGCGCAAAATAGTCGATGTTCTCGCGCGCGGTCAGCCGCTTGTACAGGCCGCGCGCATCCGGCAGCACGCCAAGCTGGCGGCGCACGCCGAGCGGATCGACCGCCGCGTCGATGCCGTCCACCAGCACCTGACCGCGATCGGGTGTCATCAGCGTGTACAGCATGCGCAGCGTGGTGGTCTTGCCGGCGCCGTTGGGGCCGAGCAGGCCGGTGATCTCGCCGTCGCGGGCGATGAAGCTGACGCCGTCGACAGCTTTTACCGTGCCGAACGCCTTGTGCAGGTCCCTGACTTCGATCATGGCGTGGCTCCGTTGAAGTCGATGAAGATCGGGGTGGGTTGCAGGCGATCCAGGCAACTGGCGTCCAATGTTTTCGGATCGAGCTTGTCGACAAAATGCTGGACCAGTTGCGGCGTGCAGCCCACCGCCATCACGGCATGTGCCTGGCCCCTGAGCACCAGCACGCGCGCGTTCGGCAGGCCCTTCGCCACGTCCTCGGCGTAGCGCGGCGGCGTCACCGGGTCGTACTGACCGGCCAGCAACAGAATCGGCTTGGCGGTTTTCAGCGGCTGATGGAAGTCGGCCGGGCGTGCGCCTTTCGGCCATACCGAGCAGACCGCGTTGAGCGCATCGACCATGCGCGTGCCCAGGATGGTGCCGGCATCCTGCGGGCGCGCGACCAGCAGGTCGGCGTCCTCGCTGCAGATCACCGAGTACTGCATGCCGCTGCCCATCAGCTCGGCCAGCTCGCCGGACAGGATCTTCGCCTGGCCCAGCAGCGGGCCGACATCACCGTGCGCTGCCGCGTCGATCGACAGCGGCAGCAGCGCGGCCGTAGCCGGCGTATACGCGAACATGCGCACCACGCTGGCCAGCGAGTCCTCGTTCAGGACGCGCTTGACGCTACGGTAGCTCTGCGGATCGCGAAAGCTGACTTCATGCGGGTTCGCACGCAGGGCATCGCGCAGCTGATACAGCGTCTGATCCGGGTCACCGAACTGCTGCCTGCACGCCGGCTCGGCCGTGCAGCGGGCAAACTGTGCCTTCAACGCATCGTCCAGGTTGCGTGCGAAATCCTGGCCCAGTGCCAGCGGGTTCGGCACCACGCTGTCCAGCACCACGCTGCGCACCGCGTCCGGATATCGCATCAGATATTGCTGCGCCATCCGGGTGCCGTACGACACGCCGAGCAGGTCGAACTGCGGTGAGCCGAGCGCCTTGCGCACGTCCTCCAGATCCTGTGCGGCGATGGTGGTGGTGTAGTAGCGCGGGTCGGCGCGGTTGCCCAGCTGCTTGACGCACTCGGCGGCGGCGTTGCGCATCTTGCCGGCATCGAATGCACTGTCGCCTTCCAGCGTGACCGCGTCATCGGCGTCATTGCAGGTCAGCGCGTTCGAGCCGCCGGTGCCGCGTTGATCCAGCAGCAGCACATCGCGATGTGCCAGCAACGGCTTCAGCATCGCCGCTATCTGGCTGGCCGAATCGGTGGCCGCCTGGCCCGGCCCGCCGACGAGGAACGCCAGCATGTCCTTGCTCGCCACCTGCGCCCCGGAACGCAATACGGCCAGCTTCAGCGTGATGGTGCGGCTGTGCGGATCGGCACGATTTTCCGGCACCGGAAAATCCGCACACCAGGCCGCCGTGCTGAGCCCGCTGTTGGGCTGGGCCAGATTGCACGATGTCAGCGTGAGTGCACCACGCGTCCATGTTTGCGGTTTTGCCGGCGGCAGTGCTTTCGCCGCAACCGCTGGCGCGGCGACAGGCGCTGCCGGTGTCGCTGCCTGCTCGTCGTGGTGGAACTGGTTCCAGGCCAGTGCTCCCAACCCCACGATCACCGCACCGATGCGGATCGCGGTACGTCCTTTCAATGCCATGCCTTATTCCTCACCCGGTACGAAGATTGTTTCAATTGGTCGTCCAAACAGTTTGGCGATCTTGAATGCCAGCGGCAGGCTGGGGTCGTATTTCCCCGTCTCGATCGCGTTGATGGTTTGCCGCGACACATCCAGCCGCTCGGCCAGGTCGGCCTGCGACCAGCCTTGTTCGCCGCGCAGTTCGCGGACGTGGTTATTCATGGCTGCGGTAGCGCCTCGCAACCAGCAGCTTGGCCAGGCCGAAGGTCCCGAACAGGCATGGCATCACCCAGATCGCGACCGCGGCTGGCGCGACCTTCAGGCCGATACCCGCATTCAGCAGAAAACCGAAGCTGAAGTAGCCGAAACCAGTAACCATCGCGGCGATCGCGATCGCCTCCAGGTCGATGCGCCGTTCCAGTTCGTCCTGGTCACGGATGACCCGCACGATGGCACGGATCACCAGCATGATCGGCAGCAGCGGCAACACCGCCAGCAGGATTCGCAACAGCAGGCTTTCCGTCCTTGGCATCAATACGCCGTAAAGCAGGATCAACATGACGTAGGCCGACATCGCCGGAATGAATTCGCGCAGGTAGCGCTTATGCACGGCACGCAGGCTCATTGCCCCTCCCCCGCGGGCTGTCGACGCGCACGCCTTCGTGAGATGCCAAGCATCATCGCGAGAACCGCAAAGCCGCCGCTCATGCCACACAGCAGGCCACGGCCGGCGTCATCCAATGATCGCCAGCAACCCACCGCTATCGCCGCCAGCACGATCGCCATCAGCAGGAACCGCAGATAGGTCGGCACGCCACTTTCGTCGTTGCACGACAGTGTCGCGCCATAGCGCCGCGCCACCCACCAGCGGGTGGCGCCGTAACAGAACATCATCAACGGGAATACCCAGATCAGGATGCTGCCATCCAGTGGCACCACCTGTGCCGAGGCGAGGAACCCGCCCACGAGGCTCAGCGCTCCGACAACCACCGTGGCCACTCCCAACGCGACGAGATGGGTGCGTTGCTCCAGCTCGTCGCTGTCGCGGATCCTGCGCGCCATCAGCCCGATCACGTAGAGCATCGGCACGACCGGCGCCAACGCCAGCAATAGTTTCAGTGGCAGCGTGTCCACCGTGCGTGCCATCGGCCACACCAGCAACATGCAGCCGACGTACACCGTCATGGCCAGCATCAAGTGGCGCTGGTATTGCCTGTACGGAAAACGTGACATGTGCGGAACCTCAAAGTGTCTTCAGGAACGTATCCAGCGTCTGCTGGAACTTCATCGGCTGATCGAGCATCACGAAATGTCTCGCTGGCGAGATCGACACGACCTTCGCGTTCGGCGCATCGACCAGCAGGGACTGGTAGTACGCGACCTTCTGCGCCTCACTGAACTGCATCGGCGGCTGGCTGAAATCCGGTGCGTAGTACGGCGAGATCTCCAGGATCGGCACGTTCGCATGCTTCAGCCCCGGGCGCAGGTCCGACGCCAGATCCTCGGCCATGTACCGTGCGCTGGCCTTGATGTCGCTGCGCGCATTCATCGGCGCATAGCGGGCGGCCAGTTGCGGATCGATCACGCCCACCTTCTGCATATAGCCCAGCGTCTGCGCCTTGAACTGCTCCAGCGTCGCCGCCGCCATCGTGGTCTGCATCTGCTCCGCCATCATCTTGCGCTGCTCGGTACTGACCCGCTCCATGCCGGGAAAGATCGGCAACCCTTCCACCGCTACCACCCCGGAAACCAGCCTGGGATGCTCGCCGGCAAAGCGCAGCGCCAGCGTGCCGCCGAGGCTGTGGCCGATCAGTACCGGCTTGTCGATCTTGTGCTGCTCGATCAGCCGCAGCAGCGAGTCGTCGGCGCGATCGAACAGGTTGCCGTCCTCGGCCGGTGCCGGCACGCCGTCGAAGCCGGCCAGTGTGACCACGTACACCACATGGTTCTTTTGCAGCTGCGCGATGGTCTGCTGCCACACCCACGGCCCACCCTGCAGTCCGGGAATCAGGACCACCGCACGGCCGTGGTCGCCGTGGCGCTCGACCTTCAACGTACCGACCGTGCCGGTGGCGATCGCTGCATGGGCCGGCATGGCGCCGCTGCAGAGCAGCGCCAAGGTCAGGGCCAAGCCAGACAACGGGTAAATCGTTCGACGCAAGCTGATACCCATGACGATCCCTCTCTCTCGCAGGTGTGTCAAGCGAACTTGACAGTTCCAAGGTAGAAGAAGGATCAACTCATGTCAAGCATGCTTTACAAATCAAAACGGCATCGGATTTCGAATGTAAATTCTGCGTGATAGAGTTCGCTCACTTAAAGTGACACAGTTCGCATTTTTTGGTGCCCCAATTTGTCAGCGATGGCCTAGAAATCGGGCGCAGCCGTTGCCCTGTATCAAATTTCGTTCCGCAGCAATCGGCCCAGTGCCTGAAGGAACCGTTTGTACACTTTGTTTGGCACGCGGGTTGCTTAAGGCTGGATCAGCCGCAACGGAATCCGCGGTAGACATTCCGTCCGGGGGGACTCCTGAAGACCCGACAACGCCGGCCGCAGAGGCAAGCCGCGACCCGAAAGAACTGCCCATTTCCACCACGGCGCAAGCCATTACAAACCAACACTCACCAGGAAATACGAAATGAACAAGACCCTGCTTTCCACCGCGCTGGTTGCCGTCATGGCCGCCACCGCTTTCGCCCCGACCGCCCAGGCCGCCGGCGGCACCATTAACATCAGCGGCAAGGTGCTCACCGACACCTGCGTCGTCAGTGTCAACGGCGGATCCACCGTGGTCCTGCCGACCGTCATGTCGAGCTCACTGACCACAGTCGGCTCGGTAGCCGGCGCTACCGCGTTCACCGTCGGCCTGACCGGCTGCGATACCAACACCACCAGCGCGACGATGGCGTTCACCGGCAGCAACATCAATGCCACCACGGGCAACCTCAACAACACGGCCGCCAGTGGCTCCAACGTTCAGGTCCAGCTGCTGAACGGCGCGTCGGTGATCAACACCAACAACAACACCAATGCACCGGTCATCGCGGTTGCCACAGGCACGGGCTCGGCCTCGCTCAAGGCTCAGTACATTGCCGCCACAGCGGCAGCCACTGCCGGTCTCGTCTCGACGACCGTCAACTTCACGCTGAGCTACCTGTAAGCAGCACTCGGCGCGCTGCAGCCTGTTTCTGGCTGCAGCAGCCTCTGCCGGCCGCCGCGGCGCCTCGATCCGATACGGAATACCCTCGATGAAAAGCCTGCTCTGCGCAGTTGGCGCAGCCTTGATAGCGCTTTCCACAATCGTCGGCAGCGCCGACGCCAGCGTCGTGATCGCAGGCACCCGCGTGGTGTTTCCGGCCGCGAATGGCGAGGTCACCGTGCGCCTCAACAACGACGGCAGCCAGCCTGCCCTGGTCGAGGCATGGATCGATAGCGGCGATCCCGCTTCCACCCCCGATACCGCCAATGTGCCGTTTCTGATCACGCCCCCGTTGGTCCGCATGAATGCGGGCAAGGGCCAGAGCCTGCGCATCGTCTACACCGGCCAGCCGCTGCCCAAGGATCGCGAATCGCTGTTCTGGCTGAACGTGCTGGAGATTCCACCCAAGCCCACCGCGAAACCGGGCGAGGAGCAGAACACGCTGCAGTTTGCCGTGCGTTCGCGGCTCAAGCTGTTCTTCCGCCCGCCGAACCTGGCCGATGAGCCGAACGCCGCCGCCCGGCAGGTCACCTGGAAAGTGGTCGCGGACGGCAACGGGTATGCGCTCGAAGTCCACAACCCCACGCCGTACTACATTACCTTCAGCAAGCTGTCGCTGAGTGTGGACAATGTCAGCCATATGCCGGGCAACGGCATGGTG
Source organism: Rhodanobacter glycinis (assembly GCF_006438785.1). GTDB lineage: Bacteria > Pseudomonadota > Gammaproteobacteria > Xanthomonadales > Rhodanobacteraceae > Rhodanobacter > Rhodanobacter glycinis_A. Next base: position 180,761 of record NZ_RCZB01000006.1, on the reverse strand, counting down.
GCGCCATTGTCCACGTTGCACCTGCCGGTCAAGGATCTCGCTCGTGCGCCAGCGGCGGGCACGGTGGTGGACTACACCACCATCAATGATTTCGGCGCCGCGACGACTTACAAGGGCGCGATTTCGCCGTGAACCCGGCTCGCGCCAGCGCTTCGATGGCAGCTTCGCGCGAACCCGTGGCTCGCCGCCAGCTGCTGTCCGCGCTGATCGGCCTGGTGTTGTGCGGTGGGGGTGGCCATGCCATGGCGGCTGCGCCAGCCGCCGCTGGCCCGAATGCATCCGCCAGCACTCCGGCCGTCGATGCGATGGACGCCAGTTTCGACCGGGGCATGCTTTCCGGTGCGGGCCAGAACACCACCGACCTGTCTCGTTTCGAGCGCGGCAATTTCGTCGCCTCCGGCACTTACAGCGTCGACCTCTATCTCAATGAGACTCCCGTTGGTCGCAGCAACGTGCGTTTTGCCGCACCATCGGCCGACGCCAGCGCAACGCCCTGCGTGACGCGAACCCTGCTCGACAAGCTGGCGCTGCACCCGGACAAGCTGTCGGCACGGACCATGGCAGATCTGACCAGCGACAACGTCTGCGTCGACATGGCCAGCGTGATTCCCGGCGCCAGCATGGCGTTCGAGATGTCCGACCTGCGCCTGGACACCAGCGTGCCGCAGGCCTACCTGGGGCAGACCGCGCGCGGTTACGTCGACCCGGCCCATTGGGACTCCGGCGTAAACGCCGGCCTGCTCAACTACAACTTCAACAGCTATCGCACCAGCAGCCAGGGCGTGGCGCAGACATCGTCATACCTCGGGCTGAACGCCGGCCTGAACCTGGGCCGCTGGCACCTCCGCCACGATTCCTCGCTCAACGGGCAATCGGGCATCAATGGCGCGCGTTCCACCCATCACTGGCAGAACATCGCGACCTACGCGCAGCGTGACCTGCCGGGAATGCACGCGCAGTTGACCCTGGGCGATTCCTGGACCAGTGGCGAGATCTTCGACAGCATCGGCTTGCGCGGCGTGCAGCTTGCCACCGACGACCGCATGCTGCCGCAGTCGCTGCGCGGCTATGCACCCAGCGTGCGCGGCGTCGCCGACAGCAATGCCAAGGTGACCGTGCACCAGAACGGCATGCTGATCTACCAGACTACCGTGGCGCCCGGCCCGTTCACCATCGATGACCTGTACTCCACCGGCTACGGCGGCGACCTCGAAGTCAGCGTGTCCGAGGCCAATGGCCGCGTGCACACGTTCTCGGTGCCCTATGCCTCGGTGCCGCAGTTGCTTCGACCGGGCGTCACTCGCTTCAGCGTGGCCGCCGGCCAGCTTCGCGACGACTCGATCGCACACAAACCGGAGGTGATGCAAGGCACGTTGCAGCGCGGCTTCACCAACCTGCTGACCGGCTACGCCGGCGCCGTGGCCTCGCAAGGCTACGCCGCGCTGCTGCTGGGTAGTGCATTGAATACGCGCTACGGCGCCTTTGCCATGGACGTTACCGCGGCACACACGCGTATCCCCGGCATGGACGCGATGTCCGGACAGAGCATGCGCCTGAGCTACAGCAAGACGCTGGCGCAGACCGGCACATCGCTGACCGTGGCCGCGTACCGCTATTCGACCAGTGGCTATCTCACCCTGGGCGACGCCGTGCGGGCGCGGGACTATGCGCGCCGCGGCCTGCCCGTGTTTGCCTCGGGTCGTCCGGCCTATCCGCAGACGATCAACGGCATTCCGGTATCGGATCTGCTCACCCCGGCTCAGCAGGCTGCACTGGGCGGTTACGACTACCGCGACTTCGTGGTGCCTACCGGCGTCGATCGCCAGCGCAACAACTTCAGCATCAACCTCAGCCAGAGGTTGGGAGCCCGCGGCGGCTCGCTCTATGTCAACGGGTCGGCGCGCGACTACTGGAACCGCACCAGCACCGACACGCAGTTCCAGGTCGGCTACAACAACTCGTTCGGCCGGATCAGCTACAACCTCTCCGCCAGCCGCGAGCGTGACCTGTTCGGACGCAGCGACAACCGCTACATGGCCAATGTCACGATCCCACTGGGCAACAGTTCGCATGCCCCGATCCTCACTGGCGGACTCACCCGCGACAGCAGCGGCGGCATGCAGGAACAGGCAACACTCAGCGGCACCGCCGGAGTCGACGATCGGTTCAACTATGGCGCCACCGCCACGCATGACAGCGGCAACAACGATGCCGGCACCACGGGCAGCACCGGCAGCATCAACGCGGGCTACCGTGGCACGCATGCGCAGCTCAACGCCGGTTTCGGGGCAGGCAGCGGCTACTCGCAGGCGTCGCTGAGCGTGGCGGGCGGCATCGTTGCGCATCCGGGCGGCGTTTCCTTTGGCCTGCCGCTGGGCGACACCGTCGCCATCGTGTCGGCGCCCGATGCCACGGGCGCGCGCATCGGCAACGCGGCCGGCGTGCGCATCGACCGCGCCGGCTACGCGCTCGTGCCCTACGTCACTCCCTACATCCTCAATACCATCGACATCGATCCCACAGGCCTGTCACTGGACGTGCAGCTCGACAACACCAGCGTCCAGGTGGCGCCTCGCGCCGGAGCCGTGGTGATGGTGAAGTTCAAGAGTGAGAGTGGACGCTTCGTGCTGATCCAGGCCAGCCTCGCCGGTGGCAAGACGCTGCCGTTCGGCGCGGAAGTGGAGGATGAGCAGGGCCAGGCGATCGGTGTGGTGGGACAGGCCGGTCGCATCATGGTGCGCGTTCCTCATGAAACCGGCCGCCTCAGCGTGCAGTGGCAGGAGCAGGAGCAGGACGTCACCCGGACCTGCTTGCTGCCGTACCAGTTGAAGTCCCGCAGCCAGGGCAAGCGCAAGGCAGGCGCCATCGAACAGGTCGAAGCGACCTGTGAACAGCCACGAACCACGGCGCAGATCGCCAGGAGCGGAACATGACGCGCGCTATCTGCCTGTGGATGGCCTTGTTGCTGCTGGCGCTGGTGCCGGCCGTTGTCAGCGCAAAATGCAAATACAGTTCGGGCGGCGCGACCACTGTCACCTTCAGTTTGCCGCCGACCATCAGCATTCCGGCCAATATGGCCGACGGGACGATCATTGCCTCCACGGGGCAGGTTTCTCCGGCGAATCCGCCAGACATTACCTGCGGCAATTTTTTTGGCGAGACGGTGACATACGGCGTGGCCAATTCGCGCGGCAGCTACCTGGCGGACAACGTCACCTATGAAACAGGCATCCCGGGCGTGGGCTATCGCATCACCCACCCGACCGACTACCTGACGCCTTATCCGCAAAACAGCCAGTACGTCACCACCACGACGTTCAGCGTGACCTCCGGCCTGCAGCTGATCAAGACCGGTCCGATCGCTTCCGGCAGCGTGCTGGCGTCGGGCGACCTTGCCGATTGGCAATGGGGCACGCTTTATCCGGAAACGTTCCGGCTTGGCAACTCGATCACCTTCACCACGCCGAGCTGCACGATCGTCACCAACCCGATCAATGTCACCTTGCCGGTCGTGACCACCAGCGCATTCACGGGTGTGGGCTCGACATCGGGCAAGACCCCGTTCCAGATCCGGTTGAATTGCCCGACGGGTACGGCAGTGGCCAAGATCACGATGCACACCGCCGCTCCGGACAGTCATCCGGGCGTGGTTCAACCTTCCGGTGCAGGGTATGCAGCGGGCATTGGCGTACAGGTTCTCGACGGTAATTCGAATCCGATGGTCTTCGAGACCCAGACCGTGGTCACTCCACCGAATGCCACGACATCGATTCCTTACTTCGCGCAATACTTCCAGACTGCGCCCGCGGTGACCGGTGGCGCGGTCAAGGCCACGGTGACCTTCGATATCTTCTACCAGTAGCCGCTTGCCCCGCATTGCGGGGGAACCCATCGGCGGTCAATCGTAGGTACGAACGACGAGCTTTGCCTGCCCACCCACACCGTCGGCATTCGCATAACCGGCGAAGTAGCTGAGCAGCCGGTCGGTCGCAACGGTTGCCGCATCGAGGCTGACCAGGGTGCGTGAATAAGAGCGACCCGGATCGGTTGGCGTCTTGCCGCAGATCAGGCGACCCGGCGCAGCCGATGGCAGCTCGCCCGCCGTATCGGCGTGGGTCCCTTCGGTGGAACAAGTCGGCTCCACCACGGCGCCAGAAAGCGTGATGCGGCCGGTGGCGGCATGCGCGTTCGACGCGCTCGCCAGCATGATCAGCGTGACCAATACGCAACCTGAAAACCTGGTGCCACGCGGACTAGCCATACCGTTCACCTCTTGAGGTGACCCCGGCCATTACGGGGTTCCTTAAGTGGCTTTCGGCTTGCTCCGCTCGAGCTTTACCGGTTTGAACCAGCCCATGTCGCAAAGCGTGATGCACATCACACTAAGGGTGTGTTTGGTTCGGATTTCGTTGCGGCCACTTCTCTTGCCGGCCTGATTTACCCCTGCGCGCGTGAGTTACGCGTGAGACGAACCATGCGGGAAGCGAAAAACGCCCAGGCCCACCCCAATGGCTGGGTACCGGGCCAGATGTCATATCGGCGTGGAAGCGCCAATCTTTATCACCGCGACGAAATGTACTTCTCTCGCCTGATCTGCGGCACCGGCAAGCCGAACTCCTTCAGCGCGGCGAATGCGGCGTCGACCATGTTCGGGTTGCCGCACAGGTAGGCGATGTCGCGGTCGGCGTGCGGGCCGAGTTCGGCCAGTACGTTCTGTACGTGGCCACTGCGGTCGCCGGGGCGCGGGGTGGCGCGCGCTTCCCGGCTAAGGCAGCCGTGGAACAGGAAGCCGGGGTGGGTCTGCGCGAATGCCTCGAACTCCTCGCCGTAGAGCAGCTCGGCTTCGGTGCGCGCACCGTACAACAGCACCACTTCGCGATCGCCCTTCGCAAGCAGCTTTTCGATCTGCGGCAGCATCGCGCGATACGGGGTGACGCCGGTACCGGTGGCCAGCAGCAAGTAGCGAGGATGGGTGTCGGCGGCTTGCAGACAGAACCGGCCGTACGGGCCGCTGGCGTCGATCACGCCGCCCACGGGAAGTTCGCCGAGCAGCTTGGTGGCAGCGCCGCCTTCGACGTAGCTCACCGCGATCTCGATGCGCTGCACCGGCGAACTGCCGTCGCCGATGGTGGCTACCGAGTAGCTGCGCTTGGTCTCGGCGCCGTCGTCGTAATGGAAGTGCACCTGCAGGAACTGGCCCGGCTGAAACGCCAACGGCTGGCCGTCGTCGCGCTCGAAGATGAGGTGGCGCACCGCGGGGGCGAGCATGAAACTGTCGACGAGATGGAGCGGGAAGTGATCTGCCATGGAGGGTTCCGGAAACGGTGTGTGCGGTCTGGCAGGGCCAGACGACAGGGCTTGGCCCGCTATAATAAAGGCTAACCCCTTCGGTGCAGCCCATGTCCCCGCAGTATCCATATACGGCCCCCGCGCTTGTCGTCGACAACCTGCGCAAAACCTACAGCAATGGCGTCGAAGCGCTGAAAGGCATCAGCCTGACCGTGCAGCCTGGCGATTTCTTCGCCCTGCTCGGCCCCAACGGCGCCGGCAAGTCCACCCTGATCGGCATCCTGTCCTCGCTGGTGAATTCCACCTCGGGCGATGCGCAGGTGTTCGGCGTATCGGTCAACAAGGACCGCAGCGCCGCGATGCGGCTGATCGGGCTGGTGCCGCAGGAGATCAACTTCAACCAGTTCGAGAAGCCGTTCGACATCTGCGTCAACGAGGCCGGTTTCTACGGCATCCCGCGTAAGGAGGCGGCGCAGCGGGCGGAAAAATACCTGAAGGAGCTGCGCCTGTGGGACAAGGCGCAGATGCAGGCACGCACACTGTCCGGCGGCATGAAGCGGCGGCTGATGATCGCCCGCGCGATGATGAACGAGCCGAAGCTGCTGATCCTCGACGAGCCCACCGCGGGTGTCGACATCGAGATCCGCCGTTCGATGTGGCAATTTGTCAGCGCGATCAACGCGGCCGGTACCACGGTGATCCTGACCACGCATTACCTGGAGGAAGCCGAGTCGTTGTGCCGCAATATCGCGATCATCGACCACGGCACGATCATCGAGAACACCAGCATGAAGCGCCTGCTGGCGACGCTGGACGTGGAGACCTTCGTGCTGGACGTGACGTCCGTTCCGGCCGAGCTGCCCGCCCTGCCCGGCGTCACCCTGCGTGAACGCGACGAGCACACGCTGGAGGCGGAAATGGCCCGTTCGCATGACCTCAACTCGCTGTTCGCGGCGTTGTCCGCCAACGGCATCATGGTGACCTCGATGCGCAACAAGACCAACCGGCTGGAGGAGCTGTTCGTGCGACTCGTTGAAGGCGGCCGCAACGGCCAGACCGGCACCCATGAGGAGCGGGCCGCATGAGCAACACCACCGCGAACCTGGTCGCCCTCAACACTCTGGTGCGGCGCGAGATCGTGCGCATCGTGCGCATCTGGACGCAGACGCTGATCCCGCCGGCGATCACCATGACGCTGTACTTCGTGATCTTCGGCAAGCTGATCGGCAGTCGCATCGGCGCGATCGAAGGCGGTTTCAGCTACATGCAATACATCGTGCCTGGCCTGGTCATGATGAGCGTGATCAACAACTGCTACGCCAATATCTCCAGCTCGTTTTTCGGCGCCAAGTTCAGCCGCGCGGTGGAGGAAATGCTGGTGTCGCCGATGCCGAACTGGGTGATCCTGCTCGGCTACGTCACCGGTGCGGTGGCGCGCGGCATGGTAGTTGGCGTGCTGGTGCTGCTGATCGCCCTGTTCTTCACCTCGCTGCACGTGGTGCATCCGCTGATCACGTTCCTGTCGGTGCTGCTGGGCGCCACGATCTTTTCGCTGGCTGGTTTCGTCAACGCTGTGTACGCCAAGAAGTTCGACGACATCGCGCTGGTGCCCACCTTTATCCTGACTCCGTTGACCTACCTGGGTGGCGTGTTCTATTCGGTGAACATGCTGGGCGAGCCATGGCAGGTGATCTCGCGCGCCAATCCGATCCTGTACATGGTCAACGCGTTCCGCTACGGCGTGCTCGGGATCAGCGACGTGCATGTCGGCATGGCGTTCGTGGTGATGATCGGCTTCGTGATCGGGCTGTCGATCGTGGCGCTGCAGTTGCTCAAGCGCGGCGTCGGGCTGCGCTCGTAAGGCATGCGCGTCAACAAGTACATCAGCGAGTCCGGCCTGTGCTCGCGTCGCGAGGCGGACGAGTTGCTGATCGCCGGCCGCGTGAGCATCAACGGCGAGGTGGTCACCACCGGCGCGAAGGCGCTGGAAGGCGATGAAGTGCGCGTTGATGGCGAGATCGTGCGTGCACGCATTCTGGCCGCCACGCCGGCGGCGAAGAAGGCGGTTTATATCGCGCTGAACAAGCCGGTCGGCATCACCTGCACCACCGACCAGGGTGTGGACGGCAATATCGTCGACTTCATCGACCATCCGCAGCGGATCTTTCCGATCGGGCGGCTGGACAAGGATTCCGAAGGGCTGATCCTGCTGACCAGCAATGGCGACATCGTCAACGAGATCCTGCGCTCGGAGAACAACCACGAGAAGGAATACCTGGTCGGCGTGAACAAGGCGGTGACCGACGAATTCCTGGCCGGCATGGCCAAGGGCGTGCGCATCCACGGCCAGATGACCCAGCCCTGCCGCGTGCGCCGCATCGCCAAGTTCGGCTTCTCGATCGTGCTGACCCAGGGCCTGAACCGGCAGATCCGTTTAATGGCCGCTGCGTTCGGCTACCGGGTGACCCAGTTGCGCCGCGTGCGCATCGACAACGTCAAGCTCGCGCACCTGAAAGTCGGGCAGTGGCGCAACCTGACCGAGGCGGAGCTGAAGGGCCTGCTGCCCGGCCGCACGCAATGGTGAGCTGACGCGTTTTGCAGGGCGGGCATTGCCCGCTGCATTACGCCGCTGGCAGCGTTTGCAGGTCCCAACGCGGACGCACCTGCACGGTTTCGTCCTGATGCTGGCCACTGGCCAGCCGGATCGCACCGGCCAGCGCGATCATCGCGCCATTGTCGGTGCAGAAGTCCAGCCGCGGAAAATACACCTGGAAACCGTCGTTCGCACCGGCCCTGGCCAATTCACTGCGCAATCTTCGATTCGCACCGACGCCACCGGCGATCACCAGTCGCTGTGCGCCGCTGGCCTCGAGCGCGCGGCGGCACTTGATGATCAGCGTATCGACGATCGCTTCCTCGAACGCGCGGGCGATGTCGGCGCGGGTCTGTTCGCTCTGGTCCGACTTCTGCCAGGCCAGCAGCACCTGGGTCTTCAGGCCGGAGAAACTGAAATCCAGCCCGGGCCGGTCGGTCATCGGGCGGGAAAAGCGGAATGCGCCGGCACGACCCTGTTCGGCCAGTTTGGCCAGCGCCGGACCGCCGGGGTACGGCAGGCCCATCAGCTTGGCGGTCTTGTCGAACGCCTCGCCGGCGGCATCGTCCAGCGTGTCGCCGAGGATCGTGTACTGCCCGATCGCCTTGACCTCGACCAGCATGGAATGGCCACCGGACACCAGCAACGCCACGAACGGCGGCTCAGGCGGGTCGTCCTCCAGCAGTGGGGCCAGCAGGTGACCTTCCATGTGGTGCACTCCGATCGCCGGCACGCCCAGCGCCCAGGCCAGCGCGCGCCCGACGGACGCCCCCACCAGCAAGGCGCCGACCAGGCCGGGACCGGCGGTATAGGCCACCCCGCCAAGGTCCTGCACGGTCAAGCCGGCCTCGGTCAACGCCTCGCGGATCAACGGCAGCAGCTTGCGCACGTGGTCGCGGCTGGCCAATTCCGGCACCACGCCACCGTAGTCGGCATGCAGCTTGATCTGGCTGTACAAGGTGTGCGCCAGCAGGCCGCGACCGGGCGCATCCGGCTCCCAGCGCAGCAGCGCCACCCCGGTTTCGTCGCACGAGGTTTCGATGCCCAGAACCGGGCCTGTTACCGACTTGTTCGCCGGCTTTGAAAATTCTGTGATATCCACGGTATAATTCGCGGCTCGCCCTATTTGACAGTCCCGTACAAGCGGGCAGATTACCACTCGGAGTTTCCATGCCCAACGTAAAAGTTCGCGAGAACGAGCCGTTCGAGATTGCACTGCGTCGTTTCAAGCGTACCTGCGAGAAGGCCGGCGTCCTGGCTGAAACGCGCAAGCGTGAGTTCTATGAGAAGCCGACCCAGGAGCGCAAGCGCAAGCGCGCTGCCGCGGTGAAGCGTCACCTGCGTCGTCTGTCGCGCGACGTCTCGCGCAAAGTCCGTCTGTACTGAGTTTCCCCTGGTTCATCGCCTGCCGATGGATCATGCAGCGCCCCGGCACTGCACGTAACAGGAAACACGGTCGGCGCGGGTTCTCGCAGCCACCGCAAGCACAGCAGATTCGAACTGGCCGGTGTTGCCCCCAAGGGCAACGCCGGCTTTGTCGTTTCCGTAGAATGGATTCCCCCACTTACAAAGGTTTCCGCCATGACGCTCAAGCAGCAGCTTACCGAAGACATGAAGAACGCCATGCGCGGCGGCGACAAGCACCGGCTTGGCGTGATCCGGCTGATGCTGGCGGCGATCAAACAGCATGAAGTGGACGATCGCGTTGAGCAGACGGATGCGATGGTACTGGCCACGCTGGAGAAGATGCTCAAGCAGCGGCGCGATTCGGTCAGCCAGTTCGATGCCGCCAAGCGTGAGGATCTGTCGGCGATCGAGCGTGCCGAGATGGTGGTGATCGAGACCTACCTGCCGGCCAAGCTGGACGAGGCCGAGATCGACGCACTGATCGCCGCAGCGATTAGCGACACCGGCGCCAGCTCGGCCCGCGACATGGGCAAGGTGGTGGCTGCGGTGAAGGAAAAGGCCGCCGGCCGCGCCGACATGGCCGTGGTCTCGGGCAAGATCAAGGCACGTCTGGCCGGCTGAGGCCTCAGCCCGCCCGCGCCGTCAGCAACAGGATCAGCGCCAGCAGCACCAGCAGGCCGGCGATCACGGCCAGCGCGATGACACGGCGGCGCCGACGCAGGCGCTGCCAGTTCGCCAGATCCAGGAAGTAACGCCCCTCGCCCGGACAGCGCAATACCGCGTGGCCGACCAGCTGATGCCAGGCCATGCCCGGCTTCAGCCCCAGTTGCTCCGAGCTGCGCGCCTGCGCTGCGCCGGTGGCCCCGGCATGCTCGAACGCGCGCACCAGCGCCCGCTGCTTGTGCGCCATGATTGCCGTGATCACCATGCCTGCCGTTCCTGTCCGCGTGGCCGCGCAGCTTGCCGGCCTGTGCGCCGGCTGACAAGCCGGCCATGCGCCGCGTTCACGCCCACTTCGTTACAAAACGCCGACGACCCGCCGGACATCCCGCCGCGCGGCCGATCACCGTAACCGGAGAAGCACATGCTGAAGTGGGCCATCATTTTCGCCATCATCTCCCTGATCACCGGCTGGCTCGGCTTCGGCGGGGTTGCCGGCGCCACTGCCACCATCGCCAAGGTGCTGTTTGCATGCTTCGTGATCCTGTTCCTGCTGGCCGTGCTGGCGGTGATCGGCGTCTTCCACATCCTCTGACTCAAGCCGGCGCATGCCACTGCATGCGCCGCTGGTCCGGCACCCGACCCTGTGCATTCGCCAGGGTCGAGCGGCGTTCGCCGACAACCGCAAAGCCCAGCCGCTGATACAGCCGCTGGGCGGCCGGGTTGGTCGCCGCCACATCCAGCACCACCGGCCCGCTGGCAGTGATCGGCCGTGCAGCCAGCAGGTGCTCGACCAGGACCGTACCCGCGCCCTGCCCGCGCGCAGACTCGCTCACGCCCAGGTGCCCGAGGTAATACATGGCGCCGGCCGGTGGCGGGATCACCGATTCCACCTTCAGCCCCCTCACGACCACCCCGGCCGCATGGCGCCAGCCGTAATGGCCGAGAATCTGCCGCGCCGCGGCCAGCATGAACGACCACTTCGTGTCCCCGCCAAAACCCGCCCCGGCCGCCACCACCACACCATCGAGCACACCGACCACATGGTTGCGCCAGCCGAATTCGCCCGCCCCATCGGCAAACGCCCGCCGCAGGAACGCCTGCGCATCGCCCACCCCCGACACCGAGAACACGTAGTCGAACGCGGCCGGGCCGGAACTGTGGATCAGCGGCACCGCGGCCGCCACATCGGCCGCTGCGGCCGGGCGGAAAGTCAGTCCAGCCAGCGTCATCGAACATTCCCCTGCGACATTCCGTCCGAGGTTAACGCAATCCGGCCGAACCTCCCCGCTGGCAACCGACTAAACTAGGTCGCTTATGCGTGGCCTGATTCCCGACAGCTTCATCGATGAACTGCTTGCCCGCGTCGACATCGTCGACGTGATCGAGCGGCGGGTGCCGTTGAAGAAGGCCGGACGCGAGTGGACGGCGTGCTGTCCGTTCCACAACGAGCGCACGCCGTCGTTCTACGTCAGCCCGGCCAAGCAGTTCTTCCACTGCTTCGGCTGCGGGGTCAGCGGCAGCGCGATCAAGTTCCTGATGGACTTCGATCGGCTGGAGTTTCCCGACGCGGTCGAGGAACTGGCGCAGACAGTCGGCCTGACCGTGCCGCGCGAAGGCGGCCGCGACGCCGTGCCGCGCGAGGACAAGACCGACCTGTATACGCTGCTCGACGACGCCGCCAGCTGGTACGAGCGCGAGCTGCCACGCAGTGCCGAAGCCCAGGCTTATTGCAAGAAACGCGGGCTGGACGCCGACACCATCAAGCGCTTTCGCATCGGCTGGGCGCCGGCCGGCTACGACGGCGTGATGAAATCGCTGGGCAACAGCGACCGACGACGCGAATTGCTCGATGAAGCCGGCATGCTCGCCACCGGCGAGCGTGGCAAATACGACCGTTTCCGCGAGCGGCTGATGTTCCCGATCCTGGACCGCCGCGGTCGCGTGATCGCGTTTGGCGGACGCGTGGTGCAGGTCGCGCCGTCATCGGGGCAGGCACCGCCGAAATACCTCAACTCGCCCGAGACGCCACTGTTCCACAAGGGTCGCGAGCTGTTCGCGCTGTGGCAGGTGAAGCAGGCCAACGCGAACCTGCTGCGGATCGTGGTGGTCGAAGGCTACATGGACGTGATCGCGCTGCACCAAGCCGGGCTGCCGATCGCGGTGGCCACGCTGGGCACGGCGACCACGCCGGAACACACCGAGGTGCTGTTCCGTGCCGCGCCGGACGTGGTGTTCTGCTTCGACGGCGACCGCGCCGGCCGCGCCGCCGCGTGGAAGGCGCTGGAATCGGCGCTGCCGCGCCTGCGCGACGGGCGCCAGGCGTACTTCCTGTTTCTGCCTGATGGCGAGGATCCGGATTCGCTGGTGCGCAAGGAGGGCAAGGACGGCTTCGAGAAACGCATCAGGGAAGCGATGCCGCTGTCGGAATATTTCTTCAACGAACTCTCGCACGACGTCGAGATGGGTAGCCTGGACGGTCGCGCGCGGCTCGCCGAGCGCGCCCGCCCGCTGATCGCGAAACTCCCCGACGGCGCGTTCCGCGACCTGATGGCGCAGGAGCTGGAAAAGCGCAGCGGCGCCCGCGCGATGCTGCAGGCCGACCCGGCCGCACACCGCGCCGTGCAGCGGCCCACGGCAGTGCAGCGCAGCCTGGTGCGCAGCGCGATCTCGTTGCTGCTGGCGCAGCCGGGCCTGGCCGATCAGGTCGAGAAGCCCTATCGCTTCCTGCGCCTGGACAAGCCCGGCGTGGAACTGCTCGCCGAATTGCTCGACATCGCACGCTCGCGACCGGGCATCAACTCCGCGATGCTGGTCGAACATTTTGCCGAGCGACCGGAATATCCCTCGCTGCAGAAACTGATGGCGACGCTGTCCGTGGGCGAACCGGAGAGCCAGCGCATGGAATTCATCGAGGCACTGGAGCGCATGGAACACCAGTCGCTGATCCAGCGCCGCGATTTCCTGAGTGCGCGACGCGGTGAACTCAGCGATGCCGAGAAGGCGGAATTGCGGACGCTTCTGCCATTGCGCGAACAAACGAGCACCAAGGCATGATGGTGCGCATCGCCACGATGGTCCCTGCGTCGGACAGCACATGGAACTGCGCACAAAAGGCCGGGGTATAGATGGACCTGCTGCAGCAACTGATCAGGATCTTCGCCGAGAACGGCTATGTCGCGGTGTTCATCGCGTTGATGATCTGTGGCGCCGGCCTGCCGTTGCCGGAGGACATCACCCTGGTTGCCGGCGGCGTGATCGCCGGGCTCGGCTACGCGAACGTGCACGCGATGTTCGCGCTGGCCATGTTCGGCGTGCTGTTGGGCGACGCGGCCATCTTCATGCTGGGCCATCATTACGGCGCACGCATCCTGCAATGGCGCTTCGTGGCGCGCGTGCTGACGCCGGCACGCTACGCCACGGTGCAGGAGAAGTTCGACCGCTACGGCAATCGTATGCTGTTCTTCGCGCGTTTCCTGCCCGGCATGCGCACCACCGTCTACCTCACCGCCGGCACCACCCATCGGGTGTCGTTCCTGCGCTTCCTGCTGATCGACACGCTGGCCGCACTGATCAGCGTGCCGTTCTGGGTGTACCTGGGTTTCTTCGGCGCCGACAACCACGAGTGGCTGGTGAAGTGGATGCATCGCGGCCAGAGCAGCCTGTGGGTGCTGGTCGGCATCGTGGTGCTGATCGGGCTGGTGCTGTGGTGGCGGCATCGCCGTCGCGTGCGTTGCGGGCTGGATTGAGTCGCCGCATGTCGTTGCGTCGTCTTCGCCCCGACAACTTCACCCTCATTTTGCTTGGCACTGTGCTGCTGGCCTCGCTGCTGCCGTGCCGGGGACAGACGGCGCGGATATACGATGGCGCGACAGACGGCGCGATCGCGCCGCTGTTTTTTCTGCACGGCGCCAGGCTGCCGCTGCTCGGCCTCACCGACCAGGGCACGATCCTGCTGGTGGTGTACACCGCGTTCAGTGCCGCGGTAGTCGGAGGATTGTGGCGTGATACCCCGATCTCCGCGCTGCTGTCCACGCTGGCCGCGTGCGCGTTGCTGCTGGCGCTGGTGATGCTCACATTGACCTGGGCCGCGCGCCGGCTTGGCTTTTTGCGCGAGGATGAAGTCACCATCGTGTTCTGCGGTTCCAAGAAGAGCATGGCCAGCGGCATCCCGATGGCGAAGATCCTGTTCGCCGGCCAGCTCGGCGGCCTCGGCGCGCTGGTGCTGCCGCTGATGATCTTCCACCAGCTGCAGTTGATGGTGCGCGCGGTAGTGGCGCGGCACTATGCCGCGCGAGGTTCGGCACCGGCCACGCAGGACGATCGCGAAGCCGATCGACGCTACAGCCAGCGCCCGTAACGGCGGATGTAGATCACCTTCATCAGCTGGGTCAGTACGCAATAGCTCACCAGGGTCAGCGCCAGCCATGCGAAGTACACGGGCGGCAGCGGCACCATGCCGATCTTCGCGCCCAGCGCGCTGAACGGAATCAGCATGCCGATCACGATGATCGCGAGGGTGAGACCGAGCACCGGCGCGGCCGCCACACTCTGCAGGAACGGGATGCGGCGAGTGCGGATCATGTGCACCACCAGCGTCTGCGACAGCAGACCCTCGATGAACCAGCCGGACTGGAACAGCGACTGATGCGCCGGCGAGTTGGCACCGAAGTAGTGCCACATCAGCCAGAACGTGGTGAGGTCGAAGATCGAGCTGACCGGGCCGATCCACGCCATGAAGCGGCCGATGTCGCCGGCGTCCCACTTGCGCGGCTTGCTCAGGTATTCCTCGTCCATGCGATCGAACGGGATCGACAGCTGCGAGATGTCATACAGCAGGTTCTGCACCAGGATCTGCAGCGGCAGCATCGGCAGGAACGGCAGGAACGCGCTGGCCACCAGCACGCTGAACACGTTGCCGAAGTTCGAGCTGGCGGTCATCTTGATGTACTTCATGATGTTGCCGAAGGTGATCCGCCCCTCGATCACGCCTTCCTCCAGCACCATCAGGTTTTTTTCCAGCAGGATGATGTCCGCGGACTCCTTGGCGATGTCGGTGGCGGTGTCCACCGAGATGCCGACATCGGCATCGTGCAGTGCCGGCGCGTCGTTGATGCCGTCGCCGAGGAAACCCACGGTATGGCCCAGCCGTTGCAGCGCGCGCACCACCCGCGCCTTCTGCAGCGGCGACATCTTGGCGAACACGGTGACGCGCGCCACCAGTGCATCCAGCGCGGGGTCATCCAGCGCCTCGATATCCTTGCCCTGCACGGAGTGGGTGACATCCAGGCCGACTTCGCGACAGATCTTGCGCGTCACCGCCTCGTTGTCGCCGGTGATCACCTTCACCTCGACGCCATGACTGTGCAGCGCGCGGATCGCAGTGGCCGCGGAATCCTTCGGCGGGTCGAGGAACGCCAGGCAACCGACCGCGATGAGCTCGCTCTCATCGGCTACGCCGTAGGCGCGCTGATGCGCCGGCTGCCGCCGCACCGCAACCACCAGCACGCGCAGGCCGTCTTCGTTAAGCCGGTGCGTCATCGCCTTGATCTCCTGGCGGCGCGCGTCGGTCATCGGCTCGGTGACGTCGCCGGTTCTCGCGTACGCGCAGATCGACAGCATTTCCTCGACCGCACCCTTGCAGATCAGCAAGTGTTCGCCGTTGCCGCTGGTCACCACCACCGACATGCGCCGGCGCTGAAAGTCGAAGGGAATCTCGTCCACCACCCGGTAGCTCATCGCCGCCGCTTCCAGATCGCGATGTTCCAGCACCGCCTTGTCCATCAGATTTTTCAGGCCGGTCTGGAAACGGCTGTTGAGATAGCCGTATTCGAGTGCCTCGTCCGATTCCTCGCCGTCGAGATCGAGGTGCCGTTCGAGCACGATCTTGTCCAGCGTCAGCGTGCCGGTCTTGTCGGTGCACAGCACATCCATGGCGCCGAAGTTCTGGATCGCGTTGAGCCGCTTCACCACGACCTTGCGCCTGGACATCGCCAGCGCACCCTTGGCCAGGTTCGCGGTGACGATCAGCGGCAGCATCTCCGGAGTCAGCCCGACCGCGATCGACAGCGCGAACAGGAACGCCTCGGTCCAGTTGTGCTTGTCCAGCCCGTTGATCAGGAACACCACCGGCACCATCACCGCCATGAAACGCAGCAGCAGCCAGCTCACACTGCTCACGCCGCGATCGAAGCTGGTCTGCACGCGCTGCCCGCTCATGCTGTGCGCCAGCGAGCCGAGATGGCTGCGCGCGCCGGTCGCCACCACCACGGCACTGGCGGTGCCGCTGACCACGTTGGTGCCCATGTAGCAGACGCTGATCAGATCCAGCGGATTGCTGTCGCTGCCGCCGTCGACACGTGCACGCGTGGGCACGGGCGCAGACTTCTCCACCGGCAAAGATTCGCCGGTGAGGATCGCCTGGCTGATGAACAGATCCTTCGCTCCCAGCAGGCGCAGATCGGCCGGCACCATGTCGCCGGCGGCGAGGTGCACGATGTCGCCAGTGACCAGCTCGACCACCGGCACCTCGATCTGCTCGCTGTGGCCGTCGGAGGCGCGCCGCGTCACCGTGGCCGTGTTGCGCACCATGGCCTTCAGCTTTTCGGCGGCGCGCGAGGAACGGTATTCCTGGGTGAAACTCAGCACCACACTGATGCCGACCATCACCGCAATGATGATCGGTCCGGTCAGATCGTTGCCGTCGGTGAACAGCTGCACGCCAGCCAGCACCAGCAGCACCACGATGAACGGGTTCTTGAACGCGCGCAGCAATTGCAGCGACCAGTGCGGCGGCTTCTCGTGCGCCACCTCGTTGAGGCCATCGCGATGCAGTCGCGCACCGATCTGCTCCGCGTCGAGACCCGCCAGCGTGGTGCCCAGCTTCTGCAGCAATGCTTCGGCGTCACAAAACGCCTGCTCTGCCGCGACTGCGGCCGATGGTCTGGGTGCGCCCTTGCCCGCCATCCTGGTGGCGGATGGGTTGGAAATCCTGCTCATGATTCGTTGCCGTAGGTCGGAATGCCGATGTCGCGAAGCGCCGCCGGACTCAGCCCGCCGTCACGCTACGATCCGTGGCCGCGCGCGCGGCCCACACCAAATCACCCCGTTGAAACTGGGGGAGGCCAGCCCTTGCGGTGGACGACGGCGATCATCCGCGTCCTGCGCCGAGGCGCCGATGACGCGGTGCCTTCAGAAACGACGCAGGCTCGCGCCGCGACGCCAGCGGCCGTGCGACGACACGCATCAGATCGACCACCACAGCGCCATCGCCAGCCGGATGGGACAGCGGTGCCGGCACAGTCACGCTGAATCCGTGCGACGCGGCGGCGCCGCGACCGGTTACGGTACGAAGGCCTGCAACACACAGGCGGAAAAAATCGCGAAGGAGCTTCATCGGCCCATCTCCTCGTAACGACGCCAACGGCGTCGTCAGGGATGGGCCAGGCTTTCCCTAGTGGAAAGCACCAGCCGACCGCAGGCGGTCGCCGCAGGTGTTCAATTTGTTATGCGGCGCCGGCACCCGAAGCGAGCGGATGTCGACGTTGCGACTAGGGTAAACGTCCATATGCCTTGTTTTGTCAGGACTGGGAACCGACCGACGCAGCGCGCCGGAGGGCGCGCGCATTGTCGTGCTGCGCTGCGCAAGTGTCAATGAGCAAGTTGTTGTTTTCCTCACGTCGGTGTGGATGGCGTGAGGCACGTCAGATGACCTGCTGCAGCACCAAACCCTGCCGCACGATCGGTTCGGCCAGCCAATGATCGGCCAGCAGGAACGCGAACAGCGCCATCAGGTAGACGATGGAATAGTTGAACACCTTCATCGCGTACAACTCGTCAGGCGGATTCAGCAGGCGCACTGCGTAACACAGGAACGCCATACCCAGCACCGCAGCGCCGCCCAGATAGATCAGGCCGCTCATGCCGGTCAGTGCGGGTAACAGGGTCACCAGCACCAGCAGCACGGTGTAGAACAGGATGTGCCAACGCGTGAAGACGACGCCGTGGGTGACCGGCAGCATCGGCACCTGCGCCCGCGAATAATCATCGCGACGGAAAATCGCCAGCGCCCAGAAATGCGGTGGCGTCCACACGAAGATGATCAGGCACAGCTGCAGCGCATACGGATGCAATGCCCCGGTCACTGCAGTCCAGCCCAGCACCGGCGGGATCGCGCCGGCGAGACCACCGATCACGATGTTCTGCGGGGTGGCGCGCTTGAGGAACGCGGTGTAGATCACCGCGTAGCCGATCAAGCCGGCAAACGTCAGCACCGCGGTCAGCGTGTTGACCAGCAGTATCAGCACCAGCATCGAGGCAATACCAAGCCCCATGGCAAACACGAATACCTGGCGCGCATTGAGATGCCCGGTAGCCAACGGTCGATGTGCCGTACGCACCATCACCTTGTCGATGCGCTGGTCGATCAGCTGGTTGAATGCCGCTGCCGAGGAGGACGCCAGCCAGATCCCCAGCGTGCCAAACACCAGCGCACGCCACGACGGCATCCCGGGCACGGCGAGGAACATGCCGATGACCGCGCAGAACACCAGCAAGGCGACGATGCGCGGCTTGGTCAGTTGCAGATACTCGCGAAAAACGCTCATTTTCAGTGTCGCCCCAACGACAGGAACATCGATTCGTCATGCCGGCGTTGCGTACTCGCCAGCGTGGCCAGCAAGGTGAACAGCAGCAACGCCGCGACGCCATTGTGCGCGGTGGCCACGGCCAGTGGCAGCCCCAAATACACATTGCTGATGCCGAGCAGCACCTGGCTCACCAGCGCCAGCGCAATCGCGATGCCGCACAGACGCAGGCCGCGCTGCACCAGTTTGATCGACAGCCAGCCGAGATAGCAGAACACCACCAGCGCGCCGAGCCGGTGCACCAGCTGGATCGCGCTGCGCGCGGCCATGTCGAGCACGCCGCCTTCGTAGTTGACGCCGATCCCGCGCCACAGCACGAAACCCTGGTGGAAGTCCGTCGGCGGCGCCCATTGACCGAGGCACTGCGGGAACGAGCCGGGACCGTAGCCGCAGGCGAGCGCTGCGTAGTTGGCCGAGGTCCAGCCGCCCAGGGCAATCTGGCAGAACAGCAGCGCGATGCCGATCACCACCCAGCGACGCAACCCGGCCGTGTCGTCATCCAGCGCCGCCACGCCAGCAAAACGCAGCGCGGCGTAAGCCAGCAGCGCGAACGTGGTCATGCCACCGAGCAGGTGACCCATCACCACGATCGGCTTCAGCAGCAGCGTCACTGTCCACATGCCGAGCATCGCCTGGAAGATGATCACCGCCAGCGCCAGCACGCTGATCCTCCATGCGCTGGGTCGTTGCAGCCGGGCCGCCGCAAACAGTGGCAGCGCGATCGCGCAGCCCGCCAGCAGCGACGACCACAAGTGTTCGCCAAGCATGTACAAGCCCACCCCGATGGCCGCGAACGCGGCACCGACGAGCACCGCCAGTAGCGCGCTGCGCCGGCGCCAGCTTGCAAGCACCGCCAGCAGTAGCACCATCACCCCGAGGGTGCCGGCAAGGAAGCGGTGCACCTGCTCACGCCAGGCCTTGTGCGCCTCGTACGGGCGGTCCGGAAACGCCGCATCGGCGTGTGCCACCGCCTGCGCATGCTGCGGCCAGGTTGCCTGGCCGTAGCAGGTCGGCCAGTCCGGACAGGACAGGCCGGCATTGGACAGCCGCACGAACGCGCCGAACATCACCAGCCCGAACGCGAATACCGCGGCAAGCACGGACAATCCGCGCAGGACTTTCACGATACGCAGTGACATCACTTGATCACCTTCTGCATGTCGCGCAGCAGGCCGGGACCATCGAAACCGGCCGGATAGAACGACAGCGCGGTACCGTTGGATTCCACCAGGAGCGCGCTGACGCTATCCGGCGTGGTCGGCCGGTATTCGGCCAGCTTGCCGTCGACATCGCTGCCCAGCGACCAGTAGGCCTGCATGGCGGCGCGGCGAGTCGCATCCGCCGGCGGCGCACCAAGGTAGAGCAGACGCAGCCGCGACTGGTTGCGATTGAGCATGACGCGCGCCTTCGCCAGCCCGGTCAGCACCTCGAAACAGTGCGCGGCGCAGTCCGGGCCAGCCAACACCACCAAAGTCAGCCGCGGCTCGCTGTCGCGCCACGCATAGGGCTGGCCATCGGTCAGTTGCACCGGCAGTTTCTCGTCGACAAAATTGCGCTGCGGCTGGATCGGCTGACCGTTCCCCTTGACGCCCGGCTGCCAGCCGCTCCAGCTGAGCAGGCCGGCGACGATCATCGGCGCGGCGAACACCAGCGCGATCAGAAGCAGAAACATGCGGCTGCGGCGCAACGCAGCGGGATCAATTGGTTTCATCGGACTTCATCATCATTCGGATAGCGGGATTCGCGCGGTTTGCGCTTGCGATTGAGCACCAGCAGGATCACCACCGCCGCAAGGGCGAACGAGAACCACTGAAAGGCATAGGCGCGGTGCCGCGCCGGTGGCATCGAGGAAAGGTCGAGCGTGTGCACGCGCACGTAGATCGAGGCCGGATCGGCATCCAGCGCCAGCATCCGCGGATACAGCGGCTGGCCGAGATCGCGGGCAATTTCCGCCGGGTCCAGGAAGATGCTTTCCTTGGGCCATTGGAGCTGCCGCGCCAGCGCATCACCACCCATCTCGAAACCAACCGGCGGCGGCGGCACGTAGAGCCCCTGCAACGTGACATCGGTGCGTGGCAGCGGCGGCAGATCAGGTATCTGCCGGGTGCCGTTGCCAGTCAGAAAGCCCATATCCACCAGCAGCAGTGTGTGCGGCTGATCGCGCACGACGAATGGCGCGAAAACTTCCACGCCACCACGGCCATCATGCCTGGGATTGTCCAGCAGGTAGATCCGGTCAGGGAGATAGTGGCCGGTTACCCGTACCCGTGGAAAACCGTCGGCCGGCGGCGTCGCCGCCACCGTGGCGAAATCCTGCCATGGCGCCGTGGCCGATGCGGCATACCGCCGCAGAAGTGCTTCCTTGAAGTCTGCGCGATGCAGCTGCCAGATGCCCAAACGCATGAACAGCAAGGCGCCAGCCGCCGTCAGCAGCAAGGCCCACCACGGTGGCCGCCGAAAATGGATCACGCGGCGAGCCCGCCGGTGGTCGCTATACTGCCCAGGTCGAAATGGATCGGATCAATCACGTGGAAACCGTCTACAAAAGTGCGCTGGTGGTTCTGCTGCTGGTGGTGATCTTCAGCCTCGGCCAGGCGCTGTACTTCATGATGACCGACAAGGACGACGACAAGCGCACGGTGTGGGCATTGACCCGTCGCATCGGACTGTCGCTGCTGCTGATCGGCATGGTCGCGCTCGGCATCTGGATGGGTTGGCTGCATCCGCACGATGTCGGCCAGTGATTGTAGCGGCTGCGCCTTCAATGCGCCCTGTTCGCGACAAATTGCGCACCGCGGTTCGGAGCTGCGACAACGGCTGAACTGCCGCATCGTCAAACAAAAAAACCCGCCATTGGCGGGTTTTTTTGTGGCGCGGTGTATCTGCCGCTCTTTTTTGAAGAGCCTGGCCGCGACTGGCCGGTTTTCACCCTTCGTGAAACGGACTTCGCGTCAAAGAATGTAGACGAACATGAACAGGCCGAGCCAGACCACATCGACGAAATGCCAATACCAGGCGACCGCCTCGAAGCCGAAGTGGTGCTCCTTGTTGAAGTGACCCTTCAGCACACGCAGCCAGATCACTGCCAGCATGATCGTGCCCAACGTCACGTGCAGGCCGTGGAAGCCGGTCAGCAGGAAGAAGGTCGAGCCGTAGACGCCGCTGTGCAGGGTCAGGTTGAGCTCCTTGTACGCCTCCATGTACTCGTGCGCCTGGAAATACAGGAAGGTCGCGCCAAGCAGGACAGTCAGGCCGAGGAACAACAGGATCTTGCCGCGATGCCCGGCGCGCAGCGCGTGGTGCGCGATCGTCACGGTGACGCTGGAGGTCAGCAGGATCAGCGTGTTCAGCAGGGGCAGGCCCCAGGCCGGCACGGTGCTGAACGTGCCACCGACGTGCTCGGGGCCGTTGCCGCCATTCATGCCCCACGATGCCGCGTAGTCGCTCCACAGGAACTGGTGGGTCAGCGCGCCGTGACCGTGGCCGCCGAGCCATGGCACCGAAAACATGCGGATGTAGAACAGCGCACCGAAGAACGCGCCGAAGAACATCACCTCGGAGAAGATGAACCACATCATGCCCATGCGGAACGAGGTATCGACCTGGTGGTTGTAGTCGCCCGCCAGCGATTCGTTGATCACCGAGCGGAACCAGCCGAAGAACATACCCAGCACGCCGATCACGCCGACGGTCAGCACGGTCTTGCCAAAGCCGGCATCGCCAGGCTCGGCATTCAGCCAGTGCGCGGCGCCGAACACGGTGGTGAACATGACCACTGCGGCCACGAACGGCCAGTAGCTCTTGGCCGGAACAAAATAAGCGTCGTGCTGCTGACCCATGGTGAGACCCCGTGGATTTCTCTTGATGACTTTTGCCCCGCCATGCCGGCCGGGGAACTGCATGCCGGTCGTCAAACCCGACCGGTTGAAAGAAAACATATCGCGCCGCGGTACCGCTATTTCATCAGCACGATCTGCACGAACGAGACCAGGAAGAACGCAGCCACGATCAGCACGAGTATCGTCACAGTGCGTCGCACGCCCTTGCGCCGCTCTTCGGTTGTCTGATCCATCTTCGGCTGCGTCATGTGATCGGTTTCGGCAACGTCAGTCGTTGACGTGACCATGTGCCAGTTCGTCGTCATGAATCACCGGCGGCATTTCAAAGGTATGGTGCGGCGCCGGCGACGGCACCGTCCATTCCAGGCCCTTGGCACCTTCCCACACGCGATCGGTTGCCTTCTTCTTCGAGAAGAACGCGCAATGGATCAGCACGCCCAGGAAGATCAGCTGCGAGGCGCCGAACAGGAAGCCGCCGATCGAACTGATCATGTTGAAGTTGGCAAATGCCACGTTGTAATCCGGGATGCGGCGCGGCATGCCGGCCAGGCCCAGGAAGTGCTGCGGGAAGAACAGCACGTTCACCCAGATCACGCTGTTCCAGAAATGCACCTTGCCCCAGAACTCGTTGTACATGTTGCCGGTCCACTTCGGCATCCAGTAGTACGCGGCAGCGATGATCGCGAACAGAGCGCCGGTCACCAGCACATAGTGGAAATGCGCCACCACGAAGTAGGTGTCGTGATACTGGAAGTCGGCCGGCACCAGCGCCAGCATCAGGCCGGAGAACCCGCCGATGGTGAACAGGATGATGAAGGCGATGGCGAACAGCATCGGCGTCTCGAACGTCATCGAGCCGCCCCACATGGTCGCCACCCAGTTGAACACCTTCACCCCGGTCGGCACCGAGATCAGCATGGTGGCGTACATGAAGAAGATCTCGGCACCCAGCGGCAGGCCTACCGCGAACATGTGGTGCGCCCATACGATGAACGACAGGAACGCGATGCAGGCGATCGCGAACACCATCGCCTTGTAGCCGAAGATCGGCTTGCGCGCGAACGTCGGCACGATTTCCGAGATGATCCCGAACGCCGGCAGGATCATGATGTAGACCTCGGGATGGCCGAAGAACCAGAAGATGTGCTGGTACAGCACCGGATCGCCGCCGCCGCCCGGGTTGAAGAAGTTGGTGCCGAAGTACTTGTCGGTGAGCAACATGGTCACCGCACCGGCCAGCACCGGCATCACCGCGATCAGCAGGAACGCGGTGATCAGCCAGCTCCACACGAACACCGGCATCTTCAGCAGATCCATGCCGGGCGCACGCATGTTGAGGATGGTCGCGATGATGTTGATCGCGCCCATGATCGAGCTGATGCCCATCAGGTGGACCGCAAACACCACGTAGGCCAGCGAATCGCTCTGCAATGACAGCGGCGGATACATCGTCCAGCCGCCGGCCGGGCCACCGCCGGGCAGGAACAGCGTGGACAGCAGCAGCACAAATGCGAACGGCAGGATCCAGAACGACAGGTTGTTCATGCGCGGCAGCGCCATGTCCGGCGCACCGACCATCAGCGGGATCATCCAGTTACCCAGGCCGACGAAGGCCGGCATGATCGCGCCGAAGATCATCACCAGCGCGTGCATGGTGGTCAGCTGGTTGAAGAAGTACGGCTGCATCAGCTGCAGGCCGGGCTTGAACAGCTCGGCACGGATCAGCATCGCGAAGCTGCCGCCGATGAAGAACATCGTCAGCGCGAAGATCAGATACAGCGTGCCGATGTCCTTGTGGTTGGTGGACATGCACCAGCGCTGGAAGAAACCTTTCGGCGCGCCGTGGTGATCGTCGTGCTGATCATGGGTGGCTGCGTAGGACATGGCCTTGCACCTCTAACCTGGAATATTGAATGCGACTGCGTAAAAACGTGTGCGAAAACTGCGCGAGAGGCGAAGGCCTCAGCCCTGCTTGCCGCTGACCGGAACCGTGGCGACCTGGGCGGACTGCGGTGCGGCAGCAGTGGAAGCGCCCGCCGGTGCCGCAGGAGCCGCGGACTGCGCCTCCTGTCCGGCCAGCCACGTGGCGAAATCCGCCTTGGACTTGACCACCACCACGATCGGCATGAAACCGTGATCCTGGCCACACAGCTCGGCGCACTGGCCGCGATAGGTACCCGGCGTCTGGAAGTTGGCCCAGGCGGCATTGATGATTCCGGGAATCGCGTCGATCTTCCAGCCCGTCGCCGGCACCCACCAGGAGTGGATCACGTCGCCGCTGGTGATCACGAAGCGGATCTTGGTGTCGACCGGCACCACCAGCGGCTTGTCGACATCCAGCAGGTAGGTGCTTTCGTCGCCAACCTTGACCGCATACGGATCCATGCCCGAATCGAGCTGGCGGGTCTGGTTGCTCTGCGAATCGAGCTTGGACATGAAGCTGACCTTGTCGATCGACTTGCCCATGTAGTCGACATAGTCGTAGCGCCACTTCCACTGGAAGCCGGTGACCTTGACGGTCATCTGCGAACCGGTGGTGTCGGCCCACGAGGTGAGGCCGCCGGTGGCCAGATAGGCCAGCACCACCAGGATGATCACCGGAATGGTGGTCCAGACGACTTCCACCATGGTGTTGTGCGACCACTTCTCGGCCACCGCGCCGCGCGATTTGCGGAAGCGGAACATCGCGATGAACATCGCGCCGAACACCAAGATGCCGATCACCGTGCACACGGCGAGCGAAATGTTGTTCAGGTGGTACGGCACCTGCGACCAGGTGCTCGCGCCGCGCTCCATGTTCAGCTGCCACGGGCCGGGGGCGGCATGGACCACGCTGCCGAACGACGCAAGGGCGAGGGTCGCCGCTGCCGTGAATGATCGCCTGATGCCGCCAGATGTCATGTCTTGCACCTTTGTTGAACCTATTTGCGTGGCTGGTCATGGAAATCGGCCAGCAACACCATGAGTTTCTTCGACAGCTCGGCACGTTCCTGTTCCGCCAGGAAAGCACCAATTTCCAGCTCGCGACCGTGCGATGACAGCAACAGACGCTGACGCCCGTTGCCCGGCTCCAGCAACACGCGAACCCAGTACACCTGGAAACGCATGCGGCGCCGGCCCGGCAGCGACTGCACCTCCAGCGACGACGCGTCGAGGGTGATGCGCTCACTGCGATCGCCGGCCCGCCAGGCCACGCTCAAGGCGACAGCCACGGCGGCGGATTCAACCAGGGCAAACAGCGGAGCAAATACATTCCCCTGCCACGCACCCAGTCCAGCCGTCATCAGCACCAGCGCTACCAGAACCACGATCAGTCGACGCAAACCGCGTCGGCTGAGCGCGCGATTGGGCTTGAGCCACATCGTCACGCACGGCAAGCCGGCGGTAGCTGGTCGAAGCACGATCATGATGATCCGGCGTGCCTGGAACGCCGGAATGATAGGCCGCGGCGAGGCAGCGGGCAAGAATGTCGCACCCACTTGACCTGGATCAGGCCCGCGGCGATGGCCCGCAAGCAGCCCCACAAGGCGGGAAACGCACCGTCCGGACACCGGCCTGACCCCGCGCGGACGCGCTTGTGGTCCTGCCCCAATCCGCCCGTGCAGCGTACAATCCCGCGCTCCCCTCCGCAGCGGCGGATCCTCTGACAAGCCCGTGACCCAGCCCATACTCAGCCCCGAACTTCCCGTCGCCAGCACTCCGGCGCGCGCGCGCATCACCGCAGCATGGCTGCGCGATGAAACCGAAGCGGTCAACGACCTGCTCGCCCAAGCCACCCTGCCGCCCACCGAACGCGAACAGGTGATCGACCTCGCCGCCGGGCTCGTTTCGCGCGTGCGGGCGCGTGCGAAGGACCAGAGCGCGGTCGAATCCTTCATGCGCCAGTACGACCTGTCCAGCGAGGAAGGCGTGCTGCTGATGTGCGTGGCCGAAGCGCTGCTGCGTATTCCGGACAAGGCCACCGCGGACAAGCTGATCCGCGACAAGCTCGGCGAGGCGGACTGGAAGAAACACCTGGGCCAGAGCGAGTCGCTGTTCGTCAACGCATCCACCTGGGGCCTGATGCTGACCGGCCACCTGGTCAATCTGAGCGAGAACACGCGGCATGACTTCGCCGGCTCGCTGAAACGACTGGTCGGTCGTGCCGGCGAGCCAGCCATCCGTCTCGCCGTGCGCCAGGCGATGCGCATCATGGGCCACCAGTTCGTGATGGGCCGCACCATCGACGAGGCGCTGGACCGCTGCGCGAAGAAGGAATACGCGGTGTACCGCTATTCCTACGACATGCTGGGCGAGTCCGCGTTGACCTCTGAAACGGCCGAGCGCTACCAGCAGGATTACCGCAACGCGATTGCCGCCATCGGCGCACGCGGCCCGTTCGCGAACCACACCGACGCGCCGTCGATCTCGGTGAAACTGTCCGCATTGCACCCGCGTTACGAAGTGGCCAAGCGCGAGCTGGCGCACCGCCAGCTCAGCGAAAAGCTGCTGGAACTGTCGCAGCTGGCGATGAAGTACGGCATCGCGTTGTCGGTCGATGCCGAAGAGGCCGAACGGCTCGAACTGTCGCTGGACATCATCGGCGACGTGTTCGCGCATCCCTCGCTGGAAGGCTGGAACGGTCTCGGCATCGTGGTGCAGGCGTACGCCAAACGCACCCCGTTCGTGATCGACTGGCTGATCGAGACCGCGCGCGCCGCGAACCGCCGCTGGTACGTTCGGCTGGTCAAGGGCGCCTACTGGGACGCGGAGATCAAGCGCGCCCAGGAGAATGGTCTTGCCGGTTATCCGGTCTACACGCGCAAGCCGAATACCGACGTGTCGTACCTGGCCTGCGCGCGGCGCCTGTTCAACGCGGGCAGCGAGTTGATCTACCCGCAGTTCGCCACCCACAACGCGCACTCGATCGCCGCCGTGCACCACATCGCGCAGGGCCGCCCCTACGAGTACCAGCGCCTGCATGGCATGGGCACCGACCTGTATGCCGAGGTGATTGGCAAGGACAGCCTCAACGTGCCCTGTCGCGTCTACGCGCCGGTCGGCACGCACGAGGATCTGCTGCCCTACCTGGTGCGCCGCCTGCTCGAGAACGGCGCCAATACCAGCTTCGTCA
The DNA here is from genome assembly GCF_006438785.1 of Rhodanobacter glycinis. Taxonomy (GTDB): domain Bacteria; phylum Pseudomonadota; class Gammaproteobacteria; order Xanthomonadales; family Rhodanobacteraceae; genus Rhodanobacter; species Rhodanobacter glycinis_A. The sequence continues at coordinate 153,215 of NZ_RCZB01000006.1, read as the reverse complement.
ATCGCGTGGTGGACGAGAGCGTGCCGGTGCGCGAACTGGTCGCCGATCCATGCGAGACGGTGCGCGCCTTCGTCTCGATTCCACACCCGCGCATCCCGCTGCCGGTCAACCTCTACGGTGAACTTCGGAAGAATTCCATGGGCGTCAACTTCTCCAACGACAACGAACTGAAGACGATGGCCGACGCGGTCAACGCCAACGCGGGCCCGTGGAACGCCGGCCCGCTGGTGCCCGGCGCGACTGCCAGCGGCCCGACCGTGCAGGTCACCAATCCGGCTGATCGTCGCCAGACCGTGGGCAGCTACGTCAGCGCCGACACCACCACCGTCGACAAGGCGCTGAGCAATGCTGTCCGCGCACAGTTCGGCTGGGACCGTCTGCCTGCAGCCAGCCGCGCCGCAATCCTCGAACATGCCGCCGAGCAGCTCGAAGCGCATCGCGGCGAATTCATCGCGTTGTGCGTGCGCGAGGCCGGCAAGAGCCTGCCCGACGCGATCGCCGAGATCCGCGAGGCGGCCGATTTCCTGCGCTACTACGCCACTATGGCGCGCCGATTGTTTGGTCAACCGGAGCAGCTTCCTGGCCCGACCGGCGAAACCAATCAACTGTTCCTCAACGGCCGCGGCGTATTCGTCTGCATCAGTCCGTGGAATTTCCCGCTGGCGATCTTCCTCGGTCAGGTCAGCGCCGCACTGGCCGCCGGCAACGCGGTGATCGCCAAGCCGGCCGAGCAGACCTCTCTGATTGGCCATCTGGCCGTCCAGTTGCTGCACGCCGCCGGCGTACCCACCGACGTGCTGCAATACCTTCCGGGCGATGGCGCCACGGTCGGCGCGGCGTTGACGAAGGATCCGCGCGTCTCCGGTGTGGCCTTCACCGGTTCCACCGACACCGCCTGGGCAATCAACCGCGCACTGGCCGCACGCAACGCACCGATCGCCGCGCTGATCGCCGAGACCGGCGGCCAGAACGCGATGATCGCCGACTCCTCCGCCCTGCCCGAGCAGATCGTCAAGGACGTGATCGCCTCCGCGTTCCAGTCCGCCGGCCAGCGCTGTTCGGCCGCGCGCGTGCTGTTCGTGCAGGAAGACATCGCCGACAAGGTCTGCGCCATGCTCACCGGTGCGATGGCCGAGCTGAAGGTCGGTGATCCCGGCCAGCTGTCGACCGACGTCGGCCCGGTGATCGACGAGGACGCGCTGAAGATCCTGGTCGACCATGCCGCACGCATGGACAGCGAAGCGAAGAAGATCGGCGAAGTGACGCTCGATCCTGCGACCACCGCACACGGCACCTTCTTCGCCCCGCGCGCCTACGAAATTGGCTCGCTTGATGTACTGCAACGCGAAGTGTTCGGCCCGGTGCTGCACGTGATCCGCTGGAAGGGCAGCGAGCTGGCCCAGGTCGTCGACCAGATCAACGCCACCGGCTACGGCCTCACGCTGGGCATCCACAGCCGCATCAACGACACCGTCGACTACATCGCCAGCCATGCCCGCGTCGGCAACTGCTACGTCAACCGCAACCAGATCGGCGCGGTGGTCGGCGTGCAGCCATTCGGCGGCGAAAACCTGTCCGGCACCGGCCCCAAGGCCGGCGGCCCGCATTACCTGCTGCGTTTCGCCGGCGAACGCACGCTCACCATCAATACCACCGCCGCCGGCGGCAACGCCTCGTTGCTGACGATCGGGGAATAAGCGAGCTTCTGCGCATCGGCTCATGACCATGGAGCCGATGCCGTGGGTAAGTTGCATGCAATTGCATGGGATGCTGGATCGCGCGCAAGCAGAAATCGCCACCCGCGATAACTGAGGCGACGCTCAACCCGGCGGACCGGAAGGCATGCTCATCTCGATGGCGAACGTCTGGTCGAGCTTTTTCGGGATGCCAGCATCGGCGTCAAGCCGAAGACGATCCACGAGATCGATCACGCGTTCTTCGACGAATTCCGGCGCGAGTCCTGAACACCGCTTGTGCATCGCGCAAGCGGCTGGCGGCGCACGCATGGTAGAAAGAGGACCGAACGCCGGGCATGACCGGCTTGCACGCGTCGGAGCGACAACCCCATGGCACGTCCCGCCGGCATGATCGGCCTGATCCCGTCGACCCACGATGCGTCCGTGAATGACGACCCGCGCTATACCGCGGCGGAGTTTCCGTCGAACAAGCTGCTGTACCTGACCCAGCTGGCGGACGAGCGCGGCATCGACAGCCGCGCGTGGTTCGCCGGGCTGGCCTTGAACCGCGCACAGATCGCCGACCCCGCGCTGCGCGTGTCGTACCGGCAAGCCAGCACCTTCATCCGGCGCGCGCTGCGGGCGCTTGACGTGCCCGATGCCGGGCTGCGCATCGGCCGCGAGGGCACCATCGGCGGCTTCGGCCTGCTCGGGCTGGCGATGATGACCTCTCGCACGTTCGGCGAGGCGATGCAGTCGGGCATCCACTACCACAAGATCTGCGGCTGCCTGCTCGATCTTTCGTTCGCGGCGGTCAGCGAGCAGGCGGTGGCGCTGGTCGCCGCGCCGCAGTTTGGCGACCACGAACTGTTGCCGTTCTTCTGTGAGGAGCTGTTCGCCAGCTCGATGATGATCTCGCGCGAACTGGTCGGACCCGAGCTGCGTCCGCTGCGGGTGGAACTGAGCTATCCGCGACCGGACTATGCCGCTGGCTACGCCGAGCTGTTCCAGTGCGAACTGCAATTCGGCGCGGCGCAGAACCGGCTCATACTCGATACCCGCTGGCTGTCCCATCCGCTACCGGGCTACAACCCGTTGACCGCGAAACAGGCGCTCGCGCTGTGCGCACAGCAACGCACGCCGGACGGTGGCGAGCCGCATCAGGAGATCGTCGCCGCGGTCGAGCGATTGTTGCGCAGCCAGCTACGCGAACAGCCGAAGCTCAACGATGTGGCGCGCACGCTCAACCTCAGCGAGCGTTCGTTGCGGCGCAAGCTGGCCGAGAGCGGACGCATCTTCCGTGAGATCCACGACCGCGTGCGCGCCGAGCGCGCGCTGCAATTGCTGCAGGCTGGCACACTGAGCGTGGCCGAGATCGGCGGCGAAGTGGGTTTTGACGATCCGCGCGAGTTCCGTCGCGCGTTCAAGCGCTGGACCGGCATGGCGCCGCTGGAAGCACGCCGCGCCGCTGCCTAAGCGGATTGTCCCCCCTAGACTGGCCGGCTTGCCCCCCATCGCGTGGCCGTTTTGCCCTCCCCCTTGCCGCTGGATTGCGCGACAGTCAGGTTCGGGCTGCGCCAGGCGCGGCATCCGCCGATTTCGTTCGAATGGGGAGTTCACGATCATGCGCAAGCTGTTCATCACCGTCGCGCTGGGCGCGGCGCTCGCTGGTTGCGGCAAGCACGAGGCGCCGCCGCAGAACGCCGCCGACGCCAGCTTCGAGGCAAAATTGCAGGAGCAACTGCTGGATGCCAAGCCCGGCAGCGTGATCGAGATCCCGGCCGGTCACTACGCGCTCAAGCGCGGCCTCAGCCTGCGCACCGACGGCGTCACCATCCGCGGCGCCGGCATGGACAAGACGGTGCTGTCGTTCAAGGGCCAGCTGGTCGGGCCGGAGGGCCTGCTGGTCAACGCCAATGACTTCACCATCGCGAACCTGGCGATCGAGGATACCAAGGGCGACGCGCTGAAGATCAACCAGGGCAGGAACATCACCATCCACGGCGTGCGCATCGAGTGGACCGACGGCCCGAAGACCACCAACGGCGCCTACGGCCTGTACCCGGTGAAGACGCAGAACGTGCTGGTCGAGGATTCAGTGGTGATCGGCGCTTCCGATGCCGGCATCTACGTCGGCCAGTCGAACAACATCGTCGTGCGGCGCAACCGCGCCGAGCAGAACGTGGCCGGGATCGAAATCGAGAACTCGGTGAACGCCGACGTCTACGAGAACACCGCGACGAAAAACACCGGCGGCATCCTGGTATTCAACATGCCGAACCTGTCGCAGGCCGGGCATGCCACCCGCGTGTTCAAGAACAAGGTGTACGCGAACAACCTCGGCAACTTCGCCGCCAAGGGTGCCGCGGTGGCCAGCGTGCCGGCCGGCTCGGGCGTGGTGGTGAACTCCAACGACAAGGTGGAGATCTTCGACAACGACATCAGCGACAACCAGACCGCCAACATCATCATCGCCAGCTACTTCTCCACCAACTATTACAACACGCGCGGCGTCGCCGCCGACTACAACCCGTATCCGAAGGGCATCTTCGTCTACGGCAACCGGCTCAAGAACGGCGGCGATTCGCCGGACGGGATCAAGCTGAAAACCCTCAAGACGGCCGTATACGGCCTCACCGGAAGCTTCCCCGACGTGCTGTGGGACGGCTATGTCGACCCCAAGGACCTGGTGAACGACCTGCCGCCGGCGAACGACCGCATCTGCATCCAGGACGTCAACGGCGTGCTCAATGCCGACGGCCCGCACGACTACAAGAATCCAAGCAACGATATGAAACCGTACCAGTGCACGCTGCCGAAGCTGCCGCCGGTTGTGTTGAACCCCGAACCGAAGGTCTGACATGTCGGCAGCGAAATTCGCGAAATGCGCCTCGGTGCTGCTGGCGCTGATGCTGCTGGCCGGGTGCCAGCGCGACATGCCGCCGGTGGCGTTCCACGCCGACGGCCGTCCGCCGAAGCTCAGCGACTGGCATGTGGTCGAGGTGCGCGACGGCACGTTGCAACTCAACGACGGCGTGGTGCCGTACGACCTCAACACACCGCTGTTCACCGACTACGCGCACAAGCTGCGCACAATCTGGATGCCGAAGGGCAGCTCGGCGAAATACCGCCCGACCGACACCTTCGACTTTCCGGTCGGCACGGTGATCAGCAAGACGTTCTATTACCCCAAGCCTGACCAGAACCGGGCCGGCAAGAGCAAGGCCACCGACGTGGCGCGCAACGACAATTACGCGCACGACTTCGCCGGCCAGGGTCTCGACATGGCGCACGTGCACCTGATCGAGACGCGCATCCTGGTGCGTCGCACGGACGGCTGGGCCGCAATGCCGTACGTGTGGAACGAGGCGCAAACCGAAGCCACGCTGGCGCGCACCGGAGCGGTGCTGCCGCTGACCCTGGTCGACGCGCAGCCTGCCGTTGGACAGCCCGCCCGCGAGGATTTCAACTACGTGGTGCCGGACGAGAGCCAGTGCGCTAGCTGCCACGCGCAGGATTGGGTCAGTCGCAAGATCCATCCGATCGGACCGAAGGCACGCCATCTCAACAAGGACTATCACTACGCCGACGGCGCGCAGAACCAGCTCGCGCACCTGGTCGCACTCGGCTACCTCAGCGACCTGCCAACGTCGACCGAAGTGCCGCGCGACGCGAACTGGAAGGACACGCACGCCACGCTGGACGCGCGTGCACGCGCCTACCTCGACATCAACTGCGGGCATTGCCACAACGGCAACGGCGCGGCCAACACCACCGGCCTCACGCTGACCAGCGACACGCCGGAGGATCGTCACCTCGGCATCTGCAAACCGCCGACCGCGGCCGGCCAGGGCACCGGCGACCACTTCTTCGACATCGTGCCGGGCCAGCCGGACGAATCGATCCTGCCGTACCGCCTGTCCTCGAAAGAGCCCGGCGTGATGATGCCGGAGATTGGCCGCAGCACCGTGCACCGCGAAGGCGTGGCACTGATCAAGGCGTGGATCGCGGCGCAGTCGGGGAGCTGCGTGCCGATCCACTGAGCCCACCATTCCGAACCGTGCGCAGCAGCCTATCGCCGCGCGATCCGATGCAAGGGGAGAGCACCGAATGAGCATTCGTCAACGTCCAATTTCAACCGCACTGCATCGTCTGTTGTTTGGCGGCAGTGTGCTGCTGTGCGGCCCGTTGCTCGCGCAGACGGCCGCGCCGTCGCCGGACAACGGCCAAGACAACGCAGGTCAGCCGGTCACGTCGATCAAAGCCACCCAGCTCGGCAACGTCACCGTCACCGCGCAGAGCCGCAATCAGGAAATGCAGTCGGTACCGATTCCGCTGCAGATCGTCACCGCCAAACAGGTAGACATGCTGGCCGCCACCGATCTCAGCAAGATGAGCCTGTTCGTGCCCGGCCTGGTGGTCGGCGGTGATCAACCGACCCAGCCCAGTTATCAATTGCGCGGCATCTCCACCGACGACTTCGGCATCGGCACCGAGTCGGCGGTCGGCGTGTACGTGGATGGCGTGTATGCAGCACGCTCCGGCGCTGCCCTGCTCGCGTTCAACGACGTGCAGCGGATCGAGGTACTGAAGGGTCCGCAAGGTACGTTGTTCGGCCGCAATGCCGCCGCCGGCGCGATCTCGATCATCACCAACGAACCCAGCGACCGGTTCGAGGGCCGCGTGCGTGCACGCTTCGGTGACTACGGACGGCAGTACCTCGACGGCCTGCTCAACGTGCCGCTCAACCACGACATGGCGCTGCGCTTCAGCAGCTACAGCAATCGCAGCGATGGCTGGATCACCGACGCCGCCAGCGGCAAACGCTACGGTGGCGATCGCGACTTCGGCACCCGTACGGCATGGCGCTGGAATGTCTCCGACGACACCCGCGTACTGCTGTCGTGGGATCACGAGAATCTCAAGCAGCTGCCGAAGCCGGCAATCGGCCTGATCGCACTGTCGAACGATACGCAGCAGCGCCCGCCGTATCCACCCGACCCGGCGACCTATCTCAACCCGCTGCACGCACCGCTCTACAACGATGCCGTCGGCGCAGTGGAGAAGCGCAAGTTCGATGGCGCCACGCTTAGCGTGGATCACTCGTTTGCCTGGGGCAGCCTGGTCTCGACCACCGCGTGGCGGCGTTTCAACACCGAGAACCGCGGCGACTATGACGGTACCAACCACATCGTCAGCTACCTCGACACCGCCAACCTGGAAAACAACCGCAGCTGGTACCAGGAGTTCAAGCTGAGCGGCAACAACAGCCTGATCGACTGGGTCAGCGGCGTCAGCTACTACGACGAGCGCGCGCGCCAGACCAGCCAGACCAACGTGTTCACCGACAGCATCGACACCCTGGCCGGCAACGTGATGGGCGTGGGTAATCCGCTGACCGACATCAGCAACGGGCTGGCCGCGATGGGCCTGCCGTACACCCTGCTCGGTGACCCATGGCACGAGGCGATCAGCAATGTCGGCCATTTCAAGGCCTACGCGGCGTTCGGCGACGTGATCTGGCATCTCAACGACAGGCTCAACCTCACCACCGGCATCCGCTACACGCGCGACCAGAAGCGCTTCTCTTGGTACAACATGCCGCGCCGCGCCGACAAGTTCGACGCCACCGTCGCGGCGCTTGGCCAGGCCGGCGTGATCGACATGCTGCCGCCGGAGGCGCAGTACGCGCTGGCCGCGTTCGGCAACAACATCATCTTCACCGACGCGGTCGGGGTGCCAGTGCAGTTCAGCAACAGCTGGAGCGACTTCAGCCCGCGCGCGGTGCTGGACTACAAGTTCAACCCGAACGTGATGGGATACATGTCGGTCACCAAGGGTTACAAAGCCGGCGGCTACAACAGCGTGCAGGTGGGTTCGCGGTTCCAGCCGGAAAAGGTGTGGAACTACGAGGCCGGCATCAAGACCGTGTTCCCCGAGCAGAATCTCCTGCTCAACAGCTCGGTCTACTACTACAAGTACAGCAACCGCCAGTCGCTGACGCTGGACCCGAACACCGCCGGCTCCGGCGTGCCGCGCTACCTGGTCAACAGCACCGACCAGGAGGCGCGGGGACTGGAGCTGGAGGCGCAGTGGCAGCCGGTGGACGACCTGCGGCTGAGTTTCACCGGCGCCTACATCGACGCCACCTACAGCAAGGCGGTGGCACCGTCCGGTGTCAGCCTGTCGGGCCAACCCACCGGCGAACCGAAGTTTTCGTTCGCCGCGGCGCTCGGCTATACCTGGCACGCGGTGGCAGGCGGCAAGCTGGAGGCCAACCTCAACCATGCGTTCCGCGGCGAGTCGCGCTGCAACCGCGACTCGCAACTGCAGGGCACCTGCCAGGTCAGCCCGAACTTCAGCACCGGTGCCAGCCAGCAACGCACCGACGCACGGCTGGACTGGAGTTCGGCGAACAATCACTGGGGTGTGGCGGTCTACGTCAACAACCTGTTCGACAAACGCTACGTCACGGGTGTAAGCAACATTTCCGCCAGTGTATTCGGCACGCCGTACGCCTCGATCACGCCGCCGCGCATGTGGGGTATGGAATGGCGCGCCAAGTTCTGAGAAACCAATGACCGATCACGCCGCATTGAATGAACAACTGCAACGCCTGCGCACTGCGCATGCAGGCGACCCGTTACCGGCGTGGTCGCTGCGTGCCGCCCGGCTGCGGACGCTGCAGGCCTTGCTGCAGGAGCACCGCGTCGAGCTTGCCGCTGCCATCAACGCCGATTTCGGTCAGCGTCCGGCGGAAGAGACCGACCTGCTGGAGATCTTTCCCAGCCTGTCGGCGATCCGTCATGCGCTGCGTCATGGCCGGCGCTGGATGAAGCCACGGCGGCGACTGGCCGACCTGCTGTTCCTGCCCGCGCGGACCGAACTGCGGCCACAGCCGCGCGGTGTGATCGGCATCATCGTGCCGTGGAACTATCCGCTGTACCTCGCCGTCGGCCCGCTGGTCGACGCGCTGGTCGCCGGCAATCGCGCGATGCTGAAGATGAGCGAGTTCACGCCGCGCTTCTCGGCGCTGTTCGCCGAACAGGTGGCGCGCCATTTTCGGCCTGACGAAGTGGTGGTGGTGAATGGCGATGCCGAGGTCGCACAGGCGTTCTCCGCACTGCCGTTCGACCACCTGCTGTTCACCGGCTCCACTGCGGTCGGCCATCACGTGATGCGCGCGGCCGCCGCCAATCTCACACCGGTGACGCTGGAACTGGGCGGCAAGTCGCCGGCGATCATCGGCCCCGGTGCGCGTTTCGAGCATGCGGTGGAACGCATCGTTTTCGGCAAGCTGGTCAACGCCGGGCAAACCTGCATCGCGCCGGATTATGTGCTGCTGCCGCGCGCACGCATACCGGATTTCGTCGATGCCGCGACGCGCGCCATGAGCCGCATGTATCCCCAGCTGGCACAGAGCACGCAGTACGCCAGCATCGTGTCCGATCGCCAGTATCAGCGACTGGTCGCGCTGCGCGATGACGCGTTGGCGGCCGGGGCACGCATGCATCCGCTGAGCGAGGCCGTCGAGGATCCGGCGCGCCGGCTGTTGCCACCGCAGCTGCTGACGGAAGTCGGCGACGGCATGATGGTGATGCGCGAGGAGATCTTCGGCCCGCTGTTGCCACTGGTGCCCTACGACACCCTGGACGAGGCCATCGCCTATGTCGGCGCCCGCGCGCACCCGCTGGCTCTATATCTGTTCGAGCAGGATCAAGGCCGCATCGACAAGGTGCTGGCGCACACGCAGGCGGGCGGTGTCAGCGTCAACGACACGCTGTATCACATCGCCCAGCATGGCCTGCCGTTCGGCGGCGTGGGCGCCTCCGGCATGGGCGGCTATCACGGCGAGGCCGGCTTCCGCACGTTCTCGCACCTGAAACCGGTGTTCCGGCAGGCGCGCTTCAACGGCACTGGCCTGCTCAATCCGCCGTATGGCGCACGCTTCAGGCGCATGCTGGAGCTGCTGTTGAAACGCGGCTGAGCCACACCTGCAACCATGAAAAAAGCCTCCCCGTCTGCACGGGAAGGCTTTTGTTTAGACGTCTGTTTCGTTTTGTCGCTATCAGAACTTGTACTGCGCCGAAAAACTCAGCAGGTTGCCGTAGTCGTCGAAATTGCCGGTCACAGTGTCATTCGTGCCGCTGGTCGAGTTGACGTGCGCCTGGTTGACGAAGATATGCGCGTAGGACGCATTGATCTCGAAGTGCTCGCTGGCCTTGTAGCCGACGCCGAACGAGGCCATCTGACGGGTCGAGTCAGGCACGCGCGGATCGCGGGTGGAGAGGTGGGTCGGCGTGCTGTCGACCGCGATACCTGCGCGCAAGGTGAACTTGTCGGTGAGGTAGTAATCGCCGCCGATCGAGGCATAGACGGTGTTGCGCCAGTCGAACACTTCCGTGGTCGGCGGCTGCGAATTGCCGTAGTTGACCGTCAGGTTCTTGAACACGTCCCACTTGGTGTAGGACACGTCGATGCCCAGACCAAACTTCTCCGCCTGGTGCCAGTAGCTCGCGCTGAGCACGGCCGGCGTGGTGAAGTCGGCAGTGCCGGTGGTGTGTGCAAACGGAGGAATCGAAGCAGCCAGCGCGGGATTCGCCAGCAGCACGTTGTATCCCGGCGTGGTGGTGAAATTGCCGGTGCCTTCCAGACGATGGCTGATCTTGGAACGGTAGTTGAGCGCCAGCTTGTCGTTCGGGGTCAGCTTCCAGTAACCACCCAACTGCCAGCCGTAACCCCAGTCATCGCCCTTGATGCGGGCAAAGCCGTCGACGCCCGCCGGTGTCATGGCAGCAACGCCGGCCGCGGCGGCCTGGCCCTGCTGCACGGCCGCCTGGATCATGGCGGCAGCCTGCGCCGGCGGGATCTGCCCGGCCGCGGCCGCGGCCTGGATCTGTGCCACGCCGACCGCCGTCTGCGCGCCGATGCCCTGCTGGATACCGAGGCCCACCGCGTTGTAGTTGATCGCGCTGGTCAGCTCGGCGCTGGTCTTCTGCGCAATCACGCTGGCGCCGAGACTGAAGGTGTCGGTGACATCGAACGAAGCTGAAAGCGTGGCATCCAGCGATTCGAACTTGGACTTGATGGCGTTGTAGCGGCCTACCCAGTTCTTGTCGTACTCGGTCTGGAAGCCGAACGGCACGGAGAACCCGGCACCCACGTGCAAGCGGTCGCTGAGCTGGGTGGCAAAGAACAATGCCGGCACCGGCAAGGTGGTACCGCCGTCACCGCCATTGCCGCCACTGATCGGTCGGCCCAGCGCGTCATGCGCGGAACCGGTGAATTTGGTGCTGAAGTTGATGCCCGTGACGTCGGCCTGCAGGTAGGTGCCCTTGAGGTCGGTCATCGCGGCAGGGTTGTTGACCACCACCGAGACATCACCACCGGCGGTGGCGGAACCGGCGTAGGCACGACCCAGGCCCTTGGCGCTGTTTTCCTTCAACTGGAAGGCGCTGGCGCTGGCAGTGCTCGGTGCAAACAAGGCCCCGACAATGGCCACGCTCAATCCAGCGAGTGCGAGCGGACGGGTGGCGCTCTTGAGGGAACGGAAAGTGTTGTGCATCACTTGCTCCTGCTTATCGTTGTGCGACTCGGTGAGTTGTTGTGGCAGCGCCAAATGCGAAATTCATACGGACGTTTGAAGCCGCTGGGCCGCACTTTGCCCGCTCGGACAAGGTGTTGCAAGTGCGATCGCAACATTTAACTAACGAACGGCGCAAATACCGCAGACGTCGCCTGACCGCCGTCGATCTCCGCGTGGACTCTTGCCGCCTTCCCTTACTGGTACAGCCTGGCGGGCGAGCGACCAGCCGCGCTGCTACCCTGCACAGTCCCTCCGGACGAGGGCTTTCCGTTGTTCACACGTCCTCCCGCTGGAGTTGTCATGCAATGTTTTGTCTACGCCAGCCTGCGCAAGGTCGACAGCTACCTGTGGCTGGCGCAACGCGATGCGTTCGACCAACTGCCCGAGTCGATGCTGTTGCTGCTGGGCGAGATGCGTTTCGTGATGGAGGTGCAACTGGACGAGCAGCGCAGGCTGCCGATCGAGGACACCGCACAGGTGCTCGCCCACTTGCATACACAGGGCTGGCATCTGCAGCTGCCGCCGCAAGAAACCCTGGCCACGGCCAACCACCCCGACTACACCCATTCCCCGCGGAGTGAACGGGACGATTGATCGCCGGTCCCCGCGTGCAACATGTCGCTGGCGTTAACACTCGGTTACCGTCTGCACATCCAACGATTTCTATACTGTCTCCATGACCCAGCCCAAATCGCGTCGCCGCCCCCCTCTCATGCAAGCTCTCGCCTGGTTCATTCCGGGCCTGCTTGCCGTCGCGGTCGCCGGACTGGCTACCCATCCATTGACCCTGATCCCGCTGCTGCTGGCGAACGCGCTGACCATGGCGGCGATCTGCCATGCGATCGGTTTCGACCCCGAGCCACACTTCGGCCGCACCGTGCTGCGCCGTGGCGCGGCGCATCTGGTGATGTTCACCGGCTACAGCGTGCTGGTGTTCGTGCTGGTTGCCTGGCCGATGCTGCAGCTGAGTCAGACGCCGAGCCTCAGTGCAGCGCTGATCCTGGCGGCGGCACTGGTGCTGGCATTGACTGCGTTGTGGCGACTGTGGCCGGCGTTCGGCCTGGTGTTCGTGTGGGACGACGCGTATCCGAGCCAGCGCGACGGCTCCTGGATCTTCACCGCCACCTTGCGCAGCATTGCGTTCGGTCGCCACCTGTCGCATGAGGAACGTTTCTTCAGCCATTTCCTGCCTGCCGCGTTCTCCTTGCTGGTGCTGGCGTTCGGCGCGATCGCGCTGACCGGCCTGTATGGCGTGCTGCCGCCCGAACCACGCATCGCCGCACTGGCGATCTATGGCGTGGTGCTGCTGCCATTGGGGTGTCTGGTGATCGCCAACCGAACACTGCGTGCCCTGCTGTGCGAGCGGCACCAGCCACGTCGACGCAGCGACCACGTGCCGCCGTCCGCGACGAGCCGTGCAGCGGCGCCGCGCCCGGTGCTGACCGAGCAGGAACGTACCGCGGGCACGCCCGAACAGGCTGAAGCGTTGCTGGCTGCCACCCGCAGCGGCGACATCGAGCGCGCGCTGGCGTTGGTCGAGGCCGGCGCCGATCCCGACACCGCACCGACTGCCGATGACCGTGACCAGCGCCCGGTGCTGATGCTGGCCGCCTTGCTGCCGGACACCCGCCTGCTGCGTGCACTGATCGCCAAGGGCGCCGACGTGAATCGCGCCAGCGGCGGTATCACCCCGCTACTCGCCGCCACCCGCGACAGCTGGCACGGCCGTGCCGAGGCGGTGCTGACCCTGCTCACCAATGGCGCCAGTCCGCTGGTCGCCGATGCCGAGGGCAATACGGCGCTGCATGGCGCCGTGCTCAGCGCCGAACCAGGCGTGGCGGCGATGCTGCTGGACGCGGCCGCGCCGATCAACGCGCTGAACAAGGCCGGCATCAGCCCGCTGGCCGCCGCTTGTCGCGCCGCCAACTGGCCGTTGGCGAAATTCCTGTTGGAGCATGGCGCCAAGCCGGCGCCGGCCGACGGCGAACCGGCGCTGGTCGCCGCGGCCGGCATTGCCGACGACGATGCCGAAGGGGTCAAGCTGCTGCTCAAGCATCGCGCTGCGGTCAACGCGGTCGATGCGCGTCATCGGCATGCGCTGCTGAGCGCCGCCGCCGAAGGGCACGAACAGATCGCCCGTGCGCTATGCGCAGCCGGTGCCGATATCAACCTGGCCGACCAGCGTGGCAGCACTGCCCTGATGGAAGCGGCCCGCGCCGGTGCCGGCGGCATCGTGCAGCTGCTGGCCGAGGCACAGCCGGATGCACGCGTGCGCGACCAGCACGGCCGTGACGCCTTGACTCTGGCTTGCCAGTCGCCGCATGCGCATGGCGAAACCGTGCGTGCATTGCTGGCGCTGGGTGCCGAACCGAAGGCACCCGGCGGCGATGGCCGTAGCGCGCTCGATCACGCCGCCGCCGCCGGTCGCTGGGATCTGGTTGCTCTGCTCGATCCGGACACGCCACTGCCGGCCAGCCTCAGCCAGGACCTGCTGGCCGAAGGCGCCGACACGCCGGCGCACCTGCTCGACGCGTTGCGCTTCGGTCATTGGGCGATCGTGTCGGGCTTTGCCGAACGCGTGCGCGAATGGCCGCAGGCGCAACTGGCGCAGCTGTATCTGGACCTGGCCACGCCGGGTCTCGCCGCCGGCCGCCGCTGGCTGCTCGATCACGGCCTCGACGCCGAAGCCCGCTTCGAAGCGCCGCGCATCGACGACGCGGAAACCACCGACGCACCCACCCTGCCGCCGCTGGGCCGGCGTCTGTTCGACGCCTTGCTGCAGCAGTTGCCGAATTCGACCGAAGCGCTGGACGATCTGCTGCAGGCTGGTGCCAGCCCGGCCGGCGCCGGCTTGCTGGCGCAGGCGTTGTCGCGCCTGAGCGGCGTGGCGCAAGCCGCCGCGCTGCCACTCAACCTGCTTGAACGCGGTGCCGATCCGTTCGGCCCCGACGCGCGCGAACGCACCCCGCTGCATCTGGCGGTGGTCAATGCGCAGTCCGAGCTGCTGCAGGTCCTGCTGGCGCGTGGCTGCGATCCGAACACGCGCGACCGCGACGGCCGCACGCCGCTGTTCGCCGCGCTCGAACATGGTGCGCAGGCACTGCCGCTGGTACGCGCGCTGATCGCCCACGGCGCGAATCCCGAAGCCGCCGACACGAACGGCGAGACGCCGCTGGGACTGGCACTGGAACATCCGGCGGTGGAACGCTGGCTGGACTGGCGCGACTGGTCGCGACCGAACCGCCCGCTGCGCCCCGCCGATCTGCCGGCCGCCGCTGCCGCTGGCGCGCTGGCCACCGTGCAGCGCCTGCTCGAACTGGGCTTCGCCGTCGACACCCAGGACGACCAGGGCGCCTCGGCCCTGCTGCGCGCCTGTGGTGCCGGCCATCGCGAGATCGCCGCCTGCCTGCTCGACGCCGGTGCCGATCCGGCGCTGGCCGCGCGCAGTGGCGTGACTCCGCTGGCTGCTGCAGTCGCCGCACGCCGCGAGGCACTGGTCGCCCTACTGCTGCAATATAAAGTGAGCACCGACCAGCGCCTGCCGAACGAGGCCACCGCGCTGATGGTGGCCGCCGCGATGGGCTATCCGGAAATCGCCGAGCAGTTGCTCGACGCCAGTGCCGAGGTCAACGCGGTCGATGCCGGCGGGCGCAGCGCACTGCATGCCGCCGCGCAGTTCGGCTTCGAACACAACGACAGTCTGCGCGCACGTCGCCTGTTCGACGGCCTGCTCAAGCGCGGTGCCGACATCAATCACGCGGACAGCGAAGGCAAGACGCCGCTGCTGTTGTTGCTCGGTGCGCAACTGCGTCCCGACAGCGAGTGCGATGCCACCCACATCGGCGCGCTGGTGCCACTGCTGCTGGAAGCCGGTGCCAAGGTCGAGCATGCCGACCAGCGTGGCGTCACCGCATTGCACGCCTGCGCCATGCATGCGCTGCTGCCGCCGGCACGCGTGCTGCTGGCGCGCGGTGCCGATCGCAATGCGACCGATGCGTTTGGCCGCACCGCTGCGGATGTGGCGCGGCAACTCGGCTACGTCGATATCGCGCACGAATTGGCCGCCCGCAGCGGCGCGATCCCGAGCGTGCGACAAACACTGCGTCAACCGGCGCAGCCGGCCGAGTAGGCGATCGTCTCGGCGCCGTTTTTGGCGGTCGCCACCACGATGCGCCAGCGCAACGCGCGCCATGCGTTCACCACCTGCACCGTCTCGATCTCGTCCACCCGTCGAATCCCCGGCAAGCCGCCGAGAACGATCACCTCACTTCCGGATCCACTGCGCGGAGTCCACAACTGCGGTGAGCGGTTCCCCATCAGCACCACCAGCGGACAGCCCATGGCAGCGGCAAGGTGGGCCGGCCCGGTATCTACCGAGACCATGCTGTGGGCGATCTCCAACAGCGCCTTCAGCCGACCGAGCGGCAATACCGCAACGTCAATTCTGGGTGACGCCGCATCAGTAACCGCCAACAAGGTATCGAGATAGCCGGCCTCGGCAGCCGAACCGCAAAACAACACCTGTGCCTGCGGCAGGCGGTAGCTGATCGCACGCGCCAATGCGGCCCAGCGCTCCACCGGCCAGGACTTGTCGTCATCCTCGGCGGCGCGCACCCCGTTCCAGCGCATGGTGCGCTTGTTGGCTGGCTGCAGCAGCACCAGGGGGCGCCCGCTCAGACCTTGCGCATGCAGCCATGCCTCGCGGTCGGCACGCTCGGCCGCACTGACATGCAACTGCGGAGCGGCATGAACACGGGGCGGCGTCGACTCGCTACTTGCGCGAAACGCGGCCGGCGTGGTGTCGCCGAAGCGCAGCAGCCAGTCGACCCAGTGCTCGTGTTCGATCGACGGGATGTCTTCGATGAACGTGCAATGCTCGGCCGGCACGCCAGCCAACGCCAGCATCGGGCGTATCTTGGTCCGTGTGCGGAACTCGGGTTCGCAGATGTAGAACGGCGACGCGCGCCGGCGACGCAGTGCCAGCGCCGCACGCCAACGTTGCGGGTGCAGCCACATCGGTCCGGACTGCGAACGCAGGGGAATGCACCCGGCCACCTCCGGTTGCGCCGAATATAGCGCCGGCGACCAATCCCCCAGCGTCAGCAACTGGCAAGGCCGGCCATAGCGCAGGTGCAGCTTGTGCAATAGCGGCTGCAGCAGGATGGTGTCGCCGAGCCGGCCAAAGCGGATCACGACGGGGCCGGTCAAGGCGGGGAGCTGAGTCGTAGGCATGCTGCTAGGCAACGTCGGGACCGGCAGCCGGTTGACGCAACCTACTCCAGTCCGTGCGAATTTTCGCCACTCGATCCGGGTGACCCCAGGGTTCAGTCAGTCGTCGCCGGTCAGCGGCACCGCCGGGTCGCGTCGGCGTTCACGCTCTGCACTCGGCTCGGCGTCCGCCTCGAACAGCCGCTGCAGGTCGACCAGTGCATCGCGCGTGCTTTGCATCAGCTTGGTCTCGTCGTCGTAGACCAGCGCCTGCTTCTTCAGCAGGTCCTCGTCGTGGCGACGGAACCGCTCGACCCGATCGACCGCAAGCTCATGCGACAGACCGAGTGCCTCCAGCGTCTTGCGGGTTATCTTGAGGCTGGAGTGGAATGTCTCACGCACCGGCTCGTCCACGCCCAGGTCCATCAGGCGGAACACGTGCTGGCGGTTGCGTGCGCGCGCGATGATTTTCAGATGCGGATACTGCCGTCGCACCAGCCGCGCGGTGCGCAGGTTCGCCTCCGGATCGTCGGTGGCCAGCACGAACACTTCGGCCTTGTCGGCCTGCGCCGCGCGCAACAACTCCGGCCGTGCCGGATCGCCGAAGAACAGGTTGATGGTGCCGAAGCGGCGCGAGAAATCGACCTGCTCGGCCGAGTGTTCCAGCGCCACGAACGGAATGCCCTGCGCGCGCAGCACGCGGGCGATGATCTGCCCGACCCGGCCGAAGCCGGCGATGATCACCCGCGGCGGCGCCGTGTCGATGCTGTCGAACTCACGTAGCGGCTTCTTCGGCATCACGTTCAGCACCTTCGCCGCCAGCACCACCAGCAACGGCGTCAGCGCCATCGTCAGGGTGATCGTCAGCACCAGCGCATCGCGTTGACCGATATCGATCAGCTGCTGCTCGGCCGCCTGCCGCAGCACCACGAAGGCAAACTCGCCGCCGCAGGCCAGCAGCACCAGCATGCGCAAGGTATCGGAACGATTGAGCCCACCCAGCAACCGCCCCAGCGGCCACAGCAGCACGCTCTTCAGCAGCAGCAACCCCGCTACCAGACCGAAGATCAGCCCCGGCCGATGCAGCAGCAGCGAGATATCCATCGACATGCCGACACTGATGAAGAACAGCCCCAGCAGCAGGCCTTTGAACGGTTCGATGTTCGATTCCATCTCGTGCCGGTATTCCGAGTCGGCCAGCAGCATGCCGGCGAGGAACGCGCCCAGCGTGGCGGAAACCCCGGCCAGTTCCATCAGCAGCGCGACGCCCATCACCACCAGTAACGCGGTGGCAGTGAACACCTCCACCGAATCCGCACGTGCCACAAAACGGAACACCGGCCGCAACAGGTAACGACCACCGACCACCACCGCCAGGATTACCCCGATCGTGCGCAGCACCGCGAACAGGTCGAAGCTCTGCGCGGTCGATGAAGCCAGCAACGGCACCGCGGCAATCAGCGGGATCGCCGCCAGATCCTGGAACAGCAACACCGCGAATACCTGGCGCCCGTAGGCCGCGCCGGCCTCCTTGCGCTCGGCCAGGATCTGCAGGCCGAACGCGGTGGACGACAGCGCCAGACTGCCACCGACGATCGCCGCTGCCCTGCCGCTGAGGCCGAACAGGAAATATGCCGCTGCGCCGATCGCCATGCTGCTGGCCAGCACCTGCAGCAGACCCGTACCGAACACCGAGCGGCGCATCACCCACAATCGCTGTGGCGACAGCTCCAGGCCGATCACGAACAGCATCAGCACCACGCCGAACTCGGAGATCGTGGCGACCCCCTCGGTGTCGCTGACCAGGCCCAGCAGCTGCGGTCCGATGGCCACGCCGGCCAGCAGGTAGCCGAGCACCGCCCCAAGCCGGAAGCGCTTGGTCAGCGGCACCGCGATCACCGTGGCGAGCAGGAACACCACCGCGGTCCGCAGGAAATGATGGCTGTCCATGTGCAGGCCACTCCGATCGAGGAGCCTCGATTATTCCACGTGGGTTCTAACTGTGCCGCCTTGCAGCACTCGAAATCAGTGGCTGAGAATTCCGCCGCGAGTGGTCATGACATCGGTGCGCTTCAACACGCCGCTTGCATTGCGGTAGGTCACCACATATCGACCATCGCGCAAATAAAGATCCGCGAAATGCTCCGTGCCAGATACGAGATAGCGATCGGCTGGCACCGCATTTTCCGGCTCGCTGGCATATCGCGCCTCAACCAGACAGACCTTGCCCGATTCTCCGCATGCGTTGTCTGTGCTGAATCGGTAGTGCCGACGAGCACCCCCGAGCGATAGCCATTCGCTGCCTGGACCTACCTCGCGATCAAGTGCATATGCGCCGGTACGCCATGCGGTAATGTCCGTTCCACGACCACCGGACCGCCAGCGCATGGAAGACAGTGTGCCCGCAGCCCGATCGTCTGCAGATGAACCGCTCAGGTGGCAGGTGCTGTTCATCACATCGTTCGTATTGCCCAGTTGGTCGATGCTGAGAAACGGTTTGGCATAAAGCTTGGGCAAAAGCTTCGCCATCCGGCCATCGATCCGCTTGATATGGTCGTAACCCGCCACAACGAAGACCTTCTTGCCAGGATGCTGTTTCAAAATCCGTACAAGATTACGGGCTTCATCCTGTTCGCGATGTGCCGAAAAATTATCGTAATCGACCAACGTGAATCCCAACCGCTTCGCCTGCCTGACAATCTCACTCTCAATCGGCTCACGCAGATAGAAGCCGTAGCTCTTTTCGTCCAGGGCGTAGCCATTTTGATTGATCCACTTCGTCGTGACTGGGTCAGGCAATGCCTCCAGCGCAAGAATCGAAAACCCTTGCTGGCGCATGATCGGAAGCATTTGATAAATCGCCGATCGGCTCATGGGCTGGTTGTGCGCCTCGTTCACCATGACCAGATCGAACTTGCCGACATGCGTCCTCAGCCATTGATCAAAAGTGCCGGCTCCGAGATCAGCCGAACAGGCTGGCGTCGGTGACGGGACGTGCTTGAAGGCGCTGTCCATTTCTTGCTGGGCCTGCTCGTATCGGCCCAACATGGCATCCGTCATCGACAGCATTTGCTCATTATTGGAAGCGGCGCCATCCCAATGCGTCGAGTGCAGACGCTGGTAGGCATCGACCATGTCTATCTTGCTTCCGGCGAAACGGCCAAGCTCATCCCATAAGCTATTGGAAACAGACGGCTTGGTGCTTTGGACTTCGGCTCCATGGGCCGATGTGACCAACAGCGAAAGCAGCATCCAGCAGAAGACACGCGCACTTGTGCTCATGTGAACCCCAACGTCCTGAACGAGGACGCATCAATTCCATTGATTTCAAACGCTCGGGCCGGCAGATAGCCGGCCCGATCTTTTCACTTGTTACTTGCTGGACGTCTTCGGTGCATCCTTCAGACCACGATTCTCCAGCATCGGCTCGATGCTCGGATCCTGGCCGCGCCAGTCCTTGTACAGCTTCGCCAGCTCTTCGGTGTTGCCACGCGACAGGATCATCGCGCGGAAGCGATCACCATTCTCGCGGGTCAGGCCACCGTGGTCCTTGAAGCCCACGAAGGCATCGTCGGCCAGCATCTGGGTCCACAGATAGGCGTAGTAGCCGGCGGCGTAACCGTTGCCCCAGATGTGCTGGAAGTAGCTGGAGCGATAGCGCGGCGGCACATAGCTGAGGTCGATGTTGTCCTTCTTCAGCGCGGCGGCTTCGAACTGGTCGGCATCCTGCAGCGGCGCATCGGCACTGAGCATATGCCAGTTCATGTCGAGCAGCGCGGCGGCGACCAGCTCGGTCATGCCGTAGCCCGAGTTGAACTTGCCGGCCTTGGTCATCTTGTCGACCAGCGCCTGCGGCATCGGCTCGCCGCTCTTGTAGTTCTTCGCGTAGTTGGCGAAGACCTTCGGATCGGTCGCCCAGTGCTCGTTGAACTGCGACGGGAACTCGACGAAATCGCGCGCGGTGTTGGTACCGGACAAGGTCGGATATTGCCCGTCGGCGAACAGACCGTGCAGCGCATGGCCGAACTCGTGGAACATGGTGGTCACGTCATCGAACGACAGCAGCGCCGGCTGGCCGGCGGCCGGCTTGCTGAAGTTGGCGACGTTGTAGATCACCGGTTTGGTACCGAGCAGCTTCGACTGGGTGACCAGGTTGTCCATCCAGGCGCCGCCGTTCTTGTTGTCGCGTTTGAAGTAGTCGCAGTAGAACAGCGCCATCGAGCTGCCGTCCTTGTCGAACACCTCGAACACGCGCACGTCCGGCTGGTACACCGGGATGTCGTGGCGCTCCTTGAAGGTCAGCCCGTACAGCTGGTTGGCGGCGTAGAACACGCCGTTCTGCAATACGTTGTCGAGTTCGAAATATGGCTTGATCTGGCTTTCATCGAGGTCGAATTTCGCCTTGCGCACCTGCTCGGCGTAGAAGTTCCAGTCCCACGGCGCGAGCTTGAAGCCGCCGTGCTGCTGGTCGATCAGCGCCTGGATGTCCTTCGCCTCGACGTTGGCGCGGGTGGTGACGGCGGGCACCAGCTCCTGCATGAACTTCAGTGCCGTTTCCGGCGTCTTCGCCATCTGGTCGTCCAGCTTCCACGCCGCATAGTTCGGGAAACCGATCAGCTTGGCCTGCTCGGCACGGATCTGTGCCAGCCGCTCGATGGTCTTGCGGGCGTCGCTGGCATCATCCTTCTCGGCGCGGTTCCACGAGGCCTCGAACAATGCTTTGCGGGTGTCGCGGTCGCTCAGGTCCTGCAGCTCAGGCTGCTGGGTGGTGTTCTGCAGGGACAGCACGTATTTGCCGTCCAGCTTGCGGTCCTTCGCGGCCTGCGCAGCGGCGGCAAGCTCGGCATCGGACAGGCCGACCAGCTTCGCCTTGTCGGCAACCACCAGCGCGGCCTCCTTGGTGGCGGCCAGCAGCTTGTTGGTGAACGCGGTGCTCAGCGTCGACTCTTCCTTGTTGAGATCCTTCAGCTTCGCCTTGTCGGCGTCGGAAAGTTTCGCGCCTGCATGCACGAAGTCCTTGTAGACCACCTCGACCAGCCGCGCCGATTCCGGATCGAGCTTGAGCGTGTCGCGCTGGTTGTAGATCGTCTCGACACGCTGGAACAGGCGGCTGTCGAGATGGATCGCGTCCGAATGCGCAGCCAGCCTGGGCGCCTCGTCCTCCTGCACTTTCTGCAGCGTGTCGTTGGTATTGGCGCCGGTCACCGCATTGAACGCGGCCATCACGCGATTCAGCATCGCGCCGGATTTCTCCATCGCCACGTAAGTGTTCTCGAACGTCGGCGCCTCCGGGTTGGCGGCGATCTTCTCGATCTCGGCCATATGCTGGCGCATGCCTTCCTCCAGCGCTGGCTGGTAGTCCGTGTCCTTGATCCGGTCGAACGGCGGGGCCTGGAACGGCAGGGTGCTGGCGCTGGAGAACGGATTGCTGGTCATGTCGGTAGTGGCCGCTGCGGCGTTGCTGGCGGCAGCCGCCGAGGCGGTTGTCGCGGGTGAGTTGGTGACACCGTTCGGCTGCTGCGAGCAGGCGGCCAGGGCCATCGTGGTGGCAATTGCAATCGTGCGCAGACGAAACATCTGGTTTCCCCGAATAGTGTGCCCTTGCCGGGCACGGAGTTGGCAATCGCCGACTGTACCCACACCGCAGCCACTTTCCAAACCTCGACGGCAGCCGCGCAGCGAACGGGAAACCGACCTGCTCAGTCAGACGGCGCGCATGTCGCGCAACTGCCACGCCGCACCGATCAGCAGGTACAGCCGATGGCGCACCACGCTCATCGGCAGGTCGGTGATCAGGTCGACATCGGTGTGCAGGTCAGTCACCTGCGCGGTCACCTGCGCGCCAGGGTCGGTGCTGCCCAGGCTGCTGTCCACCGCGTCCGGGTCCGGCTGCGCCGCACGCCAGCGCTGGAACAGCGCGTCGTCGCGCAATGCCTGCTGCAGCGTCGCGGCAAAATCGTTCGGTCCGGCACCCTCGTAGGCAAACCGCGGATCGTCGCCGCGCGCACGGGCCAGGTCGGCGATCGAAAGGTAATAGTGGTTGCGGGCCATGCGTGCCTCCAGCGGTGGGTATCGACGCTTATCCAAACATGACCGATGTGAAGCTCAGCCCAAGGCCGACACCGCTGGCGCCAACTCGCTGGCCGCCTGCACCGGCGCCACCCCATAGGGCAACACGCCCAGGCAGGGCGCCGGTAACAGTTCGCGCAGCGTGGCCAGATTTTCCTCGAGCGCGTCCATCGCCGGGTCGATGCAGTTGCCGATCCAGCCCAGCAGGCGGCAACCGTCGGCGCTGATCGCCTGCGCGCTGAGCAAGGCATGATTGAGACAACCCAGCCGCAACCCGACCACCAGGATCACCGGCAGCTGCCACTGCTTCGCAATGTCCGCCGCGAACAGCTGTGGCGCCAGCGGCACCAGCCAGCCACCGACGCCTTCGACCACCACACGCTGGTAACCGCCGAGCAGCTGATCGAATGCCACCCGCATCGGTGCCAGGGAAATCTGCACGCCATCGTGCGCCGCCGCCAAGTGCGGCGAGAGCGGATCACGCAGCGCCACCGGATTGATCGCCGCATACGGTGGCGCCGTGCTGCTTGCCGCCTGCAACGCCAGCGCATCGTCGTTGCGCAGGCCATCGGCGGTCATCGCACAGCCGCTGGCAACCGGCTTCATGCCGCAGGCCTGATGCCCGGCCGCACGCAACGCGTGCAGCAGCGTGCACGCCGCATGCGTCTTGCCGATGCCGGTATCGGTGCCGGCGATGAACACGGCAGCCGTCACGCTCGCGCGTAACGCCGGTTGAAACGGTTCACCACCGGTCCGATCAGGAACAGCAGCGAATACATGAACCCGGGAATCGACCACACCCACGCCGGCGCCGACAACGGCAATCCCAACGCGGTCAATGCGGAGGCCAGGCCGATCGTCGCCGGCACGCTCCAGATGCGCATCTCGCGGCGCGCATCGAGGTTGCTGAAGCCACGCTTCGCCGCACTCTTTGCTGCGTGCAGGAACAGCAGCGTCAGCGTGCCTGCCATGCAGGCATAGGCAAAGCCAAAACAGGCGAACAGGGCACGTATGTCAGCTGGCCCGCCAGTCAAGTGGAAATCGCTCGGCAACGCGCCGCCGCTCAAGCTGTTGAACACGCCTGAGTACACCATGTGCAAGGGATAGACGAAGATCATCGCGAAAAACACCAGCAGCAGCGACAGCCAGCGACCGGTGCTGTCGGCGCTGTGACAACGCTTGCGCCAACGCACATGGCCATGCCAGAAGAACGCGATCTGGAAGAAGCACACGGCGAACGCCGGCACGCCGCCGAGCATGTACAGCAGCTTGTCGGTGCTGTCGGGAATCTTGTCGCCGCCGATCAGCAGCAAAGTCAGGATGAACGCGAACGCGCCATCCACGAACATGTCCAGCCGCCCCGCCTCGATCCCCTCGCGCTGCTCGGTCAGGCTCATGCTGCATCCTCGTCAAATGGCTCGGCGCATAATACGGGCTTTGCCGCCGGACGCACCGCATGTTCGAACTGAAATCCCACACGTACGCCAGCAAGCGCGAGCATTACGAGGACCTTGCGCAACAGGCGCGCGGCCTGCTCAGCGGCGAGCGCGACCTGATCGCCAACGCGGCGAATTTCAGCGCGTTGATCTACCACAGCTTGCCCGAACTCAACTGGGCCGGGTTCTACCTGTACGACGGCCATGAGCTTGTGGTCGGCCCGTTCCAGGGCAAGCCTGCCTGCATCCGCATCGCGATCGGTCGCGGCGTCTGCGGCACCGCCGCCCAGACGCGTGAAACGCAGCTGGTGCGCGACGTGAATGCGTTCGATGGCCACATCGCCTGCGACGCTGCCTCGCAATCGGAAATCGTGGTGCCGTTGATCAAGGCCGACGGCAGCCTGCTCGGTGTGTGGGATGTCGACAGTCCGCTGATCAACCGCTTCGACGACGACGACCGCGCCGGCATGCAGGCGCTGTGCGCGGTGTTCATGCAATCCGTGCGCGGCTGATCTGGTTCGATTTGTGGGAGCGACTTCAGTCGCGATGCTCTTGACCGACCACCAGGGGAGGTATCGCGACTGAAGTCGCCCCCACGGCAATCATCAGCGCTCGCGTCCTTGATGCGCGCCCTCGCGCGGCTGCCGCAGCAGGGTCATCACGGCCTGCCGTGCTTCCTCCACGCCAGTGCCGGCGGACGACGAAAAGATCTGCGCGGTAGCGTGCAGGCCTTCGGCGGCAAACTGCTTGCGCAACGCGGCCAGCGCCTGGGTGGCCTGGCCACGCGAGAGTTTGTCGGCCTTGGTCAACAGCAGGTGACACGGCAGCTGGGTGGCGAAGCAGAACTCCAGCATCATCCGGTCGAACTCCTTCAGCGGATGGCGGATATCCACGATCAACACCAGTCCGCGCAGACTGCGCCGCTGATGCAGATACGCATCGATCTCCAGCTTCCAGTGCTCGCGCATCTCCAGCGGCACCTTGGCGTAGCCGTAACCCGGCAAGTCGATCAGACGCACATCCGACGGCGGCTGACCATCCACCTGGGTCGGCGGCGGCAGGCTGAAGGCGACCATCTGCTGGGTACGGCCAGGGGTCTTGGACGTTCGCGCCAGCCCTTTGTGGTTGGTCAGCGCATTCAGCGCGCTGGACTTGCCGGCATTGGAGCGGCCGGCAAACGCCACCTCGGCGCCGTGATCGGCGGGAAGCTGGCTGATGCGATGGGCGGCCAGCACGAACTGGGCACCCTGAAGCGGATTCGACATGGGAATGGTTTGACCAAGCTATGGTGGCACAGGGATAATTCTGCGGTTTCTGCCTGTTGCAAGCCTTGTGGCCGCAATCATTGGCAGTGTTCGCAAGTCTCTCGGGAGTCAAGTGTATGAGTTTTCGGTCCGCTGGTTTTCGGCCCGCTGTTCTCGGGTCCGCCATAGCCCTCGTGTTTGCACTGTCCGCCAGTGCGCTGATGGCACAGGACGCCCAGCCGAAAACTGCCGCGCCGGCCGCAGCGGCCACGGCAGCTGTGCCGGCCAGCGCCACCACGGCAGCAGCGCCTGCGACCCCGGTTGTCGAAGCCGCAGCCAAGCCGGGTGACGCCACCGCCGGCCAGGCCAAGGCCGCCGTCTGCGGCGCCTGCCACGGCATGGACGGCAATTCCAGCGACGCGCAATACCCGAAGCTGGCCGGCCAGAGCGAGCAGTACATCGTGCGCCAGCTGACCGATTTCAAAGCCGCCAAACGGCAGAATCCGATCATGATGGGCATGGCTGCGCCACTGTCCCAGCAGGACATGCACGACGTCGGCGCCTACTTCGCCAGCAAGACGCCACTGCCCGGCGTGGCCGATCAGGCGCTGGTCGAGCACGGCCAGACGCTGTTCCGTCAGGGTGACGCCACGCGTGGCATTCCCGCCTGCATGGCCTGCCACAGCATCGATGGCCGCGGCAATCCGGGCGCCAAGTATCCGCAGCTGACCAGCCAGCACGCGCAGTACATCCAGGCCACGCTGAAGTCGTGGCACGACGGCACTACCTGGGGCGATGACGCGCAGTCGCAGATCATGCCGGCGATCGCCAAGCAGCTGAGCGCCGACGATATTGCCGCGCTGGCCAGCTACATCGAGGGCCTGCACAGCGCCGATGCCCAGCCTGCCGCCACGCCCTGATTGACCATGCGCCGACCGAAGTGTCGGCGCTGTCGGTTTTACGCCCCACTTCCCGAGGTTTGCCATGTTGAAGCGTCTGCCGTTCCTGTGTGCCGCCCTGCTTGCGCTTGCCGCCTGCAGCCATGACAGCGGCACCAGCGGCCCCGCCCAGCCGGCAGTTACCGCCAGCACCGCAGGTACGCCAGCCGCGGCCACCACCACGGCACCGGCCAGCGCGATGACGGCTGTCACGCCGGCCAGCGCCGGCAGCGCGGCACCGGCTGCCTCCGACACTGCCGCCAACCCGGCCGAACCTGCGCCTGCGGTAGCGGCGGCGCCGTTCGTGGACAACGGCAAGTGGGTCGAAGGCAAGAACTACTTCCTGATCGAGCCGGCGCAGCCGACCAGCCACCCGGGCAAGATTGAAGTAACCGAGGTGTTCTCCTACGGTTGCCCGGCCTGCAACAGCTTCCACTCCACCGTCGACCAGATCGCCCGCAGTCTCCCGGCGAATGCGGTGATGAACTATCTGGCCGCCTCGTTCCGCCCGGACGAGAACTGGCCGATGTACCAGCGCGCGTTCTACGCGGCGCAGGCGCTGGATCTGGTCGGCAAGACCCACGACGCGATGTTCGATGCGGTATGGAAGACCGGCGAGCTGTCCACCTACAACCTCGATGCGGGCAACCCGAAGCCGAAAGCCGCGTGGCCCACGATCGACGACGCCGCGAAGTTCTACGCCAAATATGGCGTGACCGCAGAGGAATTTACCGGTGTCGCGAACTCGTTCTCGGTCAACACGCGGATGAAGCGCGCCGACGACCTGATGAAGGCCTATGGCGTGGAAAGCACGCCGACCATGGTCATCAACGGGAAATACCGCTTTACCGCCAGCTCTGCCGGCGGTTTCGCCCAGTCGATCGAACTGACCCAGTGGCTGGTGGCGAAGGAAGCGGCCGGCAAGTAGACGGTTTACCCGCGGCGGTCAATCCGCCCTACCCGCGGCCGCACGGCCGCGCTGCGAAGAGTAGCTCCCATGTCCAAGCGATTCGCCCGTCTGCACGTCCTCGCCCTGTCCGCCGGCCTGTTGCTGGCCAGCGCCTGCACCGCGCAGTCCAGCGCGCCGGCGCCCTATACCGAGGGCAGCGAGTACGTGACCCTGCCCGGCCCGCATCAGCGCTACAGCAGCGAGGGCAAGGTGGAGGTGACCGAGGTGTTTTCCTACGGTTGCATCCACTGCGCCCAGTTCGCGCCGATCGCCGAGAAACTGCGCAAGCAGCTGCCTGCGGGGGTGACGTTCAAGCTGTTGCCGGCGCCATTCAGCGCCGAGTGGCTGCCGTTTGCGCGCGCGTATTATGCGGCGAAGCAGCTCGGCGTGATCGATCGCACCCACCTGGCATTGTTCGCCGCCAAGTTTGGCCAGAACTATCCGATCAACTCGATGGACGAACTGGCCGATTTCTACGCCCGCGAAGGTGTCGACCGGGCGGAGTTCATGCGCATCGCCACGTCTGCCGAAACGACCGCGAAGCTGAAGAGCGATCTCGAGTTGATCCGCAAATGGCAGGTCGACGGCACCCCGACCATCGTGGTCAACGGCAAATATCGCGTGGCCGGCGTTCACTCGTATGACGAGATGGCCGCGGTGGCGCAATGGCTGGCCAATCGCGAGCTGAGCGGCAAATAGACCGCTCGTGCCACGCCGCCGATGGCGTGGCTGGCGTGTCGTTCACATCCGGTGGATCATGCTCAATGCAGTGTCCGGCGCATGAGCGTGAGCGCCTGCATCCCTTCTCCCTGTAGTGTGTTGCGATGACCGGCGCCGCCATTCTTCAACCCGCACCCGCCGAGCGCCACCTGCGCCTGCTGAGCTGCAACATCCTGGCCGGCGCCAGCGTGCAGCGTTACAGCGAGTACGTCACCCGCAGCCTCAACGCGGTGCTGCCGGGGCGCAACAAGATGGACAACCTCGACCGGCTTGCCGAGGTGCTGCCGCAGTTCGACGTGATCGGCCTGCAGGAGGCCGATGCCGGCAGCCTGCGCTCGGGCTTCCTCAATCAGACCCGCTACCTCGCCGAAACCGCCGGCATGCCGTTCTGGAGTCATCAGCCGAACCGGGCGATGGCGCGACTGGCGCATTCGGCAAACGGGCTGATCAGCCGGCTGGAGCCGCATTCGGTGCTGGACTACCCGTTGCCCAGCCGGATCCCCGGCCGCGGTGCGCTGCTGGCCCAGTTCGGCGAAGGCGACAACGCACTGGCGGTGATGATCGCGCACCTGTCGCTGAGCGCGCCGGCGCGCGCGCGTCAGCTCGGCTTCATCGCCGAGCTGCTGCATGACTTTCCGCATGCGGTGCTGATGGGCGACCTGAACACCGAACCGCACAGCGTCGAGATGACTCAGCTGTTTGCCAAATGCAATCTGCAACCGCCGGCGCAGTCGACCCTGACGTTTCCCAGCTGGAAGCCGCGACGGGCGCTGGATCACATCCTCACCTCATCGGCGATCCAGTTGGACAAGATGTGGGCGCTGCCGCAGGCGTTTTCCGATCACCTGCCACTGGCCGCGGAAATCCGGCTTCCGGCACACGTGGGCGGCAAGGCAACGCAGAGGCGTCGCCGATGAGTTCGAGGCTGGCGCGGCTGGCCCTGCCATGGTTGTTGCTGCTGGTGGTGGCGCTGGTTGCGGCGTGGCTGCGCTATGGGCTGATCGAGTCCAGCGCGATCGGCCAGCAATGCGGCGCCGGCAACGTTCCCGCATGGTGCGACTGGCGGCAGGCACTGGTGCTGGGCTTCCTGCACAACGCCTACGGTATGGCTGCACTGGTGGCCGCAGCGCTGGCGCTGTGGCGTCAGCGCCTGTGGCTGGCCTGGCTCGCGGCTGCGCTCGGTATCTTTGCGCTGGAGCTGTATTGCTTCGAAGCCGGCGCGCTGGCGCTGTTGCTCGGCAGCCTACGCCTGCTGCGGCTGCAGGCGCGCCCGACGCCAGTCGACGAACACCGGCATGGCCAGCAACAGGTTCACTCCCAGCCATAGCCACGCCACCGGCGTGAGACCGTTTTCCTGCATCAGCACGATCGCCGCCAGCAATGGCAGCCAGACCGCAAGGAAACGTTCCTCCAGCAACGGCTTCGCCAGCTGGCGCCGATCGGACAGCCAGCCGAGCAGCGCATATCCGACGCAGGGCAGCAGGAACAGGCCCAACGGGAAATCCCGATAGCGTCCGTCGAACACCAGCAGCAATCCATAGAATGCCAGCACGAAAAGCCAGCCCGCGCGCAACCAGCCAGGCGGCGCGGGTGGCATC
The DNA here is from genome assembly GCF_006438785.1 of Rhodanobacter glycinis. Classification (GTDB taxonomy): domain Bacteria; phylum Pseudomonadota; class Gammaproteobacteria; order Xanthomonadales; family Rhodanobacteraceae; genus Rhodanobacter; species Rhodanobacter glycinis_A. The sequence goes on along the minus strand of NZ_RCZB01000006.1, from coordinate 123,791 downwards.
ACCCCGGCCAACCGTGCCGCGATCCAGCGCGCCAGCAGCAACGCGGTGAGCAAGGCCAGCGCGCAGGCAACCGACGACACCGTCCACTCCCAGCCATCGCGACAGGCGAACCACATCTGCCGGTACTGCCAGGCCAGCGCACAACCGCTGGCGACACCGGCCAGCGCCAGTGCCGCCCAGCCGCGCCATCCCTGCCAGCGCCGCCGCCATGCACCGACCAGTGCAAACACGGCAGCACCCGCCGCGCCGGCGAGCCAGCCGGCCCACCAGAGCGATTCCTCGATCACCGGGCCCTGCATCGCAAACTTGGGCCGTGCCTGCGCGTCGAAGATGCCCCAGTAGCCGCCGGCGGTGCCTTCCTGCGCGCGCTTCCACGGCTGGTCGAACGCCTCGATCACGTTGTAGGGCATGTGCACGGTCGCCGCGTAGTGCAGGAATTCGCGCAGGTAGCGCGCCTCGTTGACCACGCTGGCGCTGGTCGCCTGGCGCGGCCGACCGGCGCTGGGCCAGCCGGTCTCGCCGATCATCACGCGCCGCCCGGGGAACGCCTGCTGCACTTGCGCATACACCGTCGCCACATGTTGCACGGCACGCTCCGGTGATACTGGTCGATCTTCCCAGTAAGGCAGGATGTGGATGGTGAGGTAGTCCACCGAGCCGGCCAGTTCCGGATGGCGCAACCAGAACTCCCACACGTCGGCGTAGGTCACCGGCACGTTGACCGCCGTGCGCACCTGCTGCAGATAGCCGGCCAGAACCGGCGCCGACAGCTCGCCGCGCAGCAACACCTCGTTGCCCACGATCACCCCACGCAACGCCTGCGGATGTGCCTGCGCGGTGGCAATGCCCCACTGGATCTGCTGCTCGTTCGCCTTCGGGTCGCTGCCCAGCCAGATCCCCATCAGCACTTTCATGCCGTAGCGTTCGGCGATCTGCGGCACCGCACTCAGGCCCTGGCCCTGCGAATAGGTGCGTACACAGTCGAATCGCTGCGACAGCGCACGCAGGTCCTCGTCGATGCGTTCGGGACTGATGAAGGCCTTCGCGTCCAGCGGCGTTTCGCCAGCCCGGCGGAACGGCGCGTACGACACGCAGGCGATCCGCGCCGACGGCGCATCCGGCAGCGTCACCGGCCGCCCGATCGCCCACCACCAGTACAAGCCGGCCAGTGCCAGCAATACCAGCACCATCCACGCCCATCCGTTTTTTTGACGAAAAGCGGACGAAGGTGCTGACGACATGCCGATCCCGGAGATGCTGAAGATGAAGCGTGCCAGCTTAGCAGGCGCGCCCACACTCACCGTTTCGCGACAAGCCACCCGGGGCCATCGACTACACTGGTCAGTGGATCGACCGCAGGAGTTTCCATGTTTGTTTCCACCCCATCGCGGTGCGTCTCGCTGAGCTGGCTGTTGCTGGCCACCGCCTGGTTGCTGATCGGCACGATCGCGCAGGCCGCCGAACCCGACGCCAGCCAGCGCGCCGCCTTCAGGCAGGCGTATGCCGCCGCCCGGCAAGGTGGCGATGGCTGGCAGACGCTGGCGACCGGGCTGCGCGACTATCCGCTCTATCCGTATCTGCAGGCGGCCGCCCTCGAGCACGACATCCAGCAGGTCGACCGCGCCACGGTGGAGTCGTATCTGACGCACTATCCTGACTGGATTCCCGCGGCCGACCTGCGCCGCAGCTTTCTGCTGGAACTGGCGCGCCGCCAGGACTGGACCGGTTTCCTCGCGCTATACCAGCCCGGCCTCGGCGACACGCTCAGTTGCGATGCCCTGCAGGCGCGGCTCGCCGGTGGCGGCACGCTGGATTTCGACAAGGATCTGGCCGCGCTGTGGGCCAAGCCGAACCTGCCGGATGCATGCGACCCGGTACTCGGTGCGGCGCATGATCAGGGCCTGCTGACCAGCGCACGCCTGTGGACCCGCATCGATCGCGCGGCCGACGCCGGCCAGGCCGGCACCATCGCCAGCCTGACCGGCTGGCTGCCCGACGCCGACCGCCCCAGCGCGCAGCAACTTGCCCAGGCGCTGCGCGATCCGGCCGGTGCGCTGGCGAGCGCGACCAGCTGGTCGGATACCCCGCGCGGCCGGCAAGCCGCCACCCTGGCGTTGACCCGGCTGGCCCGTCGCCAATCCGCCAGCGCCGACGCCGCATGGCAACAATTGCAAGCGCACTTCAGCTTCAGCGAACAGCAGCGCAACCAGATCCTGTACGCGCTGGCGCTGTTCCATGCCACCGATTTCGATGACAGCGCACTGGCCCGCCTGATCGCCCTGCCGGCCGTCGTGCAGACCGACGCCTCGCGCGAATGGCGGGTGCGGGTGGCGCTGGCGCAGCAGAACTGGACGGCCGTGCTGGCCGGCATCGACGCCATGCCCGCCAGCCAGCAGCAGGATGGCGAGTGGCAATATTTCCGCGCCCGCGCGCTGGCCGCACTGGGCCGCGGCGACGAAGCACGCCGGCAGCTTGCGGCGCAGGCCGGCAGCCCCACGTTCTTCGGCTTTCTCGCCGCCGACAGGCTCGACCAGCCGTATGCGATCTGTCCGCTGAGCCTCGCCGATGACCCGCAACGCGAACAGGCCCTGCTGGCCAAACCCGGCCTGCTGCGCGCGTTCGAGCTGTACGCCGTCGACCTGCCCAGACTGGCCCGGCGTGAGTGGGCGCGGGCGCTGCAGGACGCCGATCAGTCCACCCTGCGGGTGGCCGCCGACCTCGCCAACCAGCGCGGCTGGTACGACCGCGCCGTGTTCACCCTGAGCAGCGGCGACGCGCTGCAGCTGTACGACCTGCGCTTTCCGCTGGCCAGCCAGGACGGACTGGTGCCGCAAGCCGAGCAGGCCGGCATCGAACCTGCGTGGGCCTACGGCATCCTGCGCGCCGAAAGTGCCTGGACGAGTGACGCCCGTTCCGGCGCCGATGCGCGCGGCCTGATGCAGCTGCTGCCGGACACCGGCGCGGCGGTAGCTCGACGCCACGGACTCGACTGGGGTGGCGGCGACACGCTATACGATCCGGCCATCAACATCGCGCTGGGCACGCGTTACCTGGCCGAGCTGGCCGCGCGTTTCAGTGGCTCGCCGTGGCTGGCCAGCGCCGCCTACAACGCCGGTCCGAACCGGGTCGACCAGTGGCTGGCCGCGCGCGGCGCGCTGGCACCGGATCTGTTCGTGGCCACCATCCCGTTCAAGGAAACCCGCGAATACGTGGCCCGGGTGATGGCGTTCAGCGTGATCTACGACTGGCGCCTGCACGGCAACGCCGTGCCGCTGGCCACCCGCATGGGCGCGATCGGTCAGCCGTATGGACTGCCAAACGCCACCACGCAGCGCCGCGTCGTCGACTGCCCCGCCAGCGCGCCATCCGGCGCGCCAGCCACCACCTCCAGCACGCTCAGCGCCTCGCCCTGAACACTGGCTCACCCGAGGATTGATCCCCATGGCCGCAAAGCATCTCGTCATTCTTGGCGGCACCGGTTTCGTCGGCAGCCACCTGGTGCCGCGGCTGGCCGCCGACGGCCACCGCATCGTGCTGCTCTCGCGCAATCGCGAACAGCATCGCGAACTGGGCGTGTTGCCCGGGGTGAGCGTCCGCAGCGCCGATGTCTACGATGACGACGCGCTGCGCCGGCAACTCGCGGGCGCCGACGCGGTGATCAACCTGATCGGCATCCTCAATGCCGGCGGCAAGCACACCTTCCAGCGCGCACACGTGGAACTGACCCGTCGACTGATCGCCGCCTGCCACGCGGCGGGTGTGCAGCGACTGCACCAGATGAGTTCACTGAAGGCGGGCCAGGGCCTGTCGCAGTACCTGAAGACCCGCGGCGAAGCCGAGGCGCTGGTCAGGGCATCGACGCTGGACTGGACGATCTACCAGCCCAGCGTGATCTTCGGCGCGGGCGATGGGCTGGTCAGCCGCTTCGCCGCACTGCTGCGACGCATGCCGGTGTTGCCGCTGGCGCGCGCGAAAGCACGGATGGCACCGACCTTCGTCGGCGACGTGGCCGAGGCGATCGCACGTTGCGTCGACAGCGAGCAGCCCGATCAGCGGCGCAGCTTCGAGCTGTACGGCCCGGAAGTGCTCAGCCTGGGCGAGATCGTGCACAAGATCCGCGATGCGGCCGGCCTGCGCACGCCGATCATCGCGCTGCCCGACAGTCTCGGTCGGCTGCAGGCGCAGTTCGCCGAACTGCTGCCCGGCAAACCTTTCTCGCTGGACAACTTCCGCTCGCTGCGCACCGATTCGGTCGGCAAGGTCGACGGCTACGCCGCGCTCGGCATCGTGCCGCAACCGTTCACACCGTGGCTGTCGGTACTGCTCAACGAACCGGCGCGGCAGCGCCGGCTGACCACGGCGCGTTCACTGCGGCGGTGAACCGCCTGGCTCCGCTCAGGGCGATGTGACCGACGCCAGCAAGGCACGCAGCCGCTGCAGGCTACCTCCATACCATGCGCTGCGTGCGCTGTCCCGGCGCAGCAGCTGCTCGGCCGGCAGGTTGCCGGGCGCATGCGCACCACCCGCTGTTCGCGCAAGTCGGACGCATGCCGGATCGAAAGGGAGACCGCAGAATTCGAGCAGCCGCCGCACCCGCGCTGCAGGGTCGGCCAGCCATGACTCGTAGTCGTGTTCAAGAAAGCGCGCGGGGAACAACTGCTGCCAGTGCCGGCTGAGCCGATCGTAATCACGCCAGTAGCTGACCATGTGGTCGAGGTCGTAACTGAAGTCGTTGCCACTGATGAACAACTGTCGGTAGCAGGCGAAGCAGCTTTCGAACGCCTCGCGCCGGCTGTTCACCACGCGCGCGCCCGGCAACATCGCCAGCGCCGCGCCCACCAGTCGCCAGTTGAGCAGGTTGCGGTCGATGAAACACGGCTGATGTCCACGCCAGCGTTCGATGCGCGCCAGGTAGTCCTGCCCCAGTCGCGACCAGTCGGCCGCCGTCGCCGAACTCGCCCACTGCGGAAACGATTGGCGACGGCGCGCCGATTCGGCGTCGAGAATCTGCTGCAGGTCGATCACCTCGTCAGCGGCAACCGCCTGCGGATGCGCGGCAAGGATCTGCTCGGTCAACAGGGAGCCCGATTGCGGCAACGCCACGATGAAGATCACCCCGTCGCCCAGCGTCGCATCCGCCGCGCCCTGCATGGGTTCAGGGAAGGCCCTGACCAGCGCATCGACCTGCGCACTCGCCAGCGTGGCGTTCCAGTTCAACTGTCGCTGCTGCAGGGCATTGGCCTTGTGCAACGCACGCAACGCCGCCGGCGGCTCGGCCTGATCCTCCAGCGCCCGGACCAGCGCAAAACCCAGCGCGACGCGTGCGGCGACGGTCGCCTGCTGCAGCCCCAATGTCTGCTGCAGCTGCGCGACATCGTCCGCGCTGAAGCGCTCGCCGTCGAGACTGGCCAGCCCGAACCATGCCTGTGGCTGGCCAGGCTGGCGACGCAGCACCTCGCGGTAGTTCACGCGCGCCAGTGCCACCATGCCGAGACTGGCCTCGGCCTGCGCCAGCACGATCCGCGCCGGCACATGTTCCGGGTCGAGATCCAGCGTCCGTTGCAGGGCGGTGATGGCTCCGGCGGGACGTCCCTGCAACATGTACATCTTGCCGAGGTTGAACCAGGTCGGCGCAAAATCCGGCACCATCGCGCAGGCCCGCCGCAGGCATGCCACGGCCGCCTCGGCATCGCCACTGGCATACAGAGACGTGGCCAGATTCATCCGGATCAATGCGTCCCCAGGCCGCAGGTCGTGCGCCTGCTGCAGCGACGCCAACGCTCGCGGGTAATCGCCACGCAGATGATGCAGCAGACCGCGCATGCGCAGTGCCTCCGCACTGTCGGGTTCCAGTGCCAGCACGCGGGCCAGTGCCGCGTCGGCCGCTTCCGGATCCTGACGATCCAGCGCCGCCGCAGCCGCTTCCAGCAATGCGGCCGCCGCCGGCGACAGCCCCACGGCACGACCCTGCATCAACGGATGAGCATGCCTTGCCGTCATGATCAAAACTTTCCCCGCCCGCCGGTAATCCGCGCGCCAGCTTACGTGAGGGCGATGGCCGCATAAAGCGCATTCTGGCTTCGCACACAGCTGCCCGGGCGCGCGTGGCAGAATCCAGCTCATGCACATCTATCTGGTCGGCGGCGCGGTCCGTGACACATTGCTGGGGCGGCCGGTGGTCGATCACGATCGCGTGGTGGTCGGCGCGCTGCCGGAGGAGTTGCTGGCGCTGGGCTACAAGCCAGTGGGCAAGGACTTCCCGGTGTTCCTGCACCCGCAGACCGGCGAGGAATACGCGCTGGCGCGCACCGAGCGCAAGACCGGGCGCGGTTATCACGGCTTCGTGTTCCAGGCCGATGCGACGGTGACGCTGGAGCAGGATCTGGCCCGGCGCGACCTCACCATCAACGCGATCGCGCAGGACGAGCACGGCGCGTTGACCGACCCGTACCACGGTGTGCGCGATATCGAGGCGCGCGTGTTGCGGCATGTGTCGCCGGCGTTCGTCGAGGATCCGGTACGCGTGCTGCGGGTGGCGCGCTTCGCCGCGCGCTTCGCGCCGCTGGGTTTCTCGGTGGCGCCGGAAACCATGGCACTGATGCAGCAGATGGTGCGCGATGGCGAGGTGGATCACCTGGTGCCCGAACGGGTGTGGGCCGAGACGCGCAAGGCGCTGGGCGAGCCGCAGCCGTCCGCGTTCCTGCGCGTGCTGCGCGAGGCCGGCGCGCTGGCGGTGCTGTTTCCCGAAATCGATGCGCTGTACGGCGTGCCGCAGCGGGCGGAGTTTCATCCGGAAATCGATACCGGCACGCACATGGAATTGGTGCTGGATGCCGCCGCCGCACTGGCTCCGAGCGACGATCTGGTGGGCTACTGCGCGCTGTGCCACGACCTCGGCAAGGCGCTTACGCCCGCCGACATGCTGCCTCGCCACATCGGCCACGAGCACGCCGGGGTGCCGCGCGTGCGCGCGCTGTCCGCGCGCCTGAAAGTGCCGACCGATCACGCCACGCTGGCCGAACTGGTCTGCCGCGAACACCTCAATGCGCACCGCGCGCTGGAGCTCAAGCCGGCCACCGTGCTCAAGCTGCTCACCGCGCTGGACGCGCTGCGCCGGCCGTCGCGGCTGGACACTTTTCTGGCCGCCTGCGCCGCCGACAAGCGCGGCCGGCTCGGCCACGCCGACGACGATTACCCCAGCGCCGACTATCTGCGCCGCGCCTGTGCCGCCGCCGCCGCGGTGCAGTCCGCGCCGTTCGTCGCGCAGGGCCTGCAGGGGCCGGCGGTGGGCGCGGCGATGGAGGCGGCGCGCAGCAAAGCCATTGCTAACATGAAACTCGGTAGCATTTGAGCACTCGAACTGCCATGACGCGCTCGCTGCCGCGACTGCGTCCTTGACCGCCCTGCCGGAGCCTCCCTTGTCCCTCACCTTTCAAACGCCCTCGCCGCTGCGCCAGCGCCTGCGTCCCCTCGTCTGGCTGGCCGTCAGCTACCTGCTGATTGGCGTGGCCACGCGCATTGCACTGCTGGTGATGACCGGCAGCGGGGTAGCGCCCAAGCCGCTGCACTGGCTGTATGCATTCGGCGCGGGCGCGCTGTTCGACCTGGCCACCTTCGTCTACGTGGCCTGGCCGATGGTGCTGTTTCTGTGGCTCGTGCCGACCCATCGGCCCGCCGTGCGCAACGCCGGGCGCTGGCTGGCATGGATCGCTGCGCTGCTGGGCGGCTTTGCGCTGTGCTGGGGCGTGCTGCACTGGATCTGGCAGGCCAGCCTGCACGAGGTGTGGCCACTGGCGATCGTGGTGCTGTACCTGCTGCCGCTGCCCGCGCTGGCCTACAACCGCCGCAGCGGCCGCGCCTATCTGCTCGGGCTGTCGCTGGCGCTGCTGTTCGGCCTGCTGTTCGTGGCCGCCTCGGAGCTGGTGTTCTGGGAAGAGTTCGGCGTGCGCTTCAACTTCATCGCGGTGGACTACCTCGTGTACACCACCGAGGTGATCGGCAATATCCGCGAGTCGTATCCGATCGGTACCTGGCTGGCCCTGCTGGCGGCGCTGACGGTGCTGCTGGTATGGCTCAGTCGCCGCTACCTGCGCGGCAACGACGGCGGCACCGGTTTCGGCCAGCGCAGCATGCTGGCGCTGGCATGGCTGGTGCTCACCGTGGCGGTAACCGCCGGCGTCACCGGCGACATGAAGGAGCGCACCAGCAACAACTACGTCAACGAGCTGGCCGGCAACGGCATCTTCCAGTTCTTTGCCGCGTTCCGCTCCGGCCACCTGGACTACGCCAAGTTCTACCGCACCCTGCCCGAGGCCGAGGCCTATGCCCGCGTGCGCACGCTGCTGAAGACGCCCGACGCCACCTATGTGAGCGACGATCCGCGCGACCTCACCCGCGCGATCCGCCACCCCGGCCCGGAGCAGCACCTCAACGTGGTGCTGATCAGCGTGGAGAGCCTGTCGGCCGACTATCTTGGCGTATTCGGCAACCGCGAAAAGCTCACCCCGCAGCTCGATGCGCTGTCGGACCAGAGCCTGTTTTTCGAGAACACGTATGCCAACGGGACGCGCACCGTGCGCGGCCTGGAAGCACTTTCGCTGTCGATCCCACCGACGCCGGGCGACTCGGTGCTGAAGATGCAGAACAACGAGAACCTGTTCTCGCTGGCCAGCATTTTCAACGACCGTGGCTACGCCTCGGAGTTTGTCTACGGCGGCTACGGCTACTTCGACAACATGAATTACTTCTTCAGCCACAACGGCTATGCCGCGGTGGACCGCAAGGACATCCCCAAGAGCGCCACCATCCACCACGAGAACGTATGGGGCGTGGCGGACGAGGACCTGTACACGCTGGCGCTGGGCCAGATGGACGCGATCCATGCCCAGGGCAAGCCGTTCTTCCTGCATATCATGACCACCTCCAACCACCGCCCGTACACCTTCCCGGAAGGGCGGGTGGCGTTCCCGCAGGGCTCGCGTGCCGGCGCGGTGGCGTACACGGACTGGTCGATCGGCGACTTCCTGAAGCGCGCCAGCGCCAAGCCGTACTTCAGGGACACCGTCTTCGTGATCACCGCCGACCACGATGCCGCCAGCGCGGGCAAGGCGAGCATCCCGATCAACCGCTACCACATCCCGCTGTGGATCTATGCCCCGGCACACTTCAAGCCGCAGAAGGTCGAGCGGCTGACCGCCCAGATCGACATCCCTCCGACCCTGCTGGGCCTGCTCAACTTCAGCTATCGCAGCCGCTTCTTCGGCTATGACGTGTTCCAGCTCGAGCCCGGTCGCGAGCGCGCGTTTCCGGCGACCTACGAGAAGCTCGGCTACCTGCGCGGCAACGTGCTCACGGCGCTGGAACCGCAGCAGAAGCTGGAGCAGCTCACGCCCAATTTCGTCACCGGTGATGCCGCCGCGGTGAAGACGGTGGACCAGTCGCTGGTGGACGATGCGGTGGCCTATTACCAGGTGGCCGCCAACCTGTTCAAGCACGGCGAGCTGGCCCGTCGCAAGGACGACAGCACGCCAGTATCGCCGCTGCCGGCCACCGACCCGACCCCGGCCGGTTCCGCCGCGGCGCCGGCCGACAGCGGCCCGGTCGCAGCTCCGGCAACATCGGCGCCAACCCCCGCGCGCCTGCCATAGACCGACCTCGTCGCCAGGCCCGGGCGGCGAGCGGCCGCCCGGTCGATGGATCAGAACAGACGTCTGGACGGCTGGATCAGAGCCTCCCACCCTGGTCGGCGGCGAGCAGGTCGGCCGGCAGGGCCAGCGCATCGAGACCACGCGCCAGCAGCATCGCCTGGAAGCGTTCGCCCATCTGATCGGGCAGCATCAGCTTCTTCACCTGTTGCGCCAGCCGATAGCGGCCGTGTTCGTCGGTGATCTTCGCCTGCTCGCTTTCGAAGATGTCCTGCAGGCCGGCGCCGATCAGGAACTGTGCCTGCGGCAGATAGGCCGCCACGCCGAAGCCGGCGCTGTTGCCCGCTTCGGCCAGCGCGGTGAAATCGACCGAGGCAGTGAGGTCGTTCAAGCCTGGCAGGTACAACGGATCGTTGTGCGCGTGATGCCGGTAATGCGCCATCAGCGTGCCATCGTCGCGCTCGGGCAGATAGAACTCGCGGCGCACATAGCCGTAGTCGACGAACAGCATCAGCCCGGCGGTCAGTGATCCAGCCACCGCCTGGATCCAGTACGGGAGCTGTGGCAGGACTTCCGAGCGATAGCCATCGGTAAAGTCGGTGCCGAGGTCGCGTTCGACATGACGCACCGCGCCGGCTACCAGCGCATCGGCCGGGCGATCGATGCGCATCAGGCGACCTTCGCCATCCAGCGCCACATACTCCTCGTAGACTTCGCCGGCGCGCATCGCGAAGCGCGTGGCCGGCAGCGCATCGATCACCTCGTTCGCGAACAGCACGCCACGCCAGTCCTGCTCGGGCGGACGATCCAGCCACTGCACGCGGGCGTTGAGTTCGACTGGGAGATTCGCGTGCAGCCGTTCGCGCTGACGCTCGCGCAGGTCGGCGCTGGGTTCGAGAATCAGATACTGCCGCGGCAGCGTGCCACCGGCCGCCAGCGCCTTGAGCGCCGCCTCGGCGAACGCGCCACTGCCACCGCCCAGCTCCAGAAAATCCGCGTCGTCGCCCAGCATCGCCAGGGTCGGCTGTACGGCATTGATCACGCATTGCGCGAACAATTCGCCCAGCTCCGGTGCGGTGACGAAGTCGCCGGCCGCACCGAACTTGGTGCGGCCGGCGCTGTAGTAACCCAGCCCCGGTGCGTACAGGCAACGCTCCATGTATTGCGAAAACGGCAACGGCCCGTGCGAGGCGATCAGCTCACGCAGCAATTGCAGCAGGTGATCGGAATGCGCGCGCTCGTCGGCGCCGGGTTCGGGGAGTCGCGATGGCATCGGTCTTGCCGGTAGTGAAAGAAGCGCGGCAAGCATAACGGATGGTATTTGGACGGGTTGCTCGCGAAGGCGCTTTGGTTGAGCTCCAGGCGAGCGCCCGCCCCTCATCCCAACCTTCTCCCCCATGGGAGAAGGAGGAGTCGCGCCTTCAGAAATCCTTCTGCACGCTCAGGTATACACCGCGACGCGGACCGAACTGCGGCGCGCCGACGCCGATGCCGCTGCCATCGCGAAGCTCGTAGCTGCGATCGAGCACGTTGAGTACGGCCAGCTGGGTGTGCAGCTTGCCGAAACGGTCGAAGGCGAAGTCGTGCGACAGGTTGAGATTCAGCTGGAAGTACGCCGGCAGCGAGGCACCGTTCGGCACCGCGCCGTCCTTGCGCAGACCACTGCCAAACAGGAAATCGGCACCGAGCCTGGTGTTGCTGTCCAGCGCATAGTTGATGCCGCCGGACGAAGTCAGTTTCTGGTCGTGGTCGAGGAAGATGTAATGGTTCTGGATATAGGCCAGGTCCTCCGGAGCGAAGTTGTACTGGCTGGTAATGATGCGCTCGCCGATGGCCTTGCCGATCGACGCGTTGAAGTAGGCCGACAACGGGCCCTGCGCATAGTTGGCAGTGAACTCCAGCCCTTTCACGCGGCCCTGCGCGTAGTTGAAGGTGGAGTAGACCAGCGCCGAGCCGAACTGACCCTCGTCCTGCAGACGCCGCACCTTGCGGTAGTAGGCATCCACGCCGACCGTCCAGGCAGAGCCTAGGCTCTGCGAGATGCCGGCATCGAAGTAGTCCGAACGCTCGGCCAGCGGCGTGTTGTTGCCCATGTCCGACACCGCATTGGTGGTGCCGTCGAATTTGGCGATATTGGCGCTGGCGATCATCTCGGTCGCCGGCGGCGTGAAGTAGCGCGAATAACCGGCGTGCACGGTGGTGCTGTCGGTCGCCTGCCAGACCAGACCGAGACGCGGGCTCAGCTGGCTTTCGGTGCGCGCCAGCTGGTACTGGTCACCGCGCAGGCCGTAGTTCAGCGTCCACTTGTCGCCGATGCTCCATTCGTCCTGCACATAGGCCGACCAGGTCTTCGCGGTGAGGCGGTTGTTGTCGAAGATGTTGATCGGTGTGGTGCCGGTCTGCTTGCCATCGGCATTGGCCGGGAACACCCATGCATCGTTGCCGCTGGCGGCGCGTTCGAAGCTGCCGTAAATGCCGTAGCGCAAGGTGTGGCTGCCGCCCATCGGCGTGGCGAAATCCGCCTGCACCGTGCTGGCGCGATTGCCGCGGGTGACGTTCGAGGCGACGCCGTTGAACATCAGCTCACCGATCTCGTCGGGCGCGTAGGCGACGCTGCTGTAACGCTGGCCTACCGACACCTGGTAGTCGGTCTGGCCCAGCTTGCCCTGCAGCGCCAGCACGCCGAAGCGGGTGTTCTCGCGCTGATTCGAGTTCAGGTCGGCGGAGTTGAAGTCGACCGTGTCGAGGTAGCCGAACTGCGGTGTCTGGCCCGGATTATTGGGAATCTGGAAGCGGTTGTTGGCCATGCCGAACAGCAAGCTCAAACGGGTGTCGTCGTTGATCAGATAGCTGATGTCGCCGAAGCTTTTCACCTGATTGGTGTGATCGTGGTTCGGTTTCCTGCTGGCCGTCGGGTTCTCGATGCCAGCGTCGCTTTCCAGATAATTGGCGGTGAGGAAGTAACTCCAGCGATCGTCGCTACCCCAGATCGACGCATTCGGATTGAGCGCGCCGAACGAGCCACTGGTAATGCCGACGCTGCCGCCATTGCCGAGGTCATGGCCGCTCTTGGTGGTGATGTCGACCACGGCCGCTGTACGCAAACCGTACTGGGCCGGCAGCGCGCCATCGAGCAGTTTCACGTTATCGATCATGCGCGCATCGAGACTTTGCCCGAAGCCGCCGATCGACTCGGGAATGATCACACCATTGATGCGGTATTGCAGGTTCGCGTGGTCGCCGCGCACATGCAGGCCGCCGTAGGAATCCTGCACCACACCGGGTGCCTGCAGCAGCACCTGGTTCATGGGTGTCGAGGCGCCCAGCGGCAGTTGCGTGATGGCTTTGTGGTCGATCACGTACTGGCTGCTGCCGGTGTCCGGCGACAGCGCGTTGCGCGCCTGGTCCAACTTGGCGGATACGTCGATCGCGCTCAGATTCTTGGTCACGGGCTGATCGTCGCCGGTGCCGCTGTCCGCCGGAACATCCATGCCGGTGACGGCAGCGGCTGTCGCCACCGGTGTATCGGTGGCTTGAACGGTGGTCGCGGCCAGCGCAGCGGCAAGACTCAGGGCGAGCAGGGTCAGCTTCATCAGTGGCTCCAGCAAGGGACGATGGGGAGGTAGTTTATGTAATGTTATAACATTACTAATCATTCGTCCCACGCACCAGCGCCGGAAGTCATGCTCGAGGTGAAACCCGCTGCCGACGGGCCTGCGCCAGCCATTGAGGTCGGCTTCACATGGCTCATCTAAACTGCAGGAACACACGCCGGTTCGCGGCGGCGATCCACGGAGCAGCGCATGGCCAAGCACAGCGAGCACGTTCCGGCCGTCATCGCACCGGTCGAGCACAACCGGGTGACCCAGGCGATCCTCGATTTCGTCAGCAAGGTGCCGGACAGCAAGGTCGGCAGCAGCAACGATCCCGCCAGCGAGGCACGCCGATTGGCCAATCGCGCGGCACAGCGCGCCGCACTCACCGCCGGTTCGCTGGCGCTGCCGCCGGGACCGCTGGGCTGGTTGACCCTGTTGCCGGAGCTAATCGCGATCTGGAAGATCCAGGGTCAGATGGTCAGCGACATTGCCGCCGCCTACGGCCGCAATCACACCCTCGGTCGCGAACAGATGCTGTGGTGCCTGTTTCGCCACACCGCCGCACAGGCGTTCCGCGACCTGGTCGTGCAGATGGGCGATCGATTGGTGTTCCGCCGCATGTCCTACGGCGTCGCACAGCGCGTGGCGAAACAGGTCGGTGTGAAATTGACCCAGCGAACGGTGAGCGAAGGTCTATCGCGCTGGCTGCCGGTGATCGGCGCACTCGGCGTCGGCGCCTACGCGTATTACGACACCGGGCAAGTCGCCAGTACCGCGATCGCGCTGTTCAGTGGCGATGTCGTGATGACCGACGAGGGCGATGAGGTTGCCACGGAAACCGTCAAACCGGCACCGCGCAAGAAAGCGTCGCCGGTGCGTCGTGCAATGGACAAACTGGTGGACAAGGCGACAACCGACGCCGCTCGCAAGGTGGCCCATGCCGCGCGCAAGGCCGCGAGCAGGAAACCGCGCAAGCCGAAGTCGGACTGATCGCTCGCCAGCGGATGACGCACTGCATGCTTTGCGGCAAGCTGTCCGCTGGACCGCCGCAGGAACCGACGCATGAAGCCACGCCATGATCGACCCGTCGCGCTGATCACCGGTGCCGGTCGCCGCGTCGGCGCGGTGATAGCACACACGTTGCATGCAGCCGGCTACGACCTGGCATTGCACTACCGGCGTTCCATCGACGACGCGCGCACGCTGGCCGACGAACTGGAGCAGCAACGCAGCGGCAGTACCTTGCTGCTGCAGGCCGAACTGGCCGAGCTGGCGTCGCTGCCGGTCATGATCGAGCAGCTGCTGGCGCACTATGGCCGGCTCGATGCACTGGTCAACAATGCCTCGGCGTTCTATCCCACGCCGCTGGGCACCGCGACAACGCAACAATGGAACGAGCTGTTCGCCTCCAACGCGCAGGCACCGTTCTTCCTCAGCCAGGCGGCGATTCCGGCCCTGCGCGAAACGCGCGGCGGCATCGTCAACATGATCGACATCTACGCCGAACGACCACTGGCGGAACACCCGTTGTATTGCATGGCCAAGGCGGCGCTCGCCGCGATGACCCGCTCACTCGCGCTGGACCTGGGTCCGGACATACGCGTCAACGGTGTAGCTCCCGGCGCCGTGATGTGGCCCAGCGACGGCAAGCCATATGCCGACCAGCAGGCGATGCTGACGCGCACGCCGCTGCAACGCGCAGGCACGCCGGACGATGTGGCCGGCGCGGTGTTGTGGCTGCTGCGCGATGCGCCGTTCGTCACCGGTCAGATCATCCGCATCGACGGCGGGCGCACGCTGTCGGTGTGACTGTCTCCCCTGCACGGGGAGGCAGTCCATCAGGTCACTTCTTCTGCTTGCTGCGGAACGCCTGTTCCAGCAACGCCTGATCGAAACCGACACTGGCCTCGCCCGATTCCGCGTAACGATACAGCGCGGCCGCGTAGATGCCCTGCAGCGACGACTGGATCAGGCCAAGCAGGATGAATCCCAGCACCACCAAGGTCACCGCCAGCACGATCGCCACGACCGACTGCAGCGCGAACGCGCCGCCGATCAGCACCGCGCCTGCCAGCACGGCCACGAGCATCAGCAAACCGAACACCACGCCGATGCCACCGTTGCCGATCAGGTTCTCGCCCCAGCTGCGCTTGAGCAGCTCCACGCTGCGCTTGACCGCATCGACCGGACCCACATCCTGGCTGGCCAGGATCGGCACCACCAGAAACGTCGCCACGGTCCACGCCAGTCCGAGGAAGCCGACTACCAGCCGGCCGATCAGGCCTAGGCGTTCCTGCACCATCCGCAGCACCAGGCCGACGGTGGCCGCAATCAGCGCGTAGCCAAAGATGTGCGGCAACCGTGAACGCGCCAGCGCAAACCCCGCTGCCACGCTGGTCGGTTCGCCACGCAGATGCATCAGCGCCACGCCGGTCAGCGCGGTCTGGAAGAAGATGATCACGAAGTACTGCACCAGATAGAACGCGAACATCAGCAGATACGTACCCGCCGACATGCGTTGATGGAAATCCTGCCCGGCATGCTCGCCACCGATCACCATCACCGCGAGCGGGATCAGGAAGCTCGCCGCCACCAGCAGCGTGCACAACCCCGACAGCAACGGAAAGACCAGCAATGACTTGTCCGAGCGCAATACCGTCGCACTCGCCTTCATCAAGGCCCAACTGCGTGCAAATTTCCCAGCCATGTGTCGCCCCCGCGTCCGTGGATTGCAAGGATGCCTTTCTAGCACCAGCCATCCACGCGCGACAGTGCAGGCCCTTCAGTCCGGCAGCGGCTCGACGGTCAGAGGCTCGTGCTCCGCCGGAAACGCGGCCCACAGCTCGGCCATGCTGAGGCCGCCCAGCGGGTGCCGGAACGCCGGCGCGATATCCGCGATCGGCCGCAGCACGAACGCATGTTGCAACTCCTTGCGCGGGATCTGCAGGTGCCACGGCCCATCAAGCACCAGTGCGTCATAGAACACGATGTCGATATCCAGCGTGCGGTCGGAATAGCGCGGCACATCCCGACGACGACCGTGACGATCCTCCAGCGCATGCAGCCAGTCGTTCAGCGCCTCGGGCGACAGCTCGGTATCCAGTCCCACCGCCAGATTGACGAAATCCGCACCGTCGAAGCCCACCGACTTGCTGCGATACGCCGGCGACACCGTGATCGCGCCGAAGCGCTCGCGCAGCGCGGCAATCGCTGCGGACAGGTAGCGCCGCGGTTCCAGGTTGGAGCCCAAGCTCAGATAGACGCGCGCCATCAGTCCGGCCATGTGCCGCGTTCGATCCGCACGCCCACCGCCTTCGCACCGCGCACCGCGCCAGGCTTGGACAGTTTCAGGCGCACCCAGCTGACCCCGAACTCCTCGCGGATGATTGCCGCGCAGCGCTCGGCCAGTGTTTCGACCAGGCCGAAGCTCGACTCGCTCACGTAGCCGACCAGGCGCTTGGACACGTCCTTGTAGTTCAGCGTGAGCGCGATGTCATCGCTGGCGGCCGGCACGGTGTTGTCGAACGCCATCTCGATATCGAACGACAGCGTCTGCCGCACGCGGCGCTCCCAGTCGTAGATGCCGATGACGGCGTCGATGCGCAGATCTTCGATGAAAACGATATCCATGGCGGTGATCACTGGGGCGGTAGCCGTACAGGGTCGCCGCGCCGGCGCGCGGATGCAAGTCTGTGGTTCGATGGCCGCCATGCGATCATGTGCGGATGACAACGTTCAACACGCTCCCGCTCAAACCCACCCTGCTCGCCAGCGTGGAAACGCTCGGCTACACCACGATGACGCCGGTGCAGGCACAAAGCCTGCCGCCGATGCTGGAGGGCCGCGACGTGATCGCGCAGGCGCAGACCGGCAGCGGCAAGACCGCGGCGTTCGGGCTGAGCCTGTTGCAATCGATCGATGTGGACACGATCCGGCTGCAGGCGCTGGTGCTGTGCCCCACCCGCGAGCTGGCCGACCAGGTCAGCAAGGCGATCCGCAAGCTGGCGGCGAACATACCGAACGTGAAACTGCTGACCCTGTGCGGCGGCATGCCGCTGGGGCCGCAGCTGGCGTCGCTCACGCACGACCCGCACATCGTGGTCGGCACACCCGGTCGCGTGCAGGAACACCTGAAGCGGGAGAGCCTGCATGGCGGCGGCATCAAGGTGCTGGTGCTGGACGAGGCCGACCGCATGCTCGACATGGGCTTCACCGAGGCGATCGACGACATCATCGGACGCATCGCCAAGCATCATCAGACATTGCTGTTCTCGGCGACGTATCCGGACGAGATTCGCGCGGTGAGCCAGCGCGTGCAGAAAAATCCGGTCGAAGTGACGGTGGACGCGCCGGTCGACGAGCAGCCGGCGATCGAGCAGCGTTTCCACGAAGTGGAGCCGGCGCAGAAACCCGACGCGCTGGCGCAATTGTTGAGCGGCGCGCACGCGGAGCATGCGCTGGTGTTCTGCAATATGCGCCGCGAAGTGGATGCGGTGGCGCAGGAACTGGATCGCCGTGGCTTTTCCGCGCTGGCGCTGCACGGTGACATGGAGCAGCGTGACCGCGACGAAGTGCTGGTGCGTTTCGCCAATCGCAGTTGCGCCGTGCTGGTCGCCACCGACGTGGCCGCGCGCGGGCTCGACATCGTGGCGCTGCCGCTGGTGGTGAGCTACGACATCGCCCACGATCCGGAAACCCACACCCATCGCATCGGCCGCACCGGTCGCGCCGGCCAGACCGGCCTGGCGATCACGCTGTGCACGCCGCGCGAGCGGCCGAAGGCGGCGAATATCGAGGAACTCAACGGCACACCGTTGCCGTGGCGTCCGCTGAAAGTCGCGCCGTCGCGCGGCAAGACCCTGCATCTGGCACCGATGAAGACCCTGGTGATCGACGCCGGTCGGCAGGACAAGCTGCGCCCCGGCGACATCCTCGGCGCGCTCACCGGCGACGCCGGGCTCGACGCCAAGGACATCGGCAAGATCGATGTGTTCGCCACGCGCGCCTATGTGGCGATCAGCCGCGCGCTGGCGAACAAGGCGCTCGAGCGCTTGCGCGCCGGCAAGATCAAGGGCCGCAATTTCCGCGTGCGCCCGTTGGACTGACCGCCACCGCACATTCTCAACCCTGCAAAAGTTGAACCGATGACCCGATTGCCTGGCCTCACCTCGACCTTCGCTCTCATCCTGCTGCTGGGCAGTGCCGCCGCACAGGCGGCCATACCCGTCTACGGCTACAAGGTCGTGCGCACGTATCCGCACGATACCGGCGCGTACACCGAAGGCCTGTTCTACAAGGACGGCTATCTCTATGAAAGCACCGGCCAGGCCGGCACCTCGACGGTGCGCAAGGTCGAACTGCAGAGCGGCGAGACGGTGCAGCGCTACAACGTGCCGTCGCAGTATTTCGGCGAGGGCATCGTGGACTGGAAAGACCGGCTGGTGCAGCTCACCTGGCAAACCCAGACCGGCTTCGTCTACGACCTGGCCAGCTTCAAGCTGCAGCGCACGTTTACCTATCCAGGCGAAGGCTGGGCGCTGACCCGCGACGAGCACCACCTCTACATGAGCGACGGATCGGCGGTGCTGCGCATACTGGATTCCGAATCGCTGGCCTCGACCGGCAGCATCCTGGTGACGGCCGAGGGCTCGCCGGTCACCAACCTCAACGAGCTGGAGTGGATCAAGGGCGAGATCTACGCCAACGTGTGGCTGACCAATCGCATCGCGCGGATCGATCCCGCGAACGGTCATGTCGTCGGCTGGATCGATCTCGACGGGCTGTTCGACATCAACCAGCTGCCGGATCCCGGCAACGACGTACTCAACGGCATCGCCTACGACGCCGCGCACGATCGCCTGTTCGTCACTGGCAAGCGCTGGCCGACATTGTTCGAGATCAAGCTTGTAAAGCAGCCCACGCCGTAGTGCCGCATCACGGGCATCGCCGGCGTCACCAGCTGCTGAGGTAAGCCGACAATGCCTGCACGTCGTCATCGCTCAGCGTCTGCGCCACACCATGCATCACCTTGGCGTTGCTGCTGCCGCCACGCATGCCGTGCTTGAAATCACCCAGCTCCTTCGTCAGATACAGGCCGGACTGGCCGCGCAGATGCGGAAACGTGGCCCATGGCGGTTGCGGAGCGCTGCTCGGATGCGGCTGCGGCCCAAGCCCTGCCGGGCCGTGGCAGCCCTGACAAGGCGGGATGCCTTGCGCGGGATCGCCAGTCAGATACAACTGCGCGCCGCGCGAACTGGCATCGGCTTGCCCTGCCGGCTTCGGCGCCAGCGAGGCGTAGTAGCTGGCCAGGTCGCGCATGTCGCCATCGCTCAACGCGGCGGCCTGGCCGGTCATCACCGGATCGCTGCGCTGGCCATCGTGGAATTCTTTCAACTGCGCGTAGAGATAGCTCGCCGACTGCCCGGCCAGATTCGGGAAGTTCGGCGCGACCGCCACACCCTGCGCACCATGGCACGCCGCACATACCGCGGCCTTGCCGGCGCCAACCCGGGCATCCCCGCTGATCGGCTGCATGCGGCGCTGGTCCAGCACGCTGGCCGGCGCCGCGGCCGTGGTGGCGGCGGGTTGCTGTGCGGCGACGTCGAGTGCGGCGGTCGACATCAGCAGGCAAGCCAACAGGAGACTGCTGCGATACGTCATCACGGCTCCTACAACTTCAAGTTCAACATGACGCCGACCAGGCTCACGCTGTAGTGCAGCTGGCCACCTTTGTCGGTATAGAGGCGGTGGTCGTAGCTGAGCGTGTTGTCGAGCCCGGCGTAATGCCAGTCGCTGAAGGCGCCGGTCTCGTAGCGGCCGTACAGGCGCACGCCGACGTTGCGATTGACGCGGAAACTCAGGCCCAGGTCGAGCGTATTGGTGCGGTACTTGTTGTCGGGAAAACCGGCGTTGGCCGCGGCCACGCCGGCGGGATCGCGATAGGCCAGCGCACCGATGGTGGCGTAGTTGTAGCCGGCGTGACCGAACGAGCCGGTGTAGTTGTAGCTGATGTCGGCGCGCGCGCGACCGAAGTCGTGACTGAAGCTCAAGCCCGCATTGCGATTGCTCTCGCGATCGAACTCCCACCACTGGTTGGCGTACGGATACAGCGGTCCACCGAGATTGGGGTTGGTCTGGCCGGGCGTGCCGAAGATGGCGCCGTTGTCCGGTCCATCCGCGTCGTTGACGTTGGAGATGCCCATGCGCGAGCTTTCCGCGCCGAGGTAGGCGTTCATCGTGGTTGCCGGGGTCGGCTGCCAGTCCCATTGCAGCGTGGTGCCGGTGGTGCGGGTGTTCTGCCGGCCGATCAACGCGTCGTACTGATCGCGGTTGCCGTAGAAGGTGGCCGACAGCGTGGCCGAGTCGCCCCACGGGTAGGTGACGATCGCACGCGCCTTGCTCTCGGTACGATTGGACAGGTCGTACTTGCGCATGTCGGCAACGGTGTGTGCCGGCAGGCCGGTAACCGGATCGACGAAGCCAGGCAGCGACTCGGAGAAGAACGGCACGTACGGGTCGTAGTTGTACTTGTCGCCGTCGCGCCTGGCGTACTCCCAGCTCAGCCGCACGGTGGCACCGATGACGTCACGACTGACCCAGTCGAACTTGATGCGCTGGTCGTCGACGCGCTTGCGCTCGCGGTACTTCGGCTGGTTGTGGTCGTAGGTGTAGGTGACGCCGAGCGAGGTCTTGCGCCCGAGCTGCCAGTCCGCGCCCAGTTCGAGGATCGAGTCGGTGTAGCCGAACGGCACGTTGCGTACGGTGACGTTGCGCGACCAGTACAGCGGATTGGTCGGATCGAAGATGCCGGTCTCGCCTGGCACCACGCTGCCCTGCGAGCCGTTCTCGGAGATGTAGCCGTACTGGCCGGTGAGCGGGTTGTAGGCGAGGTAGCGGGTCTTGTTGTCCTCGCGATACCAGCGCAGGCCGGCATGCCAGCCGAACGCGGGCGTGGGATGGAAGGTGACCCGCGCATCGAGCAGGCCGGTGTCGATGCGCGCATTCGCGCTCTTCTGCGACAGCGCCGCGGTGGTGTTCCAGTTCGCGCACTGAAAGGTGTAGTCGGCCGGCGGCGCGATGAAGATGCCGCCGATGCCGGTGCAGGTAGTCGGCGGCAGCAGCGCATCGTTCTGGCGCATCGTGCCCCAGGCGCCGGCCACGGTGAACTGGCCGTTCCATTTCAGTTCGCGCGACAGGTCCAGTCGGATGTTGTGGTAGTCGTTGTCCGGCTCGAGCGAGAACTGGCCGTCCTTGATGTCGGCCACCTGTGGCGTGCCCGCCACGTTGTACAGGGCGAACGGGCTTTCGAAATTCAGGTGGTCCTTGTGGTTGCGGAAGAACGAGCCGTTGTAGGTGGCGAGGAAGTGCCACAGCTTGCCGACGTTGCGCACACTGAGGTTGATGTCGGTGGTGCGGAAGTCGATCGGCCGCACCGTTTCCAGAATGCCGCCGTTGTCGGGGAACGGGTAGTTGAAGAACATCGAGCCGCCCCACAGGCGGGTGCCGCTGCGCTTCTCGTTGGTGATCGCGGCGGAGCCGATCCAGTTGCGATACAGCACGCCTTCGTAGCTGAGCCCCTCGCGCGTGCGGGTGAGCCCGATGTTGCGCCGGGGCGTGGCCGCCGACACGGCAGCCACCTGGGCCGGTGTGCTGGCGCCGGCGACCAGTGGCGCGGGCAGGGTCAGGTCGGTGCTGCCCACACCATTCCAGATCGGGTAGGCGCTGGTCGACACGGTATGCGGCATGTCGCGGTAGAACGCTTCTATTCGGTAACTTCCGTAGCGTCCGCCGCGCAGGCGATAGAACTGGTCGTCGCGGCTCAGCCGACTGCCACGGAACTCGACGTAGCTGCCGGTCTTGCGGTTGTCGAGCTGGAGTGCGAACAGACCCAGCACGGCGCCACTTTTCCAGTCGGCATATTGGCGGAAGTATTCCGCGTTGCGGTCGCCGCCGACATGCAGGTAACCGAACTCGACCAGCCCGGCATAAGTCCAGTCGCCCTGTCCCATGGGCTTGCCGGCGTCGACCATCGGCGGATACGGATACAGCGCGCCGGTGGGCGTGCGCAGCATGCCGGCGTGCAGATACGACATGCCGTCGGGATCGGCCGGGTGCAGCATCGGTGTCCATCCGCGCAGGTCGAGCGCATTGCCGAACTGCATGTCGCCCACCCGCATGGTGCCGCTGGTATCACCCGCCAGCACATCCGGGGTGCCGAACAGTCCCAGCAACAGGCCCAGCGCCAGGGCTGTCGGCGTCGTGCGATTTCCTGTCAGCGCAAGCATCGTCCGCCTCCGTCACTTGTGGAACTTCGGTCCGGAAGGATTGTTCGAGCCGTGGATATTGCTGTGGCAAGTCAGGCAGCCGCGCCCGATCAGTCGCTCGTCCGGATGCGGGCCGGTGCCGAGTCCGGCCGGTGTCTGCAGATCGTTCGGGTGCAGCGTCATGGTGTGGCATTGCTGGCACAGCATCGGGATCGGTGCGACCAGCAGGGTCTGCTGGTTGGAACCGTGCACGTCATGGCAGTTGAGGCAGTTCGCTCGCACCGGCGCGTGCTCGAACAGGAACGGCCCGCGCTTCTCGGCGTGGCAGGTGTAGCAGGTCTCGTTGACCGTGTCGGTCTTCAGTAGCGGCTTGGTGATGCTGCCGTGCGGGTTGTGGCAATCGGTGCAGGCCATCTGCCCTTCCGGCAGCGGCATGTGCGAGCGGCGGTTGAACTTGGCGCGGATGTCCTGGTGGCAGGTCGCGCAGACCTCGTTGATCGACGACTTCGCCAGCACGCCTTCGGGCGACAGCCGCACCATCGGGTTGTGGCAATCGGTGCAGGATAGCCCGCGGTTCTGGTGGATCGAACCGATCCAGTGCTGTCGCGCCCCGCCGGCATGGCAACCGAGGCACACACCGGCCTGGACTTGCGGTGGAGTCTTCGCGTCATGAGTGAACGCGATGATCGAGCCCGGCGCGGTCGGATTTTTCGCATGTTCGGAACCTGGCCCATGGCAACTTTCACAGGCAGCCTGTGGGCCGCTGTTCGCCGCACCGGCGCGGAACGAGGCCACGTGCAGCGTATGCGACGCCTGCATGTTTTCCTGTGCGTGACAGGCCACGCAGGTCTTCGCACCGATCGCGTCGGCATTCGGCGCCAGCGGATTGACCGGAATCGGGGCGGCGTCGAACGGCGTGGCGGCGCTGTCGTTTATCGGAGGCAGATGGGGGTTGTTCTGGCGCGCTGCGTTCGCGCCCATGTCGGTCGCCGGCAACATCTTCGCGATATCGCTCTGACTGAGTCCGCTGGAAGGGCTGTGCCGGGCGTCCGTCGTGCTGGAGCTGCCTGCAGCTGCCTGCCGGGCCTGGACACCGTGCGAACTCAGCAACATGCCGCCGACGCCCAGTGCTGCGCTCAACAAGGCCGCAAGAAACAACGAAATCACACGCATGGCTTGGAACCCCTTGGCTAGCGTGAACCAGCAATCGTCACCGGCCGGCACCGGTTCCGTTCGGTGCGCGCTCCCTTGGCGCATCTAGCCTTGTCCCGACCCGGAGTATTCACCTTGGGGCGGAAGCTTGATAAGCCCTTGGCATTGCGTTAAATGTCCATGATCAGCGAACAATTCCGTGCGATTGCGCGCTGCAGCAAGACATTGCGGCGCATCGCGCTAGCCTGACCCGGACCACCGGGGACATACCGTGCAGGATCTCACCGACATCTACTATTTTGTGCAGGTGGTGGAACTGGGTTCCTTCACCGATGCCAGCAAGGCGCTCGGTGTGGCCAAGTCGCAACTGAGTTTCCGCGTGGCGCGGCTGGAAGCCAGCCTGGGCGTACGCCTGATCCAGCGCACCACACGGCGCTCGCACGTCAGCGAGATCGGCCGGCGCTATTACGAGCAATGCCGGCTGTTGCTGGCTGCCGCCGAGCAGACCCAGCGCGTCATCGACGACGCCCAGGCCGCGCCACGTGGACGCATCCATGTGGCCTGTCCGGTGCTGTTCGCACAGTTGCTGCTGGCGCCGATCCTGGTCGACTTCCTCAGGCAGCACCCCGACGTGCAGATCGACCTCGATATCTGCCATCACCAGGTCGACGTGATCGCCGGCGGCTACGACATCGCGTTCCGGGTGCGTGATTCGATCAAGGACTCCAGCTTGATCATGCGCAGTTACGGTATGGACCCGCAGATGCTGGTGGCCAGTCCCGACCTGCTGCGCCGCCAGGGTCAGCCGCTACAGCCGATCGATCTCAAGCGTCTTTCCAGCGTCGGCGTGATCAACGCCGACGGCCGGCATTTCTGGCACCTGCAGGCCAGCGACGGCCGCACCCAGCAGATCGAACACCATCCGAGCCTGGTCAGCGATGACCTGCAGGTGTTGTATCAGGCGGTGATTGGTGGCGTCGGCATGGCGCAGTTGCCGCAGTTCGTCTGCCACGGGCCGATCGCCGAAGGACGGCTGATTCCTCTGTTGCCGGCGTGGTCGCTGCCGGCGGGCAACGTCCACGCGGTGTATCCATCCCGCCACGGCCATACCCCGGCGCTGCGCAGCTTCATCGAGTTCGTCGCGCAGCACATGCCGCAGGTATTGCGCCGTACACAGCTGGGCGTGCTGGCCGAGAACGTGCAGCCCGTGGTGCAGGAGAGTCTGCTCGCCGGCTGAAGCCGGAGCTTCTACGCGCGCAGCCAGCGCGCCGCGCCGCGGCCGGCAATCAGCCCGCTGGCGAAACAGGCGGTCAGCAGGTAGCCGCCGGTCGGTGCTTCCCAATCCAGCATTTCACCGGCACAGAACACGCCGGGTCGCTGGCGCAGCATGAGGTTCTCATCCAGCGCTTCCAGCCGCACGCCGCCGGCCGTGCTGATCGCTTCGGCCACCGGTCGCGGCGCGCGCAGCCTGAGTGGCAAGGCCTTGAGCTGCGCCGCCAGCGCCAGCGGATCGGCCAGCGTGGGCTTGTCGGTGAGCTCGAACACCAGCGCGCATTTGGCCGGATCGAGCCCGGCGCGACGGCGCAGCCAGTCACCGATGCTGTGCTTGCCGCGCGGCACGGCAAGGCGTTCGGCGAGTACCGGCTGGGTGTAACCGGGCACCAGATCCAGCTTCAACATGGCCTCGCCGCGCGCGGCAATCTGCTCACGCAACTCGGCGCCGATCGCGTAGATCAGGCTGCCTTCGATGCCATATTCGCTGAGCACGAATTCGCCCTGGCGCGAATGCGCAGCGCCGTCGCGGTCGATCCAGTGCGCCACCACCGGTTTGAGTGGAGCACCACCGAAGCGGCTGGACAGGTACTCGCTCCATGCCAGCTCGAAACCGCAGTTCGCCGGCTGCAGCGGCGCGATATCGACCCCCACCTCCTGCAGCGGTTTCACCCAGCCGCCATTGGATCCCAGTTGCGGCCAGCTGGCACCACCGAGCGCGAAAATCACCGCCTTGGCCGGCACCGCACGCTCGCCCTGCGGTGTGGCGAAATGCAGGGTGTCATGCGCCTGCCAGCCCAGCCAGCGGTGATGCATGTGAAACGTCACGCCGGATTCGCGCAGGCGCCGCAGCCAGCTGCGCAGCAACGGCGCCGCTTTCAGATCCGTCGGGAACACCCGGCCGGAGCTGCCGGCAAAGGTCTCCACGCCGAGCCCGCGCGCCCAGGCACGCAACGCGTCCGCATCGAACGCATCGAGCCAGCGCTGGATCTCCCGCTCGCGCGGGCCGTAGCGCTCGGCAAAGCGTGCCGGCGGCTCGGCGTGGGTCAGGTTGAGACCGCCCTTGCCGGCCAGCAGGAATTTTCTGCCGACCGAGCCCATCGCGTCGTACAGGTCAACGGTCAACCCCGCCGCGCAGGCAGCCTCCGCCGCCATCAGGCCAGCCGGGCCGCCGCCGATGATGGCCAATGGGGATGTGGCGGAATGAGTCATCCATGCATGGTCGCACGCCGGCGCGACCGGATGAGCCGATCACGACCATCGTCCGGTCGCGCTTTGACTCGTGCAGCGCAGATCATCGAGCACACATCCTGCGCCGAGATTTCCCCATAACGGCAGCCATCTGTTTGGGGGAATGCAGTGAACCCATGCATTCACTTCGCCGGAACCTCCTCTCGCAGCATGGTGATAACACCGTCATGAAAATGGACCTGCAATACCTTTCGCTGTCATTTTTTATAATATCGATCAAAACTCAATTAATTACGTTCGATGCAAAATATTGCTGGACACGTTTACGGATACAAAAAGCATCCTGCTGCCGTCGATTCATAATCCACCGTAGGAGCCATGCAAGTCATTTGTCGGCTTGTTTCCATGCGCCATATCGACAGCCATGAACCGAGCTGCCAAGCCATCCATGCATGTTCACGAGGGCACCCGAAAACATTCCTATACGCGAAAGTAATTGCGCCGGCGGCGTGCCTTGGATAATCCGTCGAATATGTGATGACAATCACCGGTAGCGCGAAAAAATCCTATTGACGGTTTTCAGGCATAAACCCTACCGTCAACTGGTTCGTCAATTGGGAGCTTGACGAATGATCCTGTGACAACGTCATGCCATTCAATCCATTCACCTCGACGTTGGCTTGAGTGCGAAAAAAACTGCGCGCCGCCCTTACGGATGCATGGGGGAGGATCGGCCGCCGTACGCACGGGATCGCCGGGCAATCCAGAAAACTGCCAGTGCCGTGGTGTCCACGGCACTGATTCCATGAGGTCCACGCGGTCTCAGCGGCTTCGTTCGCCTCGAAAAAACTTTGGGAGTTCCAAATGCCAAGCCATTTTCGTCTCAAGTTACTGGTCGCCGCCATCGGCATGACCGCCGCCATGTCGGTCAGCGCCACTACGACCGGCAGCGTGATCAGCAGCAATGCCTTCGTCGTGCTGACCCCGCACGCCACCCCGCTGCGCCAGGGTGATGTTGTCAGCGGCGCGCTGGCAACCTCGCAGCCGATCCATATCGAGGTTGCACTCAAGCTGCGCAATCCGGACCAGCTGCATACCTTCCTGACCACCGCCAAGACCTCGACGCTGTCGATGGTGCAGCACAAGATGTCGACCGAACAGTTCGTCAGCGCGTATTCGCCGACCTCCGATCAGGCCAACAAGGTGGCGGCCTGGCTGACCTCGGCCGGCTTCACCAACGTCAGCATCGCGCCCAATCGCCTGATGGTCTCGGCGGACGGTCGTGCGGATACCGCGCAGGCGACGTTCAAGACCACGTTCGCCCGGGTCAAGACCCGCGAAGGTCGTACGGCCTTCATGAACAACGGCAGCGTGCAGATTCCGGCCGCGCTGCAGGACAGCGTGCTGTCGGTGATCGGCCTGCAGAGCGTGCACCAGGCGCACACTTTCGCCAAACCCGTACAAGCGGGTTACACCACGCAGGCGGTTACCGGGCATAACCCGACCGAGTTCTCGTCGATCTATGGCGGCAGTGGCCTGCCCACCGCGGCTGGCGTCACCGTGGGTATCGTCACCCAGGGCAAGATCACCCAGACGATCACCGACCTGAACACGTTCACCTCGCAGAATGGCCTGGCCACGGTAACCACCCAGACGGTCAACACCAATGGCACCAGCACCGACGCCAGCGGCGTGGGCGAGTGGAACCTGGACAGCCAGGACGTCGTCGGCATGGCCGGTGGCCAGGTCGGCAAGATCATTTTCTACAACATTCCCACCCTGTCCAACGCCGACCTCACGGCCGACTTCAACACGATCGTGTCGGCCAATGCGACCAAGATCATCAACGTCTCGCTGGGCGAGTGCGAAACCTCGGCGCAGCAGGATGGCTCGGCCGCCGCGGACGACCAGATCTTCCAGCAGGCGATTGCGCAGGGACAGACCTTCTCGGTTTCCACCGGTGACTCCGGTGCCGACGAGTGCGGTGATGGCGGCACCACCCCGAGCGACCCGGCCAGCTCGCCGTACGTGGTGGCCGTGGGTGGTACGACGCTGAACGCCTCGACCACCACCTACACCAGCGAGTCCGTCTGGAGCGGTGGCGGCGGCAGCATCAGCAAGTTCGAACCCAAGCCGACCTGGCAGGCCGGCGTGCTCTCCGGCAACTTCCGTGGCGTGCCCGATATCGCGTTCGATGCCGATCCGAACAGCGGCTCGAAGATCATCCTCAACGGCGCCATCGCCCAGTACGGCGGCACCAGCCTGGCCGCCCCGCTGTTCGCCGGCGCCTGGGCGCGCCTGCTGGCCACCCACCCGACGCTCGGCTTTGCCGCACCGTACCTGTACCAGACCCTGACCGCCGCGGATTACCACGACGTCACCACCGGCAACAACGGCGGTGAGACCGCCACGGTCGGCTGGGATCTCGCCACCGGCTTCGGCAGCTTCAAGCTCGCCTCGGTGGCCGCCGACATCGGTGGTGGCGGCACCGGCAACGTGCCGCCGGTCGCGAACTTCAGCGACACGGTCAATGGTCTGGTGGTGAGCTTCACCGACAGCTCCAGCGACAGCGACGGCACGATCGCCTCGCGCTCGTGGAACTTCGGCGACGGCAGCACCTCCACCACCACCAGCCCGAGCCACACCTACGCCGCTTCCGGCACCTACAGCGTTTCGCTGACGGTCACCGACAACAGCGGCGCGACCAACACCAAGACGGCATCGGTGACGGTCTCCGGCGGCGGCGGTGGCGGCAACGTGCTGCAGAACGGCGTGGCCCTGACCGGCCAGGCTGCCGCGACCGGTGCCCAGCTCGCCTACACGGTGGTGATCCCGGCCGGCGCCAGCAACCTGGTGATCTCCGAGTCCGGCGGTACGGGCGACGCGGATCTCTACACCAAGTTCGGCTCAGCACCGACGCTGACCAGCTATGACTGCCGTCCGTACGTCACCGGCAACAACGAGAGCTGCAGCGTCGCCTCGCCGCAGGCCGGCACCTACTACGTCATGTTGAACGGCTATGCCGCGTTCTCCGGTGTCAGCGTCAAGGCAACCTGGAGCACCGGTGGCACGGGTGGTGGCAGCGTGTTGCAGAACGGCACGCCGGTCACCGGTTTGCACGCAACCACCGGCAACGCCGTGAACTACACGATGGTTGTGCCGTCCGGCGCCACCAGCCTCAAGTTCGCGATCTCCGGCGGTACCGGTGATGCCGACATGTATGTGAAGCGCGGTTCGGCGCCGACCACCAGCAGCTACGACTGCCGCCCGTACGTGGCCGGCAACAGCGAAACCTGCAACATCTCGCCGTCCACGGCCGGCACCTACTACATCATGGTGCGTGCCTATAGCGGTTACACCGGTGTCACGCTGACCGGCAGCTACACGCCGTAAGCCGCGCCGTCGCAGCACCGGCGCGCATGGAAGCGCACCGGCCATTCTGCAGGAGCCCAAGGCCCGGTCGGCAACGACCGGGCCTTTCTGCATCTGGACGTCTGGACGTCCACATACCTGTGATCCCCAAGCACGCAAGTCACCCGTCTGATGGTGCTTCCGCACGCCTGCCCACAACGTCAATCGAGCGGCACACCCAGGATACCCAGCTGGCGCAAGCCACCGGCGCCGGGTTGCAGGGCGCGGCCATGCGGCAGCGGGCGCAACCAGCCGGCCCGCAGCATCGCCGTGGTCAGCATCACCCCGAGCGGGCCACCCAGATGCATGCGACGCTCGGTCCAGTCCAGACAGCTGCGGCCATACAGCGACGGCACATCGGTCAGTTCCAGCCCGCTGGCGGTCAGTGCCGCTGCGCCATCGGGCCGCAGGAAAAGGCCGCGCGATCCGGTCTGCAACCAGTCGCGCCGCAGCAGCGTGGCGCAGAATGCAACGCCGAGCGCTCCGGCCAGATGCCGATAGCAGCAACGCGCCCGCCGCAGTTGCGCATCGGCCTTGGTCGGCCACGCACGCGGCGCGGTTGCACGCGCCAGCGAGAGCGACTCCAGCATCGCCGCGACCCGTTCATCGGCCAGCCGATAGTAGCGATGGCGACCCTGCGCGTACGCGGCCAGCAGGCCGCCATCGAGCAATCGGCGCAGATGCGCGCTGGCGGTGGCCGGCGTGATGCCGGCGGCATGGGCCAGCTCACCGGCCGGCCGGGCCGTGCCGTCGACCAGCGCCAGCAGCATCGCCGCACGCGCTGGTTCGGCCAGCAGGCTGCCCAGCTCGGCCAGCTGATATCGATTGAGGGGCGCGGCATCGTCCATGCGCGCAGTCTAGTCAAGCCGACGCGCGCACGCTTCGTCAGGCGGCGAAGCATTCGCGACAGCATGCACCGACACCATGACTGGTCACTGCTCGCGACACTTTCAATCGCGCTGGAACGCGGCCAACTCGGGATGGTGCAGGCTGAAGCCCTGCACGCGATTGACCCCAAGCAACATCAGCGCCTGCACGGTCTCCATGTCGGTCACCCATTCGGCGACCACCTCAAGGCCGAGTCGGTGGCCAATGTCGGTAACGGCCTTGACCATCAAATGGCTGACCGGATCGGTGAGCATGTCGCGCACGAAGCTGCCGTCGATCTTTATGATGTCCAGCGGAAGGTTCTTCAAATAGGTGAACGAGGACATGCCGGCACCGAAATCGTCCAGCGCAATGCGACAGCCCGCCGTACGCAATTGCTCCATGAAACGCACGACGTGGGACAGGTTGCGCACTGCCACGGTCTCGGTGATCTCGAAACAGACCCTCGACGGCTCAACCTTATATTGCTGCAGCCAGCCGACGATCAGCCCCGCCAGCGCCTCATCCTCGACACTGGCGCCGGAAAGGTTGATCGCCACCATGTGCAGGCCGGCACCGGCCGGATGCAGCCGGTCGAAGTGGGCCAGCGTGGTTTGGACCACCCAGCGATCGACTACCGGCATCAAGCCGTAGCGCTCGGCCGCCGGCATGAACACGCCCGGCACCACCAGCTGGCCGGACTCGTCGCGAAAGCGCAGCAGTACCTCGATGTCGGGCTCGCCACCGGCCACCAGCGGCAACGGCCAGATCTCTTGATACATCAGCACCAGGCGATGTTCGTCGACCGCCCAGCGCAGCCGGTTGGCCCACTCCATCTCGCCGTGCCGCCGCACGGTTTCGTCGTCGCGCTCGGAGTAGAAATGCACCCGGTTACGACCCATTTCCTTGGCCATGTAACAGGCGGTATCGGCATGCGTAAGCAGATCCTTCACCAGAATGTCCGGGCGATCGATCATCACGCCGCCAATGCTGGCGCTGATGGTGTAGCTGCGCTGCTCCCAGATGAACACATAGCCGTCGATGCACCGGCGCATGCGTTCGGCGATCTGTTCGGCGTCGGCGCGGTCGGCCACATCGGCAACCAGAACGCCGAATTCGTCACCGCCGAGCCGCGCCAGCACATCGGTGCCACCCAGTTGCTTGCGCATGACGATGGCCAGCTGTGCCAGCAACTGATCGCCGGCCAGATGGCCGGACGTGTCATTGATCAGCTTGAACTGATCGAGATCGAGGTACAGCAGGACCGCGGGCGGCGTGGCGCTATCGGTCAACGCCAGCGCGGCCTGCAGCCGACGCTCGAACTCGCGCCGGTTGTACAGCTCGGTCAAGGCGTCATGGCTGGCCTGGTGGCTCAGCAACTCGGTGAGCTGGCGCTGCTCGCTGATGTCGTTGGCCACCATCAGCAGCTTGTCGTGGCCGCTCAGCACGATCCGCGAGATCGCCACACTGGCCCAGAAGCTGGCCCCCTCGCCAAGGCGCAACTGCGCCTCGAGCCGGCCGCAGCCGCGGGTATCCGGGCCACGTAATCGCGTGCGCAGATTCCGATCCTCGAACAGGTCGGGCATGTCCCGTTCGTCCACACGTCCACCGAGACGATCGCGCGCCGCCTGGTTTGCGTAGGTGATCCGCCCGCTCTCAACCTCGGCCAGCAGCACCAGCACCGGCAGCAGGTCGTTCAGCGCGCGAAAGCGTTCCTCGCTCTCGCGGTAACGACGACTCATCTGCCAGCCCAGATCGAGTGCCCGCTGGCGCGTGCTGACGACGGAAAAAACCAGCATCGCCAGCAGCACGCTCACCAGCAGGCCGGCGGGCAAGGCAGACCGGCTCCATTCGATCGGCGCCGCACCGGAGTCGAGCGGCTGCATCACGATGTCCCACGCGCGGCCGCCATACACCAGCCGGCGTTCGAAGCGATATCCGCTCGCCGGGGCAGCCAGACCCGGCTGCGAATCGAATAGCAGCTGCGCGCCCGGATCGGTGGCGTCGGTGATCTTCAGATGCAGTTCGCGGGTCAGTCGATCCGGGAGTGCATCGCCGATCAGGTGGCTCACCCGAAACGACATCGCGATCGAACCGCGCATGCGCTCACGCCGCTCGTTGACTGTTTGTGGCGGGCGGCCCGAACTGAAGATGGGCAGCCGCATCGTGATGCCGTCGTCCGGCGCGCTGGACATGGCCTGCTGCACCGGGTGGAACGGGGCCGACAAGGTGACCCGGTCGCTGTCACGCGAGGCGAGCAGGCCCGCCAGGTTGCGTGGCTGCGCACCGACGTCGAGCCCAGCCACCGCCTCGTTCCCCGGCAGCGGGTCAACCCAGCGGGTTATGTAATGTTCGCCGTCGGGCCACACCTCGCGTTGCGCATAGGCCAGCGCAAGCAGGCTGGGAAATTGTTCGCGCGGGCGCATGTTGAGGTAGAAGCTGCCGAACTCTGCCGCGGTGACTTCATCCGAGGCGAGAAAAAGGGTCTGCACGGCACGCAGCAGCGCCTCGGCCGAATGCAACTTCGCCTGCAGGGCCGCATAGCTCTTGTTGGCCAGTTCATTGCGGACAAAGGTCCTTTCGGCTTTGTGGCGCTGCTCCTGCTGGTCGTGGACGACCAGTGTCACCGCGAGTCCCACCAACAGCGCCAGCAGGCTCCACAGATATGCCGCCAGGTGGCGCCGCGGAGACGCCGGAATCGCGGAATCGATCTCGTTGTGCCGCTCCGCCGTCGCAGCAAGGGGATTATTGAAATCCTGTTTCTCTGGCAAGGGAACCACCGCGCGACGCCGTTGCAGCCAAGGGTACACAAACACGCGGCGGGTATGGCAGGCGTGACGTGGGGCTTCCGATCAGGCCGGGCCACGCGGCACGGATCAATGCCGCGGACGCGGCCTGGCCCGGTGCGTGGGCGTGGCGGTCCATGGATCGTCCGGCCATGGATGGCGCGGGTAGCGCCCCTTCAATTCCTTTCTCACTTCCGGATACGTGCGCTCCCAGAAACCCTTCAGGTCCTGGGTTACCTGGATCGGCCGACCCGCCGGCGACAACAGGTGCAGGGTGACCGGGATGCGCCCGCCGCCGACACGCGGGGTGTCGGCGAGACCGAACAACTCCTGCAGCTTGACCGCCAGCACCGGTGGTTCGCCATCGGGGTATTCGAGTCGTCGTGACTGACCGCTTGGTACGATGAGGCTTTCCGGCGCCTGCGCGTCCAGCACGCGGCGCTGCTCGTGATCGAGTCGCGCCGCCAACGCCTGCGACAGCTCCTCCGGTTTCAACGCATCCAGCCGATGCTTGCCATCCAGGTAGGGCGCCAGCCAGTCGTCCAGGGTGGCCAGCAGTGCCGCATCGGACACATCAACCAGGCCCAGCTCCGGCATCCACGCGCGCAAGGCCAGCATGCGCGCGCGCAACCGCCGCGTCTGGTCGCTCCAGGGCAACACATCGATACCCTTGGTGCGCACAGCGCTCAGCAAGGCTGGGAGCGCATCCTGCGGCTGCACCGGCACGCTGCGACGTTCCAGCACGATCGCGCCGAAGCGCCGCTCTTCGAATGCCTCGGCCGCGGCGCGGTCGTCGTTCCAGCGCAGTGTGCGTTCGCGCGTGAACTGCGCAGGGTAGTCGCGTTCCAGCACGCGCGGATCGAGCGGTGCCGCCGCCAGGATCAGACTGTCGCGGGTGTCATAGCGCAGGTCCAGCGCGACCAGCCATGGTTCGCCATGCAGGGCGGTGTTTTCGTGCAGCCGCGCGCCGCGGCCGTTGGCCAGCGTGTAGCGCAGCGGGTTGCTGTCGTCGCGACGTGCCACGCGATCGGGAAACGCATGCAGCAGCAGTTCGCCCACGCGGTGACTGTCCGGCACCCCGCTGGCTGCGGTACGGACGTCCAGACGTCTGCGCCAACCCTTGCTGACCTGCTCGATCGCGGCCAGTGCGCCGGTGTCCACCTCGCCCCGCGTGGTTGCACCGCGGCGATCGCGCCAGGCGTGCAGCGCGGCCAGCCGCACGCGGAAATCGTCGCTGCGCGCCTGTTCGCCACGCAGCGGCGAGCGCGCTTCCATCAGCGCCAGCAGGTCGGCGATCAGCGCGCGCAGTTCAATCGGTGCACGCAAAGCCGCCGCGGCCAGCCGCGGGCTGGCGCCCAGCTCCAGCATCCGGCGGCCCAGCGCGGTGATGCGGCCGTCGGCGTCCAGGGCCGCGAGCCGGATCAGCAGTTCGCGCGCCTGCGCCAGCGCGCCGGCCGGTGGCGGCTCCAGCCAGCGCATGGCGGCAGTGCCATCTGCCGGCACGCCCCAGGCCGCCAACTCCAGCGCCAGTGATGACAGTTCGGCCTGGGTGATCTCGGCCTTGCGTGCCGACTCCAGCCGCTTGCTCTGCGGCCATAGTCGATATGCCGCGCCCGCCGCCACACGACCGGCGCGGCCGGCTCGCTGGTCGGCCGAAGCCTGCGAGATGCTGACCGTCTCCAGCCGGGTGAAGCCGGAGTTCGGATCGAAGCGCGGCTCGCGTGCGAGGCCTGCATCGATCACCGCGCGGATGCCCGGCAAGGTGATGCTGGATTCGGCCACGTTGGTCGCCAGCACGATCCTTCGAGTACCCGCTTCAGCCGGCGCCAGCGCAGCCTGCTGTTCGGCCAGCGAGAGTTCGCCGTGCAAGGCGACGATTTCGATCGACATGCCGTCCCTTCTCCCTCCGGCGACCCAAAGGGAGTCCCCTTGCGGGTGAGAAGGTGCCCCGACAGGGGCGGATGAGGGTACGGGCGGAGCTAGGTGCCACGCTCCGCCCGTACCCTCTCCCCCAACCCCTCTCCCGATGGGAGAGGGGAGTGTCTGCGCCAGCGCCGCCTGCGTGCGCGCGATTTCGCGACGGCCAGGCAGGAACGCCAGCACGTCGCCGTCGTTTTCTTCCAGCGCCTGTCGCGCCATGCGCGCCACATGGTGCTCGATGCTTTCCTGCGCGCGCGCGGGCGGATGCTCGATGCGCACCGGGAAACTGCGGCCGGGGCTGGAGATGCGTGGCGCATCCAGCCATTGCGCGACGCGCTCGCCATCCAGCGTGGCCGACATCACCAGCAGGCGCAGTTCCGGTCGCAAGGTGGCTTGCACGTCCAGCGCAAGGGCGACTCCGAGGTCGCCTGCCAGATGCCGCTCGTGGAATTCGTCGAACACGATCGCGCCGATGCCGGCCAGCTCCGGATCGTGCTGGATCAGCCGGGTCAAGATGCCCTCGGTGACTACCTCGATCCGGGTTGCCGCGCTCACCTTCGATTCGAAGCGGATGCGATAGCCGACCGTTTCGCCAACGGTTTCGCCGAGCTGCTGCGCCATGAATTGTGCGGCGGCGCGCGCGGCGATCCGGCGCGGCTCCAGCATCACGATCTTCTGCCCCGCCAGCCAGGCGGCATCGAGCAGGGCCAGCGGCACCTGGGTGGTCTTGCCGGCGCCGGGTGGCGCCTCCAGTACCAGTCGCGGGTGTGCGGCGAGCGAATCGCAGATCTGCGACAGCAGCGGCGTGATCGGAAAAACAGGCGTGGATGCAGTCATCCTCGCCGATGATAACGGCTGCCACGGACAGCCTGTGCAGGCGACCCGCGGCGAACCCTGGCCAACTCATTCAGCCCGACGCTTGCACCGCCTCGGTCATTGCGATGACGTCGAGCGCAGACACTCGGCTTGCTGCTTGCGTGCGGCGTCGACGCCACCCAGCCGGTTGCTGTGCTTGCGCGCCTCGATGATCACCTGCCAGTTGCGTTCGCACAGGTTGCCGTGACGCGAGCCCTGCTTCCACGACTGCATCGCCAGATCCTGCGCGGTGGCGTAATCGGATTGCTGCAGCGCCGTCTCGGCATGCTGCTGCAGCTGCTCGGGCCAGCCCGGCGCCGGTGCCGCGGCCGGCAACGGCGCGATGACGGCCGGTGCGGTGCTGGCGCCGGCCGCGGTGGCGCGCAGCGGTGCCAGCGACTCGAACTTGCTCTGGTAGTCGTCGGTGATCTGCCTGGCATCCTCGCCGCCGCGGATCACCCGCGGCGTGATCAGCACGATCAGCTCGGTGCGGTTGCGGTTGTGATTGGTGCTGCCGAACAGCCGGCCCAGGATCGGCACCCGGTTGAGGCCGGGAATGCCGGTGTCGGTATTGCCTTCGGCCTGCTGGATCAGGCCGCCCAGCAACACCGTCTGGCCGCTCTGCACCGCCACCTGGGTCGCCAGCTCGCGCTTGGAGATGGTCCGGTTGCCATTGACCAGCGGTACCGAGTTGTTCGGCTGGCTGACCTGCTGGCTGATGTTCATGTAGACCAGGCCGCCGGGATTGATCCGCGGCTGCACGTTGAGGATCACACCGGTGTCGATGTACTCGACCTGGCTGAAGCTGGTGGTGTTGCCGATGCCGGTGTTGACGCTGGTCTGGTTGACCGGGATGCGGTCGCCGACCTGGATGTGCGCCAGCTGGTTGTTCATCACCACCATCGACGGCGACGACAGCGTCTTGGTATTGCCGCTGGTCTCCATCGCGCGCACGGCGACCTGCAGATTGCTGTTGAGGAAGGAATAGAAGAACGGCTCGCCGCCGAACGCGTTGCCGCCCTGGCCCAGGCCAACCTGCCGATGCCGGTACGGCTGGCCCGGCACGAGCGCGCTGTTGCCGCTGCTGTCGGTGGTGGTGGTGCTGCCGGTCAACCCTTCCAGGTACCACTGCACGCCGAACTGGAATTCGCCGGTGAGGCTGACCTCCAGGATGCGCGTCTCGATCTGCACCTGCAGCGGCACGTTGTCGAGCTTGTGGATCGCCGCCTTGATCTCCTCCCACTGCGACGGACGCGCGCGCACCAGCAGCTGATTGCTGCCGTCAACCGAACTGATCCGCACGCTGCCGTCGCTGGAGCTGTACTGCTGGTCGTTCGCCGCACTGGCACCGTTGCCGCCCATGCTGCCATTGCCCAGGCCGGATGAGGTGCCACCCAGGCCACCGGTCGTGCCACTGCTGGTTCCACTGCCGTCGCGGCTGCCGGAACCGCTGTTGAGGCCCGAACTGCCGGAGGTGCCATTCAATCCGCCGCTGTTGGTCGAGCCGGCCGAACTGCCGAAGCTGCCCGCGGTGCTGCCCATGCTGCCGGCACCGTTGGCGTTGTCCGCGCTGCCCAGAGTTCCGCTGCTCAGGCCCGGTCCGACCTGACCACCGCTGTCGCCGCCGCCAGCACCGTTGGCATAGATCTGCGCCAGATACTTGGCCAGATCCGACGCCTTGATGTTGCGCACGTCATAGACAAACAGTTGTGGCTCGTTGCCGCCGCCGCGATCGATGCGGGCGATCCAGTCGCCGACCTCCTGCAGGTATTCCGGCTGGGTGCTGATCACCACCAGCGCGTTGGTGCGCTCGATCGGGATGAAGCGCAGCATGCCGGCCAGCGGCGTGTCGCCGTGCACGCCGAACATGCCGTCCAGCTTCGGCATCAGCTCGCCGACATTCGCGTACTGCAGGTTGAATACGCCCACCGACATGCCGCGCAGCCAGTCGACGTCGAACGTGCGCACCATGCTCTGGTAGTTGGCCAGTTCGTCCGGCGTGCCGGACATCACCAGCAGGTTGCGCGCCGGGTCCACCAGCAAGGTCGAGTCCGGCCGCGCGAACGGCTTGATCAGCTTCTGCATCTCGGTGGCCGAGATGTAGCGCAGCGGAAACAGCCGCGCCTGCAGGCCACCCTTCGGCGACGTGGCGCCGAGGCTGGGCACCAGGTTGCCGGCCACCGCGTCCTTTTCCGGCATCACCACATAGCCGCCGTTACGCCGGACCAGTGCGTTGTGCGTCCACGACAGCAGGGTCTCCAGGATCGGCAGCGCCTGACTCGAATCGACCGGCTCGGAGGTGGAGAACGAGATATTGCCCTGCACGCCCGGCACGATCGTGTAGTTCTGCTTGAGCAGGTCGCCGAGGATAGCCTTGACCACCGCCTGCACCGGCTGGTTCTCGAAGTTGAACGTCACCGCGCCGTCGCCCGTCGCTGCCGGGCGTGGCGTGCTCAGTGCGCCGGGCCGGATGAACTGGCCGCTGCCATGGCTGACCTCCGCTTTCGCGGCGGCTTCACCGCCGCTGGTGATGTCGTTGTTCAACGGCAGTGGGGCCGGCACCGGATCGTGCGTGCCGGCCATGGCCTCGCGTTGCAGTGCACCGTTGTCATGCGGCTGCGGCAGGCTGGCGCAGCCGGCCATGCCCACGGCAATGGCGAGTGCGGCGCTGCGCAGGACTTGCTGGGTGAGCGTGCGGGACATGGATCAACGTACTCCTTCGTGGGCCGCGGCGGCGCGGGCGGCCCGACGTTTCTGGATGTTCATGCGCAGCCGGTCGGCTGCCGATTCGGCTGGATGATCCGGCGTCGGACGCTGCGCTGGCGTGCCCATCGGCGGCGACATGATGCCGCGGCCGTTGCCGGAACGGTCGTCCGGCCGGCCCGTTCCGGCACCACCCGGCACCACGCGCATGAGCGCGTCGGCATCGGCGCCTTGCCGGTCCGGATTCGCCGCGGCGTCGGGCTTGCGCTCGTCGATCGCGGCACCCGCCGGCAACTTGAGTTCGGTGCGCCCCGCGGACGAGTCGAACAGGGCCGAACGCGGGTGCACTTCGACCAGCGTGACGCTGCCGTCGGGCAGTGATTCACCTTCGTGCAGGCGCACCTGCCTGTCGCCGTTCTTGTCGTGCAGCAGGGCCATGCGCAAGCCCGGCGTGAGAATGATGCCGGTCAGTTCGAGATCGCCGAGGCTGCTGCCACCGTTGGCAGCATGCGCCACCGGTTTGCGGTCGGGGCTGAACAACGGCTTTTGCCAGACCAGCGCAAACTGCTGCAGCGGCAACGGCTGCGGCAGGCTGGCGGCACTACCAGCCGGCGGCAGCGGCGCCAGCGATCGCGGCGCGTCCCACCGTGCACCGCGACCGACGCCACTGAGCAACAGCAACAGCGCGGCGCCCAACAGCACGGCGATCGCCACCAGGATCGGTGTCAGCTGGCGTTGGTTGGCGGCGTTCACGGCACGGCTCCCGCGTCATCGGTCGACCGGCTGGCGGGTGCCGGCGCACCGCGGGCCGGCCGCACATAGCCGGACAAGGTGAACTGCACTTCCAGCGGCGCGGCGTGATCCTGCTGCGCGGCCACCGGGTTGCGGTAGATGCTGAGATCGTCGATGAACAGATACGGCGTGCCTTGCTCCAGCGCCTGCAGCACCGCCGCCAGCGGTTCGATGTCGCAGCTCAGGCTGATGCTCACCGCCGCCTTGCGATACGGCTCGCCGGCGCTGGCCGGCGGGTTCGGCAACGGCATCTTCTGGCTCACCACGCAGCTGCCGCGCGCAGTGTTGCTACCCACTACATCGACTACGCGTTGCATCAGGTCGGCCGCCGCGGTGTTCGGGTCATCCGCGGCGAGGAACGCGCTGCTGGCGGCCTGGCCGGCACCCAGCGCAGCGATGCGCTTCTGCAACGTCGGCTTCTCGGCGATCGCGGCGGCATAGCGGCTGTGCGTGTCGCGCAGGTCGGCCATCTCGCTGCGGATCTGCTGCAGCGGCGCCACGAACCACCAGTGCAGCAGCACGACGTAGGCCAGCAGCAGCGCCAACAACAGCAACCCGATCGCCGCGATGCGACTGTCGCGGGCATTGAGTGCAGTCATCTTCATGGCGCGCCCCCAATGCCCGTCGTCGCCGACGTCGACTTGCCGACCTTCGGCTGATTCACCCGCGCGGTCAGGTAAAAGCGCTCCTTGCCGGTGGTCGGGTCGGGCTGGATGCTGCCCTGGAAACTGGCGTCGGTGATCAACGCGGAATCCTTCAGCGTGTCGAGCAGTTTCGCTGCCTGCTGGCTCTGTCCCTGAAAGCCGATCTGGCCGGTGTTGTCGACGCTGAAACGCTCCAGCCACGCACTGTCCGGCAAGCGCGTGGTGGCCTCCTGCAGGAGGCTGAGCATGCTGACAGTGTTCTTCTTGCGCTGGGCCAGGAAACCGGCGGCGCCGGCGTTGTCCTGCAGCTGCTGACGCAACGAAGCTACCTGCTGCGCCTCGCCACGCAGGCTCTCCACCTCAGCCTGCATCTGGGTGAGTGCTGCCTGCCGGTTGTGCAGCCACTCACCCAGCACGAGCAGCAGAAGCGCCACGCATGCGGTGGCCAGCGCCAGGTTCAGGCGCCGGCGCGGCCGCGCGCGACGCGGCATTTGTTCGGCCGGCAGCAGATTGACGCCGAGGCGATCGTTGCCAACGGCCACATCGACCGCATCGATCGGGACGCCTTGCGTGCGCAGGCGGGCCAGCAACGGATCCAGCGTACCGCGCGTGACCGCCACCAGTTCCGCATGGAAACGGCCGGCGGTGGCCGGGGTAGCGAGCTCGCGCACGGCGTAATACACCTGCGCCACGGTGAATGGCGTCTGCCGATCCATCTCGAAGGCGACGACCTGCAGCAAGTTGTCGCGGGCAGCCAGCGGCAACGCCAGGGTTCGCCGCAACACGAGGGCGGATGGCAACAGCAGTGCCAGGCGCCGATCCTCGCGATCCACGTTGCGCAACGCAGCGTCCAGTACAGCCGGTTGCGCGCGCGCATCGCCGCCCGTGCCATCGGTGCCGTCATCCCAGCTCGCCAGCAGCTCGCCCTGGCCACTGCGGCGCAAGGTCCATTGCGCCCCGGCGTGCTGCAGCAGATGCCAGTCCGCACCACTGCCGAACCAGCCACGCCAGCGCAGCGGCAGCAGATGGCGCAGCTCGCCGCCCCACCATGCCAGGAACACCGGCAGCGGCGAA
This sequence comes from Rhodanobacter glycinis, assembly GCF_006438785.1. Taxonomy (GTDB): domain Bacteria; phylum Pseudomonadota; class Gammaproteobacteria; order Xanthomonadales; family Rhodanobacteraceae; genus Rhodanobacter; species Rhodanobacter glycinis_A. The sequence goes on along the minus strand of NZ_RCZB01000006.1, from coordinate 82,621 downwards.
GCACGCCAGCGGCGGCGTACGCGATCCGCCCACGGCCGCAACGACTGCGTTGCCGTACTCATTCCGCCTCCCCCTCCTGCCAGCGCAGCACTGCATACGGTTGCGCCTGCCCCGCCTGCAGGCGAATCGTTGCGCGCAGGATTGCGCGCGTGCCGTCGGCCAGCGCAGCCTCCGACCGGATACTATGCGTCGTTCCGTTGTTGAGAACCAGACTCGGATCGTTCGCGTTCTTCAGGCGTGCGGCCTGGATCGCATTCTGCTGCGGCGGCGTCATCCCCGGGATCGCGGCCAACGCCAGCGGCGGGGCAATGTTCGGATCCGGGCTCGCGCTGCCTGACCAGATCGTCACCACCGGCAGCACCTGCCGGTACAGCGCCGGCGTCATCCCCAGCACCATCTGCAACTCCTCGATGCTGGCGAATGGCCCGTTGCGCGGGCCGTAGTCGCGCCCGGCAGCCGCATAGACAGCGCGCTGGCTGTCGCCAGCTCCCTCGAGATCGACCGGATTGCGCCAGTCCACCACATGATCGGCCAGCGCCTGCGCCTCGGCCGGTTTCATCCCGGTGGCACGGAACAGACCCCGCAGTACCTCCGGCGAGGCGGCGTTGAGGTCGACCTTGCCGCCCTCGTCGATCGCCGACAGCGTGACCGTGGCGTTGTCGTACTTGAACGAGTAAACCCGGCCATCGCCGATCCAGCGTTGCTTCGCCACCGGATTCTGCAGGCCGTAGATGGCACGCATCAGGCCGGCCTCGGCAGCGTAGTGCGCCTGGGTCTGCGCAAACTGATAGCGCGCCTGCAGGCCTTCGGTGCGCGCCAGCGCCGCGTAACCGCCGAGCAGGATCGCCAGCAGCGTGCACGCCCACAGCACCAGCAGCAGGGCGACCCCGCGCTGATCGGCACGTCGCGGCAATGGCTGACGTCTCATCGGATGCTCCCGCCACGCAGGCCCATTCGTGGCAACAAGCTGGTCTGTACCGGATTGACCCGCAGCGGCACGTCAAGTTGCGGCCAGTCGACGTTGCCCTGCGACTGCAACTTGATCCGCACCAGTTGCGGCAGCCGCCGCCCATCTGCCCATGCGGCAGCCCACGGCAGCGCGGCGCCCTGACCATCGACACCGCGATAACTGAAACTGCCGTCCCTGATGTGATCGAGCAGCACCTGCGGCTCGCCCAGTGGCTGCGGCGGCCGTCCGTCTGGCGGCAGCAAGGCCAGGCTCAACTCCAGCCGCAGCCCGTCGTGGCCGTCGTCGACCAGTTGCAGGCGCTGCAATTGCGGTCCGAGCTTGCCGAGATAGCCGGGCAGCGGCGCGACATAGCGCATCTCGCGCGCGCTGCCGCTGAAATAGATCGGCTCGCCCTGATCGGTATGGCTGATCGGCTGGGCCAGACTCTGCGCCAGCTCACGCTGCAGGAACTGCTGGGCGGAACGGATCTGGTCGATCCGTTCGATCGCGGCGGTACCCGAACGCACGCTATGGGTGGCGGTGCGGATGCCCGAATACACGCCGACCAGCAGCAGCGCCAGCAGCACCAGCGAGGCGAGCACTTCGAGCAGGGTGAAGCCGCCAGCGTGTTTCATCGCCCGGCCTGCGGGTTGTTGACCACGTCTGGCCCGCCCAGCCGCAGGGTGCGGAAATGCGCCGAACGCGGGTGCGCCAACGGCCCCCACAGCACCTCCAGATCCAGCTGATAGAGATGCAGTGGTGCATCCGGTGCCGCGTTGCCGGACTGATTCCATGGCGTCACGTTGAGCTGCCAGCGGTACTGCTGGTCGAATTTTCCCGAGCTGCTGCCCGGCTTGATCGGTTCACCCACGAACGCGCTGTCGAGCAGGCTGCGCGCCCGCATCGCGGCCCCGCTGTGTTCGGCCGCGTTGTGGGTCAGGCTGATCGATGCACCGGCCACTTTCATCAACGCGGTGAACGCGATCGCCAGCAGCATGATCGCGGCAATCACCTCGAGCAGGCTGAAGCCCCGCTGCGATCCTGCATGCGAGCGGATCATCGCGCCGCCACCGTATCGACCACGCGCACTTCGCCGGTCAGCCACGACACGTTGACATGCCACTGGCGCTTGCCGCTCTGCAAGGTGATACGTCCACCGGTGGAACTGCCGTCAGGGAAGAAGCGTATGCGTCCAGTATGGTCGTTCGGCTGATCCTCCTTCGCGCTGGTGATGCTCACGTGCAGGCCCTTCGGCAGGTGCACATCCTGCTGCTTCACGTTGCTATAGCTGTTGGCGCGGGTGTCCACATCGAAGCTCTGCTCCTGCCCGCGCACGATCGCCTGCGCGCGGGTCGCCCGCAATGCGCCGGCCAGCTCGCTGCTGGCCGCACGCACGCGCGCACTGGCCAGGCCTTGCGTCACCGAGATCGACACCGCCGCCGCGGCAATGCCGATCAACAGGATCACCGCCAGCATTTCCAGCAAGGTGAATCCGTGGGCGCGCGCGGCCTTCATGCTTACTGCCAGTTACCCACGTCCTTGCTGTAACCGTCGCCGCCGGGTTTGCCGTCCTGGCCGTAGAAGACCAGGTCGAAGCTGCCGTTCTGGCCCGGATACTGGTAGCCGAACGCGTGGCCCCACGGATCCTTCAGTTCGGACTCCTTCGCGTATGGCCCCTGCCAGTTCGGCGCGCTGGCCGGCTTCACCACCAGCGCATCCAGTTGCTGCGGCGGCGAGCCGTTGTCGAGTGCGTAGTTCTCGATCTTCTGGCTCAGCGTCGTCAGCTGCGCCTTGCCTGCGCCGTACTTGCCCTTGTCGACGTTCTTGCCGACCTGGGTCACCACCACCGCGCCGATGATGCCGATCAGCACGATCACCGCGAGCATTTCGAGCAGGGTGAAACCGGCGTTCAAGCCGATGCGTCGTGGTTGCCTGTACTGCATGGGTATCACCTCGAATCTGCGAATGGAATGGCTATTGAATATTGCTGGTCAGGCTGAGCAGCGGCAGCAGGATCGCGGCCATGATGATCGCCACCATCACCGTCATCACGATGGTCAGCGCCGGCACCAGCGCCGCCAGTAAACGATCGATCGCACGTTTGGACTCAAGTTCAAACGTGTCGGCCACTTTCAGCAGCATGGTGTCGAGCTGGCCGGCTTCCTCGCCGACCTGCACCATCTGCATCGCCAGTCGCGGGAACAGTTTCGACTGCCCCAGCGCGAGGCTGAGCCCGGCGCCGCCCTTGACCTGTTCATGCGCCGCGCTCAATGCCGTATCCAGCGCGAGATTGCCGGTGACCTGGCGCGCGATGGTCAGCGCGCTCAGCAGTGGCACCCCGTTCTTCAGCAAGGTGCCGAGCGTGCGCGCGATCCGCGCGGTTTCCACCTTCAGCAACAGCGGGCCGATCAGGCGCAGACTCAGAAGTTTGGTGTGCCAGGCCAGCCGCGCGGCCGGATCGCGCAGATGCGCGCGCCAGGCGAACACGCCGCCACCGAGCAGCAGCAGGATCAGCCACCACCACGCCTGCAGCGTGTTGCCGAGCACCAGCACGGCCTGGGTGATCCACGGGATCGGCACCTGCATATCTTCGAAGATCGGCACGAACTGCGGCACCACGTAAGCCAGCAGCAGCACCAGCGAACCGAGTACACCGACCATCAGGAACGCGGGATAGATCAGCGCATTGACGATGCTGCCGCGCATCGCCTGCGCGCGCTCCAGATAATCGGCAAGCCGGCGCAGGGTTTCTTCCAGCGAACCGCCCGCCTCGCCGGCGCGCACCAGGCTGACGTACAGCTTGGGGAATACACCGTGCTCCTCGTCCAGCGCCGAGGACAAGGTGTTGCCGCCGCGCACGCGGTCGCGCACGCGCTCGATCAGCTTCTTCGCGCTCTCGCTCTCGGGCAGGTCGAGCAGGATGCTGAGCGCACGATCCAGCGGCTGGCCGGCGCCGAGCAGGGTCGCCAGCTGATGGGTGAACTGGGCCAGCTGATCGCCAGTGAACGGACCACGCTTGAACAACGCCGCCAGACCGCTGCCGCCGGCCGCGCCATCGGCCGGTCGCGCTTCCAGTGGCGTATGGCCCTGATCCTGCAGACGGCCGATCACTTCCTCGACGCTGGCCGCTTCCATCTGACCCTGCAGCGTCTCGCCGGCGTCGTTGACCGCCTTGTAACGGAACTGCGCCACCTCAGCCTTCCTGCGTTACACGCAGGACCTCTTCCAGCGTGGTGATGCCGGCCACCGCCTTGGCGATGCCATCCTCGTACATCGTGCGCATGCCTTCGGCGCGTGCCTGCCGTTCGATCTCGCCTTCGTTGGCGCGTTGCATCACCAGCCGACGCAGCGGGTCGCTCATGGTCAGGAATTCCATGATCGCGCGACGGCCGCGATAGCCGCTGGGGTTGGCCGCGCTGCTGCCGGGTTTCCACAAGCGGATCGGTCGCTCGTCGGTGTACTTCTCCAGCTCGAACTGCGCGATCACTTCCGGCAAGGCCTCATAGGCAATCGCGGTTTCAGGATCGAGCCGGCGCACCAGCCGCTGCGCCAGGATGCCGTTGATGGTGGAGCCGAGCAGGTAATCCTCCACGCCCATGTCGAGCAGGCGCGTGATGCCGCCGGCGGCCGAGTTGGTGTGCAGGGTGGACAGCACCAGATGGCCGGTGAGCGCGGACTGGATCGCGATGCGGCAGGTTTCCAGATCGCGCATTTCGCCGATCATGATCACATCCGGATCCTGGCGCATGATCGAACGCAGCGCGCCGGAAAAATCCAGCCCGATCTGCGGCTTCACCTGGATCTGGTTGATGCCTTCGAGCTGGTATTCGACCGGGTCCTCGACCGTGATGATCTTCACGTCGTTGGTATTGATCTGCGACAGCGCGGTGTACAACGTGGTGGTCTTGCCCGAGCCGGTCGGGCCGGTGACCAGCAGGATGCCGTGCGGCTTTTCCAGCACATCGACGAAGCGCTGCTTGAAGCTGTCGGTGAAGCCCAGCGATTCGAAATCGAATACCACCGATTCGCGATCGAGGATGCGCATCACCACCGACTCGCCGAAGCTGGTCGGCACGGTCGACACGCGCAGGTCGAGTTCCTTGCCCTGCACGCGCAGCTGGATGCGGCCGTCCTGCGGCAGCCGGCGCTCGGCGATGTTCAAACGCGCCATGATCTTCACGCGCGAGATCACCGCCGCCGTGGACGACGACGGCGGCGCTTCCACTTCATGCAACACGCCGTCGATGCGATAGCGCACCTTCAGCCGGTTCTCGAACGGCTCGATGTGCACGTCCGACGCACGCTGCTCGACCGCGCGCTGAAGAATCAGGTTGACCAGCCGGATGACCGGCGCCTCGGACGCCAGATCGCGCAGATGCTCGACGTCGTCCTCTTCCGCCGCGCTGCCATCGAGGTTCTCCACGATCGTGCCCATCGCCGAGCGCCCCGTGCCGTAATAACGTTCGATCAGCCCGTCGATTTCCGAGCGCAGGCCCACGCGCAACGCCACCGGACGCCCGGCAGCGAGTTCCACCGCCTGCAAGGGATACGGATCGGCCGGATCGGCCACGATCAAGGCGAGGCCGTGCACGTCGTCCTGCACCGGCACCACATGCTGCTGCTTGAGAAAACGCAGCGACAGGTCGAGATCCGCCGGCGGCAGCTCCGGTGCATCGCGTGCAGACAGCAGCGGTACCTGCAGCAGTTCCGCCCACGCTTCGGCCAGGTCGCGTTCGGACACCAGCCCGAGCCGCGCCATCAGGGTGGTCAGCGTGCCCTCGGCCGATTCCTCGTGCAGACGGCGTGCGCGGCCCAGATCACTGTCTTTCAAACGACCGCGCGCAACCAGCCATGCACAGACGTCCGCCTCGCGGTCATCCACTGCCATGCCTGTCCCGCCGACCGCCGGCTCGATCACTGCCGACATCCTCCACCCCACTCAGTTACCGCGAAACCGTTGACGCCACCCCCTGCAGCGAAACGGCAAACGCCATAGTTATCACATCCGGCCCGCAACATGCGAGCGCTGCCTGGCAGTCCCCGGCCTCGTGAAAAAGCCGGCGCCACGCGGACACCGGCTCGGATTTCAGAACACATCGCCTCGACTTACCAGCCGATGCCCACGCCTACGCCACCGGACGCTTCCTTGCCACTCATCGCGGCGCCGAAGGTCAGGTTCGCCTTCGGCGACAGCTGGCGCGAGTAACCCACCGACAGGGCGGCTTCGCCCTGATAACCGCCCACGCCCACGCCCAGCCGGTTGGACGCGTCGATGCCCTGCGTGCTGAACGCCATCTGCGACATTGCCGTGCCCATCGCCCCCACCCGGCTCAGACGCTGGTTGACCACGTGGAGCTGACCATTGACCTCATTGCGCAATGAACTGAGATCGCTGCTGCTCACGAAACCCGCGGCTTTCTGATCGGTATAGGCCTTGGCCGTCTGCAGGGTCTGCTGATCGTTGGCATCGGCATAGCTTTTGGCAGTGACCAGCGCGTCCTGCACCTGGCCCAGGTTGGCCGCATCGGTAGTCTGGGTGCCAGCCGCCACATTGGTCACCTGGCGCTGGGCGGTGGCACTGCCCACCGACACCGTATTCGCCCGATTGGCCACCGAAGCCTGGCCCAGGGCGACCGCGCCGGACGCGGTCACCGAGCTGCCTTCGCCCACCGCCACCGCATTGGTGGCGGTCGCCGCGACGGTGGTATTGGCGCCGACCGCGGTGCTGCCATCGGCATTCACCTTGGCGTTACCGCCAATGGCCGTATCGTTCGGGCCCGCCGCATAACTGTCGCTACCCACCGCGGTGCCGTGATCGCCGCCGGCAGCCGCATGGGCACCGATCGCCACGCCGTGCGAACCCGCCGCCACCGAAGCATCGTCGCTGCCATTTCCGGCCGCGTCGATGGCGACCGCACCGAGATCCGCCGTGTTCTGCTGCAGCGTGCCGATCTGCCCTTCGATGCCGCTGACACGGGTGTCGAGAGCGCCAATCGCCTGGGTGTTGGTGTCGACCTGGCCACTGATCTGACCCAGTTGCGCGAAGTTCACCGCATCCGTGGCATCGGTACCGGCCGCGACGTTGACGATCCGGCGTTCGCTGCCGACAGCACCGACCGAGATCGTGTCGATCTGATCGGCTATCGAACCCGCACCCAGCGCGACGCTGTTGTCGGCGAAAGCCGAGGCACTGGCGCCCAGGGCAAGGCTGCGGATGCCGTCGCTTTCGGCACCGACACCAGCCGCCAGCGAGCGATCGCCGATGGCCGACGAGCTGTATCCGAGTGCGGTGGACAGGAAACCTTGCGCCACGCTGAAGCCACCAAACGCGGCGGCACCCGAATTCAGCGCACCGCTGTCGTAGCCCAGCGAGATCGACTGTTGGCCTATCGCACCGCCATAGCCGCCAGAATCCTGTGCGCCCGCCGCGATGGCATAGGCGCCCTCGGCGTAACTGTCTGCACCAAGCGCCGTGGCACTCGCGCCGCGCGCCGCGGCGTTGTTGCCCACGGCGGTAGCCGAGTCCGCATCGGTATAGGCCGCACCGCCGATCGAGGTGGCCCCTGCGCCCTGCGCCCGGGTGCCGTTGCCGACGGCGGTGGCGTTGTCGCCCACACCGACGCTCTGATAGCCCAGGGCGATGCTGCCGCGGCCTTCCGATGCGGCCAGCGAGCCGATCGCGATGGAGCCTTCGCCCTGCGCCTCGGTGGCCAGGTTGTTGTTGGCCGGATCCGGATCGCCGCCGCCGATGGCGATGCTGCCGCGGTCGGACGCCTGCGCATTGGCACCCAGCGCCACGCTGTTGTAGCCGTCCGCACCGGCGTTGCTGCCGCCGGCAAACGCGCCCTGTGCGGTCGCATACGCCAACGATCCGATCGCGGTGCTGTCCGCGCCGGCAGCGCCGGCGCCGGCACCGATCGCGGTCGCACCAAAAGCGCTTGCCTCGGTGGCGTAAGTGCTGCCATCGGTGTCGGTATAGATACCGCCGACTGCCGTGCTGGAATCGGCGGTGGCGCTGGCATTGGAGCCCATCGCACTGGCGTTGTCGCCAATCGCCACGGCGCCGACGCCGCAGGTAAACGCGCCATCGCCGGTCGGCGCTGCCGGCACCGTGGTGGTGACGCCGTCCGTTGTGTAGGTGCACGAGGCGGCGGCAGTGGCCGCCTGCACGGTCAGCGGCGCCAGCGGCAGCACGACGGCCAGGGCGATGGCGCCCAGGAGGGCAATGCGACGCGGGGATCTTGCGTTGCGGCCGCGGCTGGCGGCCAGTTCGGACGCCACGACCACGGCGCCGAGCGACGCGTTCCATGCCTTGCTGTGGATCTTGTTCATTGGATGCTCTCTCCATGTCTTGCGCGGCCGTGGCGATGGCTCGCACGACGGCGCAGACAGTTGTCTGATCGGATTTTTTCGATGGCGATGACCGGTCGTGCACGGCACGACCGGTGATGACTGCCTGACGATGCGCATGCGGCAGCGCGAGCGCTGCCTCACATGCGCGCGCTTACATGGGGGACCGGCAAGTCACCCCGACCACCGCGAAAGCCGCGGCGACATCCGCCTCGCTGTAGCTGCGATCCAGCGCTGACTGCTCGACGCCGCAGGCACCGCTGTCGAAGGTTTCCGCCGGCTGCCAGTACAGCGCGTTGGCATCGTGGAATACCTCGAATGCCTTCCGTGTGTCCCACCCACTGGTCCTGGCCAGGGTGCAGAACGCACGGTTGTAAACGCCGCTGCTGTAGTGCACGTCGATGCCGTCGCGGTAGTCGGCGGCATTGTCGATGGACGCACCGTCGCTGCTCGGCGTGCACATGTCACGCAGCGCCGGCATGCCCAGCAGCGGTACGGTGGCCGGCTTGACGATATCCGCGCCGACCATGAAATCGTTGCTGCCGCGATCGAAGAATTTCACTGCCTCGCCAGCCATGTCCGAGAAAGCCTCGTTCATGCCGCCGGACTGGGCGTCGTACTGCAGCCCCGAATGCTGTTCGGTGAAGCCGTGGCTGATCTCGTGCCCGGTAATGTCCAGCACCACGAACGGGTAGAAATACTGGTCGCCATCACCGAAGACCATTTCACCACCGTCCCAGAACGCATTCTCGTAGTTGGTGCCGTAGTGCACCCACATCGACAGTTTCATCGGACTGCCGTCGCCGTTCTGCAGCGGCGGCTTGCCGAACCACGTGTTGTACATGTCGTATACGACACCGCCGAAATGGTGCGCATCGTTGATCGGCGAATAGGCGCCATTGATGGCGTCGCCAAAACTGTCCCAGGCCGCCGGATTGGATCCTGCGCAGCCGAACGACCACAACGTGGCGCGCTGGCCGCCGGCCAGGTTGTAGGTCGCCACGTCGTCGTTCTGCAGATAGCAGACATTGCCCACGCGCTGGGCGCTGAGCAACTCCAGGCCCGGGCCTGAATTGTCGTAGTGGTACAGCCCGGTCAGTTCATTGCCGCCCGGACCCGTGGCCAGCACACTGGTCGGCGCGGGAGCGGGTGGACGACGTCCATCGGTGAGGCCTTCCCACTGCTTGATCACCGCGCCGGTATTGGCATCGATGATGGCGGTGGGGCGCGACGGGTGGCCCTGTACGGTCACCACATACGAGGTCTGGTAAACCAGTTTCGGCGCGCCCTGACCCTGCGGATAGACGAACAGCTTGCTCATGGCGTTGGTCACGGCGAGACCGGCATGACCCATCCGGGCCTGCAGCGTTGTCGGCGCCTGTTGCGCCGACAGTCGCGGCAGCACCGACATCAACTGCATGCCGATGTCGCGCTCGGCAGCGCCCTCGGCAGAAAGCACCGCGCCACTGACGTTGCGCTCGACCACCAGGCTGCGCCCATAGACCGGCACGCCCTTGTAGGTCTGCTGTTCGCGGGTCTTGACCGTGCCGCGCGCGGTGCGGATTTCGCGCTCGGCTACGAACGCGGAGCCCGCGCCGAGGCTGAGCCGGCTTGCCAGCGCAGATGACGCAACCTGCCCCATGGGCGTCGCGTGAATATCAACCTGGGTCGCTGCCATGCACCACGGCATCGCGGTGCCGCCCATGACCATGAGCAGTGCACCAGCGAGTTTCTTCTTGAGCATCTGTTTCCCCTCTGCAAACAGGTTCCACCACCGGCGCCTCTGCAGGCGCTGGTGGATCAGGATTGGGTGTGGTCGGCCGACTCCCCCCGGAACTGCCGACCCGCGCAAACTACGGCGGCGCGCAAACTCGCGTCAATGCGAAAAATTCCGAGGCAGCTATCGCATTCCGGAAACTCCCTGCGACAATGATCGCTTTGCAGGTCTCGCATGCAGCTCGTCGATATCGGCGTGAACCTCGGCCATGAATCCTTCCGCCACGACCTTGCGGCCGTGCTGGAACGTGCATCGCTGCACGCAGTGCAGCGCATGATCGTCACTGGCGCATCGCGCGCAGGAAGCGTCGATGCGCTGGCGCTGGCGAGGGCACACCCGGGCGTGCTGTACGCCACCGCCGGCGTGCATCCGCATCACGCCATCGACTACGACGACGCCACCGATGCGCTGCTGCGCGAACTCGCCCGCGACCCGCTGGTGCGTGCCGTCGGCGAGACCGGGCTGGACTACAACCGCAACTATTCGCCGCCGGAAGTACAGCGGCAGGTGTTCGAGCGCCAGCTGCAGATCGCCGTGGATATGCGCAAGCCGCTGTTCCTGCATCAGCGCGATGCACATGCGGATTTCATCGCGCTGTTGCGGCGCTACCGCGATCGCGTGCCGGCCGCGGTGGTGCATTGTTTCACCGATACCGGCGAGGCGCTGCGCGACTACCTGGCCCTGGATTGCCACATCGGCATCACCGGCTGGATCTGCGACGAACGGCGCGGCACGCATCTGCGCGAACTGGTGCGCACGATTCCGGCCAACCGGCTGATGATCGAGACCGACGCGCCCTACCTGCTGCCACGCACGGTGAAGCCGCCACCGGCACATCGGCGCAACGAGCCAATGTTCCTGCGGCACATCTGCGCAGAGATCGCCCGCGATCGCGGCGAGCCGGCGGATGTCACCGCAGCGAACAGCACGGCGACTGCCGAGGCATTCTTCGCACTGAACGCGTAAAGCGGAGACTCGCTGCCACAAGAGCTGCCACCTGCGCGTCGGTGGTCAGTCCAACAACCGGCTCTGTCCCGGCGCCAAACCATTCAACGCGTACTCGCCGATGCGTGTGCGGATCAACCGCAGGGTCGGGAATCCCACTGCGGCGGTCATCCGCCGCACCTGCCGGTTGCGGCCTTCGCGGATAGTGAGGCTGAGCCAGCTGGTGGGAATGCTCTTGCGGAAACGCACCGGCGGGTCGCGCGGCCACAGCCAGTCAGGCTCGGCGACGGACACCGCATCGGCCGGCAGGGTCGGCCCATCGTTCAACACCACGCCAGCGCGAAGCGCCTGCAGCGCCGCTTCACCGATCTGCCCGTCGACCTGTACCAGATAGGTCTTGACCTGCTTATGGCGAGGGTCGGTAAGTCGGTGCGCCAGCGCCCCATCGTCGGTCAGCAACAACAGTCCCTCGCTGTCGTGATCCAGACGTCCGGCCGCATAGACGTCCGTTTGCCTGATGTACTCGGCCAGCGTGGGACGGCCGGCCGGGTCGGTGAACTGGCATAGCACGCCATACGGCTTGTTCAGCGCAATCAACACGGCTGCGACGAGGGAAACGGAGGCATCGATTGGCTGTTTAGTGCGTTTCGCCAGCCTGTGCCGCGGGCTTGACGAAGCGCAGGGTCATCCGGTCGGACTCGCCGATCGCGATGTACTTCGCGCGATCCTGCTCGCCCAGCGTGAGCGTGGGCGGCAATGTCCAGACACCTTTTGGATAGTTCTTCGTATCCTTCGGATTGGCATTGATCTCGCTGCTCTCGTCCAGCGTGAAACCAGCCTCGGTGGCCAGTTTCACCACGTAACGGGTGGGCAGGTAACCGCTCTGCTTTACCGTGTCCAGCGAGGCAGCGTCGTCGGCGCGGTGATCGACCACACCAAGCACGCCACCAGGTCGCAGCACCGCGAAGAACGCCTTGAACATCGCCGGCGCGGTATCCGCCATCACCCAGTTGTGCACGTTGCGGAACGTCAACACCCGATCAGCCGAGGCGGGCGCGCCGAACACCGGCGCCTTCGGGTCGAACTCGACGATGCGGGCGTTACCGTAGTGCGCCGCATCGGCCGCAAACTTCCGATGCAGCGCGCTGTCGTCGCGACGGGCCTCGCCATCACGGGACGAAGCGGCCACCGCGGCAATGTAGTGGCCGTTGTCGTGCAGCAATGGCGCCAGGATCTCGCTGTACCAGCCACCGCCGGGTGTGATTTCCACCACGGTCTGATCCGGCCGCACGCCGAAGAACTGCAAGGTGGCCTTGGGGTGGCGGTACACGTCGCGGGCACGGTTGGCTTCCGCGCGCCAGCTGCCGGCCAGCACGCTGTCCAGCTGGGCGGCGGTGAAATCGCTGGCGCTGGTGGGCGGCACCAGCATATCGGCCGGCTGGTCCGGCTCGGTCGATGCGGCATGCGCCATCTGGACACCGGCGAATACCGGCAAGCCGGGCAACGCCGCCAGCAGCAGCGCCGCACTCAGGCGAGCCGCGCCGATCCTTGCGATTTTCATTCTGCGATTCATCGAGATTCCCTTGGCGCTTCGCCATCCAGACTGGCGCAATATGGTCAAAACAATGTGCAGACCCGGTGGATGCCCGGGCCGGCATGCCGGTCCGGAATGCCCGCCGCCCGGCTACGACGGCCTATTCTAGCGGCGCGCCGGATCCTGGTCGCGCCAGAATTAGTAGTGAATCACCGAGCGGATCACCTTGCCCGCATGCATCAGCTCGAACGCCTCGTTGATGCGCTCCAGCGGCAGCACCTCGGTGATCATCTCGTCGATCTTTATCTCGCCGGCCAGGTAACGCTCGACGTAACCGGGCAGCTGCGAGCGGCCCTTGACGCCGCCGAACGCCGAACCCTTCCAGACCCGCCCGGTGACCAGTTGGAACGGCCGCGTGCTGATCTCCTGGCCCGCGCCGGCCACGCCGATGATGATCGACTCGCCCCAGCCCTTGTGGCAGCACTCCAGCGCCGAGCGCATCACGTGCACGTTGCCGATGCACTCGAACGAATAGTCCACGCCGCCGTCGGTGAGTTCGACGATCACCTGCTGGATCGGCGTATCCGGGTAATCCTTCGGGTTGATGAAGTCGGTGGCGCCGAGCAACTTCGCCATCTCGAACTTCGCCGGGTTGGTGTCGATCACCACGATGCGCCCGGCCTTCGCCATCACCGCGCCCTGCACCACCGACAGGCCGATGCCGCCCATGCCGAACACCGCCACCGACGCACCCGGCTCGACCTTCGCGGTGTTGAGCACCGCGCCGATACCGGTGGTGATGCCGCAACCGAGCAGGCAGACCTTTTCCAGCGGCGCGGCCGGGTTGATCTTCGCCAGCGAGATCTCCGGCAGCACGGTGTATTCGCTGAACGTGCTGGTGCCCATGTAGTGCAGCAGCGGCTTGCCGTTCAACGAGAAACGCGAGGTGCCATCCGGCATCAGGCCCTGGCCCTGGGTGACGCGGATCTTCTGGCACAGATTGGTCTTGCCCGAGCGGCAGAACTTGCACTCGCCGCATTCGGGCGTGTACAGCGGAATCACGTGATCGCCGACCTGCAGCGAGGTCACGCCTTCGCCAACCTCCTCGACGATGCCGCCACCTTCGTGGCCGAGGATCACCGGGAACATGCCCTCCGGATCGGCGCCGGACAGGGTGAACGCATCGGTATGGCAGACGCCGGTGGCCACGATGCGCACCAATACCTCGCCGGCCTTGGGCCCGGCCACGTCGACCTGTTCGATGCTGAGCGGTTTGCCTGCTTCCCAGGCGACGGCGGCGCGTGACTTCATGGCTCAACTCCTGACAAACCGGTTACAGAACACGGAATGATGCCGTGCGCGGGCGTTTTGCGAAACCGGTTCAGTCACTGGCCGCCGCATCACCGCTCCCCGGCACCGGCAGATGCCGGCAGTAGTCGTCTGCCTCGGCCAGCAGCCACGCACGAAACACCTGCAGCCCGGGGTGCTCGCCCGAACGCGTCGGGTAGACCAGCCAGTACGCATCCTCCACCGGCAGGTAACGCGTGCCCAGCACCTGCAGCCGGCCCGCGTCGATCAGCGACTTCGACATCACCATGCGCCCCATCGCCACGCCGAGGCCTTCCAGTGCGGCATGTCGCTGGGCCTCGAAGCTGTCGAAATGCGCCACGTAGCGATGCGGTGCGGCGCCACCGAAACGCGCGAACCAGTCCTTCCAGCGATTGGAAGGGTTGGGGTCGCCCAACAGCGGCCACTGCGCAAGATCGTTCGGATCGGCATCGCCCATTCTCGCCACCAGCGCCGGTGCGCCCACCGGCGCGATCCATTCGCCAAACAGGCGCTCACTGTGCAGGCCTTCCCATTCGCCGCGACCATAGCGAAGTGCCGCATCCACCGGCTCGCGCTCGAAGTTCACCAGCGTCGAACCCGATTGCAGGTTGAGTTCCAGCTCCGGATGCGCCGCCACCAGTCGCGGCAACCGCGGCACCAGCCAGCCGGACATGATGCCGGGGCTGGCGCTCAGGGTCAGCGTCTCGTCGCGCCGTTTCCGGTAGTGCGAAAGGGCGTGCTGGATGCCGTCGACATGCTCGCCGACCGCATCCAGCAGGCTGCAGCCTTCGACCGTCAGCTTCACCCCGCGCGGCCCCCGTTCGAACAGCTGCCGTTCCAGTCGTTCCTCCAGCTGGCGCATCTGATGGCTGAGCGCACTGACGGTGAGGTTGGCCTGTGCCGCCGCGCGCGACAGATTGCCCAGCCGGGCGACTTGCACAAACTGTTGCAGCAGAGCCAGCGGCGCCTTTCCCATATTGAATTTCCCTCAAGCCTGGGTTGCAAATATATCGCTTTTTGGCGGCCTGCCGCGCGCGTACCTTGAGCACACCCCAAGCCACTCTCCCCCGGAGATTCCGATGAATTCGATCTGGAAAGACCTGCTTTTCCTGCACGGCCATCTCGCGCACAAGGAGGATTTGATCTGGAGCTCCGATGTGCGCACCGAGGCGGATCGCGACAAGGTCGACGCCAGCAAGATCAAGTCAGCTGCGGTGAAATGCTGCGTGGCGGTCTGGCCGCGATTGGCGGGGCCGCGCTAACCCACACCTGGCCCGGGCCTGCTGCCTGGCTGGCGCGAATACGTCACGCCGCTTTTCGCGGACGCGTGCATGCTTGCCGCTCCCCATCGTCCGAGGCGATCCGTCGTGCAAAAGCGTCCACTTGGTAAATCGTCGTTGTCCGTCACCCCGCTCGCCTTCGGCGGCAACGTGTTCGGCTGGAGCGCCGATGAAAGGCGCTCGTTCGAACTGCTCGATGCGTTCGTCGACGCTGGCGGCAACCTGATCGACACGGCGGACGTCTATTCCGCGTGGGTGCCGGGCAATCGCGGCGGCGAATCGGAAACCATCATCGGCAAGTGGCTGAAGAAGAGCGGCAAACGCGCGCAGGTGGTGATCTCGACCAAGGTCGGCAAGTGGGCCGAACAGCCCGGCCTGTCGCCGGTAAACATCCGCCAGGCGGTAGACGGTTCGCTCAAGCGCCTGCAGGTCGACTGCATCGACCTGTACCAGGCGCACGAAGACGATGCCAGCGTGCCGCTGGAAGAAACACTGGATGCGTTTGGACGGCTGATCGATCAGGGCAAGCTGCGCGTGATCGGCGCCTCCAACTATGGCGCCGCGCGCTTCGCCGATGCACTGGCCGTGTCCAAACAACACGGTCTGCCGCGCTACGAAAGCCTGCAACCGGAATACAACCTGGTCAACCGCGCCGGCTACGAGAAGGAGCTGGAGCCGCTGATCCAGCGCGAGAACATCGGCGTAATCAGCTATTACGCACTCGCCAGCGGCTTCCTCAGCGGCAAATATCGCAGCGCCGCCGATCTGGCCAAGAGCGCCGCACGCGGCGGTGCGGTGAAGAAATTCCTGACTCCGCACGGCCTGCAGGTGCTCGCCGCACTCGATGCCGTGTCAGCGGTACAGCACGCCACTCCGGCCCAGGTGGCGCTGGCCTGGCTGATCGCCCGGCCCGGCCTTACCGCACCGATCGTCAGTGCCACCAGCGTCGAACAACTGCACGAGTTGCTCGGCGCCACGACGCTGCAGCTGGGTCACGACGAGATTGCGCAGCTGGATCTTGCAAGCGCCTGACCCACGACTCGTCGATGCCGCCCAGTTCCATCGACTGCAGGAGCGCACACTGTGCGCGAGGCTCTTGCGGCATCGCGCAAGCGTGATCGCACGCAGGGTGCAGTCCTGCCGGTAGCTCGCTTCGCTCACTCCGGCGCTTCGACTTCGTAACCCTCGGCCTGCAGCTTTGCCAGATAGCCATCCGGTTTCAGCAGCTCGTCGATCGGCAGCACCGCGAACGTCTGCGCGTTGCCGGCCAGCGCCGCGCGGGCGGCTGCCAGCCAGACCGCCGCCTGCTTTGCCGGCACGGCATCGAGCCCCAGGCTGCGTGCAAAACCCGCGTCGGTGAGCGCCGCAACGCAGGCATCGCGGCGGGCGCTGTCGGGCAGCTCGCGCAGGGTCTGCAGATCGCCGGTGGCCCAGGCGTTGGCGCGGGCCTTCATCGCCGGCATGTCCTGCTCGATGCTGTCCAGCGTGCGGATGAAGCAGGTGGTGTCATGCGGCGCGGAAGCCTTGAATGCCTTGATCGCAACGCGCGGATGCTCGATGACCACCTGATAGCTGGTCGACACCTCCTCGACACCATGGCGCGAGGCCAGCGCGTCGATGCTGGCTTGCACCCCGCCAGTCCTGCTCAGGTCATTGGCCCTGATCGCCTTCTTGTACAGCTCCTGTGCGGCGAAGATCGGCCGCCAGCGCTCGATGCCGCGATCATCGCCGAGGTACTTCTGCTTGAGCACCAGCCAGCGCGCGTACACCGACGGCGGCAGCACCTGCTGCAGGGTCTGCCCATCGTCGTTCTTGCGCGCGCTGTAGGCCGACGGCAGCAGAAACATCTTGCCGAAAAACCCGACATCGGCCTTGAACTTCACCGACGGCGGCAACAGCACCTGCCGCGATCCACTGAGCACCTGCTCCAGCTCGCGCGATTGCCACTGCATGCTGCGCGGCAGGGGCGACAGCGTGCCGAGCACCCACATCACATGGTCGCCCGTTGCCGGATCTTTCCTGGACACTTTCCAGAGGCCGGGACCGGGTTGCACGCCGGTGACTACCACGGCCGCCAGATCGGCCACGTGCGGTGGCGGCGCGGCGCTGGTCGACACCGATTGTGCGGCGACCGGCGCAAGGCCACCCAGCGCCGACAGAAAAATCGCGGACAGCAGACGCATTCGAGTGGCTCCCGTTTTACCGGCCGTCATTGTGGCAGGGCCATCCTGAGCCGCAGGCTGCTGCCGTGCGGACACCGTGGAACTTTGGCGCAGACGCATGACAGAAACGGGGCGCCATGGCGCCCCGTTTCTGTTCGGCCGCATGGACGGCCAATCGTGGATGAAACGTCAGCGCGGAGCGAGTGTCGCCAATACCGCGTTGAAGGTCGCGCTGGCGCGCATCGCCCGACTGACCTTTTCCAGGCTCGGGTGGTAGTAGCCGCCGATATCCACCGGCCTGCCCTGCACGCCGTTCAGTTCGCCCACGATGGTTGCCTCGTTCTCCTGCAATGCCTTGGCCAGCGGGACGAACTTCGCCTTCAGTGCGGCGTGCGTGTCCTGCGAGGCCAGCGCCTGCGCCCAGTACATCGCCAGGTAGAAATGGCTGCCGCGGTTGTCGAGTTCGCCGACCTTGCGCGACGGCGACTTGTTGGTATCGAGGAACTTGCCATTGGCCTGGTCCAGCGTCTTGGCCAGTACATCGACCTCGACGTTGCCGTAGCGGTTGCCCAGATGTTCCAGCGAGGCCGCCAGCGCGAGGAACTCGCCCAGCGAATCCCAGCGCAGGTAGTTCTCCTCCACGAACTGCTGCACGTGCTTGGGCGCGGAGCCGCCGGCACCGGTCTCGAACAGGCCGCCGCCGGCCATCAGCGGCACGATCGACAGCATCTTGGCGCTGGTGCCCAGCTCCATGATCGGGAACAGGTCGGTGAGGTAGTCGCGCAGCACGTTGCCGGTGACCGAGATCGTGTCCAGACCCTGGCGGATGCGCTCCAGCGAGAAGCGCGTGGCCGCCACCGGATCCATGATGCGGATGTCCAGACCGCTGAGGTCGTGATCCTTCAGGTAGCGCTCGACCTTGCTGATCACCTGCGCATCGTGAGCGCGCACCGGGTCCAGCCAGAACACCGCCGGGGTGTGCCGCGCACGACTCACCGCCAGCTTCACCCAGTCCTGGATCGGTGCGTCCTTGGTCTGGCACATGCGCCAGATGTCACCGGCCTCGACGTCGTGCTGCAGCAGCACGCTGCCCGCTTCGTCGAGCACCTTGACCACGCCGTCGCCGGCGACCTGGAAGGTCTTGTCGTGCGAGCCGTACTCCTCGGCTGCCTGCGCCATCAGGCCCACGTTCGGCACGCTGCCCATGGTCGCGGGGTCGAACGCACCGTGCGCCTTGCAGTCCTCGATCACCGCCTGGTAGACGTCGGCGTAGCAGCGATCGGGGATCACCGCCTTGACGTCCTGCAACTTGCCCTGCGCGTTCCACATCTTGCCGGAGTCGCGGATCATCGCCGGCATCGACGCATCGACGATCACGTCGCTGGGCACGTGCAGGTTGGTGATGCCCTTGTCCGAATTGACCATCGCCAGGCCCGGGCGCTGCGCGTACTCGGCGTCGAGGTCGACCTTGATCGCAGCCTGCTGGTCAGATGGCAATGTGCCGATGCGCGCGTACAGGTCGCCGATGCCGTTGTTCGGATTGAAGCCGATCTGCTTCAGCACCATGGCATGCTTGTCGAGCACATCCTTGTAGAACTCACTGACCGCCACGCCGAACATAATCGGGTCGGAAACCTTCATCATGGTCGCCTTCAGGTGCAGCGAGAACAGCACGCCCTGCTGTTTCGCGTCCGCCATCTGCGTGTCGATGAAACTGGCCAGTGCGCGCCTGCTCATCACCGCGCCGTCGATGATCTCGCCGGCCAGCAGCGCGGTCTTCGGCTTCAGCACGGTGTGGCTGCCATCCTTGCCGAACCATTCGATGCTGACGTTGCCGGCCTTCTCGATCAGCGCCGATGTCTCGGTGCCGTAGAAATCGCCGCCGTCCATATGCGCCACGTGGGTCTTCGAATCCTTGCTCCACGCGCCCATCTTGTGCGGATGCTTGCGTGCGTAGTTCTTCACCGAGGTCGGCGCACGGCGATCGGAATTGCCCTCGCGCAGCACCGGATTCACCGCACTGCCCTTGACCCGGTCGTAGCGCGTCCTGATGTCTTTCTCCGACGCGTCCTTCGGCTCGTCCGGATAGTCCGGCAGTGCGTAGCCCTGACCTTGCAGCTCCTTGATCGCCGCCTTCAATTGCGGCATCGAGGCGCTGATGTTGGGCAGCTTGATGATGTTCGCCTCGGGCGTGGTGGCGAGCTGGCCCAGTTCGGCCAGATCGTCGGCCATCCTCTGCCCGTCCTTCAGCGCTTCGGGAAACAGCGCGATGATGCGCGCGGCCAGCGAGATGTCGCGCGTCTCCACCGTGATGCCGGCCGTGCCGGTGAACGCGGCGATGATCGGCAGCAGCGACTGCGTGGCCAGGAAGGGGGCTTCATCGGTCAACGTGTAGATGATCTTTGGCGTGGAAGACATTGTCTGCATGGACCTCGTTGGCTACGGCAATCTAGGATGGATGCTGCTGCTCCGGGCCGGTGCGCAGCGCATGGCGCCTGCAGCGACCGGGTGGTCGCAGCGCCTGGCAAAGGGCTCGGAACTCGCGAAAGCCTCCCATTGTCGCGTTTTCGCCGGGGTGGGGAAAGCACGCGGCCACGCAGCCGCTCGCATGAGCTTGCGCAGAACATCCAGTTACGTACTGTGTCGCCGCGCCACCTGCTGTCACTGCAGCCACAAACATGCCGGCGACCGCACCGTGAATCAGCGTCGCCCGCAACGACAAGGGCGCGGCCTGGCCGCGCCCTTGCTGGACTACCCATCGCCGAGGCGATTACTTGACCGTGAAATCCTTGCTGGCGACCTGGCTGCCATTCAGGGAAATATCGACCTTGTAGTTGCCGGCCGGAAAGCCGCTGGGCTTGCTGATCATGAACGCCGTGGTTTCCGGGCCCGTGGCATTGAGGGTCTTGCTGTCCTCGTGCACGATCTGGCCGTCCTGATAACTCCACTTTGCCGCCAGCGTGGCGTTGCCGCTGCCGCTGGTGTCGACCGACGCGTAGATGGTGTCCTTCGGCGCAAAGCTGGTACCGCTGGCGAGGATCTTGTTGCTGGCGTCGACCGTTGAGCCCAGTTCGACCGAGCTGAGCGTGACGGCGGCGGCGGCGTCGCTGGCAGGCGCCATGCCCGCCGTGGAAGCCGGTGCCGGAGCCATCGTCGGCGCACTGGCCGCGGGCGGCGGCGTGGCCGGCGAAGCCGATTCGTCCTTCTTGCCGCAGGCGCTCAGCGCCAGTGCGGTGGCCAGCGCGGCAGCAAGGATCAGGGGTTGGCGCGTCATCTTCATTTAGGTATCTCCTGTTTGGAACAAGGGAACTCAGGGCTTGGCGGGGATCTTCAGCATCTGGCCGGTCTTGACTCGGTCCGGATCCGAAAGCTGATCGCGATTGGCGTCGAAGATCGTCTTCCACGCACTCGCCTTGCCGTAGAAATGCTGGGCGATCTTGCTCAAGTTGTCGCCTGCCGTCACGGTGTAGATCGTGGTCTCGTCAGCAGTCGAACCGACATGCGATTGCACATCGCTGAAATCGGCCTTCGCTGCCGGTGCATCCGGCGCCGTGGATTGCACCCCACCTTGCACGTCGGAGAAATCCGGCTTGTTGGTTTCGTTGCCCATGAACGCATCTCCGTTTCGGAAGGGGGGCCAGTGATAGCCACCTTGCGGTTAACGGGTTGTGAGTGAGTTGACGATGCATTCAGCTAGGCGCCTGCGCCGCAGGCGTTACGCCGTTCACGCTGAAGCGGTGTCTGCGACACCCGCGTTGGACAACTCAGACCTGAGCCACCGGCCGTCGACGCGCGGCCTTGCGCCCCTGCCGCCTTGCCCACCACGCTTTTCGCCGCTCGGCCAGGCACGAGAAGATCACGTACAGCGCCGGCGTGCTGAGCAGGGTGAGGCTTTGCGAGATCAGCAGGCCGCCGATCAGCGCAATGCCGAGCGGGCGGCGCAGCTCGCTGCCTTCGCCGAGACCGATGGCAATCGGCATGGCGGCGAGGATGGCGACCATGGTGGTCATCATGATCGGGCGGAACCGCACAATGCAGGCTTCGCGCGCGGCCTCCAGCGGGCTCTTGCCGTGTTCGCGTTCGGCGACCAGGGCGAAGTCGATCATCATGATCGCGTTCTTCTTGACGATGCCTATGAGCAGCACCAGCGCGATTTGCGCCACCACCGACAACTCGGTGCCGGTGAGCCACAGCGCCAGCAACGCGCCGGCACCGGCGGCCGGCAGGGTGGACAGGATGGTGATCGGATGCACCAGGTTTTCGTACAGCATGCCGAGCACGATGTAGACGGTGAGCACGGCGGCCAGGATCAGCCAGCCCATGCCGCTCTGCGCATCCTCGAAGCGCCGGAAATCGCCGCCCATGTTGAGCTTGATGTCGCCGGGCATGCGCATGTTCTTGACGGTGGCGTCGATGATCGCGGTGGCCTCGCCCATGCTTACGTCGGGCGCGAGATTGAAACTGAGATCCATCGTGGTGTACTGGTTCTGATGGCGGATCTGCGAGGGTGCCAGCCCTGCTTCCTGGCGGGCGAACGCGGTGATCGGGATCATCTTGCCGCTGCTCGAGCGCACGTAGATGCGGTTGAGCGCTTCCGGCGTGGCGGTCTGGTCGGGCAACGCGTTGACTACCACCTTGTACTGGTTGATGTCCGAATAGATGGTGGATACCTGGCGCTGGCCGAACGCGTCGTACAGCGCG
Source organism: Rhodanobacter glycinis (assembly GCF_006438785.1). GTDB lineage: Bacteria > Pseudomonadota > Gammaproteobacteria > Xanthomonadales > Rhodanobacteraceae > Rhodanobacter > Rhodanobacter glycinis_A. The sequence goes on along the minus strand of NZ_RCZB01000006.1, from coordinate 60,594 downwards.
CCGTCGATGGTGCCGATCGACACGCCCAGGCGCGCGGCCTTGTCGCGGTCGATCACGATGTTCTGGCGCAGGCCGGCTTCGTCGACGTCGGTGCCGACATCCATCAGCTTGGGATTCTTCTTCAGCTCGGCCTGCAGTTTCGGCAGCCATTCCTGCAGTCCGGCCAGGTCGTTGCCCTGCAGCGACACCTGATACTGCGCACCCTGGCTGGTCCCGCCACCACCGCTGGGCAGATCCTGCACCGGCCGCAGGCGCAGGTTGAGATCCGGATAGTTCGCCGCCTTGGCGCTCAGCCGCGCCAGCACCGCAAAGGTGTCGTCCTTGCGGCCGTCGGCGCGGGTTTTCAGGTCGATGTTGAACGAGCCGCTGGTGCCCTGCCGGCTGCTGCCCAGGCGCGAACCCACGGTAGCGACATCCGGATCGGCCATCAGCATGGCGGTGAGCCGCTGCAGGCGCTGCTTGCTTTCGGCGAACGAGACGGTGGCGCTGGAATTGGCGCGGCCCCAGATCAGGCCGGTGTCCTGCGCCGGGAACAGGCCGGTCTTGACCACGCCGAACAGGTAGAACGTCGCCACGATCAGCGCCAGCGGTGTCAGCGAAAACAGCAGGGCATGGCGTAGCGAAAAGTTCAGCGCCCGGCTGTAGACGCGCAGCATGCCGGCATGGAACCCGTCCAGCGCGCGGGCAAGCCGCGAGGGCGGCCGTGCGTCCCGTCGGCTGTCGTGGTGGCCGCGCAGGAAATGCCCGCACAGCGCCGGCGTCAGCGTCAGCGATACCGTTGCCGATACCACGATCGCGGCCACCAGGGTCACCGCGAACTCATGCATGAACATGCCGGTGACACCGCCTGCGAACAGCAGCGGAATGAACACGGCGATCAGCGAAGCGGTGATCGAAACGATGGTGAAGCCGATCTCGCGCGCGCCGGCCAGAGTGGCCTGCATGCGCGACATGCCCTCGTCGATGTGGCGGATGATGTTCTCGATCACCACGATCGCGTCGTCCACCACGAATCCTATGGCGATCACCAGCGCCAGCAAGGTGAGGTTGTTGAGCGTGTAGCCGAGCACGTACATCACCACGAACGCACCGGCCAGCGACAGCGGCACCGCCACCGCGGCGATCAGCGTGGGTGCCAGCCGGCGCAGGAACAGCGCCATGGTCAGGATCACCATCGCCAGCGAGATCAGCAGCGTCGCCTGCACCTCGTGCAGCGAGGCGCGGATGGTCGGCGTGCCATCGAAGAACGGAGTCAGCTCGGTGCCCGGCTGCAGGTATTCGCGCAGCAACGGCAGCTGGTCCTTGACCAGGTCCACCGTGGCGATGACGTTCGCGTCGGCTTTCTTGTAGACATACATCAGCACCGCCGGCTTGCCGTGGAACCAGGCCGCCTGGTACGCATCCTGCTGGCCGGCGTAGACGTGGGCCACGTCGGCCAGACGCACCGGCGTCCCGTTATGGCTGGCGATCACCAGCTGGGCGAAATCCTCGGCACTGTGCAGCTGGGTGGTGGCGCTGACCGCCATGGTGGTGGTGTCGTTGGAGAGGAATCCCTCCGGTGAGGTCACGTTCGCCGCGCTCAGTGCGTTGCGCAGCTGGTCCGGCGACAGGCCCATCGCGTTCAACGCACGCAGGTTCACGTCGACGCGGATCGCCGGCGTGGCCGCACCGGCGATCTCCACCGACGACACGCCCGGCTGCTGGCGCAGTCGCTGTGCCAGCAGCGAGTCGGCAGCGTTGTAGAGGTCGGCAGCGGACTGGGTGTCCGAGGTCAGCGCCAGCGCGATGATCGGGTCGTCGTTCGGGTTGGCCTTCTGGTAGCTCGGCGCACCGTTGAGGCCGCTGGGCAGGTCCGGCGCGGCCGCGTTGATCGCCGCCTGCACGTCGCGCGCGGCCGAGTCCAGGTCGGTGCCGGTCCGGAACATCATGAACACGAACGTGCTGCCTTCGGAGCTGGACGAGCGCATGGTGTCGATGCCGGGCACCTGGCCCAGGTGCCGCTCCAGCGGCGCGGCCACGGTGGAGGCCATGGTGCTGGCGTCTGCACCGGCCTGGCTGGCCTGCACGAAGATCGCCGGGAACTGCATGTTCGGCAACGCCGCCACGCCGAGCAGGGCGTAACAGATCATGCCGACCGCGAACAGCCCGATCGCCAGCAGCGACGTGCCGATCGGGCGGCGGATGAAGGTGCCGGAGATGTTCATCGATTCAACATGATCGGGGGATGGGCGGCGGTATCGCCGGCGGCGCGGGAGCGAATCATCCCACCCTCAACGTCCAGGCCGCGAAAAGGTTGATCGGCGAGATGAACTCCGCTCAGCGAAGATCGACCCCTCCCCGACCCTCCCTGCGTTCGCAGGGGAGGGAGCAAAGGAGCTTGCACTACTCCGGCGCTCCTCACTCTTGCGGCGCGGGAGCAAAGTGGCTTGTGGTGTCCCGGCAACACCGGTCTTGCGATGCGTGACCGGACCGACCCATGCGGCGTCTGCGCGGCTCCTCCCCCTGCGCAGCAGGGGGAGGTTCACGCTCTGCCATCTGCCTGCGCATGCATCAGTGCACGTCGCTCGCGGCGCGCGGCCAGCCAGTCGGAGAAACGTTCCATGTACAGGTAGATCACCGGCGTGGTGTACAGCGTGACCAGCTGCGACAGCAGCAGGCCGCCGACGATCGACACGCCCAGCGGCCGGCGCAGCTCGGCGCCGATGCCGTTGCCCAACGCCAGCGGCAATGCGCCGAGCATCGCCGCGGCGGTGGTCATCATGATCGGACGGAAGCGCAGCAGGCAGGCGCGGCGGATCGCGTCGCGCGCATTCATGCCGGTGCGCCGCGCCTCGATCGCGAAGTCGATCATCATGATCGCGTTCTTCTTGACGATGCCTATCAGCAGCACGATGCCGACGATGCCATCCACCGACAGGCTCATGCCGCACAGGATGAGCGCGAGCAGCGCACCGACGCCGGCTGGCGGCAGCGTGGAGATGATCGTCAGCGGGTGGATGTAGCTCTCGTACAGCACGCCCAGCACGATGTAGATCACCACGATCGCGGCCAGCAGCAGCAACACCTCGTCACCCAGCGAGGAGGTGAACTCGGCCGCCTTGCCGACGAATTCGCCGCGCACCTGCGGCGGGAATTTCAGCTGCGCCTCGACCTCGTGGATGGCCGACACCGCATCGGACAGCGAGTAGCCCTGCGCCACGTTGAACGCCAGCGTCACCGCCGGGAGTTGCTGCTGATGGCTGACCACCAGCGGCGCGCTGGTGATCTTCGCACTGACCAGCGAGGACAGCGGGATGGTGCCGCCGCCACCGAGCTGGAAACCCACATTGCCGCTGTTGCCGATGCCCGACGGCGTCGCCGAGTTGCTCGATTTGAGCTGGCCGAAACTGGTCGCGTCGCTGCCGGTCAGCGCACCATTGCCGTTGCCGCGCACGGTCAGCTTGTTCAGCAGGTCGTCGCTGGAGCGGAACTCCGGCGCCACTTCCAGCACCACGCGGTACTGGTTGAGCTGGGTGAAGATGGTGGAGATCTGGCGCTGGCCGAACGCGTCGTACAGCGTGTCGTCGATGCTCTGCACCGGCACGCCGAGGCGGCTGGCCTTTTCGCGGTCGATCGTGAGCTTCAGCGCGTTGCCGTTGTCGGCCAGGTTGTTGTCGACGTCGGACAGCTCCGGCCGCTGACGCATCGCCTGGGTCATCTGCCCGGCGTACTGGGCCAGCTCCACCGAGTTCACGTCCGACAGCGAGTACTGGTATTCGGTGGCGGCCACGCGGCTGTCCAGCGTCACGTCCTGCACCGGCTTCAGGTACAGCGCCACACCCGGTATGCCCGCCACCGTCTGCTGCAGGCGCGGCAGCAACGCGTCCAGGCCGTCGCGGTCGCCGCGATCCTTCAGCACGATGCTGAGCTGGCCCTGGTTGAGCGTGGGGTTGATCGTGCCGGCGCCGATGAAAGCGGCCACGCCGGCCACCGCGGGATCCTTGCGCAGCGCCTCGGCGACCGCCTTGGTGCGGTCTTCCATCTGCGGGAACGCGATGTTGTCGTCGGCTTGCACCACGCCGGTGATCAGGCCGGTGTCCTGCTCGGGCAGCAGACCCTTGGGGATCACGATGTACAGGAACACGGTGAGCACCACCGCGGCACCGGCCACCAGCATGGTCAGCTGGCGATGGTCGAGCACCCAGTCCAGTGTGCTGGCATACAGGTCGACCGTACGCGTCCACAGATCGCGCTTGCCGCTGGCGGCCTGGCGTTCGTGGGTGTCGTCGCCCGGGGGTAGCTGGTCCGGCTTGAGCAGGTAGGCGCACATCATCGGCGTCAGCGTCAGCGACACCAGCATCGAGATGGTCACCGCAATGGTCAGCACCCAGGCGAATTCGTGGAACAGCCGGCCGGTGACGCCAGGCATCAGCAGCAGCGGCAGGAACACCGCCACCAACGACACGGTCAACGACAGCACGGTGAAACCAATCTCTTTCGCACCGAGCTCGGCCGCCTCCTTGCCGCTCTTGCCCTGCTCGATGTAGCGCACGATGTTTTCGATCATCACGATCGCATCGTCGACCACGAAACCGGTGGCCACGGTGAGCGCCATCAGCGACAGGTTGTCCAGCGACATGCCGGTGAACGCCATCACGCCGAACGTGCCCATCAGAGACAGCGGCACCGCCACCGACGGAATGATGGTGGCCCACAGCCGGCGCAGGAACACGAAGATCACCGCGACCACCAGGAAGATGGTCAGCAGCAGGGTGAACTGCACATCGTGCACCGAGGCCTGGATGGTCACCGTGCGATCGGCGAACACGTCCAGGTGCACATCGGCCGGCAATGCGGCACGCAGTTCCGGCAGCACCGCACGGATCTGCGCCACCGTCTGCACGATGTTGGCGCCGGGCTGCCGGCGCACGTCCAGCAGCACCGCCGGCTTGCCGTTGGCCCACGCCGCAAGTTGGTCGTTCTCGACGCCGTCGACCACGTTGGCCACATCGGACAGCCGTACCGGCGAGTTGTTCTTGTAGCTGATGATGGTGTTCTTGTACTCGGCCGCGTCGCTCAACTGGTCGTTGGTGCCGATCGAGTAACTCTGCGTCTTGCCGTTGAGCGTGCCCTTGGGCGCGTTGACGTTGGCCTGGGTCAGCGCCGAACGCACGTCCTCCATGGTGAGGCCGAGGTTGGACAGCTGCGCCGGGTTCACCTGCACGCGCACGGCCGGGCGCACGTTGCCGGCGATCGAGACCAGGCCCACGCCCTGCACCTGCGACAGCTTCTGCGCGATGATCGAATCGGCCAGGTCGTTCACCTCGCGCAGCTGGCGGCTGTCGGAGGTGAGCTTGAGGGTGAGGATCGGCGCGTCGGCCGGATTGACGCGGTTGTACACCGGCGGATACGGCAGGTTGCCCGGCAGCGTGCCGCGAGCCTGGTTGATCGCCGCCTGCACGTCCTGCGCGGCGATGTCGATGTCGCGGTCCATCGCGAACTGCAGGATGATCGTGGACAGCCCGGCGGAGGAGTCCGAGCTCATCATGCTGAGCCCGGAAATCTGCCCCAGGTTGCGCTCCAGTGGCGTGGTGATCAGCGACGCCATGGTGTTGGCGCTGGCGCCCGGATACTGGGTACTCACCACCAGGCTGGGCGCCTCGATCTCCGGCAAGGCGGACACCGGCAGCTGGCGATAGCCGAGGATGCCGAGCAGCAATACCGCCACCATCAGCAGCGAGGTGGCGATCGGGCGGCGAATGAAGAGGGTCGAGAATCCCATGGCTATCCGTAACGTGGTGAAGCGGCTTCAGCGGCGATCATGCGCGCGTCGCCGCCGGGTTCATCGCGACGCGGTGCCGGCGCGCGGGTCGGCGCGCCGGCGTGTCATCAATGGCGACGACCGCCGCCCTTGGTGTTCTTCTTGGCTTTCTCCAGCTCGGCGGCGGTCGGCGCCGCCGGCACCTCGCCGGGCTTGAGCGCGTTGACCTTGCTGCCCGGCTTGAGCCGGAACTGGCCTTCGGTGACGACCCGGTCGCCCGCCTTCAGGCCGCTGCCGATCATCACGTGGCTGTCGCCCACTTCGCCGGCGACCACCACCGGCTGCATCTTGACCGTGCTGTCGCCCTGCACCTGATAGACATAGTCGCCATCGGGCCCGCGTTGCACGGCCTGCGCCGGAATCACCAGACCGCCATCGACGGTGTTCACCAGCAGTTGCACGTTGACGAACTGGCCCGGCCACAGCTCGTTCTTGGCGTTCGGGAATTCGGATTTGAGGCGGAACGTGCCGGTGGTGGTGTCGATCTGGTTGTCGATCACCTTCAGCACGCCGCCGCTGGCGATCGGGTGCGAATCGGTGCGGTCGAGCGCGGTCACCTGCAGCGCCGCGCTGTCGCGGGTCGCGGCGGCGCGCACCATGTCGAGGTTCTGCTCGGGCAGGGTGAACATGATGTTGATCGGCTGCAGCTGGGTCAGCGTGACAATCGCGGTGGACGTGGTGATCACATTGCCCGGATCCACGCCGCGGATGCCGGCCAGGCCATCGATCGGCGAGATCACCTTGGTGTAGGCCAGTTGCACCTGGCTGTCGCGGATGTTGGCTGCGTCGGCCGCCACCGCAGCCTGGTACTGGGTGGCCGTGTTGCGCAGCGTATCCAGATCCTGCTTGGAGATATAACCCTTGGTGATCAGATCCTGGTTGCGCGACAGGTTGCTTTTCGCGGTGTCCAGCAGCGCCTGATCCTGATGCTGCTTCGCCAGCGCCTGGTCATAGGCCGCCTGGTAGGTGCGCGGGTCGATCTGCGCCAGCACCTGGCCTTTCTTGACCGGCTGGCCTTCGGTGAAGTCGAGGCTGAGCAACAGACCGCCCACCTGCGGGTTCACGGTGATCGTGTTCAGCGCCTGCACCGTACCCAGTGCGGTCAGATAGACCGGCACGTTCTGCTTGACCACCGGCACCACGGTGACCGGCACCGGCGGTGTCTCATCCTTGCCGTCCTTGCCCTTGCCCGCGGTTTGCGTCGAGGCCGAGCCGGCCGGTTTGTGCAGCAGACGGAAACCCACGACGGCCACGACGATCACGACAATGACGATCAACGCGATCTTCCAAAAACGCGACATGTAAAACTCCTGGACTGAACGGTGCGGTCAACCGGCACTCGACAACGCTGCAAGCGTCTCTTGGTGGGTGGTGTCTGCCGGGCTCATACCCGTTCGGAACGCTGCCGACAAACACCTCTCTGGATGAAAGCATAGGGGCAGTTGAACGAACTTGAACAATGCCGGTTGACATGGGTCGGGCATGACCGATGGCATGGCGACACACCATCGCAGCGCCATTCCGAGGCACGGCGCGGGTTGTGGCGCCAACGGCGATCCCGGTTCACATCGCCACGGCACCCTGAAACTTGCCGCGCGCTTCGTTTATAATCCGCGACTGGTTGCCCGTCGGGCCCTGAATCGGGATCTGGCGGCAGTGACATTCATGCCGTGCACCCCCAGGTGCGGCAATCCACGCCGGGATGAGTTCGCCAGACCGGTGCTACAGAACAGGCAATTCAGACAGGTCGGGCTGCCATCGTGGCGTTCCGCCCTGTCCACTGACAGGAGTACGTGCGTGAGCGGTCCCATGAGCAAATCCGATCAGAGCGTCTTGCGCCAGTTTTCGATCATGATCGGCGGTCTGGCGGTACTGACGGTGGTGCTGATTTTCGCGGCACTGGCGATTCACGAGCACGAGCCGCAGGAGACCAACCCGAACCAGGCGGCCGCCACCACCGCGCGGATCGCTCCCGCCGGTGCGGTGTATGCCGGCAACACCGGCCGCGCTGCCATGCAGGCCGCCGCCGACGCCGCCACCAAGGCCGCCGCCTCGCAGGTCGCCTACGGCGGCACCACCGACGGCAAGGCGATCTTCGATCACCTGTGCACCAGCTGCCACACCTCCGGCGTGGCCGGTGCACCCAAGGTCGGCGACAAGGCCATGTGGAGCCCGCGCATCGCGCAGGGTATCGACACCCTGGTCAAGCACGCGATCGAGGGCTACCACGGCCCGGACGGCAACTTCATGCCGGCGAAGGGCGGCAACCCGGCGCTCACCGACGAGCAGGTGACCAACGCCGTGCACTGGATCGCCGACCAGGCGAAGTAAATCGTCTGATCCAGCAAGCCTTCGCCAAACGCCGCCCTCCCGGGCGGCGTTTTCGTTTGCCCTTTCCCCCTGCGGGAGACAAATCGGCAGGAATTCCGATTTGCACGGCGCAAGCCGCCCGCGGGGCGAGGGCCATGGATGGCCCGAGTGTAGATTGGGACGAGAGGCGGCGGCTCGCGGGATACCCGCGCTCACTCCACCCGCCCCGCAACCCACGCCCGCGCAAACCCCTGCAACTGCGGAAAGAATGCCTCGAAGCGCAGCTGCAACGCCGCGTCGTGCTGCACCAGCACCGGCAAGGCCGAATCCAGCGGGTTGGCGCGACTGAGCCGCTGCCCGATGCCGGTCAACGCATGGCCCAGCGTCGCTCGATCGGCATAGCCTGCCGGCAGGCCATGCACATCCATGTACCCGCGAAATCGCCGCAGCGCTGGTGGCAGCAACGCGTCCTGTCGATGCAGCAAGGCGCGCAGCGCGGCGGAGTAGCGGTCCAGCGGCTGTGCGCTCCAGCGCGGAAAGTCCCGCGCCAGACAATGATCGAACCACATGTCCAGCATGATCCCGGCGTAGCGCCGATACGGCGGTGGCAGCAGTGCCTTGGCCGCCAGCACCTCGGGATGGGCATCGGTATATACGTCGATCGCGCGATGCAGGCGGATACCGTCGATCACCGGCATGGGCAGCTGCATCGCCTCCGCTCGACCGTGCAGGAAATCGCCCAGCATGCCGCCCAGCTGCAACTGCTCGTCATCGCCGGCCAGCAATGCATGCGCCAGATGGTTCATCGAACGCGCCCGCGGCGGCAAATCGCAGTGGCGGTTATCATCGTGTGCATGAATCCCATCGAGCTTCCCGCCGAGCCTGCCAGCTTTCCTGATGTCGCCGCCAGTTTCATGCTGGACGGCCCCACCGGCAAGCTCGAAGCCATCAGCGACATCGCCGATCCGGCCTGCGCGCGCGGCGCGGTGGCGGTGATCTGCCATCCGCTGACCCCCGAAGGCGGCACCATGCACAACAAGGTGGTGACGATGGCCGAGCGCGCGCTGCGCGAATCCGGGCTCGATACGCTGCGCTTCAACTTCCGCGGGGCAGGCAACTCGCAAGGCGTCTACGACAAGGGCCATGGCGAGAGCGACGATCTGGCCGCGGTCGTCGAATGGGTGCGCCGCGTGCGTCCGGACGATGCGCTGTGGCTGGTCGGCTTCTCGTTCGGCAGCTACGTGACAATCCACAATGCCGCGCGCCTGCGCGCCGATGCGTTGATCAGCATCGCGCCGCCGGTCGGCCGCTGGGAATTCGAAACCGTGGTACTGCCGACCTGCCCGTGGCTGATCGTGCAAGGCGAAGCCGACGAGGTGGTCGAGCCGCAGGCGGTGTTCGACTGGGTCGATACCATGGAGCACAAGCCCGAACTGGTGCGCATGCCCGATACCAGTCACTTCTTTCACCGCCGGCTGATGGATCTGCGCGGCGCGATCAAGCACGCCGTGCGCGACTGGCTTCCGCCACTGCGCCAGCGCTGAAGCAGCGTGCCCGACGCGCGCCGATCATTCCCCTCCCAGACCTGTCCGCTCCATGAGTGAAACTCCACCGCTCGCGCCCAGTGCGCGTTACCAGGAAGGCGTCGCCGCGCATCGCTGGGAATCCGATCCCACCCAGCTGGCGCTGTTGCCCGAGTTCGACCGCATGCACGCAGCGCTTTGCGTCGAACCGGCCGTCGACGGCAGCCTGTTCGGACGGCTGAAATCCCTGCTCGGCAGCGATCCGCCCGAAGCGGTACCCGGCTTGTACCTGTGGGGCACGGTCGGTCGGGGCAAGACCTTCCTGATGGACCTGTTCGTGGCCAGCCTGCCGCACGGCATCGCACTGCGCCGGCACTACCACCGCTTCATGGGCGAGGTGCACCAGAGCCTGCGCGCGCTGGGCGATCGGCAGAGCCCGCTGATCGAAGTCGCCGCCGGTATCGCCGAACGCTGCCGTGTCCTGTGCCTGGACGAGTTCCTGGTCAACGACATCGGTGACGCGATGATCCTGTCCGGCCTGCTCGACGAGCTGTTCAAGCGCGGCGTGAGCCTGGTCACTACCTCCAACACCGCACCAGCCAACCTGTATCGGGACGGCCTGCAGCGCGCGCGGTTCCTGCCCGCGATCGCGCTGATCGAGCAGCACTGTCATGTGGTCGAGATGGCTTCGTCACACGACTGGCGCCTGCGCGCGCTGACCCAGGCGCCGGTCTATCTCACGCCGCCTGGCGCCGAGGCGCATCGCGCGCTGGAGCGCATCTTCGCCGGCCAGGCCAGCGGCACGGTGCAACTGGACGGCGTGGTGCACATCAACGGCCGCGATATTCCCTGTCACAAGCACGCCGACGGCATCCTGTGGTTCGACTTCGCCGCGCTGTGCGAAGGCCCGCGCGCCGTGGCCGACTACATCGCGCTGGCGAAGGCCGGCCCCACCATCATCATTGCCAACGTGCCGCAGTTCACCGCCTACAGCGACGACGCAGCGAAGCGCTTCGTGCAATTGGTGGACGAGTTTTACGATCGTCACGTCAAGCTGGTGCTGTCCGCCGCCGCGCCGATCACCGCGCTCTACGACGGCGAACGCCTGCGCGCCGAATTCGGCCGCACCGAATCGCGGTTGATCGAGATGCAGAGCGAGGAATACCTCGCGCTGCCGCACCGGGCGGAATGATCGCCCTGCAGCCGTCAGCCCTTGTGGCACGCACTTCCCACCAACATTCCGTTGCGGCGCCCCCGGTACCGCAGTAGCCTGCCAAAACGCAATGACGCGGTTCCCTGGCTGAGGAGGAGGCTGGCGATGCACTCGACCACGGAATGGGGCCCGGGCTCTGCGTTGAATGCATTGCAGGACGATGCGATGAAGGGTGCTTCGGCAACCACCTCCCTTTCGACAGACGAGCAGTTTGCGGTACCCGGGTTCGACGCCGTGGCGCGACTGGCCGCCGGCACGCTCAAGGTGCCGCTGGTCTCGCTGATACTCAGCGGTGGCGATGCGTTCTGGTTTACCAGCGACCCGCGCGGTGCCGCACAAGCCGTGCCCCAGCTGAACGGGCTGTACCTCGATGCGGCACGACGCAGCACCGCGCAGGTGGTGCTGGATACGCGTGGCGACGAGCGCTTCACTCACGCCACGCTGGCGATCGGGCTGGTCTCGGCACCGATCCGCTTTTTCGCCAGCGAACCGGTGTTCACGCTCAGCGGGCAGCAGGTTGGCGCCTTGTGCGTGATGGATCACGCGCCACACACGGATCTGGGCGAAGCCGAACGCGCCGCCCTGCGCGATGCCGCCGCACTGGCCGGCACCAGCGTGGTGCTGGGCAGCTACATCGGCCGTACCGACCCGGTGACGCAGCTGCCGCACCGCAACGCCTTCTTCGGCGATCTGCACGAGCAATTTCACGATGGCGTGGGCCACGTCTGGCTCACTGCGATCGAGGTGGCCCCGGTCGAGCGCTTCAACGCCTTCGTGCGCGCGATGGGGCATGCCTATGCCGACGAGCTCATGCGCGGCGTGGCCGAGCGGATCCGGTCCTGGCTGACGCCCGGCATGCGGCTGTACCAGGTTGGCGTGACCCGTTTCGCGGTGCTGCTGAGCAATTCGCATGGACTGCTCGACACCGGCCGGCTGGACGATCTGGTGGCACGTCTGCGCCAGCCGTTCGAGTGTCTGAGCATCCCGCTGACCATCCAGCCTGGTGTCGGTCTGCTCAAGGTCGACGAAGCCGAACTACGCACTGGTGACCCGCTGCGACTGGTGATGAGCGCCTCTCACGAGGCCCAGCACAGCGAGAGCGGCTGGGCGTTGTACGACCGTGACCAGGACGAGCGGCACCGGCATGAGTTCTTCCTCGTCACCGAGCTGGCCGCTGCGCTGACCGAACGCACCGAGCTGGATCTGCACTACCAGCCGCGCATCGATCTGGACACCGGCCGCAGCGTGGCGGTGGAGGCGCTGGCCCGCTGGCAGCATCCCACGCTCGGGATGGTGCCTCCGACCGAGTTCATCCGGCTGGCGGAGTCGGCCGGGCTGATGCGCTCACTGACCCAGTGGGTGCTCGACCATGGCGTCGCCCAACTTGCCGCCTGGCGGCGCGAAGGACACGACATCCAGCTGTCGCTCAACGTCTCCAGCGCCGATTTCGGCGCCGATCTGGTCACCCGGCTGGAGGCTGCGGCGTCGCGCCACGGGGTGAATCCGCGCCTGCTGGAGCTGGAGTTCACCGAAAGCACGCTGATGCTGCACAGCGACGCCACGCGCAGTCATCTGGCGGCCATCCGCCAGCTGGGCACCGGCATTGCCATCGACGATTTCGGCACCGGCTACAGCAATCTCAACAGCCTGCGTCAGATGCCGGCCACTTGTCTGAAGATCGACCAGTCGTTCGTGCGCGCCATCGATGCGAACCCCCACGACGCGGCCATCGTGCGTTCGGTGGCCGACCTCGCGCGCGACCTGGGCTTTCGGGTGGTGGTCGAGGGCGTGGAAACCCAGCGCGTACTCGACGCCGTACTCGGCATGTCCTGCGACGAGGTGCAGGGCTTTCACCTGGCGCGCCCGATGCCTGCGCGAGCCCTGCCCGGCTGGCTCGCAGGCCATTCGCCGGCGACCATCCGCCGCTCCCGCTGAAACAGCGCGAGATGGAAGCTGCGGCCCGGCAGGTGCGAGCTGCTAACGTGCAGGCGAACTACCGCCGGAGCCACGCATGTCCATCATCCTCACCCTTGCCCTGCTGCTGGCTGCGCCGAGCGGCGGCCATGACGACGGTTTCGCCGCGCGCGTGCTGCGCGGCCGGCTGGTTGAAGCCGGCCCCACTGGCGCGGCCTACCAGAAAGCGCTGTGGCAGCAGATCAACGACTCGGCCGCCGCCGCGCTGAAGGGATGTATCGCCAGCCATGCGCCGGCGGACAAGTCGCCATTCACCGTGGTCGCCAACGTGCGTCCCGATGGCAAGCCCGAGCAGGTGGTGGCACAACCGGCCACGCCGGTCGCCAGCTGCTTCGGCGACTGGCTGGCCACGAACACACTGCCGCAGCCGCCTGCGCTGGCGTCGGAGCCGGTCTATCCGATCGAGATCGACGTCAGCATCGTGCCCTGAGCTTGCCGCACGGCCAGCGGCCGGGCCGGGATCAGCTCACACCGGCTGCAGCCGGGCTTGCTGGAAGCGGCGGTGATGGATCAGCAGGCCGCTGAAGTAGACGACGTAGTAGCCGACCAGCAGGCCGATCACCAGCATGGTCAGCGGGCTGGCGGCGTAACCCATCGGCGACATGTCGGACGCACCTGCCGTCGTCGCCGGGGCATGCTGCATCTGCGGCAGCAGCACCAGCAATCGCCAGGCCAGCCGGCCGAGCAGCAGCACCGTGAGCAGTGCACCGATCCACGGATTGGGCACGTAGCAATCACCCTTGAGCGGGTCGACCTCGAAGCGGGTCAGGCGCAAACCGAACCCGCCGAGCACACCACCGATCAGGATGCCACCCACCAGCCCTTCGGCCAGTTCGATCTTGTGCAGCCCGCTGAGCGCGAGCACGCCGCCGAGGATCGAGAACACCACGATGCGGAAGATCATCCGCTTGCGCTGGATCGGTTGCCGGCCGAACTGGCGGCTCACCCGTCGCCATACCACCCAGGCCAGCAGCGGCAGCATGATGAGGTATTGGGTCAGATGGACAGGCATCGGCAGCGCCATGTGGTGAAGTGGGTGCAGCTTAGTCGAGCGCCTCGCAACTGGCGACTGACGTTTGTCACCCGTCGATCAGGCGCGAGAAAACCCGCTCAGGCGCTGCCCAGTTGCTCGGCCAGCGAACGCGTCCGTGCCGTCACCACGTTGCCGGTGTGCAGTGTCGACTTGCGCTCGATCAGCATCACACAGCATTCCTGCGCAGCCATCGGATTGTGCCGGACGCCCCTGGGCACCACGAACATCTCGCCTTCGGCAAGCTCGACCGCGCCAGCTTCCATCTCGATGCGCAGCTGGCCGCTGAGGATCAGGAACATCTCGTCCTCGTCCTCATGGCTGTGCCAGCCGAACGTGCCCAGCACCTTGGCGACCTTGATGTAGGAGTCATCGACCTCGCCCACTACCCGCGGCGACCAGTAGTCGGTCAGCGCGGCAGCGGCGTCTTTCGGTGAAATCACTTGCGACATGACTGCTCCGTGCTACTTCGCCTTGCCCTGGTTCGCCACCGCGGCCATCTTCGCCGCGATCGCGGCGGCGTCACCGAGGTAGTAGTGGCGCAGCGGCTTGAGGTGTTCGTCGAACTCGTACACCAGCGGCACGCCGTTGGGGATGTTCAGCTCGACGATCGCCTCGTCGGACATGTCATCCAGATATTTGACCAGCGCGCGCAGCGAATTGCCGTGCGCCACCACCAGTACGCGCTGACCGGCGCGGATCGCCGGCGCCAGCACTTCGTGCCAGTACGGCAGCACACGCTCGACGGTGTCCTTCAGGCATTCGGTGTCGGGAATCTCTTTCGGGTCGAGCGTGGCGTAGCGCGGGTCGTGCACCGATTCGTTGGCGCTGCGCTCAAGTGGCGGCGGCGGAATATCGTAGCTGCGGCGCCAGATCTTGACCTGCTCCTCGCCGTACTTCGCCGCCGTCTCGGCCTTGTTGAGGCCGGTGAGCCCGCCGTAATGGCGCTCGTTGAGACGCCAGTCGGTGATCACCGGCAGCCACATCAGGTCCATCGCGTCCTGCACGCCCCACAACGTGCGCACCGCGCGCTTGAGCACCGAGGTATGCGCCACGTCAAAAGCAAACCCTTCGGCCTGCAGCAGCCGCGCGGCCTCCTGCGCCTCGGCTACACCCTGCTCGGTGAGGTCGACATCGGCCCAGCCGCTGAAACGGTTGTCGAGATTCCACTGGGATTGGCCGTGCCGGATCAGTACAAGCTTGTGCATGAATGCGCCCAACGCGATGAGGTGAACCGGGAATGGTGCAGGCCCGCCATGGCATCGTCAAATGCAGCCCCTGCCACAGGTCATGCTAAACCCGTTGCGCGGGGGCGGCATCCTATGCCCACTACCCACTTACGGAGATTGCCATGCGTCGTTTTTCGACGGTTCTCATACTCGCCG
Source organism: Rhodanobacter glycinis (assembly GCF_006438785.1). Taxonomy (GTDB): domain Bacteria; phylum Pseudomonadota; class Gammaproteobacteria; order Xanthomonadales; family Rhodanobacteraceae; genus Rhodanobacter; species Rhodanobacter glycinis_A. The sequence continues at coordinate 45,359 of NZ_RCZB01000006.1, read as the reverse complement.
CCTTCACGCTGGGCCTGCCGTTGCTGGCGGCCGCGCACGATGACGACATCGACAAGATCAACGGCACTGCACGGGTGGAGGCCGGCCAGCACGCAGGCGATGTCAGCTCGGTGAACGGCTCGGTGGAAATCGGGAACAACGCCATCGTGCAGAAGGCCAGCACGGTCAACGGCTCGGTCGAGCTGGGTGACAAGGCGCAGGCCAGCGAACTGGGCACGGTCAACGGCGCGATCACCCTCGGCCGTGGCAGCCAGGTCCGCGGCGAGGTCGAGGCCGTCAACGGGCGCATCCAGCTTGGCCAGGGCGCCGACGTGGGCGGCAAGGTCGACAACGTCAACGGTGTGATCGAACTCGACGCCGCGCACGTCGGCGGCGGCATCGAGACCGTCAGTGGCGACATTACCGTTGGCGCCAACTCGCGCGTCGAGGGCGGCATCCTGATCGACAAGCCGCATGGCTGGTTCAGCGGCAACAGTCGCACACCGGTGGTGGTGATCGGCCCGCACGCGGTGGTGCAGGGCACCCTGGAGTTCCGCCGCGAGGTGGTGCTGAAAGTCAGCGACAGCGCGCAGATCGGCGCGGTGAAGGGCGCCACGCCGGTGAAATTCAGCGGCGCCACGCCGTAAGTTTGCGTTCCATCTGTGCGAGCGACTTCAGTCGCGGTGCTCTCCGCAACGAAGTTCAGCAGCATCGCGACTGAAGTCGCTCGCACAAATCCCGTGCCCGGACGGGTTCTTATACCCAGTCACGCGGCTTGAGATAATCGGCCAGTCGCGACTCGGCCGAACCCGGCTCCGGCGTATACGCGTATTCGAAGCGCACCCGCGGCGGCAGGCTCATCAGGATCGACTCGGTGCGCCCGCCGGACTGCAGCCCGAACAGCGTGCCGCGGTCGTAGACCAGGTTGAACTCCACGTAGCGGCCGCGCCGGTACAGCTGGAACTCGCGCTCGCGCTCGCCGTAAGAGGTGTCCATGCGGCGCGTCACGATCGGCCCATACGCATCCAGAAAGCCTTCGCCGACCGCACGGGTGAACGCGAAGCAGCGCTCGAAACCACCCTCGTTCAGATCGTCGTAGAACAGCCCGCCGATGCCACGCGTCTCGTCGCGATGTTTCAGGTAGAAGTATTCGTCGCACCACTTCTTGTAGCGCGGATAGACGTCCATACCGTACGGCCCGCACAGGTCACGCGCCACCGTGTGCCAGTGCCGCGCATCCTCGTCGTGCGGGTAGAATGGGGTCAGGTCAAAGCCGCCACCGAACCACCACACCGGCTCCACGCCTTCCCTGCTGGCCTCGAAATAGCGCACGTTCGCATGCGTGGTCGGCACATGCGGATTCTTCGGATGCAGCACCAGCGAGACGCCGGTGGCGATGAAGCTGCCGCCGGCCAGTTCCGGCCGGTGCGCGGTGGCGCTGGGTGGCAGCTGGGTGCCGGACACGCGCGAGAAATTGACCCCGGCCTGCTCGAACACCGCGCCATTGCGCAGTACGCGGGTGCGCCCGCCGCCGCCCGCCGCGCGCTGCCACGCGTCCTCCTCGAAGTGCGCCGTGCCATCGAGCTGCTCGATCGCCGCGCAGATGCGGTCCTGCAATCCGCGCAGGAAGGTTTCGGCAAGATCGGCTTGCTGGCTCATCGTCTGACTCGTCGATTCGATGCGGCAGCTTAGCAAGCCATCCGGCCCGGCGGCTGCGGCGAGACGCCACGTGCACCGACGACAACCGCCCCGCCAGGGAGCGGCGCGGATCGCTGCAACCCGGCAATGCGCGCGACCCGCTTTGATCAGCTGATCCGCGCACGCATCCGTCGATGCCCGATCAGCTGCGCCCAGCGCAGGCCCAGATCAATCCACATCAGGTAGCTCGCCTCGAGCAGCAGCAGGCCGAGATAGCGTCGGTGCCGCGGCAGTGCCGGCTCGGCGGCCACCGGCAAGCCGGTAAAGCCGAGCCGGCGCGCCAGCAACAGGCAGCGGGCGAGGTGATAGCGACTGGTCACCAGCGCCACCGGCGGCAAGCCGGCGTCGTTCGCCTGCGCCAGCAGCAGGCGCCGCGCATGGCGCAGGTTCTCCAGCGAATCGACCGAGTCCTGTTCCAGCTGCACCCGCACATGGCCGGGCAGGCCATGCCGTTGCAGCCAGGCATGGCCGGCGCATGCTTCGCTGCGCTGGCCACCACTGCAACCACCGAGCAGCAGTACATGATCGACCTGCGCTTGTTGCGTCAGCATCAGGGTACGGCTCAGGCGCTGCTGATAATCGTGTTCCGGCGCATCGCCTTCGAGCCGGCGGCCGAACACCAGCGCGATCATCCGCCGCGGTGGCACCAGCGGACTGCGCGCGGCAATCCGGCAGACGTGGATCAGGTAAGCCAGCCAGACCAGGCCCGCGCTCAATACCAGCGCCAGCACGGTCACCACCGCGGCATGCTGCACATCGCGGTCGCGCAGGTAGCGCCAGGTACGTCGGTTCGATGGCATGGTTGACCGCTGTGCGATGACGAGCATGTCAGTCTAACCGGCCGGTGTTCGCGGCGCGTTCATGCCGCCATGACCACCATGCATCACCGCCTGCGGACGGGTCGGCTGCAGGCTAGGCAAGCTGCAGGGTGACCGCTAGGCTTTCGCGATGCCCTTTCCGATGACACCACTCGCGGTCACCGCGTACACCGCCACGTCCGCCATCGGCAGTGGCCTTGCGGCGCAGCTCGATGCGCTTCGGCATGCCCGCAGCGGATTGCGCCCGAACGACATCAGCAGCGTGCCGCTGGCCTGCTGGATCGGCCGTGTCGACGGCGTGGAAGACGCCGCGCTGCCCGCCGCGCTCGCCAGCTGGGATTGCCGCAACAACCGGCTGGCCTGGCTGGGTCTGAACCAGGACGGCTTCCTCGAACGGGTGCGCGCGGCGCGCAGCCGCTACGGCGCCGCGCGCGTCGCGCTGCTGCTGGGCACCTCCACCGCCAGCATCGGCGCCACCGAGGAAGCCTATCGCCGGCTCGATGCCGATGGCGGTTTTGCCGACGACATGCTGCGGCCGATGATCCACACGCCTCATTCGCTGGCCGCCTTCGTCGCGGCCGTGCTGGAACTCGAAGGCCCGTGCCTGACCATCTCCACCGCCTGCTCGTCCAGCGCCAAGGTGTTCGCCAATGCCGAGCGGATGATCCGGCTCGGCCTGGTCGATGCGGCCGTGGTCGGCGGCGTCGATACCCTGTGCGACAGCGTGCTGTTCGGCTTCAACGCGCTGGAGTTGGTGTCGTCTGCGCCCTGCCGGCCGTTCGATGCAGCGCGCGACGGCATCTCGATCGGCGAGGCGGCCGGCTTCGCCCTGCTGGAGCGTGCCGAGCTGGCGCCGGACGCGCCGCAACTGCTCGGCTACGGCGAGGCCAGCGATGCGCATCACATGTCCACCCCGCATCCGGAGGGGCTCGGCGCCGAGCTGGCACTGAACGACGCGCTGGCCCGCGCCGGCCTGGATGCGGCGCAGGTCGATTACATCAACCTGCACGGCACCGCCAGCCAGAAGAACGACGAAGTGGAGGCCGCACTGGTCAGTCGCGCGTTTCCGCCGCGCACGCGGGCCAGCTCCACCAAGGGTTTCACCGGCCACACGCTGGGCGCCGCCGGGATCGTGGAGGCAACCATCGCGTTGCTGGCGATCGAGCACGGCCTGATTCCCGGCAACCTCGGCGGCGCCACGCCCGATCCGGTCTGCGGCGCGCAGTTCGCCTGGCGCAGCGAGCAGCAGCGCGTCGACGTGGCGCTGAGCAATTCGTTCGGCTTCGGCGGCAACAATGCCTGCCTCGCGTTTGCGCGCGCGGGATTTGCCGCATGAGTGCGTCGCGTGTGTACGTGGAAGGCATCGGCCTGTGGTCGCCGCAGCTGGCCGACTTCAGCGCCTTGCAGACCCTGCTGGCCGGCGCCATGCCGACGCCGCCGGTGCGGCCCGCCGCCGCCACGCTTCCGCCAAACGAACGTCGCCGCGCGCCGGAAAGCGTGCTGCTGGCGGTCGAGGTGGCCGGGCAGGCGGTGGCGATGAGCGGCCGTGATGCCGCCACGCTGGCCTGCGTGTTCGCCTCCTCGCACGGCGATCAGCCGATCACCGATTACATGTGCGCCACGCTGGCGCAGGCGCCGACCGAGCTGTCGCCGATCCGTTTCCACAATTCGGTGCACAACGCACCGGTCGGCTACTGGACGATCGCCACCGGTTGCCATGCGCCTTCCACCGCGGTGGCCGCACAGCGCGCCAGTTTCGGCGCCGGCCTGCTCGAAGCAGTCAGCCAGGTGCTGGCCGAACAACGCGCAGTGCTGCTGGTCTGCAGCGATACCGCCGGCAGCGGGCCGCTGGACGAAGTCACCGGCTGCCGCCAACCGTTCGGCTGCGCGCTGGTGCTGGCGCCGCGGGCCGGTCCGTCGACACTGGCGCAACTGGACCTGCGGCTGACCGCGGCAAGCCCCGACACGCCGCTTGACGAGCCGCTGGCCGGCTGGCGTGCCGGCAATCCTTCGGCGGCGGGCCTGTCGTTGCTGGCCCTGCTGGCCGGCGGGCCGGGTCACTGCCAGCTCGCGGCCGCCGCTACACTGGGATTGCGGATCGACATGGAGAACGTCGCTTGAACACTGCTGTCGCGCGCTGGTGCGTGCTGATTCCCTGCCTCAACGAAGAGGCCGCGATCCGCTCGGTGGTCGAGTCCGTGCTCGCGCTGGGCGCGCCGGTGATCGTGATCGACGATGGCTCGAACGACCGCACCCCGGAGATCGTCGCCAGCCTGCCGGTGACGCTGCTGCGCCACACCGAACGCTGCGGCAAGGGCGAAGCCCTGCGGCGCGGCTTTCGCGAGGCGCTGCGGCAAGGCTACGACGCCGTACTCACCATGGACGGCGACGGCCAGCATCTGGCCAGCGACATCCCGCGCATCGTGGCTGCCGCCGCGCAATACCCCAACCACATCGTGATCGGCGCGCGCCTGCTCGATCGCGAGCAGCAGCCCAAGGGCCGTCGTCGTGCCAATGCGGTGGCCGATTGGGGCATCTCCTGGGCGTGCGCGCAGCCGATCGCCGATACGCAAAGCGGTCAGCGCTGGTATCCGCGCCCGGCACTGGATCTGGTCGACCTGCCGGCGGAGAACTTCGTGTTCGAGGCGGCGATCCTGATCGTCGCTTCGCGCGAGAAGAAACTCGGCGTGGTCTCGGTGCCGATCGCCTCGCGCTACCACGGCGAATTCCGCCTGAGCCACTTCAATCCGGTCGGCGACGTCACCCGCATCACCACGTACACCATCGGCCGCGTTATCCACTACGGCAACTTCATCGCCAGCTATCGCCGTTCGCGCGCCGCGCCAATCGTCATCACCAACGTGACCGGCTGACGCCATGGGCCACGCGCTGCTGCTGGTGCAGTTGGTGGTGATTCTGCTCACCGCGCGCGGGCTGGCCTGGCTGCTGCGCTGGATCGGCCAGCCGCCGGTGATCGGCGAGATGATCGCCGGCCTGGCGCTGGGCCCGCTGGTGTTCGGTGCACTGGCACCGGCGTGGCAGGGCTGGCTGTTCGCGCCGGCCAGCCTGCCGGCACTGGACGGACTGAGCCAGATCGGCCTGGTGCTTTTCATGTTCATCGTCGGTGCCGAACTGCGTCTGCCCGGTGGCGTGCGACAGACCTTGCGCGCGGCCGGCGCGGTCGGCGGCCTCGCGGTGGCGCTGCCGATCGGCCTGGCCCTGCTGATCACGCCGATGCTGCATGCGCGCTACGCGCCGGCCGGCATTGCGTATTGGCCATTCGCGCTGTTCATGGCCGCGTCGATGGCGATCACCGCGATGCCGGTGCTGGCGCGCATCCTGAAGGATCGCCATCTCACGCACACGCCGGTAGGCCAGCTCGCGCTCACCGCGGCGGCGATGGCCGACGTGCTGGCGTGGATCCTGCTCGCGCTCACCGTGGCGCTGATCTCCGCACATGGCGACTGGACACCGTTCTGGCGCAGCGTGCTCGGGGTCGGCGCGATGCTGGTGCTGTGCTTCGGCGTGCTGCGTCCGCTATTGCGGCGCTGGCTGGCGCGGCATGCGACGGATGGACGCCCTGCCGGCGGCGTGCTCGCCGTGCTGCTGATCGGCGCGCTCGGCTGTGCCGCCATGACCGAGTGGCTGCATCTGCACGCCGTGTTCGGCGCGTTCGTGTTCGGCCTTTGCCTGCCGCGCGACGACGCACTGCTGGCCGGGCTGATCGAGCGGCTGGAACACGTCGCAGTGATCGCGCTCATGCCGGTGTTCTTCGCGCTGACCGGCCTCAGCACCAGCGTCGATGCGTTCCACGGCGAGGCGCTCGGCGCGTTCGCACTGATCCTCGCGGTGGCGGTGGTCGGCAAGGTATTCGGCGGCGCGTTGGGCGCGCGCCTTGGCGGTCATGGCTGGCGCGAAAGTTTTGCGGTCGGTTCGCTGATGAATGCGCGCGGCATGGTCGAACTGATCGTGCTGAAGATCGGCCTCGATGCCGGCGTGATCGGCCGCGAGATGTTCACCCTGCTGCTGCTGATGGCGATCGTCACCACCATGATGACCACGCCGATGCTGCTGTATTTCAGCCATCGCCGACGAGGCACCACCCCGGCGAACTCACGCCACCCCAACCTGCACTGAGCCACCATCCACTGCCTGCGACATCCGCAACACGCACCCTGGAGCCTGCGCCTGCATGAGCGAGACGACGCACGAAGCGGTAATCCTCGGCGGTGGACTGGCCGGCCTGTGTCTGGCGCTGCAGCTGCGCGGCGAATTTCCGGACATGGACATCCTGGTGCTGGAGCGTAATCACCACCCTTTGCCGGCCGCCGCACACAAGGTCGGCGAGTCGACAGTGGAGATCGGCGCGCACTACTTCGATCACACGCTGGGCCTGCGCGAGCACATGGATACAGCGCACATCCGCAAGTTCGGACTGCGCTATTTCTTCTCCGACGGGCGCGACGACGTCCACAACACCACCGAGCTGGGAGTCAGCCGGATCCTGCCGATTCCGAGCTACCAGATCGACCGCGGCATTTTCGAGAACTTCCTCGGCGAGGAAGCGCGCCGACGCGGCATCGACTTCCGCGACGGCGCCACGGTCAAGGGCTTCACCGTCGGCGAACACGGCGCGACACACACGGTGCGCTTCATCGACGCAGACGGCGAACACACCGCCGGCGCGCGCTGGCTGCTGGATGCTTCGGGCCGCGCGGCGCTGCTGCGCCGACGCTTCGAGCTGACCCTGGACAACGGCCACCATGCCAACGCGGTGTGGTTCCGCATGGGTGCGAAGCTCGACATCGATAGCTGGACCGACGACGCCGACTGGCGCGGACGTGTTTCACCGCCGGAGCGCTGGCGCTCGACCAACCACCTGATGGGTGCGGGCTACTGGGCGTGGCTGATTCCGCTGGGTTCGGGCGCGCACTCGGTGGGCATCGTCACCGACGCGGCGATGCATCCGCTGGAGGGCATGCGCGATTTCGAACTCGCGCTGGCATGGCTGCATGCACGTCAGCCGGCGATGGGCCGCGCAATCGCCGCCGAGCGCGACAGCCTGCTCGACTTCCGCTTCCTGCGTGACTACTCGCACAGCAGCAAGCAGCTTTTCTCGGCCGACCGCTGGGCCCTGACCGGCGAGGCCGGCACCTTCCTGGATCCGTTCTATTCGCCGGGCAGCGACTTCATCGCCATCGCCAACACATACATCGTGGCGCTGATCGGTCACGACCGCGCCGGCCGCAACATCGCGCCGTACGCACACTTCTACGAGAAGCTGTTCTTCTCGTTCTACGAGAACACGCTGGCGCTGTTCCGCGACCAGTACCCACTGTTCGGCAACGCCGAAGTGCTGCCGGCCAAGGTGATCTGGGATTACGCCTACTACTGGGGCGTGTTGTGCCAGCTGATGTTCCAGCAGCGGCTGACCGATCTGAACCTGCTCGGCGACATGCGTCCCGAACTGGAGCACGCCCAGGCATTGAACACGCGCATGCAGCAACTGTTCCGCCAGTGGCATGCCGCCGGCGGCGGGCAGAGCCGGCGCGAAATGCTGGACCAGTGCGCACTGACGTGGTTTGCCGAGCTCAACGCCTCGCTGACCGACCCGCTGGACGACGCCGGCATCCGCACGCGGCTGCGCGACAACGTGCGCCTGCTGGACGGCATCGCCGACGCACTCACGCTGCAGGCCGGCGGCGCCGATGCGCGCCTGCGTGCGCCACTGTCGGGCCAGCCGCGACCACCGCTGTTCAACGCGGCAGCCTGACGTCGGGACAATCAGCCCATGCCGCCGTTGACGCCGATCAGCTGGCCGTTGATGTAGCCGGCGGCATCCGAGCACAGGAACGCGACCAGCGCGGCGACTTCCTCCGGCTTGCCGGCGCGCTGCGCAGGCACCAGCTCGCGAATGCGCTCCGGCGGAAACGCCGCATCGGCCATGCGGCCTTCGATCACGCCGGGCGCGACCACGTTGACGGTGATGCCGCGCGAGGCCATCTCGCGTGCCAGCGACTTGCTGGCGCCAACCAGCGCGGCCTTCGCCGCCGCGTAGTTGGTCTGGCCGCGATTGCCCAGCTGCGCGGCGGCCGAGCCGATCGAGACGATGCGGCCGAAACGCGCGCGCGCCATCGGCAGCAGCAGCGGCTGGGTGACATGAAAGAAGCCGTGCAGCGAGACGTCGATCACCCGGTGCCACTGCTCGTCACTCATCCCCGCCATCGGCGCGTCGTCGTGGATACCGGCGTTGTTGATCAGCGCATGGATCGGCCCTTCGGACAGCAGCACGTCCAGCGCGGCACGGGTCACCTCCGCGTCGGTGACGTCGAACGCCAGCGCCTGCGCACTGCCGCCAGCTGCGCGGATCGCCGCCGCGGTCTCCTCGGCTCGGGTCAGGCTCTGGTGGCCATGCACGATCACCTGCCAGCCGGCAACGGCGAGCGCATGGCAGATTGCGCCACCGAGTTCGCCGCTGCCGCCGGTGACGAGTGCGCGACGTGAAATCATGGCTTCGGACATGGCGGGACTCGCTTGATGATCAGATGACGGGATGGATGACCGCGGCGCGGCCGCTGGCGAGCAGCCGGCCGCGGTGTTCGACGCGGAACGCGTACTGTGCACCGCCATCGTCGGCGTAGAGGCATTCGGCATGGACGTCCAGATGGCCGTCCAGCCGATCGATGTATTCCTCGAACAGCTGCACGTCGCGCAGGCTGACCAGTCGGCCGGGACGTACTTCCCTGCTGGCGTGCGCGCGCGCCTGCAGGGCACCGTGCACCGCCATCGCCTGTGCGCCGTATTCGGCCAGATGCACCGCGTGCAAGCCTTGCGTGCCGCGCAGCGGGTTGTCGGCACGTACATGACTTTCGCTGATCGCGTGGATCGTGCGCTCATCCCACACCTGCACCGCATCCAGCAGGCACATCGTGCCGGCGTGTGGAATCAGCTGCGCCCAATCACTCTTCGGAAGCATGCGCATGCGGCGCCATCAGGATCGACAGGCAGAAATGAAACGCCACGCCCAGGCTCACCGTAAGCCCGATCGCGCGCAGCACCGGGATCGTGGCCCACGCCAGCATGCCGAACACCAGCAGCGCGGACAGCACGCACACGATGGTGGCGTGCAACGTGCGCCGCTGCTCGGCCGGATCGCCGGTATCGCGCTCGAAGAACAATGCGTAATGCAGGCCCAGTCCGCCGGCGAGTATCAAGGCGACCAGGTGGAACAGCGAGATCTCGACGCCGGCCACGCGCTCCACCGCCAGCACCAGGAACGTCGCCAGGGTCATCGGCGCCAGCACGTGCCAGGCGCGACGCAGGCTGCGCAGCGCGAACGTGATGGTGAACACCAGCAGGATCGCGGCGACCAGCAACGCCTGCAGGATGCGCGTGCGGTAATCGACCACCAGCGATTCGCTCGCTGCCTTCAGGTCGAGCAGGCGCACCGTACCGTGGGTGTTTTTACCGAGCGCCTGCAAGGCAGCCACATCGTGCACGCCGCTGACCGTGCCCAGGCCGAGCCAATGCCCGTCGCGCTGCAGCAGCATCGCGTCGAGGCGCTGGCCCAGCGGCGTCTGCGCGTAACGCTCGGGCGTCAGTGGCGGCAGCGCGCGCGCCGCCTGCACGTCGTCGAGGAACGGCTGGAACAGATCGGGGCGGAACGGCAGACCCTGCAAGGCTTCGTTCAATGCCTTCCGCAAGATGGCCGGGTCCGGCAACTGTTGTTGACGCGTGCGTTGCCGCGCCACCGTCGGCAGGTAACGCGATGGCAGTTCCAGCGCATCGACTGCATGTTTTGCCACCAGCGCGTCGACCTGCGGCTGCAGTTTTTCCGACAGCGCCAGCACGCCCTGTTCGGTGGACGCCTGCAACACCAGCAGATAACGCACGTCCGGTGCGCCGAGTGCCTCGCGCAGGCGCGCGTCGTGCTGCAGCATGGCCTGCGGCAAGGGCGTCAGCGCCGCGAGGTTGTTCTGCCAGAACGGTCGCGGCGCGACGGCCAGCATCAGCACGATCGCAGCGGCCACCAGCACGGGAATCCAGCGCGGCCGCGGCAGACGGTCGACGAACGCGCGCGCCTGCGCCAGCCAGCGCATGTCAGCCACGTCGCGCACGCGCCGCGGCAGCAGATGCGGCAGCAGATAACGCGTGCTGAAGCCGGCGACCAGCAGGCCGACGATGGTGAACACCGCCAGCTGCTTCAGCCCATTCACGCCCGATGCGTAAAACGCCAGATAGGCGATGCACGCCGAGGCGATCGCGGTGAGCAACAGCGGCCACAGTGCGCGCACGCTCTGCACCGCATCCTCGCCCGCGCGGCGATGGCTGAGCACGCGGATCGGGTATTCCTGCGCCACCCCGAGCAGGGTGAAGCCGAACGCCAGGGTGATCCCGTGCACTTCGGAAAACGCCACGGTCAGCGCGGCAATGCCGGCCAGCGCGGCGCTGGCGATCGGCAGCGCCGACAGCAGCAGCGAGCTGAAGCTGCGATACGCCAGCAGCAGCAGCGCGATGAAACCCACGGTGGAGATGCGCCCGATCCAGTCGGCCTGATGCCGCGTCTGCGCGCCGACCACCACGCTGAAATAACCCGGCCCGCTCAGTTCGAGTTTCGCACCGGCACTGCCGGGCAACGCATGAAACGCCTGCTGGATGCCGTCGATCGCCTGCTGTTGCGCGCCCGGATCGAAGCCGGCAGCGACCGTCTGCACCAGCAGCAACGCCTCGTTCTGCGGCGAGAACCACACGCCCTCGCGCACTTCCGGCGATTTGGCCGGTGCCCACAGCTCGGCGAGCTTCAGCATCTCCAGCGTGGGATCGCGCGGCAGCAGACCTTTCAGCAGGCTGGCGGCAGGCGAGGACAAATCGTCCAGCCGCTGCTGCAGCTGGTCGGCCAGATACACCTCGTCCAGCGGCTGCGTATCCAGCGTCGGCGACAGCAGGTAGCGATACGGCAGCAGGCTGGCGTCGAGTGCACCGAGGTCGAAGCTGCCGTTGAGTATCTGGCTGTAGCGCTTGTCGTTCTTCAACGTCGCGGCGATGCCCTGGCTCAGCGCGGCCAGTTGCGCGTCGGACTGACCGGAGATGGATAGCAGCAGCAGGCGCGAACCCGGCCCGTCACCGACCTGCTCCATCAGCAAACGCTGATCCGGCGTGGTCGGTGCCGGCATGAAGCTGCGCAGATCGGTGCTGATCTTCAGACGCTGGCTGACCATCCAGCCGAGTCCGGCCAGCGCCAGCAGCCATACGATCAGCAGCGTCGCGCGGGCGCCCCGGCGCATGTTCAGGGCGTGCCCTGACACAGCGCCTGCAGCGCTTCGCGAGTGGGCTGCCCCGGCATCTTCGTCGCCAGCGAGCCGAGCAGGTCGATCGCGAGATCACCGTCGGCTTCCTGCATGTGCATGCAGCGCGACTCCCGGGCATAGCCATCGATGGTGATGCTGGCGACGGTCTTCGCCACTTTCACGTCACGCGGCACCAGGGTGAGCGTCCATGCGGCAGCAGCGTCACCGGCCTGCCTGATCTCGAACGCCTGCTGCAATCGGCCGGCATCGCCGCTGAGCAACGCGACGAAACTGTCCAGCAACACCTGCAATTGCGGCGCGCGCTCCAGCGAAAAATGACGAGGGCTCTTGCCGGCACGCTGCTGGGTCACTTCGCCGTTGGCGATGGTGGCGGTTTCCTGTTGCGGCTTGTCGACGCGCCGTTGCAGCTGATTGTCACCCAGCCATGACAGCTCGCCGGACACCACCAGCGGACGGTCCAGCACTTGCAGGAAGCGCGCCTCGGCAAACGCCGTATGCGCCGGCGCCGGCTGGCCCAGCGCGGCAATCAAAGCCTGCGCCGATGACGATGCGGCAGCCGGTTCAGACGCCGACGCGCTCGACCACAGCGGCAACAGCAGGCTCAGCAGCAGGAGGCGCGTCTTGCCAGAAATCATAGAAGTTGAACCAGTTGTAGGGTGCGACATGGATGTAGTGCTCCAACCGTTGCGCGTACAGGGCGATCAACGCATCCAGTGCCGGGCCGCGATTGTGTCGCGGAATCTCCACCCGATCGCTCAACGGCTCGAAGATCAGCCGATAGCGGTTGCCGCCCAGGTAGAGGCCGAAACACAGTACCACCGGCACCTGCAACGTATGCGCCAGCAGCCACGGGCTGATCGGAAACGGCGCCGGCGAGCCGAGGAACTCGGTGCGCCGCAGGACCTCATGACCACGGCCACGATCGGCCAGCATCGCCACCACAGCGCCGTTCTGGCAAGCCTCGGCCATCGCCAGCGCAATCGACGTGCCGTCCTGCGCTGCGTCGATCACGCACTTGCCCACGTCCGGCGCCAGCGCTTCCAGCAGTTCGGTCATCGCCGGGGTTTTCTGCTTGTCCAGCACCACCCGCAACGGCATCCCTGGCCGGCGTGCGCCGATGGCCCGCAATGCCTCGAAGCTGCCCTGATGCGAGCCGAACAGCAGCACGCCGCGACCCAGCGCCACGCGCTGATCCAGCAGATCCAGCCCGTGCGTCTCGATCTCGAACGGTTTCTCGCCATGCGCCAGCAGGAAGATCCGGTCCAGGATCGTGGCGGCGAAGCAATGGATGTGCTTGATTACCTGCCACTGCGAGACCGGCTGACCGAGCGCGCGCTGCAGATACTGTTTCGATGCCAGCCGCTCCGGCCCGCGGCGCAGGTAGAAGTACAGCGTGATCGGATACAGGCATAGCCGCCCTATCCGGCGTCCGCCGTACAACGCGATCGCGCGGATCAGCCAGATCGCGAAATGTCCGCCGCCTTCGGGGCGGCTCTGCCAATGCTCGTTCGTGCTCATGTCGTTCCCTCGACGACGCCGCGTGCCAGCAAGGTGCCGTCACGCTGAATCTCGAAACGGATCCGCGAGCCCGCAGGATCCGCCTCCATCAAGCGCAGCATTGCCGCTTCATTCGGCAGCAACGGTGCCACGAACTTTGCTTCCAGCACGCGTGTCAGCCGCTGACCACGCCATGCGCGCAGGGCCAGCGCCACCTGCTCCAGCAGGACCACACCGGGTACCAGCGGCTGGCCTGGGAAATGGCCAGGCAGCGCCGGATGCTTCGCATCGATGCACAGCGCCTGCTCGAAGCCGCTGCCATTCATGACGCCACCGCCCCTTTGCCGCGCAGCAACTGCGGCCAGTGCATGGCCAGTTGCAGCAGCATGTCGTGCAGGCCGGGATGACTCAGGTGGCGCAGCCGCCAGCGGCGATAGCCGTATTCGAGCAGGAACGCCGCAGCCAGCAGTACGTAACAACCCAGGTGCAGCCACGCCGCGGCCCATCGCTCGGGCACCTGCAGCGGCGAGGCAATCCCAAAGCGCGTCAGCAAGCCGCTGTGTTCGGCGCACAGCCACAGCACGCTCAGCAGCAATGCCTGCGCGCCCAGCAACAGCGTCCAGAACCAGGTGAGCTGGCGGGCGTAATCGGCCACGCCGGGTTGCTGCAGTCGGTCGGCGCCTTCAATCGCCACGATGAAACGCGCCACCAGGGGCTCCGCCGTACCCAGCGTGCGGCCGAACCAGCACGCCAGCAACGCATTGATCAGGATCGGCACGGTTTCCAGCAGCAAGCCGGCAAAGCCATACAGTGATAGCAGCAGCAACGCAGCCAGCACGCCCAACCAGACCGACCATGGCGCCACGCGGCGCGTCAGCAGGCGCGGCAGCATCACCACGGTCGCCAGCAAGGCCAGCGCCAGCAACGCAAAGACCTGCCGATGCGTCACCGCACCGGCGATCGCCAGCAAGGGGTAAGCCGGCAGCAACAGCAACGCATAACGCCGTGGCGTGCTGTCAGGCAGGGGAGAAACAGATCTCATGCCGGGTTCCACGAGGGTTCCGTCGAAACCGCAAGCCTGCCACTGACGACGGAATGCCACGTGACGATAGCGGAGTTGATGCGGCGAGAAAGCGCCGGTCTCAGCCGGCGCGGTGCTGCTCGACGTGCGCGGACAGCGTGCGCAGGCTGGTGAATATCTGCTTGTTGTCCGGGTTGTCCGAACGCAGCTGGAAACCATGGCGTTTGGATACGGCCAGTGCGATCTCCAGCGCATCGATCGAGTCCAGTCCCAGCTCGCCGCCGAACAGCGGGGCATCGGGATCGATCTGTTCCGGAGTCACTGTATCGAGATTCAGGCATTCCACGATCAAAGTAGCCAGTTCGTGTTGCGCTGTTGTCTGTTCTGCCATGCTCGATTCCGTACTCAAGATTCATTGCCTCCCCCCGGTGGCAGTGGGCGCGGAGTGTAACATAGCGCTCTTGTCGTTCCCGGTTGTACACAATGGTTCAGGGATGTGAAACCCCACAAATCGACTCGCTCGCGCGCCGCGCACCGCGGGTGTCCTACCGCATGGCAGAAGTCGCCAGCATCCTTGACGAGCCCGGCACACTGGCGTTGTTCGGGTTTGCCGCAGGTGCCTCGCCAGGCGACGATCCACGCTACCTGCAGGTGGCGCTGGAAGGCTTCGACACGCCTGCACCGTTCGAATTGTGGCGGGTCGATGCGCCGGTAAGCTGCGGCATCGAGGGCACGTTGCGCTGGTCGGCGGGCGGCGGCTGGCTGTTTGCGGCGATCGAACTGGACGAGCGCGAACACGGCGGACTGGAAGCCAGCGCCACCGTTGCCTATGCGACATTGCGGCAGTTCGTCGGCCAGCGTGCCGAAAAGCATGTATTGCGGGTGTGGAACTATCTGGGCGCGATCAACCAGGGTTCGGGCGACGCCGAGCGCTACAAGCACTTCTGCGACGGCCGTGCACAAGGCATGGGCGCGTTCTTTGCCGAAGGCTTTCCCGCCGCCACGGCCATCGGCCACCGCGGAGCGGAACACCGGATGCAGGTCTACCTGCTGGCCTGCGACCAGCCCGGCAGCCGGGTGGAAAACCCGCGTCAGGTCAGCGCATGGCGTTACCCGCGCCAGTACGGCCGTACACCACCCAGCTTTGCCCGCGCGATGACGCTGCCGGCGCAGGACGCGCTGGCGATCTCCGGCACTGCGGCCGTGGTGGGCCACGCGTCGGCACATGAGGACGACCTCGATGCCCAGCTCGGCGAAACCCTGACCAACCTCGAAGCATTGCTGGCCAGCGCCGGCATGGCCGCCGCGTTCGACACCCACTCGCCGCTCAAGATCTACGTGCGCCACAGCGCCGACGCGCCGCATGTGCGCGACTTCCTGCAAAACCGCCTGCCCGGCGTGCCGGTGCTGCTGCTGCACGGTGACATCTGTCGCAGCGAACTGCTGGTGGAGATTGACGGATGGCGCTACGCCTGAGCGTGTCCTGAGCCGCGCGCTGGAGCGCGACTGCGGTGGTTCTATGTCGGTACTTTTTTCGGCCGCTTCCAGCCCGGGAATGTCTGTTGCCGACCTCGCGCCACGGTCAACTCGCCCTCCGGCGCGTCATGCGTGATCACCGAGCCGGCGCCGATGGTGGCCTGCGCGCCGATCGTCACCGGTGCCACCAGCGCGCTGTTGGAACCGATGAAGGCGCCGTCACCGATGCGGGTGACGAACTTGTTGATGCCGTCGTAGTTGCAGGTGATGGTGCCGGCGCCGACATTGACGCCGCGACCGATCTCGGTGTCGCCGAGGTAGCTGAGGTGATTCGCCTTGCTGCCTTCGCCGATGCGGGTTTTCTTGGTTTCCACGAAGTTGCCGACATGCACGCCGGCATCCAGTTCGGTGCCCGGCCGCAGCCGCGCGAACGGGCCGATCGTGCAGGGGCCGTGGGTGACCACGCCCTCCAGGTCGCAGTGCGATTGCACCACGGTGCCGGCGGCCAGCTGCACGTCCTTCAGGCGGGTGAATGCGCCGATGCGCACGTCATCACCCAGCGCCACCCGGCCTTCGAGGATCACGTCGATGTCGAGCTCGACATCACGACCGGCCGCGACCGTACCGCGCACGTCGATGCGTGAGGGATCGGCCAGTCGCACGCCGTCGGCCAGCAGCGCGCGCGCGGCGCGCTGGCGGTACGCCGCCTCCAGTTCGGTCAGCTGCAGCGGATTGTTGGCGCCGGCCGCCTCGATCGGATCGCTGCATTCGACGCTGAGTGCCGCCAGCTTTTCAGCGGCGGCCATGCCGAAGATGTCGGTGAGGTAGTACTCACCCTGCGCGTTGTTGCGGTCAAGCCGGCTGATCCAGCCGCGCAACGCCTTTGCGTCGGCGACGAGGATGCCGGTATTGACCACGTTCACCGCGCGCTGGTCGGCATCGGCATCCTTCTCCTCGACCACCGCACGCACGCGGCCATGGTCGTCGCACAGCACGCGGCCATAACCGTGCGGGTCGGCGAGGCGGGTGGTCAACAGGCTGAAGCTGCCGTCCGCCGTGACCAGCTGCTGCAAGGTCTGCACCCGAGTCAGCGGCACGTCGCCGTACAGCACCAGAACACGCACATTTCCGGCTGAGACGCCGTCGGGCACATCGGCGAGCGCCTGCTCCACCGCGTGGCCGGTGCCCAGCCGCTCGGCCTGCAGCACCCAGCGCAGATCGGGCTGGCCAGCGAATGCCGCCCGCACCTGCTCGCCGCAATGGCCGTAGACGATATGGATCGCCGTCGGCTGCAGCGCACGCGCCGCGTCGATCACGTGCGCCAGCAGGGGTCGGCCGGCCAGCGGCATCAGGACCTTGGCCCGGTTCGATTTCATCCGCGTGCCGGCGCCGGCGGCGAGGATGATGATGTGGAGGGAAACTTGGTTCATGGGTATCGGCCTGACGCGTCTCGATCAAAAAAGCATAACAGCCTGTCCGGCCGGGACGAGGGCGGGAAAGGGCTCAGGGCTTCGCCGCCGCAGCCGAAACGGTGGCCTTGCCGGCATGACATTCGAAACGGAACACATAGGTCAGGCTGAATGGCCGCGCTCCGCTGTCGACCATATGGCTGTTGCCGTCGGCGTCGGCGGCCCAGCGGTTGATCGTCAGCGGATTGAACTGCCACCGCCGTGCCGCCACGCGCACGGCGGCGATGAAGGCACGCCGGCCCGTATCCGCCCGTGCCTCGTCCGCCACGCGCACTTCGCCGACCTTGCCTGCCTCATCGACGATCAGCAATGCCGGCACTTCCTGCGGCGATGGACAGCCTACGAGCAGCTCCGGCGGATACACCGGCGTCGCGCGCCGGAATGGCGTGCCGCCGCTGGACACCTCGCCCAGCGCCAGCCGGTAGCGCGTCGTGCCGACCGGCACCACCTCCTTCCAGGATGCATCATCGGTGGCGGAGGAAAGAGCCGGTGGCGGCCGCGTCATGGCGCAGCCCACCAGCATCAACAGCAGTCCACCGCATGCGTTACGCCAACCGGTTGCCCGCCCCGTCATCGTGATCGTTCCTGCCCGCCCTGACCCAAATCGTGCCGATGCAAAAACGCCGGCACAAGGCCGGCGTTCATTGCTTATCTCAGCATTCGCGCGGGAATGCCGACTCCGGCGAAACTCAGTGCTTGAGGTTTTTACGCAGACGCTCCAGCGCCTGCAGCTGGGTCATCGCCTGAACCAGCTTGGCCTGTGCCTCGGCAATTTCCATCGCGTCGGTGCGGTTGGCCAGCGCGTCTTCGGCTTCCTTCTTGGCGCGCTGCGCGGACGCCTCGTCCAGATCGGACGCGCGCGCGGCAGTGTCGGCCAGCACGGTGATCACCTGCGGCTGCACTTCCAGGATGCCGCCGGAAACCCAGAACTGCTGGCGCTCACCACCGGCCAGCACCACGTCGACGTGGCCCGGCTTGAGGCGGGTGATCAGCGGGGCATGACGGGGCGTGATGCCCAGCTCGCCCAGCTCGCCGGTGGCGACCACCATCACGGCATCGCCGTGATAGATCTCGGCTTCGGCACTGACGATGTCGACGCGAATGGTTTGGGTGGTCATGACTCAGATTCCGAATGCGTAAGACACGGGGCGGACTGAAGGTCCGCCCTTGAGGATCAGGCGGCCTTCTTGGCGCCCATGTCTTCGGCCTTCTTGACCGCCTCGTCGATGCCGCCAACCATGTAGAACGCCTGCTCCGGCAGATGGTCGACGTCGCCGTCGACGATCATCTTGAAGCCGCGGATGGTTTCCTTCAGCGGCACGTACTTGCCCGGCGAACCGGTGAACACTTCGGCCACGTGGAACGGCTGCGAGAAGAAGCGCTCGATCTTGCGCGCGCGCGACACGGCCTGCTTGTCTTCTTCGGACAGCTCGTCCATGCCGAGGATCGCGATGATGTCCTTCAGCTCCTTGTAGCGCTGCAGCGTGCCCTGCACGCGGCGGGCGACGTCGTAGTGCTCCACGCCGATCACGTTCGGGTCCAGCTGACGGCTGGTGGAATCCAGCGGATCCACCGCCGGGTAGATACCCAGCGACGCGATGTTGCGGCTCAGCACCACGGTCGCATCCAAGTGGGCGAAGGTGGTGGCCGGCGACGGATCGGTAAGGTCATCCGCGGGCACGTAGACAGCCTGGATCGAGGTGATCGAGCCGGTCTTGGTCGAGGTAATGCGCTCCTGCAGCACGCCCATTTCCTCGGCCAGCGTCGGCTGGTAACCCACCGCCGACGGCATGCGGCCGAGCAGCGCGGACACTTCGGTACCGGCCAGCGTGTAACGGTAGATGTTGTCGACGAAGAACAGCACGTCACGACCCTTGCCGGAAGCGTCCTTCTCGTCGCGGAAGTACTCGGCCATGGTCAGGCCGGTCAACGCCACGCGCAGACGGTTGCCCGGCGGCTCGTTCATCTGGCCGTACACCATCGCGACCTTGTCGAGCACGTTGGAGTCTTTCATCTCGTGGTAGAAGTCGTTGCCCTCGCGGGTACGCTCGCCCACGCCGGCGAACACGGACAGGCCTTCGTGCGCCTTGGCGATGTTGTTGATCAATTCCATCATGTTGACGGTCTTGCCCACGCCGGCGCCGCCGAACAGGCCGACCTTGCCGCCCTTGGCGAACGGGCACATCAGGTCGATCACCTTGATGCCGGTTTCCAGCAGATCGTTCGCGGCCGCCTGGTCGTCGTAGCTCGGCGCCTCGCGATGGATCACCCAGCGATCCTGCTCGCCGATCGGGCCGGCTTCGTCGATCGGGTTGCCGAGCACGTCCATGATACGGCCGAGCGTGGCCTTGCCGACCGGCACCTTGATGCCCTCGCCGGTGTTGCGGGCGATCAGGTTGCGGCGCAAACCGTCGGTGGAACCGAGCGCGATCGTGCGCACGATGCCGTCGCCCAGCACCTGCTGCACTTCCAGCGTGATCTCGGTGCCGTCGATCTTCAGTGCGTCGTACACCTGCGGTACCTGATCGCGCGGAAACTCGACGTCGATGACCGCGCCGATGATCTGAACAACTTTGCCCTGGCTCATGGAATGCTCCGGATGGATCTTTAAGGTTCTGTCTAAGCGCCGCTTGAAGCGTCGCTCTTATTGAGAGTGCGGCCACGGATGGCCGCTTTTTGATCTTGCCCTGCGATCAGGGACGATTGCACTTATACAGCCGCAGCACCGCCGACGATTTCCGAGATTTCCTGGGTGATCGCTGCCTGACGCGCCTTGTTGTAGATCAACGTCAACTCGCCAATCACCTTGTTCGCGTTGTCCGACGCGCTCTTCATCGCCACCATCCGCGCAGCGTGCTCGCTGGCCAGGTTCTCCAGCGACGCCTGATACACCACCGACTCGATGTAACGACCCAGCACGTGCTCAAGCACCGCCTGTGCATCCGGCTCGTAGATGTAGTCCCAGTCGTGGCTCGCTTCCAGCTTGACGCCGGCATACGCCGACTCGCCTGCTGCCTGATGCGCTTCCATTTCCGACGCCACCAGCGGCAGCGGCAGCAGCGCGTCGATCGTCGGCTTCTGCGTCATGGTGTTGACGAAGTCGTTGTAGGCGAGGAATACGCGATCCAGGCCGTTGGACGTATAGGCGTCCATCATCACCTTGATCACCCCGACCAGCTGTTCGAGCTTGGGCTTTTCGCCGAGATGGCTGACGCTGCCGATCAGGTTGATGTCCTTGAGCCGGCGGAAGAACGAAATCGCCTTCTGGCCGATCGCCACCACGTCCACCTGCACGCCCTGCCGATGCCACTCGGCGATCGCCGGCAGCAGACGACGGAACAGGTTGGAGTTGAGGCCGCCGCACAGGCCGCGATCGGTCGACACCACGATGTAGCCGACCCGCGCCACGTTGTCGCGCTGGGTCAGGAACGGATGGCTGAAATCGGTGCTGGCCTGGGCCACGTGCGCGATCACCTTGCGCATCGAACGGGCATACGGACGCGAGGCCTTCATCATGTCCTGCGCACGACGGATCTTTGCCGCAGAGACCATTTCGAGCGCGCGCGTGACCTTGCGCATGTTCTGCGTGCTCTTGATCTTGGTTTTGATTTCGCGTCCGCTGGCCATGCTTTATCCGCTCGTTATGCTCGCTGGTGGGAAGGGGGACGCTGTCCGCCCTTCCGATTCGCCTGCTTTACCGATTTACTGCAGCCGGTATTACCAGCTACCGGTTTTCTTGTACTCGTCCAGCGAGGCCTTGAAGGTGGCTTCGATGTCGTTGTTCCAGTCGCCGGTAGCCACGATCTTGCTCATCAGCTCGGCATGGTTCTGGTGCATGAATGCGTGCAGACCCTTCTCGAACGGCAGCACCTTGTTGACCGGCAGGTCGTCGAGATAGCCCTTCTCGGCGGCGTACACCGACAGTGCCAGCTCGGCGATCGACAGCGGCGAGTACTGCGCCTGCTTCATCAGTTCAACCACGCGCTGACCACGATCGAGCTGGGCGCGGGTGGCCGGATCCAGATCCGAGGCGAACTGCGCGAACGCGGCCAGCTCACGGTACTGCGCCAGCGCCAGCTTCACGCCGCCGGACAGCTTCTTGACGATCTTGGTCTGCGCGGCACCGCCGACGCGGGACACCGAGATACCGGCGTTCACGGCCGGACGGATGCCGGCGTTGAACAGGTCGGTTTCCAGGAAGATCTGGCCGTCGGTGATCGAGATCACGTTGGTCGGCACGAACGCCGAAACGTCGCCGCCCTGGGTCTCGATGATCGGCAGCGCGGTCAGCGAGCCGGTCTTGCCCTTCACCGCGCCGTTGGTGAACTTCTCCACGTAGGCCTCGGACACGCGCGAGGCGCGCTCGAGCAGACGCGAGTGGAGATAGAACACGTCGCCCGGATACGCCTCGCGGCCCGGCGGACGCTTCAGCAGCAGCGAGATCTGACGGTAGGCGACGGCCTGCTTGGACAGGTCGTCATACACGATCAGCGCGTCTTCGCCGCGATCGCGGAAATACTCGCCCATCGCGCAACCGGAGTACGGCGCGACGTACTGCAGCGCGGCCGACTCGGACGCCGAGGCGACCACGACGATGGTGTTGGCCAGTGCGCCGTTCGCTTCGAGCTTGCGCACCACGTTGGCCACCGACGACCGCTTCTGGCCGATCGCGACGTAGATGCACTTAATGCCGGAATCCTTCTGCGCGATGATCGCGTCGATCGCCAGCGCGGTCTTGCCGGTCTGGCGGTCGCCGATGATCAGCTCGCGCTGGCCGCGGCCGACCGGGATCATCGCGTCGACCGACTTGTAGCCGGTCTGCAGCGGCTGGTCGACCGACTTGCGCCAGATCACGCCCGGCGCGACCTTCTCGATCGCCGCGTTGAGCTTGGCGCCGAGCGGGCCCTTGCCGTCGATCGGGTTGCCCAGCGCGTCGACGACGCGGCCGAGCAGCTCCGGACCGACCGGCACTTCGAGGATGCGGCCGGTGGTCTTGGCGGTGTCGCCTTCGCGCAGGTGCTGGTATTCACCGAGCACCACCGCGCCGACCGAGTCGCGCTCCAGGTTCAGCGCCAGTGCAAACGAGTTGCCCGGCAGCTCGATCATTTCGCCCTGCATCACATCGGCCAGGCCGTGGATGCGCACGATGCCGTCAGACACGCTGATGATCGTGCCCTCGTTGCGTGCTTCCGCGCCGAGCTTGAACTGCTCGATGCGGTTCTTGATCAGTTCGCTGATCTCGGACGGATTCAAAGTGGTGCTGGACATGGCAAGTTTTCCTGGGATTCGCGCCGCATCAGCGGCACCCGATAGGTTTTGATTCTTTGGATCAGTGCGAAAGCGCGCTGGCCAGCTGCGCAAGACGTCCGCGGGCGGAGCCGTCGATCACCTGCTCGCCGGTATCGATCACCACGCCAGCCAGCAGCGAGGCATCGACCTTGGTTTCCAGTTCGATCTCGCGCTTGAAGCGGCGTTTCAGCGACACCTTGAGCTGCTCGGCCTGCGCCGCGTCCAGGGCCATCGCGCTGGTCACCTTGACCAGCAGCTGCGACTCGGACTCACGCTTGAACGCCTCGTACAGATCGGCCACTTCCGGCAGCAGTGCCATGCGGCGCTGCTCGGCCATCTCGGCGAGGAACTGCGCGAACGGCGCATCGGCGGCGACATCGGTCGGCAGATGCAGCGCCACCAGCTGAGCCGGGAGCACCCGCGGGTCGTTGCCGAGGCCGGCCACGCGCGGATCCTTCGCGACCTCGGCGGCAAAAGCCAGCGCCTGCGACCATGCGGCCAGCGAGCCGGCCGCATGAGCCACTTCGAAGGCGGCGCGCGCGTACGGGCGAGCTAGGGTGATTGCCTGGGCCATTGATCAGATCTCGGCCGCGAGCTGGTCGAGCAAGGCCTTGTGCGTCGACGCATCGACTTCGCGCTGCACGATCTTGCTGGCACCTTGCACCGCCAACGCGCCAACCTGCTCACGCAGCTGGTCACGGGCACGTTGGGCCATCGACGCGATGTCGTCCTGCGCGCTTGCCTTCAGACGGTTGATCTCGACGACGGCTTCGCCGCGCGCCTTCTCGATGATCTGATTGGCCTGCTGCTGGGCCTTGTCGATGATCTCGGAAGCCTGCTGACGGGCCACCTTGATCTCGGCCGCGACCTTGTGGTCGGCGTCCTTCAGCTCGGCGTGCGCACGCTCGGCGGCATTGAGACCTTCGGCAATCTTGATCTGCCGTTCTTCAATTGCCTTGTTGATATGCGGCCAAATGAAGTGGACGCAGAACCAGATCAGGATGGCGAACGAAATCATTTCGCCAATCAAGGTCGCGTTGAAATCCATCGCTGCGTTACCTGTAAATACGGTGTATTACGAGCAAAAACGCCGAAGCGTCGTTGCGGGAGTGCGGCGCCGCCGAAGCGACGCCGCGGTATGGCAAATCAATGACCAGCGGCAGCCGTAGCGGCATTCATCACGTTCGACAGCAGCGGGTTGGCCACGGCGAAGTACATCGCCAGCGCCACGCCGATCAGGAACGCTGCGTCGATCAGGCCGGCCAGCAGGAACATGCGGCCCTGCAGCAGCGGCACCAGCTCCGGCTGACGGGCAGCGGCTTCGAGGAACTTGGAACCCATGACGCCGATACCGATACAGGCACCGAGGGCACCGAGGCCGATGATCAGACCCAGCGCGATGGCGGTGAAGGACTGCACTTGAGCAATGTGAGCGATGAGTTCCACGACGGTCTCCTGAGAAATTGAAACTTGAAAGATCAAAATGGTTGAAGCGGATGATTCGAAAAACAGAAATCAGTGATGATCGTGCGCCATCGAGATGTACACGATCGTCAGCACCATGAAAATGAAAGCCTGGATACCGATGATCAGGATGTGGAAGATGCCCCACACTGTGTAGCCGATGATGCCCGCGCCATACAGCGCCCAGCCTGCCAGGCCAGCGCCAGCGCTGAACAAACCAGCGATCAGCATGAAGACCAGCTCGCCGGCATACATGTTGCCGAACAATCGCATCGCCAGGCTGACCGGCTTGGACAGCAGCTCGACCACGTTGAGCAGGAAGTTCGGAATCCACAGCGCCGGATGCGCGCCGAACGGCGCGGTGAACAACTCATGCATGTAGCCGCCAAAGCCCTTGGCCTTGAAGCTGTAGAAGATGATCAACACGAACACCGTCAGCGACATCGCGAACGTCATGTTGATGTCGGCGGTCGGCACGGCGCGGAAATGGCCGACGCCGAATTTCTCGGTGATCCACGGCAGCAGGTCGACCGGCAGCAGATCCATCGCATTCATCAGGAAGACCCAGAGAAATACGGTCAGCGCCAGCGGCCCGAGGATGCGCCGGTCGCCATGGAACACGTCCTTGACCTGACCATCGACGAATTCCAGCACGATTTCCACGAACGCCTGACCGCGACCCGGCACGCCCGCCGTCGCCTTGCGCGCCTTCAGCCAGAACAGCAGGCAGAACAGTACGCCCAGCACCAGCGATATGGTGATCGAGTCGATGTGCACCGCCCAGAAACCACTCTTGCTCGCATGCGGCGTGAGATGGGTGAGATGGTGCTGGATGTATTCGGTGAGTCCGCCTTGTGGCTCGCTTGCCATGTCTCAACCCTTGAATCTGAACGCCAGCAGATAAACCGCGTAGGCAGCCACCAACCCCGTGATGGCGGCCAGTGGCGGCAACTTGAATTGAAACAGGATCATGATCAGCCCCCCGACGATCACGATCCATTTCAGGATCATGCCCGTCAGCAAGCGGCTCAACGCCATGCCAGCCCCGCTGAGCCCGCTGAAGAAGCGCGCCGACAACAGCGCGGTACCCAGCGCCACGATCACCGCACCTGCAGCAGCCGACATCGCTTCGCGGCGCCCCAGCACCAGGAAAGCAAGGCCAGCCAACATGGCCACAGCAAGCTGCAGCAGCATGATGCGCAAGGCGAGACGTCGACCAGAGGCAAGACTATTGAGCACGTAACGTCTCCGCGCGGTTTACACCAGGCGGCACCGATACAGCTACGGGCCACGATCCAATCCGCAAAAGTATATCAGTGCGGCGAATGCAGCGACAAGCTGTGCGGCCTGCGACATCCTGCCCCTTCGCCCAAAAATGCAAGCTGGCGCTGGCTTCGAAACCCTCAACGCCGTGATCGCACGTTTTTGTGGGTGCGCATGCAAACAAGGCCGAACACGAATGTCCGGCCCTGCTTGTCGCGGCAGACGCCGCGATGATCCCGCTGTATTACTTGGCAGCCTTCTTGGCGGCAGCGACAACCGGCGCAGTGACGGCGTCGTTGGCAGCCTGACGCTGTTCCTGCACGAGCGCATTCAGCGACTCGGCGGTCTTCTGGGTGATCGCGAGGATCTCCTGCGAGACAGCCACCGAACGCTCGGCGTTGTCGCGGCTCAGGCTGGTGCCCTTTTCCCACAGGCTGCGCAGGCCGTTCACGTCGCGCGTTTCCATCGCCTCGGCAACGAACTCGGCGGAGATCTTGGACTGCTCCTCGAGCGCCTTGAGCTGCAACTCGGCGACCGTCTCCAGACCCTTCAGGGCCAGCGACTGTGCCTTGAAGGCGCTGTCGGTGAACTGCTTGGTGAAAGCGAAAAGCTGGTTGTTGAGCTGCTGGGTCATGATCTTGTCCTCACTGAGGATTGGGTAGTGGGATGAACTCTAGCAGCAAATTTTGTGCAGTGCAATATATTTTTCGGCTTGGGCAGCGACGTTAAGAAAAAATTCATGTAAAACGGTTATTTATGACAATTTGAAAAATATCGCGTCGCGTCAAAAACTGTCTCGACTGCAGCTGGCTCCCGACGTACAGGTCTCATACACGACCACCTTGTCCAACCCCGGCAAGCGCGGCAACAACCGTTGCCAGATCCAGCGCGCCAGCATCTCGCTGGTCGGATTCTCCAGCCCTTCGATGTCATTGAGGTAGTGGTGGTCAAGCTGGTCGTACAACGGCGCGAACGCCGTCTTCAGATCGGCAAAGTCCATCACCCAGCCCAGCTGCGGATCAGGCTCGCCCGTCACATGGATCTCGATGCGGAACGAATGCCCGTGCAGCCGCGCGCACTTGTGTCCGGCCGGCACGTGGGGCAGCCGATGAGCTGCCTCCAGCTGAAAAACCTTGAAAATATGCATGGCGGACGCCTGCGTGCAATTGATGAGCCGGCGGCAAAAACACGCACGACGCGTTTGGTGGCTATGGGTGGACTCGAACCACCGACCCCAGCATTATGAGTGCTGTGCTCTAACCAGCTGAGCTACATAGCCTTGAGGAAACCCGCCATGCCGGATCAGAACGATACGGGCGGGGCGCGGCAGTGTAGTCGCGTAGCCGGGTTGGTTCAAGTCTGCCGCTTGCCGCTGCTTCGCGCGCTGTGGTTGAATCGACTGCAGGACTGGGTGCGGTCTTGCGCGGCATAACCGCGCCGCACGACTCCAGGAGGCTACATGAT
Organism: Rhodanobacter glycinis; assembly: GCF_006438785.1. Classification (GTDB taxonomy): domain Bacteria; phylum Pseudomonadota; class Gammaproteobacteria; order Xanthomonadales; family Rhodanobacteraceae; genus Rhodanobacter; species Rhodanobacter glycinis_A. The sequence continues at coordinate 18,613 of NZ_RCZB01000006.1, read as the reverse complement.
TGATGTTGATGGCTATCGTCCGAATGTAGGCATCGTGCTGCTGAATGCAGCCGGCCAGCTGTTCTGGGCGCGCCGGATCAATCGTGATGGCTGGCAGTTCCCGCAGGGCGGCATGCGCTCGGACGAAACCCCGCTGGAAGCCATGTACCGCGAGCTGGAAGAAGAAACCGGGTTGGCAGCGCATCACGTGGAAGTCATCAGCGCAACTCATGGCTGGCTGCGCTACCGCCTGCCCAACCGCTATGTGCGGCATCATCAGCGCCCTACCTGCATCGGCCAGAAGCAGGTGTGGTTCCTGCTCAAACTGGTTGGCGGCGAGGATGCGCTGAAGCTGGACGCATGCGACAAGCCGGAGTTCGATCTGTGGCGCTGGGTCGATTTCTGGTACCCGGCCGCGCACGTGGTCAACTTCAAACGACAGGTTTACGAGCGGGCCCTGCGCCACTTCGCGCCCTTGGTGGAGAACCTGTGCAGCGTCGAACTCGGCACGCTGCCGCCGCGGGATACCGCGGAAACGCCGCCGACCGGGCCACGTGACGGCCGCGAAGCAGCCTGAACGGATTCAACAACGACGACAGTCGTATTGTTGACAATCATTCGCATTCGCGTTCTTATACGCACCATGTACATCTGCCTATGCAATGCCGTCACCGACAATGACATCCGCCGCGAAGCGGCTGATGGCGTGCATTCGTTTGCCGAATTGCAGGCGCGCACCGGCTGCTCCGATTGCTGCGGCTGCTGCGAGCGGGAAGCCCGCGCCACGCTCGACAAGGCGGTCTCGCAAGTACGCTGTCAGCTGCCGCTCGCCGCAGCCTGAGCCTTTCCGCCACACCCCGATCTGTTGCGAATCCTTGCATGGACAAAACACTGCCATTCGCATTTCGTCCGTGCGTGCGCGGAGTTTGTATAGTCGGCGTTGCCCGTCGAGCGGAGAAAAGCCATGAAAGGTGATGCCAAGGTCATCGAGTTCCTCAACAAGGTGCTCTACAACGAGCTGACCGCGATCAACCAATACTTCCTGCATTACCGCATGCTCAAGGACTGGGGCTACTCCGAACTCGCCGAGCATGAGTACAAGGAATCCATCGAGGAGATGAAGCACGCCGATCATCTGATCGAGCGCATCCTGTTTCTCGACGGCCTGCCCAACCTGCAGCATCTGGGCAAGCTGCGGATCGGCGAGAACGCGCTGGAGACGATGCAGGGCGACCTCGACCTTGAGCTGGCCGCCGTAGTCGATCTGCGCGCCGCGATCGCACATAGCGAGGGCATCGCCGATTACATCAGCCGCGACCTGTTCAAGGACATCCTGCACGACGAGGAAGAGCACATCGACTGGCTGGAAACGCAATTCAACCTGGTCAAGGACATCGGCGTGGAGCGTTACCTGCAAAGCAAGATGCACAGTTGAGCCGCGCTGCGCATGCGCGCGCGATGGCCATTGACGTGCTGAAGCGTGCACGCGTTCCTTGACGCTTCAATCACGGCGGGGCTATACCTTCGGTTTTCCCCGAATTGGCACCCATGGCTTCACGACCACCGCCACGCCTCGTCGTGCGCCGACATGATGATGCCGGCCAGACCCGCCGCCAGCTGTGGCTCGGCCTCGCTTGGCTCGGCAGCCTGCTGGTACTGGGCCTGACCGTTGGTGGACTGAGTAGGCATGCCACACCGGTTGCCGTCGATCATCGTCAGCAACGGGCCCTGCTGGACCAGATTGACGACCTCAAGCAGCAGGTGGCGAATCTGCAGCGGGCCGCCCAGGTCAATGAGGTCGCCACGCGCTTATTGCGCGGCACGCTGGCCCAGCGCGAGGAGGAACTCAGCGGCTTGCGCGCCGATCTGGGCTTCTACTCACGACTGGTTGGCGGCGATGCCCAGCGGCAGGGTCTGCGGTTGCAGGAGGTCAAGCTGCAACAGATTACGGGTTCACATGGCTGGAATCTCACCCTGAGCCTGACCCAGAACGCGAAACGCGGCGAAGAGACCAGTGGCAACGCAACGGTCAGCGTGGAAGGCCTGCGTCACGACAAGGTTGTGAGCCTCGACTGGCCCACGCTTGGCGATGCCACGCAGAAGGAAGGCCTGCCATTTCGCTTCATGTATTTTCAGCAGTTGCATGGGACCATCGTGCTGCCGGCCGATTTTCGCCCGACGCGGCTGCGCATCAGCATTCAGCCCGCCAGTGGCGAGCCGGTCAACCGTAACGTCGCGTGGGGTGCCGCGTTGAGCGGCAACATCATTACAGCCGAAGGGGATCACGATGCTCAACCGTAGACGCAACGAGCGCAACACCACCAGCCATGAAACCAGCCTGATCGCCCGCGGCACGGTGATCCGTGGCGACCTGCGCTTCAGCGGTGCGTTGCATCTGGACGGCCGCATCGAAGGTACCGTGCTGGGCGAAGGCGACGATGCCATGTTCACGCTCAGCGAGCATGGCCAGGTGCACGGCGAGATCCGCGTGCCGCACGCGGTGATCAATGGCCACGTGACCGGCGATGTGCACGTCAGCGCCCGACTGGAGCTGGCACCGCAGGCACGCATCGATGGTGACTTGCGCTACCACACGCTGGAAATGGCCGCCGGTGCGCAGGTCAACGGGCGCATCTCTCGCCAGGCCGAAGACGCACAACGGGAGTTGACGGCGCCCGATGCGGAGCTTGACGAGGCCGTACCGGCCTGACGCGGTATGCTTGCGCTTGTCTGCCACGACCCCATTTAGATGCCCATGGAAACCATCGTCGCAATCCCCGACTACCGCAGCAGCGGCGTACCGCTGCTGTTTACCGCTGCTGCCGCGCACAAGGTGCATGAACTGATCGCCGAGGAAGGCAATCCGGCATTGAAGTTGCGGGTGTATATCAGCGGCGGTGGTTGCTCGGGGTTCCAGTACGGTTTCACGTTCGACGAAGCCCAGGCCGAGGACGACTTTGCGGTTGAGCGCGAGGGGGTAACCCTGTTGTGCGATCCACTGTCGCTGCAATACCTCACTGGCGCACAGATCGACTACGCCGAGAACCTCAGCGGTTCTCAGTTTGTCATCAGCAACCCGAATGCCAAGACCACCTGCGGCTGCGGCTCCTCGTTCTCCACCTGAGGGGTATCCGATGGATCGGGCCAAACTGCCTCGCCTCAACACCTTTGCCGGACTCAGCCTGATCCTCGACCGCATTGCCGAGCGGCGCGATGAGTCGGCGTGGATCACCGAGCAGGCGCGCTCGACCGACGCGCGCTATATGCTGCTGGATGCCGCTGGCGAAGCGTTCATGCGACGTGATCGGGAAGTGCTGCGCTGGCTCGATACCGGCGAGCGCGATCAGTGGCTCGGTGACTTGTCGCACACCCTGCTGGGTATCGCCGATCAGCGCCCGCATTTCCTGCTGATGCTGGACGATGCCGCCGATGTGGACTCCCTCGAAGAGATCCTCGGCGCACGCCGCATGAACCTGCGTAGCGCCGGCTTGCAATTGCCCGCGCAGGAAGCGGGCATGTTTGCCTATGCCAAGGGCCTGTCGCACTGGCAGCGCGAAACCCGTCACTGCACTCGCTGTGGCGCGCCGTTGCAGCTGGTCGCCGCCGGCCATCGCGCGCAATGCACCAACCCGGACTGCGCGCGCCTGCATTTCCCGCGTACCGATGCTGCCGTGATCATGCTGGTCGAGCACGACGGCGCCTGCCTGCTCGGTCGCCAAGCTGGCTGGCCACCCGGTCGCTATTCCACGCTGGCCGGCTTCGTCGAACCAGGCGAGTCGCTGGAAGACGCCGTGCGCCGCGAAGTCGCCGAGGAATCCGGCGTCATCGTCGATGACGTGCACTATCACTCGTCGCAACCGTGGCCGATGCCCGCATCGTTGATGGTTGGTTTCATCGCCACCGCCGTGTCGCGTCGGATCGAGATGCGCGATCACGAACTGGAAGACGCGCGCTGGTTCACTCCGCAGCAGATTGTCAACGGCATCGCCGAGGGCAGCTTCGTACCATCCACGGCGCTATCGTTGTCGTACCAGTTGCTGGCGCACTGGCTGCAGCTGCGCGCCGGGCTGGACCTCGACGCGTTGGTGGCTGACGCCCCGCCAGCCTGACCCGCCTGCGCTGACTTCAGGCCGGTCCACCTGTCCCATCCGCGTCCCCGGCATGGATCAACGATGGTGCGCGGAAGCAGCTCGCTACAACACAATCAATGCCACCATCGACGACCGAGCTGGCGCCTAGCATAGCGTTGCATCGCGGCATCATCCTCGGCAACGTCGCTGCCCTGCATCTCACCACCGTGATGGCCGGATCCGCCCTATCGACGCGCATGTCGCTGCACAGCAGTGATGGCCCAGCCTTGCAGATCAGGCTCCTGCCACCGCTGCTTCCGGCCTGACAGGGCAGTTCGTCACTACGGCGGGCGAAGGCCAGCTCAGTGGTACATCGCAGAGCCGCCATCGTTCCGCTTGCAGCCGCGCCCGCGAACGTTGTCATCACCGCCCCGTTGCCGGCGGCACCCGGTGACTACCGCAAGCCGCGTCAAGCACGAGCGCATGAAGATGGAGCGAAGCACGACGCAGTTCGTCACGCGCCAGTTGATGGAACGCGCGCTGATATCGACGGGTGCGCTCCGCCGGCCAGCCTTGGCACGCCCGACGCCACCATCGACGCGATTTCCCGCAGCGCGATTTTCGGGCGCTGACGCCACCGCTGGATGCCCGCAATGGTCAGCGAAGAGGCCAGTCTGTCGCTTACAATGCGGCCACTGTCCGCGGGTTCTTCCTTTCATGGCCATCAGTCTGCTTGTCGCCCTTATCGCTCTCGGTCTGCTGCACGTCATGCCGCAATTGGCACACTGGCGTGGTGATGGCCTATTTCGGCGTTGGGTTGCGCAATTGGCAGACACCAGTGGGGCGGGGCGGGTCGCGCTGGCCCTGTCGTTGCCACTGGCGCTATGCGCTTTGTTGTGGTGGTTGCTCAATCGCTCGCCACTGGGCGAGTTGCTGCAGCTGCTTTTCTCGCTGGCCGTGCTGCTGTATTGCCTGGGCCCGCGCGAGTTCGAGAGCGATCTCGAAGCCATCCTGAAAGCGCCCGATGGCGCCAGCCGCGAGGCCGCTGCACAGGCGCTCGCCGGCGAAAACGCCCCTGTTGCCTGGAATGCGCCCGCGCTGGGCGTGGCGATCGCCTATGCCGCGTTGCGGCGGCGCTTCGCCGTGCTGCTGTGGTTCTTCCTGCTCGGACCCATTGGCGCACTGCTGTATCGACTGGCACAGACGCTGGGTCGCGACGACTCACTGCGACTCGACCCGGCCAGCCGCATGGCTGCCCGTTATGTCGCCAACGTGCTGGATTGGCCACCGGCACAGTTGCTGACCTTCACGCTTGCGGTGGTCGGTCACTGGGAGGCCGTGATCGGTGCCTGGCGGCGCTGGCACGCTCAGGCGGCGGCCACCAGTTGGTATAGCGACGGTCCGGGCTTTCTTGGAGCCGCAGCACAGGCTGACGTGCTGATCGACATCGAGGCCGGAGACGGCTATGCCGAGGAGCACAGCGACCCGCTGATCGAACTGCTGCGCCTTCGCAGCGCACTGTTGCGCGCTTTGCTGGCATGGCTGAGTGTGGTCGCGCTGATCGTGATTGGCGGCTGGGTCGGCTGAGTCTTCATCCGGGACTGTATCTGCCTCCTGCCTAAGCCCGGTCGCCGCGCAATTCGCGCACCCGCGCTTCCAGTGACGCGGCCGTAACCTGTTCTGACCCGAACGCCGCGTCGACTACCAACTCCACCCGTGCGCGGAACCGTCGCGGCAGGCGCGCCCGACCCAGCCCCGAATCACGCCGACTCCACACGCTGCCCCATACGCCGCGCAGCGCCATCGGCACCACCGGCACCGGTCGGCGTGCCAGGATTTTTTCCACGCCCGGACGGAACGGCGCAATCTCGCCATCGGCGGTCAAGCCGCCCTCGGGAAAGATGCATACCGCCTCACCTCCCGCCAGCGCGGCGTCGATCGCGTCGTAAGCCTGGTGCAGCACTTGCGGGTCTTCCTTGTGGCCGGCAATCGGAATCGCCTTGGCGGTGCGGAACACGAAGCTGAGCAGCGGGGTATTGAAGATCTTGTAATACATCACGAACCGCACCGGCCTGCGCAGATTCGCCATCAACAGCAGCGGGTCCATGAAACTGACGTGGTTGCACACCAGCAGCACCGGCCCATCCTCGGGAATATGCTGTGTTCCTTCGATGCGCACCCGATAGAGCGTGTTCACCAGCACCCAGGTGATGAAGCGCATCACGAACTCTGGCACCAGCGTGAAGATGTACAACGCGACCAGCGCATTGAGCACTGCGGTGGCCAGGAAGATCTCCGGCACACCCAGCCCCAACATGCCAAGACCCAGGCCGAAACCCGCCGCGCAGCAGATCAGCAGGGCATTGAGAATATTGTTGCCGGCGATCACCCGCGACAGTTGCTCGCGCGGCGCGCGGCTCTGGATGAATGCGAACAGGGGGACCACGTAAAAACCGGCAAAAACGCCGATCAGGGTGAGATCCAGCACAATCCGCCAGCCGCCGGCCGAATGCAGAAATGCCAGCCAGTTCAGGCCGTGGATCAATGCGGCATCCGGCCGCGCGAAGAACAGATCAACGCCAAATGCAGTAAGGCCGAATGCGCCCAGCGGCACCAACCCTACCTCCACCCGTCGCCCGGACATCCGTTCGCACAGGAGTGAACCGATGCCGGTGCCAATCGAGAACAGCGTAAGCACCAGGATGTTGACCGAGCCGTCGCCCCCAAGATTGATACGCGTGTAATTCGGCAGCTGTGCGATCAGTACGGTGCCGAAGAACCAGAACCACGAGATGCCCAGCACCGCGTTGAACACGGGGCGATCCTGCCCGGTCAGCTTGAGCACGCGCGCCGTTTCGCTGATCGGGTTCCAGTTGAACTTCAGGTCCGGCGCAGTGGCCGGCGCTTCCGGAATTCCCCGGCTGGACAGATAGCCAACGAGTGCCACGGCAATCGTGATGGCACCGGCCAGCAGTGGGCCAAGCCCGGCAATCTCCATCAACGCGCTGCCGACGATCATCCCGATCAACATCGCCAGCTGGGTGCCCGTCTCGATCAGCCCATTGCCACCCACCAGCTCACCCTGTTGTAGTGCCTGCGGCAGGATTGCGTACTTGATCGGCCCGAACGTGGCCGAGTGCATGCCCATCATGAACAGCACGATCAGCAGTAGCGAGGTGTGATGCGTATAGAACCCGTATGCGGCCAGCACCATCGCGCCGATCTCGAACAGCTTCACGTAGCGGATGATCCGGCTCTTCTCATACTTCTCGGCCAGCTGGCCGGCCGTCGCGGAGAACAAAAAGAAAGGAATAATGAACAGCGCCGGCGCAAGGTTGGTGTAGAGCGACACCGTGTGATCGTCCAACCCCATCTGGAACGCCACCAGCATCACCAGAGCATTGCGAAACGCATTGTCGTTGAACGCACCCAGCGCCTGAGTCCAGAAGAACGGCGCAAAGCGCCGCTTGCCCAGCAATGCGAATTGGCTCATGCGGTGTCCTGGATCCATTAGCATCCGCACCGGAGGTGGGATTTGGCGATTACAGAGACTACTGCGTCGGCGCAACTTCGACACCATGAGCTCGGTTCGCACGAAACACATGCTGTTTCCGTGCTGGCCCACTACGCCATATTTCGCCAAAAAAAACCGCCAGGGATCGCCCGGCGGTTTTCTTGAATCTACAGCGATGTTTTTCCTACGTCAGAGCATCAGAAGTCGTACGAGATGCCAAAACGCACATACCGCGGAGTCTGCGAAAAGAGCGGGCTATTGAAACTCGGATCGGGTTCGCTCTTGTCACCTGCATTGGCATACGTCTGTGTGATCTTCTGCTGATCAAACACGTTGTAGACCGTTGCGTTGAAGGCGAGCTTCTTGTCCGCCCATTCCGGACGGTATTCGGCACCCAAGCTCAGGGTATACGTCCAAGCCTGGCGGTTTTTGCCAGGCGACGAAATCTCCCCGTAGCAGAAGTGATAGTAATCGCCATAGCCCAAACCGGGGTTGGTTTCGTTAGCACCGTAATAGCCCAAGCAGGTCTTCGGGGCACCTGACAAGATTGCCAAGTTCCCAGATACCATCCATTCCGACGCCAGTTGGTAGGAGCCATAGGCCTTGATCTGATGACGACGGTCGTTAGCCAGGGCACCATTGGCGTAATCCATTACATAGGAGTAATCCCAGTCCACCGTGGCCGAGACGTCTTCCTGGCCGATATCGGTGCGCACCTGACCTTCGCTGTTGCCGTAGCTGCGCGAGAACAAGTAGTCAACCTTGCCGAACCACTTGCCATCAAACGCATGCTCAAGATAGAGCTCCAACCCGTAGTACTTGCGCTTCAGGGTCGTGTTGAAATGGAAGTCTGCGTTGGTCATCGGGACATCGTAATAACCGCTGCCGTCGGCCTTGGCGATCTTGAAGATGTTGGTCTGGCCCGGATTGAAGAGGTAGCTACCATAGATAGTACCCACATCTGCCGGGTCAATACCCATCGCGGCCATCTTGTCCGCGATCGCACCCGTGTCGCCGACGTCATCGATGGCGGCGCGCAGGTTACGGTAAGTCGCCTTGGCGCCAAACGTCCACGTGTCGTTGAGCTGCTTGTCGAAGCCAAGGATGTATTCGTCCTGATACTCCGACTTCAAGTTGGTGGCCGCCGCCGTTTTGGGATCGCGAGCTATGCCGTACTCGAGGTTCGCTGAGATCGGACCGCCGGTGCTGGTCTGAATCGGCGCCAAGCCGGTCGGATAGCCGTTGGAATCAATACCTGTATAGGTAAAGTACTCGCGGGTATACAACGACTTGCCAGCCGAGCGAAGCGCAACCGAGGCTGGCATGGCGAGATAGTAGCGACCAGCATTGCCGTAGACTTTGAAGCTCGAATCACCGTTGACATCCCAGCTGAAGCCTACGCGCGGAGCAAACTGCGGGCTGGTCAGGCGAAGGTAGGGAACGCCGTCGCCATTGTTATTGGTGAACTGGTCGTTGCGTAGGCCGAGCTTGACCAACCAACGATCTGTTATCTGCCAAGCGTCCTCGATGTATTGAGCGCGCTGATTAGTGGTGACCGTCGAACCGTTCTGGTAGAGATATCGATCAACAAAGTAGCCGTTTGGCGTTGGCTCTACCCATGGCTTCGACTGCCAATCCGCACCGTTAGCCGCGGGGCCGCCGGTGATGTAGCTGCCAGCGGCCTTCTTGCCGTACTCCCACGCGTAGCCCGGGCCGGACACAATCGTGCTGTCGTCGATATCCGCTACCTGCTGGTTATCGATACCGGCGGTGATCGTATGATCCCCAAGCCGGTAGCTGAGATCGACACGCAAGTTCGTGTTGCTGGACTTGTGCGCCGGATTTGCAATACGCCCCAGAATCTGGCTGTTGTTGATGATGCTGCCGCCGTTCAGGGCTGGATTCTGGTTCGCGGGCCCAAAAATATGGACGAACGTCGGATCATAGCCAGGGACCGTCGTGTAATAGATGCTCTTCATCTTGCCGTACAAGGCGGTAAGCGTCAGATCATCCGTGATGTAGCTGGTGAACTTGGCGCTGTAAAGATCTGAGCCATACTTGTGCGACTCGCCGTGGGAGCTGAACGCACCACGCGTCTGAGTATCGTTGTCGTAATCGTAGTAGTCGTTCTGGTAGGACTCCTTGCTCGAGGCGCCCGTCAGCTCCAGAATATTGCTGCTGTTGATGTTCCAATCTAGCTTGCCGTACCACTTCGGATTGTCGTAGCGGTAGGTCTGGCTCTTGGACGTTGAGGACGACAGGACTTGACTACCGTCGTTGCGCTCGCCTTCCACGGCAGCGAAGAAGAACAGCTTGTCTTGAATTAGCGGACCGCCCACATAAGCGGACTCGGTCGTCGTCCAGGACTTGTCGTTCTTGTTACTGTTCAGAATCTCCCCGTTCAACGGGCCAGGACCGTAGTAGTAATTCCGCTTGTCGGACTTGAGCGACTTCGGAGTCCATTGCACCTGCGCACCGAAATGCCATTCATTAGTGCCACGTTTGCCGACCTGGCTGATCACGCCACCATCGGAACGGCCGTAGGCAGCACCATAACCACCACTGAGCACTTCCTGCTGATCGATGGAGCCGTACGGAAGGGTCAGACCACCAAGTCCGCTCAGTGGATCGGTCGTATTGAAACCATTGATGTAGTAAGCGTTCTCCGTAACAGAAGATCCGCCAAAGGAGACTACGGAGCCGCCAGTCGTGCCAGTGAAATAGCCGCTGCCTGCAACGACGCCGGGCGCCAGCAAGGCGATTGCCTCTGCGCTGCGTGCAATCGGCAGGCGCGCAAGCTGTTGAGCCGTGATGACGGTACGCGAATCGACCGAGCTCACGTCAATCGTCGGCAAGGCGTTGGCCTGGACGGTGACCGCGGAAAGAGTCTGAGCGTTCTGGCCACCGAAGGAAACTTCGGTACCGGAACCCACGCGCAGCGTGACGTTTGAACGCGAATCGACAGTCTGACCGTTGCGCTGCAGGGTAACCGTATAGTCACCCAAGGGGAGCGAACCCACCGTGTAGTGACCGGTCGAATCGACAGCCACCTGGCGGGTGATGCCCGAGGTACTCTTGATCAGCACGGTTTCGCCGACCTGCGCTTGGCCGAAAATGCTACCTGTCGTCGACTGCGCTAGTACGCTGGTGCCAACAATGCACAGGCCGAGCCCAATCGCCAGAGACGTACGGCGCAACTGAGTCGTCGTGAAATTTTTACGTGAATTCATAAGTGGTAACTCCCCAAGGTTCAGCCCTAACTGTCTGGGCACATGAAACTTTTTGTGTGTTCGTGGCATCCAAGGACAAATCTCAAGCGAATGGTCTAGCCGACGCCGATTCACATGATTTAATGTACGTTTCCCGCACAACTTTTGCGCAAGTTATTGCGACGTTAGTTCAAGAAATCGCGAAGGTCAACACTTTCATAACTTTAATTTGCCCTCGACACCACTATCTTGCGTAGCGCGGATGTACTCACATACGCCTAGAAAACCCCCTTCTGGCCAAGCCCATGAACGCGCAAAAACCCACGACTCCTTCTGTACCTGGCAGTTTTTCGGAGCGCATAAAATTGCTGATCCAACGCGTTGGCAGCGCAACGGAGATCGCCAGGATGTGCGGTTTTTCCGAAGGCGTGGTGCGCAGCTGGCGCGATGGCAACACTGACCCCTCGCGCGCGCGCTGTGTCACGTTGTCACGCACGCTGGGCATTTCATTGGTCTGGTTGGTCGCGGGCGAGGGCGCTTTGCAGTTGGATCCCAGCGCCCCCAACATGGATGACCAGTACAGTTCGGAAAAGATGACCCCACACCGGCCCCGATCCAATCCGGATGGTCACGTCGCTGGCATGGCTGTCGATGCCCAGCGCCTCAACACCGCTGTGCGAATCCTGCAGTCGGAACTGAACCTGGCCGATAGCCAGCTGTCCTTGTCCGACCACACCGATCTGCTGAGTCAGCTCTATGAAATCCTGGGTCCCGGCGGCTCGCACGTGGACCCGCTGGCCATGGTGACGTTCAACCATCAGCTGGCCGAGCGTATCCGCAAGGAACGCAGCACAGCCTGACCCGACCGGCCACACCGCCGTCCCAGCAAACGCCGCAGCCCGATGGCTGCCGCGCTTCGTTTGAGCCCGCTCAGAGCAGGGCAATATCAGCGATGGCGCTGAACTGTGCCTTCAGTTGTCCGAGCAGGGCCAGTCGATTGGCCCGCACGGCAGGATCGTCGGCGTTGACCAGCACCCTGTCGAAGAACGCGTCCACCGGTGCCTGCAGTTGCGACAGGCGGGTCAATACGGCGGCGTAGTCGCCGGTATCGAGCGCATCCACGGTCTCCCTTTGCGCCGCCGCCAATGCGTCGGCCAGTTCGCGCTCTGCATCCGCCTCGAAATGCGCCGGATCAACAATGCGGCCAAGAGCGGGGGCGCCCGCCTCTTCGGCCTGCTTGCGCAGAATGTTTGCAACACGCTTGTTGGCGGCGGCCAGGCTGGCCGCTTCCGGGCGCCGGTTGAACTCGGCCACGGCGCGCAGGCGCCGGTCGAAATCAGCCAGGCTGGCCGGCTGCACTGCCAGCACGGCTTCAAATTGCGCGCTGTCGAAACCCTGCTCGGCGTAATAGCCGCGCAGGCGATCGAGTACAAAGTCGTACAGTTCATCGACCAGGATCGCACGCCGTTGACCCGCGTTCAGCGTCGGCGGTTTGCCGTCCTTGCCGGGTTTGAGTCCTGCTGCCAGCGCGGTATCTGGCAACAGTTCCAGCGCCTCCACGAAACTGCCACGCAGATCCAGCTCCACGCTGGCTTCGATCAACGTACGCGCCAAACCCAGCGCGGCCCGGCGCAGGGCGAACGGGTCCTTGTTGCCGCCCGGCTTCATGCCGACAGCGAAAATGCCGGCCAGGGTATCCAGCCGTTCGGCCACGGCCAGTACCTGACCAAGCTTGCCGACGGCGATCGCATCACCGCCGAAACGCGGCTGATAATAACTGTCCAGTGCCTCGGCCACATCTGCCGGCTCACCGTGATGGCTGGCGTAATAGCGCCCCATCACGCCTTGCAGTTCGGGAAACTCGCCGACCATACGGGTCAACAGATCACACTTGCTCAAGCTCGCCGCGCGGGTGGCTGCGGCAGCATCGACGCCAACCCGGTTAGCGATGATCCGCGCCAGTTCGGCCACGCGCACACTCTTGTCCCACAGGCTGCCCAGCGCCTGCTGGTAGGTGACGCCCTTGAGCTGTTCCTGATAGCTTGCCAATGGCGTCTTCAGGTCTTCGTCCCAGAAGAACTTGGCGTCCGCGAAGCGCGGCCGGATCACCCGCTCGTAACCCTTGCGGATTTCAGCCGGATCCTTGCTGTCGATGTTCGCGACGCCGATGAAATGCTCGGTCAGCTTGCCGTCGGCGTCGAACACCGGCACGAACTTCTGGTTCGTCACCATGGTGGTCACCAGAGCCTCCGGCGGCACACTGAGGAACTCGCGCTCGAACGTGCAGGCGATCGCCACCGGCCATTCGGTGAGGTTGGCCAGTTCGTCCAGCAGCGTGTCGTCAAGACGCGGTATGCCGCCGGTCGATCCGGCCAGCTGCCCGATCTGGTCGCGGATGCGCTGGCGTCGCTCGCGCGGATCGGCCAACACATTGCAGGCGCGCATTGCATCCAGCCAGCCGTCGGCATCGGCCACATGCACCGGTTGCGGGTGCATGAAACGATGGCCGCGCGACTTGCGGCCGCTTTTCAGGCCAAGGACTTCACCGTCGATGATCTCGGCGCCATGCAGGATGACGAGCCAATGCACCGGACGCACGAAACTGTAATCGTGATCGGCCCAACGCATGGGTCGGGGGATCGGCAACGTCTTCAGCGCCTCATCGACGATTTCCGGCACCAGTGACGCCACCGTCTGACCGGGCTTGACGGTACGCCAGACGAACCATGCGCCCTTGTCGGTCTGCAGCTTATCCAACTGTTCGACCGAAACCCCGCAGGATTGCGCAAAACCGAGCAGTGCCTTGGACGGCTGCCCCTCGGCATCAAGCGCGGCACTCAATGCCGGGCCTCGACGTTCGATCGCCTGTTCGGGCTGGGTCGCGGCCACGCCGGGAATGTGCACGGCCAGTCGGCGCGGCGACGCATACGCCTGGGCCAGATCCAGCTCCGCGAGAATGCCGCGTTTGGCCAGGCCATCGCAGACGCCGCGCATGAATGCCGCGGAGAGCTCGTCCAGCGCCTTCGGCGGCAATTCCTCGGTGCCAAGTTCGATCAACAGTGGCTTGTACTCAGCCATGGGTCGACTCCCCTACTTGCTTCAGGCCCGGGAAACCGAGTTTCTCGCGCTGTGCCACATAGGTTTCGGCCACGCCGCGCGACAGCGTGCGTACGCGCAGGATGTAGCGCTGCCGCTCAGTGACGCTGATCGCACGGCGCGCATCGAGCAGGTTGAACGTATGGCTGGCCTTCATCACCTGCTCATACGCCGGCAGCGGCAGGTTAGCCGCGATCAACTGGTTGGCGGTCGTCTCGCATACGTCGAACCAGTGCCGTAGTTCGGGTACGTTGGCGTGTTCGAAGTTGTAGGTACTCTGCTCGACCTCGTTCTGATGGAACACGTCGCCGTAGGTGACGATTCCTCGTGGACCATCAGTCCAGATCAGATCAAAAACGTTATCCACGTTTTGCAGATACATTGCCAAGCGTTCCAGACCGTAGGTGATCTCGCCCATCACCGGCCGGCACTCAAGTCCGCCGGCCTGCTGGAAGTAGGTGAACTGGGTCACCTCCATGCCGTTCAACCAGACTTCCCAGCCGAGGCCCCAGGCACCGAGGGTCGGTGACTCCCAATTGTCTTCGACGAAGCGCAGATCGTGTACCAGCGGATCGAGGCCGAGCTCCTTCAGCGAACCGATGTACAACTCCAGGATGTTTTCCGGGTTCGGCTTCATCACCACCTGATACTGGTAGTAATGCTGCAGGCGATTGGGGTTCTCCCCATAACGTCCGTCGGTGGGTCGTCGTGACGGCTGTACGTAAGCGGCTGCCCAGGGCTCGGGCCCCAGCGCACGAAGAAACGTGGCGGGGTGGAACGTGCCCGCACCGACTTCGGTGTCGAGCGGCTGCAGCAGCACACAGCCCTGCGCCGCCCAGTAGCGGTTGAGGGTCTGGATCACATCCTGAAAGGTACGCGCGGACATGGCTTTCCGTGACCTTGGGTAAAGCGCGTTAGTATAGCTTCAGCTTGCTTTCCCACTGGACATACGGCCGGCAAAAGCACCACGGGGGATATATCCGGATGGCCGCATCACCACAAATTGCATCCCTGCTCGGTCGCCGCGGTCGACTGGAACTTGATGACTTGCTGGCGGCGCTGGTGGTCGACGGCTACCTGCTGGCCGAAGATGCCAAACAGGTGCGCATGGGGGCTCGGGCCGGTCGCAGCATGGTGGAGTTGCACCCGCTGGTATTGATCGCCAACGCCAAACTGGCGAACCAGAACGGAACGGGCCGGCCACTGAGCCTGGAAAACCTGACCGAATGGCTGGCCGGTCACGCCGGGTTGCCATATCTGAAGATCGATCCGATGAAGATCAACGTCGCCTCGGTGACCCAGGTGGTGAGCCACGCCTACGCCAAGCGCCATCGCATCCTGCCGATCGCGGCTGCCCCGGGCGAGGTGACATTTGCCACAAGTGAGCCCTTTGATGCGGGCTGGGCTCCCGATCTGGCGCAGATGCTGCGGCGGGACATCAAGCGTGTCGTGGCCAGCCCGATCGACATCAATCGCTACCTGCAAGAGTTCTACGGTGTCCAGCGCTCGATCCAGCTGGCGCAGGATGCCAAGACCGGCAACGACAGTTCCGCTGCCATCCTCAACTTCGAGCAGCTGGTCGAACTGGGCAAGACTGGCGAAGTCGGTGCCGACGATCGCCATGTCGTGCACATCGTCGACTGGCTGCTGCAGTACGCGTTCGAACAGCGCGCGTCCGACATCCATCTGGAACCCCGCCGCGACACCGGGCATATCCGCTTCCGCATCGACGGCATCATGCAGAAGGTGTTCGAGCTTCCCGCGCCAGTGATGACCGCGGTGACGGCGCGCATCAAGATCCTCGCGCGTATGGACGTTGCCGAGAAGCGCCGCCCGCAGGATGGTCGCATCAAGACCCGCTCGGCTTCCGGCCGCGAGGTGGAGTTGCGCATATCGAACATGCCCACCGCATTCGGCGAAAAGGTGGTGATGCGCATCTTCGACCCGGATCTGGTCGTCAAGGATTTCGCCCAGCTGGGCTTTTCCCCCGGCGAGAGCGCCAACTGGCGCAGCATGGTCGAACGCCCGCACGGCATCGTGCTGGTCACCGGGCCAACTGGCTCGGGCAAGACCACCACGCTGTATTCCACCCTGAAGCATCTGGCCACACCGGAGCTCAACGTGTGCACGGTGGAAGATCCGATCGAGATGGTCTCGCCCGAATTCAACCAGATGCAGGTACACGCGGCGATCGATCTGGATTTCGCGGCCGGCGTGCGCACGCTGCTGCGACAGGACCCGGACATCATCATGGTTGGCGAGATCCGTGACCTTGAGACCGCACAGATCGCGGTGCAAGCCTCGCTGACCGGCCATCTGGTGTTGTCCACTCTGCATACCAACGACGCGCCGAGCGCGGTTACCCGCCTGCTCGACCTGGGCGTACCGCACTACCTGATCCAGTCGACCCTGACCGGCGTGGTTGCGCAGCGGTTGGTGCGCACCCTGTGCCCGCACTGCAAGCAGACGGCGACGCAAGATCCGCAGGCATGGACGGTTCTCACTCATGGCTGGGACATTCCGGTGCCGGAACAGGTATTTGAGCCGGTGGGTTGCCTGGAATGCCGCAATACAGGCTTCATGGGCCGCACCGGTATCTACGAAATGATGAGACTCTCGCCACGGTTACGCGGATTGATCTCGGCACAGCTCGACCTGAGTGGCTTTGGTCAGGCGGCACTGTCCGAAGGCATGCGCCCGTTGCGCATCTCCGCTGCCGACCAGGTAGCCGCCGGGCTCACCACAGTGCAGGAGATTCTCACCGTGTTGCCGCCGATTGACGCATTCGACGATACTCAGCCGTAAAGACGGCCAAACCGTTCACGACGCATCCCTTGCATGAAACCTGTATTGATCATCCGAACCGGTCGCGCGCCGGATTCAATCCGCGCCCGTCATGGCGATTTTCCCCATTGGTTCCGACTCGGTGCGGGGCTCCGCCTGCAACAACTGCGGATAGTCGATGTGGCCTCCGGTGAAGCGCTGCCGGCGCCGCATGAGGTCGCTGGCGCCATGATTACCGGATCGGCAGCCATGGTGACCGAGCGCGCCGCGTGGAGCGAGCGCACGGCCGGTTGGCTTCGTGACGCGATGGACGTCGAACTACCCCTGTTCGGCGTCTGCTATGGCCATCAATTGATGGCGCATGCGCTGGGTGGGCGCGTCGACTATCTGCCCGGCGGACGTGAAATTGGCACACGGTCAATCGAGCTGAGCCCTGACGCCGCGTCCGAGCAGCTCGCGCTGCCCGCCAGTTTCCGGGCGCACACCACCCACGAACAGAGCGTACTTGAGCCTCCGGCTGGAACAGCGGTGCTGGCCCGCTCGGCGCGTGATCCGCATCAATTGCTGCGCTATGGACCACACGCCATCAGCACGCAGTTTCACCCGGAGTTCAATGCGGAGGTGATGCGTGCCTACATAAAGCGCAAGCATGCCGACATGCGAGGGGAGGGCACCGACCCGCAGCAGATCTTCAGCGCGGTGGCAGCCACGCCGATCGCCCGGCGATTGCTTCGCCAGTTTTCCCGGCGGCACGGCTGGAGCGCGGTTCCCGAGTGACGCTTGCACATTCAGCCGCGCAGGCGGCGAGCAATCGACTCGCGTGAAAACAGCGCAAACACCAGGCCAAAGAGAAAGCCACCGATGTGCGCCCACCATACGTAGGCGCCATAGCTCGGCCCGACGTAGCTGAACAGCAATTGCAACAGCACCCAGATACCGATCAGCAGAAATGCCGGGACCCGTACGAATTCCAGATAGAGCCCCAGCGGCAGCACCAAGCCAAGCTTGGCGCGCGGAAACAACGCCACATAGGTGCCTACTACCGCGGACACTGCCCCGCTGCAACCGATGATCGGCAATCGCACACCCGCCAATGACAAGGCACCAATCAGGTTGGCCATGATCCCACCGATCACGAACAGCAACAGAAAGCGCAGCGAACCCAGCGCGCGCTCGCCCGGCAATCCGAAGATCACCAGAAAGAGCAGGTTGCTGAGCAAATGCAGCCAAGTCACATGGATGAACAACGCCGTAAAAAGGCGTAGCAGGGCAGGATCGGTAAGCTGCGGCAACAACGCTTCGTGTGGATCAAAGATGTTTGCCGGCACCGTCCCCCACTCCAACAACAGAGAAATCCGTTGAGGCGGAGGGGTAAGTGCCAGCCCCACGAAGCACAGCACACAAAGAGTGACGATCAGCAAGGTTGCCCAATGCCAACGTGGGCGGCGACGTGTTTCGACGTGAATGAACAAGTGTCACTCCCTCAGACGCTGGCTGGGCTGCAGCGCGTTCCTCATCATAGGCGATGCCGGATTGGCGGCCAGCCGTCGTCCAGGCGGATCTGCCACTCGGCCGTCAGGTGGTCTGGATTGCTTAGCAACAGCCAATGCGCCTGTTGCGGGTCGCGACCTGCGGTTGCCGCAGCAACGTCAGCCAAGAAAAACCCCCACCGTTTCGGGTGGAGGTTTTTGGGATAAGCCCCTGGCGGTAACCTGTTGCAGCCTGCGATCTTCGATCGCGGCAGCAAGCGTTCTCAAACGCCACAAAGACGAAGGCCTCCCCGGATGGGGAGGCCTTCCAGGATAAAGCCCCTGGCGGTGACCTGTTGCGGGTCGCGACCTGCGGTCGCCACAGCAACGCGCAGGCAAGAAAAAACCCCCACCGTTTCGGGTGGAGGTTTTTTGGGATAAAGCCCCTGGCGGTGACCTACTCTTGCATGGCAAAGCCACACTACCATCGGC
>NZ_RCZB01000005.1 GCF_006438785.1 Rhodanobacter glycinis | reverse complement strand
CATCTGCGCCGCACCGGTGATCATGTTCTTCACATAGTCGGCATGGCCCGGGCAATCGACGTGCGCGTAGTGGCGCTTCGGCGACTCGTATTCCACGTGTGCGGTCGAGATCGTGATGCCGCGCGCCTTCTCTTCCGGCGCCGCGTCGATCGAGCTGTAATCCTTGAACTCGCCACCGAAACGTTCCGCACCGACCTTCGTCAGCGCTGCCGTCAGCGTCGTCTTGCCGTGATCCACGTGACCAATCGTGCCGACGTTGACGTGCGGCTTGGTGCGTTCGAATTTACCCTTTGCCATGACTCTGAACCTCTAGAAAAGAACGGTATGTGTTGGAAAAGCCGGCCTTATCAGGCCTTCTTTATGACCTGTTCGGCGACGTTGTTCGGCGCTTCAGCGTAGTGGTCGAATTCCATCGTGAAAGTAGCGCGACCCTGGGTCAGCGAACGAATGGTCGTTGCGTAGCCAAACATTTCACCGAGTGGAACCATCGCGTCGATGGTCTTGCCCGACGGCGTGTCGTCCTGGCCCTGGAGCAGGCCACGACGGCGGCTCATGTCGCCCATGACATCACCGACGTACTCTTCAGGTGTCACGACTTCGATCTTCATGATCGGCTCGAGCAATACCGGTGACGCTTTCGCGAAGCCCTGCTTGAACGCCATCGAGGCGGCAAGCTTGAACGCCATCTCGGACGAATCGACGTCATGGTAGGAACCGAACACGAGCTTCACCTTCACGCCGACGACCGGGAAGCCCGCCAGCGGACCGCTGGTGATGGTCTCGCGCAGACCCTTTTCGATCGACGGGATGAATTCCTTCGGGATCACGCCACCGGTGATGTCGTTGATGAAGAGGAAATCATTCTTCACGTTCGGGTCGGCACGATCGGCCTCGGTCATCGGGGACAGTTCGATCACGACGTGACCGTACTGTCCCTTGCCACCGGATTGCTTGGCGTGCTTGTAGTCCGACTTGACGTCCGACGAACGGATCGTCTCGCGGTAAGCCACCTGCGGCTTGCCGACATTGGCCTCGACATTGAACTCGCGACGCATGCGGTCCACCAGGATGTCCAGGTGAAGCTCGCCCATGCCCGAGATGATCGTCTGGCCTGACTCTTCGTCCGTACGCACGCGGAACGACGGATCTTCCGCAGCCAGGCGACCGAGGGCAATGCCCATCTTTTCCTGGTCAGACTTGGTCTTCGGCTCCACTGCCATCGAGATCACCGGCTCCGGGAACGTCATGCGTTCCAGGGTGATGATGTGATCTTGCGCGCACAGCGTGTCACCGGTCGTCACGTCCTTCAGGCCGACTGCGGCAGCGATGTCGCCGGCACAGACTTCCTTCAGCTCCTGACGCTCGTTCGCGTGCATCTGCAGGATACGGCCGATACGCTCTTTCTTGCTCTTGACCGGGTTGTACACGGCATCGCCGGACTTCAGCGTGCCCGAGTAGACACGGAAGAATGTCAGCGAACCGACGAACGGATCGGTCATGATCTTGAACGCGAGCGCGGAGAACGGCGCCGCATCCTCAGCCTTGCGCGTGGCTTCGTTGTCATCTTCGTCGATGCCAGCGACCGGCGGACGGTCGGACGGCGACGGCAGCAGCTGCACCACCGCGTCGAGCATGGCCTGGACGCCCTTGTTCTTGAACGCCGTACCGCAGTAGGTCGGGATGATTTCGTTGGCGAGCGTGCGCTGGCGAAGACCCGCGATGATCTCAGCCTCGGTGAGGTCACCCTCTTCGAGGTACTTGTTCATCAAGTCTTCGGTCGCCTCGGCGGCGGACTCCACCATGAAGGCATGCGCTTCGGCGGCTGCGTCAGCCAAGTTCGCCGGAATCTCCCGGTATTCGAACTTCATGCCCTGGGATTCCATGTCCCAGATGATCGCCTTCATCTTGAGCAGGTCGACCACGCCCTCGAAGCCGTCTTCGGCACCGATCGGCACCTGCATCGGCACCGGATGCGCACCAAGACGCGCCTTCAGCTGAGCAACCACCTTGTCGAAATTGGCACCGGTGCGATCCATCTTGTTGACGAACGCAAGACGCGGCACCTTGTACTTGTTGGCTTGGCGCCACACTGTCTCGGACTGCGGCTGCACGCCACCGACCGCGCACAGCACAAACACCGCACCATCCAGCACACGCAGCGAGCGCTCGACTTCAATGGTGAAGTCAACGTGTCCCGGGGTGTCGATGATGTTGAAGCGATGCTGCTCCAGCGAGCCATCCATACCTTTCCAAAACGCCGTCGTTGCCGCCGACGTGATGGTAATTCCACGCTCCTGTTCCTGCTCCATCCAGTCCATCGTCGCTGCACCGTCATGCACCTCGCCAATCTTGTGACTGACGCCGGTGTAGAACAGGATGCGCTCCGTGGTCGTGGTCTTGCCGGCATCGATGTGAGCCATGATGCCGAAGTTGCGGTAGCGGTCGATGGGAGTGGTGCGTGCCACGTGGTTAACCTCTAAAAAGTTTCTTGCTCGCAATGGACGGCGAATTGAACCGCCCGTTGCGGACGTTGCTTACCAGCGGTAGTGCGAGAAGGCCTTGTTGGCTTCTGCCATACGATGCGTTTCTTCGCGCTTCTTGGCGGCACCGCCGCGGCTTTCCGAAGCCTCGAGCAGTTCGGCAGCCAGTTTGCGCGGCATCGACGTCTCGCCACGCTTGCGCGCGGCGTCAATGACCCAGCGCATCGCCAACGCCATGCGGCGACCCGGACGCACTTCGACCGGCACCTGGTAGGTGGCACCGCCGACTCGACGGGACTTCACTTCGACCGCCGGAGCGATGTTGTTCAGTGCCTTCTCGACCAGAGCCACCGGCTCGGCGTTCTTCTCACCAATGTGCTGCAACGCACCGTAGACGATGCTCTCGGCCACGGACTTCTTGCCGCTCTTCATCACCATATTGATGAAACGGGCAATCAGCTGGCTGCCATGTTTGGGATCCGGCAGAATCAGACGGGCGGGATGTGAACCTTTACGCGACATGTTTCGAGTCCTTTTACTTCTTCGGGCGCTTGGCGCCGTACTTCGAGCGCGATTGACGACGCTTGGTGACACCAGCGCAATCGAGGCTGCCGCGCACCGTGTGGTAACGCACACCGGGCAGATCCTTGACGCGACCGCCGCGGATCAGCACCACCGAGTGCTCCTGCAGGTTGTGACCTTCACCGCCGATATAGCTGATGATCTCGAAGCCGTTGGTCAGGCGCACCTTGGCAACCTTGCGCAACGCCGAGTTCGGCTTTTTCGGGGTGGTCGTATAAACGCGCGTGCAAACGCCACGGCGCTGCGGGCTGCTCTGCAGTGCCGGCGACCCACTCTTGTAAGTCTTGGGGCTGCGGGATTTGCGCACCAATTGGTTGACTGTCGTCATGCGAAGCTGTTCCTGAAAACATAAAGGCAGCCCGATCAAGCTCGGTCTGCCAAGAAGCGGGAATTTAACATGAGCAGCCTGCCATAGGCAAGCCAGTGCTCAGCCATCCTGGACCCGAACACGAGGTGCGTCCCTGCACCTCATTTCGTATGTCAGCGAGTAAAACCCTGAACGGGTTTACTCGACACCGTTATCACTACCGGCCGGAACCTCGGCGAACGAGGCCGCAGGCGTGGAGCCGGAGAGAGTCTCCAGATCCGAGGCGGACAACCCGCCCTGGCGACGACGCGCTGCGTGGTATGCCAAGCCCGTGCCTGCCGGAATAAGACGGCCGACGATAACATTTTCCTTCAGGCCACGCAAGGTATCGCGTGTGCCACGTACCGCCGCCTCGGTAAGGACGCGGGTGGTTTCCTGAAACGAGGCTGCCGAGATGAACGACTCGGTCGCCAGCGAGGCCTTGGTGATGCCGAGCAGGATCGACTGGTATTCGGCCGGGCGCTCGCCTTTGGCGGTCGCACGATCGTTTTCACCGTTGATGCGCACCCGCTCGATCTGCTCGCCGCGCAGGTAATGGCTGTCACCCGGCTCGACGATCTCGACCTTGCGCAGCATCTGGCGAATGATCGCTTCGATGTGCTTGTCGTTGATCTTCACGCCCTGCAGGCGATACACGTCCTGGATCTCCTTGACCAGGTACGAAGCCAGCGGCTCCACGCCAAGCAGGCGCAGGATGTCATGCGGACTCGGCTCGCCGTCGACGACGGTTTCGCCCTTCTCCACATGCTCGCCCTCGAACACGATGACCTGACGCCACTTCGGAATCAGCTCCTCGTGCTCGTTACCGTCGACGTCCTTGATGATCAGGCGCTGCTTGCCCTTGGTGTCCTTGCCGAAGCTGATGATGCCCGAACGCTCGGCCAGGATCGCCGGTTCCTTCGGCTTGCGCGCCTCGAAAAGATCCGCCACGCGCGGCAGACCGCCGGTGATGTCGCGGGTCTTCGAGGTTTCCTGCGGGATACGGGCGACCACGTCGCCCACGCCCACTTCGGCACCGTTCTGGATCGATACGATCGCACCGGCCGGCAGGAAGTACTGCGCAGCGATGTCGGTGCCCGGCAGCTTCAGCTCGCGACCCTTGGCATCTTCCAGACGCACGATCGGACGCAGGTCCTTCGCCTGCGCACCACGACGCTTCGGATCGGTGACCACCGCCGATTCCAGGCCGGTCAGCTCGTCGGTCTGGCTCTGCACGGTGACGCCATCGAGGAAGTCGATGAAACGAACCACGCCGGCCACCTCGGTGACGATCGGATGGGTATGCGGATCCCAGTTCGCCACGGTCTGGCCTGGCTTCACCGGGGCACCGTCCTTGACCGCGATGATGGCGCCATAAGGCACCTTGTAACGCTCACGCTCGCGGCCACTGGAGTCGATCACGCTGAGCTCGCCCGAGCGCGACACCGCAACCAGGTGGCCCTGCTTGTGCTGCACTGACTTCAGGTTGTTGAACTTCAACGAACCGGTGGTCTTCACAGTCACATTGTCCACCGCTGCCGCACGCGAAGCCGCACCACCGATGTGGAACGTACGCATGGTCAGCTGGGTACCCGGCTCACCGATCGACTGCGCGGCGACCACACCCACGGCCTCGCCCATGTTGACCAGATGACCACGGGCCAGATCGCGGCCGTAGCACAGCTTGCACACGCCATGGGTGGCCTGGCAGGTGATCGGCGAACGCACCTTGAGCACCTGCACACCGGCCTTGTCGAGCTTCTCGACCAGGGCTTCGTTGAGCAGGGTATCGCGGGTGACGATCGGCTGATCGTCGTCGCCGGGGGCGTAGACATCATCGACCACCACACGGCCCAGCACGCGCTCGCGCAACGGCTCGACCACATCGCCACCTTCGACGATCGGCTGCATGATCACGCCGTTCTCGGTGCCGCAGTCGTCCATGGTGATGACCACGTCCTGTGCAACATCGACCAGGCGACGGGTCAGGTAGCCGGAGTTCGCAGTCTTCAACGCCGTATCCGCCAGGCCCTTTCGAGCACCGTGGGTGGAGTTGAAGTACTGCAGCACGTTCAGGCCTTCGCGGAAGTTGGCCTTGATCGGGGTCTCGATGATCGAGCCGTCCGGACGCGCCATCAGGCCACGCATACCGGCCAGCTGACGAATCTGCGCCACCGAACCACGGGCGCCGGAGTCGGCCATGATGTACAGCGAGTTCATCGACTTCTGGTTGACCATCTTGCCTTCGGCATTCATCACCTTCTCGGTGCCGATACCGTCGATCATGGCCTTCGCCACCAGCTCACTGGTACGCGACCAGATGTCGACCACCTTGTTGTAGCGCTCGCCGGCGGTGACCAAGCCCGACTGATACTGCTGCTGGATCTCGACGACTTCCTTCTCGGACTCCTCGAGGATCGGCTTCTTTTC
Organism: Rhodanobacter glycinis; assembly: GCF_006438785.1. GTDB lineage: Bacteria > Pseudomonadota > Gammaproteobacteria > Xanthomonadales > Rhodanobacteraceae > Rhodanobacter > Rhodanobacter glycinis_A. Next base: position 294,761 of record NZ_RCZB01000005.1, on the reverse strand, counting down.
AGCCGGGATCAGCATGTCATCGATGCCGATCGAGATGCCGGCACGCGTGGCGAAGCGGAAGCCGGTGTACATCAGCTTGTCGGCGAAAACCACGGTCTCCTTCAAGCCCAGCAAACGGTAGCTGGAGTTGATCAGGCGCGAGATGTTCTTCTTGGTCAGCTCGGTGTTGGCAAGCTCGAACGGCAGGCCTTCCGGCAGGATTTCCGCCAGCAGCGCGCGACCGACGGTGGTGTCGACGATCTTCGTCTCGTTGGTGCGGGCGCCGTCTTCGGCAATGTGCACCAGCTTCAGACGCACCTTGACCTGGGCGTGCAGCTCGACCGCACGGTTGTCGTAGGCACGACGAACTTCGGCGATGCCGGAGAACACCATGCCGGTACCCTTGACGTTGATCAGCTCGCGGGTCATGTAGTACAGACCCAGCACCACATCCTGGGTCGGCACGATGATCGGCTCACCGTTGGCCGGGCTGAGGATGTTGTTGGACGACATCATCAGCGTACGCGCTTCCAGCTGTGCCTCGATCGACAGCGGCACATGGACGGCCATCTGATCGCCGTCGAAGTCGGCGTTGAACGCGGTACAGACCAGTGGATGCAGCTGGATCGCCTTGCCTTCGATCAATTTCGGCTCGAACGCCTGGATGCCGAGGCGATGCAGGGTCGGCGCACGGTTCAGCAGCACCGGATGCTCGCGGATCACCTCTTCGAGGATGTCCCACACCTGGGCTTCTTCGCGCTCGACCAGCTTCTTCGCCGCCTTGATGGTGGTGGCTTCGCCACGCGCCTGCAGCTTGGCGAAGATGAACGGCTTGAACAGCTCAAGCGCCATCTTCTTCGGCAGACCGCACTGATGCAGACGCAGGGTCGGACCGACCACGATCACCGAACGACCGGAGTAGTCCACGCGCTTGCCGAGCAGGTTCTGGCGGAAGCGGCCCTGCTTGCCCTTGATCATGTCGGCGAGCGACTTCAGCGCGCGCTTGTTCGTGCCAGTGATGGCGCGGCCGCGGCGACCGTTGTCGAGCAGCGCATCGACCGATTCCTGCAGCATGCGCTTCTCGTTGCGCACGATGATGTCGGGCGCATTGAGCTCGAGCAGACGCTTCAGGCGGTTGTTGCGGTTGATCACGCGACGGTACAGATCGTTCAGATCGGAGGTGGCGAAACGGCCGCCATCCAGCGGCACCAGCGGACGCAGATCCGGCGGCAGCACGGGCAGAACGGTCAGCACCATCCACTCCGGCTTGTTGCCGGATTCCAGGAACGCCTCGATCAGCTTCACGCGCTTGGTCAGCCGCTTCAGCTTGGTCTCGGAATTGGTGGAGGTGATCTCTTCCTTCAGGCGAATCACTTCGCCCGGCAGGTCGAGCGATTTCAGCAGGTGGAATACCGCTTCGGCACCCATGCGAGCGTCGAACTCGTCACCGTGCTCTTCGGTCGCTTCCAGGTACTGGTCTTCGCTGAGCAGCTGACCGCGCTCGAGCGCCGTCATGCCCGGGTCGATCACCACGAAGGCTTCGAAGTACAGGATGCGCTCGATGTCACGCAGCGTCATGTCCAGCATCAGGCCGATGCGCGAGGGCAGCGACTTGAGGAACCAGATGTGCGCGGTCGGGCTGGCCAGCTCGATATGGCCCATGCGCTCACGACGCACCTTGGCCAGCGTCACTTCCGTGCCGCACTTCTCGCAGACCACACCGCGGTGCTTCATGCGCTTGTACTTGCCGCACAGGCACTCGTAGTCCTTCACCGGTCCGAAGATGGCGGCACAGAACAGGCCGTCACGCTCCGGTTTGAAGGTACGGTAATTGATGGTTTCCGGCTTCTTAACTTCGCCGTACGACCACGAGCGGATCAGCTCCGGTGACGCCAGCGCGATCTTGATCGCGTCGAAGTCCGGCGTTGCGCGCTGCTGGTTGAACAGGTTGAGCAGGTCTTTCATTCGAAATCTCCGGTGACTGCGCGGATCACTTGATCTCTTCCAGATCGATGTCGATGGCGAGCGAGCGGATTTCCTTCACCAGTACGTTGAAGGACTCCGGCATGCCCGCGGACATTTCGTGGTTGCCGTCGACAATGTTCTTGTACATCTGGTTGCGGCCCTGCACGTCGTCGGACTTCACCGTCAACATTTCCTGCAGGGTGTACGCCGCGCCGTAGGCTTCCAGTGCCCACACTTCCATTTCGCCGAAGCGCTGGCCACCGAACTGCGCCTTGCCGCCCAGCGGCTGCTGGGTGACCAGCGAGTACGGACCGGTGGAGCGCGCATGCATCTTGTCGTCGACCAGATGGTTGAGCTTCAGGTAATGCATGTAGCCCACGGTGACCGGGCGATCGAACGCCTCGCCGGTACGGCCGTCATACAGCGTGGTCTGGCCCGACTCGGGCAGATCCGCCAGCTTCAGCATCGCCTTGATCTCGGTTTCCTCGGCACCATCGAACACCGGCGTCGCCATCGGCACGCCTTCCTGCAGATTGGTGGCGAGGGTGAAGATCTCCTTGTCGGTGAGCGACTTCAGATCGACGTGCTGTACGGCACCAGCCACGTGCGTGTTGTAGATCTGGTCGAGGAACTCGCGGATCTTGGCGACCTTCTCCTGCGCTTCGAGCATCTTCTGGATCTTCTTGCCCAGGCCCTTGGCGGCCCAGCCCAGATGGACTTCCAGAATCTGGCCGATGTTCATGCGCGACGGCACGCCCAGCGGGTTCAGCACGATGTCGACCGGCACGCCGTCGGCGGAGTACGGCATGTCCTCGACCGGCACGACGTTGGAGACCACGCCCTTGTTGCCGTGACGACCAGCCATCTTGTCGCCCGGCTGGATGCGGCGCTTCACGGCCAGGAACACCTTGACCATCTTGAGCACGCCCGGCGCGAGGTCGTCGCCCTGGGTGATCTTGCCCTGCTTCTCCTTGAAGCGCTTGTCGAATTCCTCCTTGTGGCGCTTGACCTGATCGGCCGCGCGCTCGAGGAACTCAGTGACTTCCTCGTCCTTGACGTTGATCTTGAACCAGTCGTCCTTCTTCAGGCCATCCAGGTAGGCGTCAGTGATTTCGGCGCCACGCTTCAGGCCACCCGGACCGCTCATCGCGGACTTGCCGAGCAACTGGGTACGCATGCGGCTGTAGATCGCGCCTTCGAGGATGCGGAACTGGTCGTCCAGATCCTTGCGGATCCGCTTGACCTCGGTTTCCTCGATCTGCTTGGCGCGCTTGTCCTTCTCGATACCGTCGCGGGTGAACACCTGCACGTCGATGACGGTGCCGTCCATGCCCGGCGGCACGCGCAGGGACGAGTCTTTAACGTCGGAGGCCTTCTCGCCGAAGATCGCGCGCAGCAGCTTCTCTTCCGGCGTGAGCTGGCTCTCGCCCTTGGGCGTGACCTTGCCGACCATGATGTCGCCGGCCTTCACCTCGGCACCGATGTAGACGATGCCCGACTCGTCGAGGCGTGCGAGCGCCTGCTCGCCCACGTTCGGGATGTCGGCGGTGATTTCCTCGGCGCCCAGCTTGGTGTCGCGCGCGATGCAGGACAGCTCCTCGATGTGGATCGAGGTGTAACGGTCTTCCTGCACGACGCGCTCGGACAGCAGGATCGAGTCTTCGAAGTTGTAGCCGTTCCACGGCATGAACGCGATCAGCATGTTCTGGCCGAGCGCGAGTTCGCCCAAGTCGGTCGACGAACCGTCGGCCAGCGTATCGCCCTTCGCCACCACGTCACCGACGTTCACCAACGGGCGCTGGTTGAGGTTGGTGTTCTGGTTGGAGCGGGTGTACTTGGTCAGCGTGTAGATGTCGACGCCGGCGTCGTTGTCGCCGACCTCTTCCTCGTTGACGCGCACCACGATACGGGCGGCATCGACCTGATCGATCACGCCGCCGCGCTTGGCGGAAACGATGACGCCCGAGTCGCGCGCCACCGCGCGTTCGATGCCGGTACCCACCAACGGAGTCTGCGAACGCAACGTCGGCACGGCCTGACGCTGCATGTTCGCGCCCATCAGGGCGCGGTTCGCATCGTCGTGCTCGAGGAACGGCACCAGCGCCGCCGCGACCGATACGGTCTGCATCGGCGAGACGTCCATGTAGTCGACTTCGGCAGCCGGACGCAGCTCGGATTCACCGCGGAAACGGCAGGACACGAAGTCCTCGACGAAACCGCCGTGCTTGTCCAGCGGCGAGTTTGCCTGCGCGATCACGTGATCGCCTTCCTCGATCGCCGACAGGTAATCGACCTTGTCGGTGACCTTGCTGTGCGCGACCTTGCGGTACGGCGTCTCGAGGAAGCCGTACGAGTTGGTGCGAGCGTACACGGCCAGCGAATTGATCAGGCCGATGTTCGGGCCTTCCGGCGTTTCGATGGTGCAGACGCGGCCGTAATGGGTCGGATGCACGTCACGCACTTCGAAGCCCGCGCGCTCGCGGGTCAGGCCGCCCGGCCCAAGCGCCGAAACGCGACGCTTGTGCGTCACTTCCGAGAGCGGATTGTTCTGATCCATGAACTGGGACAGCTGCGAGGAGCCGAAGAACTCCTTCACCGCCGCCGCGACCGGCTTGGCGTTGATCAGGTCCTGCGGGGTCAGGCCATCGGCTTCGGCCAGCGACAGGCGCTCGCGCACCGCACGCTCGACGCGCACCAGACCGATGCGGAAGGTGTTCTCGGCCATTTCGCCGACCGAACGTACGCGACGGTTGCCAAGATGATCGATGTCATCGACGGTGCCATGACCGTTCTTGATGTCGATCAGCACTTTCAGCACGTCGAGGATGTCGGACGTCTCACCCTGCTCCTTGACCAGCACCTGCGAGGCTTCTTCCTTGCGCTCGCTGAAGTACTTGTGGTCGTACAGCACGCCCGGGCCGAGGATTTCCTTGCGGCCCACGCGGCGGTTGAACTTCATCCGGCCCACGCCCGACAGGTCGTAGCGATCGAAGGTGAAGAACAGATTGAAGAACAGGTTCTGCGCGGCATCCTTGGTCGGCGGCTCGCCCGGACGCATCATGCGATAGATTTCCACCAGCGCCTCCAGCGGCGTCTTGGTGTTGTCGATGCGCAAGGTGTGCGAGATGTAGGCGCCACGATCGAGATCGTTGACGTACAACGTCGGCACGACCTCGATGCCAGCCTTGCGGAAGTTCTCCAGCTGCTCGGCCGTGATCTCGTCGTTCGCCGAAGCCAGCAACTCGCCGGTCTTGCTGTCGACGATGTCCGTCGCCAGGATGCGGCCGATCGGATAGTCGTCAGGCACTTCCAGCGCGGTGATGTTCTCCGCGGCCAGCTGACGCACGTGGCGCGCGGTGATGCGCTTGCCGGCTTCCACCAGCACGGTGCCACCGATCGCCAGATCGAAGCTCAACGTCTCGCCACGCAGACGCTCGGCGACCAGCTCCAGCGTGGTGCCACCCTTCTTGCCGAGATGGAACACATTGTGTTCGAAGAAGATGCCCAGCATCTCCTCGTTGTTGTAACCGAGCGCGCGCAGCAGCACCGTCACCGGCAACTTGCGGCGACGGTCGATACGCGTGAACAGCGCGTCCTTCGGGTCGAACTCGAAGTCCAGCCAGGAACCGCGGTAGGGGATCACGCGCGCCGAGAACAGCAACTTGCCCGAGCTGTGCGTCTTGCCGCGATCGTGGTCGAAGAACACGCCGGGCGAACGATGCAGCTGCGAGACGATCACGCGCTCGGTGCCGTTGATGATGAAGGTGCCGGTGTCGGTCATGAGCGGAATCTCGCCCATGTAGACCTCCTGCTCCTTGATGTACTTGACCACCTTCTTCGAGGCCGGGCTGTCCTTGTCATAGATGACCAGGCGCACGGTGGTGCGCAGCGGCGCACCATAAGTCATGCCGCGGTTGCGGCATTCGCGCTCGTCGAACGCCGGCTCGCCGAGGCGATAGTCGACATACTCAAGCGCCGCATTGCCCGAATAGCTGGAGATCGGGAACACCGACTTCAACGCGGCATGCAAACCCTTCTCGCCGCGCTGCTTGGGCGCGACATGTTCCTGCAGAAACTCCCGGTAGGAATCAGTCTGGATGGTCAGCAGGTTCGGCACGCCCAGTACGGGCGGACGCTTGCCAAAATCCTTGCGGATGCGTTTCTTCTCGGTAAACGAGTAGGCCATGATCGGTAGCGCCTCGGTTCGCAGTGACGCCGGTGGTGCACACACCGGCTGAATGAAAAATCAGATGTTCGACAAAAGCGTGGATTTGGGAATCGAGAATAGGGAATCGTCTGACGATTCCCTATTCTCCATTCCCCTCCTCGTTCAACTCTTTCGCGCCTAAGCAGGCAAAGCCCGGGGGCTCACGCCCCCAGGCTTGCTTGACGCTAGATCAAACTGACGGCGCGCAAGGCGCCGATTACTTCAGTTCGACCGTTGCGCCGGCAGCTTCGAGGTCCTTCTTGAACTTCTCGGCATCTTCCTTCGACACGGCTTCCTTCAGGACGCCGCCGGCCTCGGTGAGGTCCTTGGCTTCCTTCAGGCCCAGGCCGGTGATCGCGCGGACAGCCTTGATCACGTCGACTTTCTTAGCGCCGGCGGTCTTCAGGATGACGTCGAACTCGGTCTGCGCTTCGGCAACAACGGCAGCAGCGGCCGGACCGGCAGCGGCGACCGGAGCGGCAGCTGAAACGCCAAACTTTTCTTCGATGGCCTTGACCAGGTCCATCACTTCCATCAGCGACTTGGCGGCTACGGCTTCAACGATTTGTTCGTTGGACAGGGACATTTGATTTACCTCTGGAAATGGATTCGGTTTAGATAGACGTCGAACTTAGGCGGGCTCGGCTTCGGCCGGAGCCTCGGCTGTGACTTCGCCACCACCCTGCTTGTCGGCCACAGCCTTGACGGCGCGTGCAAACATCGAGGCGGGTTCGGCCAGCAAACGGGCCAGCATGGACAGAGCCTGTTCGCGGGTCGGCAGCGCGGCCAGCACATCGACGTGCTCAGCCGGCAACAACTTGCCTTCCACCGAGACGACTTTCGCCTTCAGCTTGTCGTTGCCCTTGGCAAATTCCTTGATCAGACGCCCGGCAGCACCGGGTTCTTCCATCGAGAACGCGTACAGCAGCGGACCGACCAGGACGTCCTTGACGACCTCGAACTCGGTACCCGCCACGGCACGCGAAGCGAGCGTGTTCTTGACAACTCTCAAGTACACACCGGATTCGCGGGCCTTCTTGCGCATCGCGGTCATCTGTTCGACCGTGGTGCCCGCATACTCGACAGCAATCAGGGAGTGAGCCTTCGCGGCGATTTCTGCCAGTTCGGCGACTACTTCATGCTTCTGAGACAGATTTAGAGCCATTGCACTCCTCCAAATGAACTCCGCTCACGGCTCCTGCCGCTTGCGGTCCTGGGCGACGCCGTCCTTGACGTCGGGGACACGGGTGTCCCGGGTGTTGGCCTTTCCAGAACACATCGAACAATTCCAGAAGGGGCAGCACCATCTGCGCAGGCCGGATTCATTGAAAATCCGATTAAGCAATCCCGCTGCCGACGACGGCGATTCCATGCCAGTGCGAGCTTCCTGCCCGTCGTCATCGCGCGCTGATCGCGCCTGCGGTCTTTGACAGCGGCACCGACCTGCGGCCGGAGCTGCCTTCAAAAACTGCCCACACCGACGAGATCGCCGGTGTGGGACTTGAGTCTTACTTGGTGGCGATGGTCAGCGACGAGGTATCGACGGCAACGCCGACGCCCATCGTGCTGGACAACGCCACTTTCTGCAGGAACTGACCCTTCGCCGTGGACGGCTTGGCTTTCAACAGGTCGGCGATCAGCGTGTTGAGGTTGTCCGCGAGCTGGGACGCCTCGAAGCTGGCCTTGCCGATGGTGGCGTGGATGATGCCCGCCTTGTCGTTGCGGAACTTCACCTGGCCGGCCTTGGCGTTCTTGACCGCGGTGGCGACGTCGGCGGTGACCGAGCCATCCTTCGGGTTCGGCATCAGGCCACGCGGACCGAGCAGCTGACCGAGCTTGCCGACCACGCGCATCGCATCCGGCGTGGCGATCACGCGACCGAAGTCGAGATCACCGGCCTGCATGCGCTCGGCCAGGTCGTCCATGCCGACGGCGTCGGCACCGGCGGCCTTGGCGGCCTCGGCCTTCTCGCCAGGCGGGCAGAACACGGCGACCTTGACGGTCTTGCCGGTGCCGTGCGGCAACAGCGAAGAGCCGCGCACGCCCTGGTCGGATTTCTTCGCGTCGATGCCCAGACGCACGGCCACGTCCACCGACTCGGCGAACTTCGCCTTGGCGTTGTCCTTGACGATCTTCAGTGCCTCTTCCAGGCCGTAGAACTTGCCCAGCTGCACGGCGGCCGTAGCCGACTTCATACGCTTTGTGAGCTTTGCCATGTCTTAACCCTCCACCACAAGGCCCATGCTGCGGGCGCTACCGGCAATGGTGCGCACCGCGGCGTCGAGATCGGCAGCCGTGAGATCCGGCTCCTTCTGCTTTGCCACGTCTTCCAGCTGCTTGCGGGTGACCTTGCCGACCTTGTCGGTATTCGGCTTCGGCGAACCTTTGGCGACGCCGGTGATCTTCTTCAGCAGGATCGTAGCGGGCGGGGTCTTGGTGATGAAGGTGAAGCTGCGATCGGAGTACGCGGTGATGATCACCGGAATCGGCAGACCCGGCTCCAGTTTCTGCGTGGCGGCATTGAACGCCTTGCAGAACTCCATGATGTTCAGGCCGCGCTGACCGAGGGCTGGGCCCACCGGCGGCGACGGGTTGGCCTGACCGGCCTTGACCTGCAGCTTGATGTAACCGACAACTTTCTTTGCCATTGGATTTTCCTCGCGAGTCCAGGCGCCTTCCGGCTCCTCGCTGTTCACCGTTCCATGGATGGAAGGAAGATCTGCCTCATGCAGATCTGAAAACGCGGGCACGCCGGATCAAAAAAGACCCAGCGTGAACCGCGCAGTATAGAGATTTATTGGACCGTCAGCAATCCCCGTGCCAAGAACCGCCGGATGCCAAGGATGAACGATCAGACCGCCTCGATCAGACCAGGCCCGATAGGGCCTCAGGCCTTCTCGACCTGACCGAACTCCAGCTCGACCGGGGTCGAACGACCGAAGATCAGCACCGCGACGCGCAGGCGACTCTTCTCGTAGTTGACTTCCTCGACCACGCCGTTGAAATCGTTGAAAGGACCCTCGGTGACGCGGACCATCTCGCCCGGTTCGAACAGCACTTTCGGACGGGGCTTCTCGACGCCTTCGCGCACCCGACTCAGGATTGCGTCAGCCTCGCTGTCCTTGATCGGCAGCGGACGATCGGCGGTACCGCCGATGAAACCCATCACTTTCGGGGTTTCCTTGATCAAGTGCCAGCACTCGTCGTCGATCCGCGGTGCCTTGCCCTCGGTATTCGTCTCGATCTGCACCAGCACGTAACCGGGGAAGAACTTGCGCTCGCTGCGACGCTTCTGGCCGCCGCGCATCTCGATGACTTCCTCGGTCGGCACCAGCACTTCGCCGAACTTCTCTTCCATCTCGGCGCGCTTGATGCGCTCCTCAAGGGAGCGCTTCACCTGATTCTCGAAGCCCGAATAGGCGTGCACCACATACCAGCGCTTGCTCATGCTCACCTCAGCCACCCAACTTCAGTAGCCAGTCGAGAATGACCGACTTAAGGATCAGATCGATCAGACCCAACAGCAGCGACAACACGATCACCACCAAGATGATGATGCCAGTTGTCTTGATCGTCTCGTCGCGCGTGGGCCAGACCACCTTGCGCATTTCGAACTGCGATTCGGCGATGAAATTGCGAACCCGGCGTCCCAGCGCAGTGAACGCGGCGATCGCCAGCGAAATCACCAGCGCGGCCAGCACACCAAGCATGCGCACCGACGAGGGAATACTGCCGTCTCTGCCGAGCCAGGAATAGGCAAAGATACCGGCAACCAGCACCAGCCCCGCCAGTACCAGCTTGCCGATGTCGGCGGCGTTCGTGCCCTTGGGCTGTTCTGCCTTGGTATTCATGCACTAGTGATCAGGTGTCAGCAGCATGCCGTGCCTTGCGGCCGACCTTGCCATCGTCACCCGTCTCGATCCTCGGGGAAGTGGCACGCCAGGAGGGACTTGAACCCCCAACCTGCGGTTTTGGAGACCGCTGCTCTGCCAATTGAGCTACTGGCGTACATGGCTTGAACTTGAAACACGACGGCGAGCGGCTTGAATCCGCTCGCCCCGTGGCCTTGAAGGCGTCGCGCCGAAACGCACCGCCATCTGTATAGCTTACTTGATGACCTTGGCCACCACACCGGCACCGACAGTGCGGCCACCTTCGCGAATGGCGAAACGCAGGCCTTCGTCCATCGCGATCGGGTGAATCAGGCTCACCACCATCTTCACGTTGTCGCCCGGCATCACCATCTCCACGCCGTCCGGCAACTGGCAAGCGCCGGTCACGTCGGTCGTGCGGAAGTAGAACTGCGGACGGTAACCCTTGAAGAACGGCGTATGACGGCCACCCTCGTCCTTCGACAGCACATAGACTTCGGCCTCGAAATCGGTGTGCGGGGTGATCGTGCCNCTTACTTGATGACCTTGGCCACCACACCGGCACCGACAGTGCGGCCACCTTCGCGAATGGCGAAACGCAGGCCTTCGTCCATCGCGATCGGGTGAATCAGGCTCACCACCATCTTCACGTTGTCGCCCGGCATCACCATCTCCACGCCGTCCGGCAACTGGCAAGCGCCGGTCACGTCGGTCGTGCGGAAGTAGAACTGCGGACGGTAACCCTTGAAGAACGGCGTATGACGGCCACCCTCGTCCTTCGACAGCACATAGACTTCGGCCTCGAAATCGGTGTGCGGGGTGATCGTGCCCGGCTTGGCCAGCACCTGGCCACGCTCCACGTCGTCACGCTTCAGGCCGCGCAGCAGCAGACCGGCGTTGTCGCCTGCCTGACCCTGGTCCAGCAGCTTGCGGAACATTTCCACGCCGGTGACCGTGGTCTTCTGCGTGTCGCGGATACCGACCACTTCGATTTCGTCGCCCACCTTGATGATGCCGCGCTCGATACGACCGGTCACCACGGTGCCGCGGCCGGAGATCGAGAACACGTCTTCCACCGGCATCAGGAACGGGCGGTCAATCACGCGCACCGGCTCCGGGATGTAGCTGTCCAGCGCATCGACCAGCTTGATGATCGACGGCACGCCGATCTCGCTCTGGTCGCCTTCCAGCGCCAGCTTCGCCGAACCGTGAATCATCGGCGTGTCGTCGCCCGGGAAGTCGTACTTGGACAGCAGCTCGCGCACTTCCATCTCGACCAGCTCAAGCAACTCGGCGTCGTCCACCATGTCCGCCTTGTTCAGGTAGACCACGATGTACGGCACGCCGACCTGACGGCTCAGCAGGATGTGCTCGCGCGTCTGCGGCATCGGGCCGTCCGCGGCCGAGCACACCAGGATCGCGCCGTCCATCTGCGCCGCACCGGTGATCATGTTCTTCACATAGTCGGCATGGCCCGGGCAATCGACGTGCGCGTAGTGGCGCTTCGGCGACTCGTATTCCACGTGTGCGGTCGAGATCGTGATGCCGCGCGCCTTCTCTTCCGGCGCCGCGTCGATCGAGCTGTAATCCTTGAACTCGCCACCGAAACGTTCCGCACCGACCTTCGTCAGCGCTGCCGTCAGCGTCGTCTTGCCGTGATCCACGTGACCAATCGTGCCGACGTTGACGTGCGGCTTGGTGCGTTCGAATTTACCCTTTGCCATGNCATCTGCGCCGCACCGGTGATCATGTTCTTCACATAGTCGGCATGGCCCGGGCAATCGACGTGCGCGTAGTGGCGCTTCGGCGACTCGTATTCCACGTGTGCGGTCGAGATCGTGATGCCGCGCGCCTTCTCTTCCGGCGCCGCGTCGATCGAGCTGTAATCCTTGAACTCGCCACCGAAACGTTCCGCACCGACCTTCGTCAGCGCTGCCGTCAGCGTCGTCTTGCCGTGATCCACGTGACCAATCGTGCCGACGTTGACGTGCGGCTTGGTGCGTTCGAATTTACCCTTTGCCATGCGCGCTAAACCCCGATGGAGTCAATGAATTGAAAGGAACATGCCCTTGAGGGCGTTGACCGTGAGGTCGAATGAAATGGTGCTCATGACAGGAATCGAACCTGTGACCTCTTCCTTACCAAGGAAGTGCTCTACCGACTGAGCTACATGAGCGTGTATTTCAGCCGTCCTCCATGACGGCGAAGACAAGACCGGCATCCTGCCGGACTCTTCAAAAATTCGTCGACCTCTGCATTTTCTGCACGGGTCGATCACTATGACAGATGCAGCGCAATGGAGCGGAAGGCGGGAATCGAACCCGCGTAATCAGTTTGGAAAACTGATGTTCTACCATTGAACTACTCCCGCCCTGCGCGGAACTCTTGCTGGTGGAGGGAGGTGGATTACTCCGGGCATCCTGCCCTCCGCCCCTCCGGGGCCGCGCCGCTTTCGCGTCGCGCTCAAAATCGCTCCTGCGATTTTGCCGAACCACGGCGATGGATCTCTTCCACCTCCACGGCCCTGCATGTCGGATCTCTACAAACTTGATTACCGATGGCACTCAAGCTGGTGGAGGGAGGTGGATTCGAACCACCGAAGGCGTAAGCCAGCAGATTTACAGTCTGCCCCCGTTGGCCGCTTGGGTATCCCTCCAACAAAGAACGCGTATTGTGTGGATCGGGCCCTGAGCTGTCAACACCTTGTGGCGCCAATCCGGCATGTGGAGGCGAATTTCCGCGGATATCCGGCAGCAATATCAGCCCGGTGATGCGCCGCGCAGGTCGACCAGTTGCTCCATGCCCTTGGACAATTCCAGCAACTGTTTCGCCTGCGACTGCAACCGGCGCTCATTGTCGTCGCGCGGTTCCCAATGCGGCACCGGAGTCGGCTTGCCGTCCGGGCTGTCCAGTGCCACAAACACCATCACGCAGCTGGTCGCCAGCCGCTGTTCGTCCTTGCGCAGGTCGCGTGCCAGCACGTCGACCGCCAGGTGCATGCTGCTGGTGCCGGTATGGATCAACCGCGCCCGCACCGTGACCAGGTCGCCGATGAGGATCGGCGCGACGAACTGGATGCCGCTGACCGATGCGGTGACGCAATACGCCCCGCTCCAGCCCACGGCGCAGGCGTATCCCGCCTGATCGATCCACTTCATCGCCATGCCGCCGTGCACCTTGCCGCCAAAATTGACGTCGGTGGGCTGGGCGAGAAAGCGGAACGTCACTTCGTGCTGCTGTCCTGACATCGGTCTGCTACTACCTGTGGGCAAGGTCCGAAAGCATGATTATGCATCGACTGCCGACCTCGCCACAGTTATCGCGCCTGCCGTCTTGCGGCCGGCATCGCTTCATGGCTAGATGCAAAGCGGGAGGGGGAAGCCGCATGGTCTTGCGCAGCATTGCATCGCGAATGGCGCTATGGGTTCTCGCCGGCTCGACCCTTGTGCTCGCTACCATAGGCGCGCTGTTGCTCAGCCTCACCCGTGCGCAGGTCCTGCAGCACACCCATCACGAAGCCGCCGCCCTGGCTGCCAGCGCCGGCAGCGAGATCCAGGCCCGGATCGACCGTGTCGCGATCTCGGCACAGATGCTCGCGACGATCATCGCCACGCGCCAGGACAATGCCGAGCCGCTATTGCGCGACACATTGCAGGCCAATCACGACATGGACGGGCTGGCTGCCGTATTCAGGCCCTCCTCGAACCCGGTCGACACCCCTCCCTACTCACCCTTTGTGAGCCGCGCAGACAACGGTGCGCTGGCCAGTCGCGATCTGTCCCGTGATGGCAGGCCTTACTGGAACAGCAACTGGTTCCTGGGCGGACTGAGCTGTTCGGCTGGTTGCTGGCAGCGTCCGTTCCTCTCACTGTCGCGACAACGCCAGCTGATCAACTATTCGGTCGCCATCAGCCACGAGGGGCATCCTGTCGGCATCATCAACGCCGACGTCACGCTCGACTGGCTGCATCAAATCCTCGGACATCTGGACAAACCGGAAGGCGCCTATGCCTTCGTGCTCGACAGTGATGGCAATTACCTGGCGCACGACAATCCTACCCTGGTGGGCAAGCGCGGCGCACCGGCCCTGCTCGAAGTATTGGCCAGCGACCAGGCTGAATCGGTGCGCCTGCCAGTGGCGCAGAACGCGCAGGTGCACGGCGCGGTGTGGGTGTACTCCGCGCCGATCGAAGGCACCCGCTGGCGGCTCGGCCTGGTGGTGCCGGAGGCCCAGATCTATGCCGGCGTGCGGCGCATCTTCCTGTGGAGCCTGCTGCTGGGCATGCTGGCGCTGCTGGGCGTTGCCCTGATCACCTTGCTGACCGTCCGCCGCACGATGGCGCCGCTGGGCATGCTGGCCGACCGCGCCGAACATGTCGCCCGCGGCGAACTGGATTTCGAGCTGCCTTCGACCAGCCGCCACGACGAAGTGGGACGGCTCACCCAGTCGTTCGACCAGATGCGCCACGAACTCGCGTTGCATCTGCAGGACCTCGCGCGGGTGGCACGGGAAAAACAGAGGCTGGCCAGTGAACTGGAAATCGCCCACCAGATCCAGATTGGCCTGTTGCCCAGCGAGCACTACCTCGACGCCGTCTGCGCCTACTTCGAACTGCATGCAGCGCTGCGCCCCGCGCGGGCAGTCGGCGGCGATCTCTACAGCTACTTCATGCTCGACCCGGAACGTTTCTTCGTGATGGTCGGCGACGTCTCCGACAAAGGTATCCCGGCGGCCCTGTTCATGGCACAGACCATTACCCTGGCCAAGGCGCTGGCGCCGCGCGCGCAGACGCCGCGGAATCTCCTGCGGTTGCTCAATCTCGAACTTTGCCGAGGCAACGACAGCTGCATGTTCGTCACCCTGCTGTGCGGCCTGCTCGACACCGGCAACGGCAGCCTGGAGCTGGCCAGCGCCGGGCATGAACCGCCCATCCTGTGTGGCCACGGTGCACCGCGGCTGCTGGATTTCATCACCGGCGCCGTGCTCGGTCTTTACGAAGATTCAGACTATCCCGAGCATCACCTGCGCCTGCGTCAGGGCGAGACCTTGCTGATGTATACCGATGGCATCACCGAAGCCAGCGACCACCATCAGCAGATGTACGGCATCGAACGCACCGTGGAATGCCTCGCGCAGGTTCCCCCAGCCGCCCCCACCGCGGGCTATATCGAACGGCTGCTGGGGGATGTCGATCGCTTCGTGGCAGACGCCGCGCAGGCCGATGACATCACCCTGCTGGCGCTGACCTGGCATGGTGCTGCGCAAGCGGACGCCGAGGTATGCGTCGCCAGCCGGCTGGCGGATGTATTCACCGGACTCGATCGCTGCGAACACCTGCTGCAGAAAGCCAATGTTCCATCCTCGCTGCGCGGCGACATGCGCCTGGTGCTGGAGGAACTCATGGTCAACACGATCGAATACGGCTACCCCGACGGAGGTGCCGGCCAGATCCGCGTCCTGCTGCAACCGCGGCCGGATGCCGTCATGGTCGAGTTGATCGATGACGGGATTGCCTTCGACCCGCTGCAATCCGTCTACCCGAGCCTCCCGGGCGATCTCGCTGACCGCGAACAGATCGGTGGCCTCGGCATTCACCTCGCACGCACCGTGACCAGCGAGATGCGCTATACACGGGACGCGCATGGCAACCATCTGCTGCTTCGTTTCATCTACCCGAACCAGAACGGATCTTCATCATGACGCTCAGTCTGCACAGCGAATTCCCGGCACCCGATCGTGTCATCGTTCAAGTGGGCGGTCGTCTCGACGCGATGACCTTCGGCGAACTCGACGAAGCCATGCTGGCCCTGCTCCCGCGGCTCGACGCCGGCGGCACCGTGGTGATTGATCTGGCCGGCCTCGAATATGTCAGCAGCGCCGGGCTGCGCAGTTTCGCCAAGATCCGCAAGAGCATGCGCGCCCGCGGCGGGCATACCTTGCTGCTGAACCCGCAGCCGCAGGTGCGCAAGGTATTCGACATCGTCAAGGCGGTGCCGGTGAGCGAGGTTTTCACCAACACGCAGGAGCTCGATGCCTATCTGGATCGCATGCAGCGCCAGATCATCGAAGGCGACAGCGACGCCTGATCAGCGTCGCGCCTGCCGTCAGCGCGACGACTGCGGCAAAACCAGTGGATCGCCGCTGTAGATCGCCACGTGCGGCACGCCATCGGCGCCGATCCAGCCGCGGTACATGCCTTCGGTGTTGAACGGCATCGACACGCTGCCGTCGGCACCCAGAATGATCGCACCGCCGTCACCGCCCATCTGCGGGATCTCTTCGTTGATCACCGCCTTGCCGGCCTGCTCCGCTGATTCGTTCAACTCGGTCATGCGCAGGCAGATCTCGCGTGCTGCGGAAACGCGGATGTAGAACTCGCCCCAGCCCGTGCCCGACACCGCGCAGCCGACGTTGGCGTAGGTACCCGCGCCGACGATCGGCGAGTCACCCACGCGTCCATACCGCTTGTCGGTCATGCCGCCGGTCGATGTGCCCGCCGCAAGCCGGCCCTGGCTGTCGCGGGCTAGCGCGCCGACGGTGCCGAAGTGCTTGAGCGCCAGCAGCCGTTCGGTCAGCGATACGCCGGCCGCATCGTCCTTCAATGCTTTCTGCAACTCCTGCCAACGCCGGTCGGTGCGAAAATACGACGGCTCGACCAGCTTGAATCCCTGTTCCGTGGCGAAGGTTTCCGCGCCGTCGCCGACCATCATCACGTGCGGCGAATGCTCCATCACGGCACGCGCCAGCAGGATGGGGTTTCTCACACGATGCACTTCCGCCACGGCGCCGGCGGCCATGGTCGAGCCGTCCATGATCGACGCATCCAGCTCGTTCTTGCCGTCGTGGGTGAAAACGGCGCCCTTGCCGGCGTTGAACAACGGATCGTCCTCCAGCACGGTGATTGCCGCCGTCACCGCATCGGTCGCAGCCTTGCCTGTCTTGAGTTCGGCGTAGCCCTTGCGCAAGGCAAGCTCCAGCGCCGCACGCGCGTCGGCTTCGATCCGTGGCGTCATGCTTGCACGTTCCACGCCCGCGCCACCATGAATCACCAGCAGCGGTGCGTGTTCGCCGTGCAGGGTCAGCTCGCCATCGTGGACATCGGCGATCGCGTCGAACACCGGCCGGCTGACCTTGAAATCCTTCAGGTCGATGCGGCTTTGCGCACCCACGCCGGTGATGTGCGTGCCGCGGTATTCGAGCGGCTTGCCGGCCTCGATCCGATCAGGCACACCCTTCGGCTGCACCAGCCAGGCGAAGCCGTTGTCGATGGTGAACAGCCGGCCGATGCCGTTGCCATCGACGCACAGCGCTGCATCCTGGTCCACGCCCAGACCGACGAGATCGGTATGCCCGGCATGGCGCAGGTTGGCGACGAATGCAATCAGCCGACCCAACCGGTCGCGCTTGTGAAAGTGCGTGTCGGTGACCACGCGCTGCATGTTCGGCAGGTGCATGAAATCGTCGACGAGTGTCATGGCCTTGCCGAGCGGATCGTGCATCGCCTCTTTCGAGGTGATGCTGCCGCCATCCATCGCACCATAGGCGTAAGCACCGAGGATGGCCAGTCCGGCGCTGGTGCCGCCGATCGGCTTGCCCTGCTCCACGTGCTGGTTCAGCGCCACGTTCAACGGCGTGCCCTTCCAGAAGTTCACGTAGTTGGACTGATCGCCACCGGCGATGAAGATGCCATCGGCATGCCGCACGATGTCCAGCACCTTCGGATCGCTGGCTGCCTCGCGACTGTGAAACACCAAGGTCTGCACCGAAGCGACGCCACCGACCTCGGTGTAGAGCTCCTTCTGCATGCCGTCTTCACCGGACGCGCGAAGGATCACGAAATGTCCGTGCCCGCCCTTGGCCGCGAACCAGGCGAATGCCTTGTGCGGCCATTTGCCCCCGCCCATCAGCATAAGAGCCGCCTCGGTGTGCCCCGGCGTCGGCGTTTTCAGATCACCGATCTGGTAGTACTCGTAGCCCTGGCGGACCGCCGCGGGATCCGGCGACGCCGCTGCCGCTGCGCTGCAGGTCATCAACAGGCACAGGGGAAACGCCAGGGGAAACGCCAGCGAAAAGCCGGTGCGGAAAAGGCGCTGCGAATGGCTGGGCGAAGTCATCGGTCAATGGTCCGTCGGGGGAGAAGACAAGTGGTTGTCCAAACGATTGCGCAATGCGAACGATCACGCGCAGTGCAATGGTCGGGACGAACGGGCGACGCATATCCCCCACCCGATGCACGTATCGCATGCCATGTGACCGGACTGGTGTCATGACGCTGTCATTGGCGCGTAGATTGGCGTTACTGTCCGCGCGTGGACGACTCACTCGACAACTGGTTCATACGCGAAATCCTCGTGCACGAGCGCGCGCTGATGCGCTATCTGCTGCGCAGCTGGTACCGCCGCGAGGAAATCCACGACCTGCGCCAGGACATCTATGTGCGCGTCTACGAGGCCGCCGCGAAAGCGCGCCCGGCGATGCCGAAGTCCTTCATGTTCACCACCGCGCGTCACCTGATGACCGACCGGCTGCGTCGCGCGCGTGTCGTTTCGATCGATGCCGTGGGTGATCTGGACGCGCTGAACGTCTTGGTAGATGAGATTTCACCGGAGCGCCGATTGAGCGCGCGGCAGGAGCTGAAACAGCTGACCGAAGCCTTCGACCGTCTGCCCGAGCGCTGCCGCGAAGTGCTGTGGCTGCGCCGGGTCGAGGAATTACCGCAAAAGGAAGTGGCACTGCGCATGGGTATCGGCGAAAAGACAGTGGAAAAGCAGGTTGCCAAGGGCATGCGGCTGATCGCGGAATATTTTTACGGTGGTGGCCACACGCACCGTTCGCGGCAACGCGCGACAGCGGACGCTGAGCATGGAGATGGCCATGGCCAGCAGCAGGCAGATTGAACTGATCGCCTCCGCGTGGCTGGCCAGGCGCGACGGAGATGGGTGGTCAACACAAGATCAGCTGCAGCTGGACGCGTGGCTGCGCGAATCCACCGCGCACCGCGTGGCGTATCTGCGCCTGGACGCCGCGTGGCGACAAAGCGATCGTCTGAAGGCGCTAGGCGCCGGCGTACCCGCAGGGGTTGTGCCCGAACGCGGAGCGTGGGGACTGGCCCCGCTGCCCGAGTCGCACGCGATGCCATCCGGATCCGGAACCGATGACGAGCCGTCTGCGCCGGCGAGAATCGCTGCGGCACATCGCTTCAGTGCTTCGTCGCGCGCCATGCGCAGGGCATCGAAGAGCCGGCCTCGCCGGCTGCTTCGCTACGCCGCGGCGGGCTTCGCGCTGGTCGTGCTGGCATCGCTGGCATGGGGCTGGCGGCACTACGCGGCGGTGGACCAGGCCTCGTATCGCACCGCCATCGGTGGCTTGCAGGATGTGCCGTTGCCCGACGGATCGATGATCACGCTGAGCAGCGACAGCCGCATCCTGGTCACGCTTTCCCGCAGCGAACGTCACATTGACCTGCAGCAGGGCGAGGCGTTCTTCAAGGTCGCCAAGGATTCCGGTCGTCCCTTCGTGGTCAGCGCCGGCGATCGCCGAGCGATCGCGGTCGGCACGCGCTACGATGTACGTCGCGACGCAGGCGATCTGCGCGTCATCGTGACCCAGGGCGTAGTGCGGCTGGAGTCGGACAACGGACCTGGCGGACACGATCGGCCGAGCACCCTTCTGCCTGCCGGCAGCATCGCATTGGCCAGCGATGCCGGCGTGATGGTGAATTCGGGATCGGTGCAGCGGGCGGAGGAATTGCTCAGCTGGCGCAGCGGCTTCATCTCCTTCCACGATACGCCGCTGGCTTCGGCTGCCGCGGAGTTCAATCGCTACAACACCCGCAAGATCGTCATCGGCGACGCCTCGATCGGTACCCTGCGGGTGGGTGGCAATTTCCGCTGGTCCAATGCAGAGACGTTCGTACGATTGCTGGAGCTGGGTTTTCCGGTTCGCGCCGTGCGCGGCAAGGACACCATCGTGCTGAAGAGTCGCTAACGGGCCTCGGACTTCACCGGCGGCTTTGGACCGCCGCGCGCACGAAGAAGCGACGGGCGGGATTTGCATCGCACGTTCGTCACGCTAATCAATCGGCGCCATCGTGCGCGCCGCCCTGGGGAGAGGGTGACCATGATCCGTTCGTTCCGCACTACCGTGCTCGCTTTGGCCTGCTCGCTATCGGTCGCCGCTTACGCGCAGACCAACCTTGTCCGGCCTGTCAGTATTCCCGCCGGAGATCTCGTCACGGCACTCGACAGCCTGGCCCGGCAATCGGGTGCGCAGTTCATCTATCAGGCGGATCAGCTGCGCGGCCTGCACACGCCGGGGGTCAGCGGCTCGCTGTCCACCGACGAAGCGCTGAAACGCCTGCTGGCCGGCAGCGGCTTCAGCGTGCACCACGATGCCTCCGGAGCCATGGTGATCGTGAAGGGCGATGGTCCGCGCGTTCCGCCGTCGTCGTCTCGTTCCACGTCAACGAGCCGACCCGTGCGCAGCGGTGCCGACCCGGCGTCGGCGACGAAGCTGCAGGCAATCGTTGTCACCGGCTCACGCATTCCGCGCGCGCAGATCGAGGGGCCGGCACCGGTCACTACCATCACCTCGCAGGACATCGCCCGCAACGGCTTTGCCACCGTCTCCGACGTGATGACCTCCCTGACCCAGAACCTCGGCGCGCTCGACAACAACCAGAGCACCGATGGTTTCTCGCCGGGTGCGCAGGCGGTCGATCTGCGTGGGCTCGGTCCCAACCACACGCTGGTGCTGGTCAATGGCCGGCGCATCGCCGACTACCCGCAGGCCTACGATGGCAACAGCAATTTCACCGACATTTCCAACCTGCCGACTTCGCTGATCGATCGCGTGGAAATCCTCAGCGGCAGCGCCTCGGCGATCTACGGCTCCGACGCGATGTCGGGCGTGATCAACTTCATCCTGAAGAAGAAGGTCGACGGCACCACCTTCGATTACCGCGTCGGCGACACCCAGCACGGCGGTGGCAGCTCGCAGCGGCTGCAGATCAGCAGCGGCTTCTCGAAGGGCAGGTTCGATTCGGTGTTCGGCCTGGAACTCTACGAGACCCAACCGATCTGGGACTACCAGCGCAGCTTCACCGATTCGCGTCTGGACAGTCCGGCCAAGCCTTCCCGTATCGTGGCCGGCCATACGTTCGTTCGCCAGGACGTCAACGGCAATTACCTCGATCCGGGCAAGGCCACCTGCGACAGCCTGTCCCATCTGGATCAGGGTTCGGTTTTCTATGCGTCGCGTTCCGGGTATGCGCCCGACAACAACGGCGGGCCCGGCTATTACTGCGGGAGCTACGACGACCTTGACTACGGCACGCTGGAGAACGGGCGCAAGTCCGCCAACTTCTTCGGCTCGGCCACCTACCACGTGAACGATCACATGGATCTGTTCCTGGACGTGCTGGCCAGCACGTCCCACCAGGACAGCTACAACACCTCCTTGAAGTGGCTGAACTGCGAGAAGCTCAACGGCGATTGCACGCCCACGCCGTTCTACAACCAGGCCACCGGCCAGGTCGAGCAGTGGGAACGCAACTATTTCACGCTCGAGGAAAACGGCGGCCTCAGGCCCGGCGAAATCCGCAACATCAACAACACGCTGTCGCTGACCACCGGCTTGAAGGGCAGCTTCGGCCACGACGACCAGTGGAATTACGAAGCCTCGTTCGGCCACTCGCAAAACCAGCTCAAGAGCAAATGGCCGGCGCTGATCGCAGCCAAGGCGCAGGCCCTGTACCTGGGACCGTCGCTGGGCGTCGATCCGGACAGTGGCTATCAGATCTACAACGCGCCGATCAGCCGCTTTTACACACCGCTGACCGTGGCACAGTTCCGCTCCATCACCCAGGACTCGATCGACCGGGACAAGAGCCGCTCCGAGGACTGGTCCTTCACCGTCAGCAACACCGAACTGTTCCATCTACCGGCGGGCTCAGTCGGTTTCGCTGCCGTGGCCGAATACGGCAACCAGTATTTCGGTTTGAAGCCCGATCCGCTCTCGCTCGATGGCAGCTATTACGGCCTGCACAACGCCGTCGCGGTCGGTTCGCGCGACCACTCCGGGCTCGGCGTGGAATTCAGCGTACCGGTGTTCTCGCAGCTGATGCTTACCGCTGCAGGCCGCTACGACAAATACGAGTACGGCGCCAACTCGTCGGGCAAGGCCACCTATGCGCTCGGCTTCGAATACCGCCCTTTCAAGACCTTGCTGCTGCGCGGCTCGCTGGGCACGGGCTTCCGCGCGCCCGATCTTGCCTATCTGTATGCCGGCGACAGCGGCTCCAGTTCCAGCGGAACGGACTATTACCAGTGCCGCCTCGATGAACCGGACACCGGCCCGGACTATTACGACAACTGCAGCAACGGCAATGTGGATTTCAACGGACGCAGCCACGGCAGTACCGCGCTGAAGGACGAAACCAGCAAATCCCTCACCTACGGCTTCGTGTATTCGCCGACGCCGAACCTGGACTTCACCGCCGACTACTACAACATCAGGGTGAACAACGAAGTCGAGTACCAGGACAGCGACAAGGTCCTGCGCGAGGAGGCTGATTGCCGCCTGGGTGTGGACGCCAACGGCGCCCCGGTCGACGGCAATTCGTCATTCTGCCAGCAGGTCGAAAGCCAGGTCGTGCGCAACTCACCGACCGCCGGCTACAACCCGAACGGCATCACCTCGGTGCTGGTACTTCCGATCAATGCCGCCACGGACCACACCGCGGGCGTCGACTTCGACACGCACTATCGCCTGGCCACCGACCGGTTCGGCAAGTTCGATTTCCACGCTGGCGCGACCTACGTGATCATGCATCGGACACGGCTTTCGCCCGACTCGCCGGTCGACAATGAAATGACTGACATCTACTACTACCTGATCCCGCGTACCAAGGCCAACGCCTCGGTGACGTGGACCTACCACGACTTCACCACCACGCTCTACGGCTCGCGCATGGGCGGCATACCGAACTACGACGGCACACTTCGCCTCGCTCCGAGCTTCAATTACAACGCGACGCTCAGCTACAACGTCACCAAGAACTTCAACCTGTCGCTGGCCATCGACAACCTGTTCGACACCAAGCCGCGGCGCGACCCCACCTGGACCAGCTACCCGTATTACTACATCCCCTGGAACAACCCGATCGGCCGCGCCATCTTCCTGGAAGCGAACATGAAACTGGGCGGCAGCCATAGTGAGTGAACCGGAGATGCAGCGAGATGCCTTGAGCGGCTTCTCGACCGGTGAATACGCATGAAATCCGCACGGTCTGCCATTCTCTGGATCGCATGTTTGCTGGCGTGCCCCGTGGGAGAGACGGCGGCAACGGCGCCCGTTTTCCAGCTGAGTGATCTGCAGCGGATCGTCTCCCTCGGCGATCCGCAGATTTCCCCTGACGGGAAAGAAATCGCCGTGATAGTTTCCACCCCGGATTGGAAAACGGATAAAGCCAAAAAAAAGATCGACCTGGTGGCTGTGGCGAACAGTACACGCCGCACGCTCGTCAGAAATCGCGAGAACCTTTCCTCGCCGCGCTGGTCAGCTGACGGCACGCGCCTGGCGTTCCTCGCGAAGGACCCGAGGACCGGGAAAACCCAGATCTTCGTGATGTCGATGAACGGTGGCCGCACATGGCGTGCGACCGACAACAAGCAAGGCGTGGATGACTATGCCTGGAGTCCGGACGGGAAAAGCTTCGCGTTCATCGCGCAGGATCCGCCGCTCCACGCAGAAGCCATCAAGGCGCACAACAAGGTGTTCCAGGTCACCAACGGCCATTTCCTGTTGACCAAGGATGTAGCGCCCTGGCAGTTGTGGGTGGCTCCGGCCGCGGGCGGGAAAGCCAGACAGCTGACCCGAGGCGCCTTCAGCCTCGGTACCGATCACGGAGGCGCGACGACGCCCATCTGGAGTCGCAACGGCAAGCGCGTCGCGTTCACCCGGTTTCCGGATGTGCATTGGGCGTCGTCGTTTCATTCCGTCATCGGCGAAGTGGATGTCGCGAGCGGCGAGATGCGGACGCTGGTTCCCGCGCCAGGCTCGGACCATATCGAATTCGCGCCGGTGGGCGACGCCCATGCGTTCTCGCGCCCGCGCGGCGGCGACCGGAACAATGGCGACGCCGTGTATGTGAACGTGGACGGCCGGACCTACGATGCAACGGCGGCACTGGCGCGCCATTTCAGCAACTACGTCTGGATGCCGGACGGCCGGACACTGATCGCCGCTGGTGGGCTGGGTACGCATACGGTGCTCTGGAAGCAACCGCTATCGGGGAAAGCCACGCTGCTCGACCTTGGCCACGTGGAAGCCAACAACGGCCTGGGCATCACGACGAGCAGCAGTACGACCAGCATGAGCGTTTCAGGAACCGGCGTCATCGCTTTTATCGGCACCACGGCCAATCATCCCTGTGAGTTGTACGTTCTGGATTCCATTAGCGCCAGGCCACGCCGACTCACCGACGTGAACGCCTTTACGGACAGTCTCGACCTGGGCCGCACCGAATCCATCGAATGGAGCGGCCCGGATGGTTTTCGCGAAGATGGCGTACTGGTCTACCCGGTCGGTTACCAGCAGGGCCGCAAGTATCCGCTGGTACTGGTGATCCACGGCGGCCCTCCGATCTCCTCCAACGCGGGTTTCCAGCAGCTGGCGCAACTGCTGGCGACCGCCGGCTTCCTGGTGTTCCAGCCGAACTATCGCGGCAGCACCAATCTGGGCGACGCATACCAGCACGCCATTTATCGCAATACGGGCGACGGCCCGGGCAAGGACGTGATGGCGGGTCTCGCCGCCGTGGAGAAGCTCGGCATGGTGGACGAGAGCCGCATCGGCGTGACCGGCTGGTCGTATGGCGGCTTCATGACCGCGTGGCTCACCAGTCATTACGACGTGTGGAAAGCTGCCGTCGCCGGCGCGCCGCTCACCGACTGGCTGATGGATTACAGCATCTCCTATTACCAGGAGGCCGACGCCCACCTCTTCGGCTCATCGCCCTGGACGAATGCCGGCTGGGACATCTGGCGTGCGCAATCACCGATCAACTACGTGCGCGACGTCAAGGCACCGACCCTGATCCTGGGCGACGCGATGGATTCGAACGTGCCGCTGGTGAACGCCGAGGAGTGGTACCACGGGCTGCGCGACAATGGCGTCACCGTCGAGTTCTACGCCTATCCCGAGACATCGCACCTGCCCCACGACATCGTGCAGGTCAGCGATGTCTACCGCCGGTGGGTGGGGTGGATGGAGAAATATCTCAAGTGACGGACGCCCCGCCTCGTCGCGAGGATCGGAGATCTGCGGTGCAGCCGACCTTCAGACGTTGAACAGGAAGTGCAGCACGTCGCCGTCCTTGACGATGTATTCCTTGCCTTCCTTGCGCAGCCGGCCGGCCGCACCGGCACCGGCTTCACCCTTGTACTGGATGAAGTCGTCGTAGCTGATCGTCTCTGCGCGGATGAAGCCGCGCTCGAAATCAGTGTGGATCACACCGGCGGCCTGCGGTGCGGTGGCACCACGCTTCACCTGCCACGCGCGCACTTCCTTCACGCCGGCGGTGAAGTAGGTCTGCAGATCGAGCAGCTTGTAGCCGGCACGGATCACCCGGTTCAGGCCCGGCTCGTCCAGGCCCATGTCCTTCAGGAACTCGTCGCGGTCGGCGTCTTCCAGTTGCGCCATCTCCTCCTCGATCGCCGCACACACCGGCACCACTTCGGCGCCCTCGGCGACGGCGCGCTCGCGCACGGCATCCAGCAACGGGTTGTTCTCGAAGCCGTCGTCGGCGACGTTGGCGATGTACATCAGCGGCTTCAGGGTGAGCAGGAACAGGTCGCGCACCAGCGCCTTCTCTTCCTCGTCCAGGCCCAGGCTGCGCGCCGACCTGCCTTCGTTGAGGCCGGCAGAGAGCTTCTGCAGCACCGGCTTCTTCGCCATGGCTTCCTTGTCGTTCGCCTTCGCCGCGCGCTCGGCACGGTTCAACGCCTTGTCGACCGACTCCAGGTCGGCCAGCGCCAGCTCGGTGTCGATGGTGTCGATGTCGGAGATCGGATCGACCTTGCCGGCGACGTGGATCACGTCGCCCTCGAAACAACGCACCACGTGGGCGATCGCGTCGACCTCGCGAATATGCGCGAGAAACTTGTTGCCGAGACCCTCGCCCTTCGACGCACCAGCAACCAGGCCGGCGATGTCGACGAACTCCACCGCAGTCGGAATCACCTTCTGCGGGTTGACGATGGCCGACAGCGCGTTGAGGCGCGGATCCGGCACCGGCACCACGCCGACGTTCGGCTCGATCGTGCAGAACGGAAAGTTCGCCGCGGCGATGCCGGCTTTCGTCAGCGCGTTGAACAGGGTGGACTTGCCGACGTTAGGCAGACCGACGATGCCGCATTTGATGCCCATGATGATTCCGGTGGGGAAACGCGTGTGGCGAACCGATCGAATGACCGGCCTGTAGCCCGCATTTGCCGCATGAATGGTGGTGTTACCTGGTTTTGCCGTCTTCTGTCGTATGCAACTGCTGCATTGCCTTGTCGAACTGGCCGTCGACCGCCAGCGGCAGCACGTCCAGCGCACGGGCGATGCCACCGAGGATCGCGTCTTCGTCCTGTGCCGATGGCCGGCCCAGCACCCATGGCGTGACCTGATCGCGGTGGCCGGGATGACCGATGCCCACGCGCAGCCGATGGAACTTGCCGTGACCCAGGTGGGCCATGATGTCGCGCAAGCCGTTCTGGCCGCCGTGGCCGCCGTCGAATTTCATCCGCACGGTGCCGGCAGGCAGGTCCAGATCATCGTGTGCCACCAGGCACTGTTCCGGCTCGATCTTGTAATAACGCAACGCCGAGACCACGGCGATGCCGCTCTTGTTCATGAAGGTGGCCGGCTTGAGCAGCCATACCTGCTGGCCGCCGATGCGTACCCGGCAGGTTTCGCCATGCAGTTTGCCGTCGAAACCGAAGCGCTCGCCCTGCCCGCTTGCCAGAGCGTCCACAAACCAGAACCCGGCGTTGTGCCGGGTTCTGAGATATTCGGCGCCGGGATTGCCCAGCCCGACGATGAGTTGCAATGCAGCCATGAGCGACCCGCCATGATGTCCCACGCTCGATGCGAGCGCGGGACACGGCATGACTTACTTCTTGTCGGCAGGCTTGGCGGCGGCCTTGGCGGCAGGCTTCGCAGCTGCAGCCTTGTTCGCCTCGGCTTCGGCCTCGGCGGCGGCGTCTTCGGCGGCGTCCGCGGCACTTTCCTTGACCACGTTCACCGTGACCACCGCGATATCGTGGGCCTCACCCAGCTGCAACGCCGGCAACTCGACATTGGCCGGCAGCTTGAGGTCGGACAGGTGAATGATGTCACCCGCCTGGAGCGCACCCAGATCCAGCTCGATGAACTCGGGCAGATGCTTGGGCAAGCAGAGGATTTCCACCTCGGTCAGGTTGTGCGAGATCACCACACCGGAGGTCTTGCCGGCGGTGGAAGTTTCCTGATTGAGGAAATGCAGCGGCACGTTCACGCGCAGCTTTGCATTCTCGTCGATGCGCAGGAAGTCCATATGCATCATCAGCTGCTTGAACGGATGCTTCTGCCAGTCGCGCACCAGCACCTTCTGCACCGCGCCGTCCACATTCAGATCAAGGACGGACGAGAAGAACCACTCGTGCTTGGCGGAGAGCAGGATGGTGTTGTGCTCGATCTGGATGCTTTGCGGATCCTGACCGGCGCCGTAAATGACGGCAGGCACGAAGCCGGCATGACGCAGGCGGCGGCTCGCACCTTTCCCCTCGTCCTTGCGGCTCTGCGCCTTGATTTCATGAGTCTTGGCCATTTCAGTATTACCTTGGGTTCTGAAGAACCGCCTCGCGGCGGTTTTGTGACTTTTCCGCGACCAGAAAAGCCGATAGTGCCGGGCGGCTACGCCGCCCCGGCGAAATCAATCCACGTACAACGAACTCACCGACTCGCCAAAGGCGATGCGGCGAATGGTTTCCGCCAGCAGCTCGGCGACCGAGAGCTGACGGATCTTGGCGCAGGCCTGCACTTCCGGGCGCAGCGGCAAGGTGTTCGTGACTACCAGCTGATCCAGCTGGGAGCCCTCGATATTGCTGATCGCGGCGCCCGACAGCACCGGATGCACGCAGTAGGCAACCACCTTGCGGGCGCCGCGCTCCTTCAGAGCTGCAGCTGCCGCACACAGCGTGCCGGCGGTGTCGACGATGTCGTCGACCATCACGCAGGTCTTGCCGTCCACGTCACCGATGATGTTCATCACGGTGGACACGTTCGCCCGGGGGCGGCGCTTGTCGATGATGGCCAGATCGGCGTCATCCAGCCGCTTGGCGATTGCGCGCGCGCGCACCACGCCACCCACGTCCGGACTGACCACGATCAGGTCTTCCATGCTGTGGCTGCGCCAGATATCGGCCAGCAGCACCGGCGAGGCATACACGTTGTCGACCGGGATATCGAAGAATCCCTGAATCTGGTCGGCGTGCAGATCCACCGTCAGCACACGATCCACACCGGCGGCGCCAATCATCCTGGCAGCCAGCTTGGCGGTGATCGGCACCCGCGCCGAACGTGGCCGGCGATCCTGCCTTGCATAGCCGAAATACGGAATCACTGCGGTGACGCTGGCCGCCGAGGCGCGCTTGAGCGCATCGGTGAGGGCCAATAGTTCGAACAGGTTCACTGCACTCGGCGCGCCGGTCGGCTGCAGCACGAACACTTCCTGCTTGCGAACGTTTTCCTCGATCTCGATCTGCACCTCGCCATCGCTGAACGTACCGACCAGCGCCTTACCCAGCGGCACGCCCAGACGATGGGCGACATCCTCCGCCAGGGTACGATGCGCGTTACCGGTAAACAGCATCATCGGGGTGGACGTGTCCACAGTGTTACCTCGAAACAAAAGCCATCATGAAGTGGCTGGGGCGGCAGGATTCGAACCTGCGTATGCGGGAATCAAAATCCCGTGCCTTAACCAGCTTGGCGACGCCCCAGTAGTATTTGTGTTCGCTCGTATCTGTCTCTGTCGACGGCCGTGATGCCCGTGGCCGTCAGGTTGTTCGTGTCGCTCGATCCGCGCCCCGGTGGCGCGCCAGTGCATCCTGCAAAGGTGAAACCTCGACACCCGTGGCCACCTGCGCCGTGAATGCCGTCGGACACTGTGCGGCCACAGTCCATGCCCGATGAAGTGAACCCGTTTCAAGAAACACGCAACCACCGCTACCGGATAGTCGCGCCTGACCGAAGCCACCGAGCCAGTCCAGTGCCGCTGCGACCCGCGGGTGCCGCGCCCGCACGACCGGCGTAAAGGCATTTTCCGTCGTTTCACCGGAAACAAAGGATGAAATTGTCGCCCGCGGGGCATTTCGTGTCAATTCAGGCGCTTGAAAAAGCGCAGCGGTTGGCACCGGCTCGTGCGGATCGAGCACGACATAGTGGCGTGGCGGCAAGGCCAGCGCAGTGAGCTTTTCGCCGATGCCTTCCGCCCAGGCCGAGCGTCCGCGCACGAACACCGGCACGTCCGCACCGAGCTGGCGGCCCAGTTCGGCCAACGCATCCTCACCCAGATCCAGTTGCCACAGCAGGTTGAGCGCCACCAGCATCGTGGCCGCATCAGAACTTCCGCCGCCCAGCCCGCCACCCATCGGAATGCGCTTCTCCACCTCGATATCCACGCCGGCGGCCGTGCCCGAATGCCGTTGCAGCAGCTGCGCCGCGCGCACCATCAGGTCGCTGTGCGCGGGCACACCAGGCACCTCATGCAGGCGGCGAATCGCGCCGTCCTCGCGCAAACGCAGGCGGATCTCGTCGCCCCAGTCGAGCAGGCGAAACACCGTCTGCAGTTCGTGGTAGCCGTCCGCTCGCCGCCCGGTGATGCGCAGAAACAGGTTCAACTTGGCCGGCGCCGGCCATACCGTCCACTCGTCGCGACCAGGCGCGGACAACGACCGGCTCATGAACACCCGCAAGTGATCGGGAAATCCATTCTCGCGATCGCGTTGGCGCGCATACGCAAATGCCGGACCGTCCTTGTCGACCACCGCGAAGCCGTGTTTTGCGTAGAACGGCGCATTCCAGCGCACATCGGCCAGGGTGCCCAGATCGACCCGTCGGTAGCCGGCCGCCCGCGCCCAGTCGCAGGCGTGCGCCAGCAGCGCCGCGCCGATGCCACGCTGGCCGTAATCCGGCAACACGTCGATTTCGGCGATGCCGATGGCACTACCGCCAGCGTCCGTATCCAGCCAGACAAATCCGACCGGGGCGGACGCTTCGTTCAACGCGACCCAGACCAGGCCACGACTGATCGCCTGCTGCAGCAACTCCGGCGGAATCGACATGACCGAGTAGCTCGCCCATGCCGGATGACCCCGGAACAACTGCACGGCCTTGCGCTCGATCGCGCACAGGGCGTCGACCTGACTCGGGTCTGCACGTTCGATGAGGAATGCCATCGTGATTCCGGAACTCGGGTAACGGTCGCGCCGCCTGAGGGGCGCAAAGCCTAACCCAATCGGAGCGGCGACGGGCTTACTGGAACTGCCACGACTCGATCGACAGCTTCACCTTGTACGGCAGTTTCTCGGCGTACACCTTCTTCGGCAGCGGCGGCTCCCGGGTGGCGTCCCATTCGCGATAATCGACCGCCCAGCCGTCCTGCTGCAGCAGCGACGGCAACCGATCCGCACCGAAACTCAATTCGGCCGGGCCGCTGTCGGCACGCAAGCCGAGCACCCAGGCACGCAGGTCGCGCAATGGCACTTCCCAGCCCAGCGCCTTGCGCATCAGCGCCTCGGCATCCGGCCCGCGCAGTGGGCCCGGATCGAGACCCTCCAGCAAGGCCCCAGCGGGATCGCCGCTCAATCGGAAACTCTTGCCGGTGATGGGCGCGCGCAGCACGAATTCGTATTGGTCGCCGTTCTGCGTCCAGCTGAAGCTGCCGCTGCCGCCGTCCTTGCCATCGGAAACACCGAGCCGGCCCTGCAGCACCCAATGATCGGCATGGGCCAGCGCCTGTTCGCGCGCCAGCTGGGCGTTGAGCAGGCCGGCGTCGCCCTTCATGCGTACGGCCGGCACGCAGGCGGCGAGCAGCAGCGGCAATGCGACTGCTGCGAGAACCCTCAATCGTTGCTTCATGGCTGCAACCGCTTCAGGGTTTCCTGCAGGCTGCGGCTCTTCGGATCGAGTTTGCGCACGTCGTCGAAGACCTTCTGCGCTTCCTGCTGGCGCCCCTGTTTCCACAACACCTCGCCCAGATGCACGCCGACATCGGCGTCCTTGCGCGCCGCCCACGCGTCACGCAAGGTCTGCGCGGCTTGCTCCAGATGGCCCTGGCGATACTGCAGCCAGCCCCAGGAATCGGCGACCGCCGGATCATCCGGCTTGGCCGCGCGGGCGGCACCGATCAGTCGCTCGGCCGCGGGCAGGTCGCGGTTCGCATCCGCCAGCGTGTAGCCCAGCGCATTGCTGGCGTCGACGTCACCGGGCTTGATCTTCAGCAACTGCTCGAAATCCTGTATCGCCAGATCGACCTGGCCGCCGTCGGCATAGGCCAGGCCACGGCCGTACAGCAGACCCGGATCGTTCGGCACCACCTGCAGGGCGCGGCTGAACGCCGTCTCGGCCTTGGCGTACTGCTGCTCGCCCAGATACAGCTCGGCGTCGGCCTGCCAGGCCTGGCGCAATTGCGCCGGCTGATCCAGAGAATCCAGCTGCAGCTGTTCCAGCAGCTGATGTGACTCGGCAAGCTTGCCTTGCGCATGCAGGATCATCGCGCTGCGCAGATCGGCATCGAACGCATGCACGTCGTCGTCGCCCACCTGGCCGTACCACGTCAGTGCTTCGGCGTCGCGATGCTGCATCTCGGCCAGTTGGCCGAGCAGATAGGCACTCTTCTCGCGCACGTCGGGCGCAGCCTTCTGCAAATCCTGATACAGCGCCGCCAACGCCTTGCCATCCTTGTTGTGGGCAGCGAGCCCCGCGCGCAGGGCATAGATATCGGCGTCCTGCGGGCCATGCTCAAGCAGTCTGGCCGCGCCCACGTAGTCACCAGCCTCGCTGAGCATGCCGGCGTAAGCCAGCCGCAGGCGAGCGTTTTGCGGCTCCTTGGCCAGTGCCTTCTGCAGCAACGCGCGAGCGCCCTCGCGATCGCCATCCCGGAACTTCATCTGCGCGGCCCACGCATAGGTTTCAGCGCTCTTGAAGCGCTGCATCGCCGCCTCGGCGATCTGCACGGCATAGGCGTGCCGGCCGAACTTGTCGCCCAGCTCGCTCATCGCCAGCCACGCCTGCACATCGCCCGGCAGGCGCTGCGGGGTTGCCAGTGCCTCCAGCAAGCGGCCAGCCTGGGCCTGATCGCGGGCACCCACCAGCACGCGACCGAACTGGCGCCAGGCATCCTTGGCGGTGCTGCCGGTCAGCAGTTCCAGCTGGCGCCGCGCCTCATCGGCGTCGCCACGATCCAGTGCCAGTTCGGCCCGCGCCTGCGCCATCTCGGCCGGCTTGGCATCCAGCACCTGCCAGCGATCCAATGCACGCTGGGCAGCCTCATTGTCGTGGATGGCGATGGCCAGACTGGCGGCCCGTTCAGCCACCTTGGGATCGCCGCTCAACAACATCGCCTTGCCGTAATGGCCTGATGCTGTCTTCAGGTCGGTGTGGTTCAGCGCCATCTCGCCCGCCAGCAACTGCGCCATCACGTCATGACCGGCGTCCGGCGTGGCGACCACCACCTGCGCCAGCGGCTGCGGCGTGGATGAGGTCTTCTGCGCGGTCCGCAGCGGCGTGGCGGCACACGCGCCCAACCCCAGCGCCAGCAGCGCTACTGCCGTAAAATGCCGCAGTTGCTTGAACTTGGTCGCCGCGCTGCGCACACTACTGTCCATCCACATGCCTGTTCTGGTCGCACTGGTCATCGCATGGCGACGTTGCGCCAAGCTTAGCCTACGCCGCCGGATCCCTGCCGCCGAGATGCTCCCCACACCATGCCGCTGATCGCCCTCGGGCTCAATCACCTCACCGCGCCGGTCAGCCTGCGCGAACAGGTGGCGTTCGACATGGACGCCGCCGGTGAGGCCCTGCTCGCGCTGACTCGCGAGCCAGGCGTGGAAGAGGCGATGATCCTGTCCACCTGCAACCGCACCGAGCTGTATGTCAGCGTGGCGGCCGGGGCCGAGGACATTCCGCGCGCATGGTTGAATCGTCATCATCATCTGACCCCGGGCAAACTGGATGAGTTCCTGTACCGGCACGATGAGCACGAAGCCGTGCGCCACATGTTCCGCGTCGCCACCGGGCTGGACTCGATGGTGCTGGGCGAGCCGCAGATCCTCGGCCAGGTGAAGGACGCCTACCAGCAGGCGCGCGAAGCGCAGGCGCTGAAGGCGCCGCTGGACCGGCTGATGCAGCACACCTTCGCGGTGGCCAAGCGGGTACGCACCGACACCCGCATCGGCGCGCATACGGTTTCCGTCGCGTTCACCGCGGTGCGGCTGGCCGAGCAGGTCTTTGCCGACATCAAGCAGGCCTGCGTGTTGCTGATCGGCGCCGGCGACACCATCGAACTGGCCGCCCGCCACCTGGCGGAAAAACAGGTGCGCCGACTGATCGTTGCCAACCGCACGCTGGAAAGTGCGCAGGAGCTGGCCGGCCGCTACGGCGGCTATGCGATCTCGCTGGCCGAGCTGCCGCAGCATCTGGCCGAGGCCGACATCGTGATTTCCTCCACCGCCGCGCGGCAACCGATCGTGACCCGCGCGATGGTCGAGCAGGCGATGGCGACGCGCCGGCGCAAGCCGATGTTCATGGTCGACATCGCGGTGCCGCGCGACATCGAGGAGGCCGTGGGCGAGCTGCCGGACATCTACCTCTACGGCATCGACGACCTGCATCAGGTGATCGACGACAACCGCCGTTCGCGCGCCGCCGCCGCGCACGATGCCGAGGCGATCATCGATCTGCAGGTGAATCGGTACATGGCCTGGCGCCGCGCGCTGACCCTGAAGAATCCGGCGATGGACATGCGCCAGCATGCCGAGGGTTACCGTGACGAAGTGCTGGGCAAGGCTCGCGCCATGCTGGCCAACGGCAAATCGCCGGAGGAGGCGCTGGCATTCCTCGCCAACACGCTGACCAACAAGCTGCTGCACCATCCCAGCGCGCGGCTGCGCGAGGCGGCGCTGAGCGGCGATCTCGACCTGCTCCACGCGGCCGGCCGGCTGTACGGGCTCGATGAGGAACAGGCAAAGCGGGACGCATAGCGAGAGCGGCTGGCTGCCGCTGTTCCGCTGTCATTCGCCACGGTGCAGGCTTCGCCTGCCCGTCACGCCACCCTCGCCCGTCGTCCTGTTCCCATGACTCCATCGATCCGTCGCAAGCTCGAAACACTGGCCGAACGCCACGAGGAAATCGGCCTGCTGCTGTCGCAACCCGACGTGCACGCCGACAACGTCCGTTTCCGCGAACTCTCGCAGGAATATGCGCAGCTCGAACCGGTCACGCGCTCGCTGCGCGAGCACGCTCAGGCCGAACGCGAGCTGGTCGATACCCGCGCCATGCTGGGCGACCCCGAATTGCGCGAGATGGCCACCGACGACGTGCGGCGGCTGGAACAGCGCCTGCTCGACCTGGATGGCGAGCTGCAACTGCTGCTGTTGCCGAAGGACCCGCGCGACCAGGCGAATCTGTATCTCGAAGTGCGCGCCGGCGCCGGTGGCGATGAAGCGGCCCTCTTCGCCGGTGACCTGTTCCGCATGTATCTGCGCTACGCCGAAGGTCGTCGCTGGCACGTCGAAATACTCAGCGAGCATGCCGGCGAACATGGCGGCTACAAGGAAATCGTGGCCCGCATCGAGGGTAACGGCGCCTACTCGCAGCTGAAATTCGAATCCGGCACCCACTGCGTGAAACGCGTACCGGCCACCGAGTCGCAGGGCCGCGTGCACACCTCCACCGCCACCGTGGCGGTGCTGCCGGAACTGGACGAGATCGAGGACATCACGATCAATCCAGCCGACCTCAAGACCGACACCTTCCGCGCCTCGGGCGCTGGCGGCCAGCACGTCAACAAGACCGACTCGGCGATCCGCATCACCCACCTGCCGACCGGCACCGTGGTGGAGTGTCAGGAGGAACGCAGCCAGCACAAGAATCGCGCCCGTGCGATGAGCTTGCTGAAGGCGCGTCTGCTCGATGCCGAACGCAGCAAACAGAGTGCCGAGCAAGCCGAGGAACGCCGGCTGCAGGTCGGCACCGGCGATCGCAGCCAGCGCATCCGCACGTATCGCTACAAGGACAATCTGGTCACCGACCACCGCATCGGCCTGAACCTCTACAGCCTCACCGAAATCATGCAGGGCGATCTCGGCGAACTGATCGACACGTTGACCCGCGAGCACCAGGCCGACCAGTTGCAGGCGCTCGGCAGCGTCTGAACCTCGCCGTCACGACAGGCTGGGTTACCCTGCGACGGCCCGTTCCCTTGTCGTCATTCCGGCGAACGCCGGAATGACCAGGCTGAGAGGTTTGGAGGCTGGACACTCATGAGCAAGCACTACCGCAAGACAATGAAGGAACTGCAGCTCGAACTGATCCGGCTGCAGCATGGTCTGCACTGCAGCGGTAAACGTCTGCTGGTGATCTTCGAAGGCCGTGACGCCGCAGGCAAGGGCGGCACCATCAAGGCCATCACCCAGAGCCTGGATACGCGCGGCTATCGCATCGCTGCGCTGCCGAAACCGAGCGAGCAGGAAACCACGCAGTGGTATTTCCAGCGCTACGTCGCCCACCTGCCCTGTGCCGGCGAGCTCGTGCTGTTCGACCGCAGCTGGTACAACCGCGCCGTGGTCGAGCCGGCGATGGGCTTCTGCAGCAAGGCGCAGTACGAGGCCTTCCTCGACGCCGTGCCCGCCTTCGAGAAGCTGCTTACCGACGACGGCATCATCGTGCTCAAGTACTGGCTGGCGGTGGATCAGGTCGAGCAGGAAAAGCGCTTTGCCGAACGCGCCGACGATCCGCTGAAGCGCTGGAAACTGTCGCCGGTCGATATGGTCGCGCGGCAGAAGTACGCCGAGATGGGCAAGCTGCGCGACGTGATGATCGAGCGTACGCAGCGCGAATACGCGCCGTGGTTCGTGGTCGACTTCAACGATCAGAAGCGTGGCCAGGTCAACCTGATCCACCACCTGCTGCAGCAAGTGCCACTGCACGACGAGCCAGTCCCGCAGGTGAAGCTGCCCAAACTCAAGGGCAAGCCGAAAACCGAGCACGTCACCGACGTGGCCGGGGGGGTGCCGAATACATTTTGACGCTCAGCCGGTATGGAACCCGCGCAGATCCTGCTCGGGCAACTCCTCGCGACTGACCGCCTCGACGCGCGCCGCCGGCGGTCCGCGCTGCAACCAGCGCTCCAGTGCATCGAGCGCGTGGGCCGGCCCACAGGCCAGCACCTCGACACAGCCGTCCAAACGGTTCTTCGCATGCCCGGTCAGCCCGAGGCTCAACGCCTGCTCACGGGCACTGGCGCGATAGCACACACCCTGCACCCTGCCGCTGACGATGAACCTCGCGCTCGGCATCACGGCATACCCATCACGGCTGGCCGATCAGGGCCGCCAGCGATGCCTCGGTGACCGGGCCCACGACGCGCTTGGCCACCTTGCCATCCGGACTGATCAGATAAGTGGTCGGCAGGCCACGCGGCTCGTCGAAATCCTTCAGCGGCTTGTCCAGGGTGACCTGCGCAATCGGATACACCACCGGATGCTTGGCCAGGAACGCCTTGATGTCGGCCGGCTCGCTGTCCTCGTAGGCCAGCCCGATCGCCGCGACATTTTTATGCGTGGCGACGAAGTGCGAGATGTCCGGCATCTCCTTGATGCACGGCACGCACCAGGTTGCCCAGTAGTTGACGATCACCCACTTGCCGCGCTGCGCGGCCAGATCGAAGGTCTTGCCATCCAGCGTGCTGACTTGCAGCGTGGGCTGGGTCGGCATGGCCGCTTGCACGGGCGCGGTCAGTGCCAGTGCGAACACCAGCGCGGCAGCCGATGTGGGGAGTGAGGGGAACAGGGTCATGCGGGAAGTACCTCGGTATCGGCTGCCGGTTCGGCAGTCGGGGGATAGATCTGGTCGAGCCGCGCACCCAGCTTGGCCTCGAGCGCCAGGGCCAGCTCCGCCAGCATGGCCAGCAACTCCGGCGGCAGGTCGATGCCCAGGGCAGCGGCCTCCTGCACCGGCTGCAGCGGCAGGCGATAGTCGGTATGCCGGTACACGCGCAGCAGGTCGGTACTGTCCAGGCTGCGGCAGAGCAGCCAGCCGCCCGCCTCGCCACGCCGGATCAGCTCGGCCTCCTGCAGATCCTCGAAATAGGCGGCGATCAGGGTGCTGCGCAGGTATGGTTCCTTCACGCGCACGTCGGCCGGATCCACGCAGTCGCCGCTCCGTTGCGCGTCGACGAAGTGCCGCAGCACCACCAGCAAGCCGAGGAACTCGGCGCCCTCGGGCAGCGTTTCCATCGGTGCGTGGTATTCGAACGCGGACGCCGAGGCAGCGATCGAAGCGGCCAGGATCACGATCACCCACGACAGGTAGATCCACAGCAGGAAGATCGGGATCGCCGCCAACACACCATAAATCTGCTGATAGGACTGCGCCTGCTGCACGAACACGGTGAAGCCCCAGCGCGCGATTTCGAACAGCACCGCGCCGAGCAGCGCGCCGATCGCCGCATCGCGGCGCGACACCTTGCAGTTCGGGATCACCGCATACATCAGCCACAGCGTGAAAAACGTCACCAGGAACGGCAGCACGCTCAGCAGACTGCGGGCGATGCCGCCCAGCTGGTCGGCGGCCGTGTGCAGCAACGGCGCCGCGGTCACGTAGGAGGTCACCGCAACGCCGCCGACGATCAGGATCGGTCCCAGCGTCAACGCCGCCCAGTACAACAGCAGGCGCGAACTCCAGCTGCGCGGCTGATGCACGCGCCAGATCCGGTTCAGCCGATCCTCGATGCTGATCATCATCGACAGCGCACTGAACAGCATCACCAGGATGCTGATGCCGGTGAGCTTGCTGGCGTTGGCGGCGAAACCCAGCATGGTGTTCTGCACCGCTTCGCCGGCCGACGGCACGAAGTTGTTGAACACGAAATTGACCAACGTGTCGCGCGCCGGCTGGAACACCGGGAACACCGAGAACATCGCGAACACCGCCACCGTCAGCGGCACCAGCGACACCAGCGTGGTGTACGACAGCGCGCCGGCCGTCTCGAAGCACTTGTCATCGACGAAGCGCTGCCAGATGAAGCGGCTGAAGCTCTTCGTGCGATCGCGATTGAAG
The DNA here is from genome assembly GCF_006438785.1 of Rhodanobacter glycinis. Taxonomy (GTDB): domain Bacteria; phylum Pseudomonadota; class Gammaproteobacteria; order Xanthomonadales; family Rhodanobacteraceae; genus Rhodanobacter; species Rhodanobacter glycinis_A. The sequence continues at coordinate 256,369 of NZ_RCZB01000005.1, read as the reverse complement.
CGTCGGACCATCGGTATCCTTGCGTCGGCAGCAGCACGCCACGGCCAACATGTGGGCATCGGTCGGTACACTAGCGTATTGCCGATGAATGTCCCAAGCACATGAGTCCCATCCCTATGAGCTGCAGCGCATGAACCAGGAAATCCTCGTCCTCTACTACAGCCGCAGCGGCCACACCGCCCAACTGGCGCGACTGATCGCGCGCGGCATTGAGGAAGTGCCCGGCATGCGCGCGCGCCTGCGCCAGGTGCCGCCGGTGGCGCCGGTGACCGAAGTCGCGCAACCGCCGGAACCCGAGGACGGCGCACCGTACGTGACCAGGCAGGACCTGCTCGACTGCGTGGGACTGGCCATGGGCAGCCCGACCCGCTTCGGCAACATGGCCGCGCCGCTGAAATATTTTCTCGACTCGACCGGTGCCGAATGGGCCAGCGGCGCACTGGTCGGCAAGCCGGCGGCGCTGTTCACTTCCACCAGCACCATGCACGGCGGCCAGGAATCCACCCTGCTGACGATGGCGCTGCCGCTGCTGCATCACGGCATGCTGATCGTCGGCCTGCCCTACACCGAGCCCGCACTCACCACCACGCAAAGCGGCGGCACACCCTACGGCCTCAGCCACGTGGCCGGCGCCAAGGGCGACAACGCGATCAGCGAACACGAACGCGAACTGGCCCGCGCACTGGGCCGGCGCCTGGCCGACGTGGCCCGCCGACTGGCGGACAGGCCATGACTACCGCCACGCGCGCACCCATCCTGCCGGTCTATCGCGTCGGCATGATCGCCTGGGCCTTGCTCATCGTGCTGCAACTCGTATGGCATGCCTGGCTGGTGCCGCCGCAGAGCATGCCGCTGACCTTGGTACTCGCGATCACCGTCGTCCCGCTGTTGCTGCCCCTGCTCGCCCTGCGCGACATGCGCCGCGCCCTGCTCTGGGTCGGCATCCTCAGCCTGTTCTACTTCTGCCACGGCGTGTCCGAGGCATGGAGTTCGGCAGGCGAGCGCTGGCTGGCGATCGCCGAAATCGTGCTGACCGTGTTGCTGATCGCGGCGCTGGGCGCCGGGGTGAAGCGGCGGCCGCCTGCTGCGCCGCCCGCGCGCGATTGACCGGCGGCGCCACGCCTGACCGCCGTCCGCACGGGAATCAGGGCGCGACGTCGGTGTTCGGCGATATGGCGTGCAACATGCTCCGATAGGACTCGAGCACGCTGTCGGGGATGTCCTGCGCCACCAGCAGCGCGTAAGTCTCCTCATGCTCCTGATGGAACTCGTAGATCAGCGCCGCCGGATTCGGATGCGACTTGGTCAGCGCCCGCAGTGACACCTGCAGGGCGGCCATCATTCCGTAGATCTTGTCGTTGGTCACCGGCTCGATGGGATCGGTCATGGCGGTCTCGATGCTGGAGTGGAATGGCGGGCGCTTGCGCGCACGGTGGAAGCTGGATGAATCCGGCGCCTGGTTTCCCCGACGTCGATTGAATTTCAATCGACGTCGAGTGCGTCGGCAGTCGAGCGCGAGTGCCCATCACCCGGCGCCGAGTGCCTGATCTCCGGCGTCGACAATGAAACCGTCGGCGCCGACTCCGCGCCAGTCGGCGGGGATGGAAAAACCCTCGACGGCGAGGTGCCGACACCCGGCGGGGAGTAGTGAACACTCGACACCGAGTGCGCCGCCCTTGGCGGGGATGGTCGAAGACTCGGCGGAGACTGCCGCGCGCTCGGCGGGGATGGCGCGATACCCGGCACCTGCTGCCTGATACCCGGCGCCGGGCACCCGATGCCCGGCAGGAAGCGGCAGCCGCCGCCCGCCGGGTCTGGCCGCTCAGGCGGTTGCCGGCTCCGGCGTGGCCTGGCTGGCGCGGGTGCCGGGGAAGCGCTGGCGCAGGTCATCGTAGATATCCTGCGCGCCGGCGCGGCTGCGGTGCGCCGCCTCGCGCACGCTCTGGTAGTAGGCCAGGTCGGCCATCCATACCTCGCTGGACACCAGCTGCACGGTGTCGTCCACGCTGGTCGCCAGCGTCTGCAGCTCCGCCGCAAAACGCAGCAACTGCGCACGCAGGGTGCGATCCTTCTGCACCTCGGCCAGCTCCACGAAACCGGGCACGAACTCCGCCCGGTTGCCCATGTAGGTCGTGCACTTCTCGTCGAAGCCGATCGACTTCGGCCCCATCTTCGGCAACTCGCGCCGCTCCTGCGCCGACAGCGTCACCAGAAACGGCAGCACCCCGCGGATCGCCGTCAACGCCCCCTGCACCGTCGCCACATCCTCATCCGACAGTACGGCGGAAATACGATTGTCATGGCTCATGAAAACACTCCCTTGCATCAAGAAAAAGCCGCCCGGATGGCGGCGTGGGGAGCGTAGCAATGAGGTGGCGTGGGGTAGGGGCGATGGGCGGTGTAGGGGGAGGAGGATGGGGTGTAGGCGGAGTGCCGTACCAGCGGCCTAATCAGGTCGCCGCGCTCAACACAGGTGCGTACTTGGTGAGCTACAGCCAGCCCACGCGTTTACGCCAAGCAAGCTCTTGTGCGTCTTTGGTTGCTTGATTCGTAGGGACGGGCGGCGGATTCATGCGGGCTCGAGCAATTATTTCTGACAGAGGCGGCAAGCCCAACGCTTGCCTCCGGGCATCCACGTTCTCTGCGTCCTCCAGGGGACGCGGCTCAACCCCGTTTTGACCTTCTTGCAGCTGTGTTCCGTACCGTTGAGGGAGGCCCTCGAAGAGTCTGATCCTGTCATCCATGTAAGCATGCTGCCATGGATGTGCATCACCGTTCGCGCTTGCCTGGCGCAAAAGATCGCGGCATTGACGCATGAACGCAGGTTCTCCGATTGAGTGTTGTGCAATACGCCAAGCCGCATGGGCGCCGCGCTCTCCAACTAACGAGAATCCGGGCCAGCCGTGATTCGCAATAATCTCCCGGAGTTGAGCGGCATTGGCGCGATGGACTGCCTCCATTTGCGGATGGTAGCCCTCAAACAGAGAACCGTCTGCCGCGAGATCTGCCCGCACTCGTTGATCCCAATCGTCGAGGTCGATTAGACGCTTTCCTAGGGCTTTATCCACAATGGTTCCTCTGCGCCCTGACGCCAGAATTAAGCCACGCCGCGAAGCGGCGTCGCCTGGAATGAATTGTTAGCGTCCACCTAGATATCCTGCCGGATCTGCTCTGTGGTGAGAATTCGCGTTGTAAGGCGGTCAATGTCTCTCTCAGAGTACTTCTTTCGCTTTGCGTTCCTGAGATGATCAACAAACTCATGTATCTCTGAGTCGTCCTTGATGATCACGTAGCGAATATCGTTTGGCTCGAACTCCAGGCGAACACTGTCGGCTACCTCACTAGATCGGGCCTGCCCTGCATCAGAGGTGAAGTGCTCCTCTGACATGATCGGGGTGACGCCATTCTGACTCGGCAGCACATAGCGCCACTCGCGCTCATCCGAGAACCGGTAGTCATTAGTTGTCGTCCCGTCTCTCCGGACGAGTTGTCCTTGATAGTTCTTGGTGTAGGAGAGCATTTCGCCGAGCGCTATTACAGCCCGGAAATAATCGTCTGATTTTGCCACTACATCTTTCTCTTCCCTGGCCCTTGCCAGGAAGTAGTTGGCAGCTGCCCGATAGCTTTCCGATAGTAGGGAATTTGGCTCCAAGTAGAGGACGGGGTTGAGCTTGTTGCGAATTCCCCACTCGCGAGTTAGCCCGATGCCGTAGTCACCGTACTTGGAGATATGGTCTTTGATTTGGGATAGCGGAATGTCACAAAAACTTACCATTGGAACATAGCACTTAGTCCCGAACCCGCCAAGCGTTGGAGCTTCCTTGCAGTATCCGACACGGAAGTTCTCAAGGAAGATTGATTTCAATCTCTCCTTGTCATTTGTGAAGTGAATTAGTGTGTTTGAACTGACAGGCATGGATCTCTCTGTGGGCGCTAACGCTGGAGTTAAGCGGAGGCGCAGCCGTCCGCCTTGAACGAGTAGTTAGATCTTGCTCTCACGCTTTGCCTGCATTGCGTCTGTGATGACCTTCATCATCTCAGGAGACATGGGGGTTTTTGGCTCATTGCGTGTCAACAACATGGAGATAACGTTGTCGATTGCGTCTGCCTTTCGATCATCGGGGAGATGATGCGTGGCCAGCCCCATGGCATACAACGTGTCCTGATGCCTTATAAGCTTTTCGTAGAAGACATTGAGTTGCTTGAGATTTTTTGAATAGAGAAGAAAGAATCCAGCGCCAATAAACTGAGTTAGTACGCCGCCAATTGTCACCAATTGTCCGGTGAGCCCCGCCGACCCCAAGAAGATTAAGCGGACGCCGATAACCAAGATTACTAGGCCAGTAGCTAGAGCGGCCAAGCTTGACCAGAAGGCAAATTGCAAGTGAAGTCTGTTGAGCTTGTAGTAGGCATTGAGCTTTTCTTCTTGATCCTTCTGATCCACGAAAATGTCTCCTGCAAGGTCTAACGCTATGTAGATTTCAAAATGAAGTGTATCCCTGCAGCCTATCCCGTGCTCGCCACCGTACACGACAGGGCTCAGGCATACACAGACCAACAAGTTGCTGCGCTTGGTGCAGCCTAATCCCGCCATTCAATCCCGCTGTGTTTCCACGCACACGATCACGGCACGAACGCCGTACGCGAAACACTCCGCCTCACCCAAACACAACCATACTCTGCCGGCTCAACGCCACCGGCTCCCCACCCGGCCCCCACAGCATCACGCTCTGGTTGGTGTAGCCGTCGCGGGCGGCGATCAGTTCCGCATCGACGCGCCAGTCGTCCAGGCCGAGGTCGTCGTAGCGATCGCGCAGCAGTTCGAGCATCCAGGTGAGCGAGCTGCCGGGGATGGGCGTGGCGAACATCGACAGGGCGATCGGCGGGATGAAGTCGGCGAAGGCGGGTACGTAGGTTTCGTCGACGGGGCCTTCGTCACGCAATGAAAGCTGCAGCACGTTGTCGCGCTGGCGGCCGCCGCTGAACGGCAGGTCGCCGCGCAGCCAGCTGGCGCGGAAGTGCTGGGTGAAGGCGGGCATGCGGCCTTCGACGTAACGCAGTTCCTGCGGCGTCACCGCCACGACGGGAGCTTGTTCGGGCTGGAAGTCCAGCGCCGAGGGGCGCGCACTGCCGAATACACCGAGCAGCCGGCATAGCGTCTGCTCGCCGTCGCACAGGCTGGCCTCGACCTGGATGACGCTACGCCCTGCGCGCAGGCATTGCGCGCGGATGGCCACGTTGCCGGCCGGCACCGGCGCGATGAAAGTCACCTGCAGGCTGCGTAGCGGCATGTCCGCCGGTACCAGCTCGCGCATCGCACGCAGGGCGAGTGCCGCCTGCAGTCCACCGAAGGCGCTGCGTCCCTGCAGCCAGTCCTCGCTGACCGTGGCCTGCCAGTGCTCGCCGTGGCGCGTCACGCTTCGCATCGCTTCGGAAAAGTGCATGGGTGGCGCCTGCGCCGGGGAATGGCTTTCGATGATGCCAGCGCAACGCGCCGAATGCCCGCATGCCTATACTCGACACCTCGACTCTGGGTGGAGCGCGCCATGGCCTTCCTGCAGGATTCACCGCAACTGTCGCACCCGTATCGCAGCGACCGTTTGCTGCTGGCCTTGCTCGATCGTGCGCTGCCGGCCGAGCGCCGCGCCGCGCTGGATGCCGACCTCGACGCGCTCGGCGACTACGCGCAGATGGCGTGGCAGCGCGCATGCACCACGACGCGGCGCAAGCCGGTGCTGACCCAGTGGGATGCGTGGGGGCAGCGCGTCGACCGGATCGAGCTGACACCGGCGTGGACGGAAGGCGCGGCGATCACCACGCGGCATGCGGTGCTGGCCGCCGGCCACATGGACAGCGAGCATGCGCGGCTGGAGGAGTTCGCCCGCGTCTACCTGTATCACCTGGCCAGCGAGTTCTATACCTGCCCGCTGGCGATGACCGACGGCGCCGCCACGGCGATCAAGGCGTCCGGCAATCGAGAGCTGACCGAGCGCGCGCTGTCGCATTTTCTCAGCCGCGATGCTTCGAACTTCTGGCTCAGCGGCCAGTGGATGACCGAGAACACCGGCGGCTCCGACGTGGGAAACACCGAGACCGTCGCGCGGCAAGATACGGGCGGCCAGTGGCGCTTGCATGGCCGCAAATGGTTCAGCTCGGCGGTGGTCGGCGAGGCCGCGCTGGCGCTGGCGCGTCCGCAAGGTGCACCGGCTGGCGCCGCGGCACTGGCACTGTTCTACGTCGAGACGATGGACGGCGCACGGCGCAAACCCGAGCTGATCATCGACCGGTTGAAGGACAAGCTCGGCACGCAGGAACTGCCCACCGCGGAGATCCATCTGGACGGCCTGCCTGCGTGGCCGCTGGGCGAGCTCGCCCACGGCGTGCGCCAGGTGGCGCCGATGCTCAACGTCACGCGCACCTGGAACGCGATCTGCGCCATTGCCAGCATGGCGCGCGCGATCAGCCTCGCGCGCGACTTCGCCATACGCCGGCAGGCATTTGGACGTCCGTTGATCGAGCATCCTCTGCACGCGCAGACGCTGGCCGACATGCAGGCCGAGTTCGAGGGTGCCTTCGCGCTGGCCTTCGAGCTCGCGCAATTGCTTGGTCGGGTTGAGCACGGCGTCGCCGCTCCGCACGAGGCCGCGCTGCTGCGCCTGCTCACGCCGCTGGCCAAGCTGTGGACCGGCAAGCTGGCGGTGACGATCTGCTCCGAGGCACTGGAGTGTTTCGGCGGCGCCGGCTACATCGAGGACACCGGCCTGCCGCAGTTGCTGCGCGACGCGCAGGTCTATGCGATCTGGGAAGGCACCACCAACGTGCTGTCGCTGGACAGCCTGCGCGCGCTGGCCGGCGACAGCTTTGCCGCATTGCGTATCGCGACGCAATCATGGCTCGACGGCAACGACGACATGCATGCAGCCAGCGCGATCCGACAAACGCTGGACGCTGCTGCGCGCTGGCTTGATCAGCACGCGACCACGCGCGAGATGCTGGAAGCCGGCGCACGCGGCCTTGCTTTCACGCTGGCGCGTTGCGCAGCGGCGGCATTGCTGGCGCGGCAGGCCAGCTGGTCGAACCGGCAAGCTGATCCACGCCCGTCTGCGGCGCTGCACCGCTTCGTCGGCCACGGCCTCGATCGACTGGTGTCGCCGGATGCTGCCAACACTGCGCTGCTGCTGGGCTAGCAACTTCCCGGTGGGAGCGGCTTCAGCCGCGATGCTCTTTGGGCAATTGGAAAAGCATCGCGGCTGAAGCCGCTCCCACAAACAAAAACCGCAGCGACCCGCTCTCTCCCGGCACGGGCTAAAATGCCCCGTCCCCCTCTTCGGCCAACCGCATGCAGCACCTGACCATCGTCACCACCGGCGGTACCATCGACAAGATCTATTTCGACGACAAGTCGGACTACAAGATCGGCGCGCCGCAGATCGGCGAGATCCTGGGCCAGCTCGGTGTGGCGTTCCAGTTCGACGTGATCCCGATCCTGCGCAAGGACAGCCTGCACATGGGCGCCGAGGATCGCACGCTGGTGCGTTCGACGATCGAGGCGCAGCCGCATCGCCATGTACTGGTCACCCACGGCACCGACACCATGGTGGAAACGGCGAAAGAACTGGCGACCATCAAGGGCAAGGTGATCGTGCTGACTGGCGCACTGAACCCTGCGCGCTTCCAGGGCTCCGATGCGGTGTTCAACATCGGCTGCGCGGTGGCTGCGGTGCAGACGCTGCCGGATGGGGTCTATATCACCATGAATGGACGCGTTTGGGATCCGGCCAAGGTGCGCAAGAACCGCGACGCAAACCGCTTCGAGGAAGTTGCCGGCTAGGCACGCATCGGCATTGCACGCTGCATGAGTTCTGAAAAAAGAAGGCCCGGTCATCTCGACCGGGCCTTCTGCATTGCAGTTGCGGTGTATGACACAACGGGTCATCCCTGACCCGTTGTGGGGCTTACCAGGTTGCCTTCAGCGACACGCCGGAGAACGCCGTGTAACCGCGCAGCTTGATGTAGTACGTGGCGGCTGCAGGCGAGTTGAACGTGCAGGTTTCCGTGTTGCCACTCACGTACGGACGGCAGTCGTAGCTGCTGGTGGTCGGTGCCGAACCCTTCTTGACGTACAGGTCCGCGTCACCGGTGCCACCCGAACTGGCGATGGTCAGCTTGGTGCTGCCGGCCGGGAGGACCACGGTGTAGCTCAGCTCCTGGCCCACGGCACCGGCCTGGCCGGTCACCGGCACGCCATTCTGCAGGCCGCCACCGCCACCACCGCCACCGACGGTATAGGAAGCCTTGACCGTGACACCGGAGTACGCCGCATAGGCATGCGCCTTGACGTAGTACTTGCCGGCGCTCGGCGCTGCCACGGTGCAGCTCTCGGCGTTGCCGCTCTTGTACGGGCGGCAATCGTAGACACTGGTGGTCGGCGCGGAGCCGAACTTGGTGTACAGGTCGGCATCGCCGGTGCCACCGGAGATCGACATCACCAGGTTGGTGGCGCCGGTCGGGACGGTGATGAAGTAGTCGTTGTCGGCACCCGTGGCTGCTGCCACACCCGTGACGCCCACGTTGTTCTGCAGCTCGGTGGTGGTGCCACCGCCGCCACCGCCGCCTGCACAGCTCACGCCCACGGCGCTGAATGCTGCGGTGACATCGGCCTTGGTGTAACCCAGATCGGTCGCTGCCGATTCCACGCCGCAGGCGCCGGAGTTGAACGTCGAGGTCGCCGTCCAGTACGACTTGTTCGCCAGTGCGTATACCTGGAACGCCTTCTTGGCATCCCAGCCGCTGGTCTTGGCCAGCAGGCAGAACGACTTGTTGTAGACGCCGCTGGAGTAATGCACGTCGAGACTGGAGTTGTAGTTGGCCGCGTTGTCGATCGAGCCGCCATCCTGCGGCGGGTTGCACATGTAGCGCAATGCGTCGCCGATACCCGCGCTGGTCTTGACGATGTCGCGACCGACCAGGAAGTCGGCAGCGCCACGGTCATAGAACTCGGCCGCTTCGCCGGCGATGTCCGAGTAGGCCTCGTTCATGCCGCCGGACTGACCGCTGTACTCCAGGCCCGAGTTCTGCTCGGTGTAGCCGTGGCTGATCTCGTGGCTGGTCACGTCCAGCGACACCAGCGGATAGAACGTGCTGGCGCCGTCACCGAAGTTCATCGCGGTGCCGTCCCAGAACGCGTTCTCGTAGTTGCTCTTGTAATGCACGTTCATGCGCAGCTGCATGTTCAGTGGAGCCGCGCCGGTGTACGCGGTGTACATGTCGTGCACGACGCCACCGAAATGGTGCGCATCATTGACCGGCGAATAGGCGCCGTTGATCGCATCCGTGTCGCTGTTCGGGCAGGTGAAGCTGACCACCGAGCCGCCGCTGGTGCCGTGGTTGAGGTTGTAGGTCTTGACGTTGGTGTTGACCAGCGTGCAGGTGCTGCCGGACTGGGTCACGTCGAGCGCGGCGTAGTCGGTGCCGTAAATGTATTTGCCGGTCTTGGTGTTGCCGCCGGGGCCAGTCGCCGATGCGTCGGTCAGGCCATCCCAGCTCTTGATCACGGCGCCGGTATTGGCATCGATGATCGCGGTCGGGCGAGTCGGGTTCGCACTGTTGACGAAATAGGAAGTGCGATAGACCAGACGTGCCGGACCATTGTCCTGCGGATACACGAACAGATCGGCCTGCTGATTGTTCATCGTCGAACCGGCGACGAGCAAGGTATGCGCGTGACCCTTGAGTGCGGCAATGGCAGCAGTCGGGGTCAGCTTCGGGGTGACCGAAGCCAGGTCCAGCTGCACGTTCTGCAGCAGCTCACCGGTGGCGCGCAGCGCATTGCCCTGCGCATCTTGCACCACTGCAATGCTGCGGCCGTATACCGGCACGCCGCGGAACATCTGTTGCTGACGCACGACATGGTGGCCGCCGGCGATGGCCACCGAACTGCGTGCAGCCAGCGTCATGTCCTGACCCAGGTTCAAGTGGGCAGCCAGCGAACTGGCGGGTACCGCACCGAGATTCTGTGCGCGCAGGGTCTGCGTAGTCGCGGCGGTAGCCACCGAGGCGGTAGCCATGCCGATCGCGGCAACCAGCAGTTTGAGACGGAAATGGTTGGGCATTCAAAACTCCTAGACAAGATTTTGGGAACAAACGGGCCCGATGCGGCCACGTAGACCCCATGCAAGAATTGCCGTGCAGGACACGGCCTCTGTGTGGTTTGCTGTCTAGCGATCCCAAAATACGTCCAGATTCGGCTGCCTTCCCCCTGGCATTCCCTGCATGGGCAGCGCGTGGACGCGTAACTGCAAAACGGCGATCACGCCGCTAAAGGATCATCCGTCAACCTCCCCGATGACGGATTCGGATACGTTATTCCTTGCGGCACACCGTAACCATCTGATTTTTTCCTACGCCGAGTGATGGCAGTCACAGCGCAGGAGGTCCACGCAATCACAAACGTGAAATTGCTGGCGAACCTGAAGAAGGTATTGCGCAATGACGGCACGGCAGTCGTTCGCGTCATGCAGGCGGATGACAACTGCACAGCTACGAAGTCGTAGCGCCACCGCGGACTGCACGCAGAAGGTTGCGGAAAGCGGAAGATTGCGAAAATCGACGTTGCCGTCGCAACCGCGCAGCGGACTCAGAGCATGCCGGTTTCGAGCTTGGCGGCATCGGACATCATCGAGTGGCTCCACGGCGGATCGAACACCAGATCCACGTCCGCTTCGGCCACCGTGGGAATCATCTCCAACTTGGTCCGCGCATCATCGACCAGGATGTCGCCCATGCCGCAACCGGGTGCGGTCAGGGTAAGTTTTACGTAGACCTTGCGCTGGCCCGATTCGGTCTGTTCCAGACTGAGGTCGTAGACCAGTCCCAACTCGACCACATTGACCGGAATTTCGGGATCGAACACGGTGCGCAGCTGATCCCACGCCAGCTTTTCCACATCCGCGTTGGTGGCATCGTCAGGCACCTCGATCGGTGTCGGCTGCGGCTTGCCAAGGGCGTCGGCGTCGTTGCCGGCAATGCGGAACAGATTGCCCTCGACATAGACGGTGAAGCTGCCACCAAGCGCCTGGGTGATGTAACCGATCTGGCCGGCAGGCAGACTCACCACGTCGCCTTGCGGCACCATGACGGCGCTGCAATCACGCGACAGGGTGAAGGGTTCGCTGCTCAGACTGAAACCACTCATGCCACTCGCCAATCCCGTATCTGCAAGGCACGACGATGCGTCGAACCCAGGTTGTCTATTATGCCGCCCGCGGAGCGGAATCGCTTGTCCCAGATCAGGGCGGAGTCACCGAACTCAAGCAGACAGCGCCGATATGCCGCTGCCGTCGGCCGCCGGCGTCACGTTATGATGGCCGCTTTGCCTGATGGATGAGCACATGTCTCCAGCTGTCCTGTCGTGCCGCCGACGATGAGCGCACGCGCCATTTTGCTGTTTGCATTCGCCCTGTTCAGTGCCGCGATGCTGGGGCTTGCCGCCGGCGCCGTATGGATGGTGGTGACGCTGTACCTGCGTCATCCGCTGCCGTGGCTGGCATTGCCCATGGGTGCGCTGCTGGCCTGGACCATCCGCAGCTTCGTGCGCCCTGCCGGGATCGGCGCAGCTGTACTGGCCGCGTGCGCCACGGCGCTGGCGGCAATCTACGTCAACATGCTGATTGCCGGCGTGCTGATTGCGGGCAACATGGGCATGGGCCTGATCGATGCGCTGCGCACCGCCGGTGCCGGCATGTTGTGGCAACTGGCCCGCATGGCGCTGTCGCCTGCCGACATGGGTTGGACCGTGCTGGCGATGTTGCTGGCGGCGTGGCTGGCCTGGCGCGCACCACGCAAGCGTTGATGCGCCCTCGAAGCTCGGTCCGGATCAGGCGTCGATCGCCTTCAATTCCGTGACCAGTTCACCCACGGCGGCCTGGCCGTCGCCGTACAGCATGCGCGTGTTGTCGGCATAGAACAGCGCGTTCTCGATGCCGGCGAAACCGGTGCCCTTGCCGCGCTTGATCACGATCACGTGTTTGGCGTTGCTCACGTCAAGGATCGGCATGCCGTAGATCGGCGAGGCCGGATCGGTCTTGGCCAGTGGATTGACCACATCATTCGCGCCGATCACCAGCGCCACGTCGGTGGCCGGAAATTCCGGGTTGATGTCGTCCATGTCGGCGATCAGGTCGTATGGCACGCCGGCCTCGGCCAGCAGCACGTTCATGTGACCGGGCATGCGACCGGCCACCGGGTGGATCGCGAACTTCACCTTCACGCCGCGCTTGATCAGGAGTTGCGCGAACTCCCACACCTTGTGCTGCGCCTGCGCCACCGCCAGGCCGTAGCCGGGCACGATCACCACGCGCTCGGCGTACGCCATCATCACGGCCGCGTCGGCGGCGTCGATCGGTTTCTGCGCCCCCTCGATCGACTGCGCCTCGCTGCCGGCAGCCGCACCGAAGCTGCCGAACAGCACGTTGCCGATCGAGCGATTCATCGCCTTGGCCATCAACTGGGTCAGCAGCGTGCCGGCCGCGCCGACCACCATGCCGGCGATGATCATCGCCTCGTTGCCCAGCACGAAACCCTCGAACGCCACGGCCAGTCCGGTGAACGCGTTGTACAGCGAGATCACCACCGGCATGTCGGCGCCGCCGATCGGCAACGTCATCATCAGCCCGAACAGCAACGCCAGCGCAAAGAACACCAGGATCAGCGGCAGGCTGGCATGACCCGTCGCCAGCAGGATTCCGACCACTACCGCCGCGGCCAGCAGCAGCAGGTTGACCGCGCGCTGACCGGCAAACACGAAGCGCTTGTCGAGCCAACCCTGCAGCTTGGCAAACGCGATCAGCGAACCGGAAAAACTCACCGCGCCGATCAGCGCACCGAGCACTCCAAGCGCCAGCTCGGTCGGCGACAGCGTGGGCGGCAAGCCGTTCACCGCCCAGCTCTCCGGCCGCAGCGGGGAGGTATCGGGCACCGCGTGCAGCAGCCCCAACCCGCGTGCGTAGCCGATCAACTCAACCGCGCCAATCGCCGCCGCCGCACCACCGCCCATGCCGTTGTACAAGGCCACCATCTGCGGCATCGCGGTCATCGCCACGCGCTTGCCGCTCCACCACGCGGCGCTGACGCCGATCAACACCGCGGCAATGATCAGGCCGCGGTTGTGCATGTCCGGCAGGAAGAACGTGGCCAACACCGCCAGCAACATGCCGTAGCCGGCCCACACGATGCCGCCGCGCGCGGTGCGCGGCGAGCTCATGCGTTTCAGGCCCAGGATGAACAGCAGCGCGGCAAGGAAATAACAGGCTTTGATCAAGGTGGGGAGCCAGCTCATCACTTCGCTCCCTTGCCGGCATCCGGCTTGCTGGACTTGAACATCTCCAGCATCCGCTCGGTCACCACGTAGCCGCCGGCGGCGTTGCCGGCGCCGAGCAGCACGCCGATGAAGCCGATCGCGATCTCGAACGGCGTCTGCGCGTGGCCTAGCGCAATCATCGCGCCAACCAGCACAATGCCGTGCACGAAGTTGGAGCCGGACATCAGCGGCGTGTGCAGGATCACCGGCACCCGCGCGATGATTTCATAGCCGGTAAACGCGGCCAGCATGAAAATGTACAGCGCCAGGAAACCGTCGATCATGACCCCACCCCGCCAGGACTCAGTTGTGCCTGCATCATACGGGAACCTCGAAGAACTTCGAGGTTCCCGTGCGCGCCGCGAGAACCCCTGCGCGACAAGCACCCATGCGCCTGATCAGCGCAGGCGCATCCGCGTGCGTACCGGCTGGGTCGACTCGGAAGACCGCCAGCGCGGCGGCTTCTGCAGGTTCGGATGCCTGTGCACGTCAACCCGTGCGAGCCTGCCGCGTTGAATACCGGAATCGAACCGCTGGAGCCCGACGATGCGCCACCCGACGATGCGGACGAGGCAGCCATGAACAGCGTAGCCGGGACGCTCGGCACGGATCTGTTCGGCGACGCCCGCGAAACGCCCGCCACGCTGGATGCATTCCTGGCGCAGGTCGAGCGGCGCGCGTTCCGCATGGCCGAATTGCAGCTGCGCCAGCGCGAGGACGCGATGGACGCCGTGCAGGACGCCATGCTGCGACTGGTCAAGCACTATCGCGACAAGCCCGCCGCGGAATGGTCGCCGCTGTTCTGGGGCATCCTGCGCCGGCGCGTGGTCGATCTGCAGCGTCGCCGCAAGGTACGCTCGATCGTGGTGGGATGGCTCGGTGGTGGCCGCGATGACGATGGCGACGAGTTACCCGCATGGGAGCCCGCCGACCACGGCCCAGGTCCGCTTGACCGGCTGCACGACATGCAGTCGTACGCGGACATGGTCACGGCGGTCAGACAGCTGCCGCCTCGCCAGCGCGAGGCGTTCATGCTGCGCATGCTGGAGGGACTGGATGTGGCGGAAACCGCGCGCGCGATGGGCTGCTCCGAAGGCAGCGTGAAAACCCATCTGTCACGCGCCATGCATCACCTGCGCGATCAACTGGAGGACTGGCGATGAAGTCGTCTGACAATCGGCCCGACAAACCTGTCGAACAGCGCGCTCGCGAGCAGCGCGTCCGTGAGCTCTGGCACGAGGCTGCCCAGCGCATCGACCCGGCCACCGTCGAGCGGCTGCGCGCGGCCCGCCGGCGGGCACTGCGTTCGGCGCAGACGCCCACGCATCGCACCGCTCGCTGGTTGATCCCGGCCGGCGCCTTCGCCGTCATCGCGCTGGCCGCGATAATGGTGTGGCAGCCGCCACGTCAGGCAGCAACGTCGATGCAGACCGCCAGTCCGACCGATCCAGTTGCGGAGCTGGACAACGAGTTGCCGCCGGACGCCGACAAGACTGATCCGAACCTCTACCAGAATCTCGACTTCTACGGCTGGCTGGCTGCCAACAACAGCCATTCGGCAACCCGCTGAGCCATGACCCGAATCCTCCGTCCGATCCTGCCCCTGCTGCTGGCCGCCCTGCTCGGCAGCATCGCCGTCACGCCGCTGCATGCACAGGCCGCCTCGCCGCACCCGTGGAGCAGTCTCGATCCGGCCCAGCGCGAAGTGCTGGCGCCGTTGCAGCAGAAGTGGAACAGCATGTCGCCACGCAAGCAGACGCGCATGCTGAAGCGAGCCGAGCGCTGGGTCACGCTGCCGCCGCAAAAGCGCGAGGAAGTTCGCCAGCACATTGCCCGCTGGCAGCTGATGACGCCGGGTGAGCGTCGGCAAGCGCGCGAAAACATGCGCAAGTTTCAGCAACTGCCGCCGCAGCAACGCGAACAGCTGCACAACACCTTCGAACGCTTCCAGCAGTTGCCGCCGGCACAGCGCGAAAAGCTCATACGCGAATGGCACGCGCTGCCTCCTGCACAACGCCTGCATTGGGACGAGCGACACGGCCACGATCGTCCACCGCCACCACCCGGCAGCCAGAACCACCGATGACATGCAACCGCCCCGCCTCGCGCGGGGCGGTTCGCCTTCAGACCGACATGCGGCTGCTCACGCCGTGAACCGGTTTTCGCCAGCGTGGCTCAGGCAGCTTTTGGCTACCAGGTCGTCGTTGAAGTCCGGTTGCAGCACGCCATCGTGAACCAGCAGCTCGATGAAATTGCAGACATTGCGTGCGTACATTTCCGACGCATGCAGCGGTGCACCGGCCGGCAGATTCAGCGGCCCCAGGATCACCACGCCGCCGTGCTCGACCCGTTCACCCGGCTTCGTCAGCTCGCAGTTGCCGCCACTCTCGGCGGCCAGGTCGACGATCAGCGCGCCCGGCTTCATGCCCTCGACCATCGCCGCCGTGAGGATCTTCGGCGCCGGCCGGCCCGGCACCGCGGCGGTGGTGACGATCACGTCGATCGACTTGAGATGTTCGCCCAGCGCCTGCTGCTGTGCAGCGCGTTCTTCTGCCGACAGCTCCCGCGCATAACCGCCGCTGCCGGCCGCACTGACGCCCAGCTCAAGAAACTTGGCCCCCAGCGACTCGACCTGCTCGCGCGTTTCCGGGCGCACGTCGTAGCCTTCGATCTGCGCGCCGAGCCGGCGCGCGGTGGCGATCGCCTGCAGGCCGGCCACGCCGGCGCCGATCACCAGCACCTTCGACGGCCGGATCGTGCCAGCGGCGGTGGTCAGCATGGGAAAGAATTTCGGCGATGCCTCGGCCGCGATCAGCATGGCGCGATAACCGGCCACCGCCGCCTGTGAACTGAGTACATCCATCGCCTGCGCCCGCGTGGTGCGCGGCAGCAGCTCCAGCGAGAACGCGGTCAACTTGTGCGCGGTCAGCGCAGCTACCCGGTCGGCGGCCCCGTAGGGGCGCAACTGGCCAACCACCACCGTGCCTTCGCGCAACCCGGCGAACACCGCGTCATCCGGCGGCAACACGCAGGCCAGCAGATCGGCCTGCGCCAGCACGGCGGCGGCATCGGCAAACTCGGCCTCGGCATAACTGCTGTCGGGAAAGCCGGCGGCACGGCCGGCGTCGTGTTCCAGCAACACGCGGAGGCCCTTGCCGCGCAGCTTCTTCGCCATCTCGGGCGTGATCGCCACACGCCGCTCCCCGGCAGCGGTCTCACGCAAAGCGGCTACGGTGATCGGCATGGTGCAATCCCCTTGAATGGTCTGGCCATCTTAGCGGACTCGCGGCTTTTGATCCGCGCCGGCCCAAACGGGTAAGCTGGCCCGCCGGCACACGCGGATCGCGTCATCCGGGGTCATCGCTGGAGATCCCGATGCCTGCATTACCCAACGCTTTTGACGATCTGCTGGCCTTCGCGCGGAGCGCGCGCGAGAAAGCCTATGCGCCATATTCAAATTTCCAGGTCGGCGCCGCACTGCTGACCCGCGACGGCCGCCGCTTCAGCGGCTGCAACGTGGAGAACGCCTCCTACGGCCTGTGCAACTGCGCCGAACGCACCGCGCTGTTCAGTGCGATTGCCGCGGGTTGCCAGCCCGGCGACTTCACGGCCCTGGCGGTGATCGCCGACACACCCGACCCGGTCAGCCCTTGCGGCGCATGCCGTCAGGTGATGTCCGAGCTGTGCGACGACGCCATGCCGGTGCTATTGGCCAATCTGGGTGGCAACACGCAGCAAACCACCGTGGCCGCGCTGCTGCCGGGCTCGTTCAAGCTGCCGCTGTCGGCGTGACGGTGCGCGCACCGTCGACCCGCCAGTTAGCATGGGCATCTGCGCACCGGAAGAGTTGATCCATGTTCACTGCCCTGTCCCTGCTCCAGCAACGCCATTCCGTCCCCTCGCGCCAGCTCGGTGAGCCGGCACCGGATGAGGCGACGTTGCAGGCGTTGCTGGAAGCGGCGATCCGCGTGCCCGACCACGGCAAGCTGGTGCCATTCCGGCTGGTCCGCCTGCAGGGCGAGGCGAAGCTGCATTTCGGCGAGCAGCTGGCCAGCATCGCAATCCGCAACCATCCCGACATGTCCGACGCGAAGCTCGAAAAGGATCGCCTTCGCTATACCTTCGCGCCGCTGGTGGTGGTGGTCGTCGCCTGCCTGCATGCCGACAGCAAGGTGCCGGAGATCGAGCAGAAGCTGTGCGCCGGCAACGTGGCCTACAACATCCTGCTCGGTGCGTACGCGCTGGGCTACGGTGCGCAATGGCTGACTGGCTGGGCCGCCTACGACCGCGAGGTGGCGGGCATCCTTGGCCTGGCGGAGCACGAACACGTCGTCGGTTTCGTGCACCTGGGCACGCCGCAGATCGAGGTGCCCGATCGCGACCGCCCGGCACTGGCCGACCTGCTCAGCACATGGACACCGTGAACGCGCCAGCGAACGGCATTCCAGCCGTCCATCTGGTGGACGGCAGCCTGTATGTATTCCGCGCCTGGCATTCGATGCCGGACGAGTTCTTCGACGCAGACGGCCATTCGATCAATGCCGTGCATGGCTACACCCGCTTCCTGTGCGAACTGCTGGAGCGCGCGCAGCCCGAGCACATCGCGGTGGCGTTCGACGCCTCGCTGACCAGTTCGTTCCGCAACGCGATCTACCCGGCGTACAAGGCCAACCGCGAGCTGCCGCCACCGGATCTGGAACGCCAGTTCGTGCAGTGCCGCGCGATCACCGAGGCGCTCGGCATCCACCTGATGATCGACCACAGCTTCGAGGCCGACGACCTGATCGGCAGCACCGTGTGGAACCTGCGCGCGCATGGCTGGCGCAGCGTGATCGTCTCCGCCGACAAGGATTTCGGCCAGCTGCTTGGCGAACACGACGAGCAGTGGGACTACGCCCGCGGCCTGCGCTGGGGCCCGGCCGGCGTGCATGAAAAGCTCGGCGTGCATCCGCACCAGGTGGCCGACTATCTCGCGCTGTGCGGCGACGCGGTGGACAACATCCCCGGCGTGCCCGGTATCGGCGCGAAAACCGCCGCCGCCCTGCTCACACATTTCGGCAGCCTCGATACCCTGCTCGAGCGCATCGACGAAGTCGCGTTCCTGCGCCTGCGCGGCGCGGCGGCGTGTGCCGCGAAGCTGCGCGAGCATGCGGAACAGGCGCGACTGTACCGCCGGCTCACCCGCATCGCGCTGGATGCCCCTGGCGCCAGCACCATCGAGGTTTTGCTGCGCGGCCACCAGCAGCCCGCTCAGCTCGATGATCTGTGCGAACAGTTGCGCTTCGGTGCATTCACCCGCAGCCGGTTGCGCGCGTTGCTGCGCTGAGCTTCGTCCGTCAAATCATTCCACCCACCGGTTGTCGCTGTCGGCTGGACAGTCCAACATGTCTGCTGGTTTTCCTGGCACGCGACCATCGATGAACGACTCCGCCAACCGCATCCCCGCCGACGCCAGCGCGCCGGTGGAAACCCTGTACGAAGGCCGCTGGCTGAGCCTGCGCAAGCGCGGCCGCTGGGAGTACGCCGAACGCAACAACCCCGGCGGCGCGGTGATCATCCTGGCGGTGACGCCGGACGACAACGTGGTGTTCGTCGAGCAGTACCGCGTGTCGATCCTGCAGAACACCATCGAGATGCCGGCCGGCCTGGTCGGTGATGAGGTCGATCAGGCCGACGAAAGCGCCCTGCTCGCCGCCCAGCGCGAGCTGGAAGAAGAAACCGGTTACCGCTGCCAGCGGGTGGAATTCGTCCACCGCGGCCCGTCGTCGTCCGGCATGAGTACCGAGATGATCACCTTCGTGCGGGCGTGGGAGCTGACCAAGGTCGGCCCCGGTGGCGGCGACGAAACCGAGAATATCGTGGTGCACGAAGTACCACGCCGCGAAGCCGGCGCCTGGCTGTTCGCCCGCGCCGCCGAGGGCTACTCGATCGATCCCAAGCTGTTCGCCGGGCTGTGGTTCATCGAGCACACCAGCCTGCCCTAGGCCCCCGGGACGGCCTCGGCCAACTCCGATCGCGTTGCCCGGATCGCCGCGGGCGCATTCATCTCCACGAACAGCCTAAAGGTTTCAGCGTTCCGGCCGATTTCCTGGGTGTCGGCCGGTGCTGTCCCACCGACCTGTTTCCCCTCCGGCTTCCCCGTATTGATGGATTCGTGCCCATGAAAACCACATTTCTTCTCGCCTCGTTGCTGCTTCTTCCGGTCGCCGCTCACGCCGCATGCGCGCCCACCGATTTCGTCATCAAGGACTTCAAGACTTCCATCAGTGGCGCGGGCGGAGGCGCACGCCTCATGCTCGCCGGGGAACTGGTCAACAATTGCACTGACTCATCGGCTGCGCAGATCCGGATCGACGCGAAGGATGGCGAAGGTAAAGTGATCCAGAGCAAGGACGGCTGGCCAGCCGGCACCGCCAACATCGCCCCCGGCGCCACGGCCAAGTTCGACCTGGGAAGACGGTTCCGCTATCAGTCCGACATGGCGACCTACACCGTCAGCGTGATCGCCGTACGCGCCTGGTAAATTTGCTGGAACGCGCAAGACGACAGGCCCCGCAAGGGGCCTTTCTGCTGCCTGCATGTCTCGGTGGCTATCGCGTCTGTACAGCAGCCGCCAGACAGGCACGCGTCGAATGCATCGCACGGATATGCCTGAATACTGGCGCGACCGCTTCGCGCTGGCCGGATGACAGGCTCTCAGTGCAGCACAAACAACTTGTCGAAGCCGGCCACACGCAGGGTGCTGCGCAATTCGGTGCCGGCATTGACGATACGGATCTCGGAGCGGTCGGCGCCGGCATGTTCGCGCAGCAGCAGCAACATGCCCAGCGCCGAGCTGTCCATGCTGGTTACTTCGCCCAGGTCGATGACGTAGCTGCGCGCGGCACTGCCGGTGCCGAGGCAGGCTTCGTGAAAATCGCGATGGATGCTGAAATCGAAACGCTCGCCCAGTTGCAGGGTCAGGCAATCGTGTTCGCTGTCGTGGTGGACGATCATGCTGTACTCCTCAAAACAATTCGATCTCGCCGGCATCCATGGAACTCTGCAAGGCCGGGCCACGGGAGCGCAGGCGCGCCTTCTCTCGCTGAATGGCCAGCCGGCTGCGCACCCGTTGCGCATGTTCGGCAAGGTTGTCGGCGTCGACCGGCGCGCAAGCCAGTTCCTCGATGTCGCGGGTGCATTCGCCGACCACTTCCTGCAACTCGACCAGCCGGGTGCGCGTCTGCCGCAGCAGCTGGCTGAGGATGTCCTCGAACTGCAGGGATCTGATCGTGGTGGATACGTCGCTGCCGAGGCCACGATTGATCTCGACCACCTGGTCGGCGACCGCGCTGGTGCGTGCGTCGCTCTCGGTGACGTGCGCCATCATTGCGTCGATGCCGCCCTTGGCCGACAGCGCCACGTTCAGATCCTGCGAGGCCATCGTGCCGACCAGCCCGCGCAGCTGTTCCATCGCGGTGCGGGCGCGCTCGACGTGACTGCCGATCTGCTCGTTGAACTGGTTGGAATTGCTGGCCAAATTACGGATCTCGCCGGCGACCACGGCAAAGCCGCGGCCGGACTCGCCCGCGCGCGCCGCCTCGATCGCGGCGTTGAGTGCCAGCAGGTTGGTTTCCTCGGCGATCGTGTTGACGTTCTTCAGCAGGCCGAAGACGGCGTCCATCTCCTTCGCCATGCCGTCGATGCGATAGACGATGCGCAGGCTCTCGCGCGACATCTGCACGATCATGCCGACGAAGTGCTGCAGCAGGTCGCCGGTGCGGGCCGCGAAATCCTGTACCGAGACACCACCGTTCTGTGCATCGATGATCTGCTTCAGCAGCGACTGCTGCAGCCCGGTCTTGTGCGACAGGCCATCGAAACCGCCACCCAGCTCGGACACTGCATCGCGCAGCAGGTCGAGTCCCTGATGCAATTCGCGGGTGGCGTGGCCGAGTTCGTCGACCAGCGCACCACGCACGTCCTCCAGCGCCTCGCGCACAGGTGTGCTGTTGCCGTTCACCGCTACCGGCGCCACCATCGGCGGCCGACGCCGGCTCTCGACGATCCATACCGCGGTGAGTACGACGATCAGCAGCGGCGCCAGCCATGTCGGGTGCCACAGCAGCGCCAACAGCAGCGCGAGCGTGCTGGCGATCCAGCCGTAGAGCGGGCGGTCAGCGAAGATCCGGGCAATGTGAGATAGGACAGCCATGAGCCGATATCCGAGGTCAGGTGCGTGAAGCACCGTCGTGGGGTTGGCGCGCCAGTGCGAGCAGGCGCGCAGCAATGTGATCAAGCGGCAGCATCTCTGCAGCCGCACCGAGTTTCCAGGCAGCACCGGGCATGCCCCATACCACCGAGCTGGCCTCGTCCTGCACCAGCGTCGCGGCGCCGGCCTGCTTCAGTTCGAGCAGGCCGCGCGCACCGTCGTCGCCCATGCCGGTCAGCAGCACGGCGATCGTGCCCACGCCGGCGCTGGCCGCCATCGAGCGGAACAGCACGTCCACGCTGGGCTTGTGCCGGTTGACCGGCGGGCCATCGTGCAGCCGGCAGACATACTTGGCGCCATCCCACATCACCAGCAAATGGTGGCTGCCCGGAGCGATGTAGGCATGGCCGGTCTGGATCGGTTGGCCGTCCTGCGCCTCGCACACGCGCATCGCCGAGCATCGGTCCATGCGTGCGGCAAACGGTCCGCTGAAGGCCTCAGGTATATGCTGGGTCACCAGGATCGGCGGCGCATCCGGCGGCATCGATTCCAGCACCACGCGCACCGCTTCGGTACCGCCGGTCGAGGCGCCGATCACGATGATCGGGCTGCCGCCGCGGGTGCCCGACGTCTGCACGCGCGGCAACACCGCATCGGCGGACAGGCGCGGCGGCACCTCCAGCTTGCGCACCGCGGTGCGTGCGCGCGGCCTGGCCGTGGCGGCCTGCTTCACCTTGGCGCAGATCTCCTGCGCACTCTGGCCAAAGCTGTTGGCCAGATCGCTGCTTGGCTTGGCCAGAAAATCCACCGCGCCGAGCTCCAGCGCGCGCAAGGTCACTTCGGCGCCCTGCACCGTCAGCGACGACACCATCACCACCGGCATCGGCCGCAGCCGCATCAGGTTTTCCAGAAACGTCAGGCCGTCCATGTGCGGCATCTCGACGTCCAGCGTCAACACGTCCGGATTGAGCAGCTTGATCTTTTCGCGGGCAATCAGCGGATCGGCCGCGGTGCCGACCACCTCGATCGCCGGATCGCAGGCAAGCATCGTCGTCATCAGCTTGCGAACCAACGCCGAATCGTCGACCACCAGAACACGCACTCTTTCCATTGCCATCCAATCTCGTTGCCATGAAGCTCGAGCCGCGTCGCAATCGACAGCGGCCTTGCCGGTTTTCCGCGATGAAGCCGCTGCTAGAAAAGCTCGACCTCACCCTTTATCGGGTCATTTGCCAAACGCTTGAGGTAGCCGGGCTCATCGGCCACCAGCTGCGCGTCGTCGTGGCGACGCAGCAGCCGCACGCGTGCACGGCCGGTGCTGGGAAAGAACTGCACCTGTCGCGGATACACGTCGCCGAGATCCGACGCACACAGGTTCAGTCTTTCGGTGGAGATGTAGTGCTGCACGAAATCGATATTGCGCTGGCCGATATCGGTCAGCTGCGCCAGCACCCGGCCACCGCCGAATATCTTGACCTGCAGGTCGGCGCGCTGGCCGCCGGCAACGAGGATCGCGTTGATCAGCTGCTCCATCGCGTCGCTACCGTAGCGGGCCGCGCGGCCCACGGTGGCGGTCCAGCTGTCGCGCTCGCCGCGCGGCTCCGGCAGCATGAAATGATTCATGCCGCCGATGCCGCGGCGCGCATCGTGGATGCACGCCGATACGCACGATCCGAGCACGGTAGTGACCAGCTCATTCTGCGTGCTGACGTAGAACTCGCCAGGCAGCACTTTCACCGTCATGCATGACTGCGCCGGATCCCAGTACCGCCGCAAGTGCTCGAAACCCGGCAGCACCGAAGCCTGGCTTGCCGCACTGGTGCGGCGATCGGCGAGCAAGGTCATCCGCCGATCTTCCGGTGGACCGTGCGGCCGATGAGCTCGAACTCGTCATTGACGCCGTGCAGTGATTCGGAGTGACCGAGAAACAGATAGCCACCTGTCGGCAGCAATTCGGCGTAGCGGCGAAACAGCCGCTGCTTGGTCGGCTGGTCGAAATAGATCACCACGTTGCGGCAGAAGATCGCGTCGAACGGACCGCGCATCGGCCACGGATGCAGCAGGTTCAGCGGCTCGATGGTGACCAGCTCGCGCAGGCGCGGGTGCACACAGGCCAGCCCGTCGTACTCGCCCTCGCCGCGCAGCATCCAGCGCCGGCAGCGCTCGGCGCTGATGCCGGCGAGGCGCTCCAGCGGGTACACGCCTTTGCGCGCGGTTTCCAGCGCCTGCGGTGACAGGTCGGTGGCCAGGATTTTCGCATCCAGCTTGCTGCCGCTCTGCTCGATCGCCTCGGCCAGCACCATCGCCAGCGCGTAGGGTTCTTCGCCGGTTGAGCAACCCGCCGACCATATCCGCAAGCGATCGCCTTCGCGTCGCTTCTCGTGCAGCCAGCGCGGCAGCAGCTCGTCGACCAGCAGGTCGTAATGGTGCACTTCGCGGAAGAACGCCGTTACGTTGGTGCTGATGGCGCTGGCCAGCTCGCCAAGTTCGCTGTACGGATCGCGCCGCAGCAACTCGCAATAACTGGTGAAGTTCGACAGGCCCAGTGCGCGCAGCCGGCGGAGCAAACGCCCCTGCACCAGCTGATGCTTGTGCTCGCCCAGCGCGATACCGCAATGCTCCAGCACGAAATTCCGCAGGTACTGGAAGTCGGCATCCCCCAGCAACGGGCCAACGTGGCCCGTCGTGGTGGTGCTGTCTTCAATCGCGCCGGACGCCGCATTCACTTCAGAATTCCTTCCACACGCCGGCTGCGCTGGCGGGTTCAACCGGCGCGCGCGTCGGGCGGACGGCCATTGGCGCGGTGTTGCGCACGGCGGCGAATACCGCCTCGGCTTCCGCCGCCACGGTCTGCGCCCGCGTCGGCGCCGCTGGCGCAACGGATGTCGCACCGTCGTCGCTCAACTGGAAGAAGCCGACCTGGCGGGTCAGTTCACCGGCTTGCTCATGCATGGCGCGGGCAGCCGCCGCAGCCTCCTCGACCAGCGCGGCATTCTGCTGGGTCATCTCGTCCATCTGCATCACGGCGTTGTTGACCTGGTCGATGCCCGCGGATTGTTCCTGGCTGGCCGCGGCGATCTCGGCCACGATGTCGGTGACCTTCTTCACGCTCTCGACGATTTCGGCCAGCGCCTTGCCCGACTGGTTCACCAGCTCCGAACCGCTGCGCACCTTTTCCGCGCTGTCGTTGATGAGTCCCTTGATCTCCTTCGCTGCACCGGCGCTGCGCTGCGCCAGGCTGCGCACCTCGGTGGCCACCACGGCGAAGCCGCGGCCCTGCTCGCCGGCACGGGCCGCCTCGACGGCCGCGTTCAGCGCCAGCAGGTTGGTCTGGAAGGCGATCTCCTGGATCAGCCCCACGATGTCGGCGATCTTGCCGCTGGAGGCGTTGATCTCGCTCATCGCGAGGATCGCCCGGCCGGCCACTTCGCCACCGCGCTCAGCCTGTTCGCGGGCACCGCGGGCAAGCTGGTTGGCGTGGCTGGCGTTCTCGGCATTCTGCTTGACGGTGGAAGTCATCTGCTCCATCGACGAGGCGGTTTCTTCCAGGCTGGAGGCCTGCTCCTGCGTGCGCTGGCTGAGGTCGTCGTTGCCGTGCGCAATCTGCTGCGCCGCCGTGCTGACCGCATCCGAGCCGCGACGCACTTCGCCGACGGTGAGGGTGAGCCGGTCATCCATCATGCGGAACGCTTCCAGCAGGCGTCCCAGTTCGTCCTTGCGATGGGTGACGATGTGGTGGCCCAGCTGGCCCTGCGAGATGGCGTTGGCCACACGCACGGCACGGTTGAGCGTGCCCACGATGGAGCGGATCAGGAAGAACGCCATCAGCACCGCCAGCAACATGCCGGCGCCTAGTGCGGCAAACGTCATCAGGCGGATGCGCTCATAGCTGGCCAGCGCGGATTCGTAATGCTGGCGGCTTTCGTCGACCTGCATCGCGATCAGCTTGTTCATTTCCGAACCCATGATCGACACGTTGGGCAACACGTCGGAATACAGCAGCGCGTTCGTGCCGTCGTCGGCCTGGTTCAGCGCATCGGTGATCTCGCTCATCGACGAGGCGACGTCGCCTCGCGCGCTCTCGAACGCGGTCCACTGCTTCTTGACCGCCGGCGTCATGGCAGTCGCACCCAGTTTCTTCAGCAGCACCGCATCGGTGACCTGGGTCTTGGCGACCTCATCGAGCTTCTGCTTGACGATCGCCTTGTCGTCCTTGTGGAAAGCCGCCTCGCTCAGCGAAATGAAGCTGTTCAGCGAGCCGCGCGCCACTTCGTTGATGCTGGTCAGCGGTATCAGTTCTTCCTGGTAGATCTGGCGCGCGCTCTCGTTCGCCCGGGCCATGCCGCCCAGCCCGATCCAGGCGCCCACCAGCAACATGGTGCACAACAGGCCAAGCACGCCGATGAGACGGGCCTTGACGGTCAATGTGGTCAGGCGGGACAGGCGCGCCATCAGATTCTTCATCTTCATCTCGATTCCCGGGTCAGGCCGCAACTTCAACTTCCTGGATGGCCGGCAGCGCGGCATCCAGCGTTTCCACGTCCTCCGGACGCATCAACTTTTCCACATCAAGCAGCATCACCATGCGTTCTGCATACGTCGCGAGCCCTTTCAGGTAACGCGTATCGACCACCGCGCCCATATCCGGCACCGGCTTGATCGCCGCCGGGTCGATATCGACCACGTCGGAAACCGCGTCCACCACGATGCCGAACAGGCGCTCGCCAATGGCCACGATGATCACCACGGTGTCGTCGCCATAGCTTTCGCGCTGCAGGCCGAAGCGCAGGCGCAGATCCATGATCGGCACGATCGCACCGCGCAGGTTCAGCACGCCCAGCACGTAATCCGGCGTCTGCGGAATACGGGTGACGCGCGTCCAGCTGCGGATCTCGCGTACGGCCAGGATGTCCACGCCATACTCTTCGTCGGCCAGGCTGAAAGTGAGCTGCTGCGACGGTGCCGCGGCCTGTTTGTCTTCGTACATGGGGCGGTAACCTCGTAACGGACGTCTGCGAGCGTCCTTCTGCCTTGACTGTGTCGGCCCGTGCGGCGGGAACTTGAGCACTCGTCCAACAGTGGATATCGATCAGAACGCGAACTCGCTCCACACGCCCGCCTCGTTGCCGCTGCGCAGCTCGCGGCCCTCGCGGCGCAAGGCATTGCGCTTCATCACCAGCGCCAGTCGCAGGCGCTTGACTGGTTGCCATTGCACGCCGGCATCGGCATAGATGGTGTGCCGGGTGGGATCGCGCAGGCTGGCCGGCTGGCCATGGTCGTAGCGGGCGAACACGCTCCACTGCGCGGCCACCCGCACGCTGACCCACGCAGACCAGCTGCGCGTGCGCTCACTGTTCGTGCTGTACAGGCTGGCCCAATTGCTGGCGTAGCTGTAGCGCGTACCGATGCGCCAGATGTCGCCTGCATACGCGGCCAACAGGTCGATCCGGCGGGCGGTGTGGTACGGCGCCCGCGGCTCGTCGCCGGCAGCCAGCTGGCCGTCATAGCCACCCAGTGCCAGCAGCGTATGCGCACTGGTGTGCCAGGCCAGCAGCGCCTCCACGTCGGCTCGCCGGCCATGGGTCGGCTGCTTGTAGCCACCGCCACTGACCACGGACACGGCGTAATCCAGCCGCGGCGCCAGCACGCCTTGCAGGTGCAGGCCCCAGTCCGCTGCGCTGTCGATCTTCTGCAGCGAGGTGGCGATCGGGTCGATGTAGCGATAGCCGTACCACTGGCTGGTCAGCGCCATCATCGGCATGTCGTCAACGCCCACGCGCAGCAGCGCGGCGTTGCTGAATTTGCGCTGCAGATACGCGTGTTTCACCCACACATCCGGGTCGCGCTGGCCGCGCAACCAATTGACGTCGGTGGTGAGATGCGCCGACCACGCCGGGTCAAACGCGTAGTCCGCATCCAGGTACAACCGCTTCAGATCGGCGTCGCTGGCGTGGCTGTCCGCATGCGCCGTGCGATCGTGCTGGCGCAACTGGCTGAAGTCGGCGAACAGCTTGCCGCCGAACGTGAAATCGCCGGCACTGACCGCCGGAACGGCGGTGACCAGCGCCAGCCCACATACCAGGCTCAGGCGCCGGCTCGATGCCCACAGGGAGTTCATGAATAGTTTCCATCGGTGAAATGGCGGCGCCGCGGCGCCGCTGAAGTAGGTTTCGTGCCATGAGACAGCGGAACCGGATCAGAACTCGGTCCACGCTCCGCCTGTCGCGGCCGCGGTGCGCCGCGTCCGCGATCGGGCAACGGGCGGGCGCGACGCCGTTGCGGCGCGCGCCACGCTGGCGACGGCCACGGCCGGCGCGGGTACGTTGTCGCTGGCATGCAGATGGAAAAACGTCATCTGACTCTGCAGTTCGTTGGCCTGCTCCTGCATCGCGCGCGCTGCTGCGGAAGCCTCCTCGACCAGCGCCGCGTTCTGCTGCGTGACCTCGTCCATCTGCATCACCGCGTGGTTCACCTGGTCGATGCCGCTGGACTGCTCCTGGCTGGCCGCGGCAATCTCGGCCACGATGTCGGTGACCTTCTTCACGCTGTCGACGATGTCGGCCAGCGCCGCGCCGGATTCGTCGACCAGCGCGCTGCCGGCCTGCACCCGCGCGACGCTCTCGTTGATGAGCGCCTTGATTTCCTTCGCTGCCGCCGCGCTGCGCTGGGACAGGCTGCGCACTTCGGTGGCCACCACGGCAAAGCCGCGGCCCTGTTCACCGGCACGCGCAGCTTCCACGGCCGCATTCAGCGACAGCAGGTTGGTCTGGAACGCGATCTCGTCGATCAGCCCCACGATGTCGGCGATCTTGCGGCTCGATGCGTTGATCTCGCCCATCGCCGCTACCGCCCTTGCGGCCACCGCGCCGCCGCGTTCGGCCTGCTCGCGCGCGCCATGGGCAAGCTGGCTGGCCTCGCTGGCGTTCTCGGCGTTCTGCTTGACGGTGGAGGTCATCTGCTCCATCGACGCGGCGGTTTCCTCCAGGCTCGACGCCTGCTCCTGCGTGCGCTGGCTCAGGTCGTCGTTGCCCTTGGCGATCTGGCTTGCCGCCGTGCTGACCGCCTGCGAACCGTGCTGTACCTGGCCGACGATGCCGGTGAGACGCCCGCGCATCCGCACCAGTTCATCCAGCAGGCTGCCGCTGACGAACGTCTTGCCGCCGTCATCGCCGCTCAGGTCACCGTTGGCGATGCGCGTGGCCATCGCCACCGCAAAATCCGGCTCGCCACCGATGCTGCGGCGAATGCTGCGCATCGAAAGCCAGACCATCAGGATCACCAGCAGGCCGACCAGCCCCGCCTTGCCCAGGTTGGTCGCCAGCGAATGCTGAAACTCGGCATCGATGTCGTCGAAATACGCTCCTGCCGCGAAGTTCAGCTTCCACGGCTTGAACAGCTGTGCGTAAGTGATCTTGTCCTTGGTTCCGCCATCGGGCATTTTCTGCGTGTAGCGGATCAGGGTGTGCCCGAACTGGACATCGCCCTCCATCATCTTGCGGTAATGCGGCACGCCGTTGGCATCGGTTTCGGCGCTGATGTCCTTGCCTGCCCAGTTCGGCCGCAGCGGATGCAGGCGCATGATCAGGCTGGTGTCGAAAACGAAGATGTAGCCGGTGCCGTTGTCCCACTGCATGTCATGGATCTGCGCCAGCGCCAGACGCTGGGCCTCCGCCTCGCTGAATTCGCCGTTGGCCGCTCGCTTCTGGAAACCGCTGGCCACCGTGATGGCTGCCTCGATCTCGCTGCGCAGCGTGCGCTCCAGCCCGCTCATCTGGCGGCTGCGGCTCTCGAACGCATTCATCACGGTAAGGCTTGCGAGACCCGCGATCACCACCACGACCACCCACGCCACCCGCGCATTCAGGCTCAGGCGACTCAACGACAAACTCTTTAGGGACAACATTGCTCAACCTCAAGTGGAAAGACTCAAACAGGGGAAACGCCACGCACAGGACTGGCCCGTGTGACCACCGACAGCGGCGGTCAACGGCGCAAAGGGAAATCGGGTATTCGCGCGATGAACCCGCCATCGCTTGCGTCAATCGTCACGGCATCAGCCGACGCCGCCTTCAGGCTGCCTTGCTGCGCTGCCCCAGCCGCACCACGCCACCCACGTCGACGATCAGTGCGACCGAGCCATCACTGAGGATGGTCGCGCCGGAGATGCCCTGCACGCGCTGGTAATGCGCTTCCAGCGATTTGACGACCGCCTGCTGCTGGCCGAGCAGGTCGTCGACCAGCAGGCCCACGCGCCGGCCGTCCTCCTCGATCACCACCACGATGCCGTGTTCGATGTCGGTGACCGCATCGTTGCAGGCAAAGGCACGATGCAGGCGCATGATCGGCAGGTATTCGTCGCGGAAGTGGAACACCTCGCCGCCGCCGGCGATCCGGCGCACCGCATCGGCGCGCAGGCGCAGCGACTCGACGATCGAGGTCAGCGGCACGATGTAGCGTTCGCTGCCGACCGCCGTGACCAGGCCATCGATGATCGCCAGGGTCAATGGCAAGGTGATCGTGAACGTGCTGCCCTTGCCGGACACGCTGCGCACGCCGACGCTGCCACCCAGATCGCGCACGTTGCGGCGCACGACGTCCATGCCCACGCCGCGCCCGGAAAGATCGGTGGCCTGGGCGGCGGTGGAGAAGCCCGGCTGGAAGATCAGCTCGGCCACCTCGGCGTCGCTGAGCTCCTGCCCCGCGGCGATCAGGCCGCGCTGCTGCGCCTTGGCCACGATCGCGGCATGGTTGAGGCCCGCACCGTCGTCGCTGATCTGCACCACGATGTTGCCGCCCTCGTGGTACGCGTTGAGCTTGAGCGTGCCGGTTTCGGATTTGCCGGCGGCCTTGCGTTGCGCCGGCGACTCCAGTCCGTGGTCGATCGCGTTGCGCACCAGGTGCACCAGCGGGTCGCCGATCTTCTCCAGCACCGTCTTGTCCAGTTCGGTGTGCTCGCCATGCAGCTCCAGCTTGACCCGCTTGTCGAGCTTGCGCTCCAGGTCGTGCACCAGGCGCGGAAAGCGGTTGAACACGGAGCCGATCGGCAGCATGCGGATGCGCATGACGCTTTCCTGCAACTCGCGCGTGGTGCGTTCGAGCTGCACCAGCCCGTCGCGCAACCGACCCAGCTGGGACAGTTCGAATTTCTCGCCGATGTCGCTAAGCATCGACTGGGTAATCACCAGCTCGCCCATCATGTTGATCAGCGCGTCGACCTTGTCGATGCCCACGCGGATCGAGCTGCCCTCGCCGGACGCGGCGGCCGTCTCGCGTATCGGGCGCGGCGCGGCCGTGGCGACCGGCAACGATTCGCCCGCTGCCTGCGCCACGGGGCCGGCAACGGCCACTTCGGCCAGCGGCGCGATTGCCAGCTCGCAATCGCCATCGAGCCAGTCGAACACCGCATCGATCTCGGCACGTGCCACGGCGCCATGCAGGCGCAATTCCCAGCCCAGATAACACTGGCTCGGATCGAGCTCGGCCAGCTGCGCCGGCGCACTGTCGGTGATGAACGCGCGCACGACCTCCAGGCGACCCAGTTGCTGCAGTTCGCGGAACAGCCGCAGGGGATCGTTGCCGGTCTGCAGCAGGTGCGGCAACGCGGTGAACGCAATGTTCCACCCGCTCACCGGTGCAACCATCGACGCGGCAGCCACTACCGGCGCGGCAACCTCGCCGCTGACCAGCTGCACCAGCTCGACGCGCAGCGCCTCGCTTTCGGCGTCGGCCACCGGCTGACCCTGGCTCGACCGCTCCAGCATCGCGCGCATGCAGTCGACCGAGCATAGCAACACCTCGATCAGCCCGGCGTCCACTGCACGCCGCTCGCTGCGCACCTCTTCCAGCAGTGATTCGGCGACATGGGTGAACGCGGCCACGTCGGCGAACCCGAATGTCGCGGCGCCGCCCTTGATGGAATGCGCCGCGCGAAAGATGGTGTGCACCAGCTCGTGGTCGGTCGCGCCCGAATCCAGCGCCAGCAGCGCAGCCTCCATCGCGTCGAGCCCTTCCCGGCTTTCCTCGAAAAAGGTCTTGTGAAACTGAGTCAGGTCGACCGCACTCATGGTGTTCCTTAACCCAGCACGCGCTTGACGGTGGCCAGCAGTTGTTCCGGATCGAACGGCTTGACCAGCCAGCCGGTAGCGCCGGCGGCCTTGCCTTCCATCTTCTTCTCGGTATGCGACTCGGTGGTCAGCATCAGGATCGGCACGCCCTTGTACGCATCCATCGCGCGCAACTCGCGCACCATCGCGATGCCGTCCATCACCGGCATGTTGACGTCGGCCAGCACCAGCTCGAAGGAGCCGCCGCGCGCCGCGTCCAGCGCCAGCTGTCCGTTCTCGGCCTCGGTCACTTCATGGCCGGCGCCGCGCAGGGTGAACGCCACCATGCCGCGCATCGATGCCGAATCGTCTACCGCAAGAATCTTTGCCATGCCACCACCTCGTTCAGGCCAGCGCTGCCGCTGGCAGGTTCAATAACTGCGCCAGCCCGAGCAGGCCGGCTGCTTCGTTCAGAGCATCACTCGTGCCATGCCAGCCCAGCGTGCCGCCGCGCGTGTCCAGCTCGCGCCGGAACAACACCAGCAACTGCAGCGCGGCGGTGTCGACACGCTCCACCTGGCCGCCATCCAGCACGATGGCGCCAGCATCCAGCGCACCCAGCAACTCCGCCTTCAGGGCAGCCTGGGCCGCCATGCGGCAATCCGCCGGAAGCAGCACCCGTGCTGCATCGTCGACGCCCACCGACGCTGCAGCGGATGCCTTCGCCGGCTGTTCGTCCGTATCCTGTTGCCTCGCCGCCCGTTTGCCGGCCATGCCTCGACTCCGCTCGCGCTGTATGCGCTGACGTTGGGCTTATCGGCCAACCGGGTGATCGCTTTAGCGCTATCGTGATGCGGCCTGTCGCCGCCGGTGTCGGGCATTTGGCGCCGGTCGTCCGGCACCGTGTCGGATTCCCGCTGGGCAGATCCTCAAGTTTGTCCGCGCGCCGCCGATGACCTTCAGGACGACCCCACTGCCCAGCACCCGCGCCCGGCGCAGGAATCAACTTGAACATCCAACCGATCAGCCTTGCCGCGCTTACCTGGGCTGGTGCCGCCTCCGGCACCACCGCCCAGAGCTGGCGTATCGGTACCGTGCTGTCGGCGCGGCCACTGGGCGTGAACCCGCTGGGTCTGCTGATCTTGCAGATCGGCGCCCTGACCGTCGAGGCGGATGTCTCCAACAGCCAGCTGCCGTCGCAGTTCCAGGTGCGCGTGTTGAGCCTGGGCGCGCAACCGCAACTGGAGATACTTTCACACCCGGCCGACCCGACCTTCCAGCGTGTCCTGCGCGAACGCCTGCCGCAGCAGAACGGCTACGCGCCCTTGCTGGCCACGCTGGGCGCACTGGCCCAGCGGCCGGTCTTGCGCCAGCTGCCGCCGGAGCTGCGTACAGCGCTGGCACTGCTTGAACAATCCCTGCGCACGCCGGCGGAAATCACCCGTGGCGAAGGCCTGCGCGAGGCGATCAGCCGCAGCGGCATGTTCTTCGAATCCAAATTGCTCAGCCCGCACGGCAACACGCCGGCCCAGGCCGGCGACGACTGGAAAGGCGCGCTGTTGCGTCTGGCCGGGCTGCTCGACCGGCGCGCGGCAGCACCCCCGCCACCGAGCCGCAGCGACACCGAGCCACCGTTGCTGCAGCGAGGCCTGCAGGCACAACCGCGGCTGCCGTTGCCGCCAGTGCTTGCCGAGGACGGCATGGAGCCGCTGCTGGACCGGCTGCATGGGGACGTGAAGGCTGCGCTGGCGCGGGTGGAAGTCGCCCAGCTGGAAGCCAGCGCCAGCCAGCTGTCGGCCTGGATCATCGAGATTCCGCTGCAGGGTGATGGCGGCCGCGATGTATTGCAGGTCCAACTGGAATACATCAACGATGCAGCCGAGGGCAGCCATGGCTGGACGCTGGGTTTCGCGCTGGATCTGCCGGCACTGGGTCCGGTGCAGGGCGAATTGCAGCTGCGCGAACCGCGGCTGTCGGTGCGCTTGTGGGCCGAGCGGGCGGACACCGCCCAGCGGCTGGAACGTCAGTTCACTCCGCTGCGTCAGCGACTGGCGGCGTGTGGGGTCCTGCTCGACCAGCTGAGCTGTCAGGTCGGTCTGCCGCACTCGCCGGGCCGGCACAGCGCCGTGCTGCTGCAGGCCACTGCATGAACACGCTGCCGGCCCCCCTGCGCCGAGTCAGCCTGCGGCTGGCGAGTGGCAGCGGCGAGATCGCCGCGATGCCGCCGGAATCACTGGAAACCTTGCTGGCACGCGCGCAGGCACTGGGCGTGCCGCTGCATCACGACCCTCAGATTGCCGCCTTGCTGGCCGCGCTGCGGCTACGTGACGATGTACCGGTGTTGCTCTACGCCGCCGCCGCCTCGGTGCTGGCGGCGGTCTATGACGCGGCGGAAGAGTAGCCGGCTGGATCGGCGGCACGCGGCTCGCGCAGCGAACCGGCTTACGGGTTGACCGGATGCATCTGCAGGACCAGCTTCGCCTCGTCGCGGGACAAGCCGCAGCGGATGATCAGCTGCTCGACATCGGCACCTTCGCGCGCCAGTTGCTGGGCCAGCTCATAGGATTGCCGTGGCAGCGCTGGCTGCTGCTCGATCAGGCCCACCTGTCGTTCCAGCCGCCCCAGCGCCGTCACCAGCATCGAGGTCGGGACATCGGTGTACGCATGCGCCGCACCATGCGACAGCGCGTCGATGCGTTGCTGCAGCTGGCGTGACTGCCGCCACAGATGAAACAGCAGGGCCGATTGCGCCAGCGTCAGCAGCAGCAATACCGCTATTCCCGCTTCAAGCCACATGATCACCTTCTCCACTCAGTCGGCACAGTCGACGTACATCGAGCAACGCCACGAACCCGCCCTGCCAGGAGAGTACGCCGCTGACCGGATCGTCGCTGCGGCTGGCCCGGCCCGGAGGCGGCGGTGCGATGTCGATGCCGTCACTGCACAGCAATTCTCCGACCGCGTCCACCCGTACGCCGACCAGTTGGCCGGCATGCGCCAGCATCACGATGCGCACCATCGCCGGATCCGGCGCCGGCAGTGCCGGAAGCCCCAGCCGCTTGCAGCCGTCCAGCACCGGCACGATCCGTCCGCGCAGGTGGCGCACGCCCAGCAGGTCGGTGGCGGCGCCGGGTACGGGCGTGATGTCGCCATCGCGGATGACCTCGCTCACGTCGACCAGCGGTGCCGCATACAGCTGCGTGCCGATCCGGAACGACAGCCAGTGCTGACCGCCTTGATCAGTCGCGAAGACGAGAGCGCTCATGCGTGGATCCCACAATCAGCTGACAGGTTCATCGAAATCATCGGGTCGAGGTGGCGCGGCGGGACATGCCGACAGATGGTTCGTCTACGGCGGGCGTGGACGCCGAGCGCTCCAGTTTTCCCGTCGCGTACGGTGGCGTGGCGGTCGGTGTGACGCCGTTGTCGGCGACCGCTGGTGGTGGCACGGTGCCATGCACGCGCACGGTCGGCAGCATGTCGACCGCCGGTACCGGGGGGTTCCCCAGCGCCGCGATTTCAGCCGCACGCGCGGGATCGCTCTGCTCGCGCTTCGGTGTCGTGCGATTGCTCATCACCACCACCAGCACCCGTCGATTCTGGTTGCGGCCTTCGACCGTGGCATTGTCGGCCTTCGGCCGCACTTCGCCCCAGCCGATGATGCCAAGCCGATCCGCAACGACGCCGCTCATGGCGAACAGGCGCGCCACGCTGGCTGCGCGCGCCGCCGACAGCTCCCAGTTCGACGGGTACTGTGGAGTGTTGATCGGCACGTCGTCGGTAAAGCCTTCCACCCGCAGCGGATTGGGGAAGCCCGCCAGGATCGTTGCCAGATCGCGCAGCACCGCATTGGCCGGCGTCGACAGCTGGGCCACGCCACTGGGGAACAGGATGTCGGTGCGGATCTCGATCTCCAGCCAGTCCGGCTTGAGTCGCACGATCACCAGCTTGCGATCGATCAGCGGCTGCAACGCCTTGCGCACCTGATCCTCGATGCGCCCCAGGTTTTCCTGCGGGCTCGATGGATGGCCCGGGTCGCGCCCCTTGCCGCCGTGCATCGGCACCGGATGCGGCGGAATCGGCACGGCGATCGGCACGATCGACGAACCGGGCTGTCCGGCCGGAGCGGCTATCGACGGGTTGATGTTGTGCGGCCGGACCTTCGTCGGCGGCAACGGCGCGATCACGTGGCTGGAGCCGTTGAATGCCTCGATCAGCGATTCGGACATCACCCGGAATTTGCCTTCGTTGACCACCGAAACGGCGTACATCACCACGAAAAACGCCAGCAGCAAGGTCATCAGGTCGGCATAGGGGATCGCCCACGCCTCGTGATTGGTGTGCTCTTCATGCTTGCGCTTTCTCATTCGACGTAGCCCTGCAGGCGCGCCTCGATCTGTCGCGGATTGTCGCCCTGGGCAATCGACACCAGTCCCTCGATCAGGATTTCGCGCATCTGCGTCTGCTTGCCGATCAAGCCCTTCAGCCGCGCCGACATCGGCAGCATGAACAGGTTGGCCAGCGCCACGCCGTAGATGGTCGCCACGAAGGCCGCCGCGATGCCGTGGCCGAGCTTGCTGGGATCGGCCAGGTTCTGCATCACCGCCATCAAGCCCATCACCGCGCCGATGATGCCCAGCGTGGGCGAATAGATGCCGGCGTTCTCGTAGACCTTGGCGCCGGCCAGATCGATCGCCTCGCGCGTATCCAGATCCACTTCCAGCACGCTGCGGATGGCGTCCGGTTCGCCGCCATCGACCAGCAGCTGCAGACCCTTGCTGACGAACGGATCGGTTTCCGCCTCGATCTGCGGCTCCAGCCCGAGCAGGCCCTGCCGGCGGGAGATCTCGCTCCAGCCGACGATGCGGCTGATCAGGTCGCTGGGCAGGTGCTGCGGTGGCCGGTAGACCATCTTGATCATCGACAGCGCATGCTTGAGCACCCGGCCCTGGTTCTGCACCAGCAACGCGGCAAGCGTGCCGAAGAACACGATGACGAACGCCGCTGGATTCCACAATGCGCCGACCGTGGATCCCTTCAGCACGGTGCCGATGATGATCACCAGGAAACCCAGGATCGTGCCGATGATGCTTACCATGTCCATGGTGATCAGCCCGCCAGTTGCAACGAAGTGAACAGTTGGCCGGCGCCGCCGGCCAGGCCTGCCAGATCCATCACCAGCGCCAGCCGGCCATCGCCGGTGACGGTGGCGCCGGCGATGCCCGCTACATCGGCGAACAGGGGGCCGAGCGGCTTGACGATGACATCCTCGCGACCGAGCACCTCGTGCACCAGGCAGCCCAGTCGCTGGTGGCCGATGTGCAACACCACCACATGGCGACCCACCCCCGTGGTGGCGCCGGCCCAGCCGGCCAGATCGGCCAGCGGCAGCGCGCGACCGCGATGTTGGGCGACCAGACGGCCATCTAGCAGGCGATCCTGCCCATCGATGAGTTCAAAAACCTCTTCCACATTGCTCAGCGGCAGCGCCAGCAGGCGCGCCTCCACCCGCACCATCAGCACGCGCAGCACTGCCAGGGTCAGCGGCACGGTCAGTTCCAGTTCGCTGCCATGGCCCCAGCGGGAATGCACCTGCAAGGTGCCGCCAAGTTCGGCCACACGCGTTTTCACCACGTCCATGCCGACGCCGCGGCCGGAGATGTCGGAGACCGTCGCGGCGGTGCTGAAGCCGGGGCGGAAGATTAATTCGTAGCATTCGCTTTCGGTCAGCCGCGCGGCCTGCACTGCATCGATCACACCCTTCTCCACTGCCTTTCGGCGCAGGACCTCCGGATCCATGCCGCGGCCGTCGTCGCTTACCGAGATCACGATCCGCTCGCCGCGCTGGCTGGCCGACAGACAGATGCGACCCTTGCGCGGCTTGCCGCCGAGTTCGCGTTCGGCGGGCATTTCGACGCCGTGATCCAGCGCGTTGCGCAGCAGGTGGATCAATGGATCGGCCAATGCCTCGACCAAGCTGCGATCGAGGTCGGTGCCCTCGCCTTCCAGCACCAGCTCCACGTCCTTGCCGAGCTGGCGGGCCAGGTCGCGCACGATCCGCGGAAAGCGCTGAAACAGGCGCCCCACCGGCTGCATGCGCATGCCCATCACGGCGGTCTGCAATTCGTCGGCGATCCGATCCAGCTCACCAGCGGCGGTGACCAGCGCCTCGCTGCCGTCACGCGCAGCCAGGCTGAGCAGACGGTTGCGCACCAGCACCAGCTCGCCGGCATGGTTGACCAGCACGTCGAGCCGAGCCGTATCCACCCGCACGGTGTTTTCCACCGGCACCGCGTGACGCGCCACGGCTGCGGCCGGCGCGCTTTCCGGTGCGGACGCCATCGCTGTAGCAGGCGCCGCGACAGGTGCCGCGGCGGGCTGACCACCCTTACCGTGCAGTGCATCCAGCAACGCCTCAAACTCGTCGTCGTCGATTCCGGAACTCGCGCTGGGCGCAGCCGTCGGCACCACCGGCGCCACGGTGCCGGGTACGGCGGTGCCGTACATGCTGTCCAGCAAGGCCTCGAATTCGCTGTCGTCGATCGCGGCGCCTTCTGCCGCAGGTGCTGCCGGCGTCGGCATCACGGCGGTCACCGGCGCTGGTGCTCGCGGCAGCAGTGAGGTCAGCAGAGCAGCAGGTGGCGTGCTCAGCGGCGCATCCGCACTCACCGCGGCCATCATGTCGTTGAGCAGGTCGAGTGCTTCCAGCAACGCGTCCATATGGCCGGTGCCGAGCACCACGCTGCCGTTGCGGGCCTCGTTGAGCAGATCTTCGGCGTGGTGGCACAGCACGACCATGGT
Source organism: Rhodanobacter glycinis (assembly GCF_006438785.1). Lineage (GTDB taxonomy): Bacteria > Pseudomonadota > Gammaproteobacteria > Xanthomonadales > Rhodanobacteraceae > Rhodanobacter > Rhodanobacter glycinis_A. The sequence goes on along the minus strand of NZ_RCZB01000005.1, from coordinate 217,977 downwards.
GTCCAGCGCCAGGAAGCCGGCGCCGCCCTTGACGGTGTGGAATGCGCGGAACACGGCATTCAGCAGCTCGCTGTCGCCCGGTGCCGTTTCCAGCCCGACCAATTGCTCGCCGAGCCGCCGCAGCAGCTCGCCGGCCTCGACCAAAAAATCCTGGCGCAGCTCCAGATCGAATTCCGCATTCATCGCGGGCCTGCCTTCAAAACCCGAATTCGCTGAGCAGGCGGTCGGCGTCATCCTGGCTGGACACCTTTTCCACACTGGCCGGCGCCTCGCTGCCGGCCAGCGCGCCGGTCAGCCGCACCAGCTCCAGCAGCGACGATTCGACCGTGCCGATGAAGCTGGCGACCTTCTTGATGCGCTGGCCGGTGAGGTCTTGCCACGATTGCGCCAGCACCATGTCGGCGAGGCCGTCGCGGCAGTTGCCGGCGAACTCCACGGCTTCGCGCGCCAGCACGGCGGCGGCGTCGTTGCCGTTGGTCCACTCCAGAACTTCGCCCGCGTTGTGCGCCAGCGATTCGGCCTGAGGCCGCATGCGTTCGGCGAAATCGAGACTGCGGTGGGCAGCTTGCGCGCTCATTTCCAGCGCGTCCTGCAGATGCTGGCGCGCGTCGGCGACACTACCTGGCAAACCGTCCTGCGCCAGGTCTCCACCCAGCCGGCGCACGGCGTTGTGCAGGTCGCGCGCGAGCTGGCCGAGGGCGCGGAACAGGCGCTGCTCGCGCTGGCGCACCATCACATCCAGCGCCTGTTCGAACGCAAGGCCATCGGGGCTGTTCAGCAGATCGCGCAGTTCGGCAGGCAGCGTATCGTCGATGGCGAGGGGCGAAATGACGTTCATGCGCTGGCTCCGCTGGCGGCGATCCGCTCGAAGATCTTGGTGAGCTTTTCCTTGAGGGTGATCGCGGTGAACGGCTTGACGATGTAGCCGTTCACGCCGGCCTGCGCCGCCGCGATGATCTGGTCGCGGTTGTTCTCGGCCGTGACCATCAATACCGGCAAGCCTTTCAGAGGGCCTTCCGCACGGATCGCGCGCAGCAGGTCGATGCCCGTCATGTTGGGCATGTTCCAGTCGGTCACCACCAGGTCGAATGGCAGGCTGCGCAGCATCGCGATCGCGCTCTCGCCATCGTCGGCCTCCTGGATCAGCGGGTTGCTGAAACCCAGCTCGACCAGCAGGTTGCGAACGATTCGCCGCATGGTGGAAAAGTCATCCACCACCAGGATTTTCATGTTCTTGTCCAAACGCTCTCTCCACATGCAATTCAGGCCACTGCGCGGCCTCGGGATTTCTTTCCGGAATTTCTGGATGCCGCTCGATCAACCACGCCAGCCGGTGAGCCTTGAACGCAGCCGTATGACTGCCTGGCCATGGATCTGGCACACGCGCGACTCGCTCACTCCCAGCACGGCGCCGATCTCCTTCAGGTTCAACTCCTGCTCGTAGTACAACGACATCACCAACTGCTCACGCTCCGGCAGACCGCCGATCGCCTCGGCTAAGGCATCGCGCATGCCGTCGCGCTCGATGTTCTCGTGAGGGCTCAGGCCGCTTTCGTCGACCACGTCGAGCACCCCACTCTCCTCGTTGTCGTCCGAGGCGGTCAGGCTGAGCAGGCGCACGCAGGACGCATCGGCGAGTACCTGGTGATACTCCTCCGCGCTGATCCCGAGCCGCCGCATGACTTCTGCGTCATCCGCCTCGGCACCGGTCTCGGTCTCGATCTGGCGGATCACCTCGGCCACTTCGCGGGTCTTGCGATGCACCGAACGCGGGGTCCAGTCGGTGCGGCGCAATTCGTCCAGCATCGCGCCACGAATGCGGATGCCCGCATACGTCTCGAAGCTGGCCCCCCGGTCGAGGGCAAAGTGGCGCGATGCTTCCAGCAAACCGATCATTCCCGCCTGGATCAGATCACCCACGTCGACGCTGGCCGGCAATCGCCCCATCAGGTGATAGGCGATCCGCCGGACCAGCGGCGCGTGCCGACGTACCAGTTCGTCGGCACTTTCGCGGGAAAGTTGCAGATATTCCGAAGCCACACTCATCTCGGGACCCCATCGGCCGGTACGGTCCGGCCACCAAAGAAGGCGATCCGGTCGAGACCTGCGCGGTCGGGTTCCGCCCATTTATCGACCACACCAGCCATTTTCTTGAATGCCAGCGCCGATTGGCTCGATGGCCACAGGTCGACGACTGCGCACTGCCTGCGGATGGCCTGGCGCAGACGTTCGTCGTGCGGCACCCATCCACTGAAATCGATCACCACGTCGAGGAAGCGGTCGCTGACCCGCGCAAGCTTCTGGTGCAGCGCTCGCGCGTCGCCCTCGTTGCGCACCATGTTGGCGACCATGCGTACACGACGCACGCCGAAATCGCGGCTGAGCACCTTGGTCAGTCCGTACGCATCGGTCAGCGAGGCGGGTTCGTCACACACCACCAGGATCACTTCGGAAGCGGCGGCGGCAAACATCGTCACGTTGTCGGACAGCCCGGCAGCGGTGTCCACCAGCAGGAATTCCGGCGGCCGCGCCAGTTCATCGAACGCGCGGATGATCGCCGCGTGCTCGCCGTTGTCCAGCTGCGCCAGCCGGCGCGTGCCGGAGCCGGCGGGCACCACCTGCAGGCCGCGCGGCGCCGGCAGCAGCAGTTCTTCCAGCGTGCAGTTGCCATCGAGCAGGTGCCCGATGTGGCGCGACGGCGTGAGGCCCAGCATCACGTCGACATTGGCCAGCCCCATGTCGGCATCCAGCAGCATCACGTCGCGCCCAGCCATTGATAACGACATGCCGAGGTTCACCGCCACGGTGCTCTTGCCGACGCCGCCCTTGCCACCGGCCACGGCAATCGCGCGGCAATGCCGGCGCGCGGCCGGTGCGGCAGTCAGCAGGCTGCTGGCCTGGTGGTCGCTGGTCACGGCCGACGGGGGCGTAGCGCGGCCGACCATGTTCGACAACATGTGCATCAGCCCCGAGGCTTGATCCATTGCAAGTACTCCGCTCATGCGCTGGCCACGGCAAGGCCGAAGCGTTCGGCCATCAGCCCATCGTCGGGCACATGGCTCTTCAGCGACTGCGCGGCGCGGCAAACCAGCACGCGCGCATCCGCCGTGGCGATGTCCTCGGGCACGCGCTGGCCGTCGGTGGTGTAGTCAAGTGGCAACCGGTGACGGATCAGCACCGATAGCGCGCCACCGAGGTTCGGCGCCTCGTCGAGCTTGGTCAGGATGCAGGCATGCGGTTTCAGCGGCAGATAGGCGCGCACCGCATCGTCCAGCGATTGCGATTGCGCATTGGCCGCCAGCACCAGGCAGGCGCGCAGGTCGCTGGCGTCGGCCAGAATTTCCAGTTGCTGGTTCAGTCGCGGATCGCTGCCCGCCACGCCGGCGGTGTCGATCAGCACGGTGTGACGGCTGCGCAGCATCTCCAGCACCTTGCGCAGGCTTTCCGCGTCGTAGGCCGGATAGACGCGCACGCCGAGCAGGCGTCCGTAATGTTCCAGCTGGGCGGCGGCGCCGATGCGGTAATGATCGGTGCTCACCAGCGCCACCTGGTCGGCGCCGTGACGCATCACCGCGCGCGCCGCCAGCTTGGCGATGGTGGTGGTCTTGCCCACGCCGGTGGGACCCACCAGCGCGGTGACGCCGCGATCGTCGCCGGACAAGCCGCGCCCGCTTACCGCCAGATGGCGGCTGAGCATGCCCAGCGGCAGGTAACGTGCCTGCTCGGCGTTGATCTGGTCGGGCAGTTCGTCCACCAGCGCGCGCGCCACATCCGCCTCGATGCCCAGGCGGGTCATCTCGCGAAGCACGCGCGCACGCAACGGCTGGCGGCGCTCCAGGTCATTCCAGGCCAGGCTCGACAGCTGCATCTCCAGCATCTCGCGCATGCTGCCCAGTTCGCTGCGCAGCTGTGCGGTGTCTTGTGCAGCCTGCTCCATCAGCGGCCGCATGCCCGGCGGTTCGACCGCCACCGCGACGGGCGCGGCTGACCTGCGCGGCGTGCGCACGATGGGTTCGGCTGCCGCGACGTGAAGCTTCGGCGGCGCCACGTCGTCTTTGTCGACCGGCAGCGTCTCCGCGGCCGGTGCACCGTGGCGGGACGCCTCGCGCATCAGTGCTTCGTCATAGTCGATGGCGGCGATGACCTCGATGCCGTCCTCCATGCGCCGGGTGGACAGGATCACCGCTTCGGGTCCCTGCTCCTCGCGTACTTCGCGCATCGCCTGACGCATGTCGGCGGCCACGAATCGTTTGATCTTCATGTCGGGTTGCTCCACGCCAAATTGCTCCACGCCAGATTGCTCCACACCGGATTGCTCACGCGGATCGCGACGCGGGTGCGGCGGGAAAGCCGCCGAGCAGGAGTTCCGGTTGCACGTTGCTGCCTGACCATCGCCATCTCATCCATCCTGTTCATCGCCCCAGCGCCTGTACCAAACGCACGCGGCGGTTGTCGGGCACTTCGTTGTAAGCGAGTACGTGCAGGTTCTGTGCCACGTGACGAGTGAACCGCGCGAGCCATGGCCGCAACAGCGGCGCGACCAGCAAGACCGCGGGTTCCCCACTCAATTCCTGCCGTCGCGCTGCTTCGGCCACGCTCTGTTGCAGGCGGTCGGCCAGGCCCGGTTCCACCGCGGCGCCAGCCACTCCGCCGCCGCTGGCGAGCGAGCCGAGCAGGATCTGTTCGAGCTCCGGCGCCAGCGTGATCACCGGCACTTCGGTGCCCAGTCCGGTGATCTCCTGCAGGATCTGCCGGCCCAGCGCCACACGCACGGCGGCGGTCAGAACGCCGGGATCCTGACTCTGCCCGGCGTGCTCCGCCAAGGATTCGACGATGCTGCGCATGTTGCGGATCGGCACGCGCTCGGCCAGCAGGTTCTGCAGCACCTTGACCACCACGCCCAGCGACAGCCGCTTGGGCACCAGGTCCTCGACCAGCTTCGGCGCCGTGGCGGTAAGCCGGTCCAGCAGCTGCTGCACGTCCTGGTGGCTGAGCAGCTCGTGCGCGTGACCCTGCAGGATGTGCGACAGATGGGTGGCGATCACCGTGGCCGGATCGACTACGGTGTAGCCATAACTCTGCGCCAGCTCGCGCTGGCCCACCTCGATCCACACCGCTTCCAGACCGAACGCCGGGTCCTGCGTGGCGATGCCCTGCAAGGTGCCGTGCACCTGGCCCGGATTGATCGCCATCAGGCGCTCGTTGTGCACGTCGGCCTCGCCCATCGGCACGCCCATCAGGGTGATCCGGTAGGTGTTCGGGCCGAGGTCCAGGTTGTCGCGGATATGCACCGCCGGCACCAGAAAGCCGAGCTCCTGCGACAGCTTGCGGCGCACCGACTTGATCCGCCCCATCAGCTCGCCGCCCTGATGCACGTCGACCAGCGGAATTAGCCGGTAGCCCACTTCCAGTCCCAGTGGATCGACGCTGGCGACATCCTCCCAGCCCAGCTCCAGCCGCTCGGTCGGCGTGGTGGGCGCGGGTGCCTCGGCAATCGACTCGGCCAGCTTGGTGCGGGTATCGCGCTCGCGCTTGAGCAGCATCCATGCCGCGCCGGCGCAGGCCGCGCCGAGCAGCAGGAACGCCACGTTCGGCATGCCCGGGATCACGCCCATCACGATCAGCACCACCGCCGCCACGCCGAGCGCGCGCGGCTGGCCGAACACCTGGCCGATCACCTGCTTGCCCATGTCCTGCGATTTCGACACGCGGGTGACAATGATCGCCGCCGCCACCGACAGCATCAGCGCCGGCACTTGCGCGACCAGGCCGTCGCCGATGGTCAGCAGGGTGTAGGTCTTGGCCGATTCGCCCGCCGAGAGGCCATGCTGGAACACACCGACAAAGAAGCCGCCGACGATGTTGATGATCAGGATCAGGATGCCGGCGGTGGCGTCGCCGCGCACGAATTTCGAGGCGCCGTCCATCGAGCCGTAGAAGTCCGCCTCCTCGCGCACTTCCTGGCGCCGCTCGCGCGCCTGCTCCTGGGTCAGCAGGCCGGCGTTGAGATCGGCGTCGATCGCCATCTGCTTGCCGGGCATCGCATCGAGGGTGAACCGTGCGGTCACCTCGGACACGCGCGTGGCGCCCTTGGTGATCACCACGAAGTTGATAATGGTGATGATCGCGAACACCACCAGGCCGACCGCAAAATTGCCGCCGATGACGAACTCGCCGAACGCCTCGATCACCTTGCCGGCGGCACCGGGGCCGTCGTGCCCGTGCAACAGCACCACGCGGGTGGAGGCGATGTTCAGCGCCAGCCGCAGCAGGGTGGCCATCAGCACCACGGTGGGGAACGCGGCGAACTCCAGCGGGCGCATCACGTAGACCACCGCCAGCAGGATCACCAGCGACAGCGCGATGTTGAAGCTGAACAGCATGTCGAGCAGGAACGGCGGCAGCGGCAACATCAGCATCGCCAGCATCACCAGCAGCATCACCGGAGCGCCAACACCACGTCGCGCCAGGTGCTTGAAATTGCCTAGTACGTCTGCACCCGTCATGGATTTGACTCGTCGTTATTCGCGGTAAGGCCCCATCAGGTCGGGATCGACCTCAGGGGTTGGCGCTGCCGGTGGTGTCTCGCCCTGCGCCGCGGCTTGCTTCAGCTGGTAGACGTAGGCCAGGACCTGGGCCACCGCCACATACAGCGCGGCGGGGATTTCGCGACCCAGTTCAGTGGTTGCATACAAGGCGCGTGCCAACGGCGGCGACTCGACCATCGGGATGCGATGACTGCCTGCCACCAGGCGAATCTGCTGGGCCAGCACGTCGACGCCCTTGGCGATCACGCGTGGCGCACCCATGCGGCCGTCGTCATAACGCAGCGCCACGGCGAAGTGGGTGGGGTTGACCACCACCACGTCGGCCTTGGGCAGTTCCTCCATCATGCGGCGGCGCGCCTGCGCCTGCTGCACCTGGCGGATGCGTCCCTTCATCTCGGGGTTGCCCTCGCTCTCCTTCATCTCGTCCTTGATTTCCTGCTTGGCCATGCGCAGGTTCTTGGCATGATCGAATTTCTGGTAGAGGGCATCGATACCGCCGATCAGTGCCAGCATCGAACCGAACCACAACGCCGCACGGCCAAGCAGGCCGATCGACTGCGCGATGCCTGCCACCACCGAGCCACGGCCGGTGGCCTGCAGTTCGTCCTGCCAGTGGTGCAGCAGCATGCCCAGCACCGCACCGATGAACAGCAACTTCAGCAGCGCCTTGCCCAGTTCGACCAGGCCGCGCAGCGCGAAGATCCGGCCCAGTCCCTTGATCGGATCGAGCCGCTCGAACTTCGGCTGTAATGCCTGCGCGCTGAAATTCAGCCCGCCCAGCAACAGCGGTGCGGCCAGCGTGGCCAGCATGGTGGCCACCGCCACCGGTGCGAACAGACTCAGTGCCTCGCTCATCGCCGCATGCAAGGTGCGGCCAGGCAAGGCGTCGGAGAACAGCGCCTCGCGCGAATAACCAAGGCCCAGCGCAAAGATGCGCCGGGCATGCAGGAAAGCGCTCTCGCCGCTGTTCATCAGCGCCGCCACGCCGGCCAGCACCACGATCGCACCAGACAGGTCGCGCGAGCGCGGAACCTCGCCCTTCTCGCGCGATTCGCGCAGCTTTTTTTCGGTAGGTTCTTCGGTTTTTTCCTGGTCGCTGTCGTCCGACATCGGCGTCAGCTCCCCAGCAGGTTGCGCATCATCGACCAGGCGTCATTCTGCAGTGCCTCGAACGCGCCCGGAAGGCTGCGCAGCGCCAGCCAAAGTGCGATGAAGCCCAACGAGACGGTGATCGGAAAACCGACGGCAAAAAGATTCATCGACGGTGCCGCACGGCTGATCGCGGCAAAGCCGATGTTCACCACCAGCAACGACGTCATCGCCGGCAGCGCGACCCGTACCGCGCCGGAGAACAGCTCCCCGCCGAAACCGACCACGGCATGCAGCGCGTTTGCATTGATCGCCGGCATGCCCGGCGGCAGGCTGTGGAAACTGTCAGCGAGCAGCGCGATCAGACGCAAATGGCCGTCCATCGCGATGAACAGCAGCGTCACCAGCAGCAAGTAGAACTGGCTCAGCACGGTCGAGCTGCCGCCGGCCTGCGGGTTGACCACTTCGGCAAAGCCAAGGCTCATGCTCTGCGCCACCAGCTCGCCGCCAAAGGACACCGCCTCGAACACCAGCTTCAACACGAACCCCACCGCGGCACCGACCAGCACCTGCCCCGCCATGGTCGCCACGCCGTCACCGCTCAACGGGTCGATCGTCGCCGGCGCCAGCGGTGCTAGCACCAGGGTCAGCACCACCACCAGGCCAATGCGGATGCGCACCGAGATCACCGTGGCGCTGAACACCGGTGCCACCAGGCACAAGCCGGTCACCCGACCCATCGCCCAGAACAGGCTGCCCAGCCACATCGGCAACTGCGCCAGATCCAGCGCTGTCATCTGACCGCACCGGGCAGGCTCTCGATCAACTGAGTGGTGTACTGCACCAGCAGCCGCAACATCCACGGCCCGGTGATCAACGCCACCAGCGCCATCGCGATCAGTTTCGGGATGAAGCTCAGGGTCATCTCGTTGATCTGCGTGGCCGCCTGGATCACGCCCACCAGCAGGCCGACGGCCAGCGCGGTCAGCAGCAGCGGCGCAGCCACCAGCATCGCCACGTACAGCGCGTGCTGGCCGATTTCCATGATGGATTCGGGGGTCATGGGATTGGTCCTGCGACTGGGAGCTTCAGAGCGAAGAGCTTTCGTCCTCCTTCGGAGGGCGAGTCACTTTTCTCTGGGTGGCCAGAGAAAAGTAACCAAAAGAGAGGCCACCCCGATGGCGCGCCCTGCGGGCATCCTGCCCTCCGGGTGCGCGGGCGAGCTACGGGGTTTTTCGACAGCACATCCTGTGCTGGCGAAAAACTGGCCGGCATCCTTGCCGGCCACCCTGCGGGCTTTCCTACGCTCACCCGCCGCGCCATAGGGGCCCCGGGTAGAGCGGCGCGCTCCCGGCGCGCACTCTTCAGAAGAGCCAGATCAACAGCAAAACAGGAGCAGAACCGTGCTTCGTAGCTGTTGCTGGTTTTGTTGCTGGTTTTGTTGCTGTTTTTGTCGCTGCTGTTGTTGTTGCTGTTGCTCCTGAGCTTTTCAGCCTTCCACTGAGTGCGGGCCAGGAAGGCCCGCTGCTCTACCGGGGCCCCTGTGCGGCGGTGAGGCGGGGTCGACAGGCCGCGTAGCGGGAATCGACAGGGATGTCGATTCCTTTTCGCCAGGGCAGGATGCCCTGTCGAAAAGCCCGGCCCCGACTCACGGACTTGCCGGGCAGGATGCCCGGCAAGCGCCAAGCGGGGTGGCCTTTCTCTTTGGTTACTTTCTCTTTGGCCACGCAAAGAGAACGTGACTCGGCTGCCAAAGGCAGACGAAAGCTCTTCGCTCTCAATAGAAGGCAACCAGACCATCGCCCGCAAGCGGGCTCCTAAGAAGGCCTCGGTCAGCCGCTGCGCGGTCACGTGTAAAAACTCCCCGCCAACGTCCCCAGCAACAATGTCCACCCATCGACCAGCACGAACAGCATGATCTTGAACGGCAGCGAGATGATCATCGGCGAAACCATCATCATGCCCATCGACATCAGCACGCTGGCCACCACCAGATCGATGATCAGGAACGGGATGAACAGCAGGAAGCCCATCTGGAACGCGGTCTTCAACTCGCTGGTGAGAAACGCCGGCATCGCCACCTTGAAAGGCACGTCGGCCTTGCTGGCGTACGGCTTTTCCTTCGCGAGCCGGGTGAACAACTGCAGGTCGGCCTCGCGGGTCTGATCGAGCATGAAGCGCTTGAACGGTGCCGACGCCGCCGGCAGCGCCTGCTCGGCGGTGATCTGGCCGTCCATATATGGTTTCACGCCGTCGTCGTAGGAACGCGTAAGCACCGGCGACATCACGAACAGGGTGAGGAACAACGCCAGCCCCAGCAGCACCTGGTTCGGCGGCGTCGACTGCGTGCCCAGCGCCTGGCGCAGAAAGCCGAGCACGATGATGATGCGGGTGAACGAAGTCATCATCAGCGCGATCGCCGGCAGCAGCGTCAGCGCCGTCATCAGCGCCAGCACCTGCAGCGACATCGTCCAGTTCTGGCCACCACCGGGCACGCTCTGCACGTTCACCAGCGGGATGCCGGGCGGCGGTGCCGCCAGCACCGCCAGCGGCAGCGCCAGCAACAGGGCGGCGATGATCCAGCGCCACGTCCTCATGCGCCGCGCTTCCAGCGTGCCAGCAGGTCGCCGAACGCCGGTACCGGCGCGGCGGCCGGCTGTTCCACCGGCGCGGCCTGGGTGCCGTCGTAAACATGCAGCGTGCGCATGCCACCCGGTCCCATGCCGATCAGCAGGCGCTTGCCGTCGGCATCCAGCAACAGCAGCCGGTCGCGCGCACCCACCGCAAACGATTCCACGCAGCGGATGCGCCGCCCGGCCACGCCGTGACGGCGCTGCATGCGGCGAGTCAGCCAGCCGGCAGCCAGGATCAGGCCGATGATGCCGAGCAGGCTCAGCACGACGCGCACCAGTTCACCGGCGGCATTGAACTCCGGCGCGGCCGCCGGTGCCGCGGCGAGCATGAGGGCAAACGTGCTCATCAGCGCAGCTTGCGCACGCGTTCGGCCGGGCTGATCACGTCAGTCAGGCGGATGCCGAACTTCTCGTTGATCACCACCACCTCGCCATGCGCGACCAGGGTGCCATTGACGAACACGTCCAGCGGCTCGCCGGCGGCGCGGTCCAGCTCCACTACCGAGCCCTGGTTCAGTTGCAGCAGGTTGCGGATGCTGATGCGGGTGCGCCCGACTTCCATCGCCAGGGTCACCGGCACATCGAGGATCATGTCGAGGTTGACGTCGCCGCTGTCGCCGGCGGCGCCCTGCAACGGGTCGAATTGAACACGCTCGCCGGCGTCGGCGAAGGCACCATCAGTGGACTGGCTCATGCGGGGGTCTTCTCTCTGGAATGATCGCCGGCCGTGCGCCTTTCGCGCCGGCCAGCCTGGACATGAAAACGGACGGCGTTGCGGCCGTTGGACTGACCGTAGCGGCCGCGAAATACCGGCACATCCTCGGCATAGACGGTGGCCAGTTCGGGCAACTGCACCGGGATCACATCACCCGGCCGCAGATGCAGAAACTCGCCGAGACTCAGTTGCGCTTCCAGCAGCAGTGAACTCAGGCCCACCTCCGCGTCGAGCACTTCTTCGTGCAGCATCTCGGCCCAGCGGTCGTCGCGATCGACGCGATCGCTCTGCACGCCGGCGTCGAGCAGGTTGCGGATCGGTTCGACCATCGCGTAGGGCAGGGTCAGGTTGATGTCGCCGCCACCGCCGTCGAGTTCGACGTGAAAGCGCGACACCACCACCGTCTCGGTCGGGCTGACGATGTTGGCGAACTGCGGGTTGATTTCCGAACTCAGATATTCGAACTGCAGATCCAGCACCGGTGCCCACGCCTCGGACATCGCGCCGAACAGTGCGTCCAGCATGATCTGGATCACGCGGTTCTCGGTGGCGGTGAAATCGCGACCTTCGATGCGCGCATGGAAACGACCATCGCCGCCGAAGAAATTGTCGATCACGGTGAACACCAGGCGCGGTTCGAACAGCACCAGTGCAGTGCCGCGCAGCGGCTTGATGCGTACCAGGTTCAGGTTGCTCGGCACCGCCAGCCCATGCACGTACTCGGCAAACTTGACCATCTTCACGCCAAGCACCGAGACCTCGCAGGTCTTGCGCAGCACGCTGAAGATGGCCGTGCGGAAGAACCGCGCAAACCGGTCGTTGACCATTTCCAGCGTGGGCAACCGACCGCGCACGATGCGGTCCTGCTGGGTGAAATCGTAGGAGATCACCGCATCGGTCGGCGGCGCGTCGTTGCCGGTGCTTACCGAGCCGGCGGTGACGCCATCGAGCAGTGCATCGATCTCGTCCTGGGAAAGCAGGTCGCTCATGTGCGTGGCATCCCCATCACTGCATCACGAAACTGGTGAAATACAGTGCGTCGATGCCGGGGCGGCCGAGCCGCGCCTGGACAACCTTGCGCACCGTGACCAGCGCCTGCTCCTGCAGCTTCTGGCGGCCGGCGACATCGCTGATGATCGAAAAGTTCTGATTGCTGAAAAGCGCCACTAGGCCGTCGCGGAGTACCGGATCGGCGGCTTTGGCCACGTTGATCGCCTCGGGATCGTGCGACATCAGGGTGACCCCCACCTGCAGATAGCGCAGCGAGTCGTTGTCGCGAAAATTCACCACGAAGGCAGGCTCTAGCGGCAGATAAAGTTCGGCCTTGCTGAGTTCCACAGCGGCGACTTTGCCGGTCGTGGCATGCGCGGCCCGGTGTGACTGCCACAGATACCCGCCGGCGCCCAGCGCCACCAGCACCACCACTACGCCGATCACCAATGGCATGCGGCTGCGGCGCTCCACCGGAGCGTCCGACACCACTTCGGGCTGTTCTTCGTCGACCATGAAAACTTCGTCCTTCGCTGATGGGGCGAGCGCGCCTGTTAACGCGCTCAGCTGATGGGAGGCACGTCTGACAACGCGCCAAGCAGCAAATGCAATCCGCGTGCCATCGGCGAAAGACGTTGTTGCAGCTGGGTTCTCGGCCTTGGCGAGCACGCCGGACCGGGCTCGCGGCACTTTCTTGACGCCCGTCGGAGCAGCGTCGCGACGCGATCACGGCGAAGCCAGTGAACACACGCATGCAAGATGGCATCGCCATCCACCGGCCGTTTTCAGGAAGACGACGGGCGCGGGTTTGCGCGGCGCGAACAACGCGCCGCGAACGATCAGGCAAACGCGTCGAGCAGGCCGATCTGGCCCAGTGATGTCGTCATGTTGATGGCGTGGATATCGCCGGGCTCATCCAGCGCGGCCTTGCCCGTATCCCCGGCATGGCCGTGACGGTCACCGCGATCCTGCTGCCCCACTTCGGCATGACCCAGTGAAAGGCCATGCTGGGCCAGCATGTGATCGAGCTGCGGCAGGCTTTGCTGTACGGCCGCCACGGCAGCAGGGTGTTGCGCGCTGAACACCACGTCGACACGCCCGTGCGTCACGCTGACTTTCACGTCGAGCGAGCCCAGTTCTTCGGGATGCAGCCGGATCCGCGCCTGCTTGATGCCCTGGCCACCGAGCCACGCCACCTGCTGGCCCAGGTCCTGGGCAAACGTCTGGCTGCCGACCGGCAACTGCAACACGGGCGGCGCGGTCGGTGCGGCGGGTGTCGACGGAGCGGACAGTGCGGCGGTCGGCGTCGCGTCGGCTGGCGAGGAATCCTTGCTGGTCGTGGCGAGCGGCAGCAAACCATCTGTTGCCGCCAGCATGCCGGCTACCACGGCGGGCGCGGGATTGGCGGTCGCCGTGGTCGCGCTGGTGGCATCGCCGAGCTGCAGCAGCATGGCTGCGCTGGCATCCGTCGCCACGGTCTTGCCCGCCTGCGCCAGCACCTCGACGGTCTTGGCCGCCGCAGCGGCAGGCCGCAACACGCCGGCCACCGACGGTCCGATCAACGCCAGCATGGCGCCGGCCAGCGCAGACGCCGCCTGGTCGTCCATGTCGATCGTATCGGTCGGTGCCTTCGCATCGGGCGCGCTGGCCTGGACGGCCGCAGCGGCTTGTACCGGCGCGGCCGGTGGCGCGGTCGTTGTCATCGTTGATGCTGTCGTTGCCGGGATCTGCGAATCGGTCGCCTTCGCCGTGTCCGGCTGACGGTTGGTCGATGGCTGCGGCTTCGAGCCCAGCTCGCGAGCATGGGTCGGCGAGGGATCGGGATTGCGCGATGCGTTGCGCTGCTTCGCGGCATGCAGCTGATGATCGAAATGGCCCGGCGCGGCCGGGTCCGGCGCGCCGCCGGTAGGCGTACTGCGCGGCGCCGACGGCGCAGCGGGAGTGGAACCAACGGCGTGGGCGGTCATGAGGCGGTCGCTCCTTCAATGCATTGATATGCGGCGGACAACAGCACGCAGGCGGAAATGGTATTCATCGTAGCCGCCGATGCTGCATGCGCTCATCGACTTCGGCCTGCTCCTGCCGATCCTCGGCGCGGCGCTCATGTTCGCGATGCTGCGCGACGACGCTGCCGAGTGCGCTTTCGCGCGCATGGGTCTGCTTCCAGTGATCGCGCACCTGCTCCAGCTGGCGAGCCTGGCGGGCGATCTCGGTGGTCTGCTGCACGATCGCCTGATCGATCCGTTCGATGAAGGTCTGCCGATTGAGCAACGCGGTCACGCTCAGTGCGCCAGTGCCGCTGGTTGCGTATTCCTGTCGGTAGCGCTGCAATTCGCTGAGCTGGTGCTCAGCCTTGGCCAGGTGCTGCTGCTGTGCGGCCAGCTTCGCCAGGGCATCTTCGCTGCGCTGCCTGGCTTGCTCTACTGCCGGCTGCAATTGTTTCGCGCGCGAGCTCATTCGGTCACCTGCGCGGCGAGGAGCGCGAGGTTGGCGATGGCCACCTCAAGCGTCATCGGTTCGTCCACTTCCTGCTGCAGGAACGCACGCAGCTGCGGCCACATCTCGATCGCCTGATCGACCTGCGGATCGGAACCCTTCTGGTACGCGCCTACCGCGATCAGGTCGCGCTGCTGGCGGTAGGCGGAATAGACCTGGCGGAAACGTTGCGCGGAGCGCAGATGCTCGCGCGTCACCACCGCCGGCATCACGCGACTGATCGAGGCCTCGATGTCGATGGCCGGATAATGGCCGGCTTCGGCCAGATCGCGCGACAGCACGATATGGCCGTCAAGAATCGCCCTCGCTGCATCCGCAATGGGATCGTGGCGGTAATCGTCACCCTCGGTGAGTACGGTGTAGAACGCGGTGATCGAACCGCGCCCTTCGGCATCGTTGCCGGCACGCTCGACCAGCGCAGGCATCATCGCGAACACCGATGGCGGATAACCCTTGGTCGCCGGCGGCTCGCCGATCGCCAGCGCGATCTCGCGCTGCGCCTGGGCGTAGCGGGTCAGCGAATCCATCAGCAGCAGCACGCGCTGGCCACGGTCGCGAAACCACTCGGCGATGGCGGTGGCGTACTGCGCACCACGCAAGCGCTTGAGCGGCGGCGCGTCGGCCGGCGCCGCGACGATCACCGCACGCCGATGACCTTCCTCGCCCAGCGTGTGCTCGACAAATTCCTTCACCTCGCGACCGCGCTCGCCGATCAGGCCGACCACCACCACATCGGCGTTGGTGTACTTGGTCATCATGCCGAGCAGGGTCGATTTGCCCACACCGGAGCCGGCGAACAGGCCCAGTCGCTGGCCACGCCCCACCGTAAGCAGCGCGTTGATCGCGCGCACGCCAACATCCAGCGGTGCGTCGATCGGTTTGCGTGCCATCGGGTTGATCGGCTCGCGCTTGAGCGCGGCATGTTCGTCCGAATCCAGCGGACCGAGCCCGTCCAGCGGTACGCCATCGGCGCCGATCACCCGGCCCAGCAAGCCCATGCCCACCGGCAGGCCGCCGCTGTGAATGCACGGGCGAACCCGAGCATTCGGCAGCACGCCGTGCATGTCGCCAACCGGCATCAGCAGCAGGCGTTCGTCGGCAAAACCGACCACTTCGGTTTCGAGCTTGGCGCCGTCAGCCGTATCGACCAGGCAACGCGCGCCAAGTGCAGCCTCGCAGCCTTCCGCTTCCAAAGTCAGGCCCACCACGCGGCGCAGGCTGCCTTCCACGGTCAGCGTGTGCGCCACCTTGGCCCGCGCGCTGCGCCGCGCAAGCTGCTGTTGCCAGCGCGCCTGCCGCGCGACGTCAGTGACGTCGATGCTCATGCATCGGGTCCGGCATGCCCGGCGTCATCGCCGAGCACGGCATCGATGATTGCCGCCAGACGTGTTTCCACTCGCGCATCGAGCCGCGAACGCGCGCTTTCCAGCTGGCAATCGCCGCGAGCCAGCGCGGGGTCGGCCAGCAGCTGCCAATGACTTTCCGCCGCGCCGAGTTCCTGCAACAGGGCCAGGTCATCCGGATGCACATGCACGCGCAGCTCGCGGGTGGCGGCCGGCAGCGCGCTGGCCGCCTGACGCACGACCTTTGCGATCAATCCCGGCGCCAGTTGCAACTCGCGCACGATCACCCGGCTGGCCACGATGGTCGCCAGCCGGGCCAGCTCCTGCTCGGTCTGTTCGTCGAGCGCCTGCAGCGGGCGCGCGGCCGATTCGTACAGCGCATCGAGCTGGGCCATGCGCTGGCGCAACTGCTGCTGTGCCGCGGCCTTGCCTTCGGCGTGGCCGGCGGCATAGCCCTCCTCGCGCGCCTGCCGTTCGAGCGCTGCCAGTTCGTGCACGGTGGGTTGGGGCGATGTATTGGCCGCCTTCGATGCGGTTGGCTGGGTGCCCACGTTCGGCAGCTCCCAGCGCTGGAAATCCTGTTGCGCCATGGTGTGGATCGCAGCGGCCATCAGACGAATTCATCCCCGCCGGCGGCAAGGCTGAGCTGACCGGCATCGGAAAGTTTGCGGGCGATCGCCAGCACCTCTTTCTGCGCCGCGTCGACCTCGCTCAGGCGCACCGGCCCCTTCACTTCGAGATCGTCGCGCATCATGTCGGCAGCACGCTTGGACATGTTGCCGAAGATCTTTTCGCGAATCTCCGGCTCGGCGCCCTTCAGCGCAGTGATCAGGGTGCCCGATGGCACCTCGCGCAGCAGCGTCTGCATGCCGCGGTCGTCCAGCTCGGCCAGATCCTCGAACACGAACATCAGATCCTCGATGCGTCCGCCCAGTGCATCGTCGTGACTGCGGATGGCGGTCATCAATTCGGTTTCGCGGCTGCCCTCCATCGCGTTGAGAATGTCGGC
Organism: Rhodanobacter glycinis; assembly: GCF_006438785.1. Classification (GTDB taxonomy): domain Bacteria; phylum Pseudomonadota; class Gammaproteobacteria; order Xanthomonadales; family Rhodanobacteraceae; genus Rhodanobacter; species Rhodanobacter glycinis_A. The sequence continues at coordinate 201,154 of NZ_RCZB01000005.1, read as the reverse complement.
GGCAGCCTTCAGGCCACCGACGTTGGCGGACTTGAGCTTCTTGTTGCTGCCCGAGAACTGGCGCTCCATGATCTCGTCCAGTTCGTTCAGCGCATGCGGCTGCACGCCGTCCAGCGTGGCGATGCGCATCAACGCATCGGAGCGCACGCGCAGCGGCAGGTAACCGATCACCTCGGCCGCCTGATCCGGCTCGAGGTGCGCCAGCACCAGCGCGATGATCTGCGGGTGTTCCTGGTTGATCATCTCGGCAATGGCGCGGCTCTCCATCCACTTCAGCGATTCGAGGCCCTTGCTGCTGCGGCCAAGCAGGATGCGATCGATCAGGCCGCCGGCCTTGTTCTCGCCCAGCGCGTTGACCAGGATCTTGCGGATGTATTCCTCGGTGCCCACGCCCAGCGATGTTTGCCGGCCCATGTCCTCATTGAGCTTGTCCAGCGCGTGCTCGACGTGTTCGCGCGACACGCTGGAGAGCGCCGCCATCGCGGAGCCGACTGCCTGCACGTCGCGCGCACTGAGGTGCTTGAGCACCTCGGCGGCATCCTGCTCGCCCAGCGTAAGCAGAAGTATTGCTGCGCGTTGCGCGCCATTGATGGGCGCCTCGGGACGATTAGCTGCCATCTTCACTCACCCAGTTCTTCACGACCTGCGCCACCTGTTTGGAGTTTTCGCCCACCATCCGCCGTGCCTGGCCGATGCGTTGCTCGTACGCGAGCACCGGCGCGGCGGCGAGCCGGGCCGGTTCGTTGGCGGCGGGCTCGTCATCGACGCGCACCGAGATCTTGGGCATCGGCGCTGGCAACGCGCGCGATGCGGTTTCACCGCGCGCCAGCCCCTTCAGCAGCGGACGCAGCAGGCCGAACGCCACCAGCAGCGCGATCAGCACACCGAGGCCCTGCTTGAACAAATCCATCGCGCCGGGACGTTCCCACAACGGCGTCTCCGGCAGCGCATCAGGCACGGGACCATGATGGAACGCCTGATTGACCACGCTGACGCTGTCGCCGCGGTTGGCGTCGAAACCCACCGCGTTCTTGGTCAGCTCGGTCAGACGCTGCAGCTCTTGCGCACTGAACGGCACGCTGTTCGTCGCGGTCGACGAACTGCTGGCCGGAGCTGCTGCGGGATTGACCAGCTTGTCATCCAGCACCACGGCCACGGTCAGGCGGACGAGGCGTCCGGCCGGATCGCTGACATGGCTGATGGTGCGGTCCAGTTCGTAATTGCGCGTGGCGCTGCTGGAGCTGTCGCCTGTATTGGTCGTGGTCGTGGTCGTTGCCGCCGCGCCGGTGGTTGTCGCTGTCGCCTTGCCGGCATCCGGCTTGGCCGCGGTCGGCTGCGCCACCAGTGACGGCGGCTGGTTGCTCAGCGCGCCGGGCACGCCGCCAGCGGCGGCAGCTCCGCCGCGCTGCTCATTGCTGGTCTGCTCGCTGCGCAGGGACGGATGATCGTGACCGAAGGTTTCGGTGGCTTTTTCAGTTTGGCTGAAATCCAGATCCGCATAGACCTGCGCGCGCACCCGGCCCGGCCCAACCAGCGGCGTCAGCAGTTCCTCGATGCGTTGGGCATAGGTGTTCTCGATCCGCGTCGCCATGCGCAGGCGGTTGTCATCCACCGCGCCCGGGCTGTTCGGATCGGTGGTCAGCAACTGGCCTTGCTGGTCGATCACGGAAACCTGGCTGGCATCCAGGTCCGGCACACTGGCTGCCACCAGATGCACGATCGCCGCCACCTGGCCTGCGTCGAGCTGACGCCCCGGATACAGCGTGACCAGCACCGAGGCACTGGCCGCACGATTGTCACGGATGAATGCCGAGGGCTTGGGCAAAGCCAGATGCACGCGCGCGGCACGCACCGACTGCAGACCGCCGATGGTGGTGCCCAAGTCGGTTTCCAGCAGTTGCTGATAACGGGTGCGTTCGGCCAGGTCGCTCATGCCAAACGGCGAATCGGTGGCGGGCAGCGCGCTGCTGGCAGCGCTGCCCTGCGGCAGTCCCTTGCTGGCCAGCTTGAGCCGCAGCGCGGCCAGATCGGCGGCCGGCGCCATGATCGAAGAACCGTCGTTGCTCAGCTGGTAAGGCGTGTTGGTCGTCTGCAGCTCCTGCGTGATCGCGGCGGCGTCCTTCTGCTCCAGCCCGGCATACAGCAAGCCGTAGTTCGGCCCGCGCGACCACAGCACCACCGCCACTCCCAGCGCCACCGCCGCGGCAACCGCCACCAGCAGAACGAGCTGACGCGTCGCCGGATTGCGGGCGATCTGCTTGAAGGGATCCAGGCGCGAACCGTTGTTGCCGGTCGTCGCGAGGGCGTTGTCTGCCATGGTACTGCTCGTTTGCTAAGGGCGGAGTCGAAGTCGACGCGAAGGCGTCAGACCGGCATGTTCATGATGTCCTTGTACGCATCGACCAGCTTGTTGCGCACCTCGACCATGGTGCGCAGCGAAAGGTCGGCCTTCTGCACCGCGATCATCGTGCGGCCAAGATCGGCACCGGGATCGCCACGCTCGAAACTCGCGGCCATGTTGCCTGCCTCCATCTGGCTGCGGCCCACCGCGGAAATGGATTGCTTGAGTACGGCGGAGAAGTCGGACTGCGCGCTGACCGGCGCCGCCTTGAACGCCGTTTCCGGCGGGCGCACCTGCGCCGTCATCTGGCGCATCTGGGAAAGCAGGTTGTTGACGTCGATCGTGCTCATGACACTTGCCTCATGACGGAATCCCGGCGCGTGACGGGTTTACAGGGGTAAAAGCACGAGCCGTGCCATCGGGATGGAGGGAAAAACACGATGCGGGAGAGACCTGCCGAGTGGCGCGCGCCGGGGGACGCGTGTCGCGCCACCCAGCTCGCCGTTCCCTTTCGCCCGCATGCAACTAGGCCGCCAGGCTGTTCTGCAAGCCGTACTTGCGCAGCTTTTCCACCAGCGTGGTGCGCTGCATGTGCAGCAGGCGCGCGGCATGAGCCACCACGCCGCCGGTGGCGTCGAGCGCCTGGCGGATCAGACCCACTTCGATGTCGGCCAGGTGATCCTTCAGGTCGAGCCCGTGCTCGGGCAGCATGCGCAGCGATTCGGACACCGGGTGCACCATGCCTTCGCCCGTGTGCAGCTCATCGTCCATCAGTGCCAGCAGCGCGGCACCGTGAACTTCGTCGCCGGCATGCTGGCCACGATATTTTTCCGGCAGGTCGCTGCTGCGGACTTCACCGTGCGGAAACAGGATCGCCATGCGCTCGACCAGATTGGAAAGCTCGCGCACGTTGCCCGGCCATGCGTGCGCCCGCAGCGACTGCATCGCGCCGGCGCTGAAGCGCACCACGCCCAGGCCGCGACGGGCCAGCCGCTGGTTGAACTCGGTGATCAGTGGCGGCAGGTCTTCCAGGCGTTCACGCAGCGAGGGCAACTCCAACGGAAATACACTCAGGCGATAGAACAGATCTTCGCGGAACTGGTCGTTGGCGATCGACTGCTCCAGGTTGCGATGCGTGGCCGCGATGATGCGGACGTCGCAGCGCTGGGTCTTGTTGCCGCCCACCCGTTCGTAGGCGCGCTCCTGCAGCACGCGCAACAGCTTCACCTGCATCGGCAGGCTCATGTCGCCGATCTCGTCGAGAAACAGGGTGCCGCCCTCGGCCATTTCAAAACGGCCCTTGCGCGCCGTGATCGCGCCGGTGAACGCACCCTTTTCGTGACCGAACAATTCGCTTTCCAGCAGCTCGGCCGGAATCGCACCGCAATTGATCGCCACGAACGGCTTGTCGCGGCGCGGCGAACTTTCATGGATCGCGCGCGCCACCATCTCCTTGCCGGTGCCCGATTCGCCCAGCACCAGTACGCTCGAATCGAACGGCGCGACCTGACGGATCAGCGCGTTGACGCGAACCATCGGCGCCGAGTTGCCGACGAAACGCAAGCCGCTGGACTGGCCGCCGAGCAGGCGCGCATAGATATTGCGCATGGCTTCGGCCATCTTCTCGTAGCGCAGCGGAAAGGCCAGCGTGGCCACCCGCGCCGCAAACGGCGAGGTCGGCGCGCTGAAGCGCTCGGCCCAGGGAGAATCTTCGGCCAGCAGCACCGGTATGTGGGCAGCTGTCGCACCGAGCAGGGAAAACTGACGCTCTGCCTCGGCCACGTCATCGATGCCGCCGATGTACACCGCACGCCAGGCGTGGGTGGCCTCGTCGATCTCGGTGCAGGCGGCGCCATGCTGCGGCCGGTAGCCCAGGAAATGGAGCGCCGAGAGCACGGAGTTCACACGCGTCTCGTCGGACTCGATCACCAGGAAGTCGAATTTCTGCATCGCTTTCTCCGTGTTGCACATATGGCAATCCCATGCTTCCAGCGGGACTGCTTTTTCATCGATGCCGACTTTCCGTCGCCGGCCTGATGAACCATGAGCAATAAGAGGGCCAGTTTCCCGGGTCGTCGCGACGTCAAAACGTCACTTGCCGGAAAAGCTGGTATCGCGATTGCCGCCCCGCATACGCAGCGGTTTGCTGTAACCACATGAAACAAGGGGAGATTGAATGAAGCCCGCCACGTGACGGAGCACGACTGGCATACGTGACGCGTGTCAAAAGAACTACACGGCGATGCTCATATGTGCGAACTGCATCACATAGAAAATGTCGACTCGATTCGCATCGATTCGCATCGACTCGCCGTTCAACCGGGCAGCTGACGCGCCTCTGCCACTTTGCGTCGGTGATGGCGAAAAACCAGCCGCTCAATTGCGTCACCCAACACATCGCCGAGCGGTGTGAACACCACGAACACTCGACCATCGTCGAATTGACGTTCCATTTGCGCCGGCAATTCCAGCGGCAGACTGCGGCAGAAGTCGAAGCGCAATCGCAACAACATGCCATCGCCTGCGGGCACCAGACTGGCGGGCAACAGTGCGCCGACTGCATTGAAGCGCAACAGCTGGCGCGGCGGCAGCGTGCTGGCGGGCACCAGCAGCTGGTTGACGATATCCACCAGCGCGGTGAGCTTGGCGTCCATCCGCAGCATTTCCTGCATCAACGGACTGTCGTCATCGGCCAGATCGGCGCGACGCTCCTCCAGCGCAGCAATCGCCGCCAGCGTGTTCGCGTTGCGTTCGGCCAGCCACAGCAATTGCGCCTGCGGCGGTGGCCAGGCGAGTGGCTCGCTGTCGACGTGCAGACTCTCCTCGACACTCACCCGTTGCTCGAACGCATCCCACCGATCGGTATTCATCGTGCAGCTCCACGGTATCCGCTGAAGATCAGAAACCCGCCACACTGGGGAGTTTTCGACGCCATGCAGGGCGGGGCCTGAGTGGGGCAGCGCAACCTGCGACTGCCTCCCACGGATGGTTCAGACCAGGATCACGACTGCTCGTAGGCGGCAATCGCCTGGGCTCGGCCGTTTTCGCGCTGCCACTGCTGGGCAACGCTATCACGTGCCTGGCCCACCAACGCCTGCAGTTCGCGATCGTACGCCAGAACCTCGCCCAGCTGGGCGTGGCTGACCGCATCCGCCGGATGCTGGCGACGCAACAGCGGCTCACGCGTTGCTTCCAGGGTGGACAGCTGCTCCCAGTCCTGGGCGTGCGCGGCAGCCAGCATCGTGCGGGTGATGGCGAGCGCCTGCGCCAGCGGCGATCCCGTCGGGAACAGCGTCACGGTCACGCACCCACCGCGCGAGCAACCGGCGCGATCTGCACCCAGCTGTCGCGCAGCTGCTGCAACAATCCGCTGACCTCATCGAGAATATCCGCGTCGTCGCGCAGGTTGGCCTGCAGCAGGCGCCGGCTCATGTATTCATAGAGCGAGTCGAGACGCTCGACCATCGCCGTGTCGACCTTGGGATCGAGGCTGTCGCGCAACCCACCGATGATCTCGATGCAACGCGAGATCGTCTCGCCCTTGGCGGCCACCTCACCGCGCAACATGTGCGCGCGGGCCTTCACCAGGCGCTCGAGCGCGCCATCCATCAACAGCGTGATCAGCCCATGCGGGTCGGCCGACTCCACGCCGCCGTGCGAACGAACCTGCTGGTAGGCGCCTGCGCCGTAGCCGAATCCCATGATCGTGATCTCCTGCCTTGAGGTTTTTCGGATTACTTCTTGTTGCTGTTGTTGAGCGCGTCGAACTGCTGCTGCAGGTAGCTGCTGGTGCTGTTGAGCTTGCTCATCAATGTGTCGAGCGCAGTGAACTGCGCCTGGTAGCGTGCGGTGAGATCATCCATGCGGCTGTTCAGCGTGGTCTGCTGGCTCGACAGATCTTTCAGCTGCTGGCTGAGGCTGGTGGTGCGTCCTGCCAGCAGGCCGGAATCGCCGACCCAGTTGCTCAGCGACCCATTCAGTTTGGCGGCGAAGCCGCCGGTGCCGGCGAACAGGTTGCCGACGGTCTTGCCGCCATCGGACAGCGCCGTGGCCAGCTTGCCGCTGTCCAGCTTCAAGGTGCCGTCCACCTGCAGCGAAATGCCGATGGACGACAGCGTCGTGCCGTTGGCAGTGCCGCCGACAATGCTCGACAAGGTGCTGTTGATACTGTTCAGCGTGGCGTCGCCGATCATCGCGCCGGCGGTTCCGCTGGTGGCATCGTATTTGGTTAGGTTCTGGTAGATCCCGACGAAGCTGTTGTACGTATTGACCAGATTGGTCAATGCGCCGGTAGGCTTGGAGGAATCGCTGGACACGCTGAGCGTGCTGCTGCCGACCTTGATGAGATTGAGTGTGAGCCCGTCGATCGCCGTGCTGATGGTATTGCTCGCGCTGTTGGCGGCCAGTCCGTCGATGGTGTAATTCGCATCGCTGGCCGCGTTGATCACGCTCAGCGCATTGCCGCTCGGGGCAGCCACGTCGTAGTTCAACGCGGCCAAGCCGCCGTCACCGCCGCTGCTGCTGACCTTGAAACCATTGGCCGCGCCGGTCTGCGTGCCGCTCAGCACCAGATGCGCACCGTCGGAGCCGGTGACGATGGTCGCCGACACGCCGGGATTGTCGCTGGCCTTGTTGATCGCATCGCGCACCGCGGCGAGCGAGTTGTTGGTGCTGTCGAGCGTGAGACTCATCGACTTGCCTGCCACCTCGAGGGTGAGCGTGCCGGTTCCCACCGCGGTACTCGAGCTGGCGAATGCGCCGGATGAAGCCTTCAACGAACTGGCCAGCTTGCCGACGACGATGTTGTAGCTGCCATTGACGGCGGTGCCGTCGCTGCCTGCGCCCAATACTGTGGTGTCACTGCTGGTCACGGTGCGGCTGGCAAATGCGCTGCCATCGGTAAGCGTCGCCATCGCCGACTGCAGTGCGGAAAGCGCGGCGCCGATCTGGCCCAGCGCGGAAAGCTGGGTATTGGCAGCGGCGGCCTGGTTGCTGATCTGGTTCTGCTGCGGCGCCTTCTTGGCGGCCACCAGCTTGTCGACCAGCGTGGCTACGTCGAGCCCGGAACCCACGCCCAGTGAAGTCAGCAAACCCGTGGTTGGTGTGGTGGAGCCTACGGTAATTGCCATGAGCGGAGTTCCTCAAAATAAGGGAAACGGCCGCCATCTCTGACGGCCGTTTCGGGTCAAGCTATTAACCCAGCAGCTTCAACACGCTCTGGGTGGAAGCGTTGGCCTGCGCCAGTACCGAGACACCGGCCTGTTGCAGGATGTTCGCACTGGACATGTTCGCCGTTTCCGCAGCGAAGTCGGCATCCTGGATCTGGCTGCGCGACGAGCTGAGGTTCTGCGAAATGGTCTGCAGGTTGGCGATGGTGGAGCTGAAACGGTTCTGCACCGCGCCGAGATTGCTGCGCATGCCACTGACCGTGGACAGCGCCGCGTCGATGCGGTTGATCGTGGAGTTGGCGCCAGCCACGGTCAACACGTTCGCCGAGGCCAGGGTCTTGGTGGTGTCGAGCGCGATATTCGCCGAGAAGCCGATATCGGCCGACTGCGAACCGGAGAACGTGATGGCGGATGCGGCACTCAGCGAGAGTGTGCCATGAGTATTCGCAACCATGCCTGCGGCGAGGCCGCCCGTGGCACTGCCGCCCAGCGTCTGGGTGACGTTGATATCACGGCCGTCGACAGTCGACAGGGTCATGTTGCCGCCCGCGTCCACAGCCGCGGTCACGCCGGTCTGGGTGGAGTAGGCATTGATCTGCGCAACCACCTTGTCACCCGTCAACGCGGCGCCCGAGGTATCGGTACCCGCGGCGTAGATGTCCTGGCCGTTGATGTTCAACGCGTAGGTGTTGCCGGCGGCACCGCCGGTGCTGGTGAATGCGCCACTGACCGAGCTGCTGGCCGTGGCGGTCAAACCGGAAACATTGGACGCGTTGATCGCTGCAGCTTTCGCGTACGCGCTGCCGGCGCCCTGGCCGGCCGAGGGACCGGCCACCGAGGCAGCGATATTGGTGACTGCACCAGTACCCACCTGGATTTTCAGATTGCTGGCCACCAGAGCGTTGGTCGTTACGGCGGTGCCGGTGCCGGCGGCAAGCGAACCCATCTGGTCGGCACGTGCACCCTGGCTGAGGTTCACCGAAATCGTTTCACCGACGTTGGCGCCGACCTGGAACGCGGCGTTGCCGAAGCTGCCGTCGAGCACATGGCGGCCGTTGAAGCTGGTCTGGGTCGAAATACGGGTGATTTCCGCCAGACGCTGCTGCACTTCGGCGTCGAGCGCGGCGCGGTCGCTGTCGGAGTTGGTGGCGTTGGCGGACTGCACGGCCAGCGTACGGATGCGCTGCATGTTGTTGGTCACCTCGTTCAGCGCCGACTCGGTGGTCTGCGCCAGCGAGATGCCGTCGTTGGCATTGCTGACAGCCTGGTTCAGGCCATTGATCTGGGTGGTGAAGCGGGTCGAGATGGCGAGGCCGGCGGCGTCGTCCTTCGCGCTGTTGATGCGCATGCCGGACGACAGGCGCTCGATGGCGGTTGCCAGTTTGCTCTGCGAGGTGGCCAGATTTTTCTGGGCATTCAGCGAGCTGATGTTGGTGTTGACACTCATGACCATGGGAATTCTCCGAATCGGGGTGATGTGCCGACAACCGTCGGCTCAGACAATCCGGCGGGGATTCACCATTGAATGCATCCGCCTTGTGAACTGTTTCGACCCCCACCACTGAAACTTGAGCCTTGTCAACGCAAATAATCGAACAATTTTGAACCCTGGATTTTGGTGAATGTCTGCTGCGCCGCCTGCAGTGCGGTGGTCTGCGCACCGAGCTGGCTGATCGCGTCGTAGTAGTTCACGTCTTGCACATCCGTCAGTGCGCTCTTGTACTGCAGTGTCAGGTCGTCGTTGAGTCCGCTTTGCTGATCGAGCGCATTCATGCGCGCACCGACCATCCCGCGCGTGCGCGTGATGTTGTCGATCGCCTGATCGAGATTCGCGAACTGCGTGTTGATGTTGTTCTGCATCTGCGCGCCGCCGCCATTGGGTGTGCGCAGCGTGTTGATGATGTTGTCCAGAGTGGTGAACATGTCCTGTTTGGTGGACGCCCCCAGCGCGAACTTGTCGCCCACGGCGGGCGCGCCGCTGAATGCCACCTGGGCACCGCGAAAGGTGATGCTGCCGCCATTGGTCGCGTCGTAGCTGCCGCTGTCCAGCACGGCGCCGCCGCCGTCGCGCACCTCGTACGCATTGGCGGCGGTAAACACGATGCTGTAGTTGCCACCATCCCACGCCGAAGGACTCGCATTGGGGTTGCTGACGCTGCTGGCGCCGGCCACGGCAGTACCCGTATTGGCCGGGTCGGCACTGATCGCGAAGGTACCATTGCCGGTGGGAATATCGACGAACACGGCGCTGCCCGGATCACCGGTGGCCACCTGCAGACCAGCGCCAGCGGCGACCATGCGCTGGCCGTTGTCGCCCAGATAGCTCACGCTATTCTGCGAAGCAAAGGGTTCGGTGCCCGTACGATTGCCGGCAAAAATGTAGTCACCCTGGCCGTCTTTGCCGTTGGCCTGGCCGAGCAGTTGCTGGCGCAGCTGCACCATCTCGGCGGCAATGTCGCCGCGGGTGCCGTCGCTCTGGGTGCCGTTGGCGGCCTCCAGCAGCAACGTGCGCACACGGTCAAGCACGTTGGTGGTGTTCGACAGGCTCTGGTCTTCCAGACCCAGCCGCGCGTTGGCCGAGGTGATGTTGCGCTGATACTGCGCGGTGTCGGCGGTGAGGTGCGAAAGGTCCAGCGCACGCGCCGCACCGACCGGATCGTCCGATGGCTGGTTGATGCGCTTGCCGGTGCTCAACTGCGTGTTGATATCGGACAGGTCGCTCTGGCGATCCATCATGCTGCCGACCGACTGCTGTTGTATCCAACTGGTGGAAACGCGCATGAGTTATCCCCGCACGGCGCTGAGCAGCGCGCCGAATATGCTGTTGGCCGTGCTGATGACCTGGGCCGAGGCCTGGTAGGCCTGCTGGAAACGCACCAGGTTGGCAGCCTCTTCGTCCAGGTTCACGCCGGACACACTTTGCTGCGAACTCATCGCCTGGTTGTACACCGCGGTCTGCGTGGTCAGGTCGTCCTTGGCCAGCGCGCCAGCGCCGCCGACCTGGCTGACCAGCTGGCTGTAGGCACGGCCGGTACTGGTGACGCCGCCATCGAGTACGCCGAGATTGGCGACCTTGCCCAGCATCAGCGCGTTGCTGTTGTCGCCATGCGCATTGCTGTTGGCCTGCAGGCTGAAACTGTCGCCGGCCTGCGGCGCGCCGCTGAGCTGCATGCTCCAGCCGTTGTGCACGATGGGCTGGCCGGGCGTGAAGGTCTGCGCCGCGCCACCGTCGATGCTGTAGCTGGTGGGTGAGCTGAACACGACGGAGCTGGCGTTGAACAGATTGGCGTTGCTGCCGTCGCTGATGCTGACGCTGGGCGAACCCGTGCCGGTGTTGCCGGCAGCCGCCGTGGCCGTGAACGGTGCGGCGGCGGCAACCTTGTCGGGGTCATCGATCGCCATCGAAAAACTGGCGGCCGCGTTGCGGCTGGGCTGCACGCGAAAGCTGTCGCCGGCGCTGGCAGTGCCGCCCACCACCAGGCTCAGCCCGGCCGCCTTGAACGGATCGGCGACGGTGCCGGTGCCGCTGAGCGCGATGCTGCTGCCATTGGTGTCGCGCATGCTCCAGTTGCTGCCGTCGTAGCTCAGCACGTAATCCTTGCCGGTCAACCCACCGATGTCGCTGATGCTGGCATCCAGCGTGCCGCTGCCGCTGTTGGTGCTGGCCGCCTGCACAGTGGGGCCGGCGACGTTGAAGAACGTGCCGCCGACCTTGCCTTGCAGGTCCACGCCCTGCGCATGCTGCGCATTGAATGCGCTGGCCATCGCCTGCGCGGTGCGGCCCAATTGGGCCTGTGCCGGGTCGAGCACGTTGCTGCGGAAATCCAGCAGCGCGCCCAGTGTGCCTCCGCCGATGCGGCCGCTGAGTACATTGCCCGACGCCGCACCCACCACTTCCTGACGGGTGGCGTCGTAGATGTTCGGCGCAGTGCCGAGTGCATGTGCCTCGGTACCGGTGACCAGGGCCTGGCCGTTGCCGACGAAGACGCTGATGGTGTTGTCGTTCTGCGGCACCACGCTCACGCCGACTTCGCCCGCCAGTTTCTTCACCAGCGCGTCGCGCTGGTCGAGCAGGTCGGCCGGCGGCGTGCCGTCGGTGGCCGCGGAGGAACGGATCAGTCCGTTCAATTTGGCGATCGACTGGCTGTCGCTGTTGATCGAATCGACCGTATCGCTGACCTGCTGCTGCACCTGGCCGGACAGCGCATTGAACTGGCCGGACAGCGCGCGAAACGTCGTGGCCAATCCGCCCGCGCGGGCCAGCAGCACCTGGCGCGACGCGGTGTCCGATGGCGCGTTGGCCATGTCCTGCACGGCGCCATAGAAACTGTCCAGCGAGGTTTGCAGGTTGTTGCTGCCGGACAGCTGGTTGTTGAGCTGACCGGTGAGACCGGCCATGGTGCTGGCACGCCCCTGTCCGGAACTGGCCGACCACAGCGAGCTGTTCAAGAACTGGCTGTAGGCACGCTGGACCGCCACCGTGTTGACGCCCGTGCCGATGTAGTAGCCACCCTGCCCTTCGGGCAACCTGGCACCGAACGACACCACCTGACGGCTGTACCCGTCGGTGTTCACATTGGCCACGTTGTGGCTGACCGTACTGAGCCCGATCTGCGAGGCAAGCAGCCCGGACACGCCGGTCGAAAGCATGTCAGCCATGGAACATCCTCAACACCTGGGGCACCGCCGGCAACGCGCGGTACGTGGAAACGGTAACGGCTGCCGGGGCATTCTCTTGAGTGCACTGTCCGGCAACGCGTCGCGGGCGACGATTCGAAAGAGCGGCATTGGCGATGTGCGCAGCTCTCACCCGCCCCGGCACATGGCGGTTGAAGTCGGCGCTGCATGGCGCGACGACATTCATTCGGCGCCGCCATCCGCGTGGAGGCCGGCCAACGCCTCGCGCATCTGCGCGCTGTTGGCGATCGCGGTGATCTTGGCAACGTACGACGGGTCAGTCGCATAGCCGCCATGCACCAGCGCCCGCGCAAAGCCCGCGATGTTTTCGCCCTGGCCCAGCGCCTGCGCATAACGCGGGCTCTCGGCCAGCAGGCGGGCGTAATCGGAGAACGATTCGGAAGGCGAGTCGTAGGCACGGAACTGATCGCGCTTGCGCACCGCCACGCCGTTCTCATACTCCAGCGTGGGTACGCTGACCTTGTCGCCGCCCCAGCTGCTGCCGGCCTTGATGCCGAACAGATTGTTGCTGCTGCTGCCGTCGCCATGGCTGGGCAGGTGCTTGCCCCAGCCGGTTTCCAGTGCCGCTTGCGCCAGCAGTGCACGCACCGATACGCCAAGCTGCTTCGCCGCCACCGCCGCATGCGGTGCCAGTGCGCGAACGAAATTCACCGGGTCACCACCTGGCAGCAGCTTCGCCGCCGTGCCGGCCACGTCCAGCGCACCCTGCGCCATGCGATCGAGCGCTTGACGCCAGGATGAACCGACATCGGCCGTCGATGGCACGCCCGACATGCCGAAACCATCGGCTGCATCACCCGCGCCATCGCCGCCGGCCGCTGTGCGGTCGGCACCCAGTTGCAGCAGTGCGCGGACATTGGCATTGAGAACGCCAGCCGTGGACAACGGCAGCCCCTGGCTGGCATCTGCAGCGGTGGCAGCGGTGGCAGCGGTGGCAGCGGTGGCAGCGGTGGCATCCGGTTTGCCGCCAAGCTGGCGTACCAGCATCTTCGCGATACCGAGGCCGTTGTGGCCGTTTGCCAGGCTCAGCGACAGCTGCTGGTCGAACATGTCGCGATACGAATTGACCTGCTCGCTGCCGGCGATGTCGCTACCCATGCTGGCGTTGGCGTCGCGCATCGATTTCAACATCATCTGGGTGAAGATCGCCTCGAACTGCTTGGCCACCGCTGGCAGCGCACCCTTGCCGCCATCGCTGCGCGCCTGTGCGCGCAACTGATGGAAGCCGGACAGTTCAGTCCAGGTATCGAGTGCCGGCGAGGTGCTGTTGATCGGGGTCATGAGCTTTTCACCTGATCAGATCACGACCAGATCCGCATGCAGCGCACCGGCCTGCTTCAGTGCCTGCAGGATCGAGATCAGGTCGCTCGGCGTGGCGCCGACCTGGTTCACCGCGCGGACAATAGTGTCCAGGCTTACGCCGGGGCCGAACTTGAACATGTGCGCGCCGTCTTCGCTGATCTGCACGCTGCTGCTCGGCACGATCGCGGTCTGCCCCTTGCTGAAGGGTGCCGGCTGGCTGACCAGCGCCTGCTCGCCGATGGTGACCTGGATCGCACCATGCGCCACCGCAGCCGCGGTAACCCGCACGTCCGAACCGATCACCACGGTGCCGGTGCGCGAGTTCACCACGATGCGGGCCGGTGCATCGCCCGGCTGCACGTCGAGGTTCTGGATCGCTCCCAGCCATGCCACTTTCTGCGCAGGATCCTGCGGCCCGCGCACCGACACCGAACCGCCGTCGAGCGGTTGTGCGGTGCCGGCCCCATAGGCCTGGTTGATCGCGGTGGCGATCCGCGCAGCGGTGGTGAAATCGGCGGTATTGAGGTTCAGCGTCAAATCGCCGCCGCCGGCAAACGACGAGGCCACGATGCGCTCCACCGAGGCACCATTGGGAATGCGCCCACTGGCGGAAATATTGACCTGCACGCTGGAGCCGCTCTTGCCCTGGGCGCTGACACCGCCAACCACCACGCTGCCCTGCGCCACTGCGTAGACGTTGCCGTCAGCGCCACGCAACGGCGCCATCAACAACTGGCCGCCGCGGATGCTCTTGGCGTTGCCGATCGAGGCGACCGTCACGTCGATCGCCTGACCGGGCTTGGCGAACGGCGGCAACTCGGCCGTGACCATCACGGCCGCGGCATTCTTCAGCTGCGGCCGGGCACTGGCCGGCACCGTGATGCCGAACTGCTGCAGCATGTTCTCCAGACTCTGGGTGGTGAACGGCGCCTGCGTGGTCTGGTCGCCCGAACCATCCAGGCCCACCACCAGGCCGTAACCGATCAACTGGTTGCTGCGCACTCCGGCCACCTGCACCAGATCGCGGATCTTGTCGGCATGGGCCGGCGTGGGCACGAACAGTCCGAGCAGGCACACAAGTGCGGTCGCACCGAAGGCATGCCAGCGCGATGCGGCGGCGCGGATCGCCGCGCGGCGGGATTCCGCCGCCTGGCGCGCGTACTGCGGATCGGACGGACGCATCGGCGGCGCCAGCCAGCTCACGCTCCCGCCCGCTTCACGCATGGGGCTTCCATTGCACTGGGCGAGCTGCGGTGGCGGCGTACTGCAAGGCGTCTTCATCAGAACGGCATCCACTTGGAATTGAAGAAGCGCGACAGCCAGCCGCGCGTGTTCGCGTCAGCCAGGGTGCCGCGTCCGGTGTAGCTGATGCGCGCATCGGCGACGCGGGTGGATGGCACCACGTTGTCCTGGCCGATGTCCTGCGGACGCACGATGCCGGAGATGCGTACCAGCTCCTGGCCCTGGTTGATGGTCAGCCATTTCTCGCCGCGCACCAGCAGATTGCCGTTGGTGAGGCGCTGCGCCACGGTGACGGTGATCTGGCCGGTGAGTTGGTTGCTCTGGCTGCTGGAGCCGGTGCCGTCGAAGCTGCGCTCGCCATCCAGGCCGATGTCGGCTACCTTGCCGCCGATCGACAGACCCTGCCCCAGGATGGTGGGCGAGGCGATCTTGGCCTTGTCGGTCTTGCTGGTGCTGGTGGTGGCCTTCTTGCTGGCCTGGGTGCTTTCCACCAGCGCCACGGTGAGGATGTCGCCCACGCGGTGGGCGCGCGGATCGGCAAACAGCTCCATGTTTTGCGAGTCGTGATAGATCGAGCCGTCGGCCTGCGTCGGCGCCACCTGCTGCGCGGGTGGCGGCGTCGGTGCCCACTCGGCATCGTCGTGCGAACGCGGCGCGCTGGCGCAGCCGGCCAGCAGGGCCAGCGCACACAACAGCAGTGGCAAGCGGAAGCGATTCGACATCACGGCATTACTCATGTCTTGTTGGTGAGGAACTGCAGCATCGAGTCAGCGGCCGACACTGCCTTGGAGTTCATCTCGTAGGTGCGCTGGGTTTCGATCATGTCGACCATCTGTTCGACCACGTTGACGTTGGAGCTTTCCAGCGCACCCTGCGAAAGCGTGCCCAGGCCGTTCAGGCCCGGCTGGCCGATCTGCGGCGAACCGCTGGAGGCGGTTTCCAGGTAAAGGTTGTCGCCGTTCGGCTGCAGGCCGGCGGGGTTGATGAAATCGGCCAGTTGCACGGTGCCGATCTGCTGCGTCGCGGCCTGTCCCGGCAGGCTCACGCTGACGGTGCCGTCGCTGCCGATGGTGATGCTCTGCGCGTTGGCCGGAACGCTCACCGCCGGATCCACTGCATAGCCGTTGGCGGTGACGATCTGGCCGTTCTGGTCCAGGTGCAGCGAACCATCACGGGTATAGGCGATGGTGCCGTCGGGCATCGTGACCTGCAGGAAGCCGCGCCCCTGCACGGCCACGTCCAGCGAGTTGCCGGTCTGCTCGATGTTGCCCTGAGTAAACAGCTTCTCGCTGCCGACCACGCGCACGCCGGTACCCAGCATCAGGCCCGATGGCGACTGGGTCTGCTCGGTGGTCTGGCCACCGGGCTGGCGCAGGTTCTGGTAGACCAGATCCTGGAACGCCGCACGCGCGCTCTTGTAGCCGGTGGTGTTGGCATTGGCCAGGTTGTTCGAGATCACGTCCATGCGCGTTTGCTGCGCATCTAGGCCGGTCTTGGCTACCCACAGGGATGAAAACATGTCGATGGACTCCGTTTGGACGTCTGGATGTCTTTATGAAAAATCGCGTCGGGCTTGTCAGGTCATCTGCAGCAGCCGCGAGGCGGACTGCGCGTTCTCGTCGGCGCTGTGGATGGAGCGGATCTGCAATTCGTACTGACGCGACAGCTGGATCATCTGCACCAGCGTCTGCGACGGATTGACGTTGCTGGACTCCAGCACGCCTGATTTCAGCGTGACCGCCGGATCGGCATCCGCGGTGCCGCCATCGCTCAGGTGCATCAGCCCGTCGCTGCCCAGCGCAAGCCGATCGGCGCCCGGATTGACCAGCTTGATGCGACCGACCGCGGCGATGGTTGCGGGGGCCTGCCCCATCGGCACCACCGAGACGGTGCCGTCCGCACCGATGTTCATCTGGCTGCTCTGCGGCACGCTGATCGGGCCGCCATCGCCCAGCACCAGATTGCCGCGCGAATCGGTGAGCAGGCCGTCCGGGGTGAGCCGCAATTCGCCGGCGCGGGTGTAACCCTCGCTGCCGTCGGCGCCCTGTACCGCGATCCAGCCCTGCCCCTGCACCGCCACATCCAGCTCGCGACCGGTCTCGACCTGGCCGCCCTCGCGCATGTCCACACCCAGGCCCTGCGCCACGCCGTTGATCCGCGTGGGCATGCCCGGCCCCTGCACCGGCAGCGGCTGGAATGCCGACAGCTGCGCCTTGAAACCGACGGTGTCGGCGTTGGCCAGGTTGTGTGCCACCTCCGACTGCTCGCGCATCATCTGCGTGGCACCGGTCATGGCTACATAGAGCGAACGATCCATGGGAAAAACCTCAATGGCGATGACCCCGGCACGCCGGGACGGTTCTTTCACTAGATCCCGGCCTGCGCCGGGATGACCTCACGCTGCGTGTGAGGTCAGTTGCGGATGTTGATGATGGTCTGGGTCAGCTGGTTGTCGGTGGAGATCACCTGCGCGTTCGCCTGGTAGTTCCGCTGTGCCTTGATCATGTTGACCAGCTGGGCGGTGAGGTCGGCAGTGTTGGACGCCTCCAGCGCACCGGCCTGCACGCTGCCGAATGTGCCGTTGCCGGCAGCACCCATGATCGGCGTGCCGGAGTCGTAGGACGCGGCCCAGTTGGTGTTGTCCAGCTGGCGCAGGCCCTGCTCGTTGGAGAACTGCGCCATCGCCAGCTGGCCCAGTGCGGTGGTCTGGCCGTTGGAATATTTGGCCTGCACGACGCCTTCGCCGGACACATCAATGCTGGCCAGCACGCCGGTGGGAAAGCCATCGGGGTTGATCGCACTGGCTGCGTAGGTGTTGCCGAACTGGGTCGCCTTGCTCATGTCCAGGGTGAGCTGCATGGGATTCGCGCCGGGACTGACCGATACCGCCGGAAAGGCCAGCTTGCCGTTCGCCGGGGCGATCAATGCGCCGCTGCTGTTGAACGTGAGCGCCTGCGACGCGCCGGTCGAGGCGCCATCGATATACAGGTGCGCATTCCACACGTTGGCGGCCGGGTCCTTGACGAAATACACCGTGCCGCTGTGGGTGGCGCCGAGCGAGTCGTAGGCGGTGAACGGGGTCGACTGGTTGTAGCTGGCCGGGTCGTTGACCGGATCGAACGCGGTGGCGGGCGCCACTGCATTGGAGGGCAAGTTGAGTGACATCTGCACGTTGCCGGTGGCCTTGGCCGCGTTCTGCGAGGTGACCAGTTGCAGATCGGTCATCGTGCTGTTGTCGAAGGTACCGTTGGACAGTGCCGGAAACACCTGCAGGCGCTGGTGATTGGCATTGGTCACGTAGCCGTCCTGGTCCTTTCCGAACGCGCCGGCGCGGGTGTACGAGTAGCCCTTGCCATCGCGCAGCGTGAAAAAGCCCTCGCCGCTGATGGCGAAATCCAGGCTGTTGTTGGTGGTCTCCACACTGCCTGCGGTGAACTGCTGGGCCACGTTGGTCAGGCGCACACCGCTGCCAGTCTGGGTGGCGCTGAGGTTGGGACCGGCGGCGTTGAACAGCTCGGCGAACTGCGCGCGCGAGCCCTTGAAGCCGGTGGTACCGGTGTTGGCGATGTTGTTGGCGGTGACCTCGAGATCCGAGGAGGCCGCGTTGAGACCGCTCAATGCAATGTTGAAAGGCATCCGAGTAATTCCTCTGTATTGAAGCCCCGCGGGGCCATCAGTTGATCTGCGCGACCTGGCTGAGCAGGACGCCACCAAAACCATCCACATCCAGATAGGCGCCGTCGCTGCCGGTCATGCCGACACCGCTGACCTTGCCGCTCACATAGGTCGCCACGGCATCGTTGCCGATCTGCGCCTTGAGTCCGTAAGTGCCTTCGGCCAGCGCCGTGCCCCCGTCGTCCTTGCCGTCCCAGTGGAATGCCGCCAGACCCGCCGCGGGCGTACCCAGGTTCAGCGTGCGCAGCACGTTGCCGTCCTTGTCGGTGACCTGTACCAGCACGGTGCCGCCGCCGTCGGGCACGTTCACCGCGCCGTCCAGACCAGCGGCCTGCAACTGACCCGCTGCCGACGGCACGGTCACGCTGCGCCCGACCATGCTGCTTGCCTGCAACATCTGGTTGCCTTGCAGCGACTGGCTGAGGCTGTCGAACGAGGTCTGCAGCGATTGCGTCGCAGAAACCTGGCTGATCTGTGCCAGCTGGCTGACCATCTGCGATGAATCCATCGGCTTGGTCGGATCCTGGTTGCGCATCTGCTGCACCAACAGGCTCAGGAAATCGGCCTGGCCGAGGGTTTTCTCCTTGCCCGCGCTGGCCGCCTTTGCGGTGTTCGAAGCGGGACCGCCAATCGCCATGTCACTCATGCCACGTTCCTCACCTGTGCGTGTTTCATCTGTGCGGACCTCATTTGCCGAGGTCCAGCGTCTTCTGCATCAGCTGGCGCGTCGAGTTCATCACTTCGACGTTGTTCTGATATGAGCGCGAGGCCGAGATCATGTTGACCAGCTCGTCGACCGGATTGACGTTGCTGCTGTAGACGTAACCGTCGGCGTCAGCCAGCGGATTGCCCGGCTCGTAGCGGCTCGGGATGGCGGCCTGGCTCTCGGTGACGCCGAGCACCTGCACGCCTTCGCCCACGGCATTGCTGCCGCTGTCCTGCTGGTTCTTCACCGCGGCGAACAGCGGCTCGCGCGAGCGGTAGGCGCCGTCGGGCGTACTGGCGACGCTATCGGCATTGGCCAGGTTGCTGGCCACCGTGTTCAAGCGCAGCGACTGCGCGGCCATGCCGGAGCCGGCAACATTGAAAATAGAGAAAAGAGACATCAGCTCGATGCTCCGGTGATCGCCGTCCGCAGCATGCGGATCTGCGCGGTGATGAAGGAAAGGCTGGCCTGGTAATGCACACCGTTGGCGGCAAAGGCAGCCTGTTCGGCCTGGGCATCGACGGTGTTGCCGTCCATGCTCGGCTGGGTCGGCACGCGATACGCCAGCCCGTCCGCCGCCTGACCGGCGGTACTGATCTGACCGGGCGTGGTCGTCTGCAATGGCAGGCCATCCGGGCCGCCGCCCGCGGCGGCCAGCACCTTGCGGAAGTCGACGTCGCGAGCCAGATAGCCCGGGGTATCGGCGTTGGCCAGGTTGTTGGCAAGCACTTCGGTACGGCGCTGCCACAAATCCAGCGCACGGGTGTGGATGCCGAACAGGTTGTCAGGGGTCAGGGTCATCGCTTCGCTCCGCGTGCAGTTGCCGCACGGAGCTGGAGGCAAATTGCATGCCAGCGACTGGAAACCCTTGCTGTTGCTGGGTTGGGGCGACAACCACCGGCGACACCGGCGCAGCGACGCCACCGAAAGACGGATTGTTGACGCCAGGCGCAGCGAGCCGCCGGAATGTCAGTCCGCTGGCGCTGGCGCTGGCGTTAGCGCCGACTCCGGCAACAATTCCAGCACCACCTGTGCCAGCACGTCCGGCTGGAACTTGGCCACGAAACGATCGGCCTTGACCTCCTTCACCATCGCCTCGTTGAACATGCCGCTGAGCGAGCTGTGCAGCACTATCTTGAGCTGGCGCAGGCTCGGCGCCTCGCGAATGGCGCGGGTGAGCGCATAGCCGTCCAGCCGCGGCATCTCGATATCGGACACCACCAGCTTGACCCCTTCGGCGGGGTCGGCGACGGCCAGTTCGAGCAGACGATCGAGCGCCTCGCGACCGTCCTTTGCCACCACGCACTCGATATTCATCTGCTTGAACAGGCTGACCAGGCGACGACGGGCAATCACCGAATCATCCACCACCATCACGCGCCGTGGCGCCAGCGAACGTGCACCGGCAACCCGCCGCATCTGCATCGACAGCTCGGCCGGCCTCGCATCGATGCTGGCCAGCACATGCTCCACGTCGACCACCGCCAGCAGCGCGCCATCGACCCGGGTCACCGCATTGACCCGCGCACCGAAGCCCAGTGCGCTGGACGGGGCCACCAGTGTTTCGCCCTCGCACTGCACCATACGCTGCAGGTCGGCCACCAGAAATCCCTGCATCGAGCGACTGAACTCGGTGACCATGAGGTGGGCCGAATCCACATCGCGCAGCGGCGCATAACCAAGCGCGGCGGCCAGGTCGATCACCGGAATGGTCTGCCCGCGATAGTCGCAACTGCCGGCCAGCAACTCGTGCACGCCCGGCATGCGCTCCAGCGGCGGGCGCCGCAGAACCTCGCGCACCTTGAATACATTGATGCCGAACAGCTGCTCGTCGCCCAGCCGGAACAGCAGCATCGCGACCCGGTTGTGGCCGGCCAGCCGGGTGTGTCGCTCCACCTTTTCCAGCAATGTGCCGCCCATGCGGACTCCTCGGATGCGTTGCCGCCGCAGCGACTGTCTGCGGGAACTATCGGCCGCGCAGCCGCATGCTTTAGTGCGGTTGCGCTGGCATGCGACTTGCTTCCTCAAGTTTCGAAAGTTTTTGACGATGCAGCAGTTGCACTCCCGCACTCCATAGAGGTGATGCCCGCCCCATGAGCTTGATCTGGAACCAGCATATCGCCGCCCTGGTCGAAGCCGCCGCCAGCGGCAACGACACACAGGTCGCCGTATTGCGACGCAGGTATCCGCGCGCCGCGCTGGTGCTGGCGCCATTGCTCGCCCGCGTCGCCAGCCGCCCACCCAGCTCGGTGGCGCTGCAGACCGTGGAACAACAAAGCCTGGTGCTGGGCGCGGTGCAGCAGCTGTCACGCGAACAGACCGCACTCGACAAGGCCGCCGGCGACAGCCGTGGCAGTGTCGATCGCTTGACGGATGGCAGCGCCGGTATCTCGACGGCATTGCAGCAGGTCAGCGCCGACCTGGACCAGGCCAGCCAGGCCGGACTGGCCGGCGCCGGTACCGTCAGCGAGCTCGATGGCCAACTGCGGCTATTGCGCAGCGCGTTGTCGGCGATGAACCGCAACCAGAGCAAGCTGGCCGAGCAGGTCGCGCAGATTCGCAAGCTCACCGGCACGGTGCAGGAGATTGCCCATCAGACCAACCTGGTGGCGTTGAACGCGGCAATCGAGGCGGCGCGCGCCGGCGAGGCGGGCCGCGGTTTTGCGGTGGTCGCCGACGAGGTCAAGCAACTGGCCGAAAAGACCGCGCTCACCACTACCGAAATCGAAACCGTCACCGGTTCGATCGGCGATTTCTCGCTGCAGCTGGACGGCGACGTGCAACACGGCCTGCAACAGCTTGAACGGGCGCAGACCGGCGTGGGCCAGTCCGGCGCCACCCTGGGCGAGGGCGCCACGGTATTGCGCACCGCCAGCGAGCGCATCCACAAGCTGCAGCAGACGCACGATATCCAGCACGCCCGCGCCACTGCTTCCCAGGCGGCGCTCGGCGCATTGCAGCGCCGCGGCAACGAGGCGCGGCGCCAATCCGAATCACTCCATCGCGCCGCGCTGCTGGCCCACCGGCTGGGGCTGGACTGGCTGGAGGGGGTGAGCGGGAGCGATCCGGCCAGCCTCAGTCTGACCGTGCGCGAGGCCGCGTTGAACCTGCGCCAGGCCATGGAGCTGGCGCTGCTGGAACCCGGTGCCCTGGACCGGCGCTGGTTCGATACACATACGATCAGCCGCAGCATCGGCCGACTGGCTGCGCTGCATCAGGGCTCGCGTGACGTCAGCGGCCTCACCGATGCCAGCACGAAATTGAGCGAACAAGGCAGTCGCTTCGTCACCCTGCTGTGCGACGGCCAGCTCGAACAGGCCACCCAGCTCTCGCAGCAGCTTGAATCCGGCCGCGAAGCCCTGCTCGGGCAGCTTGGCGCCTTGTTGGCAGACGCATGAGAGCAAGGCGATCCGCCGCCGTTGGGCTGGGAATCGCCATGCTGTGGCTCGGCGCACCGTGCGGCAGCACGGTAGCCGCAGCCACCGCGACGCAGTCGCTCGACAGCGTGCGCGCAGCGGCCGAGCAGGCCGTGCGCGAACGCTATGCGATGCCGGGCAGTCGCATCGAAGTCACGCCGGGGGCGCTCGACCTGCGCCTGCAATTGACCGAATGCCAGCAGCCGCTGCGCGCGCTGGTCGCCGGCAACGCCCCGGCGGCGTCGCGCATGACCGTGCCGGTGCAGTGCCCGCAGGATGGCGGCTGGACCGTGCGGGTGCCGCTGCAGCTGCAACTGTTCCGGACCGTGCTGGTGACCAACCGCCCCCTGCTGCGCGGCGACGGCGTCAGCGCCGCGGATGTGCACGGCGAGGAGCGCGACATCACCCGGCTCGGTTATGGCTACATCGAGAATCTGGACCAGGTAGCCGGCCGTTCGCTGGCCCGTGCCTTGGCCCGCGGCAGCGTGCTCAGTCCCGGCGCGCTGGGCGGTCGACGCATGGTGCGTGCCGGGGATCACGTACAGATGGTGGCTCGGCTTGACGGCATCGAGGTGCGCGCCGACGGCGTGGCGCTGGGCAGCGGCGACAATGGCGCCCGCCTGCGGGTACGCAACGAGAACTCCGGCAAGGTGGTCGACGCCATGGTCAGCGCACCCGGCGTGGTGGTCGCACTGCCATGAACCCCGGCGAATCGAGGCCGACAGCACTACTCTTTCCCTTTGCCCCTAAAGTTTCCGCGAAACCGGCCGATCTGACAGTTACAGGGCCACACCCCAGCGAGAACGGACCCATGAATACGACTATTTCCAACAACGGCTTGCCGAAGTTTCCCCAGGCCACCAACAGCCCGGGCACCGGCTCGGCAACGACGGCAGCCGCTTCGGCGGGTTCCACTGCCGCTGCGCCGACGTCCGACGACCAGCTCAAGCTGACCGATTCGGCGCTGGCCCTGCAGAAGGCCGCGCGTCCAGGCGACACCGCCGCGGTCGACCCGCAGCGGGTGGAGCAGGTGCGCAAAGCGCTGGCCGACGGCAGCTACAAGATCGATGCCAGCCGCATCGCCGATCGCATGCTCACGCTTGAGCAGCAACTCGGCGGCACGGGCAAGGCATGAAGACCCCGCTGCAGCACGAACTGAACGATGCGCTCACGGCCGTTCTGGGCGACATGCAGCAGGCCGTCGACCAACTCGTGCAAGTACTCGAGGCCGAGCGCACCGCGCTGGACACCTCCAGCAGCGATGCACTGGATCACGCTGGCGCGCGCAAGCAGGCCATCATGCAGCAACTGGAACAGCTCGATGCCGAACGCCAGTTGCTGTGTCGTGAACAACCAGCCATGACCGCCGCACTGGAGCCCGTCTGGGTCCGGGTGGTGCAGTCGCTGCGCCACTGCCATCTGCTCAACCAGCGCAATGGCAGCACGGTCAACCAGCGCCTGACCCAGGTGCGCCAGGCGCTGGCGGTGCTGACCGGCCATGCCGGCGAAAGCGAGCTGTACGGCCGTTCCGGCGAGTTGCATGCCAGCCTGCGCTCGCAGGTACTCGCAGCGGCATGAGATCAGATATTGAAAGAGACGGCACTGCCGCCTGCCTGCGCAGACGGTCCTCCCACTGACTGCGAAGCAGCCTCCGGCATGCTTTTGCGTTAATCGCGATGACTGATCATGAGCAATCCCAACACCTCCTCCGCCATCTCCCCCGAATCCCCCGCCCCCGGCTCTCCAGGCAACGATGGCGCGCCCCTGTCGATATCGATTCCGCTGCCGGTACTACGCGTGCCCATGCTCGATCGCGAGCGTCAGCTGTTTGCCTACGAGATCGTCTTTCACCGCGAACTCGGTGACGAGAAAAACCTGCTGCAGAACGTACTGTCGACCATCACTGATGGCGCATTGACCCGGCTGGTACGCGGCAACCGCGCGTTCCTCAACATGCCCGCCGAATTGCTGCCGGAAGACTCCGACGTGTTGCTGCATCAGCCGCGGCTGGGCGTGGTGCTGCAGCCAGGCGTGGCCACCGACCTGCCGCTGATGAAGCGTCTGCAGCAGATGGCGCAGCGCGGTTGCCAGTTCATGCTGGACGCCAACGATGTCGACCTGGAAAGCAGCCTGCCATTGCAGACCCTGCTGCAGATGGTGCAGCTGGTGCGGCTGGACGCCAGCCGGATGACCCCGGAAACCCTGATGGAGCGCGCCGAATACCTGCACACGCGGGGCATCCGGGTGGTCGCCGGTCAGGTCAATGATCACCAGACCTACGAGCGCTGTCTCGAACTGCCGCTGCAGGCGATCCAGGGACGTTACCTGCTGATCCCTCAACCGGTGGCAGTACCCGTGCTCACCGCCAACCGGCTGAGCATGCTGCGGTTGATGCGCGTGCTGCAGGAAAGCAACCCGGGTCCGGTGGAACTGGGCAACATCATCCGCGACGATGCGGTGCTCAGCTACAAGCTGCTCAGCTGCGTCAACTCGGCCTACTTCGCGTTGCCGCGACAACTGAAATCGGTGCAGCAGGCGGCCATCTTTTTCGGCGTCACGCGCATGCGCAACTGGATCGACACGATGTCGATGTGCGGCATGGACGACCGCCCGCCGGAGCTGCTGCGCGCCGCACTGATTCGCGCGCACATGTGCGAGAAACTGGCCAGTGGCATGCCCAGCGGCCATTCGGAGATGGCATTCACCGTGGGGCTGTTCTCGTTGCTGGACACCTTGATGTGCGCACCGATGGAGTTCCTGCTGACCCATCTGCGGCTGGTGCCGGAAATCAGCAATGCGCTGACCCGCCGCGAAGGCCCGTTCGGCCCGCTGCTCGATCAGATCATCGCGTGGGAAGCTGGCGAGTTGACCAGCGAGCGTGTGCTCCCCCAGCGCATCCACCGGTTGGCCGGCGTCTATCTGGAAGCCACGCAGTGGGCCGATCAGGTCTACGCCACGGCCAACGAGAAACAGGCGAACTGACCCAGCGCCTGCGAGTGCTCAGCGATGGCGGCGCAGCCGCCATACCGTGAGCAGAAGGCTGAGCAACGCGACTGCGAGCCAGCCACACAGGGTGCGCGTGTCGCCACCGATCCACAGCACGCTGGCCACGATTCCCACCGCGAGTCCGCCGAGCCCCAATGCCAGCAGCACGTCGCGCTGGTTGCGCTGGGTGGAAAGCAGCAGAAATGCTCCAAGCACCGCCAGCAGCACTGCCAGCAACCGTTCGCTCATCACGGACTCCGGTGGCACCGGCAGGTCCGGAAACATGTCCAGCACCGGGACATCGCCGACCTGCACGTCGTAACCCTTGCCATCGGCCGCGTCCGTTGCCGCCACCAGCTGGTCGCCGTCGAGACGGCCAACGACGGTCACCTGCTGCAGCGGCACCTCGTCCCAGCTCACGCGTACATCGCCCAGGCGCGGGTCGCCCGGACTCGCGCTGGTCACCAGGTAATCCTGATGGCGACTGAAGCTCGCCACGAGATTTTCCGGCAGTGATTTCGGATCGGGCGTGACGCGCTGCGAACCGGGCAGTGCTTGCACCAGCACGGGCCCGAGCTTGAATCCACCCATCTGCACCAGCCCGGCATCGAACTGTTTGCCACCGATCGGAAAGCTGGTCGGATTGGCGTGTCCGGCCGGTTCCTTGAAGCGGCTGGCATCGAGCAGCCGATCGACCCAGTCCAGCTCGTAATGCACGCCGTCGCCGATGCGCACCTCGCGCCACTGGAACATCTCCACATGGCGTACCAGTACCGGCGTATTCACGCGCAGGTTGAACTCCGGGTCATGTGGCGCCTCCACCACCGTCGGCGTGCCGACCAGGCGCACCATGTAACCGTGCTGGCCGGCCTGCGGCTGGGCATCGATGCCCAGGTTCATCACCTCACCGCCGTGCCGCGTGGCAGCCGCGCGATAGTTGAGCAGGCCCCGCGAAGTCATCGCCACCAGCCCGACCCCGGCCAGCACCAGCAAGGCACCCGTCATGTTCATTGCCAGCCCGCGCATGGATATGCCTTTGCGCAAGTCCATCAACTTGCCCCGGCCGCAGCTTGCGGCGGCGCGCCGTGCAGCACGCGTTGCTCGTCGGCGGTGCCGAAGCGTCCGCGTTCATCGCGGGTGACCCGTGCCAGCGCGCAATCATGGTCGTGGGTGAAGAACAGCCTCACGCCACGGGCCAGCCTGTCTTCCAGAAACACGCGCTTCTCGTCAATGAGCTTCTCCGGCCAGCGGTCGTAACCCATGGTGATCGGCAGGTGCACCCAGAAACGACCGGGGATCAGGTCGGCGCAGAACACCACGCCAGCGACCTCGGCCAGCATCAGGCCCGGCGTATGGCCGTCCGAAAAACTGAAGCGCACCGACTTGCCCAGCGTCTGCGAATACTCGCCATCGACCAGCTCCAGCCGACCGCTGGCTTCCAGCAGCGGCTGCAGTTCGGGCACGAACGAGGCGCGATCGCGCGGGTGCGGATCGATCGCCCGACGCCAATGTTCGGCACCCACCACGAAGCGCGCGTTCGGGAACAGCAACCGTGGCGGCTGGCCCTCCTCCCACGCGGCCAGCAAGCCGCCAGCGTGATCGAAGTGCAGATGCGAGAGCACCACCACGTCGATGTCCGCATCGGTCAGGCCGACCTCGGCCAGCGAATCCAGCAGCACATGTCGCGACTCGACCACGCCATAACGCTCACGCAGCGCCGGCTCGAAGAACGCGCCTATGCCGGTCTCGAACAATACGTTCCTGCCGTCGAGATCTTTCACCAGCAGGCAACGACAGGCCAGCGGAATGCGATTCTCTTCATCCGGCGCAATCCAGCGTGACCACAGCGCCTTCGGCGCGTTACCGAACATCGCGCCGCCATCGAGTTGCTGCGAATTGCCAATGAGCGAGAACAATTCCATGGTCTGACCTTATTGCACCTTGCCCAACCCCGACGGCCGGCGCGGATCGCTGGCGGCGTCGAGCTTGTTGGTCTTGCGGTCCCAGGTGACCACGTTCATGAAGCCCCACGATTCGCGCTGCTTCAGCGTGTAGCCCATCTTCGTCAGCGCCTCGCTGGTGACCGGGTCGAACGTGCCCTGCTCCACCATGACCTCGTCAGGCATGTACTGGTGATGGAAACGCTTGTGCGCGGCGATCTGCTGCGCGCTCTCGCCGTCGATGAAATGCAGGATGCCTTCCAGCACCTGGGTGATGATGGTCGAACCACCGGGCGAACCGATCACTGCGGTGCGGTCGGCGCCGATCACGATGCTCGGCGACATCGACGACAGCATGCGCTTGCCGCCCTCCGGCGCATTCGCGGCGCTGCCGAGCAGGCCATAGACGTTCGGCTTGTTCGGTACCAGCGCGAAATCGTCCATCTCGTCGTTCAGCAGCACGCCGGTGCCCTCGGCGACGAAGGTGGAGCCCATCGTGTAGTTCACGGTCGAGGTCACCGCCGCCATGTTGCCGTCGGCGTCGATGATCGAGAAATGGGTGGTGTGCATGCCCGGCTCGGCAGCCTCGGCGCGGGGCAGCATCGACGATGGCGTGGCCTTGTCCGGCAGGATGCCCTGACGCAAGCCGTCGGCGTAGAACGGTGACAACAGCATGTCCAGCGGCATCTTCACGAAATCCGGATCACCCAGATAATCGTTGTGGTCGCGGAACGCACGGCGCATCGCTTCGACGATGTAATGCACGCGCTGTACCTGGTCCATCTTCGACAGATCGAAGCCGGCCAGGATGTTGAGGATCTCGGCGATCGCCACGCCGCCAGACGACGGTGGCGGTGCGGTGACGATGCGGTAGCCGCGATAGTTCACGATGATCGGCGTGCGTTCCTTCGCCTTGTAGCTGGCCAGATCCGCCAGCGTCCAGTTGCCGCCGGCAGCGCGCACTGCGGTGACGAGCTTGTTCGCGGTTTCACCACGATAGAAACCATCGTCGCCATGTGCGGCGATCAGCTCCAGCGTGCGCGCCTGATCCGGGTCGCGCCAGATCGCGCCCTCCACCGGCGATTTGCCATTGGGCAGATATTTCGCCACCGAGGCCGGCCAGCGTTGCAGGTCCTTCTGCTCTTCGGCAATCGCGTTGCGCAGGCGCGAGTCCGGCTTGAAACCATCGCGCGCGATGCGGATCGCCGGGGCCAACGACTGCTGCAGCGGCAGGCGACCGTAGCGCTTCGCGATCAGCGCCAGACCGGCCGGCTCGCCCGGAATACCGGCCGAGAGCGGTCCCTTCAGCGCGGTATCACGATTCGGGCTGCCGTCCGCATTGAGGTAAGCCTTGCGGTCGACCGCTGCCGGCGCGGCTTCGCGAGCGTCGATGAAAACATCATGGCCGTCCTTCGCCCGATGCAGCACGGCCATGAAGCCGCCGCCGATGCCGGAACTCTCCGGTTCCACCACCGACAAGGTGGAGGCCACTGCAATCGCCGCATCGAATGCGTTGCCGCCATGGGCCAGCACTTCGAGACCGGCATTGGTGGCAAGGAAGTTGGCGCTGGCGATGGCCGCATGCCCGGGACGCTGCTGCATCGACGACGGATGAACCGGGCTGGCCGCATTCGGCGTGCCATCGGCCGCGACCGCCGTACCGGCGACCAGCAGCATGCTCAGCAATGCGTGCGACAGCGACAGCCGCCAGGTCGGGAAAAACCTCATGCCGCGGACTCCTTCGCCATCAGATGGCGGTATTTGAGATCGAGCTGCGCGGGCGACTCGACATGCTCAGGGTCACTGATGATGCATTCGACCGGGCACACCACCACGCATTGCGGCTCGTCATGATGACCGACACACTCAGTGCACAACGCCGGATCGATCACATAGAACTCTTCGCCCAGGGTGATGGCCTTGTTCGGGCAAGCAGGTTCACAGACGTCGCAATTGACGCAGGTGTCGAGAATTTTCAGGGCCATGACCGTCGATACTACATGCTGGGATGTGACGCCTGGGGAGAGCGTGCCGGCGCGCTGGTGACTTCACGGCGATCGGCCCCGCGACATCGTCCTCGCCCCGTCGAAGGGAGCGCAACGATGCAACGCCGCGCCGGTGCGACCGGCGCGGCAATCACGATTACATGACGACGAAACGGATGGTGGCACCGGTCGGCTTCAGCGCGTCGGTGACGCGCTGTTCGTCGGCCTTGTCGCCGATGAACAGGACAATCACGTCCTTGAACGAACCGGGCTTGGCATCCTTGAATGCCGCCACGACCAGATCGGCGGTCTTGGTGGAGTCCGGGCCACCGAAGGCCAGCAGGTTGCCCGGCAATACGCCGCGCGCCACGGTGTCCTGCACGCTCTGCAACTGGCGATCGTTCTGTGCCTTGGCTTCGTCGGTGGTGCCTGCGGTCACCATGTAGGCATACGGCTGGTTGGCACTCATGCCCTGCATGTTCTTCTGAACAATCTGGCCGAGGTAGTTGTTCCAACCCTTCGAATCGGCCGGATCGGTCGGCTTGGGCGCCTGCTGCGCCGCCTGCTGGCCGTCTTGCTGGTCATCTCCGTGTTTGCCGCAGGCGCTCAGGGCCAGCGTGGCGGTCAGAGCAATGGCAGCGATGAGAACGAACTTACGCATGGTTATCACCTTCGGTTTCGGGTTGTTTGTTGGAGCCGGGACGGCTTTTCTGCCAGCGCTGCCGCATGGCCTGTTGCACCGCCGGATGCACGAAACCCGAGATGTCGCCACCAAGGCGGCCGATCTCGCGCACCAGCGAGGAGGAAATGAAACTGTATTGCTCTGCCGGGGTCAGAAACAGCGTCTCCGCCTGCGGAATCAGATGCCGGTTCATGCTGGCCAGCTGAAACTCGTATTCGAAATCCGACACCGCGCGCAGACCGCGAATGATCACCCCTGCACCGATGTCCTCGACAAAGGTGGCCAGCAGGCAATCGAAGCCGCGCACTTCCACGTTCGGCAGGTCGGCCAGCGCCATGCGCGCCAGGGTGATCCGTTCGCCAATGCTGAAGCCGGGCCCCTTGCTCGAACTGTCGGCCACTGCCACCACCACCCGGTCGAACAGCGGCGCGGCGCGCGTCACCAGGTCGGTGTGACCATTGGTGATCGGATCGAAGGTGCCCGGATAGACGGCCAGGCGCGGGTTGCCCAAAGGTTTTCTCACAAGGCGAAAGCGGCAGTGGATGTGCCCCTAGCTTAACGGAAGCGAGCGCCGATAGAGCGCAAAACGCACCTCGCCAGCATGGCCTTCGCGATGCAACTGCCAGTTTGCCGGCAGTACCGGCACCTCGGCACGCGGCGACTCCACGTAAATCCATGCCTGTGCGGCCAGCCAGCCGCCCTGTTCCAGTTGCTGCGCCAGCACCGACCACAACTCCAGCGCGAACGGTGGGTCGAGAAATACCAGATCCTGCAGTTGCGGCGCGCCCTGCAGAAACTGGCCTGCATCCGATACCGCCACCTGGCCGCCGGTGGTCTTCAGTCGCACCAGGTTGTCGCGCAGCACCTGCGCCGCACGCGCATCGCGCTCGACAAACCGCACGCCTGCCGCCCCGCGCGACAGCGCCTCGATGCCGAGCGCGCCGGTACCGGCGCACAGATCCAGGCAGCGCGCGCCATCCATCACCGGGGCCAGCCAGTTGAACAGCGTCTCGCGCACCCGCTCGGCGGTAGGCCGCAGGCCCGGCAGCTCCGGCACGTTGAGCCGCGAATTGCGCAGGCTGCCACCGATGATGCGAATGCGCCCGGGCGCCGCGCTGCGACCGCCGTTCACGGCGCGGCACCCTCAGCGGCCAGACCCTCAGCGGGCAGTACAGGTTGGAGTGTTAGCATGCCGCCCATTGTCTTTGAATCACGGCCGCAATGCTCAAGTTCTGGAAGAAGAAGCCTGTTGAAGCGGGGCCCGCCGAACCGGCTCCGGGGCAATCCGCTGCCAAGGTGCCAGCCAGCGCTGCCGTACCGGAAAGCAGCGATCCGTCGCTGCATGAGGCGTTGGCGGAAATTCCCGCGCCGCTGGAGACGCAGCCCGACACCGAGCGCTTCGCCGCGCCGGTCATCGAATCCGCAGCCACCGCAGAAGCACCCGCAACCAAACGTGGCTGGCGCGAACGGCTGTCCGGCAACGCCTTCGCGCGCAGCCTCAGCTCGTTGTTCGTGCGCCATCCCAAACTCGACGACGATCTGCTCGACGAACTGGAAACCACTCTGATCACCGCCGACGTCGGCGTCGAGGCCAGCACCGAATTGGTCGACAGCCTGCGCAAGCGCATGCACAAGCGCGAATTCGCCGATGCTCCCGCTTTGCTGGCTGCGTTGCGCCAGGCGCTGATCGCCCTGCTCAGGCCGGTCGAGCAGCCGCTGGATGTGCGCGGCAGGCTGCCGTTCGTGGTGCTCGTCGTCGGCATCAACGGCGCGGGCAAGACCACCACCATCGGCAAGCTGGCCCGTCGCTGGCGTGACGAGCGCCACGCGGTGATGCTGGCCGCCGGCGACACCTTCCGCGCTGCCGCGGTCGAGCAGCTCAAGACCTGGGGCGAGCGCAACCAGGTGCCGGTGATCTCGCAGGGTCAGGATGCCGACGCCGCCAGCGTGATCTTCGACGCGCTGCAGGCGGCGCGCTCGCGCGGCATCGACGTGCTGATCGCCGACACTGCTGGTCGCCTGCATACCCAGGGCGGCCTGATGGACGAACTGGGCAAGATCGCCCGCGTGCTGAAGAAGATCGACGACGCCGCACCACATGAAGTGCTGATGGTGATCGACGGCACCACCGGCCAGAACGCGGTCAACCAGGTGCGCCAGTTCCGCCAGATCGTCGGCGTCACCGGCCTGGTCGTGACCAAGCTCGACGGCACCGCCAAAGGCGGCGTGGTGTTTGCGCTGGCACGCGAATTCGGCCTGCCGATCCGTTACGTGGGGCTGGGCGAGACCGCCACGGACTTGCGCGTGTTCGAGGCCGAGGCATTTGTCGATGGCCTGCTGCCCGCCAGCCTCGGTGGCGATGGGCATGACCATGACTGAACCGCGACGGCGAGGCTGAGCCGATGTCGCGCCGACTGCGGCTGACCCTGCTGATACTTGGCGGCTTCGCGTTGGCCGTCGTGCTGGCCGCGGTGATAGCCGTCTATCTGCTGCTGCAGCCCGAGCGCTTCACCCGAATGCTGCAGACCCAGGCGCGCTCAGCCGGGCTGGAGCTGAACCTGGCAAGCCCGGCCAGCCCGACATTGTTCCCGCGGCCGGCGCTGGATCTGAACGGCATCACACTCAATGCGGAAGGTGCCAACGTGCCGATCCTGCTGGCTGCGCGTGGCCAACTGGCACTGCCATGGCACACGCTGTTCGGCGGCCCGACGGTCATTTCGCAGTTGCAGATCGAATCGCCGCGGGTCGACCTGGACGCATTACAGGAATGGCTGAGCGCCTTGCCCGCACAACCTGCCGGCACGCCGCCGAACATCCCGCGTATCGACACCGGCGTCAGCATCACTCGCGGCAGCGTGGTGCGCGGCAACGAAGTGCTGCTCAACAACGTCTCGCTCGAGGCCGGCAGCCTGATCTCGGGCCAGCCTTTTCCGCTGAGCCTGTCCGCTACCACGGCGGCCGGCACGCCGCTGCAAGTGCGGCTGTCTGCCACTCCGCGCATCGAGGGCAATGCGCTGCAACTGGACAACGTCACCCTGCATCTTTCGCAAGGCAGCGCGATGACGCTTGCGCTCACCGGCAGCGCACACTGGCATGGCACAGCCGATGCCGCCGCCAGCCTTGCCGGCAAGCTCGATCAGGCCAGCGCCGGCCAATACGACATCTCGCTGACGCTGACCCCGGCCAATCAGGGCAACCCGCTGTTGCTCGCATTGAAACTCGACGGCCCCGACAACCACGCCGACCTGCGCCTGCCGCCGCTGACCCTGGCACATTGGTGGAGCCAGCTTGGCGACGAGCAGGCTCCGCAGCTGACCATGCCGCCCATCAGCGGCCATGCGGAAATCGCGAAAATCGAAACCGGCAGCATCAGCATCGAGGGGCTCACCGTGCAGGCCGGCGACGACGTGCCTGCAGCCGCCAGCACCGTCGCAGTACCAGCGAAACCCGCCGCCAGCAAACAGCCATCCAAACAAAAGTGACAGTTCATCCCCAGACAACCGCATGCCATCAAGTCATCGCTCACTACTTGGATCAAGCTCGAGGCGAACGGCTGATGTGCAGCATCTCGTCAAGATTCATTGCCTCGGAGAATCCGTGAGCGCACCGTTGGTCACCCGCCTGCTGCCCTGGTTCGACCAGCACGGCCGCAAGGATCTGCCGTGGCAGCACCCGCGCGACGCCTATCGCGTGTGGCTATCCGAAGTGATGCTGCAGCAGACCCAGGTCGCCACCGTCATCGGTTACTTCAAGCGTTTCATCCACGCGCTGCCGACCCTGCGCGACCTCGCCGCCGCCGATGAGGACACCGTGCTGGCGCTGTGGTCCGGGCTCGGCTACTACCGCCGCGCGCGCTTCCTGCATCGCGCCGCACAGATCTGCGTCGAGCAACATGGCGGCGAACTGCCGCGTGACTTCGATGCACTGCGTGCCCTACCCGGCATCGGCCGCTCCACCGCCGGCGCGATCCTGGCCCAGGCACATGGCCTGCGCTTCGCGATCCTCGACGGCAACGTCAAGCGCGTGCTCACCCGCTACCACGGCATCCACGGTCATCCCGGCGAAAGCGCGGTGGAAAGACAGCTATGGCTGCACGCCGAAGCCCACACGCCGGTTACCCGCGTCGCTGACTACACCCAGGCGATCATGGATCTGGGCGCTACCCTTTGCGTACGCTCGCGTCCGCGCTGCGGGGACTGCCCGCTGGCCGGCGACTGCATCGCGTACCGCGACGACCTCACCGCGCAACTGCCCAGCCGCAAACCCGGCAAATCCATTCCCACCCGCGCCACCGTGATGCTGATCCTGCGCGACAGCCAGGGCCGCGTGCTGCTGGAACGACGCGGCCCGCAAGGCGTGTGGTCGGGCCTGTGGAGCCTGCCCGAAGCCACCGACCCCGATGGTGCGTGGCGCATCGCGCAGCAGCACGCGCAGATCGACGACGTGCAAACCCTCACCCCGTTCACCCACGTGTTCAGCCATTACAGGCTGGACATCGAGCCGTTGCTGTTCGACCGCGCGACAGCACAACGCGGTATCGCCGATAATCCGCAGTTGCGCTGGTGCAGCGCCAGCGAACTGGGCGCACTCGGCCTGCCCGCACCCGTGCGTGCGTTGTTGCTGCAGATCAACGACGCCAGCTGAGCGCATGCGGCAAGCTCCACACTTCACCCCGGCCACGCCCGACCGGCACAGCCGACAAGGAACCAGACCATGAGCCGCACCATCCATTGCGCCAAGCTCGGCATCGACGCCGAAGGCCTCGACTTCGCCCCTTGGCCCGGCCCGCTCGGCCAGCGCATCTACGCCGAGATCTCCAAGCCTGCATGGCAGCAGTGGCTGGCCCACCAGACCACGTTGATCAACGAATACCGGCTCAACCCGCTCGACCCGAAGTCACGCAAATACCTCGGCGAACAGATGGAGAAATTCCTGTTCGGCGGCGACTTCGCCCAGGCCACCGGCTTCACCCCGCCCGACCACGAGTCTTGACGAAACGCCGTGCATTCGGTCTAATGCGCGGCTCCACGCAACATCGGCAACCCTCGCGGTTGTTCAAGTTTTGGCCGGGTAGCTCAGTTGGTAGAGCAGGGGATTGAAAATCCCCGTGTCGGCGGTTCGATTCCGTCCCCGGCCACCATGTACAGCAACGCCTTAGCCCACTTTCGCGAGTGGGCTTTTTCGTTTCAGGACATGGCCAAGGCGCGGGTAAACTCGAGGTTGTTCGGGTGAATCGGTTTCCCCCCCCGGAAAGTGCCAACAGCGCACTTGATGCTTTTCCACATCCCCTTCCAGGTTCATCGCAGGGGCCACGATGGCGTAACCCGATAGTCGGATGATTCGACGCTCATTGTGTCTGCCGCAAAGCCCATGCTGCGGGACATACCCGGGTGAAATGACGTCATGGCGCACGACACGTTTTAGCCGCCGCCAAGAGTGCTACATTCAGCCCGCAACCATCAACAACGAAGGGGATACCTGTATGAGTCGCAAAGGATTCGCCGTTCGATCGGCGTTGCTCGTGGGGCTGGTGACCATCACGCTCGCTGGACCTGTCCTGGCGCAGCAGCAAACGAACGCAGGACTTGGCAGCGCCTGGCCCACCGATACGCAAGATGTGAGTCGCATGCCTGGTTACCACGTCTATACGTGGATGAAGTCAGGCGTGAAATACATCCAGGTCAATGACTACTCGGGCAATGTCCTGGTGGCCGTGGCCACAGCGGAGGGCGTGTTCCTGCCGCTGCCGATGGGCAGCGATGCGAAGAACCTTCGAACACCCGAGGATGCCTCCCCCGACTCGACGACGGGCGCCGCGGTCTATCAGGACGATTCGGTGCAGGTTACGGCCGCCCCCCAAAGCGACGGCGCGATGATTTTTCTGGCAGCACCGACCTGCACCAATCCGATCGAGTGCAGCGTGCACATCAACGGAAATTGAAGAGTTCCGGGGTGGTGTGTTCGATCAGCACCACCCGTTCCAGCGAATCGGCCTGGTCGTCGTAGACCATCATGCTGATGCATTTGCCGTGCGCGGTGGTGCGCACTTTGACCGTGCCGTCGTAGAGTTCGGCACGGTCCTTGATGGCGTCCAAGCCGAGGCCGGTTGCGGCCAGACGGTGGAGCAAGGGGCCACCATGCACGCGTAATCCCGGATCCTCCGAAAAGAGCGCATCGATCCGGACGACGACCCAACGCCGCCCTGCATGCTGGCCACTGCGCAAGTGCACCGTGAGATCGCTCACGCTGTGGGCACCGCACAAGTGGGCGATTCCCTCGCACGCCAGACGGTGAAGCGCGAGTTGCATGGCGTGGGACAACTGGTCGATCCCGCCCCGCGCCAGGCACCAATAACCGATGCGATGGCTGTCCAGGGCGCGGGCAATGCCGCCACGACGCAGCGCGGCGACCAGGCCATGCTCACGCAGGGTCACCGGATTCAGGCCATCCGCCAACTGGAACAACTGTTCCCGGGTAACCGTGGTGCGGCGCCGAAGCTCACGTGGATCCACCATCGGCCGAACCTGCCGCAGGCGTTCGAACATCAGTTCTTCGGTCGCGTGAATGGTTTCACTGATCAGCTCGATCCCCAGCGAAGTTTGGCGCAGCTGCGCCTCGCACTGCGCCTGGATGCGGCGAGCCAGGTCGAGGGACTTGCCAGCGCTTTCGCTCCCCCGTCCCTTCTGCTGATGCAGCAGGGCAATCCGGCTTCCAAACAGCAGCATCGAGGTAGTGGCGAATGCCACAAACACTTCCGCCTGCAACGTCGACGTGTCGTAGAGCTCCGGCATCGTCAAGACCACCGCGATGCTGGCGACCGTGCCACCGACGGCGGCGCCATGCCAACCGTGGCGGAGGGCAAGCCAGATGACCGGCAAGAACATCAGCATGCGCGCGACCTGTCGGGATCCGTCGCCGGATGCCTCCAGCCCGATCCATACGAGCAGTGCCAGCGCAGGAACCACGAACGCCGCCACTTCGATCGCCAGGCGCTCGCCCAACGCATGCTCGACGGCCAAACGCCACGACGCGGCCCGTTTTACCCTGCCCTCCCACACCATCAGTACGAGGGGTACCAGCGTCAGGATGCCCAGGTAGTTGCCAATGAAATACTGTGCTGCCGCAACGCCGTAGTCGATCGGCGGGAAATTGGAGGAAGTCTTTGCCACCGAGAGGGCGGCCAGAATCACAAGCGACCACAGCCCGGAAACCGCCAGCGTGCACACCAGCACAGCGCCCATGCGCACCGGGCCGTGGGCCGGGATCATGTTCAGGCGGTCGCGGCAGGCCCTGACCAGGGGCATGGCAAGGGCGATGGGAGGCACCAGCATGACGCTGGACCAAACCCAGCCGAAAGCTTCAAGGCATGAGAGACTGACGTACGCCACCGGGCCCATTTCGCCGACCACCAGCGCTGGCCAGTAGCGGTAGGGCACCAACAACAGCACGGACAGGCGGTAGCCGGCGAGCAATACCCAGTGCGACCACGACACTTGCCGCAGCAGCACGTACCCGAGCGCATAACCCAGGGCCACTGCGCCATGCCGCAGCCACACGTTCCATCGCGATCCATGACTCATCCGGCGACCCCCTGGCAATCAGACGTTCCTCGGCGATAACGATGGAGAGAACCCCACCCCATCCAGATCATGCCCGTGAAACCGCGTTGAAACTGCGACGTCATAGGCGAACCGGTCGGTCCCCCAAAGAACTATGCCGATAGTCCTACACCGGCGCCCCGGCTGCAATGCTCGGAACAGTCCAGGACCCTTGTCCGGTATGCAAGTTGGGTAACGGGCGCATCTGTCCCATGTTGAAGCGCCGTCGGACCGTCGTCTGTCCCCGATACAGGGACCGATCCCGACTCAAACCTCCAGCCGATCGTCCGGCCGCGCCACCAGTGCATACAGCGCCGGCATCAGGAAGATGCTGATCAACAGCCGCGTGAACAGACCGCTGACGATGACCAGGGCGAACGGCCGCTGCGTATCGGTGCCGACGCCGGTGGCCAGTGCCGCGGGCAACAGACCCAGCGCCGCCACCAGGGCGGTCATCATGATCGGGCGCAGGCGCAGGATCGCAGCTTCGCGGATGGCCTCGCTCAGGATGATGCCGCCGCGGCGTAGTTCGTTGACGTACGAGATGTAGACGACGGCGGTCTGCACCGAGACGCCAAACAAGGCCAGGAAGCCGATGCCGGAGGAAACCGAGAACGGCGTGCCGGTGAGCCACAACGCCACGATGCCGCCCACTGGCGCCGACAGCAGCACGCCCAGCACGGTGATGAACGGGAATTTGAAATTGCTGTAGAGGGTGAACAGCAGCAGGAAGATCAGCGACAAGGTCAGCGGCAGGATCACATTCAGCTGCGCGCGCGAGGCCGTGTATTCGGAGTACTCGCCGCCCCAGTCCAAACGGTAGCCCTGCGGCAGATCGACCTTCTTGTTGACCTGCGCGATGGCGTCCTCCACCGCGCCAGCCAGATCGCGCCCTTCCACCGAGAACTGCACGCCGATGTAGCGCGAATTGTCCTGGCGATAGATGAATGAGGCGCCGTTGGTTACCTGGATGTCCGCCAGTTCCTTGAGCGGAATCTGCTGCCCGGCAGGCGTGGCTACCAGGATGTTGCCGATTTCCTCGGGGTTGTCGCGATATTGCTGTTCGAGGCGTACGACGAGATCGAACTGCTTCTCGCCCTGCACCACCTGGGTAGCCACGTCGCCGCCGATCGCGGTCGTTATCAGGCCATTGATGTCGGCAACGTTCAGGCCGTAACGCGCAATCGCGGCACGGTCGATCTTGATGCTCAGGCTGGGCTGGCCGAGCTCCTTCACCAGGGTCACATCGCGGATGCCGCGTACCTTTTCCAGCACCCGCTTGATCGCCTTGCCCTTCTGTTGCAGCGTGTCCAGATCGGAGCCGAATACCTTGACCGCCAGCGCGCTCTTCAGTCCCGTCTCGGCCTCGTCCACCGCATCCTCGGCCGGCTGGGTGTAATTGAAAATGATGCCGGGAAAGGCCTGCAGTTTCTTGTTGATCGCCTCGATCAACGCGGGCTTGCTGCGATAGCTGCCGGTCCATTGCGAATACGGCTTGAGACCCACGTAGAACTCGGCATTGAAGAAGCCGGTCGAGTCGGTGCCGTCGTCGGGCCGGCCGTGTTCGGAGGCGACCGTGGTGACTTCGGGGAACGAGCGCAGTACCTCGCGCACCTTCGGCACGATCTTCGCCGACTCGTCGAACGAGATGGTGTACGGCATCGTGGCGCGCACCCACAACGCGCCCTCGTCCAGTTGCGGCATGAACTCGGCGCCAATGCGCGGGATCAGCAGCAGCGAACCTGCCAGCAGGATGGCCGAGGCAAATGTCGTTCCCCACGCATGCGCGAGACAGAAATCGAGTCCCTTGATGTAGACCGATTTGATCGCTTCGAAAATGCCGTTGCGTCGCTCGCGCACGCCCTTTCGCATCAGCCACGCGCACAACACCGGCAACAGCGTCAGCGTGACGATCAGCGAACCGACCAGCGCGAACACCATGGTGTCCGCCATCGGCCTGAACAACGTGCCGGAAGGTCCGGACAACACGTAGATCGGCAGGAAGCTGACCACGATCACCGCGACGGCGTAGAAAATCGGACGATCCACTTCCGCCGCCGCGTCGACGATGATTTCCTTGATGTTGAGCGGCGTACCCTTGCGCTCGGCGATCTGGCGGTAGATGTTTTCCACCATCACCACCGCGCCATCCACCAGGATGCCGAAATCCACCGCGCCGATGGACAGCAGATTGGCCGAGGCGTGCTGCAGATCCAGGCAGATGAACGCGAACAGCAAGGCCAGCGGAATGGTGGTGGCGACGATCAGGCCCGCACGGAAATCGTAGAGAAAGAAGATCAGGATCACGACGACCAGCAGCATGCCGCGCAGCAGATTCTGCTTGACGATCTGCGTGGTGACATCAACCAGGTCGGAGCGGTCGTAGAACGGCACCACTTTCACGTCCTTCGGCAGCACGTGATCATTGAGCTCCTTCGTCTTCGCTTCGACCCGCTGCAGGACGTCCTGGGTTTTCTCGCCCGTGCGCAGGAAGATGACCCCCTCCACCGCATCGTCCTGTTTCTCGAAGCCGAATTCGCCCAGCCGCGGAGCGATGCCGATGACCACACGGCCGACATCCTTCAGCAACACCGGGGTGCCGTCATGCACTGCCAGCACCACGTTGCCGATGTCTTCCAGCGTGCTCAGGTTGCCCAGGCCGCGCACGTAGTAGAACTGGCCGCCTTGCGAATAGAAGCCGCCACCGGCATTGCCGTTGTTCGCCGCCAGTGCGGCCTCCACCTGCGTGGCGGACAGGCCGACCGCGGCGATCTTCGCCTGATCGAGCAGTACCTGGTACTGCATGGTGCCGCCGCCGAACCCCGAATCGTCTGCCACGCCAGGAACCGATCGGTACTGTGGCTCGACGGTCCAGTCCTCGAGCGTCTTGAGCTCCATCGGCGAGCGGTCGGAGCTTTGCAGCACGTACCGATAGATCAGGCCCGAAGGCGAGGACAACGGCGATACCGACGGCGTCACGCCACTGGGCAGACTGAGGTCGCCCAGCCGGTTGAAAACTTCCTGACGAGCGAAATTGCTGTCCGTACCGTCCTGGAATGTGATGACAACGTCGGACAGCCCATACAGCGAGATGGAACGCGTATTGGTCGTCTTCGGAATGCCGTTCATGCCGAGCTCGACCGGCACGGTGATCAGCCGCTCCACTTCCTCGGCGGCATGCCCGGGCCACTGCGTCACCAGCTCGACGCTGGGCGGCGAAAGATCGGGATACGCATCCACCGGCAGGCGCTGCAGCGAACGTGTGCCGGCGCCGGTCAGGACCAGCGTCAGCAGGATGACGAGAAACGGCTGCATCAGTGACGCGGAGACGATCCGGTTCATGAGCGAGGCCGTGCGCGACGGCAACCCGGCAGGAGGCAATTGGTCGCTCATTGGCTTTGCATGAACTGCACGAAGATGCCGCCATCGACCACAATCTGGTCGCCGGCCTTGAGCCCGTCGGCAATGTCGTAGTGATCGCCGGTGCGATAGCCCAGGGTCACGTGCCGACGCGCGAAGCTGCCATCGCGCTGGATGGCATAGACGAACGGCAGGTTCTCGTCGTCACGCAGGATCGCCGACACCGGCACCAGTAGTCCCTTGCTTTGCTGGCGCGAATGAATCCGCACGCTGACGTACATCTGCTTCTTCAGGAAGTCGCCCGGGTTTTCGACGACTATCCGCGCCAGCACCGCGCGCGTGTCGGGGTTCACCAGCGCCGAGATGTTGGCTACGGTTCCAGGAAAGTTTTTCGAGGCTATGCCGGGCACCACTTCCGCCGGATCGCCGACGCTGACCGACGCCAGC
Source organism: Rhodanobacter glycinis (assembly GCF_006438785.1). Lineage (GTDB taxonomy): Bacteria > Pseudomonadota > Gammaproteobacteria > Xanthomonadales > Rhodanobacteraceae > Rhodanobacter > Rhodanobacter glycinis_A. Next base: position 159,609 of record NZ_RCZB01000005.1, on the reverse strand, counting down.
TCGGAACCGGAAACCTGCGCCATCACCCAAACGCGCGACAGGTCGGCCACGGTAAAGCATGGTGTTGTGCCCGCCTGCAGCAGCTGGCCGGGCGTGATCAGTTTTTCCACCACGGTTCCGGCGATCGGTGCGCGGATGGTGCCCTCGATACGCGACACCGGCCGACCGGCGTGGATGTCGTTGATGACCTGCGGATCGACACCCAGCGAAGCGAGTGCCTGCAGGGCCGAGTCCCGGTCGGCCTCGGCGCTGGCCGCGTCGGTCTGTGCCTGCTGCTCCTCGCGCGGGGCTATGCCGTCGTGCTGGACGAGGTCCTTGTCCATATCGGCCAGCCGGCGGGCATTTTTTGCGGTGACCAGTGCCTTGCGATACGTGCTGATGGCTTGCGCAAAATCGGGCGAATCCACGATAGCCAGCGCCTGCCCTTTTCTCACCCTGTCGCCGGGCGAAACCAGCAGACGCGTCACCGGACCGGAGAACGGCGCCAGCACGCTGGTGGCCTGGTCGCTGTCGAAATCGACCACCCCGGTGGTTTCGATCGTCTTGCTGAATGTCGTCGGCGCCACGGTGTGGAGGCGGATGTGCTGTCGCTGGGCCGCCGTCATCGTCACGTTGCTGGCTGTAGTGGATGCCGGTTGCGCGTTGTCATTGCCGGCTCCCGACGAGCAACCGGCAATCAGCATGGCGCTCGCCAGCATCATGACGGTCATCGCGATGCTGACCCGACGCATAGCTGCAGGCCCCCCGAAGAGCGATCTACTTTTCATCTGCATTCCGGGTTGGAGCGGGATAGGCGGGTTCCGCGCGGTGCCACCAGCCACCGCCCAGCGCCTGGTACAGCGCCGCGGTGTCGACATAACGATTCGCCTGCGCCTGCACCAGGTTGATCCGCGCCTGCTGATAGGCCTGTTCGGCACTCAGCACCGAGAGATAACCGGCGTAGCCGTCCTTCCACTGCCGCTGGGACAGATCCAGCGTGACCTTGGCGGCATCGGCGGCGCTTGCCGCGGCCTTCAGGCCTTCGGCGTCCTGCTCGAGTGCGGCCAGCGTGTCGGCGACATTCTGGAAAGCGGTCAATACCGTGCTGCGGTATTGCGCAGCTGCTTGCACATACGCGGCTTTCGCGGCGCGCTGCTGATGAAGCAGCGTGCCGCCCTGGAATACCGGAGCGGCCACGTCCGCGCCCAGGCTCCAGAAACCGGTACCCGCCTTGAACACCTGGCCAATCGCCAGCGCCGTGCTGCCGGCATTCGCAGTCAGCAAAATATTCGGCAGCCGGTTCGCGATGGCGACGCCGACCTGGGCGCTGGCGGCGTGCATGTTCGCTTCGGCCTGGCGCACATCCGGGCGCTGCGCCACGAGTGCCGAAGGCAGGCTCAGCGGCAGATCCTGCGGCAATTGCAGGCCCGGCAGCTCGAATTTCTCGTCCGGCGCCTGGCTCGGAAACCGACCGGCCAGCACGGCCAGCAGATCGTGCTGCTGGGCCAGCTGCTTGAGCAATGGCGGCAACGTGGCAGCAACTTGTGCCAGTTGCGACTCCTGCGCGGCAACATCGAGCCGGCCGGCATAACCCTTGGCAAACTGGTAGCGCAGGACCCCAAGCATCCTGGTGTCGATATCGATCATCTGGTGCGTCGCTTCCACCTGCGCCTGCAACGACGCCTGCTGGATCGCGGCAACCACCACGTTGGCGGTCAACGTGACCTGGGTCGCGATGGCCTGGAAACGAACCGCCTGTTCCTGAGCCTTCAAAGACTCCAGGCTGCGCCGGTTCAGGCCGAACACATCGGGCACATATGAAACGCTGACCTGCGGGGTGAACAGGTTGTACAGGAACGCATTGTTGCTGGGCACGGGCGCGAGCGCGCCGGGCGGATCCTGCTGACGGCTTGCCGAAACGCCTGCCGTGACGCCGGGATAGTAAGCGCCTCGTCCCGCCAGCACATTTTCCCTGGCTACCGACAACGCCGCCTGCGCTGCCTTGAGGTCGGGATTGCTATTGAGCGACTGTTCGATCAGCGCATTCAGCGGCCCGGAATGGAACAGGGTCCACCAGTCTGCAGGGATGTCGCCACCCTTGGCGAAACGCTGGGCCTCACCACCGGCGACGTTCGCGCTGCTGGCTGTGGTCGCTGGCGGACGGGCGGTGTAATCGCTGACATCGGGGGCGGCAGGCTTCTTGAAATCGGGCCCGACGGTACAGCCGGCAAGCAGCAGCGAGGCCAGTATCGTGATGAAAGGCAGGCGGCGCGAGGACGATGGGTGAGCCGCCAACCGAACTACTCTTGCTGATTCTTGGCTCACTATTTCGGTGTTGGCAGACACATCGCCCCACGTCATGTTCATGCGAGTGCGTCTTCAGGAGAGCCGAGCAGAATGTAACAATATATCGTTACAAATGGTGGCGAAAGCCCTGCCAGAAGTCATGACCTAGAGATTGAGAAGTCCGGCTGCGCGCGCATCGACCGGATCGTGATGGGGATTCTCGTGGCTCAAGCGCGATGACTCCATGACGCGCCACCAGGTCGGCGTGCGAAACTGGAGCGCTGCATACCCCATCGACCAGATACCTCATCGACGCCATGACCACCCAGAAATACGACTTCCGCCAGTTCCAGGAAGAACTCGCCAGACTTGAACGCAAGGTAGAAAAGCAGCAGCCGGTCAAGCCGCTCGGCAAGAAGGCCGCAGCTGCCCAGCGCCTGGCGATGGCGCGCGAGGAGTTCCTGGTGCTGCGCAAACGGCACGACCTCAGCGTCGCCGACGTGGTTGCGTTCTTTCCCGAGGAAGAAGGCATTGCCTACTTGCAGCAGCTGATCGCGGCGGCACAGGCGAAGCCTCGACGTGCGCGAAAGTCATAACCCGGATTTTTTCGTCTGCAGCCGCGGCCTGAACTGCGCAGTTGCTCCCGGCAAGGCAGCAGCAATCCGGATGCCCTTGGCTATACTGGGCCGTCAGCGGCGAGTCCGCTCCGGCGAGCCGGATGTTGTGACGGGAAACGGCCCGTCATCGCCACGACCCGACCGCCTGACAGACAGGACATGGGGCAGCTTCAACGCATGGCATCGGCACGACAATTGATGGGCAGTCGCCAGTGGCGGGCGCGGGCGATGTTGTACGCCTGTGCCTTGGCCATGCTTGGCATGAACGGCTGCGCCAGGCTGGGCGGACGATCTTCGGTGGTGGTCACTCCGCCGGTATCGTCGGTGGCGCCTGCTGAAATGCCCCGCGAGCGCTCGCTGGCCACGATCGTCAACAACGAACTTCAGCTCGGCCACTACAGCGAGGGCGAAAAAGCCTTGCGGTGGTATTTGAAGCAGCATCCGGGCGACCGCGCGGCACAGGCCATGTTGCGGCAGCTCACTGCCGATCCCCGGCAGATGCTTGGCGATCGATGGCGCCCGCACGTCGTGCAATCGGGCGACTCTTACAGCACCCTGGCCACCCGCTATCTCGGCGACCCGAACCTGTTCCTGATCCTGGCCCGCTACAACAACTCGAGCAACCCTTCGATGCTGCGTGCGGGCGAAACGCTGCACATGCCGGCGTCCGCGAAAGGCACATCGTCGGCGCCGGAGACTCCGCCCGCCGTTCCCGGCGACGACGATCGCGGCGCCATCGCAGCCGCCCCCCAGGCCATCGCCACGCCAGCTACCGAACTACCGGCAGCGAAGGCGCGCCGGCTGCAGAACGAAAGCGTGGCCCTGCTCGATCAGGGCCACAAGGATCAAGCGCTCGCGCGCCTCGGCGAAGCACTGGCCATCGAGCCGCGGCTGAAGCCGGTCGATACCAAGGCAACAACCTTGCGCACCCAGTTGCTGGGCTCGTACCACGAGCGCGCGATTGTGCTGTACCGCGACCAGCAGCTGGAGCAGGCCATCGCCCTGTGGAATCGCGTGCTGGCGATCGATCCGGGTTACGAGCCGGCCATCGCCTATCGCGCGCGGGCACGCGAACTCCAGCATCGCCTCAAGCAGTACTGACTCACCTACGCGGGAATGCCTCGCGCAAAACGCCCAGGTCCCTAGGGACCCTCTTCGCCTTCAGTCGCAGACAGGATGCGTGTCGGTCGCGTGATGTCTTCAGTGGCGACCGCTGGCCTGGGTTTTCCGGATCGATGCTGACGGGTTTGCAGTGCACCGTTCATCAGGTTGAAGGTGGCGAACAATCGGCCAAATTCATCCCGGCGAACCAGCCGGATGCGGTGGCGGAAGTCACCACGCGCCACCCGCAACAGCGCCTCGCCAAGCAGATCCAGCATGGCGAGCGGCCGGCGGAACAGCCAGTAAGCCGCGCCGACGACTGCCGCCAGGGTCAGCACCAAGACGATGACGATCACGGACAGTGTGGTTCTTTGCGCCGCGAGCAACGCGGCGTTGCTGACCCCGAGGCGCAGTTCGCCCACCGTCTTCGTCTGGTAGCGGATGGGCACGTCGAACAGCAGCATCTCGCCCTGGTTCCTGTCGTCCGGGATCCGCCCGAGATAGCTCTGGATATCATCCGACCGCGGCAGGTAGTGCTGCCCGGCCGGTGTGAGCAGCCTGCCACCGATTTCCTCCTGCCGAGTGCTCGCGATGATGGCGCCATGGCGATCGGCGACCGCCAGATAATGAATCTGCTGATTGCGCGAAATATCCTTGATCAGGGCGCGGGTGGCGGCGTCATCGCCGAGCAGCAGGTTCTCGGCCGATTCACCGGCGACCATGCGCCCCATCGAGCTGCCGAAGTCCAGCGCCAGACCGGTCACGGCGGCGCTCTGCTTGGCATAGATCGCGGCCAGTCCCAGCACCAGCACCAGGCTCAGGATCGCGCCCAGGCTACCGGCCCAGCGCAGCCGCAATGAAATGATGCGGGTGGCCAGCGGCTCTTCACGCTCGCGTTCGTATTCGCGGGCGGCCAGACGCAGGTCGTCGATGACCTCCGCGCCACGCTGGTAGCGCGACTCCGCCGTAGGTGCCAGCAAGGCACGCACGATGCTGATCAGCACCGATGGTGTCGCCGGATCGCGCGGCCGGATCGGCGGGCGCGGCGAGCGCAGGCGCTTCCTGATCAGCTGCTGCACATTTCCGAATTCCGGCCACGGCAACTTGCCGGTGACCAGCCAGTACAGCACCACGCCCAGCGAGAACAGGTCGCTGCGCGCGTCGCTCGGCTCGCCACGCAGGCGTTCGATCGCCATGTAGGCCGGGGTGCCACCTGTTTCCGCAGGCAGGCCGCCGGCATCACGGTGCGACCCGCGATGTTCGGCGATGCCGAAATCGCTGATCTTGGCGTAGCTCCAGCCATCGGCCAGCATGATGTTCTCGGGCTTGATGTCGTGGTGGACCACGCCGTTGGCATGCGCATAGTCGAGTGCGGCGGCCAGCTGGCCGACCAGGTCGATGATCGCCGGCAGGGGCGGAAAGCCCTCGCGGCTGACCCGGCTGGCAAGCGTCTCGCCCGAGAGGCGCTCCATCGCGATATACGAGCGGCCATCGTCGGTCTCGCCGACATCGAAGATCGTGACGATGTGCGGGTGGGTCAAATGACCTGCCGCACGTGCCTCGATCAGGAAGCGTCGGCGATAGGCAGGATCGGCCGCGATCTCCCCGTGCAGGCATTTGATCGCCACCTTGCGCTCGATGCCCGGGTCGAAACCGGCGTAGACGACGGCCATCGCACCTTCGCCAAGGACACCCTCGATGCGGTAGCGGCCGACTGTCGAAGGGATGGCGCTCTCGCTCACAGCGACCCTAGGAACCACCACATGACGACACCCAAGGCTGCCAGCAACAGGCTCGCGATGGCGATCCGGCGCCTGGATACGGGCCATGGCAGATCATGCTCACGGGTCAGGAACACGAACTCGGCCTGACCCAGCCGTATGTGATCGCCATGCCGCAACATCGCTTCATGGATGCGCTTGTCGTTCACGAATGTGCCGTTGGTGGACAGCGTGTTCATGATGGCGCAGTGACCGTGCTGGTTCGTGATCCAGGCATGGCAGCCCGACACACTCTGGTCCTCGACGACGATCTCGTTGTCGATCCGACGGCCGATGGCCTGCCGGCCTGGACGAAGGACAAAGCGGCGACCCACGATGCCGGGGCTGCTGCCTTCCAGAACCGGCTCGTGCATGCTGATCCGGCCATCCGACCCGTCCGCGGCATCACTGGCGTACTGCCGCAATGCCTCGGTGGAAAAAAACCGGGTTCCCTGCGGTCCTGAAGACCGTTCACCGGGCAGGCGAGACGGTGATTGACCACGATTGCTCATTGAAATCTCGGACCTCCAGACCAGTGGCGCACTATATCCAACTACTCATGGGCGGGAATGTGGCAACACGGGACGCCAGCCATTGAACCACCCTGCGTTCAGGTTGCATTGTCGCCTGAGCGGCCCCCCGGACGCACTCCCGCATGGCAGGGATTGTCATCACCGCAGCGTGCTGTTCCGGTGACGACCGTCCAACCACCCGGCGACTCGGCGCGGATCGCCGCGCGTGGCTGGCATGGGTAACGCATGCTCCGTCTGCGCATCTTGACTTCGATATTTATTTCCGTAATTCTGGAAATATGAAATCAAATGACGCCCTCGCCTGCCTCAACGCGCTCGCCCAGGAGCACCGCCTGAACCTGTATCGCCTGTTGGTCCAGGCGGGTGAGGATGGTCTTGCGGTGGGCGAGCTGGCCGCGGCAACCGGCTTGGCGGGGGCGACGCTGACCAACCACCTGCACATCCTGCGTCGGGCCGGCATGGTCACCGACGAGCGGCGCGGACGGGTGATCCAGTGCCGCGCGAACTATCCGCAAATGAACGATCTGCTCGGCTTCCTCAGCGAGAACTGTTGCGCAGGGTCGGCCACCGCCGGCTGCGCGCCCACCACTGCCTGCCTGCCGGCAAGGAGCAAACGATGAAACGCTTCCATGTCCACGTGAACGTCGACCAGCTCGACCGCAGCATCACTTTCTACACCACGCTGTTCGGCACAGCGCCGACCGTAGTCAAGCCCGACTACGCGAAGTGGATGCTGGACGATCCGCGGGTCAATTTCGCGATCTCGCAGCGCGGCCGCCAGACGGGCGTGGATCATCTGGGCATGCAGGCGGAGGATGACGCCGAACTTGCCGCGATCGGCACACGCTTGCAGGCCGCCGACGCCGTCGCGCTGGCGGAAAAAGGCACGACCTGCTGCTACGCGCGTTCGGACAAGTTCTGGGCCGAGGATCCGCAGGGCGTGCGCTGGGAAACGTTCCGCACCCACGGCGAAGCGACGACCTATACGTCCGCATCGAGCGAATCCGTGGCAGCCTGTTGCGGCCCGACCACCCGCAGTGAGCCAGCCGCCTCGTGCGGGCCGAACACGGGGTGCTGCTGAGCCATGTCGACCCAACCGTACAACGTGCTGTTCCTGTGCACCGGCAATTCCGCCCGCAGCGTGATGGCCGAGGCCATGCTCAACGTGCTCGGCGCAGGCCGCTTCCGTGCGTACAGCGCCGGCAGTTTTCCCAGCGGCAAGGTGCAACCGATCGCCGCCGAACTGGCCCAGGCATTCGGCTACAACGAGCCGCTGCGCAGCAAGAGCTGGGATGAGTTCGCGCAGGCCGACTCGCCCGGCATCGACATGGTGATCACCGTCTGCGACAACGCCGCCGGGGAGGTCTGTCCGATCTGGCCCGGCCAGCCGGTGACCGCGCACTGGGGCGTACCCGATCCGGCATCGGTCAGCGGCAGCGAGGACGAACGCCGGCGCGCGTTCCAGTCGGCGTGGATGATGCTGCGTCGGCGCATCGACCTGCTGCTGGCGTTGCCGCTGGACAAGCTGGACCGCATCGCGACGCAACAGGAACTGCGTGACATCGCCCGGACGGCCAGCGCCCATGAGCACTGAACCCGACGCCGCCGCACCGCCGCGGATCGGTTTCTTCGCGCACTACCTCAGCGTGTGGGTGGCGTTATGCATCGTCGCCGGCATCGCGCTCGGGCATGCGCTCCCCGCGGTATTCGAAATGCTGGCGGCCGCCGAGGTGCAGCACATCAACCTGCCGGTCGCCGCGCTGGTGTGGCTGATGATCGTGCCGATGCTGCTGAAGGTCGACTTCGCGCAGCTCGCCGGTGTGCACCATCAGGCGCGCGGCATCGGCATCACCTTGCTGGTGAACTGGGCGATCAAGCCGTTCTCGATGGCGCTGCTGGGCTGGCTGTTCATCCGGCATGTATTCGCCGCGTGGTTGCCGGTCGGGCAGCACGATGCGTATATCGCGGGGCTGATCCTGCTGGCCGCCGCGCCGTGCACGGCGATGGTGTTCGTGTGGTCGCGGCTGTGCGGCGGCGAACCGAATTTCACGCTGGCGCAAGTGGCGCTCAACGACACCATCATGGTCGTGGCGTTCGCGCCGATCGTAGCGTTGCTGCTTGGCGTGGCCTCGATCCATGTACCGTGGGGCACGCTGCTGCTGTCGGTGCTGCTGTACATCGTGGTGCCGGTGATCGCCGCGCAGCTGTGGCGCGGGTGGTTGCTGCGACGTCGCGGACAGGCTGCGCTCGATACGACGCTGCATCGCATCGACCCATGGTCGACCGCCGCCCTGCTCGCCACCCTGGTGCTGCTGTTCGGTTTCCAGGGCGAGGCGATCCTTGCGCAGCCGCTGATCATCGCCTTGCTGGCGGTGCCGATCATCATCCAAGTCTATCTCAACGCCGGTATCGCCTATGGCCTCAGCCGCTGGCTGAAGGTGCCGCATTGCGTGGCCGGCCCGGCCGCGCTGATCGGTGCCAGCAACTTCTTCGAGCTGGCGGTGGCGGCGGCCATCAGCATTTTCGGCCTGCGTTCGGGCGCCGCGCTGGCGACGGTGGTCGGTGTGCTGGTCGAGGTGCCGGTGATGCTGTCGGTGGTACGCATCGTCAACCGCACTGGACACTGGTTCGACCGAAAACCGGTGCCCGCCCCTGCAGACATCTGAAGACCGCGATTATGGTTTCAGTGGCGATGCGACCGGCAACGCATACGCCACCAGCGAATCGCCCATCTTCGTGCCCAGTGAACCGTGGCCGCCGGCCATCACCACCACGAACTGGCGGCCGCTCCGATCGGAGACGTAGCTCATCGGCGTGGCCTGGCCACCGGCCGGCAGTCGCGACTGCCAGAGTTGCCTGCCGGTACGCACGTCGTACGCGCGCAGGTAGTAGTCCAGCGTACCGCTGAGAAACGCCACGCCACCACCGGTGGTCATCGGTCCGCCGAGACTGGGCACGCCCAGCGGGAACGGCATGCCGAACGGCGCCTGGTCCTGGATCGTGCCGTTGCGATGCATCCACACCCGCTGCATGGTGTTCAGATCGATCGCCGCGAGATAACCCCACGGCGGCGCCTGACAGGGAATGCCCAGCGGCGACAGCAGCGGATGCAGTTCGACCGCGAACGGCGTACCGGCCATCGGGTGCACGCCCTGCTCGCTGCCTTGGCCACCACGGGCGTCCAGCTTGCTGCGCGGAATCAGCTTCGACACGAACGCCATGTAGTCGGGATTGAGCACGGCCAGCTGGCGCACCGGATCGACGGCCATGCCGCCCCAGTCGAACACGCCAAGGTCGCCCGGATAAATCAGCGAGCCCTGCTCCGATGGCGGCGTGAAGATGCCCTCGTAGCGCAACCGCTTGAATGTGATGCGGCAGATCAGCTGATCGAACGGCGTGGTGCCCCACATGTCGCGCTCGCGCAGTGTCGGCGGCTTGAACGACAGTGCGGAGAATGGCTGCGTGGGTGACGTGCGATCGCCTGTCGCCGCGCCCTGCGGCACCGGCTGCTCCGGCGCGGGCACGACGAGCTTGCCGTCGCGGCGGTCGACTACGTAAATGTCGCCGCGCTTGGTCGAGGCAAGCAACGCCGGCACCTTGCCGTGTGGCGTATCCAGATCGACCAGGCTGGGTTGTCCGCCGATGTCCATGTCCCACAGGTCGTGATGCACGCTCTGGTAAACCCAGCGCAGTTCGCCCGTGGCGATGTCCAGCGCCACGATCGCGCTGCTGAAACGCTCGCCCTGCGGGTCGCGCTGACCGCCCCACATGTCCGGTGTCTGGCTGCCCATCGGGATGTAGACCAGACCGAGCTTCTCGTCGACGCTGGACACGCTCCACGAGTTCGGTGAGTTCCGCACATAGGTCTGCCCCGGTGCCAGCGGCGCGGTGCTGGCCGGGTTCGATGCGTCCCAGTTCCACAGCAACCTGCCGCTGTCGATGTCGTAGCCGCGGATCGCGCCGGAGGGTTCGTCGGTCGAGCCGCTGTCGGTGACGCTGGCGCCGACGATCAGCACGTGCCGCGTCGCCACCGGTGGCGAGGTGGGATTGAGGAAACCGCGTTGCTTCATCGGCTGGTGTTCGTACAGCCCGATCACGCCGTGCTCTCCGAAGCTCTCGCAGGGCTGGCCGGTGTCGGCGTTGATCGCCACGATCGTGGCGTCCGCCGTCGGTGCAAAGATGCGTCGCGGGCATTCCTCGAAATGGATGCGCGACATCGGCAACGCGCCCTTGGGCACGGGCGGCGGCGGGCTCGGTGCGGCGATGGACGCGCTCGCTGCGGGCAACCACGCGGCCGCGTCCGGCCCGACGTAGGCACCGGAGTCGTGATACGCCACACCGCGGCAGATCATGTGCTGGTAATCCTTCGCCTGCCGGTCGATTTTCGGGTCGTAACGCCAGCGCTGCTTGCCGGTATCCGGATCCAGCGCGATCACGATGCCGTGCGGCGTGCACAGGTACAGCATGCCGTTCGCCTTCAGCGGCGTGACCTCGTTGGCGATTTCCAGCGGATCGCCCGGGCCCTTGAAGTCGCCGGTATGAAACGTCCACGCAAGCTGCAGCCGATCCACATTCTGCGGGTTGATCTGTTGCGCCGGGGCATGGCGATCGCCAAAGCCGGAGCGGCCGTAGGCGCTCCAGTCGCCGGCAGCGGTGAACGGCGCCGGCGATGGACCGGATGCGTTCATGCGCGCCTGCGCGAATTCGCCCGGATGGTCATGCGGATGTTGCAGCAGGGCGGCGACACCGACGATGGCCGCGATCGACAACGCGCCACCCAGCGCCCAGCGCCCGCTCCGCAACATCGCATCGCGGCCATCCGGCGACCTGCGCAACCCGGCATTGACGAACGGCAGCCACAACCACAGTGCCAGCGCGAAAACCACGTCCAGCCGCGGCAACAGCTGCCACCAATCCAGCCGCACCTCGATCAACGCCCACGCCGTCGTGCCCAACAGCACCAGCGCATACAGCCACATCGCCTGGGACCGCCGCACGATCGACAGCGCGCCGGTGACGGCCATGCCAAGCCCGGCAAGCAGGTAGTAGAACGAACCGCCCAGCACCAGCAGGTACGCGCCGCCGGTCGCAAGGGCCAGGCCCAGCAGAACGAACACGCCGCCGGTGATCAGCAGCAACGGGCGGGAACGTGGCAATCGTGTCATGGCGATCTCGGTGATGGCGGCGAGGCTTCAACGCGACGTCTTCATCAGCCACGCAAAGTCTGCCGTCGTGTGTAGCACGACGCATGCCCGCGCATTGTTGACGTTAGCCGCGATTCAGCCTCATCGCCACGATTCACCCTACGTTTGCACGATCCGGCCAAGACTCGGACTTCCTGCAGGCAACGAGGTACGTTCCATGAAGAACAAGATCACATCACTGACTTTCGCGCTGGCCCTGGGCACCCTCTCGCTGGGCGTTTCCGGCCTCGTCATGGCACAGCAGGCGATGACCGAGCCGCAGGTGCACAGCAAGCTCACCGAACAGGGCTATACGAAAGTGCACGACGTGAAGTTCAAGGACGGCATGTGGCGCGCGGAGGCAAAGAGCGCCGACGGCAAGCACGTCGACCTGCGCATCGATGCCAAGACCGGCGAGGTTTACCCGGATGAACAGGTCTCCAGGCTGAGCGAAAAAGACGTGCGCGCCTCACTGGAAACCCAGGGCTATACCCACGTCCACGATGTCGATTTCGACGATGGCATCTGGAAGGCCAAGGCGGAAAATCAGAGCGGGGTCGACGTCAAGCTGAAGATCGATGCGGGCACCGGCAAGGTGATCGCTACCGACTAGGTAGGCTGAGTCAGAGCGGAAATGGCGGGCGGCGCGCAGCACACACACTCCGCCCGCCACAGTTTTCACTGACCGTGCTTTACTGGCTGCGTGTCGACAGCGGCAGCGAAGTTTGCCGTTCGGCCGGCAAGGTCCCGGTGAGCCACGCTGAAACCTTACCCGCCACCTGGGCCGCACTCATGCTGCCCGTATCGATGGCCGTGTTGCTTCGCCCATACGGACTATATTTCGACGAACTCGTCACCGAGAACAAGCCGATGGTCGGGGTGCCGCTGGCGACGGCCAGATGCATCACGCCACAGTCCGCGCTGATGAAGCCATCCATGTTCGCGATCATCGAGGCCAGGCGACGCAAGTCACGCGTGTAGTAAGAGGCAAAGTCCCCGCCCAGCTGCGTCTGGCCGTGTTCTGCGATCACGTCCACGATCAGCAGATTCGGCTGCGCGGCCTGCAGTGCGTCGACGAATTCCTTCCACCATGTCTCGCCATAGCGCTTGGCGCCCGTGGCATTGGCGAATATGCCGATAACCGGGCGTCCGGCCGCTGCCTGCTGGGTTCCGCCGAGCACGGCGGTCAACGCCTTGCCCGCTTGCTGCCGTTCATCATCGGACAGGCGCAGATTGAGCGTTTCGTAAGGCCGGTCCACCTTCCCCGCATATGCCGTACGCAGCAGAAACACGCTGCGACGTGCCAGGTGATCCGGCCAGGACAGGCTGTGCCACAGCGAACCGGCATTCGCCCGGATATCCGGAAAGCCGAGCTTGAAGCGGGCCTTGACGATGCCCAGCAACAGGCGGCCGGACTGCGAACCGTTGCAGGCATCGATCGCCAGATCGTAGGAGTTGTGTCGCAGTTGCCGCAGCAGCGCGATGGTCTGCCACACATGCCGCGCGATCTTTCGCGGCAGGCAAAAAACCTGTCGCACCTGAAACCGGTTGGTGAACAGCATCCGTGCCGCTTCGCCGCCACTGACCAGGTCGATCTCGGCTCCGGGATAGAGCGCCTCGATCTCGGCGAGCAAGGGGCTGATCAGCACGGTATTGCCGAGTCGATGATTGGGCCGGCAGATCAGCACGCGATGGACGCCGCGCGTCGGCAACTGGCCGGGCTCGCACAGCTGCCCGCCCACGGCGGAAAACAGACGGCCAAAAAGCAAGGTGATGGCGCGGTGCCGCAGCGCATCGCCGCGTCGCAGCCTGACATGGATGGCTGGCTGCTCGCCTTGTGGCAGTTCGGCAACGTCATTCATCGGAGTAGCCGAAACCAGGAAGATTCCTGCAAGTTACGGCAAGCCACCTTTCCCGAACCCTTCCAAAATTCGACGGGCACCATTCATGTCGAGGATTAACGAAATTCTCATGAATTCACAGCTCCCGCAACGATCGCTTCGTACTGCAAAGCGCTGCAGCACCATCCATGGAAAGGCCATATGGATGGCCAAATGAAACGTCATGACGCGACGCAGGGTAGCGATCTTCATCGCCTCGGCATACGAATGGTGGTTGCCCATAGTAGTGGCCTTTCCTTAGTCGACTCTTAAGTTCGGCGGCTATAGCGGAAGATTCACAAGAATCCGGATGAGGCGGATGAATGTATCCGTGCAACCCATAAGCTCGCACTAAGTTGGCTGGGCGCATAAAGGCGGCGCGGCAAGTTTCGTCGCTCACCATGACCCGGAGTCACCATGAAGAAATCCCTCGCAATCCTCGCCGTCGTTGCGCTCGCCGCGACCACCTTTGCCGCCACTGCCGCGACCCCCAGTGCACTGGTCAAGCAGGCCAAAGTGAAGATGCCGGAGGCGCGCGAGATCGCGCTCAAGGCCTATCCCGGGAAGATCGTCAAGGAAGAACTGGAACAGGAGAAAGGCGGCAGTGGCCTGCGCTATTCATTCGACATCGCGAACGGAAAGGTCACCCACGAAGTCGGTGTCGATGCGAAAACCGGCGAGCTTCTGGAGAACTCTGTCGAAGGTGCCGACAACGATTGATCGGCACGGTCGAGGTCCGAGCATGTCTTGCAGACGTCGGCCCGATCGCACGCCGCCGCGGATGGACCGGCGCATCCCGCCTCACTACTATCGGTGGACTCCTTCCCCCGACAGGTGACAGCCCGTGACGCGATTGCTCCTTTGTGCACTGATCATGGCCGCGTGTCCGCTCGCGCTGGCTGCCAGCACCAAGCCGACTTTCAGCACCGAGCGCCTGTCCGCCGAGGTGAAAGCGCTGTCCTCCGATGCATTCGAAGGCCGCGGCCCGGCCACGCCGGCTGAAACGAAAACCATCGACTACGTGGTGGCGCAGATGAAGGCCGCCGGCCTGCAGCCGGGCGGCGATCTCAAGGAAGGCAAGCGCGCGTGGACCCAGGCCGTGCCGCTGCGGCGCAGCGAGATCGTCGGCACACCGGCGTTGACGCTGAGCCACGACGGCAAGATCTCGGTGCTGACCCAGGGTGAACAAATCTCGGTACGCGCACCCATGGATGGTTCCACCAGCGTGGCAATTGCCGACGCGCCGCTGGTGTTTGTCGGCTACGGCGTAAAAGCGCCCGAGCGGCGCTGGGACGACTTCAAGGGCGTCGACCTGCACGGCAAGATCGCGGTGGTGCTGATCAACGATCCGGATTTCGAAACCGGCAAGGGCGACTTCGGCGGCAAGGCAATGACCTACTACGGCCGCTGGACCTACAAGTACGAAGAAGCTGCCCGCCAGGGCGCGCTGGGCATGCTGGTGATCCACGAAACCGCGCCGGCTTCGTATGGCTGGGCCACGGTGAAGAACTCCAACACCAACACCATGTTCGACATCGTGCGCGACAACCCGGCAGCGGTGCATCCTGAACTGGAAGGCTGGATCCAGCGCGATCTGGCGGTGCAGATGTTCAAGCGCGCCGGGCTCGATTTCGACACATTGAAGAAGCAGGCGCAGACGCGCGCATTCAAGCCGGTGACGCTGAAGGGCGAGAGCTTCTCGGCCAGCTTCAAGGTCGATTCCAGCGTGATCACCTCGCACAACATCGTCGGCCGCATCGAGGGCAGCAAGCGCCCGGACGAAACGGTGATGTACAGCGCGCACTGGGATCACCTGGGCGTCGGCGCGCCAGATGCCAAAGGCGATCGCATCTACAACGGCGCTGTCGACAATGCCACCGGCACTGCGGCGCTGATCGAGATGGGCCGCGCCTTCGCGCAGGGCCCGCGGCCCGAGCGCTCGGTGGTGTTCCTCAACGTCACCGCCGAGGAAAAGGGCCTACTCGGTTCGGAGTACTACTCCGCCAATCCGCTGTATCCGCTGGCCACGACGGCAGGCGTACTCAACGTGGATGCGCTCGACCCCCATGGCCCGGCGCGCAACTTCAACATCTCCGGCAGCGCGAAACTCGGCCTGCTGGATGACCTGATCGCCGACGCGAAGACCTACGGCATGGTCTATTCGGCGGATCCGAAACCGGAGGCAGGCCACTTCTTCCGCTCCGATCATTTTTCATTCGCCAAGCGCGGCGTGCCGGCGATCTCGTTCGGCTCCGGCAACGACTGGGTCGATGGCGACCTCGCTGCCGGCAGGGCGGCGGAGGACGACTACAACACCAAACGCTATCACCAGCCCGCCGACGAATGGCAGGCGAGCTGGACATTCACCGGCATGGCGCGCGACCTTCAGCTGCTCTACACCGTCGGCAACGACCTGGCCAATTCCCGTGCGTGGCCAAACTGGAGCGCGGATTCGGAATTCCGTGGCACGCGCGACAAGACCGCCGCCGAGCGCAAGTAACTTCGTCGTACTGGATGTAGCAGCGCCCCGGCCCTGAATGCGCTTCCTTCTGCCTGCAGGGGGAGCAACCGAGGTCAATGCCGGCCGTAAGCCCAGCGCAGGAACGGCGGCAGCGCCCGCTTCCATGACGCCTGGTTGTGCACGCCGCCCTGCAGCTGGAACAGTGCGGCATCCGCCCTGCGCGATGGGTGCCCGGCATAATCCATGTTGATCGAGTAGCCGAGCTGCTGCAGGCCGCGTGCGCGAAAGCCATCGGCACCGTGATAACCCTGAAGCAGATCCTGCACGTCGTCGACGGTATCGTTGATGCCATCGCCATCGCGGTCCTTGGTTTCCTCTGCGGTGCCCACCGCAAACCACATCCTGAGGCCGGTGCGCCGGCTGCCGTGGTCGACCATGGCCTGCGCCAGTCGCGTGTGCTGCACCGAGGTGGCGCTTGTGCGATCGGCGGCCAGCCAGAACGAGGGCGAGAACGCGCCGACCCGGCCGATTACGTCCGGATACTGCCAGCCGAGATTGAACGCGTTGAGCGCACCCAGCGACCAGCCCAGCATCGCGCGCGCGCGCGGCGACCTGCGTGTGCGGTAGTGCGCGTCTACATACGGCACCAGCGCGGTGGCGACCCAGGCGGAATAGTCATGCGCGCGCGTGCCGATCGGGCCGATCGCCGAGCCGCCGACCAGGCTGCGCGCGGTGGCGCGGTCGGACAGGCCGTAGCCACTGGCGCGGTCGGTCAGCATGTCGACCGCCACCACGATCACCGGCTCGATCGCTTGCTCGCGATAAAGTCGTGTGAGCGTTGACTGCAGACCCACCGCATCCATGTCCTGGCCGTCGTTCGCATACAGCACGGGATAGCGACGCACACCGCGCGCATAACCGGGGGGCAGATAGACGTCGACCTTGATCCGTTCCGGCGCGAATGCGGGCGCGTCGAGCTGCAGCTGCACGACGCTGCTGTCGAAGCGTGGCGCCACCGGGTTCGATGCCTCGGCGGGATGCACGCCGGCCAGCAGCACCCCGAGCAGCAGATACCGAACCACGCGGTGCCTGACCATGCGCCGCAACCGCTTCATCACGCCACGCTGGCGAACCACACGCCGTAGCCTGGCAGCTGCAGCAGGTTGCCGTGGAGATGACCGTGCCGCAGGCCATGGCCCTCCAGCGGATGCGCGTTGCCGAATGCGGCAGGCAGGCGGATCTCGGCTTCGGCATCGGCCAGGTTGAACGCGACCAGCACGGTTTGGCCGTCCAGATGACGCGTGAACGCCAGCACCGGCTCGGCGGTATCGATGAATCGAATGTCGCCCCAGCGCAGCGCGGGCTGTGATTGGCGCCAGTGCATGAAGGTACGAAAACCGTTCAATACCGAGTCCGGATCGGCTTCCTGCCGGGCCACTGCGAGTGCGCGATGTTCCTGCGGCACCGGCAGCCATGGCATGCCGCGGCTGAAGCCGGCATGCGCATCGTCATCGTTCCACGGCATCGGCGTGCGACAGCCGTCACGACCCTTGAATTGCGGCCAGAACGCGATGCCGTAGGGATCCTGCAGTGCCTCGTAGGGCAGTTCGGCTTCGGTCAGGCCGAGTTCCTCACCCTGATAGACACACACCGAACCGCGCAGCGAACAGACCATCGCGGTGAGCAGGTTGGCCAGCTGCGACGAAGGCTGCCCCCTGCCCCAACGCGTCAGCACGCGCTCGACGTCGTGATTGGAAATCGCCCAGCACGGCCAGCCTTCGGTCATCTGCGCTTCCAGCATCTGCACCGTGCCGCGGATGTGCGCGGCGCTGAAGTCGTCAGTCAGCAGTTCGAAGCTGTAACCCATGTGCAGGCGGCCGGCGCGGGTGTACTCGGCCATCGTCGCCAGTGAATCCTCCGACGAGATTTCGCCCAGCGCAGCCACGTCCGGATAGCGGTCCATCAGCGCACGCAGCTCGCCGAGAAACGCCAGGTTCTCCGGTCGCGTGTTGTTGTAGTAGTGATACTGGAACGCGTAGGGATTGTCCGGGCTGAAGCCGCGGCCCACGCGTTTCTCTTTCGGCTTGGGCGGGTTGTCGCGCAGCTCGCGATCGTGGAAGCAGAAGTTGATCGCGTCCAGGCGCACACCGTCCACGCCCTTGTCCAGCCAGAAGCGCACGCTGTCGAGGATCGCCACGCGCACCTCGGGATGATGGAAATTCAGATCCGGCTGCGAAGTCAGGAAATTGTGCAGGTAGTACTGCCCGCGCCGCGGCTCCCACTGCCAGGCCGAACCGCCGAACAGCGACAGCCAGTTGTTCGGCGCACTGCCATCGTCCTTCGCATCCGCCCACACGTACCAGTCGGCCTTCGGGTTGTCGCGACTCTCGCGACTTTCCTTGAACCAGGCATGCTCGATCGAGGTATGGCTGAGCACCTGGTCGATCATCACCTTCAGACCAAGACCGTGCGCCTTGGCCAGCAGGCGATCGAAATCCGCCAGCGTGCCGAACAGTGGATCGACGTCGCGGTAATCGGCAATGTCGTAACCGAAGTCGGCCATCGGCGATTTGAAGAACGGCGCGATCCAGATCGCATCGACGCCAAGGCTGGCCACGTAGTCGAGCCGCTCGATGATGCCCGGCAGATCGCCCACGCCGTTGCCGTCGGTGTCCAGGAAACTGCGCGGGTAAATCTGGTAGGTGACGGCTCCGCGCCACCAAGGTGCATCACTCATTCACATGTCCCGTAAGTTTTTGCACGAGTCGAAGCAACACGCCCGAGGCGGTGCTTTCGCAGCTTGTCGAGGAGCTTAACGGCTGCATGCCGGCACGGCCTTGGCAGTGCATACGTATTCATGGAAGCGTGCTATCGCAATGCAGCACGACGCGCTGCGCGATGATGGGCGCAGTCTCGGCGAGACTCGCGCAACACGGCAAACATCCACGCTAGCCCATGCGCGCCATCCGCACGGGCCGCCGAAAAAACTGCACTTGCGCATCGTGGGCCGCGCCGTCCGCACACGTTTGCGATGCACAGCAGCACAATGAATACGTATGCAGGAAACGACTCGGCTGCGGGAGGCGGCCCTACCATGGCGCCACGTCGACGGGCACAGGCACGTGCATGCGTGCTGTCTGTCGCAACGTTGGGGCTGATGTGCAGCAACTACAAAAATGACGCGTAACCCTGGGAGGGGATAACGGTGATACTCAAACGTAATGTACTTGCCTTGGCATTGGCATCGGTGGGCTTCTGTGCGAACACCGCCGCATATGCGGCCATGCCGCAGAATGACCAGCCAGCCAGTCCGCAGGATAGCAGCCAGGTCGCGAAAGATGCCAAGGCCGTCGACGACGCCAAGGCGAAGCGGAAAAAAGAAGCCACCGAGCTTGGCGTCGTGACGGTGAGTGGCTTCGCGCAGAGTATCCAGAGCGCGATCGCGACCAAGCAATCGTCCAACGAGATCGTCGAGGCCATTTCTTCCGAAGACATCGGCAAGCTGCCTGACGTCAGCATCGCCGAATCGATTGCGCGCCTGCCGGGCGTGTCGGCCCAGCGCGTCGCAGGACGCGCCCAGGTGATCAGCGTGCGCGGCCTCTCGCCGGACTTTGCCACCACCCTGCTCAACGGTCGCGAGATGGTCAGCACCGGTGACAACCGCAGCGTGGAATTCGATCAGTATCCTTCCGAACTGGTCAGCGGCGTCACCGTGTACAAGACACCCAGAGCCAGCCTGATCGGCCAGGGACTTTCCGGCACGCTCGACATGCACACCGTGCGGCCCCTGGACTACCAGCAGGATGTGACTGTCGTCGGGGTCCGTGGCCAGCACAATTCCCTGGGCCGGGCGGCCGATTCGAGTGCGTTCGGCAATCGCTTCAACGCCAGCTACATCGGCCAGTTCATGGATCACACGCTGGGCCTTGCCATTGGCTACGCGCACTCGCAGACCCCAACCCAGGAGAATCAGGTCGGCCTGTACGAACCGTGGCAGCAGGTGGGTGATAACTGGCGTCCCGGCGTGCCCGCAGGTACCTGGTTCTCGGATGGCATCAAGGCGCTGCGCCGCACCGGCTACACCAAGCGCGACGGCGTGATGGCCACCGTCGAGTGGCGCCCGTCGGACCAATGGACCAGCACGCTGGACCTGTTCCATACCAAGGCCACGCAGAAGGACACCGCCAACCAGTTCGAGGTGAACCTTGGCGACTACAACGGCGGCTACGGCCGTCTCGACGTCACCAACCCGACGATCAACAGCAACGGGACATTCACCGGCGGCACGGCCAACAACATCTATCCGCTGGTTCGCGGCATGTACAACAGCCGTCACGACACCATCAACGCGGCGGGCTGGAAGAACGAGTTCAACGCCGGTCAGGTCAGCATCGTGGCCGACCTCAGCTACTCCAAGGCCAAGCGTCGCGAGCTCAACCTGGAGAACAATACCCAGCTGGTACCTGCGCCGCAGCTGGACTCGCTTAACCTGAACTACTCGGGCAGCAGCTTTTCCCAGCTGACGCCAGGGCTCAACTATTCCGATGCGAGCAAGCTGTTCCTTACCAATACCATCTACGGCTCAGGCTATGGCAAGGCGCCGAGGATCAGCGATGAGCTGAAGAGCGCCAAGCTCGGCGCCACCATTCCGATGCCCGATTCCGTCAGCCGGCTGATCACAGATGTGGAAGTGGGTGTCAATTACGCCGACCGCGAAAAGATCAAGCACCAGCCCGAAGGCAACATCAACGTCGGTGCCCAAGGCGACACGGCCATCGCACCCGACCTGCAGTACGGCCTGGTCGACCTGGGTTTCGCCGGTGTCGGCAAGATTCCGTCGTGGTATGTGCCAGGTGCCGTCGCGCGCTACATGACCTTTGCGCCCAATGAAGACGCCTCGTACCTGGTGTCCAAAGCCTGGGACCTGTCGGAGAAGATCACCACCGCCTACGCGATGGCGAATATCGACACCGTGTGGGGCATTCCCGTGCGCGGCAATGTGGGTGTCCAGGTGCAGCGCGCGGACCAGTCCTCGTCGGCCAACGTCTTCAATGATTCGAAACCGGTTGGCAGCCAGATCGAAAGATTCACCGACGGCAAGACCTCTACCGACGTACTCCCCAGCCTGAACCTGGCCTTCTCGCTCAGCGAAAGCCAGATGCTTCGCGTGGCACTGGCAAAGCAGGTGGCACGTCCGCGCATGGATGACATGCGCGCCTCGCTGGAGTTCGGTGTCGACAAGACCACCGGCAAGCCGGGTGCCAGTGGCGGCAACCCGAGGCTTGACCCGTGGCGCGCCAATGCCTTCGATCTGTCGTGGGAAAAATACTTCGGTGGCAGTGGCTACGTCGCCGCGGCGTTCTTCTACAAGGACCTGACCAGCTATATCTATACGCAGACTCGCGACAACTACGACTTCTCGTCCCTCGTGGCCAATTACGTGCCGGGTCCCGGAGAGCCGCCGACCCTGACCAAGGGAACCTTCAGTGCCCCGTTCAACGGCAAGGGCGGCAGCCTGAGGGGTGTGGAATTGTCCGCATCGATACCGCTGAACATGCTTACGCCAGCACTCGATGGCTTCGGCGTGCTGGGTAGCGCGAGCTTCAATGACAGCAGCGTCAAGATCAGATCTCCCGAGAACGCGACCAGCGTGGGCGATGGCCCGATCAGCCTGCCAGGCCTGTCCAAGCGCGTGTTCAACCTCACCGCCTACTACGAAAAGAACGGGTTCGATGCCCGCATCAGTGAGCGCAAGCGCTCGGACTTCATCGGCGAGATTGGCAACTTCAACGGTGCGCGCACGCTGCGCTATGTCGTCGGCGAAAAAATCTTCGACGCACAGGTTGGCTACACCTTTGCCGAGGGCAGCAAGCTGCACGGACTGAGCGTGCAGCTGCAGGCCAGCAACCTGACGAACGCACCTTATCGTACGTACGCCGGAACCAAGGATCGTCCGCTCGAGTACATCGAGTGGGGCCGAACCTACCTGCTTGGCGCCACCTACAAGTTCTAAGCCAACGCAGCTATCCCCTGTCCTGCCGGCGGCGACGCCGGCAGGTTTTTTTTGCCTGCCATTTGTGTCGCGCGCGGCTCGAAAGATGTAGCCAGCGCGTCGCCCGCCCCGACTGCCGCGGCCACTCAGACGGACTCGCTCCGCTGCGGCACATCGAAAGCCTGTCGCTCATCTCGCGGGGCAGCGCAGTAGATCGCGCAAGCGGCGGATGAATACGTATGCAGAAACGCGGCATTCGCCGCTCAGCGGCCTACCATGAAGACACTCCCATGGATGGATGGTCGGCGTTGGGTGCAAGCCTTCCACCACGCAAAAACGACACGATCATCCGCAAGTTGCCGGAGTCTCCGTTGAAACGCCTTGCTGCCTTTGCCTTGCTCATGTGCACTGCCCTGCTGGCTACCGGATGTGCGGTGCCATCCGCACAAGTGCCTGCCGAGCACCATGACGCCGCGGTCAAGGCGTTGCCGTCGGGCGACGCTTCCACGGTCCGCCCGGATGTCTGGTACGAAATCTTCGTGCGCAGCTGGGCCGACACCAACGGTGACGGCATCGGCGACCTCAACGGCGTCACCGCGAAACTCGATTACCTGCAATCGCTCGGCGTCAGCGGCATCTGGCTGATGCCGATCAACCCCTCGCCGAGTTATCACGGCTACGACATCACCGACTACTACGGCATCAACCCGCAGTACGGCACGATGGATGATTTCCGGCATCTGCTGGACGCAGCGCACAAACGTGGCATCAAGGTGATGATCGATCTGGTGATCAACCACACCAGCGACCAGCACCCGTGGTTCAAGGCCGCGCGCGATCCCGCCAGTCCGTATCACGACTGGTATAGCTGGGCCGGCCCGCACACCGATTTGAGCGCAGCCAGCGCCGTGGGCGGCCAGGCCTGGCGCATCGCGGGCAGCGCGCATTACCTGGGCGACTTCACCGGCGCGATGCCGGACCTGAACTACGACACGCCCGCCGTGCGCCAGGAAATACTCAAGCTCGGCCAGTTCTGGCTGACGCAGGGTGTCGACGGCTTTCGTCTCGATGCAGCCCAGCACATCTACTACGACTTCAAGGCACAGGACGGCGATCCCGTCGTGCTCAAGAAGAACCTGGCCTGGTGGTCGCAATTTCGCCGCGGCATGCAGGCGGTCCGCCCGGACGTCTATATCGTGGGCGAGGTCACCCAGGACTCGCCGGACAAGCTTGCGCCGTGGTTCGGCCCGCTCAGCGCGGTGTTCGACTTCCCGCTGGCGAGCCAACTCATCGACAGCGCAAGGAACGAACGCGCCGGCGACCTCGCCACACTGCTGGCGCGCACCGATGCCGCCTATCGCAAGGCCAGCGGCAGGTCGGGCGTGGATGCGCCGTTCCTGTCCAACCACGATCAGGATCGGGTGATGAGCCAGCTCGACGGCAACCCGCAGCACATGCGCATGGCCGCCGCGATGCTGCTCACCCTGCCCGGCCAGCCATTTGTCTATTACGGCGAAGAGCTGGGCATGCGAGGTCGCAAACCCGACCCCGATGTGCGCGAACCGATGCGCTGGGATCGCGTACCTGGCGTGGCGGGCGAAGCGACATGGAAGGCATCCACCTCGCACGACGGCGCCGCGGTGTCGGTGGAATCGCAACAAGCCGATCCGGATTCGCTGCTGCGTCACTACACGACGCTGATCCACTGGCGCAGTCAGGTCAGCGCGCTGCGCGATGGCGCGATTCATCCACTGGCGCTGGACAATCCGCACATTGCCGCCTGGCAACTCGACGACGCGAGCAGTCACGTGCTGGTCGTGCACAATTTATCCGGCCAGGCGCAGGACCTGCCGCTGGGCGATACCCGTTTCCGCGCCGTGCTGTTGCACAGCAAGTCGGGCATCACGCTGCAGCGCGGCCACTTGCAGATGCCGGCGTATGCCACGGCGATCCTGCAGTGAAGCGGCAAGCAAACGGGGTTTGATGCGATGACGAAGACAGTCCACGAAAGACTCGGCGTGTCGATGGCATGGCTGTGTCTTGGCCTCTCGCTGGCACCCATCACCGCGGTCGCATCGTCGCCACAGGTGGCCCCCATGGTTCAGACCTCCGATCACGCGCAGCCCACCGACCTCATCGCGGGCCAGCTCACCCTCCGCTTCGTCGCGCCCGGCATCCTGCACGTGCAGCGCAACGACGTCGGCCAGGCCGATGCTTCGACGCTGGTGATCGACCACGACAACACGCTGACGCGCGCCGCCCCGCTCCGCCCCGTGAGCACCGCCAACGGCATGACTCTCACCTCCGGCCGCGGCGTGGTCCGCTGGGACAGGCAACACCAGCAGTTGTTGATCGACGACCTGCAAAAGCATGGCCTGCTGCAGCTCGACCTCAGTTCGCCGCGACGCGGCGCTCTGACCCTGCAGCACGACCCGCACGATGCGCTGTACGGCATCGGCGGTTACAACGCCACGGCGGATGCTTCCGCCGGCATGTTGCGCAGTGGCAGGCAGATCGCCACCGCCGGCGAGCAGGGTCATGCCGGCGCGCCGTTCGTGTGGAGCAGCGCCGGCTATGGCGTGCTGCTCGACAGCGACGGCGCCACGTTCGCACTGGCACCGGGCACGATCAGCGTCAGCGGCACCGCGCGCCAACATCCCGACTTCTACGTCCTGCTGGGTACGCCCGCGCAGATCTTCAGCGCACTGGCCCAGCTCAGCGGCAGGTCGCCGCTGTTCCCGAAGTGGGCGATGGGCTTCACCAACAGCCAGTGGGGGATCGACCAGCACGAGCTGCTGCAGATCGTCGACACCTACCGCGCCAAACACATACCGATCGACAACTTCACGCTCGACTTCGACTGGAAGGCCTGGGGCGAGGACGACTACGGCGAGTTCCGCTGGAACGCCATCAAGTTTCCGGACGCACCCAGCGGTAAGCTGAAAGCCGAACTCGATCAGCGCGGCATCCACCTCACCGGCATCATGAAGCCGCGCGTCCACGTCGACACGGTGGAGGGTCGCTACGCCACCGCGCACGACCTGTGGCGCCCGGATGAGAAGGCCGCGCCGGACTACTTTTCGCACAAACCGGTGAAGGACATCGACTTCGACAAGCCGGCGGCGCGCGCCTGGTTCTTCAACGACGCGCTGAAGCAAAGCTTCGCCACCGGCATGGCCGGCTGGTGGAACGACGAAGCCGACAACACCCCGAGCAACACCCAGTTCCTCAACATGCAGCGCACGCTGTACGACAGCCAGCGCGCGATCTCGAACCAGCGCGTGTGGTCGGTCAACCGCAACTTCTGGCTGGGCTCGCAACGCTACGCCTACGGCCTGTGGTCGGGCGACATCCCCACCGGCTTCGCCAGCATGGCCGGCCAGCGTGCGCGCATGCTCAGCGCGATCAACGTCGGTGCGATGCAGTGGGGCATGGACG
This sequence comes from Rhodanobacter glycinis, assembly GCF_006438785.1. Taxonomy (GTDB): domain Bacteria; phylum Pseudomonadota; class Gammaproteobacteria; order Xanthomonadales; family Rhodanobacteraceae; genus Rhodanobacter; species Rhodanobacter glycinis_A. The sequence goes on along the minus strand of NZ_RCZB01000005.1, from coordinate 134,379 downwards.
GCGGCGGCTTCAAGAACGGCACGCCGACGCCGGAGAATTACGCGCGCTGGATCGAGTTCGGCGCGTTCACGCCGATCTTCCGCGTGCACGGCGACTTCGGACAGAAACGCCAGCCATGGGTCTACGGGCCGGTCGCCGAAAAGGCAGCCACGGATGCAATCCGCCTGCGCTACGCGTTGATCCCGTACATCTACAGCTACGCCCACCGCTACAGCACCAGCGGCATCGGCCTGGTGCGCCCGCTGCTGTTCGACTGGCCTGATGATCCGAAGGTCCGCAACGATGTCGATGCCTGGCTGTTCGGCGACTGGCTGCTGGCGTCGCCGGTGGTGATCGAGGGCCAGACCGGCAAGAACATCTACCTGCCGGCCGGACGCTGGACCGACTGGTTCAGCGGCAAGGTTTACGACGGTGGCCAAGATGTCCATCTCGCCATCGACAGCAAGGCGTGGGGCGACATCCCTCTTTTCGTTCGCGACGGCGCGATCATCCCGACCCAGCCGGTGATGGACCATGTCGGCGAGCATCCGGTGACCCAGCTCGACGTCGAGGTGTTCCCTGCCGGAATGCGCACGCAGTTCGACTACTACGACGATGATGGCGCCACCTACGACTACGAGCACGGCGCGTACTTCAGCCAGTCGCTCGCGGTGCAGCGGCATGGCGACACCGTGCAATTCGAGACCGGCGCGGTTACCGGCAGCTTCAAGCCGGCGTTGCAGTTCTATCTGCTGAAGATCCATGGCAGCGCGACCGGCACGGTCAGCGGCAACGGCAAGGCCATGCCGAATTTCGCCGATCTCGATGCACTGCAACGCCATCATGGCGACGGCTGGGCCAGCGGCCACGATCGTTTCGGTGCGGTGACCTGGGTGCGGATTGCCGCCGCCACGCGGCAGATCGTGGTGCTCTCGCCGGAACGCTGAGCGCTCCGGATTCCGTCACTGCAGTGGACGCCGGCACCAAACCGTACGAGACTTTCCGTTTCGATGTAAACGTTTACACTCCGGGTACGGGCACCTCGCCCACCTCCCGCAGCCCCATGGACATCGCCATGAAACAGGCGTCATCTGCCCACCGCCTCATCCTTTCGCTCTGCGCTGTCGCCTTGCTGGTCGCCGGCACCGTCCACGCAGTGCCTGCCACTGGCAGCGCCGAACAGATCCGCATCGACGCCCGCGCCAGCGGCACGCCGTTCCCGCATTTCTGGGAACAGATGCTCGGCTCCGGCCGCGCCTCGCTCGCGCTGCGCGACGACTACCGCAAGGATCTGGACGCCGTGCACCAGGCCACCGGCGTCGGCTACATCCGCTTCCACGGCATCCTCGACCACGACGTGGGCCTGGTGCAGCGCGACGCGCAGGGAAAGATTTCCTACAACTTCTCCTACGTCGACCAGATCTACGACGGTCTGCTCGAGCACGGTTTCAAACCGTTCGTCGAACTCGGCTTCATGCCGCCGGAACTGACTTCCGACCCGGCCGCGCTGCATCCGTTCTGGTACCACCCGAACATTGCGCCGCCGAAGAACTATGCCGAATGGGACGCGATGATCGGCGCGCTGGCAAAACATCTGGTCGAGCGCTACGGCATCGACGAAGTGGCCAGCTGGTACTTCGAGGTATGGAACGAGCCGAACATCGGCTTCTGGGTCGGCACCCCGGCGCAAGCGAGCTACTTCACGCTGTATGACCACACCGTGCGCGCACTCAAGGCAGTCAACCCGCGCCTGCGCGTGGGCGGCCCGTCCACCGCTCAGGCGGCGTGGATCCCCGACTTCCTCAAGCATGCGCAGGAAGCGAAGGTGCCGGTGGATTTCGTCAGCAGCCACGTCTACGGCGACGACACCGCCGGCAACGTGCTGCACAGCGACGAGAACATCCCGCGCCGCGACATGGTCTGCCGCGCGGTGGACAAGGTGCACAAGGAAATCGCCGCGTCGCCGTACCCGAAGATGCCGCTGGTCTTCAGCGAGTACAACGCCAGCTACGCGAACCTTCCCAACGTCACCGACACCGTGTTCATGGGGCCATGGCTCGCCAACACGATCCGCGAGTGCGCCGGCAAGATCGAGGTCATGAGCTACTGGTCGTTCTCCGACGTGTTCGAGGAACAGGGCATCGTGCGCAACCCGTTCTACGGCGGCTTCGGCCTGATCGCCGCCGACCGCATCGCCAAGCCCGCGTTCAACGCATTCGCGATGCTGCACAAGCTGGGCGACAAACGGCTGGCCGTCGATTCGGATTCCGCCCTGGTCACCCGGCGCGATGACGGCAATGTGGTCATCGCGCTATGGAACTACGCCCCGGAGGTCGGCAGCTCCGCCAGCTACACGCCCGGCAAACCCGCCGGCGCGCCAAAGCACTTCAGCCTCGACGTGCAGCACCTGCCCGCAGGCGCCCACGCCACCGTCTGGCGGCTGGACGCCACTCACGGCAACGCCGTCGCCACGTTCGATCGGATGGGCCGGCCCGACTTCCCCAGCCGCGAGCAGATCGCCCGGCTGCGCGAAGCCGGCAAACTGGCTGCGCCGGAGTCGATGAAGGTGAGCGGTGGCAAGTTCGAGGTCACCGTGCCGGTGCAGGGACTGGTGGTGATCGAGTTGCATTGAAGCCGGGCTCGATGAGCTCGGCGCGAAGGCCACGATCAATGCTCGTCACCGGGATCCTGCTCATCCCGATCCCGGTGTTTCCAGCTCACGGATCAATCGCGAAGTCTCATGCCATCGCACGCATGTCACATCCTCGCCTTCGCGGTGTTGAAAATTTTCTTCGCTTTTACCGGCGCGTCGGTCACGCCCGAAAAGACGATCTGCACAAGGTCCTCGCCGCTGCGAATCCACAGCGTCGTTCCCACTGATTTCGCCTGATCGCCGATGCCGGCGTAAGGGTCGTCCGGGCCCGGTTTGCCCTGACCCATGGCTCCCATGGCCCCCATCGCCGTCTCACCTTCGCCCCATTCGACCGAGAACTCGACGTAGGGGCTGACCCCTCCGGCAGGTTGGTAGATGCATTCGGTCTTGCCGGACGATTTGTGACCTGGTTCGGTGCCGACCACGACGCTGCCGAGAATCGCGGACATTTCCTGCGGCGTGACCAGATCGCATGCCCGGGCATCTTCCCGCGATGGTTTTCCCGGGACCGACGCTGATGGCGGCGCAGCGACCGCCGTCGGCGCCGCTGCCTCGGCGGGCGGTTTCGAGCAGCCATCGAGCGCTGGCAGCACCAGCAGCACGCCAGCGAAAACGAGACGGGTCATTTGCATGGGAGGCTCCAGTGGCGATCGCGCCAGGATCAGGTCAGGGTGAGTTTCCGACACTGCGGCGGGGCTATCACCCAATCAACCATCCGCCCCGGCAAGCCTGCCCATCTTCCGCTGCGAATGCTCGCGACACAATTGCTCGACCAGCGCACGATGATCCGGCAAATCGTTCTGCGCATGCGTTGCCATCTGCTGGATCATCGCGAACTCGCGCTGCGCCGCCTCCATCTGCGGGTAGGCGCTGCGCATCGGTTCGAGGTCGGTGCTGAACTCCATGCCGTACAGCACGTATTGCCAGCTGGCCGGCATGAACATTTCCAGGTCGGTGACGAAGTCCAGTCGGTGCGGTGGTCGATGACGCCATAGCGCGAGCCGGTCCTGCAGGGTCTGCGGGATGCTGGCGAGATCCGTGTTGTCGATCCAGAACGCACTGTCGCGGCGCTGCGTGAGGCAGTAGTGCATCTTGATGAAGTCGATGATGCGCTCGTAACGGGCAACCATCATCTGATTGAATTGGCGCGCCGTGCGTTCCATGTCGTCCACATCGCCCGGAAGCAGATGGGTGATCAGGTAGGCGGCCAGTTCGACCAAAGCGATGCCGGTGGATTCCAGCGGTTCGACGAAGCCACCGGCCAGCCCCACCGCTACGCAGTTCCTGCGCCAGTGTTCCGGTCGGTAGCCGGTCTCGAACTTGATGTGCAACGCATCCAGTTCGGTCGCCGCGTCGCCCACGTAACCGCGGATGACCTCTTCCGCGCGCGTGGCGCCGCTGTGCTGCGATGAATAGACGTAACCGATGCCGCGCCGCTTCTGCAGGCCGATGTCCCAGATCCAGCCGGCCTCCTGCGCGGTGGCGCGGGTGAACGGCAGGATCGACGCGTCCGGACGCGGGTACGGCACTTGCAGCGCCACCGCCCGATCGGCGAACAGCACGTCACGCCGGCTGTGGAATGGCGACTGCATGGCGTTGCCGATCAGCGCGCCGCGCAGGCCGGTGCAGTCCACGTAGAGGTCCGCGGTCAGCTCACCGATTTCTTTGGTGACGATGCGCGCGATCGCGCCCGATTCGTCGAGTTCGGCGCGTTCCACCGTGCCCAGGTGACGCCTGACGCCAAGACCCTGCCCATGCTCGGCGAGCACGGCGGCGAAGCAGGCTGCATCGAAGTGATAGGCATGGTTCATCGGCGCCTGGTAGTCGGGATCGGTGGCGCGCTTCGGCGCCCGGCCCCGCTTCACCAGGCTGGCCTGCATGGTCACCGCATCGGCAAACGGCATGCCCTCCGGTGCACCGCCCAGCAGCCAGTACGGCAGCAGTTCCGGGCTGCCGGCGCGCTGGCTGGGCAGGCTGAAGGGATGAAAGAAGCGGTCCGGCCCCGGCGTGCCGGGCGGACGTACCCAGTTCACGTACTGGATGCCCTGCTTGAACGTTGCGGTGGCGCCGACCAGGAAACGGCGTTCATCCAGGCCGATCGCGGCCAGCGTGCCGCGGATCGACGGGAACGTGGCCTCGCCCACGCCAAGCAGGCCGATGTTCGGCGATTCGACCAGCTCGACCTGGATGCTTTCCCGTTTCGTGCTGTTCAACACCTTGGCCAGGTAGCAAGCCGTCAGCCAGCCGGCGGTGCCGCCACCCACGACCAGGATCTTCTGAATACGCGCCATTTCACTCCCCTCCTCCGCTTGCTGCTTCGCAACAAGCCTATTGCCGATTTTCGCAGTAGGATCGGCCCCGATGACAGCGCTGTCATTCAATTTGACAGCGCTGTCATACACAGACTACCGCATGTCCGTGACTACCTGCATGTCCACGACGATTTTTGGGGAGAGGGTGAAATGAAATTACGCTACTCGGCTTTGTACGTCGCCATGACCGCCATATTCGCTGCCGGCGCCGTCCACGCTGCCGCACAGGATCCCGCCCCGCAGGACGCGGCAGCGGCCAGAAAGGTCAAGGACCTGGACAGCGTCCAGGTCACCGCCACCAAACGCGAAACACCGCTGCAGAAGACCCCGGTCGCGATCAGCGCGATCAGTGCCGACTCGCTCGACAAGGAACGGGTGATGACGGTGCAGGACATCACCAAACTGGTGCCCGGCTTCGAAGCCACGTCGCAAGGCGACCACGGCGTGGTCACCCTGACTATGCGCGGCATCGGCAACGACAGCGCCAAGACCGAGTACGCCGATCCCGAAGTGGCGATGTTCATTGACGGCGTGTATTCGCCGCGACCGGAAGCGGCCGCCGGCCTGCTGCTCGACATCGAACGCGTGGAAGTGCTGCGCGGTCCGCAAGGCACGTTGTGGGGTCGCAACTCCACCGCCGGCGTGGTCAACTTCGAGACCGGCAAACCGGACACCAGCGGCTTCTACGGCAACGCGCAGCTCGACTTCGGCAACTACAGCCACGTCGGCACCCGCGCCACGGTGAACCTGCCGATCAGCAGCACGTTCGCGCTGCGCTTCGCGATGGCGCAGGAGCAGCACGACGGCTACGTGGACTACCAGAATCCTTCGCAGCAACTGCCCAGCGTGGCGCAGCAGCAGGCAAACTACCTAGCCAGCGGCGGCACCCTCGCCACCTTCCAGCCAATCAACGCCAGCAACTACGTCACCGGTGGCGATCAGTACAACGCGCAGGACCAGTCGGCCGCCCGCGTCAGCGCCCTGTGGCAGCCGAACGACGCGTTCACCTGGAACCTGTCCTACGAGTATTTCCGCGATCGCGGCACGCCCGGCATGAGCCTGATGCAGCAGCCGCGCGCGGGACAGGATTTCTGGTCGGCGCTGATCGACACCGCGCCCTACCTCAAGCGCGATTCCAACACGGTGCGCAGCCGGATGGATTTCAAGATCAGCGACGCGATGACGCTGAGCTACGTCGCCGGCTTCAACCGCTTCTCCGGCAAGAGCAATTTCGACCAGGACAACGGCGTGCAGGTGCCGACCAGCTTCACCACGGGCGCGTCCTACCAGGCCGATCGCACCAACTCGTCCAATTACAAGAACTATAGCCACGAGCTGGACCTGAAGTCCGCCGGCGACAACACGGTGGACTGGATCCTCGGTCTCTACTACGCGGCGGAGGACAATAACATCCGCTTCGACATTCCGATCCTCAACGGCACCGCACAGGGCACCGTCGCCTGGCAGGGCTCGTTCATCCAGCCAAAGGAGACGGTGAACACCACGGCCTTCTTCGGCCAGGCCACCTGGCACATCACCGACGGCCTGCGCCTGACCGGTGGAGCGCGCTGGTCCAAGGACGAGAAGAAGAACGAAGGCGGCCGCGGCTGGGGCTGGGCGTACGACCCGACGGTGCCGCAGGTGCCGATCTCGCCGGACGTCGATCCGGGCAATGTGGGCTTCAACGTTTCCACCGTCAACGACGCGAAGTACAGCAAGAGCAAGGTCACCTGGCTGGCCCGGCTCGACACCGACGTGGGCCAGCACGGCCTGCTGTATGCCAGCGTGTCCACCGGCTACAAGTCCGGCGGCACCCAGGACGCCGGCACGTTGTACGCACCGGAGACACTGACCAATTACGAAGTCGGTTCGAAGTTCAGCTTCCTCGATGGTCATCTGACCTGGAACAGCGCGATCTACTACGAGCAGTTCAAGAACTTCCAGCTGGCCGCACCGATCACCTACCCCGACGGCAACCGCGGGCTGGGCTTCTCCAACGTCAAGGGCACCACCAAGGTGATGGGCTTCGAATCGGAGCTCGCATGGCAGACCGAGAGCGACCGGCTCAACCTGGTGTTCTCGGCGATCCCGAAGAAGGAACTGGGCACGCTCAAGTACGCCGGCAGCAACGACTACCAGGGCCTGCCCGCCTGCGACCCGGCGTCCGGCATCAGCGCCTGCGTCGACGTCAGCGGCAACGACCTGCCGCATGCGCCGAATGCCTCGCTCACCGCGATCTACGAGCATGACTTCCGCCTGTCCAACGGCGGCCGGCTGACGCCACGTATCTCCGCGCAGTACCAGAGTTCGCAGTGGCTCAGCACGTTCAATCTCGGCGACGGCGACAAGCAGAAGGCGTACGGTCGCGGCGACATCTCGTTGCGCTACAACGAGCCGCAGGATCGCTGGTGGGTGGGGATGTACGTGCAGAACGTCTCCGACGCCAAGGTACGCACCAGTGCCGGTCGCTTCGCCCTGCCGGGCGGCAGCTTCGCCTATACCTCGCAGTACCAGCCGCCGCGCACCTACGGCGTCAACGTCGGGGTGTGGTTCTAGATTTCAGGTTCTCCCTGGCGACGGTTCCCTCCCCTCGATCGCCACTGGATGCCCCGGCAACGGGGCATCCTTTTTTTTTTCGCGCAAGCAAAAACGGCGACCCGAAGGTCGCCGCTTTTTTGTCATTGGGTACGCTCATGCCCATGCAAACGGAGGGGGCTCAACCAGCTCCAGCCGTGTGTGCCGGGCTGGCCAGTCAGCGGCCGATCTCGCGCAGCGGCCGGCCCGCCATCAGCTTGCGCTCGATCTGCTCCAGTGTGACGCCGCGCGTTTCCGGCACCCACAGCAAGGTGATCACGATGAACACCAGGTTGAGCCCCGAATACAGCCAGAACGTGGCCGCGTGGCCGATGCCGTTGAGCAGGGACAGGAAGGTCGCGCCGACGATCATGTTGGCCGTCCAGTTGACGAAAGTGGAGCAACCGATGCCGAAGTCGCGGCCACGCAGCGGCTGCACTTCCGAGCACAGCGTCCATACCAGCGGTCCGGCCGACATCGCGAAGCCGACGATGAACACCAGCAGCATCACCACCGTGGCCATCTGCTCGGCATGCGTGGTGGTGCCCAGGTACATCATCGTGCCGACCGCGCCGAGGCTGGCCGCCATCACGCCGAAGCCCGCGTACAGGATCGGCTTGCGCCCCAGTCGGTCGACCAGGCCGATCGCGATGAAGGTGGCCAGCATGTTGGTGAGGCCGACGATGGCGGTGGTCCACATCTGCGCACTGGTGCCGAAGCCGACACTGGCGAAGATGCGCGGCGCGTAATACATGATCACGTTGATGCCGGTGAGCTGCTGCATCACCTGCAGCAGGATGCCGAGGCCGACCGAGCGGCGGAAATTGCGGTTGTGCCGGAACAGCTGCCAGCCATGCTGCGGCGATTTGAGCTGCGCATCGATTTCGGCCACTTCGCGATCCACCACCACATCGTCGCCGCGCAGGCGTGCCAGCACCGCGGTCGCCTCGTCGCGGCGTCCACGCAGCATCAACCAGCGCGGACTCTCCGGCAGGACCAGCACGCCGAGCAGAAACAGCGCACCGGGAATCGCGATGATGCCGAGCATCCAGCGCCAGGCACCGCTGTAGCTGAGCGCCAGGTCGGACAGGAATGCCACGAAGATGCCGATGGTGATCATCAACTGGTAAGTGGAGATCATCGCGCCGCGGGTCTGTTCCGGCGCCACCTCGGCCAGGTACAGCGGCGCGGTGAACGCGGCCATGCCGATCGCCAGCCCGAGCGCCAGACGCGCGCCGATCAGGCTCGCCGGCGACCAGGCCAGCCCGCACAACAGCGAGCCGGCCACGAACAGCATCGCGCTGAGGATCAGCGAGCGCTTGCGGCCCAACGCGGCCGACAGCCAGCCGGCGCCGGCGGCACCGATCGCGGCACCCAGCATCATCGCGCTGACGATCCATTCGATGACGTGGTCGGAGATGGCGAACTCGGCCTGGATGAACTGCGTGGCGCCGGAGATCACGCCGATGTCGAGGCCGAACATCAAGCCGGCCAGCGCGGCCAGCACGCAGGTGAGCAGGGTCGTCGTGCGGGCGCGCGCAACGGCGGTGGTGGGCAGGGCCAGGACATTCATCAGTCTTTCCTGGCGACCGGGCAAACCAGCGTCTTGTCCGCCACCGTACCCAGCGACACGTCGGTAATGGCGATGCTTTCGCCGGGGCTGCCGATCCATTCGAACGGCTGGTCCAGCTTGCTCATGTCCGCACCGGCATCGCGGAAACATTTCAGCGAAATACCCACCCGCAGCCACTGCCCCCGCGGCAAGTCGTCCAGCTGCCGGCCGATCGGCACCTGCGCATTGCAGCCGACTCCGCAACCGACGCCGATCGCCGTACCCTGCGGCGACACCGCATCGACCCGCAGCGTGGTCACCAGCAGCACATCGCCATTGGTTTCGCGCTCCACATCCAGTGGCGCGGGCGCGACCAGCGCAGCGTGCGCCGCACCGTTGCCGGACCAGCTCAGGCGACGCGCGTCCTCCTGTGCCTTGTAGTCGAGCGAGGCGATGCGCAGGCTGCCGTCCGCCGTTGCCGCCGGTGTGGCGGTGACGTTTGCGGCCGCGCCATTGGCGCCGGTCAGGCGCAGCGCGAAACCCTGCGCGGGTTTGCCATGGGTGAAGTAGACGCCGGCGCGCGCGCTGCTCAACTCGATGCCGGCTTCTTCCGGCAACCGGCCGGTGTCGTCGTGATCTGCATAGGTCAGCCCGAAACCGTAGGGGAATTGCGGGTGATAGTTGTCCTTGCCGCCTGCGAGCGGGATCTGCACCGCGGTGCGCGGCCACGAATACGCCAGCTTGCCGTGGAAGTCGTGGGCGATGCGGCCATCGCGCGTGCGCAGCAACACGTCGGCGATGCCCGCGCCCTCGCTGCCCGGCAACCACGCCACCACGAACGCATCAGACGCATTGATCTCCCGATTCATCCACAGCGGCCGTCCGGTGAGGAACACCGCCACCACCGGCACGCCCTGTCCGCGCAGGCGGCGCAACAGGTCCAGATCGTGGTCATTGCCCGGCCGGTACGCCAGGTTCGGCAGGTCGCCCTGGAACTCGGCGTAGGGGTCTTCGCCAAACACCACGACGGCAACGTCGGGCTTGCTCTTGTAGCTGCCGTCGATCGACAGCTCGGCACTGCCGCCGGCTGCCTTCACCTGCGCCTGGATGCCGGCAAAGATCGAGGTGGCACCCGGAAAATCCGCATTGGTCAGGCCGGTGCCCTGCCAGGTCAGCGTCCAGCCGCCGTTCTGCTTGGAGATGTTGTCGGCGCCGTCGCCGGTTACCAGCACGTGCTTGCGCGGATCGATCGGCAGCGCCCCGTCGTTTTTCAGCAGCACCAGCGATTCGCGCACCGCCCGGCGCGCCAGCGCGCGATGCGCAGGGCTGCCGATCACCTGCGCCGACGCGAGCACCAGCGGGTTGGCCGACGGCAGCCCGGCCTCGAACATGCCCAGGCGCAGCTTCACCCGCAGAATGCGGGTCACCGCATCGTCGACGCGACTCATCGGGATCACGCCGGACTTCACCTCGGCCAGCGTGTTGTTGTAGAGGCCCTTCCAGGAGTCCGGCGCCTCCAGCATGTCCAGCCCGGCGTTGTACGCCACCGGGCAATCCTCGTTGGTGCAGCCCGGCACTTGGCCGTGCGCGTTCCAGTCGCCCAGCACGATGCCGCCGAAGTCCATGCGGCCCTTCAGCACGTCGGTGATCAGCGCCTTGTTGCCGGCCATCTTCACCCCGTTCCAGCTGGAGAACGAAACCATCACCACCTGCACGCCGGCCTTGATTGCCGGCGGGTAGCCGGCCGCGTGCACGTCGCGCAGCACCGCTTCGCTGACCTGGGCATCGCCCTGGTCCTTGCCGTCATGCGTGCCGCCGTCGCCGACGAAGTGCTTGGCGGTAGCGATCACGTGATCGGCATCGAGGAACTGCGGCGTGCCCAGCTTGCCTTCGAGGCCCTCGACCACGGCGGCGGCGTACTGCGCCACCAGCGCCGGATTTTCCGAATAGCCTTCGTAGGCGCGGCCCCAGCGGCCATCCTGCGGCACCGTGAGGGTGGGCGCGAAGGTCCAGTTGATGCCGCTGGCGCGCAGTTCCCTCGCGGTGGCGGCGCCGATCTCGTGGATCAGTTCCGGATCGCGCGCGTTGCCCAGCGCGGAGTTCTGCGGAAACAGCGTGCTGCCGACCAGGTTGTTGTGGCCATGCACGGCGTCGATGCCGAACAGCACCGGGATCGCCAGGCGTCCGCCCGAGGTATCCATCGAGGCGCGGTAGAACGCGTCGGACAGTTGCTGCCACTGTTTCGTGGTGGCGGTCTGCTGACCGTTCGGCTTGGAGTTGCCACCGGCCAGGATCGAGCCAAGGCGATATTTGCGCACGTCGTCCGGCGTCACCGACTTGATGTCGGCCTGGATCATCTGGCCAACCTTGTCCTCCACCGACATTTTCGCCAGCAGCGCCTTGACCCTTGCCTCAAGCGCCGGATCGGGCGGCAGCGGCCAGCTGCCCTGCGGCCATGCATCGGGGTGAACCGTGGCAGCGATGTCCGCGGCCAGCACGAGATGAGTGGGCATGATCAGCGCGCCAGCGAGGGATGCGGCCAGAAAAATACGATGCAGGGACAGGGTCTGGTGGGGCGAAAATCGCACGGCTGGGCTCCAGGCAGGCGCGCCGGCGGCGCGCGTCTGAACCGCAGAGTGACACAGATGACAGCGCTGTCAATTTGCTGCGCAACATGACCGCCAGGCCACGCCGGCTCCGCTTGCGGCAGGCCTTGCCGGATTCAGGGAATGCGTGCGGTCGAGTCGCGGATCTGCAGGGAAAACGGCACCTGCACCAGCTGACCGGGACCCCGACCGCGCAGCAGGTTCAGCAATTGCGTGGCGGCAATCTTGCCCATCTCGCGGCTGGGCTGCTGGATGGTGGTGAGCGCCGGCCACAGCTGCCGTGCCAGCGGCGTGTCGTCGAAGCCGCAGACGGAAAGGTCATGCGGCACCTTCAGGCCATACTCGCCGGCCGCCCACATCACGCCGGTCGCCATGTCGTCGTTGGCGGCAAACACGGCGGTGGGCCGCTGCTTCAGCGCGAACAGTTCGCGCGCGGCGGCGACGCCGGAGCTGAACGTAAACGCGCCCTGCACCACCAGCTCGGGATCCTCGGGCAGGCCCGCCGCGGCCATCGCCTCGCGATAACCGGCCAGGCGCCAGCGGCTGGCACCGTGATCGGCAATGCCGATGACGTGGGCGACCCGCCGATGCCCCAGTGCCAGCAGATGCTCCACGATCGCCCGCGCGGCGGCCTGTTCGTCCATGGTCACGCCGATGACGCCGTTGCGCTGCATCGGCGACACGCTCGCATATGGCACGTTGCGCTCGCGCAGGCGCTTCAGCAGCGGCGCGTAGTCGGTGATCGGCGGCGTCAGCACGACGCCATCGGGGTGGTGATCGGAGATCAGCGCGTCGAGGCGGCGGATGAAGTCGTCGCCGCGCATCCGCAGCGGGCGCACCATCATGCTGTAGCGATGCTCGTCGCAGGCTTCCAGCACGCCATCCTGAATTTCGGCCAGGTAGGTCGAGGCGGGGTTGTCGTTGTTGTCGTACAGCATCGCCACCAGGAACGAGCGATTGCCCGCCAGGCTGCGTGCCGACGGATGCGGGCGATAATCCATCGCCTCCATCGCGGCGAGCACGCGTTTGCGCGTGGCGTCGCTTACGTTGGCCTCGTCGTTGAGTACACGGGACACCGTCTTGGGCGATACGCTCGCTGCGCGCGCCACATCTTCGAGGCGTACCCGCATGGAATCTCCCGCAATGGCCACTGGTGTCGATCGACTATGCCGTCATCGCCGTCCGCTTTACAAGAACCCATTGCGGCAGCCCGACGCGTGCCCGATCGCCCCTGGCGCGCAGCAAGCGTAGGCTGCCGGCGTTGGCCGGTGGCGTTCCGTCACGCATGAATACGTATGCAACCACTGGTTGCTGCAGTGCGACGCTACCTACCATGCAGGACCCATCCCGACACCAGCCCGTCGTCGATGTTGCAGCCGCAACATGCGGTATATGCCACGCCGTGACATAACAGCCGCCGGAGGGCTCATGTCGATGACCAGCACGATCCACACTTCACTACCGCCGGCCCGCTCATGCTGAGCCTGCTGCTGACCGCGGCGATGGCCGCCGCCACGGCGGCACCCACCTGGCAGAACGGGCTGGACTGGCATGGCGTGCACGCCGGCATCAGTCGCGATGCGCAGGGCAGTTACACGCTGGCATGGCCCTATGGCCAGCGCGTGATCGCGGCGCAGCCGCTGCGCACGGATACCGCCAGCGCGCTGTTCGATGGCCTGTTCGCAATGGCGCAGGACGACCTGGCACTGGATTCGGTCGGCGCGATCCGCGACGGCGCGTTCGACCACGGCCAGCCGATTCCCTGCCAGTGTTTCGTGACCGGCCTGAAGTGGCCGTACGTGTGGACGCGCGATCTGTCGTACGCGATCGACCTCGGCCTGTGGCGCTACGACCCGGCGCGCTCGCGCAACGGGCTGAAGTTCAAGCTGTCCGGCGTGCGCGTTCCGACCGCACCGCAGGGCTTGTACGCGATGCAGGACACCGGCTCGGGCGGCAGCTGGCCGATCAGCACCGATCGCGTGGTCTGGTTTCTGGGCGCGCGACATCTGCTCGATGACAAGGCATTTGCCGAAGACGTCGACAAGGCGCTCGGCGCGACCCTGGCTCAGGACCGGCAGTACGCGTTCGACGCTGCATTCGGCCTGTATCGCGGCGAGACCTCGTTCCTCGACTGGCGCGAACAGAGCTATCCGGCGTGGACGGCGGACGAGGTGACGTTCATCGCGCAGTCCTACGCGTTGTCCACCAACGTGCTGCATTACCAGGCACTGAAACTGGCTGCGAGGCTGGCCGATGATCGGCACGACTCGAAGACATCCGCCGGCTATCGCAGCCAGGCGGACGCCCTGAAGGCAGCGATCAACGCGCACTTCTGGCGCGCCGACCGCGGCATGTACATGAGCTACCTCGGTGGCGACGGCACGCCGTACGACACCTATGACCTGCTCGGCATCTCGCTGGCGATCACCAGCGGCGTGGCCGATGGCGAGCGTGCGCGGCAGGCACTGGCGAACTATCCGACCTGGCCGGCCGGCAGCCCGGTAATCTGGCCCGAGCGTTCCGACCGGCCGATCTACCACAACCGCGCGATCTGGCCTTTCGTCAGTGCCTACGCGTTGCGCGCCGCACGCATGACGGAGCAGCCCGCACGCATTGCGCACGAGATCGAATCGGTGATGCGCGGCGCGGCGCTGTACGGCTCCAACATGGAGAATTACGAACTGCTGACCCAGGGCCAGCATGTCGACGAAGACAAGCTCAGCGGCCCGGTGGTGAATTCGCCGCGGCAGCTGTGGTCGGTGGCGGCCTATCTCGCGGTCGTCACCGAAGGGGTGTTCGGCCTCGGCGAAGACGGCCGGGTGGTACCGAAACTGCCGACCTCGCTGGTACCGATGCTGTTTGGCCAGCGCACATCGATCACGCTGAAGCTTCGCGACCGCAGCATCACGCTGCAGCTGCCGACAAAGTACGCCGGCAACCTGCTCGTCGCCGACCGCGGCAGCACGCTCGGCACGGTCACCACGATGACGCTCAAGGCGGTACAGGTGAAGGACGTGCCGCTGCGCACCGACGCGCCGCTGTACGCGCCGCTCGCACCCGCCGCGCCGCTGTTGCGCGCCGACGGCGACGGCTGGCAGATCACGGTGGACGGCAAGGTGCAGCTCTACCTCAACGGCCGGCTCCACGGCAGCATCGACGGCAGCGGCCACCTCGCACAGCAGCCCGGTCTCGCCTGCATCAGTGCCACGCGTGTGGATGCGCACGGCCTGGAGTCCCTGCACAGCCCCGCCACCTGCGTGGGCGCGGTGACGAAGGTCGCCGGCCACTGGCCGCGCCGCTGGACCGCGCCCGCCACCGGCGACTATCGCGTGTCGCTCGACTACGCCAACGACCACGGCCCGATCAATACCGGCATCACCGCCGCAGTGAAGATGCTGACCGTCCGCTGCGATGGCAGCGACGAGCAGCACCTGCCGATCGTGATGCCGCACAGCGTGCGCATACAGCCATCCACATGGGGTCGCTTTACGGCAAGGGCCGGCGCCGCCTGCCGGTTCGACCTCGACGATGGTTTCAACATGAGTTATCTCGCCCACTTCGCCCACTACACCGGGGGCAGCGGCGGCAGCGATGGTCCATTGAACCAGGCCGACGTGCATGATCTGCTGATCGCCCCGCTCGCCACCGGTCACGGCGCCCCATGAAGGACGGCATCCACTTGAACAACAAACCGGCGCTGTCGTTCTGGCAGATATGGAACATGTGCTTCGGCTTCCTCGGCCTGCAGTTCGGCTTTGCGCTGCAGAACGCGAATGTCAGCCGGATCTTCCAGACCCTCGGCGCCAACGTGAACGACATCCCGGCGCTGTGGATCGCCGCGCCGCTGACCGGGTTGATCGTGCAGCCGATCATCGGCCACTTCTCCGACCGCACCTGGACGCGGCTGGGGCGGCGCCGCCCGTATTTCCTGGTCGGCGCGGTGTTCGCTTCACTGGCGTTGCTGTGGATGCCGAACGCGCCGGCGCTGTGGATGGCCGCCGGCCTGCTGTGGATTCTGGATGCTTCGATCAACGTGTCGATGGAGCCGTTCCGTGCCTTCGTCGGCGACCAGTTGCCCACGCGCCAGCGACCGCTGGGCTACGCGACGCAGAGCTTCTTCATCGCCGTGGGCGCGGTGGTCGCCTCGGCGCTGCCGTGGATGCTGGCGCAACTGGGTGTGGCCAACGTGGCCGCGGGCGGTGGCATCCCCGACACAGTGAAATACGCGTTCTACGCCGGCGGCGCGGTGCTGCTGGGCGCGGTGCTGTGGACGATCCTGCGCACGCGCGAATACCCGCCCGAGCAGCTGCAGTCGTTCACCGACAATGTGACCGAGCAGCCGGCGGTGGATGCCTCGCGCGCCTGGAAACTCGGCCTGCTGCTGCTGGCGGCCGGTGTGCTGGTGCTGCTCGCGATCCGCCATTTCGCGCTGGAGAAGGAGTTGTATCTGCTAGCTGGCGGCCTGCTCATGTTCGGCCTGCTGTTCGCCTGGCTCAGCTTCACGCGCAGCCGCGGCATGCTGCGCGAGGTGATGGGCGATCTGTACAGCATGCCGGGGCCGATGCGCCGGCTCGCCTGGGTGCAGCTGTTCTCGTGGTTCGCGCTGTTCGCCATGTGGATCTACACCACGCCGGGCGTGACGCAGACGCTGTACGGCACCACCGATACCGGCTCGGCCGCCTACAACGACGGCGCCAACTGGGTCGGCGTGCTGTTCGCCGCGTACAACGGTTTCGCGGCGCTGGCCGCGGTGGTGATCCCGTTGATGGTGCGCCGCTGGGGCCTGCGCATCAGCCATCTGGTGAACCTGTGCCTGGGCGGCGCGGGGCTGTTGTCGTTCCTGGTCATCCGCGACCCGCAGTGGTTGCTGGCCTCGATGGTCGGCGTGGGTTTTGCGTGGGCGTCGATCCTGTCGCTGCCGTATGCGCTGCTGTCGGACAACCTGCCGGCGGCGAAGATGGGCGTCTATATGGGTATCTTCAATTTCTTCATCGTGATCCCGCAGCTGCTCGCCGCCAGCGTGCTCGGCCTGCTGCTGCGGCTGTGCTTCCACAACCAGCCGATCTGGGCGCTGGCGCTGGGCGGCGCCTGCCTGCTGGTCGCCGGCCTGTTCACCCTGCGCGTGCGCGAGCCGGAGACCAACGCCGGGGCGGTGTCGGCAGGCGCCCACTAGAGCTCGCCGCTGCCCTGCCTGTATGTGCGGGAGGACTTCAGTCGCGATGCTTGTCGAATAACCAGCTGAGAGCATCGCGACTGAAGTCGCTCCCACAGCGCCCCACCTTTGCTGCAACAGGACGCATACATGCTCTACAAAACCGCACTCCCGGCCCTCGCCATGATGCTGGCCGCCGGCCTCGCCCACGCCGCCACCACACCACCCGAATTCGTCGGCACTGACGCGCCATTCGCGTCGAATGCGATCTACTTCGTGATGACCGACCGCTTCGTCAACGGTGATCCATCCAACGACCAGCGCCACCAGGGCGGCGCGCATCCCACCTTCGACATCCCGGTGAGTGGCGCGCCCAAGGGCGAGAGCGACAACATCGGCTACCTCGGCGGCGACTTCAAAGGCGTGCTCGATAACGCCGGCTACATTCGCGACATGGGCTTCGGCGCGGTGTGGATCACGCCGATCGTGGACAACCCGGACGAGGCGTTCACCGGCGGCGACCCGGTGAGCTGGGGCTCGAAATTCACCGACCGGGGCAAGACCGGCTTCCACGGCTACTGGGGCGTCAACTTCTACAAGCTCGACGAGCACCTGCCCAGCAAGGGCCTCGATTTCGCGCAGTTCACCGCGAAGATGCGCGCGCAAGGCCTGAGGACCGTGCTCGACATCGTCGCCAACCACGGCTCGCCCGCCTTCACGATGCCGAAGGCGCAGCCGATGTTCGGCCAGATTTACGACAAGGCCGGCAAGCTGATCGCCGACGAACAGAACCTGCCACCGTACCAGCTCGACCCCGCGCGCAACCCGCTGCATCGCTTCTATCACGCATACGACGACCTGGTGCAGCTCTCCAACAACGACGACCAGAACCCGGCCGTGCTGGACTATTTCGTCGGCGCGTACATGCAGTGGGCCGACGCAGGCGCCGACGCGTTCCGCATCGACACCATCAGCCACATGTCCACCACGTTCTGGAAGCAGTTCGCCGCGCGCATCCGCGCGAAGCATCCCGGCTTCTTCATGTTCGGCGAGGCATTCGATTACAGCCCCGACAATATCGGCCAGTACACCTGGCCGCAGAACGGCGGCATCAGCGTGCTCGACTTCCCGCTGCGCGGCCGCATCGCCGACGTGTTCGAACACCCCGGCAGCGACTACGCGAAACTCCTCGACCGCCTGTACCTCACCGATGGCCCGTACGCGAATCCGTACGAACTGGTCACGTTCTATGACAACCACGACATGGCCCGGTTGAATGCCACCGACCACGGCTTCATCGACGCCAACAACTGGCTGTTCACCGCCCGCGGCATCCCGGCGATTTACTACGGCTCCGAAACCGGCTTCGAACGCGGCAAGGCCGAGCACGAAGGCAACCGCAACTACTACGGCCAGCAGCGCATCGACGCGGCTTCAAACAGTCCGATCTATCAACAGCTGAAACGCATCGCGTTGTTGCGCGAAAAGACACCCGCGCTGCAACGCGGCCTGATGTTGCCGATCCGCTTCGCCGGCGACCAGGCCGCGTTTTACCGCGTGTACCAGCAAGGCGACGCGCACCAGATCGCGCTGGTACTGCTCAACAAGGGCGATACCACCGCGCAGTTCGACGTCGGCGATCACCTGCAGGCCGGTCGCTGGAAGCCAGTGTTGGGCGGAGCTGCAATCAACGTGGCCGAGGATGGCAGCCTGCACGCCAGCGTCGCGGCGCACGACGTGCAGGTTTATTTGCTGGATGCGGCAGTGAAGCAAGCGGGCCTGACGGCGGAGTTGACTCGGTTGATGGAAGAGCGGGGACATCCCGAGCGCTGAGGCAGGTGCATATGCCGCGAAATGAGGTGGCAAGTGATATGACCTCGAATGGCGCCATAAATACCTGAAGGATTCGCCGTGCTCAAGGCACATCCATCAGGCTACGCACCGACCGAGAAAAATTTACGTGCGGTTGACGCTGAGGCGCCAGACGGCCAACCATCCACGCATACGCTCCGACCTGGGGTCCAGACCTACATGGAGGTTTTCCACGTGCTTTATCAAAAGCGCCACTTGTCACTAATCATCCTTGCCACCATTGGGTGTTTAGTCCCTTGCGGCGAAAGCAGCACAGCCAAAGCGAACTCGGCGTCAGGCTTCGGACCGGCCACTTATCCAATGTCACGCGCTGAGTTCTTCGGGCGCATAAACTCCCGACTAGTTGCAAGCTGTGATGTCTCGCGTGATGAGTACAACCTTGGCCGAGACACGTGCCTGCAGCTAATAACCCAAAGAACAACCTCTTGCGCCAAGTCCGTTTCGATTGCCAGCACCATAGAGGACAAGACTCAGTTCAAGACTTATGGCAGGGCATACCTGGAATGCGCGAAACCGCATTTCTTCTGTAAAGGCATTGAGGTCAAGACACCCGAGGCAGCGATTGGCGACTGCAGGTAGGCCCGACAATTCGTTCAAGGCGGACGCCTTCGCCACCGCTTAACTTCAGCGTCAAACAGCACCCGCGCACTGCGGAAGGTCGAGGATAAATGCCATGCATATCCATTCCATGATTGCCTTCAGGCTCATTGCCCTGAGTCCAGTCGCTGCAGCTTCCGCGGAGCCCGAGGATCTAGTCGCATCCTTCGTCCAGTCTGAAAACAGGAAGCGGCCCGCGCCGATTGCGCACCGGGTGCGACCACAGGCATTGCAGGCCATCCATCTGATCAACCAGCCATCATGAGCAACGCTGTCTCGAATCTCGCGGTGTTGCTGCACTCGATGGATCCCGTACTGAACATCGGCGTGTATGCGTTCGTCTCGCTGCCGGCGGGCGCCGTGCCGGGCCCGATCGAGCCGATTGCCACATTTCGCGAAAGCGAGGGCATTACCCTCATCGTCGAGGAGCAGCAGGCCAGCGGCGCGCGGCTTCCCATCCTGTTCCGCGCCGCATGGATCACGCTGACCGTGCACTCCGACCTGCAGGCGGTCGGCCTGACTGCCGCCGTCGCGACCGCGCTGGCCGACGCAGGCATCAGCTGCAACGTCGTCGCGGCCGCGTATCACGATCATCTCTTCGTTCCCGTCGAGTCGGCCAGCCAGGCGATCGCCGTTCTGCGCACACTGCAGGAACGTGCCGGCTCGCGTCTCGGCGCAGCCTGACCGGACACCGCTGATGCTCTACGCCGCCTTCTTCCGCAACCTCAATCTGGGCCGTCGCAACTGTCCCGACCGCGCGCAGTTCGAGCATGCGTTTCTTGAGGCCGGCGCGTTCGCGGCGGCGTCATTCCTGACCAACGGCACAATCGCGTTCGAGGCACGCGGCCGGCGTGCTGCAGAAAATATCCTCGCCGCTGCATCACGAATTCTGGCCAGCGGCTGCGGCCTCGCCGAGCCTGGTTTTCTGCGCGAGCTCGCGTACCTTGCCGGCCTGGTCGAAACCGCCCCGTTCAAGTCGATCGACCCTGCTGCGGTCTACGGTTGCTATGTCACCTTCCTGCAGCACGATGGGGCCGCTGGCAGGCTCCCGGCGGCGACAGCGCGCGGCGATGTCGAGGTGGTCGGCATCACGGCGACGGAGGCGCTGTGCATCGCCCGCCAGTTCGGCAAGAGCCCGGGCAGTCCGAACGCATTCGCGGAAAAGGTGCTCGGTGCGCCAGCGACCACGCGCGCATGGAACACCGTCGTGCGGCTGGTGGACAGATACGCCTGAACTCGCGAGGCGACGCGAACGCCGGCCTTCCGTGTGGGAGCGGTTTCAGCCGCGACGCCCTTCCGTCTTTCGCAGCGCCGGGATCAACAGCGTCACGACCGAAGCCGCTGGCCGATCGGGAAACCTGGTCACAGCGACTCCGCCGTGCCACGCCAATAGTAAGCTTCGACGGTACCCGTCCAGCGCAATCGCCATGAGCCATATCGGCAAGCCACCCTGCGATACCGGTGTCATCCTGAGTGGCGCGCGGGCCACGCCGTGCCTGAAGGCTTCGCAGCGCTGGACGTTGCTGGCAGCGATCATTGGCTCCAGCCTGGCTTTCATCGACGGCACCGTGGTCAATGTGGCGCTGCCGTCGATCCAGCTGGCTCTGAACGCCACCACCGCCGATGCGCAGTGGGTGATGGAGTCGTATGCGCTGTTCCTCGCCGCGTTGCTGCTGGTGGGCGGTGCGCTGGGCGATCGTTTCGGGCGCCGGCGCGTGTTCATGATCGGCGTGGCGCTGTTCACGCTGGCCTCGGCCGGCTGCGCGCTGTCCGCCAGCGTGAACCAGCTGATCGCCACGCGTGCGGTGCAGGGCATTGGCGCCGCGCTGCTGGTGCCGGGCAGCCTCGCGCTGATCAGCGCGGCCTATCCGCAAGCCGGACGCGGCGCGGCGATCGGCACGTGGTCGGCATGCAGCGGCATCATGGCCGCAATCGGACCGGTGATCGGGGGCTTTCTGGTCGAACACTACGCGTGGACCTGGGCGTTCCTGGTGAACGTGCCGGTCGGCGGCGTGCTGTTGGTGCTCTGCGCAATGAAAGTACCGGAAAGCATGGGGGCGGCGAGCCGCCAGCCGGTTGACGTGATGGGTGCCATGCTGGTCACGACAGGGCTGGCCGGGGTGGTGTTCGCACTGATCGAGGCGCCGGCCCGCGGCTGGACTGCCGCGCCTGTGCTGATCGCCGCAGGCACCGGTGTCGCGGCACTCGCACTGTTCGTGCGCGCGGAGGCACGCGGGCGTGCGCCGATGCTGCCGCTGGCGCTGTTCCGTCAGCGCAATTTTGCCGGGGCCAACCTGCTGACCCTGCTACTGTACGCGGCACTCGGCGGCGCGCTGTTCTTTCTGCCACTCAACCTGATCCAGGTGCAGGGCTACGGCGCCACCGCCGCCGGCGCGGCGTTGTTGCCTTTCATCGCGATCATGTTCGTGCTGTCGCGCTGGGCGGGCAGCCTGGTCGACGTGTTCGGCTCGAAGCTGCCGTTGGTCGCGGGGCCGAGCGTGGCGGCGCTGGGCTTCGCGCTGTTCGCGTTGCCCGCGCTCGACGCCGGCTACTGGACGACGTTTTTCCCGGCCATCTGCGTGCTCGGCCTGGGCATGAGCATCACGGTGGCGCCGCTGACCGCCACGGTGATGAACGCGGTCGGCCCGGAACTCGCGGGCACGGCATCGGGCGTGAACAATGCGGTGGCGCGTGCGGCCGGGCTGCTGGCGATCGCCACCTTCGGCATCGTCCTCACCACAGCGTTCAATGCCCGCCTGGCCAGTGAACTCGCACGCTTGCAGTTGCCGCCCGAACTGCTGTCCCCGGTACTGGCACAGCGCCAGAGGCTGGCCGGCATCGTCATCCCGCACAACGCGTCCGCCGCAGCAGCGGCGACACTGCAGCACGCGATCGGCACATCGTTCGTGGCAGGCTTCCGCTGGGTCATGCTGCTGTCCGCCGGCCTCGCCCTGCTCAGCGCGATATGCGCAGCGTTGCTCATCGAGGGGAAGGATCCCCGCGAGCGGAAAGCCCGCGTCTGAGTCGCGCACAAAATGCGGATTCGCTCGCTTCATTCGGGCCGGCGTTGCCGCAGGTCTCCTGCACCGTACGATCAAGCTCCGGATAACCCTCCCATGCGCTTGTGGACATTGCACCCGAAGTAGCTCTGGTCGCTGTGGCGGGAGCCCTGCTGGCCCGCGCCGTGCTGCGCGGCGAAACACAGGGCCATCGGCAGCATCCGCAGCTGCAGCGAATTCGGCAGCATGCAACACCATTGCTCGTCATCAACGCCTATCTTTCCCCCATACATGCCGAATCCGTGGCGCGCGATTATTCGTTCGATCGCAGCAAAATCGGGCCGGTGCGCAGCATCGCCGCGATCGATGCCACGACCGGGCAGCTGGCCTATGAATGGCAATGCCTGCTGCAAAAGCTGGCAACCCGCAACCCCGTCCTGCACGAGCAATGGCACGCGCTCGCCAGGCAGGAATGCCATCCGTTATTTCGCCTGCGCCAGGGCCCGGTTGAACCCTGGGAGCGTCATGCCTGAAGATCGAGTCGTTCGACGCGGCAATCCTTTCGGGCCGCAAGCAGGATGCGGTGGAAGCACCGTTCGACCTTGCAAAACGTCGGTCGCGTTTCGACAGTCTCATCGTTGCCCGCTCGCGCAGGTTCCGGTTGCTGCTTCCGGCAACGGTTGAGGCGCAGGCGGACGTCCGTGCGGGTGACATCGTGCATATCGGAGTCGCACCGCGGCAGGCCGACGATGAGGTGTCATGACTGAAGCCGTCGTCGGCCTCGCCGAGTGGCTTCGATCGATGCATCCCATGCTGAAACGCAGCGTGTATGCGCTCGTCTCGCTATCCACTGCCACGGCGCCTGCCGCGATCCAGCCGATCGCCACATAACGCTGCAGGGCTGCGCCCTGCTCACACCCTTTCGCGACAGAGCTGGACCGCGGCCACACAGGAAGCCGGCTTTGCGGATTCCGCCCATCTTCGCCGCACCTGCCGTCGGATGATCGGGCTGGCGCCGGCCAGCCCGATCAGGGAAACGGCAATGGCAAGCAGTGTGGATTGAATAGCATCGCCGGCTATCGCGACCGGACCAGTCACTTCTTCGCGCAACGCCACGAAGGTGTTTGATGCGGTGCGCCGCCGCGTCGCATACTTCACCAGGCACGATGGATCCAGTCTTTGACGATGCGCAGCAATCGCCCTCGACTTCGCTGCGTCACGCCTGTCCTGAGTTCGTCGAAGGGCACATGGCGAACGGTTTTTCCTGTTGCCTGCGGCCAGACCGATCGCCGCTGTCGGGAGCGTCACAATGCGAAGCAAGCCGGTTTTTCTGATGCTTGGATTGCTGGCGCTGGCCGGTTGCCAGACCGCGCCACGTCGCCCGGCACCGCCCGACCTGATCAGCGCGGCGACGCCCGTCGGCTTTCCGCCCAGCGTGCGGCTGGTCACCACCGATCTGCGCACGTTCACCGCACTGGCGCCGGATTTCTTCAGCGGCATTCGCGCCGCGGCGACCGACGGCACAGTCGACATCCTGGCGCTGTCCGGCGGTGGCTCGGGCGGTGCCTACGGCGCCGGCGCACTGGCCGGGATGAGTCGCGCGCATACGCGTCCTCAATTCGAAATGGTAACCGGCGTTAGCGCCGGCGCGCTGCTGGCGCCGTTCGCGTTTCTCGGGTCGGCGTGGGATGCGCGCATGCAGCAAGCCTTCACCGGCGAGCGCAGCGCACGACTGTTGCGTTCGCCTACCCGCAGCATCCTGTCCCGGCTGCTGTCGCCGCGCGGCCTGCCGCACCGCAATGCGCTGTTCCAGCTGGTCGATCACTTCGTCACGCCGCAGATGATCGACGCCGTGGCACGCGAGGCCGACAAGGGTCGCCGGCTGGTCGTGGCGACCACCGACCTGGACAAGCATGAGACCGTGCTGTGGAACCTCGGCGAGATTGCGCAGCACGGCGGCAGCACGGCACGCAGGCTGTTTCGCGACGTGCTGGTTGCGTCGGCCAGCGTGCCGGGCGCGTTTGCGCCGGTGCTGATCCATGTGCGCGACGGCGACTACGAATACGACGAGATGCAAGTGGACGGCGGCGTCACCACGTCGGTGTTCAGCACGCCACTGATCGTCGGCGTCCAATCGACCGAACTGCCGCTGTTGCGCGGCGCTCACCTGTACATGATCGTCAACGGCCAGCTCGCCCGCACACCGAAGACCACGCGCTACAACACCATCGACATCCTGTCGAACGCGTTCGCCGCCGAGATGACCTACAAGACCCGCGAGGCGATCGTGGACAACATCGCCGCCGCCCACCGGCTGGGCATGACATTCAACCTCACCGAGATTCCTGTGGATTATCCGCAAGCCAGTTTCATCGACTTCGATCAGCAGCACATGCAGGCGCTGTTCGACTACGCCGCCGATTGCGCGACGCGTGGCTTGTTGTGGCTCACGCCGGCACGATCGATCCGGCGCAACATGACGGCATATACGGCGCCTGTCTCGAGCCATCCGGCCTGCCCTGTGCAGACCACGCAGCCCTGACGTACCTGCGTTTCGCCGCGCATGGCGCAATGGTCAGCGCCGGTCCCCGGCACCGGCGTGCGCCATGGGGCGTATCCGATCTCGTTTCGCGGGCGTCAATAGTCACCGCCAAAAACGGTGGACGGGTTCAGCGGAAAATCTTCTGCGCCAGCGTCACCACGATGCCGAGCACGCCGAGCGCGGCGATCAGCATGAAGTGGTCGATGTTCGCCAGCAGCGCCGACTGCTGCGCCAGCGACTGGGCCACGCGGGCCACCGCGATCTGCGCGGCCTGGACGGGGCCCACGCTGGCTGCGAGCGCGCTCTGCAGGTGCTGGATCGTGGCGAGGTAAACCGGATTGTCCGGACTCACCTGCGCATTGAGCATGTTGTAGTGCACGGTGGTGCGCCACTGTTGCCCCAGCGTGGCGACCGAGATGCCCAGCGCGATGCCGGCCTGCGCCAGCATGTTCTTCACCTGCTGCGCGTTGGAGAACAGGGTTTCGTCGTTCTCCATCTGGCGGAACGCCTGCATCGCCGCGATCGGCAGCACGGTCAGCAGGAAGATGTTGTAGCAGGCCAGCGCCGGCAGTACGTGCAGCCACGGATCGGCGGCCGGGTCGAGCCGCGCCAGCAGCGCGCCGAACGTGGCCAGCGCGAGGAAGCCGGTGATCCAGAACTTGCGCGGTGCCGGATGTTTCGGCAGCAATCGCGCTACCACTGTAAACGTGACGACCGCCGCCAATGCGCCGAGCGCCTCGAAGTGGCCGACCGTTTCCCACGAGTAGCCCAGTGTCCGCTGCAGCATCACCGGCACCACATAGTTGTTCGCGCCCAGCATCAGGTAGGCGAACAGGAACAGCGCGAGGCCAGCGAGATAGCGCGGGTGCAGCATGGGGCGGATGTGCAGCAGCGGCTGCTGGTTGAGGCGCTGGTGGTGCGCATAGACGATCAACCCGAGTAGCGCCGCTACCAGCACGCTGGCGACGAACAGCACGTCGCCGTAGAAGTCGTAGTAGAAGCGCTGCAGCGCATACAACAAGCCGAAACTGCCTCCCACCAACAGCACCTGCAACCAGGGGTTCCAGTCGCTGCGCCCTTGCTCGTAGCCGCGCAGCCTGTTGTCCAGGCTGCGGCTGGCGAGCACGAAGGCGAGGACATCGAAGATCGCCAGCAACCAGAAGATCGCCGACCAGGTGTCGTTCGACACCGCCTGCGCCGCCAGCCAGGGTCCGGCGGAAATGCACAGCGCCACGCCGTAGGCCAGCGCCTTGATGCCCATGAAGCGCTGGGGCCCGGCCAGCCGATGATGGATGATCATGCGCGCCGAGGTGAACAGCGCACCGCCGCCGAGCGCCATCACGAAGCGGCCGAGCAGGAACGAGGCAAAGTCGTGGCTGGTCGCGCACAGCACCGCGCCGAGCAGCGACACCGCGGTGGCGCACTGGATGAACAGCCGCCCGCCCAGCCGGGTCACGAACCAGCGCTGCATCGAGATCACCAGGATCGCCACGCTGGCGTATACCGCCGCAATCAGGCTGAAATCCTCGGGCGTGATGCTCACCTCGCCCATGATCGGCCCGGCGCCGAACGCGACCATGCTCAGCTGCAGGAACTCGATCGCGGTCAGCACGAAGATCGTGGCGTAGAGCATCAAGCCGGGCGTACGCGCATGCATGGTCATGCCTCGCTACTGGTTGGCCGCGATGATCTTGTCGACCACGGCATCCGCGCTGGCCAGCTCGTTGGCGAACACATCGGTGCGGTAGCCGTGCTCGCGCGAGCCCGCCGTGACCAGACGGCTGCCGTCGCGTTGGCGCGTGGCCACGACGACCTTCATCGACAGGCCCAGTTGCAACGGATGCTTCGCCACTTGTCGCGGATCCAGCGCGATGCGGATCGGCACGCGCTGCACCACCTTGATCCAGTTGCCGGTAGCGTTCTGCGCCGGCAGCAGCGAGAACGCGCTGCCGGTGCCGGCTTCCTGGCCGACCACGCTGCCGTGGTAGACCACGTCGTCGCCGTACACGTCGGCCACGAGATCAACCTTCTGGCCGATGCGGATGTGCCGCAATTGGGATTCCTTGAAGTTCGCGTTGACCCACAAATGGTCGAGCGGCACTACCGACATCAGCGATACGCCCGGATTGATCTTCTGCCCGAGCTGCACGTTGCGCCGGGTCACCATGCCGGCAACCGGCGCGGGTACGCTGGTGCGATACACCGCGATCCAGGCGTCGCGCACCTGCGAGGCGGCGGCCAGCACGTCCGGGTTGTCGGCGATCGCGGTACGACCGATCAGGGCGCTGCTGCCGGCCAGTTGCTGGCTGGCCACGCCGAGCGCGGCGCTGGCGGCGCGCACGGCATCCTCGGCGTGCTTGACCTCCTCGCCGGAGATCGCACCGCCGGCCACCAGTTCGCGCCGGCGGGCGAGATCCGCCCTGGCCTTGGCCAGTTCGATCTCGCGCAGCTGAACGCTGGCGCGGGTCTGGCCGACGTTGGCGTACTGCGCGCGCACCTGGCGCACGCTGCGCGCCAGCTGGGCCTCGGCGCGCGACAGGGCGAGCCGCGCGTCGGTGTCGTCAAGCTTGACCAACCGGCTGCCGGCGCGGACGTAGTCGGTGTCGTCCGCGCCGATCGCCGTGACCACACCGGTGACCTGCGCGGTCACGGCGACCACATTGCCATCGACGAAAGCGTCTTCGGTGGTTTCGCGATACTGCCCTGCGAGCAGCCACCAGCATGCCACGCCGATCACCGCCAGCAGCACGGCTGCCAGGCCGATCCACTGGGCGAGACGCGAGCGCGCGGGTGCGGCCGGTGACGGCGCGGAGGAATCGGTATTCATGACTTGCTCCCTGAAGTGCGGGTCTGGGCAACGTTGGTAGGCGGCGGCACGGCCACGGGCCGGTAGCTGCCACCGAGGGCGCGATTCAGGTTCAGGCGTAGCTCGCGCTGGCGTGACTGCGACGCGATCATCAACTGCTTCTGTGCCAGCACCTGGGTCTCGGCACTGAGTACCTGCAGGTAGTTCGCGAGGCCGCTGCGATAGCGCGCCTGCGCAAGCCCGTACGCGCGCTGGCTGAGTTGCAACGCCTGATCCTGCTGTTGCACCTGTTCCTGCAGCCAGTGCAGCGATACCAGCTGGTCGACGACGTCGTGCACGGCGGCGATCACGGTGGCGTTGTAGTGCTCCACCGCCGCGTCGTAGCCGGCCTGGCGCACGCCGAGGTTGCCGCGCAACCGGCCGCCGTCGAAGATCGGCAGCGAGATCGCCGGGCCGATGCCGAGCACGCGGCTGCCGGCGTCGAGGAAGTTGTCGAAGCCCAGGCTTTGCAGGCCGACCAGTGCATTCAGGCTGATGTTGGGATAGAAGTGCGCCTTGGCCACGGCGATGTCCTGGCTCGCCGCTTCGACGCGCCAGCGGTCGGCCACCACGTCGGGGCGCCGGCCGATCAGTTCGGCGGGAAGGCTGGACGGCAGGCTCACCGCGCCCACCGCCGCCAGCTGCGGCCGCCGGATCGCCAGCCCCACATCCGGCCCCTTGCCTTGCAGCGCGGCAAGCTGATTGCCGAGCAGCGCGATCGACTCGTCGAGCGCGGCGATGCGCTCGCGCGTGGCCGGCAGGGCCGCTTCGGCCTGGGTAAGCTCCAGTTGCGAGTCGATCTGCGCGGCGACGCGGCGGCGCGTGAGTTCGAGGATCTGTTCGCGCTGCTTCAGCGTGTCCCGCGCCAGATCGCGCTGGGCGTAGGCCTGGTCCAGCCGCAGATAGGTACGCGACAGCGCGGTGGCGAGCATCAGCCGCGCGGCCTGCAGGTCGACCTCCGCCGCGTGGGTGCGGTCCAGTTCGGCATTCACCGCCGCACGGTTTTTGCCCCAGAAATCCAGTTCGTAATTGAGACCGAGCGAGAGGTCGTTGATGGTCTGCCAGCTGCCGGCTATCGGCGGCGGTACGGTGCCATCCTCGCTGAAACGCTGGCGCGTGCTTCTCAGGCTGGCGTTGGCTTGCGGATACAACGAGGCGCCGACCACGCCCGCCACCGCCTGCGCCTGGCGCACGCGCGCCTCGGCGATGCGCAGGCCTGGCTGGCCGCTCAGGGCGTCGGCGATGATCCGATCCAGCTGGGTGTCACCGAGATCGGTCCACCACGCCTCGTGCGGCCATGCCGCGGGAGAGAACGCGACGTTCGACAGGCTCTGCGCGGCATCCACCCGGTCCGGATCGACTGCGGTGGCGTGGGTGTGCAGGCCGCGCATGCTGGCGCAGCCGGCCAGCGCCAGCGCCACCAGCAGCGTGGTCATGTGCTTGCGAAATAGGTGCAACGACATGTGGGCAATCCTCGATGTCACGCCTGTAAATACAGCCTAGGCAGATATATGATCATGCAAACGACTCATATGGCGCTTGCGGCGTTCTCCAGGATCTTCTCCAGCGCGGCTTTCAACGCGGTGGCTTCGTCATCGCTGAAACCCTTCAGCAACGCCGCAAAGACTTTCTGCACCTGGCGCCGCGCTTGCGGTACCAGCGCCCCGCTTTCCTCCGTCAACTCGATCAGGTAGCTGCGCCGGTCGTCCGGGTTGGCGACGCGGCGAACCAGGCCTTTCTTCTCGATCCGGTCCAGCAGCCGGGTCATCGCCCCCGAGTCGTAGCCAATCACCCGGCACAACTCGCCGATGGTGCTTCCCTTGCCTTTGGCGATGCTGTTGAACACTACGAACTGTGCGGTAGTAATGTCCAGCGGCTGCAGCTCCCTGTCAATCGACGCCCAGATCGCATTGCGCACGCCGGTGACCAGAAAACCCAGCTCGCCCGTACTGAGCTGCGATATGACGTCAGGCTTCGGCTTTTTCATGCTTGGTCTCCCGATGGAGAAGCGACTTTATCTGCCTAGGCTGTATCTGTCAAATCAATTTAATGCCATGCCTCGGGTCGACGAAGACATCGTGCGCCTGACCCGTAGCGGCATATTTCACGAACCGGTCGCCGCTGGATCGAAATTGATCCGTCTTACAGCTGGGCCGCACCGCCATCCACCATCCATTCCGCACCGGTGACAAACGCGGCCGCATCGGAAGCCAGGAACAGCGCTTCAAGGGATTTCCTTGGTGCGCGCGATGGCGGTCGCCATCGCGCGGTAAAGGGGCGCGTGTGTCAGAGCTGGCTCATGCCACCGTCGACGACGATCTCGCTGCCGACGATGAAGGCCGATTCCGGCGCGGCCAGATGCAGCACGGTCGAGGCCAGTTCCTGCGGCGTGCCGAAACGGCCCAGCGGAACCTGCGACTGGATCTGCGCAGCGGTAGTTTCCAGCGCAGCGGCATCCAGACCCAGCTTGCCGTATAGCGGCGTGCTGATCGGCCCCGGGCTGACCACGTTGACGCGCACGCCGCGCGGCAGCAATTCGGCCGACAGCGTCTTCGCCAGCGAAATCAGCGCCGCCTTGCTGGCGGCGTAGACCGACGAGTTCGGCATGCCGATGTGTGCATTGATCGAACCGTTCAGCACGATCGAGGCACCGGCGTTGAGCCGCGGCAACAGCGCCTGCAACTGAAAGTAGGCGCCCTTGACGTTGGTGCCGAAGCCCTGCTCCCACATCGCCTCGTCGACCTCGGCGAACGGTGCGAACCTGGCGCTGCCGGCGTTGATGAAGACGACGTCGAGCAGGATGTCCTGACTGGCCAGGGCAGCGGCGAGCTCCTTCGCGTCGGCGATCGCGCCGGCGTCATTGCGGATCGCGATCGAGCGCGCACCGAGGGTGGCCTTGGCCTGCACCAGCGCCGCGGTGTCGCGACCGGTGATGATGACGCGCGCGCCTTCGGCAGCGAACGCCTGGGCGGCAGCCAGTCCGATGCCGCTGCTGCCGCCGGTGACGAGTACGGACTTGCCTTCGAAACGATTCATGATGTGCTCCAGTGATGGTGGTGATGGTGTTTCAGTGGAGCCAGCTTGATCGTCGACGCACCGATTGCCGTACCATCGTTTCGACGAACTCGTTCGAAGGAGTTGCACATGTTGTCCGACGACGAACTGGCCCTGCTGGAGGCGATCCGCGACAGCGGCAGCCTGTCACGCGCGGCGGCCCGGCTGGGCAAGGCGCCGTCGACGATCTCGCATGCGGCGCGCCAGCTGGAAACACGTTTCGACGCGCTGCTGTTCGATCGCCGCCGCTATCGCCTGCAGCTCACCCCGGCCGGCGAGCTGCTGACGCGGGAAGCCGCGCGGCTGGTTCAGGACGTGGCACGGCTGGGCCAGCGCGTGAAGCAGGTGGCCAGCGGTTGGGAGGATCGATTGCACATCGTCACCGACGAGATCCTGGAGATCGAGACGCTGTTGCCGGCAATCCACGCATTCGATGCGCTGCGTTCGGGCGTGCGCCTGCGCATCACCCACGAGGTACTCGGCGGCACCTGGGAGGCGTTGCGCGACGGCCGCGCGGATCTGGTGGTGGGCGCCACCAACGAGCCGCCGGCGATGCCCAAGCTGCGCTGGTTCGAACTCGGCGCGATGGAGTGGGTATTCGCCGTCGCCGCGCGCCATCCACTGGCAAAGGCGGCCGAGCCGGTGTCGCAGGACATGGTCAGCCAGCATCGCTCGGTGGTGGTGGCCGACTCATCGCGCAGCTCCGGCCGCGCTTATGGAGTACTCGGTGGCCAGGCCACGCTGGCGCTGCCGAGCATGCGCGCCAAGATCCTGGCCCAGCGCGACGGGCTGGGCGTGGGCTGGTTGCCGCGACAACGGGTGGGCGCGTTGCTGAAGCATGGCTTGCTGGTGGAGAAGCGCATGACCGAACCACGCGAACCCAACACGCTCTATGTCGCCTGGCACAGCGATCACGAAGGCCGCGCGCTGGAATGGTGGCTGCAGCAATTCCGCCAGCCGCGTCTGGCGAAACGATTGATCCAGGGCCTGGAAGTACCCGCATGACCCGGCCTGCGGCGGGCACCTGGTGCAGGCCACCTCAACGGCAACGCGTTCGTATCAGCGCAGGCTTGAGCGCCGCACCATCAGTTTCACCGGCAGCACCTCGCTGTCGACCGGCTCGCCGCGGATCAGGCCAAGCAGGCTGTCGACGAGGACTTCGCCTGCCTGCTTGGTGTCCTGCAGCACGGTGGTCAGCGGCGGATTGACGAAGCTGGCGGTGGCGATGTCGTCGAAGCCGGCCAGCGCAACGTCCTGCGGCACGCGCAGGCCGTGGTCGCTGAGCGCCCGCATGGCGCCGATCGCGATCAGGTCGCTGGCCGCGAACACCGCGTCGAAACCGACTTCGCGGGTAATCAGCGAGCGCATCGCCTCGTAGCCGGAGCGCTCGGTGCTTTCGGCGTTCTGCTGCAGGGCCGGGTCGATCTCCACGCGGGCTTGCTGCAAGGCATCGACGTAACCGCGATAGCGCCCGAAGAATTCCGGATAGTGGCTGGAGGCGTCGCCGAGGAAGGCGATCCGGCGACAGCCGCGTTCCAGCAGATGTTCCGCCACCGCCTGGCCACCACGGAAGTTGTCGCAGCCGATCGACACGCCGGGCTGGTCCGGCAGCACCGCGCCCCAGCGCACGAAGCGGGTGCCCTGGGCGACCAGTTTTTCCAGCTTGTCGGTATACGCCAGATAGTCGCCGTAGCCGAGCAGGATCAGGCCATCGGCTTTCTTGCTGTCGGCGAAATCGGCGTGCCAGTCGTGCGAGAACTGCTGAAACGAGATCAGCAGGTCGTAACCCTGCAGCGCGCAGGCGCGGGTGATCGAGCCGAGCATCGACAGGAAGAACGGGTTGATGTGCGACTCGTCGGCGGTGGGGTCTTCGAAGAACAGCAGCGCCAGCGTGCCTGTATGCATCCGGCGCAGGTTCGACGCGTTCTTGTCGACCTTGTAGTTGAGCTGTTCGGCGGCAGCCTGAATGCGCCGCCGGGTTTCCTCATTGACCAGCGGGCTGCCACGCAATGCACGTGACACCGTGGCCTGGGAAACCCCGGTCAGATGGGCGATGTCGATCGATGTGGCTTTTACCTTCATCGGTGGCTTGATCCGGGAGCGTCCGATCGGACAGCGTAGCGCCGGCCGGAGACTGCCCGGCCATCACGAATCCTAACCGCTTTGCACGGCGCCTGTCGTAAAGCGCCTGGCGCTGCTCCACGCAGCGGCAATCGACGGGCGGCGCCGTGCCGGCAGCACCGGCGGAAAAGGAGTGCTCCAGCGTCCTCATGCGCGCATGTCCTCCAGCTCGATGCCCCTGGTCTCATGCACACCAAACAGCACGAACAGCAGCGACAACAACGCGAACGCCGCGTACAGGCCGTAGGCAAAGCTGAGGCCCAGTTCGGCCAGCGCCGGGAACGTGCTGGTGATCGCGAAGTTCGCCAGCCACTGCGCCGCGGCGGCCACCGCCAGCGCAGTGGCGCGGATGCGGTTCGGAAACATCTCGCCCAGCAGCACCCATACCACCGGGCCCCAGCTGACCCCGAAAAACACCACATAGGCATTCGCCGCGACCAGCGCCACCATGCCGGTAACGCCGGGAAGGCTCAGCGTGTCGCCACTGCCGGTGGCCTGCGAGAAGCACCAGGCCATCATCGCCAGCGTGATCGCCATGCCGGCCGAACCAACCACCAGCAAGGGCTTGCGGCCGATGCGATCGACCAGCGCGATGGCAACGAGGGTGACCAGCACGTTGACGATCGAGGTGACCACGGTGATCGTGAACGAATCGGCCTCGCTGAAGCCGACCGAATGCCACAGGGTCGACGAGTAGTAGAAGATCACGTTGATGCCAACGAACTGCTGGAACACCGACAGCAGGATGCCGATCCAGACCACCGGCAGCAGGCCGGCGGCCTTGCCGCGCAGGTCGCTCAGGCGGGGCTGGTGTTCCGAACGAAGGCTGACTTCGATGTCGCTCAGCTTGGTATCCAGAGCCGCCTCGCTGTGCATGTTCAGCACGTTGCGCAGCACGACACGGGCTTCGGCCAGACGGCCCTTGGCCACCAGATACCGCGGCGACTCCGGGATGCCCAGTACCAGGGTGCCGTAGATCAGCGCCGGCAGCACTGCCGCCAGGAACATCCAGCGCCAGGCGGCCAGCCCCAGCCACGACGGCAATGAAGAACCGCCGGCTGCACCGGCCAGCCACGCATCGCTGAGCAGCGCCGCGAAGATGCCGAGCACGATTGCCAGCTGCTGCATCGAGCCGAGTCGGCCACGGATGTACGCAGGCGACACTTCGGCGATATAGGTCGGCGCGATCACCGAGGCCACGCCGACACCAATGCCGCCGACCAGCCGCCAGGCGATCAGGCTCCACACGCTGTACGCCAGACCCGAGCCCAGCGCACTGGCGACCAGCAACACCGCCGCCACCTGCATGGTGCGCACCCGGCCGAAGCGGTTCGCCAGCATGCCGGCATACCAGGCGCCCAATGCCGAACCGAGCAAGGCACAGGACACCGCGAAACCGGTCTGCGCCGCGTCCAGCGCGAAGCTGCCGCGGATCGCGTCGACCGCGCCGTTGATCACCGCGGTATCGAATCCGAACAGGAAGCCGCCCAGCGCCGCCGCCGCCGAGATCAGCACTACCCTTGCGGTGGCGCGCTGTCCCAGCCCGTCCCCTGTCGCGTCCACTGTGCTCATCGCGTCTCCCCAACGTCATGGCATCAAGATGTACGCCCGAGTCTGCACCGTGGCCTTTGCGCTGTCCGGCTGAATACGTATGCAGTCGCCAAGGACTTGAGGGAGCGGCTTCAGCCGCGACGCTCTTCCCGGCAACACGAAAAGCATCGCCGCTGAAGCCGCTCCCACAGAGACGACCTATGCCGGCGCGTTGATCACCGCCAGAAAATCGCGCCCGTAACGCTTCAGCTTGGCCTCGCCGACGCCACTGATGGTGGCCAGTTCGTCTTCGTTCGCCGGCAACGCGCGCAGCATCGCCAGCAAGGTGGCGTCATGGAACACCACGTACGGCGGCACACCCTGCTGCTTGGCCAGCTGCGTGCGCAAGGCGCGCAAATCGTCCCACATCGACTGTTCATAGGCCTCGATGCCGAGGCTGCCGCCGCTGCTTTTATCGGACGCGCCCATCTTGCTGTCGCGGCGACGGCGGCTGCCGCGTTCGGGCCGGGCATCCTCACGCAGCTTCACCGACTTGTTGCCGCTGAGCACAGCGCGGCTGGCGGCGGTCAGACGCAAGGTGCCGTAGCCCTCGGCGTCGGCTTCGAGCAGTCCGGCGGCGAGCAGCTGGCGGAATACCGAGCGCCACTGCTTCTCGTCCATCTCGGCGCCGATGCCGAATGTACTGAGCTGGTGATGCTGCAGACTGAGCACGCGCTCGGTTTCCTCGCCGCGCAACACGTCGATCACGTGGCCGGAGCCGAAGCGCTGGCCGGTGCGATACACCGCCGAAAGTGCCTTCTGCGCCGGCACCGTGGCGTCCCAGGTCTTCGGCGGCGCGATGCAGTTGTCGCAATGGCCGCAGGGGCCGGGATAGTTTTCGCCGAACGCACCAAGCAGCAGCTGGCGGCGGCAATCGGTGGCTTCGGCGTAGGCCAGCAGCGATTCCAGCTTCTGTCGTTCGACCCGCTTGCGTTCGTCCGCCGATTCGGACTGCGCGATCATCTGGCTCATCGTGACCACGTCGGACAGGCCGTAGATCATCCATGCCTCGGCCGGCAAACCGTCACGGCCAGCGCGGCCGGTTTCCTGGTAATAGCCCTCGATGCTGCGCGGCAGATCCAGATGCGCCACGAAGCGTACGTCGGGCTTGTCGATGCCCATGCCGAACGCGACCGTGGCCACCATCACCACGCCGTCCTCGCGCAGGAAGCGCTTCTGGTTTTTTGCGCGGGTGGGTGCATCGAGGCCGGCGTGATACGGCAGCGCCTCGACACCGAGCTCGGCCAGCCATTCGGCGGTGTCATCCACCTTGCGCCGGCTGAGGCAGTACACGATGCCGGATTCGCCCTGATGCCCCTGCAGGAACTCGGTCAGCTGGCGCTTCGCGTTGTGGCGCAGGCCGACCCGGTAGCCGATGTTCGGGCGGTCGAAACTGGCGACGAACCGGCGCGCGTCCTGCAGCGATAACCGCTCGACGATCTCATCGCGCGTGCGCGGGTCGGCGGTTGCGGTGAGCGCGATCCGCGGCACCTGCGGGAAACGTTGGTGCAGAATCGCCAGCTCGCGGTATTCCGGGCGAAAATCGTGGCCCCACTGCGATACGCAGTGCGCCTCGTCGATCGCGAACAATGCCACCTCGGTGCGTTCGAGCTGACTGAGGAAGCGTCCGGTGAGCAGGCGCTCGGGTGCCACGTAGAGCAGATTCAGTTCGCCGGCCAGCAGCTGCCGTTCGACCTCGCGCTGTTCCTCGGCGCCGAGGCTGGAGTTGAGATACGCGGCAGCCACGCCGGCCTCGCGCAAAGCGTCGACCTGGTCCTGCATCAGCGCGATCAGCGGCGACACCACGATGCCGGTGCCCTGGCGCAGCAGCGCGGGAATCTGGTAGCACAGCGACTTGCCGCCACCGGTCGGCATCAGCACCAGCGCGTCGCCACCTGCGCTCAGGTGCTCGACGACGGCCTGTTGCTGGCCGCGGAAACTGGGATAACCGAAAACGCTTTGAAGCAGGTCGAGGGCAGAGGCATTCATCGGTGGCATGGTAACAAACCGACCCGGCCCAGCCGCCGGAAATATCTGCGACGACTCGTCGGCAGCACCGCCGCTCAACCGTCCGGCATGCCCCACAGCGCATGGTCGAGATCGCCATCCAGGCCGAACCGCGACAGCGGCACGCGGCCGTTCTTCACTTCGACGCCTTCGGCCCGCAGCAGCCGGGATTGCTCGCGAAAACCGCGGCTGCCCGGCGGCATCGCGATGTGACCGCTCGAACGCAGCACGCGGTACCACGGCAACACCATGCCATCAGGCACCTCGCCCAACAGCCGGCCAACCAGCCGCGCCCGTCCCGGCAGGCCCGCGCGGGCGGCAATGGCGCCATAGCTGGCAACGCGGCCGGGCGGAATGGCGGCGATGGCGGCGTAGATGCGAGTGGCAACATCAGTATTCATGCGGATTCATTCCGGACGGATTCCATCGAACTTGACGCGACGCAGGCAGGCAGACGTGGCAGAGTAGCAGCGCCCTTCGCCAGCGGAAGTCGCATATGCGTCACTTCGAAGCCGTGCGTTCCCATATCGGCAGCCAGCACGAGCTGCGTCATAACGATCCGTATCTGATCAGTTTCGACCTGGAGCTGGCGCAGGACCGCTATCAGGGCATCTACCTGGCGGAACTGGAGGACGAATCGGGGCGGCGTTACCTGCGCATTTCCACGCCGATCGGCCCGCTGGCCGGCACCGATCCCAACCGCTGCCTGCGCTTCAACTGGCAGCAGCGCACCGGTTTCCTGGCGGTTGCCGATCTGGATGGCTCACCCTATCTGCACCTGTGCGAAAACCGCCCGTACGAATTCCTCGACACCGCCGAGCTGCAGCGGGTGGTACGCGAACTGGGCACGCTGGGCGACCAGCTGGAGCAGATCATCGCCACCGGCGGCGATTCGCTCTGAGGCGAATCAGGACGCCAGCTTGACGACCACCACCAGCCCATAAGCCAGCAACGCAGTGATTGGCAGGGTCAGGATCCACGCCCACACCATCCGCTCGACCACCGACCAGCGGATCGCGTTGAAGCGCTTGGCCGCGCCCACGCCCATGATCGAGGCGGACACGTTGTGGGTGGTCGACACTGGAATGCCGAACATCGACGCGGTGAGGATCACCAGCGCCGAACTGGTCTCGGCCGCAAAACCATTGATCGGATGCAACTTGACCATCTTGTGGCCCAGCGTCTTGATGATGCGCCAGCCGCCGCCAGCGGTACCGGCGGCCATGGTCAGCGCGGAAACCACCTTCACCCACACCGGAATCTCGAAACCGCCGGAGGGATCGCCGGCGATGCGCAGGAAACCCAGCCACACCGGCAGATGATCGAATTGATGCGCGGCGGTGGCGCCGGCCAGCGCCAGCGCGATGATGCCCATGCTCTTCTGCGCATCGTTCATGCCGTGCGCCACGCCCATCGCGCTGGCCGACACGATCTGTGCCTTGCCGAAGAAGAAGTTGACGAATGGCGTGCGTCCGAACCGGCGCGACCAGCCATGCCGGTTCGCAAACCAGGCCAGCAGCGCATACAACCCGCCCATCAGCAGGAAACTGATGACGAACCCGGCCGCCGGCGACAGCACCATCGGGATGATCACCTTGGGGATCACGCCGTGGCCCTTCAGCCAGCTGCCTTCAATCCAGATCACCGATTGGAAATTGTTGCCCGCGGCGGCGACGGCCGCGCCCACCAGCGAACCGACCAGCGCATGACTGGAACTGGACGGCAAACCCAGCCACCAGGTGATCAGGTTCCACACGATCGCTGCCAGCAGCGCGCAGATCAGCAACTGCGAGCTCATCTCGATCACGCCGGCGTTGATCAGGCCCGAGGCAATCGTGGCCGCCACCGCGGTGCCCATGAAGGCGCCCACCAGATTGGTGCCGGCCGCCAGCAACACGGCCTGGCCGGGGGTGAGCACCTTGGTCGCCACGACGGTGGCGATCGAGTTGGCGGTGTCGTGGAAACCGTTGATGTAGGTGAAGACGAGCGCGATCACCACCACCGCGATGACGATGCTCATGCGCGTGCTCCGGCCAGTCGCGGACGGGTGCACGCCGACGAGGGCATCGCGGTCGGGCAATGCGGAATACGGAGGGTCACGACGACGGCCTCAGGAGTTCTTGAGAACGATCGAATAGACGATGTTGCCGACGTCGCGGCATTTGTCGATCGCCTTCTCGATCAGCTCGAACAGATCCTTGGCCAGCATCGCGCGCATCGCGTCGCTGCCCTCGATGTACAGCGTGCGGTACGGCGCCAGCAGCATGCGGTCGCCTTCCGACTCCAGCGCCTGCAGCCGATCCTGCAGCTTCTTCACCGGGTCGATGCGCAAGCCCCGGCGCAGCTCGCCGATCATCTCGGCCACGACTTCGCTGGAACGCTCCAGCACCAGCGCGCGCTGGGCGAAATCCACCCCGGCCAGGCGATCCGCCACGATCTCGTAGCGCTCGGCAAACTTCTCGATGGTCTTGGGGATCTTGTACAAAGCCGAGTTCAGTGCCTCGATGTCCTCGCGGTCGAGCGCGGTGACGAACGTGTTCACCAACCCCTCGCTGATCTGCGCGGCCAGTTCCTTCTCGCGGGCACGGGTGGCGGTGAACGCAGCCATCACCGAGCCGCCGCCGGGCTTGGTCAGCAGTTCGTGCAGGGCCTTGGCGCTTTCGTGGGCGGTGGCGGCACTCTGTTCCAGCAGGCCGTAGAACTTGTCGCCTTTGCCGAAAATCGTCTGCAATGAAAACATGCGGGGCCATGCCTGAGAAAACGGGATGACGGGAATGTTACAGGACTGCCGTGCTGGCCTGCATCAACGCCCCCGCCATCGCCACGCGTGAAGTGCGGGCCCCGCTGCCCTTACACTGTGCCCATGCGCCCTCCTCCATCAACACCGCGATGCTGACCGAAATCGCGCTCGTCTTCGTGCTGGCCCTGTGCAACGGCTTCTTCGCCCTGTCGGAGATGGCGCTGGTGGTATCGCGCAAGAGCCGGCTCAAGCAGATGGCCAGAAACAGCCGCAAGGCTGCGCTGGCATTGCGCCACGCCGAGGCTCCGGAGCATTTCCTGTCCACCGTGCAGGTCGGCATCACTTTGGTGATGCTGATTACCGGCGCAATCGCCGGCGATGCGCTGGGCGGCCACATCGCCGATGCCCTGCGCGGCGACCGTCTGGCGTGGCTGCTGCCGTACTCGCGAATCATCGGCATCGTGCTCGGCTTCGTGCTGATCTCGTTCATCCAGATCGTGATCGGCGAGCTGGTGCCCAAGCGGCTGGCGCTGTCGGCACCGGAAAAGGTGTCGTCCTACGTGGCGATTCCAATGCTGGTGCTGTCGCGAATCACCTCGCCGTTCGTGTGGTTGCTGAATGTGTCGAGCAACCTGCTGTTGCGCCTGCTGCGGGTCAACCAGCACGGTCGCGGTGTGGTTACCGAAGATGAGATTCGCCTGCTGGTGGCCGAGAGCGCCGAACAGGGCGTGCTCGACCCGGACGAACACAACATGGTCAACCGCGTGCTGCGGCTGGGCGACCGCACGGTCGACAGCGTGATGACTCCGCGCATGCGCATCGCGTGGCTGGATACCGCCGCCTCGCGCGACGAGAACATCGAAGTGCTGCGGCAGACACCGTATTCGCGCTATCCGGTCTATCGTGGCGACGAGAGCGAAGTGGTCGGCGTGGTCGAGGTCAAGCGCCTGCTGCACGGCTTCGCCGATGGCAGGCTGGAGCTGTTCGATCACCTGTCCAAGCCGCTGTTCGTGCCGGCTACCGCGCGTGCGCTGGATCTGCTGGAGGAATTTCGCGATGCGGAAACCCCGCTGGCGCTGGTGGTCGACGAGTACGGCGACATCGAAGGCGTGGTCACCGTCAACGACCTGCTCGCGGCGGTGGTCGGCGCCAGCCAGATCGGCCACGGTGGCGGCAACGAGGACAGCCCGATCATGCAGCGCGCCGATGGCAGCTGGCTGATCGACGGCAGCCTGTCCACCGATGACCTGCGCGAACTGCTGCAGATCGGGGAACTGCCCGGCGAGCATGAACACGATTTCCGCACCGTCGCCGGCATGGTGATGACGGCGCTCGGGCATGTACCGCAAACCGGCGAAGTGTTCGCCTGGCGCGGCATCCGTTTCGAGGTGGTCGACCTCGACGGTGCGCGCATCGACAAGCTGCTGGTGACGCCGGCGCCGTCGCTGGATCTGTCGGACGACGAGCAGTAAGAGCGCTGCGCCGTACTATTTGCTCTTCGCCAACCCCGCCATCCGCTGCGCGTCGGCGAGGATGCCGTGCAATACCCGCAGCTCGCGCTCATCCGGCTGCGCGCGTTGGAACAGCTTGCGCAGGCGCAGCATGATCGTGGTCGGCTCGCGCCCCTTGTGGAACTCGATCTCGTCCAGTGTCTGCGCCAGATGCACGTAGAACTGCTCCATCCGCGCCGCATCGGCCGGCGGCTCGCCGTGCACGGGCGGTGTCGGTGCCGGCGCATCGCCCAACATCGCCACACGCAATTCGTAAGCCATTACCTGCACCGCCTGCGACAGGTTGAGCGAGCTGAAGTCGTCCACGCTGGGAATGCGCACCATCGCGTGGCAGCGCGCCAGCTCCTCGTTCTCCAGCCCGGTGCGCTCGTTGCCGAACACTAGCGCCACCTGCTCGCCGCGGGCCGCCGCGGCCAGCGCCTGCTGCGCCGCTTCACGCGGTGAAATCTCCGGCAAATTCACGCCGCGCCGGCGCGCCGACAGGCCCAGCGCCAGGCTGCTGCCGGCCAGGCTGCCGATCAGATCGTTGTGTACGCCGGCATTCGCCAGCACGTTATCCGCACCCGCAGCCAGTGCACTCGCCTCGCGATCGGGAAAGCGCGCCGGGGTCACCAGCTCCAGCCGCTCGAAGCCCATCGTGCGGATCGCCCGTGCCGCACTGCCGATATTGCCCGGATGCGAGGTGCGCACCAGCACGTAGCGGATGCGGGCGGTGAGGTCGTCGATTGTGGACATGACGCGGCCGAATGGAGTGACAGCCGACAAGGATAACGGAAGCACGCCGGGAGCCGGACGGGCTTCGACGGCCCGCCTCTGCTAGAATCGCCGGCCGCAACCCCGCTCTCTTCCAAAGTCGAAACCATGGCCAGACCACACGTCACGATCGCGGCGCGCGCCGCGCGTTCTGCAGGCAACGTGATCCTGCGCTACATGAACCGCATCGACGGCCTCAACATCGTCGAGAAGCAGCAGCTGGATTTCGTCTCCGAAGTCGACAA
Source organism: Rhodanobacter glycinis (assembly GCF_006438785.1). Taxonomy (GTDB): domain Bacteria; phylum Pseudomonadota; class Gammaproteobacteria; order Xanthomonadales; family Rhodanobacteraceae; genus Rhodanobacter; species Rhodanobacter glycinis_A. Next base: position 92,675 of record NZ_RCZB01000005.1, on the reverse strand, counting down.
GCTGGCCGAGGCGGAAATCATCAAGGAACTGCGCCGCGCCTACCCCGACCATGCGATCCTCGCCGAGGAAAGCGGCGCGACCGGCAAGGGTCCGCTGACCTGGGTGATCGACCCGCTGGACGGCACCCACAACTACCTGCGCGGCATCCCGCATTTCTGCGTGTCGATCGCGTTGCTGGAAAAGGGCGTGCCGATCCATGCCGTGGTGTTCGATCCGCTGCGCGACGAGCTGTACACCGCCAGCAAGGGCGACGGCGCCTACCTCAACGACCGCCGCATGCGCGTGAGCAAGCGCGAGAACCTCGGCGGCGCGATGATCGCCACCGGCTTCCCGTTCCGCCAGCGCGAGCACCTGGTGCCGCAACTGGACATGACCCGCGCGATCCTCGGCCAAGCCGAAGACATCCGCCGCTCCGGCTCCGCCGCGCTCGATCTGGCCTACGTCGCCGCCGGTCGCTACGACGGCTACTTCGAGATCGGCCTGAAACCGTGGGACATGGCCGCCGGCGTATTGCTGGTGCACGAAGCGGGCGGCCGCTACTGCGACTTCGCCGGCCGCGACGGCATCCCCGCCAGCGGCAACATCATCGCCGGCAATCTCAATGTGGCGAAGGCAATGGTCGATGCGATCGGCCAGCAGGCGACGCCGGAGCTGTTGAAGGCTTGACCAGATCTGCGCGTCACTGGCGGAGTTCGGTCGGCAACTCCAGCTGACAGATCGCCTTCGTCCAGCTCGGTGCCACGCTGGGCTACCCTAGCGCGCCGGCACGCCACGCGACACCGCGAGTGCGGCGCCCGAGTACGCAGGATCGCGCGTGACTTCGACGCGCGCAAAAGCCGGCGGCCGATAGCTGACCGCCTCGGCAACCGTTGCGAACTCGATCTCGAAGATCGCCAGCGACGACACTCCGCCATAGATATCCAGGGCACCTCCTGCAATGGCATATCGGCGCTTGCGCACGCGCTGCCCCGGCAGCCCGGAAAGCGTCCGATATTGCGCCTCGGTCAGGTACAGGTTGGCGATCGCCTCCGAAATGTCCTCGCCGCCATACTTCTTGCAGAACTTGAAGACGACTGTGCTCGCGGCGTCTTCCATCCGGCGCAGGCGCAAACGCGTGTCGGCGACGTAGAGGTCGTCGATCACACAGCACGGCAGCCCGTCGAGCGAACCCGCAGCAGGCAGATCGACCAACCAGCGTCGTTCGATCTCGGCGTGCGCGTATTTTGGCGTGCTGCCGTTCATCGTCGGGCAAGGCGTCGACAACGGGGGGTGGCGACGGAGCGGCTCATGGCGCGGATGATCCCGTCTCCAGCAGGAACCCTCGCAGGAACGGAATGGTGATCCGACGCTGCGCTGCCAGCGACGCCGCATCCAGCTTGTCGAGCAGATCCAGCAACGCGCCGAGGTCGCGCGCGTAGCGGGCGAACAGCCAGTCGAGCACGCTGTCGTCCAGTTCGATGCCGCGCGCGGCAGCCTGCGCCTTCAGCACGGCGCGGCGTTCGTCATCGTCCAGCGGCTTGAGTGCGAACTGGGTGCAGGCGCCGAGGCGCGAGCGCAGGTCGGGCAGTTCGAGGCCGAGCTGGGTCGGGGTGGCATCGGCGGCGAACAGCAGCGCGCTGCCTTCGGCGCGGGCGCGGTTGTAGAGGTCGAACAGCGCATGTTCCGCTTCGCGGTTGCCGGCGATGGCGCCGAGATCGTCCAGCGCCAGCAGGTCGCTGCCGGCCACGCCGCGCAGGGCCGACACATGATCGGACAACGCCGCCAACGGCAGGTATTGCACACGTCGCCCCGCCGAACTGGCTGCCTGACATGCAGCCATCAGCAAATGACTGCGGCCACTGCCATTCGCGCCATGCAGATAGACCCAAGGTGCAGCGGGTTCGAGCGCCAGCACCTGCACCGCGGCCAGTGCTGCCGCATTAGCGCCAGCATGGAAATGTTCGAAGCGCTGGCGACGTGGCCAGCGCAGCGCCAGCGGCAGCTGCGGGATCATGGTTCGGCCCGGTCGCCCTGCGGACCTGGTGCCACCGTGGTCGTGGTGTCGACCTCACCATCGCGATGCACGGTGACATCCACTTCCGCGATCACCGGATCGTCCGGCCCCTGCTCGTTGTACAGCTCGCTCAACCGGTAGCGTTCGAGCAGGTAACGCAGCAGCACCATGATCACCGACGCGGCCGGCAGGGCCAGCAGCACGCCGAGAAAACCGAACAGGTAGCCGCCGGCCAGCACCGCGAAAATCACCGCCACCGGATGCAGGCCGATCTTGTCGCCGACCAGCTTGGGCACCAGCACATAGCCTTCCAGCAACTGGCCGATCACGAACACGCCGCAGACCAGCAGCACGTGAGTCCAGTCGCCGTACTGCACCAGCGCGGCGATGATCGCGGCGACGAAACCGATGATGAAGCCCAGGTACGGCACGAAGCTGAGCAGGCCGGCAACCAGGCCGATCAGCAACCCGACCGACAGGCCGACCAGCCCCAGGCCGGCGCCGTAGAACACGCCCAGCGCCAGCATCACCAGCAGCTGGCCGCGCACGAACGCACCGAGGATCTTGTCCGACTCGTGCGCCAGATGCGCGATGGTCGGCTGGATCGAGCGCGGCAACATGCTGTCGATCTTGGCCACCAGCCGGTCCCAGTCACGCAGCAGGTAGAACGCCACCACCGGGATCAGCACCAGGTTGGTCAGCCACATCGCGATGCCCAGGCCCGAGCGCGATACCTTGCCCAACACCACGGTGGCGACGCCACCGATCGAACCGATGTGCGCCTTGATCGCGGCAAGCAGACGGTCGCTGTCGAACGTATGCGGATCCAGGTGCAGGCGTGCCTGCAGCCACGGCCACGCCACGTTCTGCGCCCATTCGCCGTAGCGTGGCAGGTTCTCGATGAGGTTCTCGACCTGACGCGCAATCAACGGGATCAGCAACAACAGCACGCCGCACACGACCACCAACAAAACCACGAAGACGATCGTGGCCGCCCACATCCGGTTCAACCCGAACCGCTCCAGCCGGTCAGCCAGCGGGTCGCCCAGGTAGGCCAGCATGGCGGCTACCGCGAACGGCATCAGCACCGGCGCCAGCAACCAGACCAGGTAAACGATGGCCGCCGCAATGGCGAACAATTGCCAGCGGCGCGAACTGTCAGACGTCATGGGCGCGTTCATCGGGTGGAGTGGGCCAGCTCGGCCGGGATCGAACGGTGGCGTCGGTGGCGCGTGACTTGTCGCAGCGCATCGCTGTCACCATCGCGGGCAGGCCGATTCAATGCAGCCAGCGCAGGTTGGCATCGGCGCCCGGGTGTGGCTCGCCCTGCAGCAACAGGTGACCGCCGGCAGCAAGATTTGCCGCCAGCCCACTCATCGGTACCGATGCCTTGACGTACAGCAGCACGGCGTCGTTCTCTGCGCCCAGGGTCGTCACCTGCTTGACCGAGGGATCGGCCTGCAACGCGGCCAGCAGGTTCGCGTAATCTGCCGCCGAGCCCAGCCCGCTGATCCACAGCTTGCCTTCGCTGGGGCCCGCGCCAATCATGTTGAGCTGCTTGCCTATGCGATCGACCATGCCGTTGCCCGCATCACCCAGCAGCGCATCCTCGGTCGCGCCGTGACTGCTCCAGCGCTGCGGCTGGCCGCCGGAAATCAGCGTCCAGTCGGCGCTGCCGTCGTGCAGCTTGCCGAGCAGCACCAGGCCGGTGTGGTAATGCTGGTTGATGGTCGCCAGCGCGGCAGGATCAGCGGCGGCGACTTTTGCCGGATCCGGCGGATTGGTGGCATCGGGATAGACCACGTTGGTTCCGCGCGCGGCGGCAGCCGATGCAAGATTCGCCAGCGCCGCCTGCTCGAACAGGTTACCGTCGCGGCCCTGCACCAGCAGCAATACCGGCGGCTTGATGCCCGCGCTGACCACGCCCAGCTTCGACACCAGCCGGCGCACCGACCCGGGCTCGAACTCCACATCCAGGATCAGTCCGGTCGCGGCACGCTGGTACTGGAATTTCTGCACGATCGAGCCGGCCTTGCCCAGCGCATCACCGTAGCCGGGGTTGCTGCGCAGATCCTGGCCGCCGGCAACCCGCGTCAGCACCTGCCCGAGCGCGGTGGCAAACGCCTGATCGCGTTGCGCGTCACTGGTATCGGCGACCGGCACGACGACCGAGTACGGCGAGCCCGAGCTCTGCGCCTGCAACGACGGCAGTGCGGCAAAACCCAGCAGCAAGGTGACGATCAACAGGCGGGACAGGCGCATGGATGTGGGCATCTTCGGAGGAAAGCTCCCGGAAGTCTGCCCAATCGCGCCCCCAGCGTCCATCGGAGCCGTCACCAAACCGGCCTCCAGCGCCCGGCAACGGCGCCACAAGCTGTTAAACTTACGCGTTTCACCCACGCCGGTTTTCGCCATGTCTGACGCCCTCACCTACCGCGCCGCCGGCGTCGACATCGACGCGGGCAATGCGCTCGTCGAACGCATCAAGCCGCTGGTCAAGCGCACCTTCCGCCCGGAAGTGATGGGCGGGCTGGGCGGCTTCGGCGGCCTGTTCGATCTGTCCGGCCGCTACAAGGAACCGGTGCTGGTGTCCGGTACCGATGGCGTCGGCACCAAGCTGAAGCTGGCGCAGGTGCTGAACCGGCACGACACCATCGGTATCGACCTGGTCGGCATGTGCGTCAACGACGTGCTGGTGCAGGGCGCCGAACCGCTGTTCTTCCTCGACTACTTCGCCACCGGCAAGCTGGATGTGGACACCGCGGTCGCCGTGGTCGGCGGCATCGCGAAAGGCTGCGAGCTGGCCGGTTGCGCGCTGATCGGCGGCGAGACCGCCGAGATGCCGGACATGTATCCGCCGGGCGAATACGACCTGGCCGGATTCACCGTCGGCGCGGTGGAGAAGTCACAGATGCTCAGCGGCGACGCGATCGTTGCCGGCGACGTGATCCTCGGCGTGGCCTCGTCCGGCCCGCACTCGAACGGTTACTCGCTGGTCCGCAAGATTCTCGAACGCGCCGGCAACCCATTGGATCTCGATCTCGGTGGCGTCAAGCTGGCCGACGCACTGATGGCGCCGACCACGATCTACGTGAAGTCGATGCTTGAACTCCTGAAGTCGGCCCCGGTGCACGGCATGGCCCACATCACCGGCGGCGGCTTGAAGGAAAACATCATCCGCGTGGTACCCGACGGCCTCGGCATCGCACTGGAAGCGTCGGCCATCGTGCTGCCGCCGGTGTTCGACTGGCTGATGCGCGAAGGCAACGTGGCGCGCGAGGAAATGTGGCGCACGTTCAACTGCGGCGTCGGCTTCACCGTGATCCTGCCGCGCGACGCCCTCAGTGCTGCCTCGGCTCTGCTGGCCAGACATGGCCTGGCCAGTTCGGTGATCGGCGGGATCGTGCCTGCGCAGGGCGACGAGCGCGTGCGGATCGGCTGACCACTTCCGCAACGCCGTCGATGACCATGCCACTGCCACGTGTCGCCGTGCTCGCCTCCGGGCGCGGCAGCAATCTCGCTGCACTGCTCGACGCGCGTGAGCGCGGTGAACTGCCGGTCGAGTTCGTGTTGGTCGGCAGCGACAAGGCCAGTGCCGGCGCACTGCGACTGGCCGAAGCGGCCAATATCCCCACGCTGGCACTCGATCCGCGCAGCTATCCGGATCGGCGCGCATTCGATCTGGACCTGTTCGCCCGCATCAGCGCCAGTGGTGCCGAGTGGCTGGTGCTGGCCGGCTTCATGCGCATCCTCGATGGCGAGGCGCTGACGCCGTGGGTCGGCCGCATGATCAATATCCACCCCTCGTTGCTGCCGAAATACCGCGGCCTGCATACCCATCGCCGCGCACTGGAAGCCGGCGACCATGAGCACGGTGCCAGCGTGCACTTCGTTACCGCCGAACTGGACGGCGGCCCGGTGATCGCACAGGCGCGCCTCGCGATCGCCGCCGGTGACGACGAACACCAACTCGCGCAACGGCTGTTGCCGCTGGAACACCGACTGCTGCCCGCGGTACTGGGATTGCTGGCCAGTCAGCGCCTGCAGTGGGATGGTCACGCGGCGCGATTCGACGGACAGCTTTTGCAGAAGCCGCTGGCGCTCGGCGATGAAGGCCTGCGGCTGGCAGAGTGATCCCCGGTTCAGCCCGGCGCCGGCAGACTCGGTGCATGACTATCCGAACCCTGCTTGCTCCCCTTTTCGGCCTCGGCCTGCTGCTTGGCACATCGGCCGTCCTCGCCGCCACGCCCGGCGCCTTCATCGCCACCTATAACGTGTCGCAAGGCGGCGAGCCCATGGGCGTTGCCACCGTCACCTTGCGCAATGCCGGCAATGGCGAGTGGATATACAGCAAGGACGTCAAGAGCACCGGCGGACTGGCTGCGATGCTCGGCGCCAGCCTCACCGAGGCATCGCGCTTCCGTTGGAAAGGCGATGTACCCGAGGCGATCAGCTACGACTACCAGCTGCAGACGGGCATCAAGAACAAACAGCGGAACATGACCGTCGACTGGGTCAAAAATCAGGTGACCGTCGACGAGGGCAAGGGGGCGAAAACCTACCCGGCCAGCCCCGGCATGGTCGAGCGCAATACCACGTCACTGGCACTTGGCCTGGCGTTGCGCGACGGCAAGCAGCAGATCGCGCTGCCGGTCGCCGTGCGCCAGCAGGTGCAGACGCAGAGCTTCAAGGTGACGGGCAAGGAAGCCATCAAGGTTCCCGCCGGCAACTTCAACGCCGAGCGGGTCGACCGCACCGATGCCGAGCGCGGTTTCAGCGCATGGTATGTGCCAGCCCGCTACTTGCTGCCGGTGAAGCTGTCGCAGCACGATGGTGGCGACCTGACGATGGAACTGGTGAGCTATAAGGCCAACTGAGGATGGCGTCGGGTTCGCCCGTCCATCAAAAGAAAAGCCCGGCATCGCCGGGCTTTTCTTTTGATGCAGATCCGCTCAGTTCGGCAAACGGCGGATCTTCGCACCAAGCACGCCGAGTTTCTCCTCGATATTCTCGTAACCGCGGTCGATGTGGTACACGCGGTCGACGACGGTGTCGCCCTTGGCCACCAGACCGGCCAGCACCAGGCAAGCCGAGGCGCGCAGGTCGGTAGCCATGATCGGTGCGCCGCTCATCTGGGGCACGCCCTGCACGATCGCGGTATTGCCTTCGAGGCGAATGTCCGCGCCGAGCCGCTGCAGTTCATGCGCGTGCATGAAGCGGTTTTCGAACACCGTCTCGGTGACCACGCCGGTGCCTTCGGCCACGCAATTGAGCGCGGTGAACTGCGCCTGCATGTCGGTCGGGAACGCCGGATACGGCGCCGTGCTGATGTTGACCGCCTTCGGGCGGCGCCCACCCATGTCCAGCTCGATCCAGTCGTCACCGGTGGAGATGTGCGCGCCAGCTTCTTCCAGCTTGGCCAGCACCGCATCGAGCGTGTTGGCGCGCGCATGCCGAGTGCGCACCTTGCCGCCGGTCATGGCGGCGCCGACCAGGAAGGTGCCCGTCTCGATGCGATCGGGCAGCACTTCGTACTCGGCACCGTGCAGGCGCTCGACGCCATGGATCACCATGGTCGAAGTGCCGGCGCCTTCGATCTGTGCACCCATCGCGATCAGGCAGTGGGCCAGGTCGACCACCTCGGGCTCCTGCGCGGCGTTCTCGATCACCGTGGTGCCCTGCGCCAGGGTCGCCGCCATCATGATGTTCTCGGTGCCGGTGACGGTGACCATGTCCATCAGGATGCGCGCGCCCTTGAGCCGGCTCGCTTTTGCCTTGATGTAACCGTTTTCGACCGTGATGTCGGCGCCCAGCGCCTGCAGGCCACGGATATGCTGGTCGACCGGACGCGAACCGATCGCGCAGCCACCCGGCAGCGACACCTCGGCCTGGCCGAAGCGCGCGACCAGCGGGCCAAGCACCAGGATCGAGGCGCGCATCGTGCGCACCAGGTCGTACGGCGCCACGCAGGTACTGGTGGTGCGCGGGTCGACGTGCATCTTCATGCGGTCGTCCAGCACCAGCTGCACGCCCATCTGGCCGAGCAGTTCGATGAAGGTGGTGACGTCATGCAGGTGCGGCACGTTGCCGATGCTGACCGGCTCATCGGCCAGCAGGCAGGCGGCGAGAATCGGCAGCACGGCATTCTTGGCGCCGGAAATGCCGACCTCGCCATGGAGTGGCGTGCCGCCACTGATCAGGATCTTGGCCATCGTTGTCCTTCAAAATGAAACGGTGAACGGGAGTGCGGCTGCGGCCATCAAGGGCGCGCCACAACCTCCTCGGGTGTCAGGGTTTTCAGCGCCAGCGCATGAATCGCGCCGCCCATCAGATCACCGAGCGTGGCATACACCAGCCGATGCCGCGCCAGCGGCAACTTGCCGGCGAACTGGCTGGCCACTACGGTGGCCTCGAAATGCACGCCATCGGCACCACTGACCTCCACCTGCGCACCGGGCAGGCCATTTTCGATCATTGCCTGGATGCTGGCTGAGTCCATCGGGGGTGTTCCATGCAGGAGCTTAAGTCGGCAAGAAGGTGGATTCCATTGTCGCCGGAATCCATTGCACTGACTTATGACGTTAAAATACGAATGTGCCATGGTAATGGAAATTCGCTGGCGCAGAAACGACAGCTGCTTCCGATCAGCATCATTTGATCGGCACGACCGGTGCCTCGCCGCCATGGCGTCAGCGGCATCCGATTCTCCCTTTTCCGAGTCTCCATGAACGCACGCATCGCTCCGCCCACCCCGATCGACCTGAACCCGGCGGCCATCACGCGCAGCGCGCGTACCGTGATCGCCACCGAAGCTGCTGCCGTGCATGCGCTGGAGTCGCGGATCGGGCCGGAGTTTGTCGAAGCCTGCCGGCTGATCCTGGCCTGCAAGGGCCGCGTGGTGGTCAGCGGCATGGGCAAGTCCGGCCACATCGGGCGCAAGATCGCCGCCACCCTGGCCTCGACCGGCACGCCGGCGTTCTTCGTGCATCCGGGCGAGGCCAGCCATGGCGACCTCGGCATGATCACGCCGCAGGATGTGGTACTGGCGCTGTCCTATTCCGGCGAGACCGACGAGCTGTTGCTGATCCTGCCGGTGATCAAGCGCCAGGGCATTCCGTTGATCGCGATCACCGGCAAGCCGGATTCCTCGCTGGCCACCGAGGCGGACGTGCATCTGGACGGCAGCATCTCCAGCGAAGCCTGCCCGCTGGGCCTGGCGCCCACCACCAGCACCACCGTCGCGCTGGTGCTTGGCGATGCGCTCGCGATCGCACTGCTGGAAGCCCGCGGCTTCACCTCGGACGATTTCGCGCGCTCCCATCCCGCCGGCAGCCTGGGCCGCCGGCTGCTGCTGCATATCGGCGACGTGATGCACAAGGGCGAGGACGTGCCACGGGTGGCACCGGACGCCAGCCTTACCGCTGCCCTGGTCGAGATGACCCGCAAGCATCTGGGCATGACCGCCGTGGTCGACGCCGACCAACGCCTGCTCGGCGTATTCACCGATGGCGACCTGCGCCGCGCGCTGGACGACGATGGCGTCGACCTGCGCGGCGCCACCGTGGCCGAGCTGATGACCCGCGGCCCGAAGACGATCGCCGCCGACAAGCTGGCGGCCGAGGCGGCCCAGCTGATGGAGAAGTATCAGATCCATGCGTTGCTGGTGGTCGATGATGAACAGCGCGTGGTCGGTGCGTTGAACATTCATGATCTGCTCCGCGCCCGCGTGGTCTGATCGCCCGTTCCCTCCCCTCCGGCACGAGCCCACTCCATGTACCTGGTCGACCTACCCGCCGACATCCTCGCCCGCGCCGCCAAGATCCGGCTGGCGGCGTTCGACGTGGACGGCACCCTGACCGACGGTCGCCTGTGGTACGGCGAGGACGGCCACGAGACCAAGGTGTTCCACGTGCACGACGGACTCGGCCTGAAGCGGCTGCAGGCCAACGGTGTGCAGGTGGCGCTGATCACCGCGCGAATCAGCCATCCGGTCGCCCTGCGTGCCGAGGAACTGGACATCGCCCACGTCTATCAGGGTCAGGGTGACAAACGTGGCTGCCTGCTGGAGCTGATCGATGCGTTGCATCTCACGCCCGAGCAGGTTGCCTTCGTCGGCGACGACCTGCCCGACCTGCCGCCCATGCGCATCGCCGGGCTGGCCGTGGCGGTGGCCAACGCGCATCCGTGGGTGGCCGGGCAGGCGCACTGGCAGACCAGCAAAAGTGGCGGCATGGGCGCCGCACGCGAGGTGTGCGACCTGATCCTGCACGCGCAGGGAAAAAGCGACGCCGAGCGGGAGCGCTGGCAGTGAATGTGCGCACCTACCTGCGCGACCGTCGCCTGCCGGCCGCGACGCTCGCCATCGCGCTCGCTGCGGGCATGGCCCAGTTGCTGCTGTGGTGGTTCGGGCCGGCACCGCGAACCCATGACTTCGTCGGCCCGCCGCGCTCGGGTTACACGCTGACCAACGCCCGGGTGACCGAATACAACGCCGAAGGACTGCCCAGCTTCCACCTGCAGACGCCGCACCTGGAGCGTCGCGAGGGCGACGACTCGCTCTACCTCAATTCGCCGACCTTCCAGTTGCCGGCCAAGCAAGCAGGCGTGCCGGACTGGCAGGGTGAGGCGCTCTACGGCTGGGTCAACAAAAGCGGCACCCAGCTCAAGCTACAGGGCCCGGTCAACATGCATCGACCGGCGTTCGGCGAGACGCCGGATGCCCAGATCCATACCGCCGACGTCAGCGCGTGGCCGAAGGAAAACCGCCTGGAAACCGCCGCACCGGCGCAGATGGTGCAAGGCGGCACTAGAATCAGCGGTGTCGGCATGCGTGCCAACCTCAACGACAAACACCTGGAGCTGCTCGATGATGTCCATGCCACTTTCCCGCCGCACCAGCGCAAGCGCTAGGTTTGCGCTTGCCGCCGCGGTGCTGGGCCTGCTTGCAGCCCAGCCCGCGCTGGCGCGGAAAAGCGATCGCCAGCAGGAAATGCACGTCGCCGCGAAAAATTTCGATGGCTTCCAGAAGCCCAACAGCATCAGCACCCTGACCGGCAACGTGGTGATCACCCAGGGCACGCTGAAAGCCACCGGTGCCCAGGCCAAGGTGTATTTCGACGCCGAAAGCCAGATCAGCCGGGTCGTCATCACCGGCAGCCCGGCCCATCTCGAACAACTGGACGAGAACAACAACCTGGTGCTCGGCGACGCCGCTACGCTGGACTACGACAACCTCAAGGGCATCGCCGTGCTGCATGGCAACGCCTCGATCACGCAGAAGGGTCGCGGCGAAGCACATGGCGACAAGCTCACCTATAACACCGAGACCAGCGAAATGACCGGCGAAAGCGGCGGTGACGGCATGGTGCACATGACCTTCAAGCCCAAGCCCAAACCCGCCGAAGCGGCTACGCCAGCGACCCCGGCACCGAGCAATTTGGCCCCCGCGCAGGAACAACACTAAAAGATGCTTTCCGCCGAAGGTCTGCAAAAAAGCTTCAAGGCACGTCAGGTCGTCCGTGATTTCGGCTTCTCGATCCGCCAGGGCGAGGTGGTTGGTCTGCTCGGCCCCAACGGCGCCGGCAAGACCACCTGTTTCTACATGGTGGTGGGCCTGATCGACGCCGATGCCGGCATCATCAAGCTGGACAAGCAGGACATCACCGGTCTGCCGATGCATTCGCGCGCCAAGCTGGGCATCGGCTACCTGCCGCAGGAGGCTTCGGTGTTCCGTCGGCTCAGCGTGGCGGACAACATCATGGCGGTGCTGGAATTGCGCGATGGCCTCACATCGCAGCAGCGCAACACCGAGCTGGAAAGCCTGCTGGACGAATTGAAGATCGCCCACATCGCCGGGCAGAAAGGCATCAGCCTGTCCGGCGGCGAACGGCGCCGGGTGGAGATCGCTCGCGCGCTGGCGGCGAAACCGCGGTACATGCTGCTGGATGAGCCATTCGCCGGAGTGGACCCGATCTCGGTCGGCGAAATCCAGCGCATCGTGCGCCACCTGAAGGAGCGTGGCATCGGCGTGCTGATCACCGATCACAACGTCCGCGAGACGCTGGGCATCTGCGATCGCGCCTACATCCTGAACGAGGGCGAGGTGCTCTCGCGCGGCACTCCGGCGCACATCCTTGCCGATGAAAGAGTGCGCGAGGTCTACCTCGGACGCGAGTTCCGCCTCTGAAGTACTTGCCTCGGTTTCCATCAGGCATGTCGCGTGGCTCTGGCTGCGCCTCCGGGCACGCGCTACGATGGCCGCGATTTCCTTCGACATGGCTGGCATGAAACCCGCACTGCAGTTTCGCCTCCACCAGCAGTTGACCCTGACGCCGCAATTGCAGCAGGCGATCCGCCTGTTGCAGCTGTCGCAGCTGGAGCTGGAAGCCGAGCTGCGGCAGATCGCCGAAAGCAACCCGCTGCTGGAGTTCGCCGAAGAAGTCGAGGACGAAGAGGCCATCGACGCGGCCCAGACCGAAAGCGAATACCCCAGCGCCGAGAGCGTTGCCGCCACCAGCAGCAGCGAGCATGACGGCGACGATGCCGGTGACTGGGCCGACGGCGGCGGTGTCGCCGAATCGCCGATCGACTTTTCCAGTAGTAGCAGTGCCAGCAGCGGCGCCAGTTCGCGCAATGACGAGGATTTCGAGCCGCAGAACGCTGCACCGGAAACCCTGCAGCAGCACCTGCTGTGGCAACTCAACCTCGCCTCGTTCAATCCGCGCCAGCACCTGATCGCCACGGTGCTGATCGACGCGCTGAACACCGCCGGCTATCTGGCTGAAGGCATGGAAGCAGTACTCGCCGCGCTGCCCGCCGACCTCAACGCCACCATCGAGGAAATCGATGCCGTGCGCCGCCAGTTGCAGGGCTTCGACCCCGCCGGCGTGGGCAGCCTGGACCTGCGCGACTGCCTGCGCGTGCAGCTGGAGCAGTTCGACCCGGACACGCCGCAACGCGAGTTGGCGCTGCGCATGGTCGACACCGAACTGGAGCTGCTCGCGCGCAATGACATTGCCCGACTGGCGCGCCGCCTGCGCGCCAGCGAAGACGATGTGGCTGCGGCCGCCGTGCTGATCCGCAGCCTCGATCCGCGCCCGGGCGCGGCACTCGACGCCACCCCGGTGGAATACGTCGCGCCGGATGTCTACGCACTGCGCGACGGCGGCCGCTGGCGGGTCAGCCTGAATCCCGATGCCCAGCCGCGACTGGGCCTCAACCAGCACTATTGCGGCCTGATCGCCAAAGCACGCGGTGAAGATGCCAGCTGGATGCGCGGGCAGCTGCAGGAGGCGCGCTGGCTGATCAAGAGCCTGGAATCGCGCGCCGAGACCCTGCTCAAGGTCGCCGACGCGATCGTGCGGCGGCAAAGTGCTTTCCTGGACTACGGCCCTGAAGCGATGCATCCGCTGGTGTTACGCGAGGTGGCCGAGGAAGTGGGCATGCACGAATCCACCATCTCGCGCGTCACCACCCGCAAGTATCTGCATACCCCGCGCGGCACGTTCGAATTGAAATATTTCTTTTCCAGCGGCGTATCCACCGAGGACGGCGGCAGCGCCTCGGCCACCGCGATCCAGGCCATGTTGCGCAAGTTGATCGACGCCGAGGATGTGCGCAAGCCGCTGTCCGATCTGGCGATCGCCGAGGAACTGCAACGTAAGGGTATCCAGGTGGCCCGCCGCACCGTCGCCAAATACCGGGAGGGACTGCGCATTCCCACATCCAGCGAACGCCAGCGCGCCAGCTGAGCGATCACGGAAACGGACACGGGAACTTGGTTCTCGCAAAAGTGTTCCCATACCTGTAGCAGACTGATTGACGATGTGCCGCCGCTCCGGCCACGGCACGTCCACCCGCCGCGAAAAGCGGCACTGCACCACCAGAGGAGGCGCCCTATGCAATTCCAACTCAGCGGCCAGCAGATTGAAGTCACCCCGGCCCTGCGCGACCACGCCACCGCCAAGCTCGACCGCCTCACCCGCCTCGACGAAAAACTGATCAGCCTTGCGATCGTGCTGTCGGTCGACAAGCTCCGGCAACGCGCCGAAGGCACGTTGGGCGTGATCGGCGCCACCCTGCATGCCGAGGCCACCGAGGCCGACATGTATGCCTCGATCGATGTGCTGTTCGACAAGCTGGTCAACCAGTTGCGCAAGCATCGCGAAAAAGTCAGCGACAAGCATCAACAGGAGGCGCGCGAAGCGCGCCAGTACGGCTGATCCTCCTGCGGCCCGCCCTTGGCGGGCCGCTTCCGTTGCCAGGGCCGCCCTGGGCGACCCGCTTCCGTTGCAAGAACGCGTAGTTCCCCAAGCTGGCACAATGGTCGTGCCGCCGCAGCTGCCCACCGGGCTCCCCATGCGGCGCAAAGGATCTTCGCTTGGACCGGATCAGCGCACGACAACTCTACGATGGCGTCCACGAACGCATGGCCTTGCGCTGGGTATCCGGCATGCGCGGCGAATCGCGCGTGCTCGAACCGGGCGCGGCGCAGGCGCGCCGGCCATCGCTGATTGGCTACCTCAACGTCATCTACCCGAACAAGATCCAGATCATCGGTTCGGAAGAGCTGAATTTCCTCGACGGACTGGACTCGCGCCAGCGCTGGGAGGTGATGCACAAGGTCGCCGCCTATCAGCCGGTAGCGCTGATCGTGACCAAGGATCAGGCAGTGCCTGCCGACCTGCGCGAGGTCGCCGAGGAAACCAACACACCGCTGTGGACCAGCCCCAAGCGCGGCCACGAGCTGCTGACCTACCTGCAATACCATCTGGCGCGCACGCTGGCGGCCAAGACCACCCTGCATGGCGTGTTTCTGGAAGTGTTCTCGATCGGCGTGCTGATCACCGGCGAGGCCGGTTCCGGCAAGAGCGAACTGGCGCTGGAACTGATCAGCCGCGGCCACCGACTGGTCGCCGACGACGCCACCGAGTTCACCCTGATCGCCCCGGACGTGATCGACGGCAGCTGTCCCGAGCTGCTGCAGGACCTGCTCGAAGTGCGCGGACTGGGCGTGCTCAACGTGCGCGAGATGTTTGGCCACATGTCGGTCAAGACATCCAAATACCTGCGCCTGGTGATCCACCTCAAACCGATGCGCGACGGCGACGGCTTTCCTGAGAACAGCAGCGACGCATTGACCCGCCTCACCGGCGACATCGGCCATCGCGAGATCTTCGACGTGCAGGTGCCGATGATCACCATTCCGGTGGCTTCGGGGCGCAACCTGTCGGTGCTGGTCGAGGCGGCGGTGCGCAGTCATGCACTCAAGAGCAAGGGCATCGATCCGGCGCAGACTTTCATAGATCGCCAGGCGCACCAGTTGCGCCGGCTGCCTCCATGGTGAATGCATGAGCGACAACAGCAACTCCCAGATCAATTCGCTGGTCGATCCGCACGAGATCCACCTGATCGTGCTCACCGGCATGTCCGGCGGCGGCAAGACGGTGGCGCTGCGTGCGCTGGAAGACCTGGAGTTCTACTGCGTCGACAACCTGCCCTCCGCGTTGCTGCCGCAACTGGTCGATGCGGCCACCAGCGGCGACCGCCGCGGCCGGCCACGACGCATCGCGGTTGGGGTGGACGTGCGCAACCGCGGTGCCGATTTCACGCACATGCCGACCGTGCTGTCGGAGCTGGCCGCGGCCGGTGTGCAGGTGCATCTGATTTTTCTGGATTGCCGCGACGAAGTGCTGATCAAGCGCTATTCGGAAACGCGCCGCCGTCACCCGCTGGCCATCCGTGGCGTGTCGCTGGCCGACGCGATCGTCGAGGAGCGCCGGTTGCTGCGTCCGCTGATGGCGATCGCCGAGAAGGTGATCGACTCCAGCGAGCTCAACGTGCACCAGCTTCGACGCCTGGTCGCCACCGGTTACGCGCAGGCCACCGAAGGGCTTACCCTGATGTTCCAGTCGTTTGCGTTCCGCCGCGGGCTGCCGCTGGATGCGGACTTCGTGTTCGACGCGCGCTGCCTGCCCAATCCACACTGGCAGGCGCATCTGCGGCCGCTGTCGGGCAAGGACACCGCGGTGCGCGAGTTCCTCGACGCCGAGCCGCTGGTCGGCGAATACTTCACCGACACCGTGCGCTGGCTGGATGCCTGGCTGCCGCGTTTCGAACAGGACGATCGCAGCTACGTGACGATCTCGGTCGGCTGCACCGGCGGGCGGCATCGTTCGGTCTACCTGGTCGAGAAGCTCGCCGCGTACTATCGCGATCGTCGCGAAGGCGTACTCACCTTCCACCGCGAGCTCGAATGATGAGCATGCCGATGCATAGCTTCACCACAGGCCGCCGCACATGAGCGTCGGTGTGCTGCTGATGACCCACGAGGCGGTCGGCAAGGCGCTGATCTCCGCCGCGCATCACGTGATGCCGAAATTGCCGTTGCGGGTGGCGGCGGTCGAAGTGCCACCCGAAGCTGACCCGGACGTGATGCGCACGCTCACCGCGCATCACGCGCGCGAACTCGACCAAGGCGACGGCGTGCTGATACTGGCCGATCTTTACGGCGCCACGCCGTGCAACATCGGGCTGTCACTCAGCGCGCTGGGCATCCATCTTCGCTGCGTCTCCGGTCTCAACCTGCCGATGCTGCTGCGCGTACTCAACTATGCGGAAAAACCACTGGATGAACTGGCCCAGATAGCAGCCAGCGGTGGCCGCGGGGGAATCTTCATCGACCATGCTTGAGCAAGACATCGTCATCACCAACCGGCTCGGCCTGCACGCCCGCGCCTCGGCCAAACTGGTGCAACTGGTGCAGGGTTTCAAAGCCACCGTGTGGTTGATCAGCAAGGGCCGCGAGATCAACGCGCAAAGCATCATGGGCGTGATGATGCTGGCCGCCGGCCTCGGCAGCACGCTGACCATCCGCGCCGAGGGTCCGGACGAGCAAGCCGCGCTGACCGCAGTGGCCGCACTGTTCGAGCGAAAATTCGACGAGGGAGCATGATTTTCATGGAAATCGAAAATCGGGAGTCGGCAATCGACAAAGCCGGCAGCATTAAGCCGACGGTGAATTACCCGTCCGTACGCGCCCTGCTTTCACCCATTCCCGATTCCGCAGGGAGCCATGCATGAGGCACCTGCTCAACGGCACCATCGCGGCCCACGGCATGGCGCTCGGTCGCGCCCGGCTGGTGCAGCCGAGCCGTTACAGCGTCGATACCCGGCCGCTGGCCGAGAACGAGATCGAGGAGCAGCTCGAACTGCTGCACCGCGCGCTGGACACGGCACGGCAGGAACTGCGCGAGCTGCGCGGCAAGCTGCATGGGGCGCTGGCACGCGAGGTCAACGAGTTCATCGACGCGCACAGCCTGCTGCTGGATGACGCCGAGCTGCTGCGTGGCCTCGACGATCTGGTGCGGATCGGCCACTACCGTCCCGGCGCGGCACTGAAGAAACAGCGCGATCGGCTCTCGGCCGTGTTCGAGGCGATGGACGATCCCTATCTGCGCAGCCGCAAGGAAGACGTCGAGCAGGTGATCAACCGGGTGATCTCCGCGCTGCAGCGGCAGACCAGCCCGGAAGAACGCAAGCTGGCCGCGCGCGTGGGCGAGATCCTGATCGCCGACACCATCGCGCCGGCCGACATGGCGCAGTTGGCCGGCAACGGCCTGCTCGGCGTGGTCGCCAGTTCCGGCAGCGCGTATTCGCACAGTGCGATCCTTGCGCGCAGCCTCGGCCTGCCGATGCTGGTCGGCACCCGCGACGCGCTATCGAACATCCACGACGACGACCTGATCCTGCTCGACGCCGAGCGCGGCGAAGCGGTGGTGCACCCCACCGCGCAGGACCTCTCGCGCTACCGCGCCTGGCAACGCGAGGCGGTGATCGAAGGCCGCCGTCTGGCCAAGCTGGCCAATGCACCCACGCGCACCCGCGATGGCGTCGACATCGGCCTGCTTGCCAATGCAGAGACGCCGGCCGACGTGGCGATGGCACGCGCACGCGGCGCCGATGGCGTGGGCCTTTATCGCACCGAGTTCCTGTTCCTCAAGCACAAGGGGCTGCCGTCCGAAGACGAGCAGTTCATCGCCTACCGCGACCTGGTGATGGGCATGGGCGGCCTGCCGGTGACCATCCGCACACTGGACCTGGGTGCGGACAAGGCCGACGCCGCCGGCCTGGTGGTGCGCGGCGAGGACAACCCCGCGCTCGGCGTGCGCGGCGTGCGCCTGTCGCTGCGCTACCCGGCAGTGTTCACCACCCAGATCCGCGCGATCCTGCGTGCCGCCTGCTACGGCCCGATGCGCGTGCTGGTGCCGATGGTGACGCAGCCGGACGAACTGATCGCGGTGCGCACGCTGTTCAAGCTGGCGCGGCAGGATCTGAAGCGCGAGAACATCGACCTGCCCGAAAAGCTGCCCTTGGGCGCGATGATCGAAGTACCCGCCGCGGCGATCAACGTGCGCGCACTGCTCGAACACGCCGACTTCCTGGCGATCGGCACCAACGACCTGGCGCAGTACGTACTCGCGGCCGACCGCGGCAACGACGCGCTGGAAAACATCTACAACCCGCTGCAACCGGCGCTGCTGCGTCTGCTGTCGCACGTGATCAGCGCCGGCCGTCGTGCGAAGAAGCCGGTGAGCCTGTGCGGCGAGATCGCCGGCGACGTTAACTTCACCGCACTGCTGCTGGTGCTTGGCCTCAACGAATTCAGCATGCATCCCGCCCAGATCCTGCAGGTTCGCGACCGGCTCGCCGCCCTGGATTACGCCCATCTGCGCCGTCACGCCGCACAGTTGCTGCGCGCACATACGCGTGAACAGGCCGAAGCGCTATTGAACGAAATCGTGGGCGCGCCGCCGCACTGAGGCTTTCGCCTGCCCCCATGGCCGGTCGTGTCCCGGTCATCCGCGATTCGTCACAAATTGTTTCGGCGTGCTTTACATCGGCCGGTGCACAGTCGCCGGCCAGGGGACAACAAACGCGTGCGCGTTCTTCAGCCGCCCGGAACTTCAGCACGACAACTCCGTATATCTCATCGAACTATGGGGAGTGTCACCATGAAAAAATCACTTTTTGCCGGACTGCTGACGGGCTTGCTGGGGGTATGCCTGATACCCACGCTCGCCATGGCCCAGAGTGCCTTCGACGGTACCTGGAAGATCGACCTGAACAAGCTGAAGATGCCGGACAAACCCACGGTCCTGCTGCTGCACAACGGCATGTTCCAGTGCACGACCTGCGTTCCGGCGATCAACGTCAAGGCCGACGGCACCGACCAGCCAGTCAGCGGCAACCCGTATTTCGACATGATGGCGGTGAAGGTCGTCAACGATCACACGATCCAGGAAACTGAAAAGAAGGCCGGCAAGGTCGTCTCCGACTCGACCACCACGGTGGCCGACGATGGCAAGACCGCCGCGTTCGAGTTCACCGACAGCAACACCAACAACCCCGAGCCGGTCACCGGAAAAGGAACCATGACGCGCGTGGCCAAGGGACCTGCTGGCTCACACGCGATATCCGGCTCCTGGCGCACATCGGGTTACGGCAACGTCTCGGACAATGCCCTGACGCGCACCTACAAGGTCGAAGGCGACAGCTTGAACATGAGCGCGCTCACCGGCGAATCGTTTACGGCCCGGATGGATGGCAGCGAATCGGTCTATAGCGGCGATCCCGGCACCACCAGCGTTTCGCTGAAAAAACTCGGCACCCACGCCATCCAGGAAACCGACAAGCGCGACGGCAAGGTAATCAGCGTCGCCAAGATGACCGTCGCGCCGGATGGCCAGAGCATGACCATCACGATCGACGACAAGCTGCACGGCACCACCATGTCGTTCGTGGCGATGAAACAATAGCTGCATCGCGGCAGGTCGTGGATTGACCTGCTGCATGGTGAGGCCGGCTCAACGACGACGGCCGCGCGGCGCGGTGCCGTCGAGATCGGTGCCATCCAGAAACGCATCCAGCAATGCGCCGCGATACTTCTGCCGATGCAGCAGCAGCGAAAGCTTGCGCTGCAGGTCGAGGAACGGCGTCTTCAGCGCCTTCAGCCGCCCCGTCGCCAGTGCGTCGGTGACCGCCACCACAGGCAGGCAGGCGATGCCCAGCCCGGCCACCACGGCCTGCTTGATGGCCTCGATCTGGTCGAGTTCCAGCACGGTTTCGCCGGGTGGAAGCTGCGCCAGCACGCGCTCGCTGGTGGCGCGCGTGGCCGAGCCGGGTTCGCGCAGTACCCAGCGCGCGCCAGCGAAATCGGCCGGCTTCAGGCCGCGCTTGCGCGCCAACGGATGCTCCGGCGGCGCGCACACCACCAGCAGGTCATCGCGCCACGGCCGCACTTCCAGCAACGGATGCGCCACCGGGCCTTCGACGCAGCCGATGTCGAGGCTGTGATCGAGCATGCCCGCGGTGATCGTTTCGGTATTCGCCACGCGCAGACGGATCGCCACCTGCGGATGCGCGCGCACGAACGTTCCCAGCAATTCACCAACGCGGTAATTGCCCACCGTATTGCTGGCGCCGATGCGCAACTCTCCGCTCAACGCCGCACCGTCTTCGCGGCCGCGGCGGCCGAATTCAGCGTGCCGCTCCAACAACTCCTGCGCCAGCGGCAGCAGCTCGCGGCCGCGCGCGTTCAGTCGCAGGCGGCCACGTTCGCGCGCGAACACCGGTGCGTCGAGCTGCCGCTCCATCTCCGCCAGCGCCATGCTGGCCGCGGGCTGGGTCAGGTGCAGGCGCTCGGCGGCAGCACGCACGCTGCCGTGCAGCGCAATCTCTACGAACACTTCGAGCTGGCGCGGACTGATATTGATCATCAGCCGATCTTATCAGCATGACTTATACATCCAATCATATATTCCAAGTTATACTGATTGATGCGCGAGCGGACAATGGCGGCATTGCCGGAGCCCATGCATGACCACGTCGTCCATCGCCACCCTTGTCCACCCCACGTTGCGCATGCGCGCACCCGGCCTGCTGCTGGCGGTAGGCATCGGCCTGCTGGCCCTGCTGCTGGGCCGCTGGGCACCGCTGATCGGCGGGCCGGTGATCGGCATCGTGCTTGGCATCGCGGTGCGCAACCTGCTGTCGCCGGGCGACCGCTACACGCCGGGCATCGCGTTTGCCGGCAAGAAGGTGCTGCAGTGGTCGATCATCGCGCTGGGCTTTGGACTCAGCCTGAGCCAGGTCGCCAAGACCGGCCTTGAGTCGTTGTCGGTGACCCTGGTGACGATGACTGTGGCCTTCCTCGCCGCGTGGCTGCTCGGTCGCTGGCTCGGCGTGCACGACAAGCTGAAGATTCTGATCGGCGTGGGCACTGCGATCTGCGGCGGCTCGGCAATCGCCGCGGTGACCCCGATCATCCGCCCCGACGACCACGACACCGCGTTCGCGATCTCCACCATCTTCCTGTTCAACCTGGTCGCCGTGTTGCTGTTCCCGTTGCTTGGCCACCTGATGCATCTGTCCGATCTGGGTTTCGGCCTGTGGGCCGGCACCGCGATCAACGACACCTCGTCGGTGGTCGCCGCCGGCTACAGCTTCAGCAAGACCGCCGGCGACTACGCCACCATCGTCAAGCTGACCCGCGCCACCCTGATCATCCCGGTCTGCCTGGTACTCGCCTTCGTCGTCGCCGCGCGCGAGAAGCGCAAGCACGCACTCGAAGGTAGCGTCGGCCACTTCAGCCTCGCCAGCATCTTCCCGTGGTTCATCCTGTGGTTCCTGGTCGCCTCGGCGATCCGCACCGCCGGCCTGATTCCAGTTGCGATCCAGCCGGCCATCCATACGCTGGCCGAGTTTCTGATCATCGTGGCGCTTACCGCGATCGGCCTGTCCGCCAACCTGCGCAAGATGGCCGCCAGCGGCGCGCGACCGATCCTGCTGGGGCTGGGCGTATGGATCGCGGTGGCGGTGAGCAGTCTGCTGGTGCAGTTGGTGATTGGGCAGCTGTGAGGTGCTCCCGTCATCAGGCGTCGACGTGTAGTTCGATCAAGTCCCGTGACTTCGCAACATTGCCAGTAATGCCTGACGCAGGAACTTTGGAAACATTCGACGGGTCCATTCCTAGCCTTTGCCAAGGGAAGGCCGCTTGTGAGAGTGGACAGGAGAGAGTTCGGTCGTCTGCAGGAATCCGGTCGCCGAGTTGCGGTGATGGTCGTAGTGATCAGTTGCCATCTCGTTTTTTTGATGCCGATGCTGCGACCGGTAGTCCGTGAGCGAGACACAACTCCGGCAATGAGAAACAACCCAGGAGCACTCCAACTGCATTTCTTTCGGCAACCGCAGCCAACTTTCACGCACTTGGCATTATCGATGCTTCAGCCGACCGCGTTGACTCTACGCACTCACAGGACGCTATCAGGGTGGCCGTCGGAACCGCTACCGGTTCAACGCGCTGCACACGTTGCAGCGCCGAGATCTGAAGCACATTTGACCAGTACGCCAATCACACCAAGCCCATACACGGACAACAAAGCCTCCGCTGGCGATGGGGACTTTCAAGAGCGGCTACTCAACGCTCAACGCTCCTATGCCGTTCATGGAATACCCGGTTCCGATACGCCCTTCGTACCAGGCATTCGTTTAGTCGATCCGATGAATCAAGGTATGGATGCAATGATGCGCAATACCCAACGTCTCTTTGGTGTTGCGAATCGTCACTGTATCGATGTCGAAGCATGGCGACAGCTCACTCCACAGGAGTTGATCGCGCGACATATATCACCTCGCGACGTGGATAGAACTGACGAAAAATACGACTGCAACAGACCGCCGGGGCTGAGCTTCTAGCCTCGCGAGCATGTGGATGATTCACCGGCACCTCGCGGCGCCTATGCACTACGTGGTTAGAACGACATTCCCCGCGTAGCCAGAGAAAAGACAGCTCAAGCCCTGCCCTGCTCCACCAACGTCAACGCCACCTTGTCACGCAGATACACCGGCAACGCCAGCTCCGGCGCCTGTACGTGACCGGCCTTGAATTCGCGCAACGCCAGCTCGGCGACGTGCGCGGCCTGCGGGTAGCGCAGCCCATCCGCTGAGTGCAACGTGCCAGTGAGGCGCTGGCTCAGCACGGTGGCGTAGGTGGCCCAGCCGCTACCGACCACCTGCCAGGCGGCGGCGTCCGGCAACTGCAGCGACTCGGCGGTGCAGATGCGCTCGTCGTCCAGCGCGATCAGGCCGCCGTTGTCGTCGCGGCGGTAGCAGGCGGCGTAGATCTCGCCCATGCGCGCGTCGATCACGGCGAGGATCGCGGTGTCCTCTTCTTCCGGCGCTTCCAGTGCCAGTGCGGCGAGCGAGGAAATGGTGATCACCGGCAGACCCAGCGCCAGCGCCATGCCTTGCGCCAGCGATACGCCGAGGCGCACGCCGGTGAACGCACCGGGGCCACGGCCTACCGCAATGGCGTCCAGCGCGTGCCGGCCGATGCCGGCTTCGGCCAGCAGCGCATCGGCCATCGGCAGCACCAGCTCGGTGTGCCGGCGTGGTGCGATCTCGCTGCGCGCGATCAGTTCGTCGCCATGGATCAGGGCGACGGAGCAGGCTTCGGTGGCGGTTTCGATCGCGAGCAGGTTCATGATTTGTCCATGATAGCGGCTGGCGGCACCGGCGGTTTGGTTGGAGTCGGTCCCGTTGTGGTCGGCACATACGCGTACCAGTCGATGCGGCGGGTCAGGTACATCATCAGCGCCACCATCACCAGCAGCACCAGCGCGCCGATCAGCAGCGCGTACTGCTCGGCCGCGATCAGGCCGTACAGCATCGCGTAGATCAGCCCCAGCACGCCGCCAAGCAGCAGGCCGGCACGTCGCGCGTGCAGTACCGCCATCGCGTAACCGCCCACGATCAAGGCCACCGCGGCCGCAGCCAGCGCATAGGCCGGACCGAAACCGATCTGTTCGGACAGCGCCAGCAGCACCACGTAGAACGTCGCCAGCGCCGCACCCACCAGCAGGTACTGCACCGGATGCACACGCAGCCGCTTGAGTATCTCGAACAGGAAGAACGCGACGAAGGTCATCGCGATGAACAGCAGGCCGTACTTGCCCGCGCGCACATTGCGCTGGTACACGTCGACCGGCTGGTACAACTGCACGCCGAAGGTGGATGCCTGCAGCGCCGCGTCCAGGCCATTGCCGGCGTCGGTCCAGTGCTGGCCGTAGCTGCGGTTGAGATCGAGCAGGTGCCAGTGCGCGCTGAAACCCTTGGTATCGAGCTGATGCTCCAGCGGCAGCGCCGCCCCGACGAAGCTCGGATCGCGCCACGGCGCCCGCATCGTCACGTCGATGCTGCGCGCCAGCGGCAGCAGCTGCAGCGATTCGGTGCCGGCCAGCTTGAGCGTGATCTCGACGTCGATCGGCTGATCGGCCAACGCATCCAGGTCGATCGGCACCACCACGTTGGGCCACGGGCCGAGCCGATCGGCCGACGAATCGAAGCGCGCCGGCTTGCCGTTGATGCGCAACTCGCTCACCTCCTGCAGGCCGCGCAGGTCGCCGATCGGCAGGCGCAGTTCGGCCTTGCTGCCCTGCCACTGCGCATTGCTGGCGCGGCGGAACTGAGCCAGATCCTGGGCACGGAACTGTCCGCGCAACTTCACGGTGGAAACGAATACCGGCGCGGCATAGATGCCGTAGCTGCGCGTCTGCACCGCCAGCGCCACATCCATCTTCAGCTCGTCCGCCAGCATGCTCTCGCTGCCGGCGCGCGTTTGCGGCGGCTGATTCTCCGCCACCACCAGCTGGCTCAGTGTGGGCACCGTCAGCACCGGACCGCCCAGCACCTGCTGGCCGCCCCAGCCTTGCGCGATCTGCGCAATCGCCGTCTCGCGCAGCTGCTGGCGCTCACTCACGAGGCCGCTCACCTGCATCAGCGGTATCGTCATCAGCAGCGCCAGCACACCGATACCCAGCACCTTGGCCGTCACCGTCTGTGTCCATGCACTCATCGGATCGCACTCCCTTTGGATGGCTTTGAATGGAGCGTCGATCACAGCAGCCGCACCGGCGGTGGCGCGGGCGGCACCGGCCCGTCAGCGGGCGGCAAGATGGCCTGTCGCTGACCACGCAACTTCACGCCGCGGGCGCTGTCACTTTCCATACAGACGGTAGTGACATGCCGGGCCACCACCACACGGGGAAGCGCGATGCGCACGATCACGAGGTTTCTGGCCCGCAACAAGGGCTTCATCACCTTCATGCTGTGCATGATCATGTTCCGCAGCGCGGTGGCCGACTGGAACGTGGTGCCGACCGGTTCGATGCAGCCCACCATCGAGATCGGTGACCGCATCTTCGTCGACAAGGCAGCCTACGACCTTCGGCTGCCGCTGACCCACATCTCGCTGCTGCACCTGGCCGACCCCTTGCGCGGCGACATCGTGGTGCTGGATTCGCACACGGCCAACGAGCGACTCGTGAAACGGGTGATCGGCCTGCCCGGCGATGTAGTGGCGATGCACGGCAATGTGCTCACCATCAATGGCCGCGCAGCCAGTTACGCCTCGGGCATTTACAGCGGCATTCATGACGATCTGCAGAATCCGGCACGATACGAAATTGAACGCTACGGCGCCATGCACCACGCGATACGGCTGTCCGTGAACTGGCCCAGCCCGGCCAGCAACTTCGGACCAGTGAAGGTGCCGCCCAACCAGTACCTGCTGCTCGGCGACGACCGCGACAACAGCATGGACTCGCGCTACTTCGGCTTCTTCCCGCGAAGCGAGATCGTCGGCCGCACCCGCCACGTGGTCGCCTCGCTCGACCCGGAGCATCACTACCTGCCGCGGAACGAGCGCTTCGGCGCGTCGC
Source organism: Rhodanobacter glycinis (assembly GCF_006438785.1). Lineage (GTDB taxonomy): Bacteria > Pseudomonadota > Gammaproteobacteria > Xanthomonadales > Rhodanobacteraceae > Rhodanobacter > Rhodanobacter glycinis_A. The sequence goes on along the minus strand of NZ_RCZB01000005.1, from coordinate 66,904 downwards.
TCGAGTAGCCACCGGACACTGCTGGAACCGTTGTCCGCGCAACACATAAAGCGCAACGGAACCTCCATCAATCACGCGCGCCATCACGGATGGAAAGCAGAAACCTGATCACGTCGTCGGCGCGTCCCAGCGAGACGAGCTGCGCAGCCGTGAGGCCGTCCAGCTCCGCAATGCGGGTACGCTGGTACCAGAACCCCGCCTCGACAGGATGCGGCTCAACCTGCACCGCCATACGCAGCACCGTCAGCATCGCCGGAACAGGCTCGAAGAATGTGCTGTAGCCGCCCTCGTCGAAGGGAGAAATCGACCAGTGCTCCGCTTCGAACTCGCAGGCCGCCGACATCGCGGCGCGGGCTTTGGGCGTGATCTCGTTTGTTACCTCATCAAGCTGCGCTCCAGGATAGGCAACCCATGAGAGGCCGGCATCACTTCGCGCTGGACCTATCGAACAAACCGTATCGACGCCCGTCGGAACCTCGTCAAGTGGAATGCCCGGATCGGAATCGCACGTTGTGGAAATGCGTTGCTTCATGAGTATTCTCCTCGGCCGTTCTCCATCGTCGTGATCGGTCCAGGCATGGCGAGTGCGAACGCACGACACGCAGCTATGTGGCGGCAAGATCAAGGGTAATCACATCAGCGTCGCCTGGAGGCATCCATTGCACGAAGGTGCCGGTCTATACCAAAGCATCAATTGCGATGACGATGACGGCCTTGGTAATCGCACTGCTCAAAAAACCGGTTGACGCGCCTCGAACAACGCCACCGTGCCTTCGACGCGAACATCGACCTGCGCGAAGTGCCGTCGCAGCGCCAGCTCCAGTGCGTGGCGGGTGTCGTGCCGGTTGCCGAATATGCCCTTGCGGTTGTAGATCGCCATCAACCTGCGCCCGAAGCTGTTGTGACCGGCCTCGTCTCCCAGAATCGTGGCGCCATACAGCACGCCGTCAGACGCCAGATGCCATTTCAGATGGCCAAACACCTGGCCCTTGCCGGCCATCGTGCCAGGCAGACAATGCAGCAGGTAGAACAGCGATATCGAGTCCAGGCTCCGCCCGACGCGCCCCGGAAGCGGCGTCATCACATCGTGCAGGACCAGTTGCGTGGAGTCGCGCTGCAGTCGTCGCTGCGCCGCGCGCAAGCTGTCGGGATTGAGATCCATCAGGGTCACCCGGGTCGACGCGGGCAGCATCGCCCTGGCCGGATAGAAGCCGGTACCCACGCCCACGTCCAGATGGCGCTGCCCGACATGCTGGCGGAAAAACGGCAGCAGCACCGTGCTGGTCGAGCAGCGCCAGGCGTAGCGATTGGAGATGCCCAACACCCACCGGTCATAGAGTTTCAGGATCAGCGGGGAGTAGACAGCCGCGCCTTTATCGGTGTCGTGATTCACTTTGGCTACCTGTGAGGATCGGGAACAAGGGAAGACGTCCTGGCGTCGACTTGTATTCCGCAACGAGGCGGTCGTAATGTTCGTCGATCGCGAATCGACCAGACCATGCGCCCGGTCGAATCGCGAATCGCCGCGCGCGCGGCCTACTTCGCCTGCGCCGCCCGCTCAATCAAGGCCGCCACTTCCGCCGGGTGGGACACCATCACGACGTGTGACGCGCCCATGACCACCACAGTCTTGCGCGAGTGGGCGCGCGCGGCCATGAACACCTGCGCGGCGGGCGGAATGTTGAGGTCGGCGCTGCCGTAGACGAACCAGGAGGGAATGGTTTTCCAGGCGGCCGAGGTGCTCGCTTCATGCAGGGCCGCGTCGGTTACAGGTCGCTGCCCGGCCGCCATCAGTGCCGCCTGTGCCGTCGGCACATCGGCAGCGAACTGCGCGTGGAATTTGCTTTGCACGATGTACAGATCCTTGCCGCCATCGGCCAGCTCGACCGGCGGAGCCAACGCCGGCCCGAGCGAGCTGCCCGGGAAACGCCCGGCGAGTTCACCCGCACTCTCTCCCAACTCAGGTGCAAAGGCAGCGACATAGACCAGCGCTTTCACGTTGTCGAGCCCGCTAGCCGCCTCGCTGATCACCGAGCCGCCATACGAATGCCCGACCAGCACTACCGACCCGTGGATGCTCTTGACCAGGCTGTTGACGGATGCGGCATCACCCTTGACGCTGCGCAGCTCGTTCGCTGCCGCGACGACCGTATAGCCCTTCGCATGCAGGCGCTGGATGACGCCGTTCCAGCTGGACGAGTCGGCGAATGCGCCGTGCACCAGCACGACGGTGGGTTTTTGCGTGGTGGATTTCTGTGCCAAAGCAACCAGCGGCATCGCCAGCGCGAATGCGCCGAGCACGATCCAGCTGGCAAGAATGGTGGCGAAACGCCTGGATGAGAGATTCATGATCTTGTCTTCCGTGTTGTAAGGGATGAGGGAGAACCGGTGACGCGGATCAGACCAGGGTGATGACCACCTCGATGTTGCCGCGTGTGGCATGCGAATACGGACAGGCCTGGTGCGCGCCATCGACCAGTTGCTGCGCCTGGGCCCGATCCAGACCGGGCAGCGAGACCGCTAGCGTCACCGCCAGGCCATAGGCTGTGTCGTTCTCCGTCCTGCCCAGTGAAACGCTGGCATCCACCGCCGTATCCGGCGGCAACTTGATCTTCATCGCCGCGCCGACAATCTGCATCGCGCCCATGAAGCAGGCCGAATAGCCGACGCCAAACAACTGCTCCGGATTGGTGCCCGGCTTGCCCGAACCTAGCGAGCTGAGCGTGACGTCGAGCGCGCCATCGCTGGACCGGCCGGCACCGTCGCGGCCACCGGTGACATGGGTTTGCGCGGTGTAGAACACTTTTTCGAGTTTCCTGACCATGATGATTTTTCCTGTGAAGTTGGGGGTTGAATCGAATGGCGTACGACGGCCCGCCCCATGGCGTGCTCGCCTGCTGCGCGGTGAACATGCGCGCCAAGCCCCATGCAGCCCGCTTGTACCAAACACGCACCGGTTGTCGGGTTCCTTTCACTACGAACGCCGTTCCAGTTACCTTCCTGTGGCTGAAACCAGGCAGACCCCCGCGCCACAAGCTCATATCGAACCCACCATGCCGGATGGCGTTCGTGATGACATCAAAAGCGCCGTACGGCAGCTATTGCACGATGGTGTCGGTCGATACCAAAGCATCATCCGGTGATGACGTATAGCGAATGGCTAGCGTGGTGGTGGCGCCAACATCACTCGTCCCAAACCTCTTCCACCAGACGTCCACCCACCAACTCCAACCAGCGGGTCATACCAATCCCCGCCAGAAAGGCCTCATCGTGACTGACCACCACCAGCGCACCCTCGTACGCGTGCAACGCTTCTTCCAACACAGCAACGGTGTCGAGATCGAGGTTGTTGGTCGGCTCGTCGAGTAGCAGCAGCTGCGGCGCCGGTACGGCGTGCAGCACGCAGGCAAGCACGGCGCGCAAGCGTTCGCCACTGGACAGGACACCAACGGGAAGGTGCATGCGTGCGCCCTGGAACTGCAGGCGGGCGAGCAGGTTGGCGCGCTCCTGGATGGGCATGTCGAGGCTGTGGCCGGCGAAATTCTCGGCTACCGAACGCGCGGGATCGAGCAAGTCGAGGCGTTGCGACAGATAGGCGATGCGGCCGGGGCCGCGGCGGATGTGGCCTTCGTCTGGCACCAGTTCGCCGGACAGTATGTGCAGCAGGGTTGTCTTGCCGACGCCGTTGGCACCGCGCAGGGCGATGCGTTGCGGGCCGCAGATGGCCAGTGTCAGCCCGTGTTCGCCGAACGGGTCGCGGCCGCCCTGCCGTATGCGCAGGCCTTCGCCGGCGAACAGCACCCGGTCGGCCGGCACGCGCGTGGCTGGAAGGGCCAGATCCAGCGAGGTTGTTTCGCCGAGCGATTGCGTAGCTTCCAGCAAGCGCGCGCGAGCTTGTTTCACCCGATCGCCATGGGTGCCGTCGGCCTTGGCTGCAGCTACTTGCGCGAAACGTTTGCGGTTGCCGGCAACGATCCTTGGCAACCCGGCATCGGCCAGATTCCGCGAGGCGTTGCCGGCCCGGCGTGAGGCGCGTTCACGCGCCTGTTGCATCTCGCGCTTTTCGCGCCTCAACTCGCTGCGCAGGTTGCGCGCCTGTTGTTCGGCGGCGTTCTGTTCGGTTTCCACGGCCCGGCGGTAGAAGTCGAAGCCGCCGCCGTACAGTCGCAGGCTTGCGGGGGTCAGCTCGGCGATCTGGTCCATGCCCTGCAGCAATTCGCGGTCGTGGCTGGCGACGAGCAGGCCGCCCGGCCAGTCCTGCAACGTTGCGTACAAACGCTGGCGCGCAGCACGGTCGAGGTTGTTGGTGGGCTCGTCCAGCAACAGCACGTCAGGCCGCCGCAACAGTTGCGCGGCCAGTCGCAGCGACATTGCCTCGCCGCCGCTGAACATGGCTAGCCGCCGATGCAACGGCATGTCGGGCAGCCCCACCCGCGCCAACGCGGCACTGGTGCGCTCGCGCAAGTCCCAGTCGTTGTCGACCGTGTCGAAGTGCGCGGGGTCGGCACCGCCTGCCCGGATCGCGTCCAGTGCACGCAGCCGTGCAGCGATGCCCAAGGCCTGGGCCACGGTGGCTTCGCGATCCATCGGCAGGTCCTGCGGCAGGTAGCCGACGACGCCATCGACATCGAGCTGGCCGGCCTGCGCTTGCAGTTCGCCGGCGAGCAATTTGAGCAAGGTGCTCTTGCCCGCGCCGTTCGGCGCGACCAGGCCGGTACGCGCGGGGCCGAGCGTGAACGAGAGGTCGTCCAGCACGGGCGTGCCGTCCGGCCACGAAAAAACAAGATGGGAAACGCGAATGCGTGGATCCGACATGCGGGGATTCTCCATGGGTGCGCGCGGGCTTCAGTTGCCCGCGCCGCGTTGAACCAGACGGATCGCCGCTTCGCCAGGCCTCGTTGGCGGTGGCTGCGGAATCCATGGTGGGTCTATGGATGAATCATGTTGCTCACATGGGGCTTCGGTTTCCTTTTGGGGCGTGCATTGTAATGGCGAACAACCGGCTGCAAGAACGCCGATCCGCACCGGATGATCAAGGCAGCAACAGCAGCTTGCCGGTGGTGGCGCGGCCCTCCATGTCGGCATGCGCCTGCGCGGCCTGCACCAGTGGATAGGTGCCGCCGATGCGGACCTTCAGCTGGCCCGTGATGATCCAGTCGAACAGGCGGGCTGTACGGGCGCGCAACAGTTGCGGCGTGTGCACGTGATCGGAGAACACCGCGTAGCCGAGCTTGATGCTGCGCGGCAGGCTCATGATGTCCAGCTTCCCCGGCCCGCCCAGCACCGGTCCGTACCAGCAGAAGGTGCCGCAGCGGCGCAGCGCATCGAGCGAACCCTGGAAGGTGGTCGGCCCGGAGCCGTCGTAGACCACGTGGACGCCTTCGCCATCGGACAGTCGGATGGCCTCCTCGGCGAAGCTGCCGTCACGGTCGACGATCACGTGATCCGCGCCGGCTTCCCTGGCGATCGCCACCTTGTCCGCATGCGAGACCCGACCGATGACTCTGCCGCCACGCAACTTGATGATCTGCGTCAGCAACAGGCCCAGCCCACCTGCGGCAGCGTGCACCAGCGCAATCTCGCCCGGCTGCACGGGATGGAAGTCGGTGGCAAAGTGGCTCGCCGTGATGCCCTGCATCATTGCCGCCGCGGTGCAGTCGTCGATCGCATCGGGCACCGACACCAACGCGTTGGCATCGACCACCAGGCGCTCGGCGTAACTGCCGGGCGCGTAGACCCAAGCCACGCGCTGCCCCAGCACGATGTCGTCGACGCCAGGCCCCACGGCCAGCACGCGACCGGCGCCTTCCACGCCGAGCGTGCGGGGGAATGGCTGGTCGGTCCAGGCCATGCCACGGCGCACGCCGATGTCCATGAAGTTCACGCCTGCCGCAGCCACTTCGACCAGCACCTGGCCGGCGGCCGGTATGGGTTCCGGCTGTTCCTGTACCGACAGGACCTCGGGTCCGCCCAGGGCCGTCATCACGATCGATTTCATTGGTTGCTCCTGATTTATCGGGGGAACTTCTTATCGGGGGAAATCGGTGGAGGCGCTCAGTTCACGCCAGCATTCGAGTTCTTCCAGCTTGGCGAGGTCGGCCTGCTCGATGATCTTCAGCGCATCGCTACCCAGCGGCAGACGGAACGGCGGCGACTCCAGCGATGCCAGCTTGACGATGGCCTGCCCGGCGCGCTTCGGATCGCCGGGCTGCTGGCCGTTGTAGACGCGCTGCGCCCGCGCGGTGGCACCGACGACAGCGTCGTATTCGGGCCGGCCTTCGTTGAGCGTGGTGGACGAACCGGCGAAGTCCGTGCGGAAGCCGCCGGGCTCGATCACGCTGACGTGCACGCCGATCAAGGCCATTTCCCTGGCCAGCGATTCGGAGAAACCCTCGATCGCCCACTTCGCCGCCGAGTACGGCGCGCGGCCCGGCGCACCGATGCGTCCGCCCACCGACGAGAACTGGATGATGTGGCCGTTGCGCTGCTCGCGCATCACCGGAATCGCGGCCTTGGTCATGATGATGGTGCCGAACAGGTTGGTGTCGATCTGGCGGCGGAAATCCTCCAGCGTGGCGTCCTCGACCGAATCGACATCGCCGTAGCCGGCGTTGTTGACCAGCACGTCGAGCCCGCCGAACGCCTGCACCGCTGTGGCTACGGCTTGCGCGGCTGCCACCGGATCGGTGACGTCCAGTGCAACCACGCGCACTGCGTCGCCGTAGCGCTGTGCAAGGTCGGCAAGTTTCGCCGGGTCGCGGGCGGTCGCGACCAGGCGGTGGCCGGCGTCGAGCACGGCATCGGCCAGGTCGCGGCCGATGCCGCGCGAGCTGCCGGTGATGAGCCATCGTTGTGACATGACACTACCTCTTGATGTATTTGCGAGTGACGGCAGGCGAAACGGGAACGTTCAAGGCGCCCATCGCGTGAATACGAAATCGCGGTTTTTCACGCGCGCCTGGTGGCAGGCAAAGCAGGTGCGGTGCTGCGCTTCGTCGGCCGGCTTGCCGTCGACGAACCGGCCGAAACCCCAGCCACCCGTGGCCGCGTACTTATTCGAATCCTTGACCATGAACTGCACCGTGGTGGCCGCGCCGGGAATGGTTGCCGGCTCGAACTCCGGCGACGACACGTGCTTCCAGGCGAGCTTGGCCAGCACGGTGCCATCCGGGAACGGCAGCGTGCCATCGCGATACGCCCTGACCGCGATGGCATTGCCGAGTACCGCGCGAAGCTCGTTCAGCGGTGCCGCCTCCTGCGCCGGTGCGATCAGCTGCCATTGCCGGTAGCCGTCGGGGATGGTGACGCCGTAGATCGGTGAGGCAACCTTGCTTTCCGTGTCGCTGGCGTGGGCGACGAACGCCGACGCCAGCGCGCACGAGGTGACCGCAGCGAAAACGGCAAGATGCGTCAGTTTCATCGGAGCACTCCTTCAACGTCGACGGTCACAAGTGATCGGCGTCGATCACCGCTTGGATGAAAGCCTGCGGGTCTTCCTGCGGCAGGTTGTGGCCGATACCGCCCTTGATCAGCCGGTATTCGTACTTGCCGGTGAAGCGCTTGGCATACGCTTCGGCCGGCGGATGAGGCGCGCCGTTGGCGTCGCCCTCCATGGTGATAGTCGGCACGCCGATTGCGGGGAACGTGGCCAGCTTCTTCTCCAGCGCCGCGTACTTCGCCTCGCCCTTGGCCAGGCCCAGCCGCCAGCGATAGTTGTGGATCACCAGGGCGACCTGGTCCGGATTGTCCAGCGCGGCCGCGCTGCGCTCGAAGGTGGCGTCATCGAAGTTCCACTTCGGCGAGGCCAGCTGCCAGATCAGTTTGGCGAAGTCATGGCGATACTTGTCGTAGCCGTCACGGCCGCGGTCGGTGGCGAAGTAATACTGGTACCACCACTGCAGCTCGGCCTTCGGTGGCAACGGGTTTTTGCCGGATTCCTGGCTGCCGATCAGGTAGCCGCTGACGGACACCAGCGCCTTGACGCGCTCCGGCCACAGCGCCGCGACGATGTCGGCCGAGCGTGCGCCCCAGTCGTAGCCGGCAAGCTCTGCGCGCTGGATCTTCAGCGCGTCCATGAAGTCGATGATGTCCTGGGCCAGCGCGGCGGGTTCGGCGTTGCGCATGGTCTTGGCGGAGAGGAAACGCGTATCGCCATAGCCGCGCGCATACGGCACGAGCACTCGATAGCCTTTCGCCGCCAGCGCCGGCGCGACGTCGTCGTAGCTGTGGATGTCGTAAGGCCAGCCGTGCAACAGGATCACGACCGGGCCGGCGGCCGGCCCAAGCTCTGCGTAGGCCACGTCCAGCACGCCGGCACGGATGTGCTTGAGTGGACTGAGCGCGCCGCGCGCGGTTGCCGATGCCTGCGCGGGCACCGGCTTGATGGCTTGCGCGGCAGCCATGCCGAAGGAACCCATCGGCAACATGGCAACCGCAAGGAGCGACGCACACAGCAAGCGGAGGGGGGACGATTCGGTTTTTCCTTTCAACAGGTTCGTTTTCATGGAAACTCTCCGTGACAGGCGCATGGCCTGAGGTTCTGGCTCGTGCGAGCCGGCGATGAGGGCCATCCAGCGAACCGGGCGACCGTTATTTTCGACGATCAACCGATGGCAGTCCGCTGCTGGCGGGCACGCCGGGCCAGCAGAGCCGCCTGAACGATGAAGAACACGCCGCCACCGGTGGCGTAGACGGACAACACGTCGAGCGACGGCTGCTCGCCCGCGGCCCGGATGACGTAGGAGATGCCGACGAGAAAGGACAGCCCGCCCGCGATCAGCATCGGCCACTGCTTGCCCAGCTCGGCGCCACGCCGCCGCACGCCGACCGTCAGCTGGGCCGTTCCGGAGACGACGGCCCAGGCACCGAACACGGTGAGGGCTGCCGCCGCACCGATGCCACCCGCCACGCCCATGGCGATGGCCGCGAGGCTGCTCAGCGTCCCGTTGAACGCCGTAACCCGGCGCTCCGATCCGGACGGATTGGCGCGGTAATCGATCAGCGAGGACACCGCGTCGATCAGCGGGTAGATGACCAGCAGGGTGATCGCCAGCGCGTCGAGAGTGGCGTGGGCACTGGCGAAGATCGCGGCCCACGCAACGGCCAACAGGCCGCGAATCAGGTACAGCTTAAGCAGTGAGGAACGTTTGCCGTTCGACGCGGGCACTCGCGTCGTCAAAGTGTTCAACGTGGTCGTGTTCATCGTGCCTCCCCCTCGCGACGGCGCAGCGGGCGGAAAGCTTCACGCAGTTCTTCGCTGAACAGTTGCGGCTGTTCCCAGGCGGCGAAGTGGCCGCCCTTGCTGGCTTCATGGAAGTAATAGAGGCTGGGATACGCCTGCGCGGTCCAGCTCTTCGGTGCGCGATAGATCTCGCCGGGGAACACCGTCACCGCCACCGGCACCTTGATCGTGGCGGTCTTCTGCGCCGCGGCGCTGAAGTTGTTGTTGTTGTTTTCCCAGTAGAAGCGCGAGGACGATGCGCCGGTGTTGGTCACCCAGTACAGGGTGAGGTCGTCCAGGATCTGGTCGCGGCTGAGCACCCGCTCGGGGTGGCCATCGCTGTCGGTCCACTCGGCGATCTTCTCGTACGTCCACGCCGCCAGCCCGGCGGGGGAATCGGCGAGCGAGTAGCCGATGGTTTGCGGGCGGGTCACCATCATCGCGCCGTAGGCGGCGTTCCTGCCGAAGAAGGTGCGCAGCTGGTTGTACGCGCGCCGTTCGTCAGCCGACAGACTGGACGGCGCCGGATCACCGCTGTTGATGCCCTTCACCAGGTTCGCGGGAATCGTGGCCGGCATGTTGAGGTGGATGCCGAGCAGGCCCTTCGGTGCCCAGCGTGCCAGCGCATCGGAAATCACCGAGCCGTGGTCGCCACCCTGCGATACGTATTCGGTGCAACCCAGGCGCTTCATCAACACATCCCAGGCCTTCGCCACGCGGTCGGGATTCCAGCCCGGCTCGGTCGGCTTGCCCGAGAAGCCATAGCCGGGAATGGCCGGGATCACCACGTCGAAGGCATCTTCGGCGCGACCGCCGTAGGCGACCGGATCTGTCAGCGGCCCGATCGTCTTGATGAATTCCAGCGGCGAACCCGGCCAGCCGTGGGTGAGGATCAGCGGCATCGCGTTCGGCTCGCGCGAACGCACGTGGATGAACTGGATGTCCACGCCGTCGATGGTGGTGACGAACTCCGGCAGCGCGTTCAAGGTCTTTTCCACCTTGCGCCAGTCGTAGCCGTCGCCCCAGTACTTCACCAGCGACTGCAGGGTCACCAACTTCACGCCCTGCGACGTATCGGCAACGGGTTCCTTGTCCGGCCAGCGTGTGGCCGCGATGCGCTTTTGCAAATCCATCAGTTCCGCCTGCGGCACGTGGATGTGGAACGGACGAATGCTGGTGTCGTCCTTGGCGACTGCCTGATCTGCTCTTGCAGCAGGAGCCGCCTGGACGCGGCTGGTGAGTGCGAAGAGGGAAAGGCCGCAAGCCATCGCGATGGCGGCGATCGCCAGTGAGCGGTTTTGGGAAGCGGGAGAAGCTGAAGACATCATCGATCTCCTGGGAATGGGAACGCCGTGGTGCCGACGGATGCGGCACGCGGCGGGCAGGAGCGATCACACCAGAAGCATCGGTGCCGGACGATTGCACGATGGTGTCGGTCGATACCTTGGTATCAGGCGACGACTCAGGAGTTCACGAGCCACGTTGGAAATCGGTGCAGATGGTCGCGAAATCAAAGGCGCCCTCTCCCAGCCTCCCCCTGTCTTGAGGGGCAGGAGCCGCGCGCCGATTGCACGATGGTGTCGACCGTCCACACCCACAAACCGACACCAAAGTATGATGGGCTGGCGTGCATGAATAGCGCATTCTCGTCTGACGGCGACTGCCGAGAGAGGACCGGTATGGAGAATGAACTCAGCCGCGTCGTCGATGTGCTGCCCGGACTGGTCTGGACCGCACTTCCGGATGGGCGTGTCGACTTCGTCAACCGGGCATGGTGCGATTACACCGGTGGAAGCCTCGCTCAAGCCGGCGGCCAGGGATGGATGGCCGCCATCCATCCCGACGACCTTGCCGAACTGCTCGATCGCTGGCAGGCCATTCTGGCATCGCATCAACCGCAGGACATCGTCGCGCGCGTGCGCCGTTGCGATGGCACGTGGCGCTGGTTCTTGCTGCGAGTCCGGGCACTGACCGACGAAGCCGGCGTCATCCTTGGCTGGTGCGGCATGCTCGTGGACATCGAGGATCACCGGCAGGCGGATCGCGACAGCCACGGCATGGTCAGCGATTTTTCCGCGATTGCCGATGCGATTCCCGCCTCCGTGCTGCTGATGACGCCGGAGGGAGACATCGAATATTCCAATCGCCAGTCGCAAGAGTTCCGCGGCGCAACGCTGGAACAGCAGCGAGAATGGAAATCGGCAGACCTGATCCACCCTGATGAACTGCCCGCGGCAATCGCCGAGTGGGAGCGATGCGTCCGGACCGGCGAGCTCTTCGAGATGGAATTTCGCGCGCGCCGCGCCGATGGCGTCTACCGCTGGTTCCACGTGCGCAGCCGACCCATGAAGGATGCCGAAGGACGCATTGCGCGCTGGTGCACGCTGGACGTGGATATCGACGACCGCAAGCGCAGCGAGGCTTTGCTGGCCAGCACGCTGGCAGAACTGGCTGCCTCCGAAGATCGCCTGCGCGCCATCATCGATACCGTCCCGGGCTTCGTATGGCGTGCGGCGCCGGACGGCGGCGTGGAGTTCCTCAACCAGCGCTGGTGCGATTTCACCGGCATCAGCCTGGAGGATTCGCTGGGCATCGGCTGGACGTCAAGCATCCATCCCGACGATGCCGCGCCACTCGCAACGTACTGGCAGGCGCTGCTGGAAGCCGGCCAGCCGGGCAGCTTCGAAGCCAGGCTGCGCCGCTTCGACGGCACGTATCGCTGGTTCCTGATCCGCGCCGTGCCGCTGCTCGACGAAGCCGGCCGCGTGGTGAAGTGGTACGGACAGAACACCGACATCGACGATCGCAAGCGAGCCGAAATGCTGCTCGCCGGCGAAAAGTACCTGCTGGGACTGATCGCCGGTGGCTCGCCGCTCGCACAGGCACTCACCTCCCTCTGCGAACTGGTACAGGCCTCCATGGAAGGCGCACTGTGCGCCATCGTGCTGATCGATCCCCGGCACACGCGCTCACTGGAAGAAGTATCGCTGCGGCTGCGCCTGCAGCTGGGCGCCGCCCCGGACGTTCCGGACAACCTCCTGGAAGACACGAACGGACAACCACTGGAGCCGGAAGCCAGTCCCATCGCCTTGTCGGCAACAAGCGGCGAGCCGGTGATCTCGACCGACCTGATCGCCGAGGCCCGCTGGGATGCATGGCGCGCGGCCGCCCTCTCGCACGGCGTCCGTGCCTGCTGGTCGACACCGATCAGATCGGGCCGCGGCAACATGATGGGCATCTTTTCGCTCCTGCTGCGCGAGCCGAAGATACCCGAGCCGGCCCATCACAATCTGATCGCGCAATTCACCCATCTGGCCAGCATCGCGATTGAACGCGCGCGCAATGAGGCCGCGTTGACACAGAGTGAGGCCTTCCTGGCCAGGACCCAACGCCTGACCTTGACCGGCACGGTCGCCTGGCGGGTGAATACCGACGAGATCCTCTGGTCGGAAGAGCTGTACCGGATCTATGAGTTCGATTCCCCTGTGACGCTGACACACGATCTGATCAACACCCGGATCCACCCGGAAGATATCCCTGCACACGACGAAATGCTGCGGCGGCAACGCAGCGACGCCAGAGATTTCGAAAGCGAACACCGATTGCTGATGCCCGATGGGCGGGTGAAATTTCTGCACCTTGTCGCCCACGCGACGCGCGATGAAGAAGGGGGGCTGGAATACATCTCCGCCGTGCAGGACGTCACCCAGCACAGGCTCTCGGAAGAGGCGCTGGGCAAGGTCCGTTCGGAACTCACCCATGTCGCCAGAGTGGCCAGCCTGGGCACCTTGACCGCGTCAATCGCGCATGAAGTCAACCAGCCGCTGTCCGGCATCATCACCAACGCCAATACCTGCCTGCGGATGCTGGCCGCCAACCCGCCGAACGTCGACGGCGCGCGTGAGACCGCACGGCGCACGATCCGCGACGGCAACCGTGCATCGGATGTGATCAAGCGATTGCGCGCGCTGTTTGCCAAGAAGAAGGTCGCGACCGAACCGGTGGACTTGAACGAGGCCGCGCGGGAAGTGGTCGCGATGCTGCTGGGCGAACTCCAGCGCAATGGCGTGACTCTACATCCCGGATTCGCCGACGACCTCCCGCCAGTCATGGGTGATCGCGTGCAGCTGCAGCAGGTGATCCTCAACCTGATCCTGAATGCATCGGATGCGATGAGCGGCATCGGGGACCGCCCGCGACGCATGGCAATCAGGACTGGTCGCGATGAAAACAATCACGTCCGCCTGGACGTGCTGGATACCGGCGCGGGATTCGATCCCCAGGACGCGGATGCGCTCTTCAATGCGTTCTTCACCACCAAGAGCGATGGCATGGGCATCGGCCTGTCCGTCAGCCGCTCCATCATCGAAGGTCACGATGGCCGGTTGTGGGCGGCAGCGAACGATGGCCCGGGAGCCACGTTCTCGTTTTCCATCCCGTGTCTTCCTGAAGAGATCGCAGCTGCCGAAAGCGGCACGCTTGCCGATTCAAACCGCATCACGGAGAGTTCTTGATGGCCATGCCTTTGCTCGTGTCGGTAGTCGATGACGACGAGTCAGTACGCGAGTCGTTACCCGACTTGCTGAAAGAATTCGGCTTTGCGGTGCAGGCGTTCTCGTCGGCCAAGGAGTTCCTCGCCTCCGGTGACGTCGACTCGACCCGATGCCTGATTCTCGACATCGCCATGCCGGGCATGTCCGGCCCCGATCTCCAGCGGGAACTGGTGCAGCGCGGACAACCGATCCCGATCATTTTCATCACGGCCCATGGCGATGTCACCGATCGCCCGCGGCTGATCAGACTGGGCGCGGTGGAGTGTCTGTTCAAGCCATTCAGCGAGGCCGCGCTGCTGAAGGCATTGAACGCCGCGTTGCTGGGGCGCTGACCGAAATCCCACCCAACCCGGATGTCGTAGCATGTCGAGCCAAGCCGCCGTATCAGCCCACGAATCGAGGCCAGCCTCCATGTCGCAAACCACACCGATCGTGTTCGTGGTCGACGATGACGTGTCGGTGCGGGAGTCGCTGGAGTTGCTGCTCCGCTTCGCGGGCTGGCAGACGGAAATGTTCTCGTCCGCACAGGCGTTCCTCGACCACCCGGCCGCCATGGTTCCGAGCTGCCTGGTGCTCGACGTCAACCTTCCGGGCCTCAACGGCCTGGACCTGCAACAGCGCATCGCCGCCGACCGGACCCACATGCCGATCATCTTCATCACCGGCTTCGGCGATGTGCCGATCACGGTTCGCGCCATGAAAGCGGGTGCGGTCGAATTTCTGACCAAACCGTTCGATGACGAGGTACTGCTCCAGGCAATTGAAAGCGCACTCGTGCACAGTCGCGCCGCACTGGATCGCGAAGAAAACCTGCGACCACTGCTGGAGGCCTACCGTTCGCTCACCCCGCGCGAACGGCAGGTGCTGGCCATGGTCGTCGCCGGCCGGCTGAACAAGCAGATCGGCGCTGACCTGGGCATCAGCGAGATCACGGTCAAGGCTCACCGTGGCAAGGTCATGCGGAAGATGAAGGCCCGCTCTCTCGCCGACCTGGTGAAAACAGCCGAGCATCTCCCGCTGGCACCGGCAGCGCACGACGGCTGAAAGCGGCGCGGGAACGAATGGCGGTCACGAGATATCGACCGCCAGATGGTCGGGTGACAACGAGGCGAGGAAGTCGCGAGCGTCGAACAGCTCGCCCGGGGCCATGACGCCCGCCGCAATGACTGGTGCGTCGACAATCCGCGTCACGGCTTCAACCACAAGCGGTGCCGTGACCGCATAGATATCGCGGCCGCGCGCCACAGCGCGGCGTTCCTCGTCTCCCTTGCGCACAACCACGTCGGCCACGAATACCTGGGCGGAACGCCCGCTTTCATCGGCCGCTGTGGGCGGCCCGGTGGCAGGATCCCGCAGGTCTTTCAGCGGTTCGAGATTCATGTACGAATGAACCTCTGCCGTACGCAGGTGCCGCGATATCGTGATGATTTCGGACAGCGGCACGGCGACGACTTCCTGTGTTCCGAATGGCGCCGGAAATTGCCATGCAAGTGTGGGCGGCGGATCCGCCAGCGGCATCAACCCATGGTTCGCATACACCATCCGTTGAAACGTATTGCGCTGACCGGTCAGCCGGGTGCCGCGCGTCGGGCGCCAGCTGTCGAGTGCGATCGCGATCCGGACGTCGTCGGCGCTTGTCCAATCCCCCATCGCAGCCGTCGCCAGCAGGTCGGCCAATCCACCGTAGAAGGCCATGGCAGGGACAACCACCACCCCTGCTGCGCGCGCAGGCTCGGCGAAGTGTTCGAATGTGGCGAGAACCGGCGTCTGCTCGGCCGCCAGGTCGAGATAGTGGATACTGGCGCGCAGTGCGGCTTCGATGACCGGTGCCGCGGTATCGAGAAAAGGGCCGGCGCAGTTGATGACCGCCACCGCGCCCGCCAGCGCGCGATCCAGCGATGCGGGATCCTCGACCGATGCAACTCGGGTCTCGAGTTTGCCGTATCCGTCCCATCTGGCATTCAACGTGGTCGCGTCGCGACCGGAAAGGATGGGCGTCCATCCACGCTTGAGCAGTTCCTCCACCACGAATCGCGCTGTGTGTCCGCCGGCACCGAACACGGCGATGGTCCGCGGCTGTTTCGTGGTCGAACGCAAGCCTGCAGCGGCAGGGTTCTGGTGTGTCGATGTCATGTCGTTTCGCCTGCGTCGGGGTGAGCTGCCAGGCCCCACAGATGGCGTGCTTCGGCAGCGATCAGTTCGGGAAATTCCTCCGGGAAGAACAATTTCGCACCCGGTACGTAATGCACGCCACGCGAATTTCCCACGGTGCGGTCCAGATAGGCCGCATTGTCCGGCGAGAAGATCGTGTCCCCGGTGCCCCATGCGATCCGCACGGGAACCCTGCTGCGACCGATCGCCGCCTGCACACCTGCCAGCACGTTGGTCTCGAGCGCCAGGGCGTAGGCGTGCGTATGTGCGGGGTCACGCACCAGCGGCCCCAGATACATCTCGATCGAAGCGTCCGTGAGGTTTTCAGGGTGCGTGAACGTCATTCCGCCCAGTCCACCAGCTGATCGCGCCAGCTCCTTGTCGGCGAGCCAGGGCGCCAGCCACTGCTTCACGAACTGTCCGTCGTGCGCCAGCGCAATGACGGGTTTCATCGCCGCTGGCGGACAGTCGATCTCGGTATCGCAGTTGGTCAGCAACAGGCTGCGCACCCGTTGCGGATGGCGCGCAAGAAACAACTGGGCAACGGCTCCGCCGCTGTCGTTCGCAACCAGATCGACACGGTCGATGGACAACGCGTCCAGCAAGGCGGAAAGCATGTCGACCTGGTCCACCGGAGCGACACCCTGACCCTCGCGCACTTGCGTGTAGCCCAACCCGAGAAAGTCCGGAGCGATGCAACGACGGTATGCCGACAGCCGTTCCAGCGCGCCGCGCCACTGGAAGCCATTCAGGGGGAATCCGTGCAGGAACAAGGCGGCCTGGCCGGCACCGCGCTCGACCAGCGCGATGCGACCTAAGCGGGTCGGCACGAACCGTCGGGCGGCATTGAACGCCGCAGCGTCCAGCGACCTTCGAAGCGGATTCTTCGCCGCGAGAGCCGCAAAGGGCAGCGCGGAAAATGCTGCGCCCGCAACGCCCGCACCGGCAACCAAACCGAGAAACTGCCTGCGTTGCATGATCACCTCCGATGCGCACCCTGCGGTGCCATCAACCACTTCATCGGGATGGCGTCCGCATCGAGGGTGCAGGCGTGAGCTGCACGGGCTTTCTCAGACATGTCATGCATTCCACGGTCAGCCCGCGTTTCGGGCGAACTTCAGGAGACCACGTCACGTGCCCGGTCGCTGTCGAAATCTTTAGTCGTTTTCAGCGACGCCCGGTGGACTCAGGAACGTTCTAGGGTGTCGCCACCAGCGTCCCCTGATGAAACACGATCTGCCATCCGCCTCCATGGTGCCGCCAGATCGTGCTGCGTCGGCTCACACGCTCGCCCTGCTCCAGGGTGTAGGTGAGCAGGTACGTATCCGGCCCGAGTTCGCGGCAGTGGAAGTCGCGAGTGATCCAGGTGTGTTCGGCGGGGTCGGGGGTGCGGTGTTCCAGTACGTCGAGTACGTGGGCGCGACTATAGCGCTGGCCCGAAGCGCCGATTTCCCAGAAGTCGGCCGAGGCCATGCGCTCGTAGTCGGCACGGGTGCTGCCGAATTCGGGGCAATGGAAGATCGGCTCGCGGCGGCGCAGTTCGTCGAGTACGCCGAGCAGTTCAGGGGCCGTCGTGGGTTCGGGTTCCATCACGGCCCTCATCGCGTCCGGTGGCAAGGTCAGGAATCATGCATGCGTTCAAGTGGACGGCTGCCACAGTTCGATACGCGTGCCCTCGGGATCCGTGGCCCAGCCGAAACGGCCGAACTCGCTACTATCCACGCGCTCGTCCACTTCAATGCCGGCAGCGCGCAGTTGCACCAGCAGCGCGTCGAGATCGTCGACGCGGAAGTTGACCATGTACGGCTGGGGGCCTGCTCCGAAGTAGGTGGTGTCGGCGGCGAATGGAGACCACAGCGTGTAGCCGGCGCGCTCCTCGTCTTCGTTGAAGCGCACGCCACCCCAGTCATCGACGGCCAGTCCAAGATGTTTCGCGTACCACGCCGACAGTGCTGCGGGATCGCGCGATTTGAAGAAGATGCCGCCGAGTCCGGTTACTTTGGCCATCGTTCTGTCTCCTCTAATTGGCGACCATCGCCGTCCCATTCGCTACGTCAAAGAATGCCTGCACACCCGCCAGCTCGCGGGTGCGCGGCATCGGCGGCAGGCTGGCCAGGAACAGCTTGCCATAACCCTTGGTGGTCAGGCGGGGGTCGCACAGCACCAGCACGCCGCGGTCGTGCACGTCGCGGATCAGCCGGCCGGCACCCTGCTTCAGCGCGATCACCGCGCTGGGTACCTGCCAGCCCATGAACGGGTTGATGCCGGATTGTTCGAGTGCGGCGAGGCGCGCCGTCAGCACCGGATCGTCGGGGGCGGCAAACGGCAGCTTGTCGATCACCACCACGCTCAATGCTTCACCCGCGACGTCCACGCCTTCCCAGAAACTCGCCGCACCCAGCAGCACGCCATGGCCGCTGGCGCGAAATTCTTCCAGCAACCGTGGCCGCGGCGCGGTGCCCTGCACGAACAACGGCCACGGCACCTTGTCCTGCAGCAGCTCGGCCGCGCGGCGCAGCGCGCGATGCGAGGTGAACAGCAGGAACGCACGGCCGTTGGAGGCGTGCAGCACCGGCAGCACCGACTCGATCACCTGTTCGGTGTAGTCGCGCGCGTTCGGATCGGGCAGTCCTCGCGGCAGATAGCACAAGCCCTGCCGCGCGTAGTCGAACGGGCTGCCAAGGCTCAGCGTGCGTGGATCGTCAAGACCGAGCTGGCGCGCGAAGTGGTCGAAGTTGCCGGCCACCGACAACGTGGCCGAGGTGTGGATCCACGCCGCCTGGGTGCGTTCGCGCAGGCCGCGCATCGGCACCGCCAGATCCAGCGGCGTGGCGTACAACGCAAAGCCGCGCGGAAAGGTTTCGTACCAGCGCACGTCCTGATCGCCGTGTGACTCGACAATGCGATCCAGTCGCTCGGTGAACAGCTCGGCGCGCTCGTGCAGATTGGCGAAGCCGCGCGAGCGCTCGGCCTGCGAGGCAAGCAGCTCGGCCAGCGTGGCCAGCAGCTCACGCAGGTCGTGCAGCGACTCGCGCACATCGGCACGATCCTCCAGCTGCTGGAACGCGCCGCGCGAAGGCAACGCATCCATCGCCAGGCGCAGCTTGCGCAGTGCCTCCTGCAGCGCCTCCACCGGCTCCAGCAGCAGGCCGATCGCGCCCGTGATGCCGTTGCATTCGGCCAGCGCATCCTGCGCCAGCTCGGTCAGCTGGCGCGCGCTGATGCTCTGCGAGAAGAATTGCCCCGCCAATTCGGGAATCTGGTGTGCCTCATCGAGGATGAACGCCGCCGCGCCCGGCAGGATTTCGCCGAAGCCTTCCTGCTTCAGCGCGAGGTCGGCGAACAGCAGGTGATGGTTGACTACCACCACGTCCGCTTCCAGTGCCTCGCGGCGCGCCTTCACCACGTGGCAGTCGTCGAAGAACGGGCACTCCACGCCGAGGCAATTTTCCGGCGTCGAGGTGACGCGCGGCCACAGCGGCGATTCTTCCGGTACTTCGGCCAACTCCATGCGGTCGCCACGGCGGGTGCGTGCCGACCACGCGCGAATCGTCGCCAGCTGCGCGGCCTGCGTGCGTTCGTAGCTGGCGCCCTCGCGCACGGTCTGGTCGAGTCGATACAGGCACAGATAATTCGCGCGCCCTTTCAGCAACGCCGTCTTCAGGCGCGCGCCGAGCACCGAACGCACCTTCGGCAGGTCGCGGAAGTACAGCTGGTCCTGCAGCGTCTTGGTGCCGGTGGAGATGATCACCCGTTCGCCCGACAGCAACGCCGGCACCAGATACGCGAAGGTCTTGCCGGTGCCGGTGCCGGCCTCGGCGATCAGCGTGTCGCGCCCGGCAATCGCCTGCTGCACCGCCCGCGCCATCGCCTGCTGGGCAAGCCGTGGCGCGAAGTTGGGCAGCTCGCGCGCGAACGGGCCGTCGGCACCGAGCAGGGCGCCGATGTCGTCGGACTCGGTGTCATCAAGGTCAATCATCGATCAAGTATGGCGGAGCGGGCCGGTGCGACAAAGCCGCGATGGGAACCTGGGTCAGTTCCCGCGCGTCAACTTGGCAGCGTCACGCCCGCCCACCGAAGGAGAATCGACGTGAGACTGTTCGCACCCGAATCGGCACCTGCGCTCGACCTGGTCGACATCCATGGCCTGCCGATCATGATCAGCAGCCGTGGCCGCCTCACCCTGCTCTCGTTCTTCCGCGACGCGGCCTGTCCGTTCTGCAATTTCCGCATCTACGAGCTGACCAACAACCATGCGGAGCTGGCCGCACGCGGTCTGGACATCGTGGCCGTGTTCAGCGCCTCGCAGGCCGACGTGCTGCGCTTTGCCGGGCACCGGCCGCGCCCGTTCCCGCTCGCCGCCGACCCCACCTCGAGCGCGCACGAGATCTACGGCATCGAGCGCTCGCTGTGGCGCAAGCTGAAGGCGATCGCGACGCGCGTGCCGACCCTGCTCAGGGGCATGCGCCTGGTCGGCCTTGCCGGCCTCGACACCGGCAACCTGATGCCAGCCGATTTCCTGATCGACGAACGTGGCCGCATCGTCGAGGCGTACTACGGCAGCGACGCCGGCGACCGCATCCCGATGGAGCGGATCGAGCGGTTCCTGCCCTGCGCAAGAGTCAGGCACGCCGCCTGACGGCCCTCACTGGCAGCCACGCCGGCATTTGTTCACCATGCCGGCACCGCCACGGGGGAGACGCGTCATGACGACCGAACTGTGCATGCTGATGTGGAGCGTCGTGCTGGGACTGCTGCAGGTCGCGATTGCCGCGACCTGCTCGATCGGACAGCGCGGACTGGACTGGGCCGCAAGCGCGCGTGACGCGGTGAAGCCCCCGCTCAGCGGTATCGGCGGCCGGCTGGATCGCGCCCGCGCGAATTTCCTGGAAACCTTTCCGTTGTTCGTCGCCGTGGTGCTGCTCGCCCACCTGCTGCAGCGCCACGACAACCTGACCGTACTCGGCGCCCAGCTCTACTTCTGGGCCCGGCTGGCCTACGTGCCGGTATACGCCGCCGGCATTCCCTACCTGCGCACGCTGGTCTGGACGGTGAGCATCATCGGCATCGTGCTGTTGCTGGCGGCGTTGTTCTGAAGCCAGCCCACCGCATGCAGTGTCTTGTGCCTGCGTCGCGGCGGCCTGCGGGAATTGCCTCCGAACGGTGTCGTCGGCATACGGACTCCGACGCAGGACGAACAACCTGACGCGATACCACGCAACGCACTCAGTACCGCGACACGCCCGGCTTGTGACACTGCTGTACCCACTTTCGCGCGGTCTGCGCAGCAGTCACGTCACGCGCCTGCAGGCGCATCTCGACGACGGTCTGCCAGTTGCGCGCGCATAGCGGGCCGAGCTTGGGGCCCAGCGACCACGACTGATGGGCGAGCTTTTCGGCCGCGCCGAAATCGCGCAGGCGTACCGCGATCTCGGCGCGCTCCTGCAGCAGGTCGGGCGAATTCGGGCTGAGCCTGATTGCCTGATCGAGCTTGCTGGCAGCGTCGGCGTACTTGCCGGTCTGCTCGTCTTGCTGCGCGGCATCCTGCAGCGAAGTGACGCCCGGCTCGCGCAGCGGGTGGACGTCGATGACGGATTTTTCGCGATCGCCAGCGGCGCGGATGGCGGCGACCAGGTCGTAGGTCGGTGCGGTTGCGCGTGCAGGCGTCTGCGGAGTCGTCGCGAACATGCCGCACCCGGCCAGCAGGCTCAGCAGCAGCGGCAAGAACGTGAAACGTCGGTACATATGCATGATCAATTCCGGATGGGTGCGCCGGTGGCGGGCAACGGCACACTGCTGGCAGTGGGAGGATTGCCGCCGCCGAACAGGCTTTGCACGCCTTGCCAGAAGCAGCCTTCGGTATCGGCCGACAACGAGCCGGCGACCACGGGAAACTGGCGCGCGCCGGCGCATTGCGCTTCGGTGCGCTTGCCGCTGGCCGGATTGATCCAGGCCATTTCCAGCCCGTCGCCAGGTGCGGTGGACAAGGGCTGGGTGGGCAGCTTGGCGAACAGGTCGCGCCACGCGCGCAGTGCGCCGGTGGCGCCGAACAGGCCAGTCGACTTGTTGTCGTCGCGACCCATCCAGAACACCGCCAGATGCTCGCCGGTGAAGCCGGCGAACCAGCTGTCGCGGGTGTCGTTGCTGGTGCCGGTCTTGCCGGCCGCATGCAGCCACGCCAGCCCGGAATTGCCGATCGAGCTGGCGGTGCCGTACTCGGCGACCTGCTGCATGGCCCATGTGGTCAGGCGTACCGCTTCCTGGTATTCACCACTGCCACCTTGCACCTGATACCGCTTGATGGTGCGACCGCTGCCGTCGACCACGCCACTCACCGCCACCAGCGGGAGGGCGTGCCCGTCGGCAGCCAGATACTGATACAGCTGGGCCAGCTGCAGCGGCGCCAGATCGAGCGCACCGATCAGCAGCGACGGACTGGGATGCACGTCGGTGAGGCCGAACGATTGCAGGAACGACTGGATTCGCGGCAGCCCGACGGCGAGCCCGAGATGGATGGTGGCGAGGTTCCACGAATGCGCCAGCGCATCGACCATCGGCAGCTGGCCGTGACTCTGCTTGTCGTCGTTCTGCGGAGTCCACATGCTGCCGTCGGGCTGGCGCATGCTGATCGGGCTGTCGTCGAGCATGCTGGCAAGGTTCCAGCGATCGGGCTGGGTCAGCGCCACCAGATAGACGAACGGCTTGATCGTCGAGCCGATCGGGCGGCGCGCATCGAGCGCGCGATTGAAACCCTGGTCGCCGGGATCCTTGCTGCCGACCACGGCCAGCACGCTCCCGGTCTGCGCATTGGTTACCACGGCCGCCGCCTGCAGCGGATCGGCGCGCTTGCCCAGGCTTTTCATCGTGCTGGTGATCGCCTGCTCGGCATACAGCTGCGCCGCCGGATCGAGCGTGGTGAAGATCGACAGGTTGCCGTCGCGCAGTGCCTGTTCGTCGAAGTCGGCAATGATCTGCGTGCGCACCAGCTGCATGAAGGCGGGAAAACGGTTGTGCGGCAGCTGGCCGTTGCTGACGATGTCCAGCGGCGCGGCCTGCCCCGCATTGAGCTGCGCGGCGGTGAGCAAGCCGGTGCTGGCGAATTCCTGCAGCACCAGGTTGCGCCGGATCAGCGCACGCTCCGGCGAACGGCGCGGGTCGTAATAGCTCGGCCCTTTCACCATGCCGACCAGCAGCGCAATCTCCTGCGGACGCAGGTCCTCCAGCCGCCGCCCGAAGTAGAACTCCGACGCCGCCGCGAAACCGTGCACGGCCTGGTCGCCCTGCTGGCCGAGGAAGACGTCGTTGACGTAGGCCTCGAGAATGCGCCCCTTGCTGTAATGCGCCTCCAGCAGCAGCGACATCAGCGCTTCGTTGATCTTGCGCGTGAAGTTCTGGTCACGACTGAGGAACAGGTTGCGCACCAGCTGCTGGGTCAGCGTGGAGCCGCCCTGCACGGTATGGCCGGCGCGCAGGTTGGCGAACGCGGCGCGTGCGATGGCACTGAAGTCGATGCCGATGTGATGCTTGAAATCGCGATCCTCGACCGCCTGCAGCCCGCTCAGCAGCAGCGGCGGCACGTCGGCCAGATGCACGAAGCGGCGCTCCTCCTGGGTTGCGCCGTACAGCGTGGCGATGCGCGCCGGATCCAGGTGCGCCAACGGGATCTTCTTGCTGCTGGCCGCATCCTGCACGGACTGCACGGTACCCTTGCCGAAGGTGACGCGAATGCGTTTGGGCAACTCGCCACCGTCAGGGCCGGCGTAGCCGCGCGAAGTGATCGTGTAGCGCGTGCCCTGCTTCACCCAGCTGCCGGCGACCTGGCCGTGGCCGTCATTGCTGTAGCCGGCGAAGGTCAGTTCCAGCTCCAGCGCAGCCGGCGTCATCGGCATGTCGGCCGCCAGCGGCAGCGGTCGCGCATAGACTCGGGTGGGCACCGCGAACACCAAATCGTTGAAGCGATCCTGCACGCGCTTGTTCAGCACCAGCGTGTACGGCAGCACGAAGCCGAACAACAGACCCATGCCGATCCAGAACGGGATGCGCAGCCACGGCCAGCAGCGGCGCGCGAGCGAACGAAGACGATTCAAGAAGTCCAACGTGGGGGAATCCGGCAATCAGGTGGTTCGATCATAGGGCCTGCCACCCGGCGCGCATATGAACGCGGCGGCAGGTTTCGTGGCGAAACGCGGGCAATTCAATTCGTCCGGTTGCCGCTACAACGGTGACATCCACATCGAGGCTTCCGGGCGGAACGGCCGCGGATGGATCCCGAGCAGTCGCTGCAATTCGCCGTTGTCGGCGATCAGATCGCTGTCCAGCCGGCTCAGCGGTCCGCGCAGCGGCGGCAGCGTGCGTTGACCCAGCCGCAGCAGCCACGCCGGCAGCGGTAGCGGCACGGTCGCCTGCGGCAGACTGCGGCGCACGCGCGCAAACATCTCACCAGCCGGCAGGCGTTCGCCGCCACCGATCGGCAGGATCCGGCCGGATGCCGCCGGACAATCCAGCGCCGCCAGGACTGTCTGCGCAATATCATCCGCGTGTACCGGCTGGCGCAGGCCGCGGCCGGCCGGCAACGGAAACAGCCGCAGGCGCAGCGCGCGACGGACGATCGGAGTCAGACTCTTGTCCAGTCCGGCACCGTAGACCAGGGTCGGCCGCAGCACCGTCCATGCACAACCGTGGCGGGCACACGCCGCGGCCAGCGCAGCCTCACCCTGATGCAACTGGCGCGAGATCTCGCGCTCGGCCGGCACGCTGGAGTCGCGTTTGGTTTCGGCACTCATCGAGCTGACGGCGATCACCCGCGGCGCGTCGATCAAACGGGTCTGCGCCAGCCACTCGGCCAACTCCGGCAATGGGCCGAAACTGATGATCGCCGACAATGGCGGCAGCGTCGGTACGTCGGCGGGCAGTGCACCCCACAACCAGTTCACTCCAGCTTGCGCCGGCTGCGACTGCCGACTCAACGCCAGTACTGGCTCGCCACTGGCCAGCAGGCGCGGCAACAGGAAGTGGCCGATCTGGCTGCTGCCGCCGAACACCAGCACGGTCATGCAGCACTCACCGGCTGCCCTGCAATCGGGCCGTCAGATCGAGCACGCGCGGATGGTTCGGTGCCAGCTTGCGCGCATGATCCAGCGACTGGCCGGCATCGACATAATCACCGCGTCCGAGCTGCTGCTCGGCCTGATCGAGCCAGGCACTGGCCAGCCGGTCGCCCAACCTGCTCTGCCCGGCATCGCCAGGAGCCAGTTCGGCCAGATTCGCCAGCATGTCGTCGGCCTGCTTCAGCTTGCCGGCGGCGAGTGCCTGGCTGAACTGCTGTTCGACCTGGCCGGGCAAGGCCTGCAGTCCATGCAGCGCTGCGTCGTTGTTGCCGTCGATCGCCAGCGCGCTGCGATACAGGTCGTATGCGCTGTCACCGGGCGGCATCATGATGTCGCCGTTCTTCGTGGCCAGCTGCGCGCGCTGTACCAGTCGCGCCACTGCCGCGCTTTGCTGCGGCGAAAGCACCGCGGGAGCCAATGGTGCTTCGGCTTCGTCCGCGTTTGCGGCGGCAACCGGCGCCGACGCGACACTGCTCAGGCGCGCACGGGCAGCTGCAAGATCCGCCGATTTCGGCGCCAGCTGCGCCGCCTGATCGAGCAGCCTGTTCGCCTGTGTCGTGTCGCCGGCATCGATCGCCGCGCTCGCCTGCACCGTCATGGCCTGCGCCACCTTGCCGAGGCCAACCCTGGCCTGGGCATTGTCCGGGTCGAGCTTGAGTGCGGCCTGGAAATGAGCGAGTGCCGTATCGTCGCCGGCGCCGCCGATGCGACCGGCACGCAAGGCGTCATGTCCCTGACTGAGCGCCGCATCCAGTGCACTGTTGTCCTGCTTGCGCGTCTGCGCCTGCACCGCGCGCAATGCTGGCAGTGCGCCGTTGTTCGGCTGCAGCGCGGCGAGCTGTTCGATGCTGGCGTTGGCCGCGGCCGTGTCCTTCACATCGAATGCCTTGCGCGCCTGCGCCGCCAGCGCATAGCCGACCTGATCGAGTCCGTGTGCCGCCACCGCGTTGCCGGGATCGGCACGCAGCACGCGCTGGTACAACGCGCCCGCACCGGCAACGCCATCCAGCTTGCCCGTCGCCAATGCCTGCTGTGCCTGATCGACCAGGTCCACCGTCTGCACCTGCGACGCGCGGGCGCTGCTGATCGCATGATCCAGCCGGTCGATATCGCTGCCGCCACCGAGCAATTCGCGGGCGACTGCCGCCTGCTGCGTGGCCTGTGCAATCTGTCCCGCCTGCAAAGCGGCATCGGCCTGCGCCAACTCGGCCTGGCCGACCTGACGCAGGCCATCGCGCGCACGATCGTTGTCCGGCTCCAGCGCCGCGGCGGCCTGGAACAGCTCGCGTGCGCTGGTACCGTCCTGGCCGTCCAGACGGCCATCCTGCAGGGCCTGCTGCGCTTGCGTCAGCACCGTGTTGAAGTCGGTACGCGGCAACATGCCGCGCAAGCGGTTCTGGTTGAACCAGAGTGTGCCGGCCGCCACAACAACCAGCAACAGCAACAGCGGAACCAGCCAGCCCCGGCGACGGCGACGCACCGGCGCGCCCCGCCTGGCATGCGGGTGGCGCGGCTCGACGGACACCTCGGGCAAGCCGTCGCGGGACGGCGCACGCGGCGCGTCCAGGCGATCGAGATCACCCAGGGTGGGCTCGGTGCGCGTGGGTGGATGTGCGTCGTGCTGGTCTCGGCGTCCGCTCATGATCCGTGGCTGTTCAGGCTGTCGCTGCAGCTTAACATCGGGCTGCGGGCTGCCTTGCCCGTGCCAGACCGGCATTGCGGGGTCATTCAGCCGACGCCGACCCGGCGCACGTCGATCACGTTGGGCAACGCCAGCAATTTGCCGAGCAGGGTCGACAACTGCTCGAAATCGCGCACGCGCAGGGTGAAACGCATCTCCACCTCGCCGGTGTGCGCGAACAGGCGGCTGGACGAGGCAATGATGTGGGTGCCGGCATTGCTGATGACACTGGTGACGTCCTTCTGCAGACCCTTGCGATCGTAGCCGCGCAGTTCGATGTCGACCTCGTAGGCCTGGCTGGCGGCACTGCCCCAGCTCACCTCGATCACCCGATCCGGATCGCGCCGAACCAGCCGCGCCAGGCTGCCGCAATCGGCGCGATGCACCGACACACCGCGGCCCTTGGTGATGAAGCCGCGCACCGGATCGCCCGGCAGCGGCTGGCAGCAGCGCGCCAGCGTGGTCAGCAGATTGCCGATGCCTTCGATGCTGAGCGCGCTGTGGTCGAGCGTGACCGGTCGTGCGGTCACCGGTGGCGGCGGGGGTGCCGGCGGCTGCGCGGCTTCCTGCACCACGCGGGCGATCTGGCCGGGCGTGATCTCGCCCAGCGCCAGCGCGATCAGCAACTCGTCGTGGGTCTGCAGGTGGAAATGCGCAGGCAGCTTGCTCGCGTCCGCGCCCGACAGCGCCAGCCGCTTCAGCTCGCGCTCGAACATGCTGCGGCCGACCGCGAGATTCGCGTCATGGGCGATCCGGCGGAACCACGCGCGCACCTTGTCCTTCGCCCGCGAAGTGTTGAGATAACCATGGTGCGGCGACAGCCAGTCGCGGCTGGGCTCGCCCAGCTTGGTGGTGAGGATTTCCACCCGATCTCCACTCTGCGGCTGGAACGTCAGCGGCACGATGCGGCCGTTGACCTTGGCGCCGCGGCAGCGATGACCAACCTCGGTATGCACCAGGTAGGCGAAATCCAGCACGGTCGAACCGCGCGCCAGGTCGAACACCTCGCCCTTGGGGGTCAGCAGGTAGACGCGATCTTCCAGCAGCTCGGTATGCAGGTCAGCCGCCAGCCCGCTGTCATCACCGCGCGGTTCCAGCAGCTTGCGCATCCAGGCGATCTTCGCCTCGAACTCGGCATCGGCGCTGCCGCCTTCCTTGTAGCGCCAGTGTGCGGCCACACCCAGCTCGTTGGCCCGATGCATCTCGTGCGTGCGGATCTGCACCTCGAGCGTCTTGCCGGCCGGACCCAGCACGGCCGTGTGCAGCGATTGGTAGCCGTTCGCCTTGGGCCGCGCGATGTAGTCGTCGAACTCGCCCGGCAGATGTGGCCAGCGCGCGTGCACGACGCCGAGCGCGGCATAGCAATCGGTGACGTTGTCGACCAGCACGCGCACCGCGCGGATGTCGTACAGGTCGGAAAAATCCAGCGACTTGCGCTGCATCTTTTTCCAGATCGAATAGATGTGCTTGGGCCGCCCGGCCAGCTCCGCATGGATGCCGGCAGCAGCGAGCGCACCATGCAGCTCGTCCAGCGACTCGCGGATGAAACCCTCACGGTCGGCACGCCGCTCGTCGAGCAGCTTCGCGATGCGGCGGTAGGTTTCCGGCTGCAGGAAGCGGAACGCCAGATCTTCCAGCTCCCACTTCAACTGCCAG
The DNA here is from genome assembly GCF_006438785.1 of Rhodanobacter glycinis. GTDB lineage: Bacteria > Pseudomonadota > Gammaproteobacteria > Xanthomonadales > Rhodanobacteraceae > Rhodanobacter > Rhodanobacter glycinis_A. The sequence continues at coordinate 38,536 of NZ_RCZB01000005.1, read as the reverse complement.
ATGCCGAGCCGGTTCGCCAGCGGTGCATGGATGTCGCGGGTCAGCCGCGCCAGTGCGGCAGCCTGTTCCGCCGGCAGCAACGCGGCCGCACGCATCCGCGCCAGCTGCCGAGCGAGCAGCACGAACACCACGCGCAAATCGCGCACGATCGCCAGCAGCAGGCGACGCAGGCCCTCGGCCGCGCCCTCCGGCGCCCGTTGTGCATGCAAGGCCCACACCTGTTCGGCGGCCTGCTGACCGCCGACCAGTCGCTGCACTTCCGCCGGCAACTTTGCGCGCTGCGCGGCCCATAGCGCCGGATCCGCCCGCGCCAGCTCGAACCACAACGCCGCCGCCTGGGTCTGTGCATCGCAGCCGAGCATGCCCAGCAGATCCAGCACGTCGCAGCACTCGGCCTCGGGAACGGGATGGGTCATGCATGTCTGCAACGCCTCGTCCAGCACCGGCGGTAGCACGCCGGCGCGGTCGCGCCACGGCTGCAGGCTGGAAGATGTGATGGTCGGGGCCATGAGGCGGGATGTCCGGTACAGACATCCATAGTAACCGCAGTGCCGCCGCATTCCCCGGCAGTCGACCGGTCGCGCCGCTGGCCTCGGCTCAGGCCAGCGCTGCCAGCGCCTTCGCCAGCCGCTTGGCCGAGACCGGTTCGGCGGTCTTCAGTTCCTGTGCGAACAGCGACACGCGCCACTCCTCGATCAGCCAGCGCAGCTCGACGAGGTCGGCCGCATCGGCACCGGCGGCGCGGTGCTGCAGGTACGCGCGCCAGTACGGCATGACCTGCAGCATGCGTTGCTGGTCCTTCGTCGGATCCTGCCGCAGCCGCTCACCGCGCAGGCGCATCGCCTTCAGGTAACGCGGGTAATGCGCCAGCCGCGCCGCCGACAGCTCGCGCAGGAAGCCTGGCGTCAGCAAGGCGTCGAACTGTTCGCGCAGGTCGTCATAGCTGGCGCGGGCGAAGCCCATCAGCGGCGGCTGCAGCCACGGCTTCAGTTCGGCCTGCGCCTCGATGATCGGTTCGGCCAGCTTCAGCCGCTCGACGCCGGCACCGAACAGCTCGCGCGAAAACTGCGCGCGCAGCTTCTCGAACGCACCGGCCGTGCGCACGTCCAGATCATGTTGTTCAAGCAAGTCGCTGAAGCCGCCTTCAAGCAAGTCTTCGCGCAGGCCATCGACGCCACCAAGCGGCGCGTACTTCAACGCCAGCGCATTGCCGATCGGCAGGCGCCGACGCGCCTGTTTCGCATCACTGGCCAGCGAGTTGCGCAGCAGCCGCACCACGCCTTGCTGGTGCGCCGCGCGCGCCTCGTCGCTGCGCTCGAACACGCGCAACGCCACCGTCTCGCCCAAGTCGACCAGCGCCGGGAACGCGATCAGGCCGCCGTCCGAACGCACCTGTGCGGGGATCTCCTCGAAATCCCAGCTGGCGACGTCCTCGCGGGTCAGTTCGATATCGGTCTTGCGCGAGAACGCTTCGCGCGCCTGACCTTCCCACTGTCCACGCAGCACAGCGAGATCGCGGCCGCTGGCAAGTGTTTTTCCCGGCTTCGACGAAGTATCCCCGTCATGCAGGCGGTAACGCATGCGGAAATGGGCCGGCAGCTCGACGGCGACGAATTCGGCCGCAGCGATGTCGACACCGGTGGCGCGCTTCAGAAATGTCGCCAGTGCTTTCGCCAGCGGCTCGTCGCGCGGCGACTCGGCCTCGACGAACGCCCGCGCAAAATCCGGCGCGGGCACGAAATTGCGCCTTAGCGCCTTGGGCAGACCACGGATCAGCTCGGCCACTTTCTCGCCCAGCAGACCGGGCACCAGCCATTCGCAGCGGGCGGGCGGCAACGCGTTCAACATCGCCAGCGGCAGATGCAAGGTAACGCCGTCGGCTTCATCGCCGGGTACGAAGCGGTATTCGAGCTTGTAACGCTGCGGCCGCTCCTGCGCATCCGGCAATTGCTCCGTGCCTTGCTCTACCTCCGGCATCCCTGCCGTCGCCTGCGCTCGCGGCACTCGGCCATCCATGGCCAGCGGCGGGATTTCCAAGGTTGCGGGAAACGCCTTCGCATCCAGCCCCGCACCACCAACCATCACGTCGTCCAGCGACCAGCGCAGCGCCGCCTGCTCGGCCGGCCGCGCCTTGCGATACCACGCGTCCAGTGCGCGGCTGCTGGCGATCTCTTCAGGCAGCTTGCCCTCGAAGAACGCGACCAGATCGTCTTCATGGCGGATCAATCCTTCGCGGCGCTGCTTCGCCTCGATGCCAAGCGCGTCTTCCAGTACACGCTGGTTCGCACGCACAAAATCCGCACGACTGTCGATGTCGCCGCGGGTCAGAGCCTCGCGCAGGAAGATCGCGTGCGCCAGCGCCGGGTCCTGCTGCTGGAACGTGACCGGCCGCTTCTCTACCAGCACCAGCCCGAACAGGCTGACCTGCTCGTACGCGACCACGCAGCCGCGCTTCTTCGACCAGTGTGCATCGCGGCAGCTCGTGCGCAGCAGATGCGCTGCCTGCTGTTCGATCCACAGCGGTTCGACGCGCGCATTCGCCATGCCCCACACGCGCCCCCCCACGTCGAGGATCTGCGCGGAGAAGATCCAGTTCGGCGGCGCCTTGGACAAGGCCGAGCCTGGGAATACATGGAACTTGCGCTCGCGCGTACTCAGATACACGCCCTTCTCGTCCTTGCGGCCGACCTGGGTCGGCAGACCGGCGAGCAGGGAGCGGTGCACCGATTCGTAAAGGCGACTTGCATCTGTTTCGGCGAGCGCCACAACCTCAGGCTCGCGCGCAGCAACGCGCTCGGCCCCTCTCCCCCCAGCTCTCTTCCCGATCGCCTGCGATGGAGGAGCGAGAGTCTGTGCGTCCAGCTTCCAGCCAAGCTCTTGCACCACCAGCAGCAATTGCCGATGCAGCTCGCGCCACTCGCGCATGCGCATGAAGCTGAGAAAGTGCCGCGAGCACCAGTCGCGCAGCTTCGACTGGGTCAGTTCCTCGTGCGCGTCGTGATAGGCGCGCCACAGGTTCAGCACGCCGGCGAAGTCGGACTTCGGATCGGCGAACACGGCATGCGCGGCGTCGGCCTGCTGGCGTGCATCCGACGGACGCTCGCGCGGATCCTGGATACTGAGGAACGACACGATGGTGAGCAGCTCGCGCAGGCAATGCAGCTGCTCGCCTTCCACCAGCATGCGCGCGAGCTGCACGTCGATCGGCAATCGCGCGAGCGTGCGGCCGACCGCGGTGAGCTTGCGTGCATCGTCGATCGCCGAGATCTCGGCAAGGCGGCGATAGCCGTCCGCCACCACGCGAGGGTCGGGTGCTTCGAGGAACGGGAACTGCTCCACGTCGCCCAGCTGCAACGCCAGCATGCGCAGGATCACGTTGGCCAGCGACGAGCGCAGCAGTTCCGGGTCGGTGAACGCGGCACGGCTGGCGAAGTCGGCTTCGTCGTACAGGCGATAGCAGATACCCGGTCCGACGCGTCCGCAGCGCCCCTTGCGCTGGTCGGCCGCGGCCTGCGACACCGGCTCCACATGCAGTCGTTCGAGCTGGCTGCGCTGGCTGTAGCGCTTCACCCGTGCGGTGCCGGTGTCGATCACGTAGCGGATCCGCGGCACCGTCAGCGAGGTCTCGGCCACGTTGGTCGCCAGCACCACGCGGCGCTTGATGCCGGGCTTGAACACGCGGTCCTGGTCGCCGGCGGAGAGCCGCGCGTACAGCGGCATGATCTCGGTCTCGCGGTACTGCCGGCGCGACAGCAGCTGGTGCGCATCGCGGATCTCGCGCTCGCCGGGCAGGAAGATCAGCACGTCGCCACGCGGATCCTCCTGGCTGATTTCATCGAGCACGGCGGCGATGTGCTCGGCGCTGCCCTGCTGCATGTCCTTGCTGCGGCCCTGCCGCGCGGCGATCTCGTCCAGCGAGCGCCAGCGCAGCTCGACCGGATACGCGCGCCCCTCCACTTCCACTACAGGCGCACCATCGAAATGCTCGGCAAAACGGGCCGTGTCGATCGTCGCCGAAGTGACGATGATCTTCAGCTCGGGTCGCTTCTTGGCCAGCTGCTTCAGATAGCCGAGCAGGAAGTCGATGTTGAGGCTGCGCTCGTGCGCCTCGTCGATGATGATGGTGTCGTACGCGCTGAGCCATGGATCGCCCTGGGTCTCGGCGAGCAGGATGCCGTCGGTCATGAACTTGATCAGGCTGCGCTCGGAGACCTGGTCGTTGAAGCGCACCTGGAAACCGACGATGTCACCGACCTGGGTGCCAAGTTCCTCGGCCACGCGGCGGGCGACCGAGCGCGCGGCCAGCCGGCGCGGCTGGGTGCAGCCGATCATGCCCGCCTCGCCGCGACCGGCAGCCAGGCACAGCTTGGGCAGCTGGGTAGTCTTGCCCGAACCGGTTTCGCCAGCGATCACCACCACCTGATGCTCGCGGATCAGCTTGATGATGTCCTCGCCGCGAGCGCTGATCGGCAGCGATTCGTCCAGCCGAAGTTCCGGTTTGGCGGCAACCCGCGCACGTCGTCTGGCCGCGGAGCGCTCGATATCGGTGACCAGCGCCGCCAGCTTGCTGTCGTCCGGCCGGCGCGACAGGCCGCGCCAGCGGCCCAGCAGGCGGCCGAAGTCGCGGCTGGAGACCGTGTCCAGCTGTCGGCGCAGCGCGCGCAGGCCAGGATCAGCGGAGGGGTCGGATGCGGGCATGCGAATATCGTTCATCGGGCCGCAGATGATAGCCGCTGGCGGCTTGCCTACTTGATAGCCGCTGACTATCGAGGGCATCGGCAGGATTCATTTCCAAGCCGGCGGTCGAGCCATTACTGTCTGTCCATCGCACTCCCAACCCCGGAAGGAGCAACACATGGCCATTTCCATCGGTATCGCCAAGAAGGATCGTGAAGCCGTCGCCAAGCACCTGTCCAAGCTGCTGGCCGACACCTATTCGCTATACCTGAAAACACACAGCTTCCACTGGAACATCACCGGCCCGCAGTTCAACAGCCTGCACACCATGTTCGAGACCCAGTACAACGAACTTTGGCTGGCCGCCGACGAAGTGGCCGAGCGCATCCGCACGCTGGATGTGTTCGCGCCCGGCTCCTACAGCCAGTTCGGCAAGCTCACCTCGATCAAGGAGGAGGTCGGCGTGCCGGAGTGGAAGGAGATGGTGAACCAGCTGGTCGAAGGCCACGAGATTGCCGCCCATACCGCCCGCGGCACCATCAAGGCGGCCGATGTGGCCGGCGACGAAGGCACCGCCGACATGGTTACCGGGCGGTTGAAGGAGCACGAGAAAACCGCCTGGATGCTGCGCTCGCTGCTCAGATAAGCGCGCCGAAGAGCGGCTTGCAGGCTCGAAAACAGACGGCGCCATCACCCGATGGCGCCGTTTTCGTGTCGCCGGCGTGGCCGCCACAGGAAAATACAGGCAGCGCCGAACGCCGGAATCTGCCGCCGCCCCTGACCTTGCGCTGACCGCGGCCTACGATCTTTATTGAGCCCGATGCCATGGATTGGTTAAGCTCCGCAGGCTTTACCGCCTGTTGCGCAGGCTTCCGCCGGGGATTTTTTTGAGCGCCACCGCAACAAACCACAACAGTCGGTATCCGCTGCTCACGGCGATCGTGCTTGCCCTGGTCGTGGCCGCGATGAACATCGGGCTGTGGTGGTGGAGCAATCTGCCGCACGGCCCGGACGACTGGCACGGCAAGATCGGCGGCTTTGCGTTCTCCTCGTTCCAGCGCTACCAGGATCCGATCAAGCAGGACTATCCCAGCGACGACGAGGTCGATCGCGACCTCAAGCTGGTCGCGAAGTACTCCGACCGCATCCGTACTTATTCGATGCAGGTCAATCCGCAGACCTACCGGCTCGCCGCAAAAGATGGCCTGGACGTGATGGCCGGCGCCGAAATCAGCCGGCGCATGGAGAACAACGAGAAGGAGATCGACACGCTGATCGCGATGGCGCGTCGCTATCCCGACTCGATCAAGCGGGTGATCGTGGGCAACGAGGTGCTGTTCCGCAACGACCTCACTCCCGAACAGATGATGGTCTACCTCGACCGCGTGCGCGCCGCCGTACATCAGCCGGTATCGATCGCCGAGCCCGAATACATCTGGTTGAAGTATCCGGAGCTGGCCGACCATGTCGACTTCATCACTATCCATATCTTCCCGTTCTGGAATGGCATACCTGTAGTAGCGAGTGCCCTCGACCCGGCACAGCGCGCTCCCGCGCTGAATGCGGCACTGGGCTCGTACGAGGTAATACAGCAACGCTTCCCCTACAAGCACGTCGTGGTCGGCGAGATCGGCTGGCCGTCCAACGGCGACCGTCACGAGCACGCCGATCCGTCGGTATCGAACGAGGCGATCTTCATCCGCGAGTGGCTGCTCGCGGCGAAGCAGCGCAACATCGACTACTACCTGATGGAAGCGTTCGACCAGCCGTGGAAGGAGCAGCTGTCGGGCCGCACCGAGGCGTACTGGGGCATCTTCAACGCCGATCGTCAGCCGAAATTCCCGTTCACCGGCCCGGTGACCGAGGACATCGCCTGGCCGTGGAAGGCGATTGCCGCCAGCCTGCTGGCGCTGCTGCCGATGATCTTCTTCGCGCGCCGCTTCAGCCGCTTCAAGCTGATGGGGCGGTTGTTCTTCTGCATGCTGATCCAGCTGGCCTGCGGTCTGATCACCTGGTCGGCCACGCTGCCGTTCAACTTCTATCTCAGCTGGGTCGACTGGACCATGCTGGTGCTGTTGTTTCCGGCGCAGATCGCGATCCTGGCGATCCTGCTGATCAACGGCTTCGAGTTCACCGAAGTGCTGTGGCGGCGCGAGTGGATCCGTCACGCCGGCATGCTCACGCCCGACCCGCCTGAGAAACAGCCGTTCGTGTCGATCCACCTGGCCTGCTACAACGAGCCGCCGGAGATGGTGATCATCACGCTCGATTCGCTGGCCGCGCTCGACTACGCCAACTTCGAAGTGCTGGTGATCGACAACAACACCAAGGACCCGGCGGTGTGGGAGCCGGTGCAGGAGTACTGCGAAAAACTCGGCAAGCGCTTCCGCTTCTTCCATCTGGAACCGTGGCCAGGCTACAAGGCCGGCGCGTTGAATTTCGGCCTGAAGGAAACCGACCCGCAAGCCGACGTGGTGGCGGTGATCGATGCCGACTACGAAGTCCGCGCCGACTGGCTGGCCACCCTCACCGGCTACTTCCACGACCCAAAGGTGGCCGTGGTGCAGTGCCCGCAGGCGCACCGCGAGTTCGAGCACAACGCGTTCCGCCGGATGACCGCGTGGGAGTACGACGGCTTCTTCCGCATCGGCATGCACCATCGCAACGAGCGCAACGCGATCATCCAGCACGGCACCATGACGATGGTCCGGCGCACCGCGCTGGAAGGCACCGGTGGCTGGTCGGAGTGGACGATCTGCGAGGACGCCGAGCTGGGCCTGCGCCTGATGCACTCCGGCTACGAGCTGGTCTACGTCGACGAGCTGATGGGCAAGGGCCTGACCCCGGCCGACTTCAAGGCGTACAAGAGCCAGCGCTACCGCTGGGCGTTCGGCGCGATGCAGATCCTCAAGGGCCGCTGGAGCTGGATGACCCAGAAGGGTCCGCTCAGCGCCGGCCAGCGCTTCCATTTCCTCACCGGCTGGTTCAGCTGGTTCGCCGATGCGCTGCACCTGATCTTCACTCTGATGGCGCTGTTCTGGACCGCCGGCATGGTGGCCTATCCGCAGTACTTCAGCCTGCCGATGCAGCTGTTCCTGATCCCGGTAATCGGCTTCTTCTTCGCCAAGGCGATCTTCGGCATCGTGCTGTACCGCGCCCGCGTGCCGTGCAGCTGGTACGACACGCTGATGGCGTCGCTGGCCAGCATGGGCCTGTCGCATGCGATCGCACGCGGCATCCTGCACGGGCTGACCCGCGAGAAGACTTCGTTCGTCGTCACCGCGAAAAGCCGACGCCTGGGCGGCAGCAACTTCGCCGCCTTCGCGCCGGTGCGCGAGGAAGGACTGATGGCGATCGCGCTGATGCTGTGCATCGTGGGCATGGCCGAGGGCTACGGCACGCACTACATCGAAGGCACGTTGTGGATGTTCATCCTCGCCGCGCAATCGATTCCGTATGTCTCGGCAGTGATCGGTGCATGGATCGCGCACAAGGCGGGCGACAAGGCAGGTTGATATCGCCTCGGCGATATCAACAAATCAAGCATGACGCTCTGGCTCTGATACCGAGGTAACCAGCAGCGTTCATACCCAGCCAACACCGACTTGGGTAAGCTCCCCTCACTCGCGAAGACGCCATCGAGGACGGAACCCCACGCATGCGCCGAATCCCCCGACGCCTGAGTCTGCTGTTGCTGCCGCTGGTGCTGTTGTCGACACAGGCCCGCGCCGGCGTGCAGCTGACCGTGGATGGCGTCGCGGATCCCTTGAAAGGCGCGGTGATCTCGGGCGTCGAGCTGTCGCAATACGCCACGCGTGACGTCAGTGACGCGCAGGTGCGCCGCCTGTACGAGCGCGCGCCCGATCAGGTGAAGTCTTCGCTGGAACCCTACGGCTACTACGAAGCCACCGTCACCGGCGCCCTGCAGCAGGTCGGCAAGGACTGGCAGGTCACGCTGCATGTGCAACCCGGCGAGCCGGTGAAAGTCACCGCCGTCGACGTGCAACTGGACGAGACCGCTGCCGCCATCGCGCCGATCCGTCGCGCGCAGCGTGCGCTCGAACGCATGAAAGGCAAGACCCTCGATCACGGTGCCTACGACAGCGCACGCGACGCGCTGAGCGCACAGCTCACCGCCAACGGTTTCCTCGATGCCCGACTGCTCACCCATCGGGTCGAAGTGACCCGCGCCAATCGCAGCGCGACCATCAAGCTGGCCTGGCAGGCTGGCCCGCGCTACCGCTACGGCAGGGTGCATTTCGAGGGTTCGCAGTTCAACGACGGTTTCCTCGACCGCTACGTGCCGTTCAAGTCCGGCGACTACTTCGCGCAAGACCAGTTGCTGGAGCTGCAGCAGGCGTTGAACGGCGCGGACTATTTCGCCGTGGTCAACGTGCTGCCGGACGTGGACGAGGCAAGAAACGGCACGGTCGACGTCACCGTGCAACTGGCACCGGCCAAACGCACGATCTACACCGGCGGCCCGTTCATCGGCACCGACACCGGCTTCGGCCTGCGCGGCGGCATGGAGCGGCGCTGGGTCAACCGGCGCGGGCACAAATGGAAGAACGAGCTGGTCGTGGCGCAGCGACTGAAGACGCTGTCCACGCTGTACTCGATCCCGCTGCCGGGCACCAACCAGCGCAGCTTCAACTTCGGTGCGAACTTCCGCGACGCGAATACCGCCACCTCGCAATCGCGCACGCTCGAGCTGGTCGGCAACGAGGCCCGGCTGTGGCGTGGCTGGACACGTACGCTGGGCGTGCACGCGCTGTCCGGCACGTTCACCGTTGGCAAGCGCGGCAGCGAACCGGACAACACGCCAGGCATCGAGCATGGCCACAGCACGCTGGTGTTCGGCGAGGCCTCGCTGTCACGCAAGCGGACCGACAACCCGACGTTCGCGCGCCGCGGCTGGTCGCTCAACCTGAGCGCGCGGAGCACCGCCGGCACGCTGCTGTCCGACGCCAGCTTCAGCCAGCTCGCCGCCGACGCGAAATGGATCCGCGCGTTCGGCGCGAAGAAGCGCAACCGGCTGATCCTGCGCGGCAGCGCCGGCTATATCTGGACCAACGATTTCACCGCACTGCCGCCGCAACTGCGCTTCTTCGCCGGTGGCGACCGCTCGGTACGCGGCTACGGCTACCAGTCGATCGGTCCGCGCAACAGCGACGGGCGAGTGATCGGCGGCACCAGCCTGCTGGTCGCCAGCACCGAGGTCGAGCATTACTTCACACGCAACTGGGGCATGGCCGCGTTCGTCGATGCCGGCAATGCGTTCAGTGGCATCGACTATCGCCCGAAGATCGGTGCTGGCCTCGGCGTTCGCTGGTTGTCGCCGGTCGGCATGATCCGCGTCGACCTGGGCACGCCGATCCACGACTCGCGCAACCATGGCATCGAGTTGCACCTGGTGATCGGGCCGGATTTCTGAGATGACCACGACGACCGCCACCGTTGCCGTTCCCCGCCGCCGTCGCTGGTTGCGCTGGCTGGGCCTCGCCTTGCTGCTGGTCCTGCTGCTGCTCGCCATCACCGCTGGCTGGTTGCTCGGCACCGGTGCCGGCCTGCGCTTTGCGCTGGCGCGGGTGCAGGCCGCCACCGATGGCGCGCTGCGCGTGCAGCATGCACAGGGGCGCCTGATCGGTCCGCTGGATCTGGCTGGCGTGCGCTACGACGACGGCAAGGGCACCGTGGCGAACGTGGCGAAGGCGCACCTGGACCTGCGCTTCTGGCCGCTGCTGGCCAGGCGCGTGCATGTACTCGTGCTGGATGTCGATGGCGTCGTGCTGGCATTGCCCAAGCCGGCGCCGGAACAGATCCCCAACTCCGGCAGTTTCTCGCTGCAGCCACCGGTCGAGCTGATCCTCGATCGCGTCCACGTCGGCACGGTGAAGGTGACCCGGGACGGCCGGCCCCTGTTTGCCTCCAGCCGGCTCGACCTGGCCGGCAGCTGGACCCATGACGGCATCGAACTCCACCGCCTCGCCCTGCAGGCGCCGGACGGCCACGTCGATCTCGCCGGCACGCTGGCGATCGGCATGAACTACCAGGGCGGCGGCAAGGCCGGCTTCGCGTGGAAGGTCGGCGGTACCGGCTATGCCGGCAACCTCGTCGTGCACAGCGACAGCAGGCAAGCGCATCTCGATCTCAGACTCAGCGCACCGACCATTGCACAGCTGCAGCTGGATCTGAGCCAGAGCGGCGACTACGCCTGGACCGGCAAGCTCGATGTGCCGCGTTTCGATCCGAAGCCACTGCTCGGCAACAGCTCGCTGAAGGTGCTGGCAGTTGCCGTGCAGGGTCATGGCGACCGCTACGGCGGCGCGCTCGATGGTCGGCTCGACCTCAACGACTACCAGCTGTTGCTGCGGCCGTTGCGCGCGCAGTTCAGCCACGACTTCAACACGCTGACCCTGCAGCAGCTCGACCTCGGCTCGCCGCAGATCAAAGGCAGCGTCGCCGCCAGCGGCGTGGTGCAGCTCGATGCGAAACCGCTCAGCGCCCAGCTCGACATCCAGTGGAACGATCTGCTGCTGCCGCAGGAGCTGGTTGGCCAGGTGCTGACCAGCCACGGCGTGCTCAAGGCCAGTGGCACCGTCGACAAGTACCACGCCGAGGGCGATGTCGAGATCGGGCCGCCCGGCAAACTGGCGAAGCTGGCGCTGAACCTCGACGGCAGCGCGCAGCGGATCACCCTGCGCACGCTGGCATTGAGACAAGCGCAAGGCAACGTGCAGGCCAGCGGCACGCTGACCCTGCAACCGAGCTTCGCATGGCAGGCCGAGGCCAGCGCCAGCCGATTCGATCCCGGCCAGCTGTTTGCCGGCTGGAACGGCGCACTGGATTTCGACATCGCCAGCAGCGGCACGCTGCCGAAGGACGGTCCCGATGCCACACTGGAAATCCGCAAGCTGGTCGGGAAGCTGCGTGATCGTGCGGTCAGCGGCAAGGGCAAGCTGCACCTGTCATCGAACGAGGTGATCGACGGCCAACTCAACCTCGCCTCGGGCGGCAGCACGGTGAAGCTGGATGCCAGGCCCGGCGCTGAAAACAATGCCGACCTGCAACTGGCGATCGCCTCGCTGGGCGACTGGCTGCCGAATGCCGGCGGCCGTCTGGACGGCCATTTCACTATCCGCGGCAAACAGCCGAAACTCAGCATCAATGGCCAGCTGCATGGCCAGTCGCTGGCCTGGCAGCAACAGAAGGCGGACACGCTGCAGCTGATCGTCGGTCTGCCCGACATCAGTCGCCTCGCTGGCAAGCTGGATCTGCAGACCAGCAACGTGTACCTGCAGGGGCTGACGTTCCAGCACATCAACCTGCTCGCCGAAGGCAGCCAAGGCGACCATCGGTTAAATGTGGACGCGCGCGGCACCCAGCTCTCCGGCAAGCTGGTCCTGCACGGCGCACGGAAGGGTTCGGCATGGAATGGCACGCTCGCCACGCTCGACCTGGAACCGCAGGGGATGCCTGGCTGGCGCCTGCAGCAGCCGTCGCAACTGAGCTACAACGACGGCGCGATGAGCCTGTCCGAACTGTGCCTCAGCGCTGGCGATCCGCAGCTGTGTGTGGCGGCGAAACAGGACAAGCCCGGCAATCTCGACGCCAGCTACCGGTTGCATGCGCTGCCGCTGGCGCTGCTGCTGAACGCGGCCGGCGACGCCGAGCTGCCGATGCGCGCCGACGGCATCCTGGAAGGCAGCGGAAGAATTCGCCGCAGCGCCGCCGGCGCGCTCAGCGGCAACGCCTCGATCAGCTCGACGCACGGCAGCATCACCTATACCGATCATGCGGATGCGCCACTGCTTCGTTATGACCAGTTGCGCCTGAATGCCGAACTGACGCCGGCCAGCCAGCGCATCGATGTACACAGCGGGCTCGACGATGGCGGCCGTCTGGATGGCCAGATCACCATCAGTGGCGCGCAGCAGACGCTGGGCGGCCAGCTCGATCTGCGCCTGAACAACCTCGCCTTCATCGAGCTGTTCAGCAGCGAAGTGGCCAACGTCAAAGGCGGCGTCGACGGCAGCTTCCGCTTCGCCGGCACGTTGAAGCAACCAGCGATCACCGGCCACGCCGACGTCCGCGAGTTCGCTGCCGAAGCGCCTTCGGCCGGACTCAAGCTGACCCAGGGCCGCCTCAGCGTCAGCACCGTCGACGCCCGCCAGTTCCTCGTCAACGGCAGCGTGCAGTCGGGCAAGGGCTCGCTGGCGATCCATGGCACCGCCGGCCTCGGCGCAGACGGTACCGGTCAGGGCAGCCAGACCGCGATCACACTCAAGGGCAGCCAGTTCACCGCCGCCGACATTCCCGCGGCGAAAGTGGTGATCTCGCCCGACCTGACCGTGAAGCAGGACGCCAAGGGCATCGACATCGGCGGCGGCCTCACGATCGACAGTGCCGACGTGAATGCCGACAAGCTGCCCGGCGCCGGCGCCACCCAGGCTTCCCCCGATGTGGTGGTGGTCGATCAGAAACAACAGGAACAGGCCGCCAGCAAGCTGCCGATCAGCGCGCTGGTCAAGGTCGATCTTGGCCGCAAGACACATATCGTCGGCATGGGTCTGGACGGCCGCGTGACCGGCTTGCTGACGGTCAGCGAACGTCCCGGCCGTGCCACCACCGGCCAGGGCCAGCTCGCGGTGGCCGGCACCTATCGCGCCTACGGCCAGAACCTGCAGATCCAGCGCGGCCAGCTGCTGTTCGCCAGCACGCCGATCGACAATCCGGGGCTGAACATCCGCGCCGTGCGCAAGCTCAACCCGAACGCCACCATCGACGAAGGACAGGAAGTCGGCCTGCTGGTGAGTGGCACGGCGCAACGGCCGATCCTCACCGTGTTTTCCAATCCGGTGATGGAACAGTCCGATGCGCTGTCCTACCTGATCACCGGCAAGCCGCTGTCCGAGGTGAAGGGTGGCGAGGGCAGCATGGTCAGCGCCGCCGCGCAGGCGCTGGGCTCGGCCGGCGGCGATCTGCTGGCCAAGCGCATCGGCTCCAAGCTCGGCGTCGATGACATCGGCGTGTCCAGCAACGAGGCGCTGGGCGGCAGCTCGGCATTCACCGTCGGCAAGTACCTGTCGCCGCGGCTCTACCTCAGCTACGGCGTCGGCCTGTTCGAGCCGGGCGAAGTGATCACCCTGCGCTACCGCTTCGGCAAGCGCTGGAACTTCGAGGCCCAACAGGCCACCGATTTCAGCCGCGCCAGCTTCAACTACCGCTACGAAAAGTGACCTGGCTCAACCCAGGTACAACGATGGTGTCGCGCTGAATCCGGCCTTGACGTGCCTGGCGGTGTCGTCGGCCAGCACCTCGGAGTCGCCCGCCTCTATACCGGCAAGCACGGCCTGTGCAATGTCCTCCGGCCGCGATTTCGGACTGTCGACGCCCTTCACCATGTCGGTATCGATATAGCCGGCGTGCACGCCGACCACCTGCGTGCCCTGCCCGCGCAGCTCGTTGCGCAGGCCGTTGGTGAGTGCCCAGGCCGCCGCCTTCGACACCGAGTAGGCCCCGGTGCCCGGCAGGCTCGCCCAGCTCAGCGCGGACAACATGTTGACCAGCGCGCCGCCGCCGTTGGCGCGAAGCACCGGCGCGAATGCGCGACTCATCGCCAGCACGCCGTAGAGGTTGGTGTCGAGCACGTTGTGCAATGCCTCCACACCGTTCTCGCCGAGCAACGGCTCGTCGCCGATGATGCCGGCGTTGTTGATCAGCAGATCGACGTCGCCGCACTGCGCGGCAGCGGCGGCGATGTCATCGATCTTGTTCACGTCGAGCCGGACCGGCACCAGGCCTTCGAGCACGGGCACGCTGGATGGATCGCGCGCACCGGCGTAGACCTTGCGCGCACCGGCGGCGAGGAGCGCCTTGGCGTAGGCGAGCCCGAGTCCACGATTGGCACCGGTGACGAAGGCAATGCTGTTGTTGATTTTCATGGATCGATACCTTGGCAAGGAGAGAGGGAATGCCGCGTGCTCAGCGCGAGGCTTGTGCGGCAGGGGATGCATTCAGTTGCACGGTGACCGTGCTGGAAAGTCCGGGACGCAGCCGTGTCAGCGCAGCTTGCCCGGCCTCGAAACGGATGCGCACCGGCACGCGCTGCACGATCTTGGTGAAGTTGCCGGTACCCGGCTCGAACGGCAGCAGCGAGAACTGCGAACCGGAGCCGGGCGCAAAACTTTCCACGCGACCTTTCAATGTCCGGCCGGGCAAGGCGTCCACCTCGACGCTGGCGGTCTGGCCGACCACCATGCGCGCGGTCTGGGTTTCCTTGAAGTTGGCGATCACGTACAGCGCGTCCAGCGGCACCACGGTCAGCAGGCGCGTGCCGGGCTGCACGTAGTCGCCGGGTTCGACCTGGCGGTCACCGACCACCCCGTCGATCGGCGCACGTACCAGCGTGTTGGTCTGGTCCTGCCGCGCCAAATCGAGCGCGGCTTTCGCGCTCGCTACTGCCGCTTCCGCCTGCGCCAGGGTGGCCTGCAGGGTCAGCCGCTTGGCATGCGTCAACGTCGCCTGATCACGGCTCACCGCGAATTCCGCCCGGCTGTGGTCCGCGTTCGCCTGGGCGGTGACGGCGGCGGCGTGGAACTGCTCCACGTCGCGTCGCGCCACCGCGCCACTGACGACCAGGGCGTCGTAGCGCCGGCTGTCGGCCTCGGCCAGCGCCTGCTGCGCATCGAAGGAACGGATCGACGTCTGCGCCGCACGCACGTTGGAACCGGCAAGCTGCTCTTCCGCATCCAGCGCCACCAGTGCGGCGTCTGCCGCCGCAACGCCGGATAGCGCGTTCCGCAGTTCGGCGCTCGCCGACGCCACCTTTGCGTTGAACTCCTCTGCATCGATGCGCACCAGCGGATCGCCCCGATGCACGTGCTGGTCGTGCCGCACCAGTACCTCGGCCACCAGCCCGCGCACCTTCGGGGCCACGACCGAACTGTCGGCCTGCAGGTAGGCATTGTCGGTGGATACGCTGCGCTTGGGCGCGACGATCCAGAGCGCGCCCACGACCGCGATGACCAGCGCCACGACGGCGACGAGCAATGGTTTGCGCGACCATGGCGTGCGCGGCGTTGCCGGCTGTTCGACGACTGGCGTGCGTGGTGTGGCGTCGGCGCTCATCGTTTCGTCACTCGAAAGGTGGAGGTGGCCGAGGCATGCAGCCGGCCGACTGCACCGACGGGGCGGACATCGACTTCGCCGGGCATGTTCATGACGGCAGCCCGAAGCGCTGCTTCAACTGCGCGCGCGAGGCGGCAAGGATCGCATCCGAGCGCTTCGCATCCGTCTCGATCCGCGCCAGCGACAGGGCGCCGATCAGCTCGGCCATCATCGAACGCGCCTCGGCCTCGGCCGCCGCATGTCCCAACCCGGCCAGCTTCTCGCCGAGCCGGATGGTGGACTGCCGCACGCCAGTGACGAACTGCTCGCGCGCCGGGTCCGCCAGCCGCGGCACGTCCGAAGCCAGTGCCGCCATCGGGCATCCGAAGCTGCGCGCGTCACGGTGCTTCTTCGAGAGATAGAAGTCGATATAGGCCGCCAGGCCTTCGGCCGGACTCCGTCCTGCCGTGTCGTGCTCCAGCCGCGCGCGCGCGTCCTCGAACATCTGGCCGATCGCGGCGGCGACCAGTTCGTCCTTGGACTTGAAATGGGCGTAGAAGCCGCCGTGGGTCAATCCCGCCTCGGCCATCACGCCGGCCACGCCGACACGATCCGGGCCGTCGGCGCGGATCGCCTTCGCCGCGGCCTGCAACACGGTGGCGCGGGTCTTCTGCTTGTGTTCGGTGTCGTAGCGCATGACCGCCTCGCTTTTTTACATGATCAGTATCATACTATGATTTCCCGACAATGCAAGTGCTGCCCGTGAACACCTCCGCGACCCTTTCCCGATCGACACCCATCGCGCCCGCCGAGCTGCCGCTGGCGCGCAAGTTCCTCATCTTCGGGGTGATGGCGTTCGGCATGTTCATGGCGCTGATCGACATCCAGATCGTGGCCGCCTCGCTCAACGACGTGCAGGCGGGCCTGTCGGCCGGGCCGGATGAAATCAGCTGGGTGCAGACCGGCTACCTGATGGCCGAGCTGGTGATGATTCCGTTCGCCGCCTTCCTCGCGCAGGCGCTGTCCACGCGCTGGCTGTTCGCGCTGTCGGCCGGCAGCTTCACGCTGGCCAGCGCGCTGTGCGGGATGGCCTGGGACATCCAGTCGATGACGGTGTTCCGGGTGATCCAGGGCTTCGTCGGCGGCGCCATGGTGCCGACAGTGTTCGCCACCGGCTTCGCCCTGTTTACCGGCAAGCAGCGCGCGCTGATCCCGGCGATCCTCGGCATGGTCTCGGTGCTGGCGCCGACGCTCGGGCCGACGGTGGGCGGCTGGCTCACCGAGGCGGTCGGCTGGCGCTCGATCTTCTACGTCAACATCGTGCCGGGCATCCTGGTGACTGTGTTGTCGGCGCTGCTGGTCAAGGTGGACCGGCCCAATCTGGCGATGCTGAAGAAGATCGACTACGTGCACCTGGCCGCCATGGCGTTCTTCCTCGGCGGGCTCGAATACGTGCTGGAGGAAGGCCCGCGCCACGAATGGCTGGGCGACCCGACCATCGCCACCGCAGCGTGGCTGTCGCTGGTCGGCTTCGTGCTGTTCCTGGAGCGCTCGTTCCGCTCGTCCGATCCGATCGTGCGGCTGTCGCCGTTCCGCCAGCGCAACTTCGTGTTCGCCTGCCTGTTCAGCCTGGTGATCGGCTTCGGACTGTATGCGGCGACTTATCTGGTCCCGGTGTTCCTCGGCCGCGTGCGCGGCTACAACAGCCTGCAGATCGGCACCACGGTGTTCGTCACCGGCGTCGCGCAGATCGCCAGCACGGTGGTGGCGGCGCGACTGTCGCAGCGGGTCGATGCGCGCTGGACGATCAGCGCCGGGCTGTTGCTGTTCGCCGCCAGCCTGTGGCTGTTCTCGGCGATGACGCCCGACTGGGGCTTCGCCGCGCTGTTCTGGCCGCAGGTTCTGCGCGGCTTCGCGATCATGCTGTGCATCGTGCCGAGCGTGAACATGGCACTGAACGGTTTCGCGATGGCCGAGCTGCGCTACGCCTCGGGCCTGTTCAACCTGATGCGCAACCTCGGCGGCGCGATCGGCATAGCGGTGGTCAACACCTGGCTGCAGGGCCAGACCCGCATCCACGCGGCCCGCTTCGGCGAGAGCCTGGGCGAAAGCGGCCGCAACGCACCCGAGGTGATTGCACAACTGGCCGGCCGGATCGGTCAGGTCACCACCGATTCCGCGCACGCCGTGCTGATGGCGCAGGGCGAACTCGGAAGGCTGGTGTCCCGCTCGGCCACGACGCTGGCGTTCGACGACGCGTTCCGGCTGATGGCGTGGATGTTCGTAGTAGCGCTGCTGTTGGTGCCGCTATGCCGAACGCCGGCCGAAGCCAGTCCCGCGGCGGCCGAAAGCGCGCATTGACCTGGCTTGCCGTCGGTCCGGCGCGGGCAGCCTCCGATCGCTAGCCCATCAGTCATGCCCACAACGGCAAGGTGGCGGACTATCGTGGGCATTCCATCCTGCCGGGACATCAAACCATGCAACGCATTCGTTGGATTCTGACCGCCGCCGTCCTCCTGTGCGGATCGAACGCATGGGCGGCCACGCCCGCGCCGGCACAGCACGCTGCCGACCATCCTGCCGGCGTGGATCGGGCCGGCATCGACCACAGCGTGAAACCGGGCGACGACTTCGACAGCTATGCCAACGGCAACTGGCGCAAAACGGCGGTGATCCCGGCCGATCGCGCCAGCACCGGCATCTTCCTGCAGGTGTTCCAGAAAGCCGAACAGCGCAACGCCGAACTGATCAAGGCCGCCGCCGCGTCGAATGCGCCCGCCGGCTCCAACGAGCGCAAGATCGCCGATTACTACGCCGCATTCATGGATCAGGCCGGCATCGCCAAGCATGGCCTGAGTCCGCTCAAGCCTGAACTCACCAAGATCGACGCGATCAAGACGCCTGCCGATCTCGCCGGTGTTCTGGGCAGCCAGCTGCGCGCCGACGTCGATCCAGTCAACGCGACCAACTTCAGCACCGAGCATCTGTTCGGCCTGTTCGTCACGCAGGGGCTGGCAGATTCCGCGCACAACGTGGCCTACCTGCTGCAGGGTGGCCTCGGCATGCCCAATCGCGACTACTACCTCGCCACCGACAAGGACATGGCCGGCATCCGCGCCAAGTACCAGGCCTACATTGCCGCCCAGCTGAAGAACGCCGGCATCGCCGACGCGGACGCCAAGGCGAAGGCCGTGTTCGAGCTGGAAATGAAGATCGCCAAGGTGCAGGAAAGCCTGGTCGACAGCGAGGACGTGCACAAGGCCAACAACCCCTGGAACACCGGAGACTTCGCCAGCAAGGCACCGGGCCTGGACTGGGCTGCGTACCTGCATGCTGCCGGCCTCGACACGCAGAAGCAGATCACCGTGTGGCAGCCGAGCGCGATCCGCGGAATTTCCGCGCTGGTTGGCAGCGAACCGCTGGACACCTGGAAAGCCTTCCTCACCTTTCACACCATCAACCACAGCGCCGGGCTGCTGCCGCCTGCATTCGCCGACGCGGGTTTCGAGTTCTACGGCCACACGCTGCAGGGCACGCCGAAGCAACGCGATCGCTGGAAGCGTGCGATCGGCGCGCTCAACAATGACCTGGGCGATGCGGTCGGCCAGATCTACGTGAAGAAATACTTCCCGGCCTCATCCAAGGCGCAGGTGAAGCAGATGGTCGACAACATCCTCGCCGCGTTCACCGATCGCGTCGATCAACTTGACTGGATGACGCCGGCCACCAAGCAGAAGGCCAAGGCAAAGATCGCTACAGTCCGCGTCGGCGTCGGCTACCCGGAAACCTGGCGCGACTACGCCGATCTGACGATCAGCCGCGACGACCCGGTCGGCAATCACCTGCGCGCCGAACAGCATGAATACAAGCATCAGCTGGCCAAGCTCGGCCAGAGCGTCGACAAAGGCGAGTGGTGGATGACGCCGCAGACCGTCAACGCGGTGAACCTGCCGCTGCAGAATGCACTGAACTTCCCCGCCGCGATCCTCGAGGCGCCGTTCTTCGATCCGAAGGCCGATGCGGCGTCGAACTATGGTTCGATCGGTGCGGTGATCGGCCACGAGATCAGCCACAGCTTCGACAACACCGGCGCCGAGTTCGACGCGCAGGGTCGACTGGCGAACTGGTGGACGCCGGAAGACCAGGCCCACTTCAAGGCCACCGGCCAGAAACTGGTCGAACAGTACAACGCCTATGAGCCGCTGCCCGGCCTGCACATCAACGGCCAGCAGACACTGGGCGAGAACATCGCCGACGTGTCCGGCCTCACCATCGCCTGGATCGCATATCACAAGTCGCTCGGCGGCAAGCCTGCGCCGGTGATCGACGGCCTCACCGGCGACCAGCGCTTCTTCCTCGCCTTCGCGCAGTCCTGGCGCACCAAGACTCGCCCCGCCGCGCTGCGCGCCCAGGTGATCGGCGATGGCCACGCCCCCGGCAGCTTCCGCGCACAGACCGTGCGCAACATCGACGCCTGGTACGACGCGTTCTCGCCCAAGCCCGGCGGGAAGCTCTTCCTGGCGCCGAAGGACCGGGTGAAGATCTGGTAATTGCCGCCAGATGAGGAAACAAAAGGGCCGTGATTCCAGCGAATCACGGCCCTTTTTGTTTCATATCAACCGATGCCCAGGCCGTCGATCCCAGTGATCGTTGCCGCATCGAATCCGGCCAGTGCCGCGAAGCGGCGACCGCGCTCGGCATAGTCCTTGAACTGATCGAAACTGGGTGCACCGGGTGACAACAGGATCACGCCGTCCCGTGGCGTGCGTGTTCTTGCCCCGGTGACGGCGCTTGCAAGATCGTCGACCCGCACCATCGGGCAACGCACTTCAATCGCGCGCAATGCGGCTTCGATGCGCGCGCCGTTGCTGCCCATGCAGATGATCGCGTTCGGCGGCGCGCTGCGCATGGCATCCACGAACGGCGTCCAGTCCAGCCCGCGGTCGTGGCCGCCGACCAGAACGGTGACGGCGCGGCCATGCAGGCTTTCCAGCGCGGCCAGTGTGGCCAGCGGCGTAGTGCTGATCGAGTCGTTGACCCAGTCGAAGCCTTCACGCTCGCCCAGCGGCTGCAGGCGATGCGGCAGCGGGCGGAAGCGGGCCAGCGAAGGTGCAGCAGCCAGCGCATCCATGTCGATGGCTTCCAGCGCAGCGAGCGCAGCGCAGGCATTGAGTGCGTTGTGCAGGCCCGGTGCAGCCAGTTGCCCGATCGGGAAAACTGCCTGCGCACCGCGGCAGATGAAGCCGTCACTGACATGCCAGCCCTTCGGCTGGCCGAACAGCAGCCGCTGCGGATGATCCTGCGTGCGTTCCAGCAATGCCGGCTGCAGCGCATTGACGAGCAACCGTCTCGAAACATCAGCCAGGCGCAGCTTGTCGCTGACGTATCGCTCGCGCGAACCATGCCAGTCCAGATGTTCCTCGTACAGGCTGGTGATCACGCCGAGTTCCAGCGGACCGGCTTCGCCGGTCTGGAAGCTGGACAGCTCGATCACCCACAGTTCGGCACGCTGGTCGAGCAGTTCCAGCAGCGGCAGGCCGATATTGCCGGCCAGCGCCGTACGCACGCCGAGGGCGCGCGCCAGATGCGCAATGAGGGCGCTGGTGGTGCTCTTGCCCTTGGTGCCGGTGACCGCGATCACGCGAGCGTCAGGATTCTCGCCAAACCACAGCGCCGTGCCCGACGTGAAACGGGTGCCCTGCGCTGCTGCGGCCAGCAAGGCCGGCTTGTACGCCGAGATGCCCGGCGATTTCACCACGACATCGACCTGGCCCAGCGTGGCGGCGTCCGGTTCGCCGGCAACGACATCAAGCGTCGCATCGAACGCGCGAGCAGCATCGACTTCGACCGCACTGCAGAACAAAGTGAAGCGCTGATCCGCGCAACGCTGACGTAGTGCGCGGATCGCAGCACGACCCTCGCGACCGAAGCCCCAGACCGCGACGCGACGATCGCGCAAATCGGCAATGTGCATCAGCCGATCGTCTTCAACGCGGGTTGCAATCGGACCGGCACGCGCTGCTCGGGTGATGGCTCCAGCCACGGCTCCAGCGCCAGCAACGATGCATCCAGCTGCGGCAGGATCTCGCTGCGGAAGCGTGCGACCAGCGCGTCCTCCTGCCACTCCGGCCGCTGGCTCAAGGCGTACATCGCGGCGCGCGCTTCGGCACCCTCGCCCACGCATTCGAACGGTTTGTGGTCCTGATATTCCAGCAGTGCGTCGAAACCGGCGGCCTGACTCTCGTCGTCCAGCAGGTTGCGGCCGAAGATCGACAGGAGCCGCGGCTTGGGCAGGAACGGCGCCAGCGCGAGAAACACGAAGTGGCATTTCGGGCATTGTCCGCACCAGCGATCGGCCGGCTTCGGGCCGAGCAACCTGAAGTTGCGGTTGCAGCTGGAGAACACGTCGAAGTACGACGTCAGCTTCGCGAACGCGCGGGTGATCGACAGCTCCGAGTAAGGCCGCAGCAGCGAGCAGTAATCCAGGTCACTGGCGACATGCGTGTGCAGCCAGTTGCCGAGCAGCTGCTCGAACGCGTAGCTCTTGCTCCACTGGTGGTTCACCTGCTGGCCGTCGTACTCCAGCGTCGCGGCCGAGGCGGAGCGTTCGTTGGCGAACGCGATGGAGTCGTAGCCATACAGGACCGCGGCCACGGCGAGGATCGCCGAGTTCACCGCGGTCACCGGGATGTGTCCATTCCACGCACCCAGTCGGTTCAACTCGAACAGACCCGGCGCCAGCTCGCGCTGGATGTTCAACATGGGCAGGCCGGTGCGCTCGGCGCAGGCCGCGATCAGCGCGGAATTGCCAACCCACACCGCGGTCGCCTCGCCGCCGATTGCCTTGATCGCCTCCACCGCGACCAGCGAATCCTTGCCGCCGCCGATCGGCACCAGCGTGCGCTTGCGCAGGTTCAACATGCCCACCGCGGGCGCCGCAGCATCACGCGAGCTTGTCGTCGTTTCCGCATCATGGCGCGGAAAGGCAATCCGCCCACGCAGATCCAATCCGTTGCGATAGGCGAACTCGGCCAGTCCGTGCAGGTACAGCGCATCGAGCAGCTCGGCGGTCGCGTCGTCCAGCGGGCCGTCGGCCACCTCGATCTGCGGTGGCACACCGGCCTTGTAGTAGCTGATGCCGGCGATCAGGTGCAGCAGTTTCAGCGCGGCGTCGAAGGCCGCCACGCGCGCGACCGGCACTGCCGGCGCATTCGGAAAGCGGATCCGCTCGATCAGCTCGTCATCATCGTCGAAGGCATACACCAGCTCGGCCACGCCGTCGGTGTAGTTGCAACGCACGAATCGGAATACCTGGGTCAGGCGGGGTTGGATCGTGTTGCTCACATCTTTCTCCATCGCCCGCTTCATCGGGAGCGAACAGGCTGATTCTAGCTTCGAGCGGTGCCGGTTCGATGGCTTTCTGCGGCCAAATGGCGGGTCAGACGACGATCCCGTGATTTTCACCGCGCCCGCACCCTTGAACAGGCGAGCTCCGGATCAGGCGTCGATCACCACTTCGTCGGCCTCGTCGCGCAGGTTGTAATGCGACGACATCACCTTGCCGTAGGCACCTGCCTGCGCGATCAGGATCACGTCGCCCTCCTGCGCCTCGGGCAGACGGCGGTCGGTACCCAGCACATCGCCACTCTCGCAGATCGGGCCGACCACCTGATACAGCGCGGTGGCTGGTTCGTCCAGCCGGCTCAGGTTGACGATCTCGTGCCAGGCGTCGTACAGCGCGGGACGGATCAGGCTGTTCATGCCGGTGTCGATGCCGAGATAGCTGAACGCGCCCTTGTCTTTCTGCTGGGTCGCGCGCGCCAGCAACACGCCGGCGTCGGCGACCAGGTAACGACCCGGCTCCATCCACAACTGATATTGCGGATAGGCGGCCTTGACCTCGCGCAGCACCCGGTCGAGTTCGACCATGTCCAGCGGCGCCTCGCCCGGATGCGACGGCACGCCGAGGCCACCGCCGATATTGAGGAACGCCACGCTTCCGATGCGTTCGGCCAGGCTGGCCAGTTGCACATATACCTCGCCCCAATGGCTGGCATCGAGCACGCCCGAACCCAGATGGGCATGCAGGCCGCGCACCGTGGCGCCATGCGCATCGGCCAGTTGCAGGAATGCGGCCAGCTGGTCCAGTGGCAGGCCGAACTTGCTGCCGCTACCGCCCGTGCGCACCTTTTCGTGATGGCCCAGGCCACGGCCCAGATCCATCCGCAGCACGATCTCGCGACCGCGGAACAGCTCGCCCCAGTGCTTCAACGGGTGCAGCGCGTCGAGCGTGATGGTGGCGCGGGTGCCCAGCGCGTAAACGTAGTCTTCGCGCGGCGCGAAGTTCGGCGTGAACAGCAATGGCGTAGCTTCCGGCACGATCGCACCAACCGCTTTCAGCTCGCCCGGCGAGACGCATTCGAACGCGAAGCCTTCTGCCGCCAGTACGTGCAGGATCGCCGGATGGGTATTCGCCTTCACCGCGTAGTGCAGCCGATCCACCGCAGCCAGCGACTTCAGCGCGCGCGCCTGCTGGCGTACCGTGGGCAGGTGGTAGACGTAGCGCGGCGTGGTCTCGGCCGCCAGCTCCAGCAGCTGTTGCCGCTGCGCGTCGCGCCACCACGCGGCGACCGCACCAGGCGCTTCGCCCGTGCCGTACAGCGTCTGCCAGCTCGGACCGAACAACGCGCTGTCGTCAGTGCGTAACGCACCGGCGGCGATCAGCAAATCATGCAGGTGCGGCAGCAGCGCATCGACCACTTCCTCGTCCACCACGAAGGTGAGGTTCAAGTTGTTCGACGATTGCGAAATCATGTGCACGCGCAACTGGCCGAACTCGGCCAGCACGCCGGACAGCGTGTGCAGCAGCGAGCGCATGCCGCGGCCGACCAGGGTGATCGCCGCGCACGGCGCGATCACCTTGACCCGGCACACCTTCGCAAGATCGGTGGCCAGCGCGGCGATCGCGTCGGAGTCGAGCAGGTTCTCGGTGGGGTCGAGCGACACCGTGACGTTGGTCTCGGCCGAGCCGATCAGATCCACGGATAGCCCGTGCTGTTTGAAATGCGCGAACACATCGGCGAGGAAACCGACCTGCTGCCACATGCCGACCGACTCCATCGACACCAGGGTGATGCCCTTGCGCGCGCTGATCGCCTTGACGCTGGGCGCGTGCGCGCGAATCTCGGGACCGATCACGGTGCCATCGAGTTCCGGCCGGTTGGTGTCCTTGATCAGCAGCGGCACGCGCGGTTCACGCAACGGCGACAGGCAACGCGGATGCAGCACCTTGGCGCCGGTGGAGGCGATTTCCTGCGCCTCCTCGTAGTCCAGCCGCTGCAGCAGGCGCGCGCCGGGCACCTGGCGCGGGTTGGCGGTGAACATGCCGGCCACGTCGGTCCAGATCTCCACCCGCTGCGCCTTCAACAGCGCGCCGAAATACGCGGCCGAGGTATCGGAGCCGCCGCGGCCCAGCAGCACCGTGCGGCCTTTGCTTTCGCGGGCGATGAACCCTTGCGTGATGAATACCTCGCCGAGCGCGGCGAGTCGTGCGTTCAAGGCGGGGTCGGGTTTCGCCTCGACCATGGCCGACAGCAGCCGGGTGCGTTCGTTCTGGTTCGGCAGCGCGACCGCAGCCAGGCACTCGCGCGCATCCAGCCAGTGCGTGGGCAGCCCGCTGTGGCTGAGGAATGCCGCACCCAGCGCGCTGGACATCAGCTCGCCGTGCGCTTGCACCTGCGCCTGCCATGCCAGTTCGCCCAGCGCCGTGGCACCATCGTCGGCCAGCCTGGACAGATCTCCGAGCCGATCGTTCAGCGTGTCCGGCAGCGCCAGCTGCATGTGCTCGAGCAGCTCGTAGTGCCGCTGCACGATGGCCTTGGCCGCTTCCACACGCTGGCCGTGATCGCCATGTCTGCACAGCTGCTTGAGCGCGTCGGTGATACCGGACAGCGCGGAGACCACCACCAGCACGCGGGCACCTTCGGCGCGGCGGCTGGCCACCAGCTCCAGGATGTTCTGCCAGCGCGGCAGCGTAGCCACGCTGGTGCCGCCGAACTTCATTACGATCCAGGGGGCGTCTTCGGACAACGGTGCGAGGGTCGGCGGGTTCACGGGTATTCGCTATGGATGGCTGGGAAAAACGTCGCACCAGTGTTGCGCTGCGGCAAAACAATTGCAATGGTCTTGCCGGATTTCATGTTTGGACGTTTAGACTTCTAAAACATTTCTCGCAAGCACCGCACCCTCACCTCACTCCTCTCCCAGGGGGAGAGGAGGCAATGGCGTGCGCTTCGCGCATATCGTTATTGAACAAAGACGGGGATCTTTCCGATCCTTGCCTGCCATTCGCGTGGACCGGTCTGATGCACCGAGCTGCCCAGCGAATCGACGGCCACGGTCACCGGCATGTCCTGCACGGTGAACTCGTAGATCGCCTCCATGCCCAGATCGGCAAAGCCGACCACGCGCGACGC
This sequence comes from Rhodanobacter glycinis, assembly GCF_006438785.1. Classification (GTDB taxonomy): domain Bacteria; phylum Pseudomonadota; class Gammaproteobacteria; order Xanthomonadales; family Rhodanobacteraceae; genus Rhodanobacter; species Rhodanobacter glycinis_A. The sequence goes on along the minus strand of NZ_RCZB01000005.1, from coordinate 12,275 downwards.
CTTGATCGCCTTGGCCACCAGGTACGCCGCGCCGCCGACCGCCATCAGATAAACCGAACGGTGTTTCTTGATCGCCTCGATCGCGGCCGGACCGCGCTCGGCCTTGCCGACCATGCCGAGCAGGCCGGTTTCGGCAAGCACCTGTTCGGTGAACTTGTCCATCCGCGTGGCGGTGGTGGGGCCGGCCGGGCCGACCACCTCGTCACGCACCGGATCGACCGGGCCGACGTAGTAGATGAAGCGTCCCCTGAAATCGACCGGCAGCGGCTCGCCCTTGTTCAACATCTCGACCATGCGCTTGTGCGCGGCGTCGCGACCGGTCAGCAACTTGCCGTTGAGCAGCAGCGTCTCGCCCGGCTTCCAGCTGGCCACGTCGCCCTTGGTCACGGTATCGAGATTCACCCGACGGCCTTTCGAGGCGTCGTAGGTGAGCTTGGGCCAGTCTTCCAGCGACGGTGGATCGAGCATCACCGGGCCGCTGCCGTCCAGGGTGAAATGTGCGTGGCGCGTGGCCGCGCAATTGGGGATCAGCGCCACCGGCAGGTTGGCCGCGTGGGTCGGGTAATCCTTGATCTTGATGTCGAGCACGGTGGTGAGTCCGCCCAGGCCCTGCGCGCCGATGCCCAGCGCGTTGACCTTGTCAAACAGTTCGATGCGCAGTTCCTCGGCGCGATTGGCGGGGCCGCGCGCGATCAGCTCCTGGATGTCGATCGGCTCCATCAGCGCTTCCTTCGCCATCAGCATCGCCTTTTCGGCGGTGCCGCCGATGCCGATGCCGAGCATGCCCGGCGGACACCAGCCGGCGCCCATCGTGGGCACGGTCTTCAATACCCAGTCCACGATCGAATCGGACGGGTTGAGCATGGCGAATTTCGATTTCGCCTCCGAACCGCCACCCTTGGCCGCCACGATCACGTCGAGCTTGTCGCCCGGCACGATCGAGACGTTGATGATCGCCGGCGTGTTGTCTTTCGTGTTGACGCGCTTGCCGGCCGGGTCGGCCAGGATGCTGGCGCGCAGCTTGTTGTCCGGATCGTTGTAGGCACGGCGCACGCCCTCGTTGACCATGTCCTCCAGCGACATCGTGGCATCCCACTGCACGCCCATGCCGACCTTGAGGAACACGGTGACGATGCCGGTGTCCTGGCACAGCGGCCGGTGGCCTTCGGCGGCCATCCGCGAGTTGATCAGGATTTGCGCCATCGCATCTTTCGCGGCGGCGCTTTCCTCGCGCTCGTAGGCGGCGGCGAGGCCCTTGATGTAATCGACCGGGTGGTAATAGCTGATGTATTGCAACGCGTCGGCAACGGACTGGATCAGGTCGGCTTGCTTGATGATGGTCATGGGGTCTGGAGAGGCGGCTTCGATTCGGGGGATTCAGGCGCCAGCGAACGGCTGTCCACGACGCACAACCCTTTTATTGTGCCGCAAATCGGGCCGCCACCCGAAAGCTGATTCGTGCGGCCCCATGCCGCGGGCATCGTGATCCGGCGGCGCGCCCTGGCCAGCGATGCCATGGTTGCCCGCCAGTGCCCCTGGCGTCGGTGTGCCGGGTGGGTGTTGCCACATAATTTCGTTCGATCCAGTACTTCCAAGATCGCGCATACAGGTCTAGGCTTGCCCGACCAGCGCGGAGTGTCTTCAGGGGCCGTGACTGGGTGTTGGGGATCGACTCGATTCATGGCCCGTGGTTTGCCACGAGACGAGGCATCACGTCGTGATGCCGGTGTCCGCAAGTGGCGACCGCTTCTATCCTTGGAGAAACAGACATGCTCAAGAACTTGCATCGCAAGTCGCTCGCGACTTCCCTGGCACTGCTGCTTTGCGGCTACGCCACGGTCGGCTTCGCTGCCGATGGTTCGGCCCCGGCCGATCTTGGCGCAAGCAATCCAGGCCAGACGGTGAACGTCACGCTGGTACTCGGGCTGCACAATCAGGACGCGCTCGAACGATATATCTACAGCACGGTCACCCGCGGCAATCCCGCGTTCCACCGTTTTCTCACCACCGCGGAATTTGCCGACCGCTACGGCGCCACCGCTGGCGAGATCGCCAGGGTCCAGGCATTCCTGAAGCAGCAGGGGCTCTCTCAGGCCGAGCTTCTGCCGAACCATCTGGCCATCAAGGTCAGCGGCACGATCGGACAATTCAACGCAGCCTTCCATACCTCGATCCATGATTACCGGAACAGCGATGGAACGACCTTCCATCAACCGAATGCCACGCCCACCGTTCCTGCGGCGCTTTCCGGCACCCTGGTGGTGGCCTCGGGCCTGAGCAGCGAGGCGCGTTATCACTCGCACCACGTCAAGGCGATCCTGCCGCCGCAGCAGGGGCCCAGCGCCAATGCCCTGGCCAAGGGCGCAGCACCTGCCACACCGGCGTGCACCGGCAACCCCACCGCGACCTGCACACCCGGCGAGTTCACCGTGGGTGACGTGGCCAATCGCTACAACATCAACCCGCTGTACCGGGTCGGCGTGAACGGCAAGGGTTCGACCATCGGCATCGCCACCCTGGCGAACTTCATTCCCGCCGATGCATACGCCTACTGGAGCGCGATCGGCCTGCCCGTGAAACCCAACCGGATCACCCAGGTACACGTGGACGGCGGCGGACCGCTCAGCGGTCCGGCTGGCTCGGGCGAGACGTCGCTTGATGTCGAGCAGTCCGGCGGCGTGGCGCCGTGGGCGAACATCATCGTGTATGACGCACCGAATACCGATGCCGGTTTCTTCGACGTGTTTAACCAGGCCGTGTCCGACAACCAGGTCGACAGCCTGTCGGTAAGCTGGGGCTCACCGGAGATCTTCTACTTCCCGCAGCTCAACGGCGGCGTCGATTTCACCGACGAACTGCGCGCGTTCCACCAGGTCTTCCTGGAGGCGGCCGCGCAGGGCATCTCGATGTTCGCGACCTCGGGTGATTCGGGCGCCTACGACACGGTGCGCTCACTCGGCGGCTTGCTCACCGACCCCGTGCCGCCACCGCTCACCGCCGACGCCCCGGGATCCGATCCGTTCATCACCACCGCGGGCGGCACCACCGTGCCGTTCTCCTACAGCTTCAGCGGTGGCCCGACGGCGTCGCTCACCAAGGAAGGCGTCTGGGGCTGGGATTACATCTCCAACTATTTCCAGACCAATTTCGGCGTGGATATCACCGATCAGGTGTTCTCGGTCGGCGGCGGCGGCGGCGTGAGCGTGTTCTGGCCGGTGCCGCGCTATCAGAAATTCACCGGCGGCATCCGCAAGAGCGAGAAGAATCAGACCCTGCTTTTCCCGCAGTTCGGCATCAACTACACGCTGCCGGCGAACTACCGCGGCCGCAACGAACCGGACGTTTCGCTGAATGCCGATCCGGAAACCGGCTACAGCCTCGTCTCGTCGCTGGATGGGCCGGGCCTGCTGACATTCTCCGGTGGCACCAGTTTCGTCGCGCCGCAACTCAACGGCATCAGCGCCCTGCTGAGGCAGTCGACCCACGGCCGCGTGGGCTTCTGGAATCCACAGGTCTACGCGTTGCAGAACATCTTCGGCTATGGCCCGTTCTCGGCCTTCAGTGACATCCGCTCGGGCGACAACTGGTTCTACGCCGGCAAGTACGGATACGAGCCGGGCGCCGGCATCGGCACGCTCAACGTGAGCAATCTGGCCGTGTTCCTCAGCGTGTTCTGACCGCCCTTGCGGGCGCGCTGCACGGGAAGCCGACGCCGCAAGGCGTCGGCTTCCTGCTTGCTGGTGCCTCGAAACCTCCGCTTGCGGCAACCCACCGTGCGCGCGCGGGCCGGGCGCACCCCACTTGTGACGGGCGCTTGCGGGTGGCATCGTCAGGCGATTGCCCAGCCGGAATTGCCATGTCCCGCACCCGCCGTTTCATGCAGCTCGATGTATTCTCCCGCCTGCCGCTGCTCGGCAACGCGCTGGCCGTGGTGATCGACGGCGACGGCCTGGACGACGCCACGATGCAGGCATTCGCGCGCTGGACCAACCTGTCCGAAACCACCTTCCTGCTGCCGCCGACCCGCACCGACGCGGACTACCGCGTACGCATCTTCACCCCGCGTCAGGAGCTGCCATTCGCCGGCCACCCCAGCGTGGGCAGCGCGTATGCCGCGATTGAATCCGCGCTGGTGCCGCCCGGCAAGTTCGACCTGGTGCAGGAGTGCGCTGCCGGGCTGTTGCCCGTGCGCGTCGAGGGTCGCGGCAGCGAACGGATCATCCATGTGCAGGCGCCACCCGCCCGCCTGCAGACTGTCGACGCACACGAAGGTGCCCAGTTGGCCGAGGCCCTGCACCTCGATCTCGCGCAAGCCCGGATGCGGCTGGTCGACAACGGGCCGCTCTGGCTCGTCTGCGACCTGCACAGCGCCGCGGACGTGCGCCAGTTGCAGCCTGATCTGGCACTGATCGCCGCGCTCAGCCAGGCCACCGGCGCGGTCGGCATCAGTGTGTTCGGCCGCGAGTCCACAAGCGATGCGAGGGGCGATGCGGCGATGGCCGTGCGCGCATTCTGTCCGGCCGATGGCATTCCCGAAGATCCCGTCACCGGCAGTGCGAATGCCGCGATCATGGCCTTCCTGGCTGAGGCCGGCGATCCCTCCGGTTACGGCCTGCGCTATCGCGCGAGCCAGGGACGCGAGGTGGGTCGCGACGGCTACGTCGAGGTGCTGCGCGATGCGACGACCGGCGCCATCAGCATCGGCGGCGCCTGCGCCATGGGTATCCGCGGCGAGTTTCGCCTGGGCTGAAGCACGACAGGCTTGCCCGCACGCACGACGCCCGCCATGCTGCGCCTCCCGCCCTTGGTGACCCACCGCATGAACGACAACCAGCCAGGCTATGTGCGCAGCCTGCGCCCCTGGGATGCCGCCCTGGTAGTGGTCGGCGGCATCATTGGCGGCGGTATCTTCCTCAACCCGGGCATCGCCGCGCAGCGCACCGAATCGGGGCTGGTGCTGCTGCTGATGTGGGTCGGCGCCGGTGTGCTCACCTTGATCGGCGCGCTGTGTTACGCCGAGCTCGGTGCACGTCGGCCGCGTGCCGGCGGCACGTATGTGTATCTGCGCGAGGCATTCGGGCCACTGGCCGGGTTCCTGTTCGGCTGGACCATGTTGCTGGTGATCTATTCCGGTTCCAGCGCTGCGGTGGCCACTATCTTCGCCAGCTATGCGTCGGCGATGTTCAGCCTGCCGCCGTCGATGGCGCTGCCGTTGACGGTCGGTGCATTGGTGTTCGTCAGCGGCATCAACCTGTTCGGCCTGCGGCTCGGCGCGCAGATCCAGAACCTGTTCGCCCTGCTCAAGCTGCTGGCGGTGGCGGCGCTGGTGGTGTGCGGACTGTTCTTAGCCGGTGCCGGCCACGGCCAGGTGCTGGCTGTCGATCCGACGCGCAGCGGGGTCGGTTTCATCGGTGCGGCGTTGCCGGTGCTGTTCGCGTATTCCGGCTTCACCTATCTCAACAACCTGGCCGGTGAGGTGCGCGATCCGCAACGCACACTGCCACGCGCGCTGGCGCTCGGCATGCTGCTGGTGATCGTCGCCTACGCGCTGGTCAACGTGGCCTATCTGGCCGTGCTCGGCCATGCCGGCCTCGCCGCCAGCCACGCACCGGCAGCCGACGTGATGCAGCAGGTGTTCGGCCCGCTCGGCGCCAAAGTGATCGCGCTGGGTGTCGCAATTTCCACGCTGGGCTTCTGCAATATCACCCTGGTCGCCGGCGCGCGAGTGCTGCAGGTGATGGGCGAGGACGGGCTGTTCTTCCGCGCAGTGGCACGGTTGCATCCGCGCTATCGCACGCCGAATACCGCGTTGCTGTTGCTGTCCGGCTGGGCGATCGTACTGGCGCTGTTGGTCGATTACGGACAATTGCTGGATTACGCCACGTTCGGCGACTGGCTGGCCTGCGCGGTCGGCGTCGCCACACTGTTCTGGTATCGCCGCCGCGATGGCGCCACGGCGAGCTTCAAGGTGCCCGGCTACCCGTGGCTGCCGGTGCTGTTTATCGGCAGCGTGGCATGGGTGGTGGTGATGACGGCGCGCGACAACCCGCGCAATGCCGGCATCGTTACGCTGATCATGGCCGCGGGCGTGCCGGTGTACGTGGTCTGGCGGCGCCTGTTCAATCGCGCACGCCCCTAAGCCGGCGCCAGCAATGCCACAATGTGCGGACAGAACTCGAGGAGATGATGGATGGCGCCCGTGCAAGCCCAGGCCCTGCCGACCAACCCGGACAGCGGCATCGTGCCGGAGAAGGTACGCGATGGCATCGACCTGCAGATCAATGGCGAGCACTACCGCCACACCGGTGATCCGCAGATGCCGCTGCTGTGGTACCTGCGAGATGTGCTCCGGCTGACCGGCACCAAGTACGGCGGCGAGCACGGCGACAATGGCGCCGATCTGGTGCTGCTCGATGGCAAGGCGGTTTCCGCGATCGCCCAGCCGCTCGCCAGGCTGGCTGGCGCGCAGGTCGTCACGGTGGAAGGTCTGGCCGGCAACGACGGCACGCTGCATCCGGTGCAGCAGGCCTTCATCGACGAGGATGCCATCGGCTGCGGCTACTGCACGCCCGGCTGGCTGATTGCCGCGGTCGAACTGCTCCGGCGCAAGCCGCATCCCGGCGACGACGATATCGACCGGCTGCCCAATCTATGTCGCTGCGGCTGCCAGACCCGCGTGCGCCGCGCGATCAAGCGCGTGGCCGCCGGCAAGGCGGGCAAGGCATGAGCAACGATCTCGTCACGCCTGACGATAGCTGCGGCAACAGCATCCGGCTTTCGCGCCGTCGCTTCCTGCAGGTCATGGCCGGCACCGCCGGCGCGCTGGTGGTCGGCATCCGCATGGCTGACGCCGCCGATGCGCCGCTGCCGCCGGCCCTGCTCGGCGACAACTTCCACGACCTCGGCGCGTACGTGCGCATCAATGCCGAGGGCAACGTGCTGATCGGCGCGCGCGATCCGGACACCGGCACCGGCGTGGCCACGGCGCTGCCGCGGATCATTGCCGACGAACTCGATGCCGACTGGACGCGCGTCAGCGTGGTACCGCTCGGCCTCGGCGTGACCAGCAACAACGGCCAGCCGCGCTGGACGTACGGGCGCCAGATCGGCGGCATCGGCGGCTCGATTCCCGCGGCCTGGAACGACCTGCGCCAGGTCGGTGCGGTGGCACGCTGGCTGCTGTTGCAGGCAGCGGCACGACGCCTCGGCGTGCCGGGCGACCAACTGCGTTGCGATGCAGGCATGGTGATCGCGCGGGACGGCCGCCGCTTTACCTATGGCGAGCTGGCGGCGGACGCCAGCAAGATCGCCCTGCCCACCAGCGTGCCGCCGCTGAAGAAGCCTGCGGACTATCACCTGATCGGCAAGCCGGTGGGCGATATCGACGCGCGCAGCATCGTGACCGGCCTCACCCGGTACGCCACCGACGAGCACTACGCGGATGCCCTGGTCGCCGTGCTGGTGCACTGCCCATGGGCAGACGGCACGCTGGCGCATATCGACAGCACGGCCACGCTCGCAGTCAAGGGCGTGGTGAAGGTGGTGCAGCTGAAACCCGAACCAGGCCAGGCCTGGGGCAATACGGTGATCGCGCCGGCCGTGGCCGTACTCGCCGAGGACACCTGGTCGGCACTGCAAGGCCGCCAGAAGCTCAAGCTCGAATGGAAACCCGGTGCCAGCGGCAGCGAGAGCAGCTACGCACTGGAGCAGCAGGCCAGCGCCCTGCTCGCTGGCAAGACCGACCCGACCACCCGCGTGCGCAACGACGGCGACGTCGACGCCGCAGGCAAGAAGGCCGCGCGCCGGCTGGATGCCACATACTTCCAGCCATGGCTGGCCCACGCCACCGCCGAGCCGATGAATTGCCTGGTGCGGCTGGACAAGGATCACGCCAGCCTCGTCGTGCCGACCCAGGCACCACAAAAAGCCTGGGCCGTGGTGCAACGCCTGACCGGCCTCACCCCCGCCCAGATCGACATCAAGGTACCCCGCATCGGCGGCGGTTATGGCCGCCGGCTCGATCACGATTACGTGGCCGAAGCCGTGATGCTGGCCCAGGCCGTCGACAAGCCGGTGCGCCTGCTGTGGACGCGCGAGCAGGATCTTGGCCACGACTACTACCGCTCCGGCAGCGTGCATCAGCTCAGCGTGACCATCGACCGCAAACGCCAACTGCTCGGCTGGAAGCAACGCACGGCCAGCGCCTCGGCACTGGCGCATCGCAACGTGCCCGATAACCGGTTGTGGACGTCCGAGCTGCAGGCCGACCAGTTGCCCGCCGCGCTGGTGCCAAACTATCGCAGCGATTGGTACGCGCTGGATTCGGCGACGCCGCGTGGCCCTGCCCGCGGCATGCCGCACCTGAGCAACGCATTTGCGGTGGAAAGCTTCATCGACGAGATCGCGCACAGCATGAAGGAGGACCCGCTGGTCACCCACCTGCGCGTACTCGGCGACCCGCGCGAAGTGCCGCTGAGCAGCGGCGGCACGATGGATACCGGCCGGCTGGCCAACGTGCTCAAGCTGGTTGCCGACCGGATCGACTGGAAGAACTGGTTGCGCACCGTCAACGGCCTGGGCATCGCCTGCTGGCACGTCGAAGGGGCCTATGTGGCGCACGCGATCGAGGTGGCGATGCAGGGCGAGAAGCTGATCATCCAGCGCGTCGTCTGCGCCGTCGATGTAGGTCGTGTGATCAATCCGCTGGGCCTGGAAGGCCAGCTCGCCGGCGCTACGCTCGATGCGCTATCCACTGCACTGAATCTCGCCATCACCTTCAAGGACGGCCAGATCCAGCAGCACGGCTACAAGGATTACCCGCTGGCCAGCATGGCGCAGCTGCCGAACGCGGTCGAAGTCATCATCGTGCCCGACGACGACCGCCCACCCGCCGGCGCCAGCTTCCTCGCCATGCCGACCGCCGCCCCCGCGCTGGCCAATGCGGTATTCCGCGCCAGTGCCGTGCGCGTGCGCCGACTGCCGCTGATGAAGGAATTGCTGCGCATGCTGTAACGCCGGGCGGCTGCCGCAGACGTGCCCTCGTCACGCACCCGCCATCAGCCGCAGCCGCAGAAATATGGGCTCGCCAGCACGATGGCGTCCAGCACGGCGTTGAAGCCGCCGCGCCCATTGCCACGCACCTTGATCGAGCAGGTCGAGTCGCTACCGTTCGACGGCAACGATGTGCGCTTGAATCTTGCCGTCGACTGGACCCGTGCCGAACCTGCTGACGATGGCCGCCTCTGCAATCTCGGTTGCTCGGTAATCCCCGCAGGTTAGCTGACGCCAGAAGTGGAATTCTCTCTCGCAGTCTTTCCCGAGGAGGCTCCATGAAAAGTCCCGATTCACCGACAGCCAGATCCTGGCCGTGCTCAAGCAAGCCGAAGCCGGCACACCCGTACCGAACACTGACGACACCGCTGGATGAATGAGGTCTTCCGGCGCGGTTATACCCTGGTCCGCACCAGCAGCATCGGTGCCACAAGACCGTTTACGGAAATGCAGTCTGGCAATCGTTGCATCCCGCGCAGCACTGACAAAGCAGCACGAAACAAGAGGACAACATGATGACCAGCAGTGGCCCGAAAGCTGAGGGCAAGAGCATCATGCGCGCGGTGTTGACGGAAAGTCTCTTACGGAATTGTTAGGCGGAACCTGTGAACTTCCGAGCGCCTGATGCGAAAGGCGGAAAGTGCTCAATCTAGGAATTTCCAAGTGTCTGCCCCATCGAAGCGCCTAATGACAACTGACTCCAAGAGCGCGGGTTCAAAATTCCGCAGGTTCACTCCGTGGCGAGCGGAGGGTGCGGGTTCAAATGGCTCCCAATGGGTGACGATACCGCAGTTCTTGCACCGAACATTCCTCATGGTTCGATCGCCCCACACGTAGCTTTCCGTATTCTCGGGATGGCCTTGGATAGAGACCGAGCCAAGTTCGTAATAGGCCCATATTCCTCCTGTGCGCCGACATAGTGAACAGCTGCAACTGGTCGCCGTGTCGGGGGCTGCCGGCAGCGTGAGGCGCACTAAGCCGCAATGGCAGGAACCATGCAGCGATGGTGGATGCTGTTCTTGGCTCATCGGAGTGCGCCGCTGGTTGCTGTGCCGCCTAACGCCCGAAATCAGCGGCACGAACCCGCGCAGCGGGTTTGCGTCCGCTGGATTGAGTTGTTATGCACCGCTCTGGACTCGATGCCAAACGTCATGCCTTGCGGCAGGTTTCCTCATACGCCTTGATCCACTTGCCTTGCTTGTCCCGTAACCAGGCGGTATATCCCGACAGGCCTGAATCCCCGGTCGCGAACGTTTCCCGCGAATGATGAGATTTGCCGCGCGCCCACTCCACCTCGTCGAACGTGATGGAGTTGCCCTTCCACCCCGAGCTGAAACCGGTGCTGTGGACGCCAGCGCCATTGCCGACCATGACCGTGATGTAGCGCTTGCTCGCGGGGTCGTAGCCGAAGTACTGCACGACTTCGAATGGATTCGGATTGCCTGCGGTTTGGTCTTGCCTGTAGTGGACTACAATCCAATGACCATCGAGCGCTTTCTCGGCGTGATACTTGCCTGTGTCGGCGTGGGCAGGGGCCTTGTCCATCGCCCTGAACTTGCCGGCGCAGATCGCATCGCCGACGAAAGTCTCGATTTGGCTGGATGGCGACGGGCCATCTGCGTTTTGTGTCTGCGTCCGCCCGATGGCGAATGGCGCCGGCATACATGTCAGTGCTGCGAGGATCGTAAGGCTTGTGCGATTCATGGGCGTGTCTCCGTTTGAATGAAAGCGATCGGCCTTGTCGCTCGCCCTGTGCTCCGTGCGGGGCCTAACGCTGGAATTGAGCGGCGGCGAAGCCGTCCGCCTCGAATGAGATGTTAGGCTGCCGTCACTTGACGATCGGAGCTTCCCAACCATCGTAGTCGCCATGTTCGCGCAAGGCGATACCGGTGAGATCGCGCCGAAGATTAGCGAGTGCGGCGGAAGTGGGAACGAACTTTTTGGTGGCGAGAGCAAGCCACTCCGAACCAGTTGCAGCGTGCTCGACTTTGACTGTGAACCCCTGATGGGAAAGGACACCCGCAATGCGCTCGGCAGACTCTTGGGTCGGCGCGTAGAGATAGAAGTCTATTGGATGCGGCTTAGAGAGGTTTGAGCCCGCGAGGCGCAACTGCTCGAGGGTTCTACCCCGTTAACGCGGACACTTCCAAGAAGACCGATCATGGTCAAAAAGGAGTGTCATGTCCAAGCGAAGAAAGTTCAGCGACGAGTTCAAGCGTGAGGCCGTTGGCCTGACCCGCCAGCCGGGTGCCAACGTGAGTCAGATAGCCCGCGACATTGGCGTGGGCGCCGGGGTTCTGGGCCGTTGGCGACGCGAGCTGGAGACAGCCAAGACGAAGGCCTTCACTGGCTCGGGCGTGCCTCGTGATCAAGAGATGGCCACGCTCAAGCGCGAACTGGCCCGGGTGAAGAAGGAGAGAGATTTTTTGCGCGATGCGGCAGCGTTCTTCGCCAAGGAATCGAGCTGAAGTATCAGACGATCCAACGCTGTCGCGGTCTCTATCCTGTCCAACTGATGTGTCGATGCTTGCAGGTATCGACCAGTGGCTTCCACGCCTGGAGCAAACGGCCCACCAGCCTCCGCGAGGCCGACAACCAGCGCTTGCTGGTACGGATTCGCGAGTACCACGAGGCCAGCGGTGGCGTCATGGGTATGCCGCGCATGCATGAGGAACTGGGCTACGACGGCGAGACGGCCAGCCCTAACCGAGTGGCACGACTGATGGCCCGGCATGGATTGTTTGGCGTGCCGCAGCGTCGGCCGTTCCGTAGCAAGCGAACGGGCGTCAGGCCCGATCATGTGAGGAATCACCTTGAGCGAGACTTCGTGGCGCTGGAACCGAATACCAAATGGGTCACCGACATTACCTGCATCCACACGGGCGAAGGTTGGCTGTATCTCTGCACGGTGCTCGATCTCTACAGTTGTAATGACCCAGTGAATTCCTGCTCAGGTGTTACCTTTCCGAGGAGACACAGATGAGCGCAGTAATGGACGAAGAGATCAAACGCTGGACAGCGCGACGGAAGTCGGCGCTGGTGCTGGAAATTATCCAGGGCAAGACCACGCTATCGGAGGCGAGTCGTCAGTTCGACCTGCCGCCGTCGGAGATCGAGAGCTGGGTCGAGGATGGCAAGCGGGGCATGGAAAACGCCCTTCGTGCCAAGCCCGAGGACGTGCGCGAGCAGTACGAGCGGCAGCTGAAGGATCTGCAAGAAGCCTA
>NZ_RCZB01000004.1 GCF_006438785.1 Rhodanobacter glycinis | reverse complement strand
GGCTTCTTGCAGATCCTTCAGCTGCCGCTCGTACTGCTCGCGCACGTCCTCGGGCTTGGCACGAAGGGCGTTTTCCATGCCCCGCTTGCCATCCTCGACCCAGCTCTCGATCTCCGACGGCGGCAGGTCGAACTGACGACTCGCCTCCGATAGCGTGGTCTTGCCCTGGATAATTTCCAGCACCAGCGCCGACTTCCGTCGCGCTGTCCAGCGTTTGATCTCTTCGTCCATTACTGCGCTCATCTGTGTCTCCTCGGAAAGGTAACACCTGAGCAGGAATTCACTGGGTCATTACATTGATAGGTAAGAAATGTAGTCGGCAGCGGCTGGGTTTGCGGGGTCTTTGAATCCGTCCGCGACCTTGGCCCGGAATCCTGTCGAACGGGACTGAAAGAGCCGAGCGCGGCACGCCGCGAGCCAGACGCCACACTAAAAGAGCCGGCATTGGCACTCGGAGAGCCAAGCGCCTCAGGAAAAGAGCCAAGCCTGCCACTCGCGGCAGCCATGTTCCGCCGAAAAAGAGCCGCGCTCGGCTGGGAAATACCTGGCGTCGAGACTCGGCGAACCAGGCGCCGGTGGCAAAGAGTCGGGTTTGGTACTCGGAGAGTCGCGGGCGGGTCTTTTTTCCGGTGCGAAGAGCACCTCCAACTATCGGGCTAGGTTCACTTACTGCCGTGAGAAGGTGAACCTAGCCCCGATCTTGTCAAGCAAGCTCACAGCTTCAAGCGCCGACCGATGAACATCCCAATCAAGGCGCCGGCCGCGCAAAGGGCAAATGCAAAGTCACCCAGCCCCCATGCAGGCGCCACCTTCATCGAGAACTGGGAGGCGAGCAACCAAGGCAGAAAAAATACCAGCACTCCGGAGACCAGAAGGCCGACGTATGCACTCGCCCTGAGCACTCGCGGTCTCAGAGCCGATGCCCTTCTCGGTGTAGCTTCGTAAGCCATAAGCCCCGCGGAACGGTTGGAAACTATAGAGGCGGATCTTACGCCGTCGCGCGGCATTAGTTGTCCCATGTCCCGCTTTCGGCCAGGAGGGTCGCTCGAAAGTCCACTCTGACCCTAGCTTTGGACGTCCAAATGGTGCTTCGGCTGATCCCCGGGCACCGGACAGTCCGATGAACGAACGAGGTCTTCGGGTGCGGTTTATACACAGGTCCGAGCCAGTGGCATCGGTTCAACAAGACCGATTACGGAAATGCAGTCTGACATTCGTTGCAGCACGCATAGCACTGACGCGCACGACGCAGCAAAGAGGACAACACGATGACCAACAGTGGCCCGAAAGCTCAGGGCAAAAGACTCATGCGTCTGGGCTTGATCGGAAGTCTCTTACGGAATAGTTAGGCATTTGCATAGTAAATGTTCGACTAAAGTTTACGATCGAAAAACCAATTATTGCATGCTACCGTTCGGTGCTATAGCGCCACGCAATTTCTCCCGCTAGTCCGTCTAGTCCTGGGAAAAGCGAACCTAACGAGACACCGTAGCGGTACAGCTGCTCCCTCAATGCGTGGCGTTTGCTCGACGGGATGATTGCTTTCCGAATATTTTTCGAGACAAGTACAGAAGCGGGGTCAGGATGAACAGTAAACAGACCTTTTTGGACAACAATTCGTTGCGTAATGTGCGAAGGGCGGTAGCGTGATACACAATCCACGGTAAAAGGGTTTGGCGATTTTTTCTCGTCTACGGTTTGCGATGTCGTAAATGAGTAAATCGCGCTGTCATCATCAAAGTCACGTGCCACGGCAAAATAGGCGGCAACTAAAGGATTATGTGTCCAATCGAGCAGGCGCGTTGGGAGTCCGTGATGCTGCGCTAAAGCTAGCCATTCCCAATTGCTCTGTGGTAGCGAGCTCAGATAGGGTACTGCAGCTTCCTTGAAAACCTTGAACACTCGTTGTTCATAGCTTGAGATTGATACGCCTTTTCGTAACTGAACACGTCCTAGGGTGGGCATAAGAGTGTGATTCGTCGCATCACGAACCCCTCGAAAAATTGGATATACATTCTTCACGGGTCTCGAAAATTCATGTAGATCTTCGAAGGATTCAATGATGACGTCGCTGGACATTCGTCGTGGGTCCGTTGTTGTGAAGCCTAACGCTGGAGTTAAGCGGCGGCGTAGCCGTCCGCCTTGAACGAAATGTTAGGCCTTACGCCGGCGTGACTTGATTAGCAAGTAGCCGATGAGTAGCGCTGGAACAGCGGCAACGCCCATCGCGATGGTACGTTGCGCCCAAACAATGGGGAAGGTTGGAATGTACAGTGCCGCAAAGATGACGGCTGTTGCCAACGCTGGAACCATCTTTCGCTTGTGCACGAGCCACGCAGAGACGAGTGCTACACAGCCGGAAAGAAGGAACACAATGCGCCACGGCATTGCCGAATTGGCGAAGTAGACAAGTGCAGGCCAGCGGGTAGGGATCGCTCCCAGGAAGGTCAATGCGGAGCCAATGACTGGCCATAACGATAGCCACACGAGCAAGGTGATGACTACGGTCCCGAGGGATGAGGTTGGCGAGTTTCTATCCATGAGGCCTAACGCTAGAGTTAAGCGGCGGCGTAGCCGTCCGCCTTGAACGAAATGTTAGGCATCATGGCACTTCGACTGGGCATACAGCTGGGCTTGCAACATATATTTTTGAGTTAACGCGCATAACGCCGTCTCGGTAGGCTTGAATGTTGTCGACAGCACCAGCTTCGACAACGGTGAGCAAATTTGTCTCTTTGCAAAGCTCCAACTCTACGTAAGAACCAGCTGAACCGCTGCTACCTGCAAAAGTGACAAAGACCAGATGCCGGTCGTGAGCAGCGATAGCAGATGAGACCAGCCCATGAGCAGCGTCCGTGTAGCCACTTTGAGTTGGATGTTGCCGATTGAAAGCGCTTAAGTACGCACGAGAAAGATCGATTGCCAAGCGCTGATCGTAGTGAAATGCATCAGCTGCGTAAGCGCTGATACTGATGAAAACCATAAGGGCTGCAAGGAGTCTCTTCATGAGGCCTAACGCTAATTAGACCCCAAAAGTGGGGTGTTGCGCAGAGTATGCGGACGTCGATCAAGGCTGCACAAGGGAAACTTCCTATAGACCTTCAGGCCCTTGCGACGCTGCGTGGCGCGATGAGGGGAGGCAAGCTGCTGGTGTTATCCGACGATTCTTAGGGTGTATGAGTTACGCAGGCGAAAGTGTGGGTGTAACGGAGGCGAAAACGCCGCGACTGCTGGATCAGGTACGTGCCCGGTTGCAGCTGAAGCATTACAGCGTACGAACCGACCGGGCAACAAAGGGAACGGAAGTAATCAATCCAATTTAGCTACCTCCGTTCTCTTTGATCCCCTTTTATTCTTTCATTGCTTTCAGGGGACGGGATCCGCGCCAGCGAGCACGGCTGGTTCGCTGGCGCACGGTGCTGCGCCGCTACTGGTAGGTGGGCAACTGCCGCACGATGGGCGACACGCTGCCCATGGGTAAGCACGTCGGGAGTACGCCGTAAGTGGCCCACTCCTCGCGCACACCGGGTTTCGTAGCGTGCAGTGGCCCCAGCTTCTGCCCCTGCACGGCGCTCATGATGTCGCGCAGCTTCTCCACGTCGCGGACGATGGCATCGCCCATGATCGACAGCGTGACGTCGGATAACTCGGCGTGATCGCTGCAGGTCACCACATTGCCAAGGGCCCGCAGGCTGCTCAGCAGCAGGTTGATCTCGTCGATTTGATCCAGGGTGACGCCGACGAGGAGGCGGTTACCGGCCTCATCCATCACCGGCTCGGCGACCTCCGGTTGCGGGGCTTGAGTGCAAGCCTTCGCGTCTGCGTCGGCCTCGCCTGCTGCCGCCGTTTCACCACGCCTTGCCGGCCAGGAAAGTTCGCCCAGCACCTGAGCGACCTGCTCCTCCAGCAGCTCCATGCAGATCGCCACTTCGCCCGGGCGAATCTCCGCGAAACACTCCATTCCCTCGTCCGGCCTACGCGGTCGCGCCAGGTTGGCGAGAAACTCCACATACTCGCGCAGCTGCTTCAGCCGCAGCTGGCTGTCCTCCGGCAGGAAATACCCCATCGTTGCCAGATCATCCGATTCGATCGTCGACATGCTCGCCTCCTCGCACCATGAAGTACCCGTGCACGCCGCGACGGCGGACGGGAAGTCGGGAGGTTAGAAACCGCGAACAGACGGCGGGCGTATTCCCCTTGCGGGTGTTGTATTAGCCGCCCTCCCGACGCAGGCATCGCGTCGGTCTGTGCTCGCGATACACGAGCACAAAAAACCCACCGGTTTGACGGAGGTGGGGACCGCTGTTCGAGGAGTTTCTACGCTCCTTGTATTCGAGTCTGCTACCGCCGTGGAGGGGTGTCAAGACAGGTCTGTGGCTATCCGCGTCGTCCATGACACGGTCGAGAACCTCACCCGTTTTTGATTGCCGTTGCCGTTGCTGTTGCCTTTGATCTTCAATCCCTTGTGAGGCGGTGAGTCGTGGACGACAGGCCCGCAGGGGAGTCGACACGATGTCGACTCCTTTTCGCCAGCACAGGGATGTGCTGTCGAAAAGCCCGGCCGCGGCTCACGGACTTGCCGGGCGCAGCCCGGCAAGCGCCGAGGAGGGTGGCCTCTCTTTTGGTGACTTTTCTCTGGCCACGCAGAGAAAAGTTACTCGCCCTCCGCAGGAGGACGAAACGCTCTTGCTCCACATGGTTTTATCAATATCGGAAACCGCAAAACGGCAGCGCCCGTCCTACACGATCGGCACCTGACTAACATTGTTCTTCGGATCCATCCAGAACGACTCGTTGACGAAGCGGGCGAAGATTTCGCGCGGCAGGATCGAGGTGCGTTCGATAGGTTCCACCTTCGGGCGCACGGTATGCAGCCCGGGCATGCCGACGCGGGCGTCGAACTCGTCGGCCTGGAAGGCGATGTTGTCGAAGTCGTGTTCGAACCAGGGCTCGCCGATGAACTGGTAGACCGCGCGCATCGCCGCCGAGGGATTGCGCACCAGGCTTTCGTAGGTCAGCAGCAGCAGGTGGCCCGGGGCGTACTGGCCGTAGAACGCGTCCTTGGTCGCCTGGAAGGCAAACCCCACCATGCCGCGCGGATCGGTCAGCGCCTCGACGCGCGAGTACACCGTGGTGTTGGTGTCGAAGCGGAACACCTTGCTGACGTTGACCGGTTGCTTGCGCACCAGCCGCTCCATGCTGTCGAGCACCCAGGACAGCTGGCGCACGCACGCGATCACCTTCGCCCCCGGGAACAGCGTGTCGAGCAGCGGCATCCGGCTGCACCACAGGCGGCTGGTGTCGAACACCACGCCGGCGTCCGCCTGTTCGGCGTAGAAGTTTTCGACCAGGCCGCGCAGCATCGCGGCGCGCTGGTCGTCGGAAACGTCGAAGGAGAAATCGTTCTTGCTGCTCGCCTCGGCGATCACCACGCCCATGATGTCGGCCAGCGGGCTGGTCATGCCGGCACGGAAGCGCGGGTTCTGGTTGAGGATGGCGGCCAGCAGGGTGCTGCCCGAGCGTGGCAGCCCGGAAATGAAGTGGAATTTCCGGGCCGGCGTGGTGGCGTCGTGGGCGGCGGGCATGCGGGCACTCTCCTGTGGATCAGTGACGGATAGGGCAGCAGCATACCCGGGCGGAACCTCACGGATGCCAGGGCAAGCGGGCTACGGGGTGCGAGCCGTCGAGGCGCGGATGCGCATCTGGTAATCGACCTCGACCATCGTGGCCTCGCCCTTGTTCAGTACGCGCCGCAGCAGTTCCTCGGTCGCGCGACGACCCATCTCGCGCACCGGTTGATGGACGGTGGTGAGCGGCGGCCACACCTGGGTCGCGATCGTCGTGTCGTCGAAGCCGCAGATGGAGATGTCGCGCGGGATCGACACGCCCGCCTCCGCGGCCGCCCAGATCGCACCGACGGCCATGTCGTCGTCGCCGGCGAAGACGGCGGTCGGCCGCAGCGGCAAGGCCAGCAGCTGGTGCATGGCCGCCACGCCGGACTCGAAGGAGAACCGCCCCTGCACCATGTACGCCGGGTCTTCTTTCAGTCCGGCGCACGCGAGGCCGTCGCGGTAGCCGGCCAGGCGCCAGATGCCGGCGCCGTGTTCGGGGTCGCCAAGAATGTGCGCGATGCGCCGATGGCCCAGTGCCACCAGGTGATCCACCATCGCCGCGGCGGCTTCGCGCTCGCGCAGCATCACGCCGATGCAACCCTCGGGGTGACGCGGCGCGATCGAGGCGAACGGCACGCCGTTCCGGTGCAGGCAATCGAGCAGCTGCGGGTGATCGGTGAGCGGCGGGGTGAGGATCAGCCCGTCGGGCCGCTGGCGCGACAGGATGTCCTCGACCCGCTCGACGAAGTCCGCCGCGGTGGACACCAGCGGCTGCACCATCATGCTGTAGTGCTGCGCCTCGCACGCCTCCAGCACGCCGGCCTGCACTTCCATGATGTAGCTGGGCGAGCGGTTGTCGTACAGCAGGCCGATCATGAAGGAGCGATTGGTGGCCAGGCTGCGCGCCGAGGTGAGCGGCCGGTAGTTGAGCTCCGCGATCGCGGCCAGCACGCTCTGGCGCATGACGGCGCTCACGTTCGGATCGTTGTTTAGCACCCGCGAGATGGTCTTCTTCGAGGTGCCGACGGCACGGGCGACGTCGGTGATGGTCACGCGCGCCATGCGGGTCTGTCCTTGTTCAATGGCTCATTCCCTGCGAAACATCCCGGTCCGGCGAAGCCTGCTGGAGGGTCAGCGGAACGCTGCGGGCGGGCGCGTTCCATCCGCTCACTTCGATGACCGGCGTTGCGTTCGCCTGCCCCGCGTAGCGCGCGGTCAGGGTAATCGATTCGCCGGGCCACAGCGTCACGTCGTTGTCGCTCCACAGAATCGGCAGCACCGGCTTGCCATCGGTGGATTGCCTGATCGACACGTGCTGGAACAGCGCCACGGCCTTCGACGACGCGGGCACCGTCAGCGTCACGCTGACCGTGTCCTGCGCCCCCGCGTGCTGCAGCGTGGCGCGCACCTCGCTGGTCGCGGTCGGCAGGGACTGCAACGCGGTGAGGTCCGCGTAGTGCGTCACCGGCGTGAGGTACCAGTTCGAATGCGCCCAATCGAGCGTGTCCGCTTGGGTGGAGAGCCAGTACACGTTGCGGCTGAGCGGGCGGGCATCGGCGGAGGCAAGCTCCAGTTCGACGAAGTATGTCGGCGACAGGCCGGCCGGCGCCGGCAGTGTCGCCACTTGGCGCGTGCCGTTGCCGGCCAGGTCGATGTGCTGCACGCGCTGCTCGTAACGCACGCTGCCGTCCAGGTTGCGCACGCGGATGCGCGCCTGCAGGCCATGCTGGTCGGTGAGCGTCTGGTTGACCAGCACCACCGCGCGCGTGTCGTATGAGTACTGGATGTGCACCGGCTCGTTGGCCTTCTTCGCGCCGAAGTAGGCGCCGGCCGGATTCATGTAGTAGTCGTACAGATGCCAGTGCAGCGACGGCCAGGCGTTGTTGAGCATCCAGTAGATCACGCCGGTCGAGGGGTTGGCTGCATCCCGGTGCGCGTTGAACGCCTCGAACTGGGCGCGGGTGTTGTCGTAGTTGTCGAGCTGCGCCTTGGCCACGTAGTCGGCGAGGCTCTTCGGTGCGCCATAGCGCTTGGCCAGCGCCGTGGCGAATGGCGCGATGCTGGCGAAGGTCGACCAGTCCGCGGCGGCGTGGTACTGGCGCAGCTCGGGGTGCTTCCACAGCGCTTCCTGTTCCTGCGGCGACAGCATGCGGGTGAGGTCTTCCAGCCGCGGGATGTCGGCGCCCGCGCTGGTTTCGGAATTGAAGCCGAACGCACCGCCCAGCTGGTCGGCGTACCAGTAGGAAGGCGGCACCCAGGCGTAGGGCCCGGTCATCTTCATGCCGGAAAGACCGGTCTCGGCCGTGCCCTTGTCGGTGGCCACCGCGATGATCGGCGCCGGCCAGTCCTCGACGTGCAAGGTATCGACGTACATCTTGGCGATGGGCGGCGGCGGTGGGTTGTCGCTGCCGATCAGGAAGCCGATCACGGACGGATGGTTGCGCAGCAGGCGCGCTTCGCTGGCCATCGAAGCCTGCGCCACCTTCAGGTCATTGGCGTCCCACGGCGCGCCACCGGTCTTCGCCGCCGACTCCCATTTGTCGCAGCATTCCCAGCCGGCCAGGATCATGATGCCGTCGCGGTCGGCGAGCTCGTAGAAGCGTGCGTTCTCCAGCTTGCCTTCGCTGCGGATGGTGTTGAGCCCGAGGTTGCGGACGTAGCTGAACTCGGCCTCCATCCGTGCGGGATCGTCGCGCAGGAACATGTCCGGCGCCCAGCCGCCGCCGCGGATCAGGATCGGCATGCCGTTGACGAGGAACTGGCGATAGCCCTGCTTCGTCAGCTTCGAGCTGACGCTGCGGATGCCGAACGTGGCGCCGGCTTTGTCGGAGGTCGCGCCATCGACGCTGGCGGCCAGTTGCAGCGAGTACAGCGGGTGGGCGCCCATGCCGATGGGCCACCAGACGTTCGGATGGCTGAGCTCGAGAGCCGGATCGGTCTTCGGCGTGAACGCGACGGTCTGCGCTTTGCCGGCGGCGAGATGGATCGTCCGCTGCAACGAAACGCCGGCGACCTCGCCGGTGATGGTCGCCTCGTGCGCCACCGCATCGAGGTTGCGTGCCTCCACCTTCACGGTCAGCGCGGCGTGCGCGAGATCGGGCAACGACAGCGTCGGCGTCACGTGCGCAAAGCGCAGCTGCACCGGCCCGCTCTGCACGATGTCGACGCCACGCCACGGGCCCATGTTGTTGTCCGGCGGCGTGGGGTTCCAGTCGACCCAGCCGATCGACAGGCTGCGTCGCGGGTCGGCCGGGTGCACGCGCAGCGCGAGGATGTTGCTGCCCGCGTGCACCCACGGCGTCACGTCGAGCTCGTGCACGGGATAGGCGCCGGCAACCGTGGCGTGGTCGGCGACCAGGTGCCCGTTCACCCACACGTCGGCGCTGGCGATCATGCCGTTGGTGCGCAGCAAGGTGTGCAGTCCGTGCGCACTTTCGGCGAGGATGAACTCGGTTCGATACCACCAGGGGTTCACGAACAGGCTGCCGCTGGCATCGGGCGCCTGCACAGCGCGCAGGTTGTCGCTGTAGAACACGTCTTTGTACGCGCCGTTTTCCAGCAAGCCCGCCATCACCGTGGCGCGGCCGCTGACCGGGTACCAGCCTTGGGTGGAATAGCCGGAGCTGGAAATCTTGGCGCCGCTTTCCTGCGCCTTGTCGCTGGCCTGGATCTGCCAGCCGGCCACGGCGGTGGTGGCGCCGGCGCCACCGTCCACCCGCGTGGGCGCGAAGGCGGTGGCGGCGCGAGCGGGCGCAGCGACCGTCGCGGCCGCCAGCGCCGTCATGGTCACGAACAATGTTTTGGCCAGGATGCGCATGGCGTCAGTCCTTCTCAAGATAGGCTTCACGGATTTCCAGTGGCGCGAACGGCCAGGAGCGGTTGACCTTCGCCCAGATCGCGAACACCACCAGGCCGGCCACGATCCAGATGCCGGACAGGATCAGCGACAAGGTGGACGCCGAAACATAGACGTAGATCCAGCCCACCAGCGCGATCACGCACGGCACCGGATACAGCCATTGCCGGTACGGTCGATGCAGCCCGGGCTGGCGTTGGCGCAGCACCACCAGCGCGGCGATCTGCGCGATGAACTGCACGATGATGGTCGCGGCCAGCAGCATGTTGATGACTTCGGTCAGGTCGAAGAACGTGCCGACAGCCGTCAGCACGCCCATCGTGAGCAGCGCCACGTGCGGAAAGCCGTGCTTCGCATGCAGCTTGCCGAACACGGACAGGAACACCTTTTCGTGCGCCGCCTGGAACGGCACGCGCGAGCCGCCGAGCAGGCCGGCGAACACCGAGGCGAACGCGGTCACGATGATCAGGAGGGTCATCACCGCGGCCGCCGTGTGGCCCCAGCTGTGCTCCACCACCAGCGACGCCACCGAGGTGGAGTGGGCGATCTCCTGCCACGGCGCCACGCCGAGCACGCTGATGTTGAGGATGAGGTAGACGAACATCATCGCGACCACCGAGATGATGATCGAGCCGGGCATGGTGCGACCCGGGTCGCGCAGCTCGTCACCCATGTAGGCGGTGGTGAAGTAGCCGAGGTAGTCGTAGATGCCGATGATCAGGCCCGCGCCGAGGCCCACGAAGAAGTGACCGCCGAACACGCCGGCCGGATAGCTGAAGGCGTAGCTGGAATGGAAGTCCGAGAAGCCCGCCGCCGACACGCCGACGACCGAGAGCAGCATGATCACCCACAGCGCGATGGTGATCACGCGGATCGATTCGATCCGCCGGTACAGCAGCAAGGTGACGAGGGCCGTCGCCAGCAGGCTGATCAGATGCACCGGCCACCAGCCCAGGTGCGGGAAGAAGAAGCCCAGGTACTCGACCATGCCGATGATGCCGGTGGACATCAGCAAGGGGATCGTCAGCAGCACCGTCCAGATGAACAGGAACGGCATCAGCTTGCCGGTGCGGTATTGGAAGGCTTCGCGCAGGTAGACGTAGGTTCCGCCGGAGCCGGGCATGGCCGCGCCCAGTTCCGCCCAGACCATGCCGTCGGCGATCGCCAGGATGGCGCCCACGATCCAGCCGATCACCGCCTGCGGCCCGCCCATGGTGGCGACCATGATCGGGATGGTGATGAACGGCCCGATGCCGCACATCTGGGTCATGTTGATCGCGGTGCCGGTGAACAGGCCGATCGAGCGATGGAAGCTGCTGCCGCGCGTGGATGGTCGGGTTTGATCCTGCATGTCAGCCTTCGTCGTAGGACGCGGTCGGAACGAATGGGAGAAGTGCGTGGAGGCTAGTCTGCCTGCAGGCCGCTTGGCGTACGCGGCACGCATCAGCCTCGACCCGTGGCGGACTCGAAGCAACTGCGGAAGCGAAGGCGATCATCTGGAAGCCTGTCGCGCGTGTCGCACGCGACAGGCTTCCAAGCCCCTTTCCGTCACCACTGACCGCGGATGCCGACCATGAACATGCGTTCGGAGAAGTTCGAATGCGCCGGCTGGTCGGGCCACACCAGGTAATACCTCTGGTACTCGTTGGTGAGGTTGGTGCCGTCCACGAACACTTCGGCCCACTTGGCGATCTTGTACGAGACCGACGCGTCCAGGTACTTCTGCGGCGCCTCGTACATTTCCATGCCGCTGATCCCGCCCACGTCCTCCGACACGGCGCGCCGCGAGCGGTAGTTGTAGGCGACGCGGGCCTGGAAGCGGTCGTCCTGGTACCACAGGATGAAGTTGCCGGACTTGGTCGAATTGTCCTGGAACGGGATGTTGTGCCCGGCCAGATCGGTGGCTCCGGAGTCGCTCGGCGCGTAGGTGGCGTTGATCTCCATGCCGGTCTTGGACAGGATGCCGGGCAGGAAGGTGAAGCCCTGGCGGTAGTCGAACTCCATGCCGTGGATGCTGTTGCCGGTGCCCTGGATCGGCTCGCTGATGGTGACGCAATGATTGCGTACGACGCCATCCTCGTCCGGCAGCGTGCAGTCGATGACGCTGCCGCTCTTGATGAAGCTCTGCACGTTGATGCGGAACAGCGCGAGGCTGAGCATGCTGGTGGGGTTGATGTAGTACTCGAGCGAGGCGTTGTAGTTCTTGGAGCGCCACGGGTCGAGGCTGGGGTTGCCGCTGGAACTGCCGGCCGCCACGCGGAACAACGGGCCCTGCGGGGTCTCCACCAGCGAATAGTTCAGCTGCAGCCCGCCGCCCCAGGTGCTGAGGTCAAGCGGCATCATGTTCTTGGAGAAGCCGAGGCGAAACTTCAGGCTGTCGGTGAGATCCAGCGCGAAGTTGGCCGCCGGCAGATAGTCCTTGTAGCTGCGCTGGGTGACCTGGGCGCCGATATCGGCAGGCTCGGTGCCGTAGGCGCCCGGATCGCCGCTGAGGCGCTGGGTGACGCCAAGGTTGGTGCGGATCACGCGCAAGCCGACGTTGGCGCTGTACGGCATGCTGCCGAGGTTGCCGTCGAAGTTGGCCTGCACGTAGGCCGACGTCTCCTTGATGCCCACCGCCCAGGTGGTGCCTGGCTCGCCCTGCCGCTGGGTCTGGGGATAGAGCGATTTCCAGTAGGCTTCGGGGTTGTCCATGGCATGCGGATCGATCGCCCAGAAGGTGATCCCCGAGCCGAGCAGGTTGCTGTACTTCTTCCAGTTGTCGGCCAGCGGCCCCGGCGTGTTCGGAATCTGCAAGGCCGAGATCGGGCCGGCACGAAAATAGCCCTGATCGTTGCCTGCCGTACACGAACCGCTGTTGAGCACCACATCGGCACCGACGTAGCGAACCAGGCAACCGTTCGGGTCGCTGGCGCCCATGCCGGCGTACACCGGCGTGACCAGCGTGTAGCCGATGTTGTCGGCATGGCGGATGCTGTTGCGCGCGCCGAAATCCAGCTTGATGCCATTGCCGAAGTCGTAGTGCCCATCGAGCCGAAGCACGTTGAGGGCGACCTTGCGATCGTAGTCACCGGACGACTCCAGCGTCTTCATCGTCCAGCCGTTGGGGTCGGCGAACTGGTTGGCCAGCGACGAGGGCAAGCCGACCGTCAGGTAGCGGCCACGCAGGTCGGCGGTGACCGGAACCGTGTTCTGGGGCATGCCGTTGGCGTTGAAGACGCGGTTGCCGCCGAGCTGGTCGGGAAAGACGTAGGTGCCGGGCGGCACGGTGGAGTCGGGTACGCCGTCCATCAGCACGTTGGACCACAGGCCGCCATCGGAATTGGAGATGTTGATGTCGGTCTCCGCGTTCGACTGGCGCGCGGTGTCGTGAATGCCGCGAATGCTTGCCGTGAAGGGCCCGCCGTCGTCGAAATCCAGCTGGGCGTTGAAGTTCTTCGCGGTGGAATCCTTGCGGGTGATCTGCGAGAACGATTCCACGTCGCCCGGCCACTTTTGGTAGACCTGGGTGGTGTACAGGTGGCTGCCGTCCCAGCCCGGCTCGGGCGTGCCGTAGGAGCCGGCCACGGGACGGCCGGTATCGCGCGACTGCAGCGGCACGTAAGTCGCGCCCTGCCAGTTGGTGGAGTTGATCTGGATGCCGACGTTGCGGTCGAACTGCTTCTGTTGCGCGTAGAAGTAGTCGCTGGTGAAGGTGAATCCGCTGCCCAGGTCCATCTGGAACGAGGCGCTGCCCGACTTGCGTTTGCGCTGGGTGGTGATGTCGTACAGGCCGATGTTCTGGCTGCCCATGAACACGCCGTTGGATTTGCCGTCGCCATTGACGTCGACGCTGCCGTCGGGGTTCTGCACGATCTGCGAAGGAATCGGCGCACCGTTCCACGGCGTCAGGAAGCCGTTGTAGCCGCCCGCGCTGGCCGCGTTCTCACCGTTCAGCACCACGCCGTACTGGTCGAGGCCCTCGTTCGAGTTGGATCGCGTGGTGTCGGAGTAGTCGGCGGAAACCAGCAGCCCCCAGTGACCGTCGTCGTTGAACGAGATGAGGCCGTTTGCTTCGGGCCCCCATTTGCTGCTGGTCCGCCCGCGCTCTCCATTGGCGGAGTAGCTGTAGGTGAATCCGCTGGGCAGGTCCCACGGGCGATACGTATGCAGGTCGAGCGCACCACTGATGCCGCCGTCGGTAGTGCTGGCGGTGGGCGACTTGATCACGTCCACGCCGTGGAACAGCGTGGCTGGCAGCATGGTGAAGTCGGGCTGTTGCGAGTCGATCTGGTCCGCGGTGATGAACGCTTCGCCGTTCAGCATGGTGCCGACCTCGGGCAGGCCGCGCACGTCGACCGTGGTGCCCACGCCTGCGTCGCGGTTGATCTGCACGCCGGTGACGCGTTGCAACGCATCGGTGATGGTCACGTCGGGCAACTGGCCGATGCTCTCGGCGGTGATGCTGTCCTGGATGTTCGGCGCCTGGCGCTTCAGTTCGATCGCGCGCATCTGCGAGGCGCGCACGCCGACGACGTTGACGGCAGACAACGCAACCGCATTCTTCGCGTCCTTGTCTGCCGTGCCGCTCTTTTTCTTGGGCTCGACTTTGCTTGCATCGGGCGAGGACGTTGCCGACGCGTCTTGCGGCGCGGCGGTCTGCGGACCGGCGGCATCCACCGGCGTGCCCGTGCGCGGGGATGCCGCCGCCGATGTCGCCACCGCCGCCAACAAGGACATCGATACGGCCAATGACAAGGGGTGCCTGCGATGTAGGGTGGACATGTGCCTTACCTCTTGGTTGATGCCTGCCGCGCCCCCTGGGGCACGCCATGCCTGAGATACCACTGGGCCGCGCCGAGCACGCCGTGGCGCCCGTGTTCGGTGACCCACACCGGAACCTGCGAAAGGAATGCGCGCACGCTGCGTCCGTGCAGGAACCGCTCTTCGAACGCGCTGTGTTCGAGCAACGCGAACATGGAATGCAGGAAGCCACCGGCCAGATACACACCGCCGGTGGTCATGAAGGTCATCGCCAGGCTCCCGGCGAAACTTCCGAGCGACGCGCAAAAGATCTGCACGGCTTCCACGGCCTGCGCGTCACTGCATGCCGCGGCCGCGGCGGTGACTTCCTCGGGCGTTGCAAGCCTCGGCGTTTCCCCTCGCAAGGCGCACAGGGCCGCATACGAAGTCAGCAGGCCGGGACCTGAGACGATGCGTTCATACGCCACGTAGCCGCCGTGTGGCGCCAGGTAGGCGAGAAGCTCGCGTTCGCGGACCGAACCGGGTGCGAAATCCATCTGGCC
Organism: Rhodanobacter glycinis; assembly: GCF_006438785.1. Taxonomy (GTDB): domain Bacteria; phylum Pseudomonadota; class Gammaproteobacteria; order Xanthomonadales; family Rhodanobacteraceae; genus Rhodanobacter; species Rhodanobacter glycinis_A. Next base: position 408,164 of record NZ_RCZB01000004.1, on the reverse strand, counting down.
GGCTTCGGTCGCCAGCACGTGGCCGCCTGCCGAGGCGGGCAAGCGCACGGCCGCGCCCAGGCCTGTTCCGGGGCCGATCACCAGCACCGAACCCTGGGTTCGCGCAGCCGGTCCGCACAGCAGCCGGGAGCCACTGGCCGGCCCGTTGCCGAGTGCGTATCCCAATGCCTCGAAGTCATTGAGGACGGCAACGTGGTCCAACGCCATCGACTGGCGCAGCTGCGACAGATGGATTGGCCAGGGCGAGTTGTCGTTCAACACCTCGTCGTCCTTTACGTGGCCGGCGCAGGCAAGCACGCAGTGCCGCACGCCGGTCTCCGCGTCGCTGTCCACGAACGATTGCAACAGCGCCGCCAGCCCGTCGAACTGCGCGCAGGCGAGCTTGCGATAGGCAAGCACTTCGGGCTCGCGTCCCTCGTCATGGGGCGCCTGCATCAACGCGACGCGGGCAAACGTGCCGCCCACGTCGGCCGCCAGAAATGGCAACGCCGCGACGCGCGCTGGTGGATCAGGATGGGTGATTGCCAAGTCCACTGTGCCTCCCCGCACCGGAACGGCATCAGATTGCGAGTCATTGTCACCGGTGTCAACTTGCAGAGCCGCATACAGAAAGTCGTCGGCCATATCCATGCAAGTTGCTGATAAAGAGCGTTATCTGCCTATTCCACGCAGCCATATCGGAGCCGACATGGTTGCGGCGCAGCATTTCGGTGTTCGAGGCCTGTGGACAGCGCGAGGATCGGAACAGCCGCCCCGCCCTCCTGCATGCCGCCAGCGGCCCATGACGCTCGAGGTCGGAAGTGGCGGTGGAGGCGGAGGCCGCGCTTGCCCTCGCCCATGGCGATGCATCGCCGTGTCGCCACGCCTCCGGCAAGATGCACGCGTCGGCCCGGCGCTTGCTGTTCCGGCACGGCGCGACGACGGCCGGATGACATGCCCGAGGTCGGCGGCGACTGCCATTTGCCGGTGCGATTGCGCGATGATTCAGCGGGCGCAGCAGGCCGGTGGCGGACGGCAGCGGCTCACCGTGATGGCGCTAACTTGCCTGGCTAACTGGAGAATCCATGTCTCGAATCATCGTCATCGGAGGCAGCGGACACATTGGCGCCTATCTGATCCCTGCACTGGTGGAACACGGACACGACGTGGTCAATATCAGCCGCGACCAATCCAGAAAATACCGCCCTCACCCGGCCTGGCGATCCGTGGAACAGGTCACGCTGGACCGGATGGCCGAAGAACGATCGGGAAGATTCGCCTCCTGCGTGGTCGAGCTCCGCCCCGACATCGTCGTCGACCTGATCTCGTTCGACCTGCCCAGCACGCAGAGCCTGGTGCATGCCCTGCGCGGGAAGGTCGAACATTTCCTGCATTGCGGAACCATCTGGGTGTACGGCCATAACGCGGCCATCCCGGCGGATGAAGACGACCCACCCAATCCGTTTGGCGAATACGGCATCAACAAGGCGGCCATCGAGGCGTGGTTGCTGCACGAGTCTCGCCGCACCGGTTTCCCGGCCACGGTGTTCCGGCCAGGTCACATCGTCGGGCCGGGCTGGACCCCGATTGGTCCCTGCGGCAACGTCGACATCGAGGTGTTCTCGCGCATGGCACGCGGCGAGGAAATCTCGCTGCCGAACTACGGGCTGGAAACCCTCCACCACGTGCACGCGGATGACATCGCGCAATTTGTCATGCGGGCGATTGCCAACCAGTCTGCGTCCGTCGGGGAGGCGTTCAATGTCGTCGCGGAGAAAGCATTGAACCTGCGTGGTTACGCCGAGGCCATGTTCCGCTGGTTCGGAGTGGAGCCGAAGATCCGCTTCCAGCCTTTCGACGAATGGAAGACCGGGCAGACCCCCGAGCAGGCGGATCAAGCCTGGGAACACATCGCGCGAAGCTCGTGCATGTCCATGGAGAAGGCGCGCCGTCGCCTCGGTTACCAGCCACGCTACACGAGCTTGGCCGCCATACAGGAAGCGGTCTTGGCATTGATTGCCGCCGGCGATGTTCAAGTTGGACCGATAACCGACGCGCACCTGTCGTTGACCATGCTTCCAGGAAGCAGACCGCTGCCACCGGCCGGTTAGGGTGGAGACGAACGCCTCTCTGACCCCATCCACCTCGCCGCCCACGTTCTCGAAGTTCACGTGCATGCCATCGGGCGTGGCCGCCCTGAGCTGGTGCTTGAAGTCCGCAGCCTTGTAATCGACGGCAGCATCGAAACCCAGTTCGTCGATCAGGTAACGGCACTTTCGGCGCCGCCGACCACCAGGGTTTCGCCGGCCTGCAGCGGGGCGATGTCGGTGAGGCCGTAGTGGACCGCGTTGAGCGCGACTGCACCAAGCGGCCCAGGCCGAGCGCACGCATCACCTCACCGATCGCCAGCGGTGGCAGGTATTGCGGGATGTCGCGCATCCACACGCGATTGGTCGGTCCATCGACATGTGCAGCACGCGCAGCAGTACTTCGCCGTCCTTAAGCTCGGACACGACCTCTTCCACCAGATCGAAATTCTCGCGCTGCACCAGGCCTTCGGGGCGGGTTTTCAGGCAGAGCTGGCGGTTGATGATGGACATGGGGAATCTCCGGGAACGGTGCATGGAGTAGCAACAATCACGCTCAGCAGCTGGGCCGACTCTTCGCGCGACGTTGACGGCACCCTATTTGCCCACGCAGACCTTGTGCCGGAAACATCCCACCAGATGATCATTGATCATCCCGGTCGCCTGCAGCAGCGAATAGCAGATCGTGGTGCCGACGAAGCGAAAGCCACGCTTCTTCAGCGTCTTGCTCATGCGGTCGGACAGCTCGGTGCTGGCCGGCACCTCGCTCTTGTCGCGCCAGCGATTGACCAGCGGGTTACCGTCGACAAATGACCACAGATAGACGTCCAGACTGCCAAACTCCTTGATCACATCGAGCGCGGCAATCGCGTTGTCGCGCGTGGCCGTCACCTTCAGCCGGTTGCGGATGATGCCGGGATCGAGCAGCAGCTTTTCCAGTTCGCGATCCTTCATCGCGGCGACGCGGGCGATCTCGAAGCGGTGGAAGGCCTTGCGATAGTTCTCGCGCTTGGCCAGCACGGTGCGCCACGACAGGCCCGCCTGCGCGCCTTCGAGGCAGAGGAATTCGAACAGCGCGCGGTCGTCGTGCAGCGGCGTGCCCCATTCGGTGTCGTGGTAGTCGCACATCAGGGCATCGCTGCCGGTGGCCCAGTGGCAGCGTTGCAGGTTGGTGGTCTTGGTCATCGCAGGGTCCGGTCATGCGGTGCCGCACACCGTAGCGGACACCGCTAGACTTGTCGCCTCACTCTCGTCCGGCCCGCCATGTCGCCTTCTTCCCAGCCATCGCGCGGCGCGCTGTTTGCGCTGCTCGCCACCATCCTGATCTGGGCCTACAGCTGGATCGTGATGAAGCAGGTGCTGGCGCATGCCGGGCCGTTCGATTTCGCCGCGCTGCGTTACCTGATCGGTGCGGCCGTGCTGTTTGCGGCGCTGCTGCTGTCGCGACAGTCGCTGCGGCCACCGCCGCTGCTGCCGACGATCCTGATCGGCCTGTGCCAGACCGCCGCGTTCCAGGGACTGGAGCAGTGGGCACTGCTCGATGGTGGGGCCGGCCATGTCGCATTGCTGGCGTACACCATGCCGTTCTGGGCGGTGCTGCTGGCGTGGCTGCTGCTGGGCGACCGGCCCACTGTGCAGCACTGGCTCGGGCTGGCGCTGGCCGCGATCGGACTGCTGTGCATCATCGAACCATGGCATGCCATGGGCAGCATGCTGAGCACCACGCTGGCGCTGGCCGGCGGTGTCGCGTGGGCGGCCGGCACCGTGCTCAGCAAGCGCATGTTTCGCCGGCATGCGCCGTCGGTGCTCAACCTCACCGCGTGGCAGATGCTGGCCGGTGGGATCGCGCTTGGCCTCGTCACGCTGGCGGTGCCGCAGCGTTCGATCGAGTGGGACTGGCCGTTCATCGGTGCACTGGCCTACAGCGCGGTGCTGGCGTCGAGCCTGGCGTGGTGGCTGTGGTCGATCGTGCTGCAGCGGCTGTCGACCACGGTGGCCAGCGTGTCCAGCCTCGGCGTGCCGATCGTCAGCGTGCTGCTGGCGTGGCTGATCCTGCATGAGCAGCCATCGATGATGGAGCTGCTCGGCATCGTGTTCGTGCTGCTGGGCCTGGCCGCGGTCAGCGGCGTCGGCGCGCGCCGCCGCGGCTGAATTTGTTCACCACGGCAGTGCCCGAAGATCCACGTTGCCGCCGGTCAGTACCACGCCGATGCGGCGGCCGGCGAAGCGTTCAGGTTGCTTGAGGATCGTCGCCAGCACGGTGGCGCTGGACACTTCGACTACCTGCTTCAGTTCCGACCAGAGCAGCTGCATCGCGGCAATGGTTTCTGCGTCGGTGACCGTGATCACTTCGACCCGATGCGTGCGCAGCGCGTCGAGATTGCGTTCGCCGACCAAGGCGCGCAGGCCGTCGCATACCGTGTCGGGCACCACCGTGGTGACTCGCACAGCCTGCGCCAGTGACCGCGCGGCATCGTCGGCGCCCTGCGGCTCGGCGCCGAACAGCGACAGCGCCGGATCGATCGCATGCGCGGCAATCGCCACGCCGCTGGCCAGGCCGCCGCCACCGACCGGGGTGATCAACGCTGTCAGGCCACTCACCTGCTGCAACAGTTCCAGTGCCAGCGTGCCCTGCCCGGCCATCACCCGGGTATCGGCGTACGGATGCACCATCACCGCACCGGTAGCGCGCTGCACCTCGGCGGCCATTGCCTCGCGGGCGGCCTGGGTCGGTGCGCAGCGGTGCAGGATCGCGCCGGCACGTTCGATCGCCTCGACCTTGGCGCGCACTGCGCCTTCGGGCACCACCACGTGCGCAGCGATACCGCGTGTCGCTGCAGCGAGTGCCAGCGCGTTGCCGTGGTTGCCGGAGGAATGTGTGACCACGCCGTGTGCGGCCTGTTCGTCAGTCAATGCCCACACTGCATTGCAGGCACCGCGAAACTTGAACGCGCCGCCGCGTTGCAGGTGTTCGCATTTGAAATACAGCTCGGCGCCGCTGAGCGTATCCAGTGCCGCACTGCGCAGCACCGGCGTCACCCGTGCATGCGGCGCGATGCGTGCGGCAGCATCGCGGATCTGTTCGAAATCCGGCAGGACATCCATCACGGCATTCATAGGTTGCGTACTCACAGGTTGTGTACTCATGACAACTCGACCTCCACACCACAACGGAAACGGCGTTCGGCACCCGGCTCCAGCCGGACCGCCTGGGCGCAATCGGGGCGGTTGAAGGCGTTCGCCATGCACTCCATCGGTTCCAGCGCGATCGCCCGGCGTGCGTTGCGACTCACCGTGTCGGCGGTGAACGCGTGCATCACGCCACGCTCCTGCCACACCGCGATGCCAAGACCGCTGGACGGATCGCGCAGGCGGGTGCGGATGCGGCCGTCCGCATCCGCCTCCAGGTCGGTGTAGCCCTGATCGAGGATGCTGTCGCCGAGCCGTCGCGATTCGCGAAAATCGAGTGCCGGCGCATCGTCCAGCGCCACATATGCAGCCGCGCCGGGTAGCGCGATCAGGTCGGCGCCGGTACGGATCAGCGTCTGCGCGGGAATCTGCAGTTGCCAGCCATCGACCAGACCGTCGGCCAGTCGGAAGTACGGATGCCAGCCGAAGAAGCACGGCGCGGCGCGGTCGCCGACATTGCGCATGCATGCTTCAAGGGTGAGGCCGGCGGCATCGAGGGTGAACGTCGCCTCGAGATCGATCGCATGCGGATAGCCCGCCTGCGGACGGATTTCCGTGGTGCCCAGCGTCACCTGCGCACGCCCCTCGTCGGCCACCAATGCGATGACGTCGAAATCCACGTCACGCACGAAGCCATGCCGGCTGGCGCGTTCGGCACCAGTGACGCCCGGTTGCAGATCCTGCACGTGACCATCGAAGTCATAGCGCGCGTCGGCGATGCGCCCGGCAAATGGCGCCATGATCGCGAAGCGTGAGCCCGCGCGACTGGTCACCTCGGCCGCATCGCGATAGCCGTCGGCAAGATCCTGCGTGGCCGCGCCCAGTGGCACCTCGAAACCGAGCAGGGCCGCGCCGTGCTGTGCAATGCGGACGCGCCGTTGGCCGGTGTGGTCGGTCAGCACCACGATGGCCTGATCGCCCAACCGGGCCCGTTCGGCGCCGTAGCGCGGAGCGCTCGATGTCGCCATGGGATTCTCCTGCCGTTGAATCGGCCCATGTTAACCTCATCAGTTCCCACCCCAATGCCGTCCCCATGCACGTCCTCCCAGAGCAAACCCCTGCGCTGATCCGTCTGCGTGATTACCGCGCACCCGCCTGGCGGGTCGAGACGGTCGAGCTCGATTTCGACCTCGGCATCGAGGCCACCGAACTATCCGCGCGCTTGCTGCTGCGGCGCGACGCTTCACAGAACCTGCCGCTGCGGCTGGACGGCGAAAACCTGCAGTTGCTGTCGATCGCGCTCGATGGCGTGCCACTGCCGGCCACCGCGTACCGCTACACCGGCAATGTGCTGGAGGTCGATGGCGCCCGCGATGGCAGCGTGCTGGAAACCCGCGTGCGGTTGCGCCCGGCGGCGAATACCGCGCTGGAAGGCTTGTACCTCTCCGGATCGCACGAGACGGGTTTTCTGCTGACCCAGTGCGAAGCCGAAGGTTTTCGCCACATCACGTTCTTTCCCGACCGGCCCGACGTGCAGTCGCGCTACAGCGTGACCCTGCGAGCCGATCGCGCGCGCTTTCCGGTGCTGCTGGCCGGCGGCAATCCCGATGGCAGCGGTGAACTGGAGGGCGGCCGGCACTGGGCGCGCTTCGTCGATCCACACCCGAAACCCAGCTATCTGTTCGCGCTGGTCGCCGGTCGGCTGGAAAAGATCGAGCGCGACTACGTCACCGCCGACGGCCGCGCCGTGCAACTGAAGATCTGGGCCGAAGCGGACGCCATCGGGCGCTGCGGCTACGCGATGGACGCACTGGAACGCTCGATGCGCTGGGACGAGCAGGCGTATGGCCGCAACTACGACCTAGACGTGTTCCACGTTGTTGCCACGCATGATTTCAACATGGGCGCAATGGAGAACAAGGGCCTCAACATCTTCAACGCGAAGTGTCTGCTGGCCGACCCGGACTCGACCACGGACGACGAATATCGTCATGTCGAGGCAGTGGTCGCGCACGAGTACTTCCACAACTGGAGCGGCAACCGGGTGACCTGCCGCGACTGGTTCCAGCTGTCACTGAAGGAAGGGCTCACGGTGTTCCGCGAGCAGAGCTTCTCGGCCGATATGAACTCTGCGCCGCTGAAACGCATCGAGGATGTTTCGCTGCTGCGCCGCGCGCAGTTCCCGGAAGACGCCGGCCCGCTGGCGCATCCGGTACGCCCGGCGCAGTACAGCGAGATCAACAACTTCTATACCGCTACGGTGTACGAGAAGGGTTCCGAGCTGGTGCGCATGCTGGCCGGCGCCCTGGGCCGGGCCGGCTTTCGCCGCGGCATGGATCTCTACTTCGAGCGCAACGACGGGCACGCCGCCACGCTGGAGGATTTTCTGGGGGCGCTGGGCGATGCCAATGGCACTGACCTGATGCCGTACCTGGCCTGGTACGGTCAGGCCGGCACGCCGCGGCTGAAGGCGCATGGCCGCTACGATGCGGTCCGGCAGGAATACACGCTGACGCTCGCGCAGCACGCGCCGGGCACAGCCGGAGCCGAGCCCCGGCCGGCACTGCCGATACCGGTCAAGCTGGCGTTGTTTGATCGCGATGGCGGCATGCTGCCGCTGCATCTGGATGGCCAGACGTCCGAAGGCATCACCGAACTCGTGGTGGTGCTGGCCCAGGTGGAGCAGCGATTCGTATTCGGCAACGTCGCATCGTCGCCGGTGCCGTCCCTGTTGCGAGGATTCTCCGCGCCGGTGATTCTGGAGTGCGATTACACGCCGGGCGAACTGGCGCTGCTGCTGGGTCACGATGTCGACGGCTTCAATCGCTGGGAAGCCGGCCAGCAACTGGCCGCTCGCGCCTACGAAGATCTGCGTGACGGTGCGTCCGCTGACGCCCTGCAGGCCTGGTGTGCTGCGCTGGCGCTGCTGTTCGATAGTCATGGCATCGACGACGCGCTGCTGGCCGATCTGCTGACCCCACCGGGCGAGGTCGAGCTGGCCGAGCGCGAAACGGCGATCGATCCGCAGCACATCCACCATTTGCGCCAGCGCCTGCAATTGCGGCTGGCCGAGCGCCTCGGCGCCGAGGCGCTGCACCAGCGCTATCTGGCGCTGGCCGCGCACACCACCATCGACATGGATGCCACCAGCCAGGCGCGCCGACGGCTCAAGCGCCGCGTGCTGGAGCTGCTGAATCTGCTCGACCGCGCCCGTGCAGGCGAACTGGCTGCCGCCCAGTACCACGACGCACCCGGCATGACCGACCGGCTCGCTGCACTGACCGTGCTGCTGCGCGGCCAGGCCCCGCAGGCCGCATCGGCACTGCTCGATTACCGCACGCGTTACGCGGATAACGCACTGGCGCTGGACAAGTGGTTTGCCGTGCAGGCGCAGATACCGGACGAGGATGCGCCGGAGCGCGTCCTGATGCTGGAGCGCGACCCCGGGTTCACGCTGAAGAATCCGAATCGGGTGCAGGCGCTGCTGGGTGCGTTCGTGCGCGGCAACCCGAGTGGGTTCCATCGGATCGATGGCGCCGGCTACCGGCTACTGGCCGAGCGGTTGATCGCCCTTGATGCGTTGAATCCACAAGTCGCGGCGCGACTGGCGACGGCGTTCAACGGCTGGCAGCGGCTGGAGTCGCAACGTCGTGGTGCCGCGCGTGCGGCTATTGCGGAACTGGCCGGGCATCACGGGCTTTCCCGCAACCTGGCCGAAATCATCGGCGGCGTACTCAATCACTGATCAGCGATGCAGCCGCTGACAGGGCGCGCGCGATGTCAAGCATCGTCCTTGCATGCGCGGGGTACCCCGCGCATGCAGACAGGATGTTTCATTCAGACGGCCAGATGATCGAGCGCTTCGAGCAGGCTCTGCATGCGCGACTCGAGACCCGGCTGCAGCGCGCCACGCTCGTTGTCTTCACGCTCGCTCAGGCCGTCGATGGCCATCTCGACCTGACCAAGTTCGATCAGCAGATCGTGGTGCGGATAAACCGGTTGGAAATCGAAGCTCATGTCCATGACGTACCCCATCGTGGTTGGTGATGAGGTAGATGCAACCGCCATGCCAATGTGTGATCCACATCACAGTGATTTTGGGGCCGACAGCACGCGACTGACGCAGCACGTCATCTGCTGCCGCGGCTCGACACAAAATCACCTTTCAGTCACCCCGTGTTCACGCAATTGCGGTGAATATCGATCCACGTCTACGGCAGCGGAAACGCTGTCTGCGTCAGGAGCTACCGGTTTCTGGCGCTCGGCAACACGGTCATCCTGGATTCCCCCTGTTCCTGAGACCGCCGAGCGCCAGATCTATACAACACAAGGCCCCGCGGCCGGAACGCCGCGGGGCCTTGTGTTTGCTGGCTTCCGAAGAATTGCGTAGCGCACAAAAGGCGACGGCACCCCGAGGGGTGCCGTCTTGCTTCCTTTCCTGGTACACGATCGAACCCCTGTCCGTCCGATCTCGGCGCGCGATGACCGCGCAGCGTCTGCCCCTGAAAGTGCCCGATAATTCAAGCAGGAAACATGCCAGTTTGCCGAATCGGCTCGCAAGGTATTGATGGCGCTACCATAGCGCCCTGTTTCGTCACTTTTTGCACGCTCAGGGCAGTTCCATGCGCCACCCGACCCACTACGACGTCATCGTGATCGGTGGTGGCCACGCCGGCACCGAAGCCGCGCTGGCTGCCGCGCGCGCCGGTGCGCGGACGTTGCTGCTCAGCCACAACATCGAGACGATCGGGCAAATGAGCTGCAACCCGGCCATCGGCGGCATCGGCAAGGGTCATCTGGTGAAGGAAATCGACGCGCTGGGGGGCGCGATGGCGCACGCGGCCGACCGCGCCGGTATCCAGTGGCGCACGTTGAACGCGTCGAAGGGTCCGGCCGTGCGTGCCACCCGCTGCCAGGCCGACCGCGCGCTGTACAAGGCGGCGATCCGCCACATCGTCGAGAACGAGCCGAACCTGCAGTTGTTCCAGCAGGCGGTGGATGACTTGATCGTCGAGAACGGTCGCGTCCGCGGCGTCGTAACCCAGATGGGTCTGTCGTTCGCAGCGAGCACCGTGGTGCTCACCGCCGGCACCTTCCTGGCCGGCAAGATCCACATTGGCCAGGCGCAATATGCCGGTGGCCGTGCCGGTGATCCGCCGGCCAGCACGCTTGCCGCAAAGCTGCGTGAACTGCCCGTCGCGGCTGACCGCCTGAAGACCGGCACGCCACCACGCATCGACCTGCGCAGCATTGATTTCAGCGGCCTGCAGGAGCAGCCCGGAGACTCGCCGGCGCCGGTGTTTTCCTATCTCGGCACGCGTGACGAACATCCGCGCCAGGTGAGCTGCTGGATCACGCATACGTCTGAACACACGCATGAGCTGATCCGCGGCGCACTGGACCGCTCGCCGCTGTACACCGGCCAGATCGAGGGTGTCGGGCCGCGCTACTGCCCGTCGATCGAGGACAAGGTGGTGCGCTTCGCCGAGAAGAGCTCGCACCAGATCTTCATCGAGCCGGAAGGGCTCGACACCTTCGAGATCTACCCGAACGGCATCTCCACCTCGCTGCCGTACGACGTACAGCTGGCGCTGGTACATTCGATCAAGGGTTTCGAGCATGCCCACATCACCCGCCCGGGCTACGCGATCGAGTACGACTACTTCGATCCGCGCGGACTCAATCCGTGGCTGGAGACCAAGGCCATCCCCGGCCTGTATTTCGCTGGCCAGATCAACGGCACCACCGGCTACGAGGAAGCCGCCGCACAGGGCCTCATCGCCGGCCTCAACGCCGCGCTCGCGGCGCAGGGCAAGCCGCCGTGGTTCCCGCGTCGCGACGAGGCCTACATCGGCGTGCTGATCGACGACCTCACCAGCAACGGCACGATCGAGCCGTATCGCATGTTCACCTCGCGCGCCGAATACCGGCTGCACCTGCGCGAGGACAATGCCGACCTGCGCCTCAGCGAAACCGGCCACGCGCTCGGCGTGGTGCCACAGGCGCGCTACGACGCGTTGCGCGCCAAGCGCGAGGCGGTCGAACGCGAGCTGCAGCGGCTGGCCGGCTTGTGGGCGACGCCAGCCAATGCGCTCGGAGCCGCGGTCGAGCGCCAGCTCGGCATCGCCGTCAGCCGCGAGACCAATGCGATGGACCTGCTGCGTCGCCCCGAACTCGATTACGCCCAGCTTGCCGCGGTGCCCGGATTCGGACCGGCAGTGGCGCGCGACGATGTCGCGGCTCAAGTCGAAGTGCAGGTCAAATACGCCGGCTATCTGCAACGCCAGCGCGAGGAGATCGAGCGTCAGCGCCGGCACGAGCACACTGCGATTCCCGCCAGCTTCGATTACGACAAGGTACGCGGGTTGTCCACCGAGGTGCTGCTGAAGCTCAAACGAACGCTGCCGGCCACGGTCGGTCAGGCGGCGCGCGTCAGCGGCGTCACCCCGGCGGCGATCTCGCTGCTGCTGGTGCATCTGAAGCGCCGCGACGCCGCCTGATACCGGCGCGGGCACGCCGGGACCTGCCCGCGCCAAAGTCCACTCATGGCATCATGCGCACTTTCACCGGCTAGGGAAGTGCGCAATGGAAATCTGGATCGGCCGCGATGGCGAACGGCATGGCCCGTACAAGGAAGACGACGTCCGCCAGTGGCTGCGCAGCGGCCAGGTCAGCCCGAAAGACCTGGCATGGTACGAGGGGCTCGCCGACTGGCGGCCGCTGTCCGTGCTGTTTCCCGATGAGGTGGTGCATGCGCCGGCGCCGGCCAACCCGTATGCCGCACCCACTGCGCCGCTGCTGCCGCAGGTCACTGCGGTCGTGCTGGAAGATCATGCGGGTTTCTGGAAGCGCGTGGCCGCCTATATCCTGGATGCGATCATCCTGTATATCCCGCAGCTGATCATCCAGAAGGTGTTCGGCGTGGATGTGGCGCAGGCCGCGCTGCAGCAGGCGGCCATCGACGCCGCCGGCAACATGCAACTGGTGATCGCGGCGCAGGAACGGTTCTATGCCGCAATGTGGCCGGCCATCCTGCTCAGCTTCGTGATCGGCTGGCTGTACTTTGCGGTGTGCGAGAGCTCGGCCTGGCAGGGCACGCTCGGCAAACTGGCGCTGGGTATCCGGGTTACCGACATGCAGGGCAAGCGGATCAGCTTTCCGCGGGCGCTGGGGCGTTATGCCGCCAAGCTGCTCAGCTTCATCATCCTTGGCGTCGGTTTCCTGATGGTTGCCTGGACCCAGCGCAAGCAGGGACTGCACGACATCATCGCCGGCACCCTGGTGCTGAACGGCCGTGCCAGTGAGTTCAAACCGAACCAGGCATCGTCTGACAACCACTCGTTCAGCGCCTGACCTCGCATTGTTCTTCAACGGCGCCGCGGTGCAACCGCGGCGCCGTTCTTGTTTGCGCAACTGCGCTGCCGGCGCCATCGAACCGCTTGTTATCATCAGCAGCTTGACCCCCTTCATGCGGCGCAGCGCGTCGCCAGGAACCGATTGCCACTCATGCTCAGCATCGAACAACGCATTGCCAACGATATCGCCGCCAAGACCGACCAGGTGCGGGCCGCCGTGGACCTGCTCGATGGCGGCGCCACCGTGCCGTTCATCGCGCGCTACCGCAAGGAAGTCACCGGCGGTCTCGACGATACCCAGTTGCGCCTGCTGGAGGAGCGCCTGCGTTATCTGCGCGAGCTGGAGGAGCGGCGCGCAGCGATCCTCGCCAGCGTCGAGGAACAGGGCAAGCTCAGCGATGCATTGAAGGCCGACTTGCTCGGCGCCGACACCAAGGCGCGGCTGGAGGATCTGTACCTGCCGTTCAAACCGAAGCGTCGGACCAAGGCGCAGATCGCCCGTGAGGCCGGACTGGAGCCGCTGGCGCTGGGTCTGCGCGAGGACCCCACGCGGTCGCCGGAAACCTTCGCCGAGGCGTTCGTCGATGCGGACAAGGGCATTGCCGACGTGCGCGCCGCGCTCGATGGCGCGCGCGCGATCCTGATGGAAACGATCGCCGAGGACGCGCATCTGGTTGGCGAGTTGCGCGACTGGCTGTGGGCGCAGGGACAGATCCGCGCCAAGGTGGTCGAGGGCAAGGAAAACGAGGGCGCGAAGTTCCGCGACTACTTCGACCACGTCGAGCCGATCGGCAAGATTCCGTCGCACCGTCTGCTCGCGTTGATGCGCGCGCGCAACGAAGGCGTGATCGAGCTGGAGCTCTGCCCCGCTGCCGATAGCGAGCAGGGTCATGCCGAAGGTGAGGGCCGCGTCGCCGCCCGCGCGGATATCCACCACCGTGGCCGCGCCGCCGATGCGTGGTTGCGCGAGACCGTGCGGCTGACATGGCGTGTGAAACTGCATCTGCACCTCACGCTCGACCTGTTCGGCCGCGTGCGCGAAGGCGCCGAGGACGAGGCGATCCGCGTGTTCGGCGACAACCTCAAGGACCTGATGCTGGCCGCACCGGCCGGCGCCAAGACCGTGATGGGACTGGACCCCGGCATCCGCACCGGCTGCAAGGTCGCGGTGGTCGACGCCACCGGCAAAGTGTTGGCCACGGACGTCATCTATCCGTTGGAACCCAAGCGGCAGTGGAACGAGTCGCTGGCGTCACTGGCGCGGCTGTGCAAGCAGCACCATGTCGACCTGATCTCGATCGGCAACGGCACCGGCTCGCGCGAAACCGACAAGCTGGCCGGCGAACTGATCAAGGGTCTGGCCAAGGCGGATGCTGCGCATATGATCGCCAAAGTCGTGGTGAGCGAAGCGGGCGCCTCGGTCTATTCGGCCTCCGAAACCGCCGCGAAGGAGTTCCCGAATCTGGACGTAACCCTGCGCGGCGCCGTCTCGATTGCGCGGCGCCTGCAGGATCCATTGGCCGAACTGGTGAAGATCGAGCCGAAGGCGATCGGCGTCGGCCAATACCAGCACGACGTCAACCAGATCAAGCTGGCGCGCGCACTCGACGCCCGCGTCGAGGATTGCGTCAACGCCGTCGGTGTGGACGTGAACACGGCCTCTGCCGCATTGCTGGCACGCGTGGCCGGCCTCAGCACCAGCGTGGCCGAAAACGTGGTGAAGCACCGCGACGCCAACGGCCCGTTCGCCAACCGCAAGGCACTGCTGAAAGTGCCGCGACTGGGCGACAAGGCGTTCGAGCAATGCGCCGGCTTCCTGCGTGTGTCCAGCGGCGACAACCCGCTGGATGCCAGCTCGGTGCATCCGGAAGCGTATCCGGTGGTCGAACGGATCATTGCGCAATGCGGTCGCGAGGTGCGCAACATCATCGGCGACAGCGGCTTCCTGCGTGGCCTGAAGCCCGAGCAGTTCACCGATGAAAAGTTCGGCGTGCCCACCGTGCGCGACATCCTGAAAGAGCTGGAGAAACCCGGCCGCGATCCGCGCCCGGAATTTGTGGCACCCAGCTTCGCCGAGGGTGTCGAGGACGTGAAGGATCTCAAGCCCGGCATGATCCTCGAGGGTCGCGTCACGAATGTGGCTGCGTTCGGCGCGTTCGTCGACATCGGCGTGCACCAGGATGGGCTGGTGCATGTCTCGGCGTTGTCGCACACCTTCGTCAAGGATCCGCGCGACGCGGTGAAGGCCGGCGACATCGTCAAGGTCAAGGTGATGGAGATCGACCTGCCGCGCCAGCGCATCGGCCTCAGCATGCGACTCGACGACGAGCCGGGGCAGGCGCGTGCGGGACGCCCTGCCGGCGGTGGTGGCGGCGACGGCGGCAAGCGCGATGGCCGACCCGGCGCACGCCCCGCTGGCAACACTCCGAAGGCGGCGTCGGCACCGGCCAACAGCGCTTTTGCCGATGCGCTGGCGCGGGCTGCCAAACGCTGAACCGCTGGCGCTGCGGCGCAGCATGCGGTTCCGTATGGAGTGCAATACCCTAACGATCAGTTAACACGGCCATTTCGGCCCAGGAGTAATTCCCATGCTTCGTACCCGCCAGCTCGCCAGCGCCATTGCTGCCACGTTGCTGTTCAGCAGTGCCGCCATTGCCACCGATTTCAGCAAGGTCGTTGTATTCGGCGACAGCCTCAGCGACAGCGGGAATCTCTCGCAGGTACTCCCCGGCCCGAGCATCCAGCCGCCGCTGCGTTTCACCACCAATCCAGGCACCGTGGCGATCGAGAATGTTGCCCATACCCTGGGCAACACGCTCAGCCCCTCGCTCAATGGGGGAACCGATTACGCGTGGGGCGGCGCAGGCGTGAACAACAATTCGCCGGGTACACCAGGGGCCGTGCCCACACTGACCGCGCAGGTGAATGCTTATCTGGGCGCAGGCAGCGCCGATCAGCATGCGCTGTATTCGATCTGGGGTGGCGCCAACGACATCTTCTACCATGCCACGCTGGCCGGCGGCGGGCTCGAAACCTCGGCGCAGGCACAGGGTGGCATCGCAGCGGCCGCGCAGCAGGAGGTCAAGCTGATCGGTCAGCTGCAGGCCGCCGGCGTCAAGAACATCCTGGTGTTCAACCTGCCCGACATCGGGTTGACTCCGTCAGCGGCTGCGCAGGGACCGGCCGCGGCTGCCTCGCTGACCGGGCTCAGCCTGATCTTCAACAATCAGCTCAATAGCGGCCTGGGCCAGCTCGGCACCGGCATCATCCCGATCAATGCCTATGGCTTGCTCTCCGAAGTGATTGCCAGCCCGCAGGCTTATGGTTTCAGCAATGCCACCACGGCAGCTTGCGGCATCACTTCCAGTTCGGTGCGCTGCGGCCCGCAGGGCTCCGGTCTGCCGTACACGTACGCCGCCGGCACCGACCAGAGCTACGTGTTTGCCGATGGCGCGCATCCCACCACCGGCGCACATGCCATGCTCGGTCAGTACGTGGTTTCGGTGATCCGCGCCCCGGAGCAGATCTCCCTGCTCGGAGAGGCACCGTTGGCAGCCAACGCCGCGCAGACCCGCGCCATCCGCAGCCAGATGCTGGTCGATGGAGCGAGTGGCGAGACCCGCACCTTCGTCAACATCGACTATGGCCGTCAGCGATTCGATGCCAGCAACGGCTCGCCGAAAACCAACAGCAACAACTTCAACCTCACGCTGGGTGCGGCCGTGCAGGCCACCGATCATCTGTCGGCGGGCGTCGCGCTGGGCGTGGGTCAGGCCAACGCCAGCTTCTCCGGCGGCGGCGGCTACAAGCTGCAGGACATCAGCGGGCTCGGCTACGTCACGTATCACGCCGGCGGTGGCTATATCGGCGGCTACGCCAATTTCGGCCAGTCCAACTTCAAGGACATCGAGCGCCGCATCGACCTCGGCGCCATGCAGCGCACCGAGAGCGGCAAGACCGACGGTTCGCACCTGGGCACCGGCTTCACCGGTGGCTGGTGGTTCGACTTCGACAACCTGCGCACCGGCCCGTTTGCTAATCTGGAATGGCAGACCGTCAAGATCAACGGTTACAGCGAGAGCGGCAACGACAGCACCGCGATGTGGTTCGGCAAGCAGCAGCGCGATGCACTGGTGGCCACACTTGGCTGGCGTCTGCAGGGCCACTGGGACGTCGGCAACACGGTGCTTTCGCCCTACGCCGAACTGGCGTGGAACCACGACGACAAGGCCGATCCGCGCACGGTCAGCGCCGGCCTCAACAGCATGAATGGAACGTTCGCGCTGACCGGCTTCACCCCGGACAAGAACTGGGGCACGGCCGAACTGGGCGTGTCCGCGAAGCTCACCCCGAGCATGACCAGCTGGTTCGGTTACAGCGGCCGCTTCAGCGACACCAGCCAGAAGTACAACAGCCTCAACATGGGCTTCAAAGTGATGTTCTGATCCAGGCAACCGGCAACAAAAAAGCCGCCGGTCACCCCGGCGGCTTTTTCGTGTGCGGACGTCTGGACGGCTTACTTGTTCTTGCCGCCGGTCGCCACGCTGAGGATTTCAACGGCCTGCTTCTTCAGCTTCTCCGCGGCGCCCGGATCGAGCGCCTGTACATCGCCACCGACCTGATGCTGTTTCAGCACCAGCGCGCCATCATCGGTCCAGCCGGCACGATCGATCGCACTCGGCTTCGCATCACGGCTGGACTTGGTCTCCTGCACGACGGCCCAAGGCTTGCCGCCCTTGTAGGCATAGTCGGTGCTGGTGTAGCCCTTGTCGCCGTAATCGACTTCCTCGCGAATGAACTTCACTTCACCCGCCTCGCGGAACAGCTGCCAGCCGCGCGAGTCATCCTTTTCGAGCTTGGTGCCATGGCTGATCTTCATGCCGCCAAGAAGCTTCTGCTCGGCGCCGAAATCGGCCAGCACCTTCTCGCCCGGGGTCTGCTCGGCCACCAGTTCGATCATCACGCCATCATTCTTGCTGCCCTTGGCCAGCACCGGTGCCTGCATCGGCATCGAATAGTGACGCTCGCCGTCGGTCAGGATCGCCTGCACGACGTACAGGTCATCCGGCTTCACCTCGGCCGGATTGAAAGTCAGCTTGAACGACTGCGGGAACGTGCCCGCCGGCGCCGTCTTGCTTGCCAGCGGCGCGGAGCCCACGGCATTGGCCGACACGTCGACCAGGTTCAGCACCAGCGTGGCATCAGCCGACGGCTGGACCGCCCCGCGCACGGAGATGGTGCCGCTCACTTCGTTGGCGACCTTGTTGGCCACAGCTGCCGTATCCGCAGATGCCGGCGCCTCGGTGCCCGCCTGCTGCGACGGATGGGGAGCATTGCAACCAGCCAGGCCCAGGGCCGCGACCGACATCAGCGACAAAACCGTCTTGCGCATGGGAAAACCTCATCAACGTGAAAACAAGCACGAAAGCTGTCGGGCGCCTGTGCGCCGCTGCTTTAACGCGGGGGAAGTTCCAAGCATAGCCCAAAAGTACCAGCGCGGAAAAGTCAAGCGAACCAGCGGCCCGACATGCGCACGCGTACGCAACTTCGACGATGCGACCGTTCACATGGCGCAGGTCCGTTGACGATCGAACAGCTCAGCACCGCCGCAACGCCCGATGCGCAATGTCACGCCGGCAGAAAGCGCCGTCGTAGCGGATGTGACTTGCTGCGGCATAGGCATGCTCTCGTGCCGCGGCGATGTCCTTGCCCAGCGCACACACGGTCAACACGCGGCCACCCGCGGTAACGGCACGACCCTCGGTGTCCAGTCGTGTGCCGGCGTGGAAAATCTTCACGTCGACATCGGCCGGCGCGTCGAGACCTTCGATCACGTCGCCACTGCGCACCCTGCCCGGATAGCCGCCGGCCGCCATCACCACGCCGATCGCCGGACGCGCATCCCAGCGTGCCCTGGCAAGTTCCAGCCGACCGTCCAGCGCGGCATCGATCAGTTCGACCAGATCGGATTTCAATCGCAGCATGATCGGCTGAGTTTCCGGATCGCCGAAGCGCACATTGAATTCGATCACCTTCGGCGCGCCGCCCTTGTCGATCATCAAGCCAGCGTAGAGAAACCCGATGAACGGCGCACCCTCGGCCGCCATCCCGCGCAGGGTCGGCTCGATCACTTCCCTGAGGATGCGCTGCTCGACTTCCGGGGTGACCACCGGCGCCGGCGAATACGCACCCATGCCGCCGGTGTTCGGGCCGAGATCGCCCTCGTCACGCCGCTTGTGGTCCTGGCTCGAGGCCATCGGCAACGCGTAACTGCCATCGCTCATCACGATGTAGCTGGCTTCCTCGCCGTCGAGGAACTCCTCGATCACCACCCGCGCCGAAGCATCGCCGAAGCTGTGGGCGCCGAGCATGTCGTGCAGCGCCAGCTCCGCGTCTGCCAGGGTCAAGGCGACCACCACGCCCTTGCCGGCGGCGAGGCCATCGGCCTTGATCACGATCGGTGCGCCGTGCTGACGCACATACGCCAGCGCCGGATTCAGCTCGCTGAACACCGCGTAGTACGCGGTGGGAATGTTGTGCCGCTGCAGGAAATCCTTGGCGAAGGCCTTGGAGCCTTCCAGCTGCGCGGCGACCGCGCGCGGCCCGAAGATGCGCAGGCCGGCGGCGCGAAACCGGTCGACCACGCCGGCCACCAGCGGCACTTCGGGGCCGACCACAGTCAGGCCGATCTTCTCGCGCTTCGCCAGCGCGAGCAGGCCATCGAGGTCATTCATCGCGACGTCGACATTGCGCACGCCCGGCTCGCGCGCCGTACCCGCATTGCCGGGTGCCACGATCACTTCGTCGACCTGCGACGACTGCCTGAGCTTCCACGCCAGCGCGTGTTCGCGACCGCCGCCGCCGATGACGAGAACCTTCATTTGGCTGCTCCGTGTGAGGCGCGCCGTCCGGCGCAGCGCGGCATTGTACCGGCTACGCTGCCCGCAGGCGGCCAGATTCGCGCCCTTCCGCCATCGGAGTGGGCATCTATCTTCATCCCACACCCGTGGCAGCCCGGCCGCGCAAGGAGATTCCGATGATCCGTCGTTCGCCATCCTGGCTGTTTTTCGCCCTCATCGCGTTCAGCTCGCTGGGGCATTCCACGTCCTGGCGCGACCACCCGCAATGGCAGTCGAGCTTTGCCCGGGCCGGGGTGAAGGGCACGCTGCTGGTGTATGACGAGAAGGCTGATGTCTGGCATGTATCCGATGCCGCGCGCTCGCGCCAGGCCTTTCTTCCGGCATCCACCTTCAAGCTGTTCAACGCACTGGTTGCGCTGGATAGCGGCGCGGTCAAGGACGAGTTCGAGGTGATCCGCTGGGATGGCAAGGTGCGTGGATTGAAAGACTCACCCGTCGCCGAATGGAATCGCGACAACAGTCTGGCCAGTGGCATGCGCTATTCGACCGTCTGGTTCTACCAGGAAGTCGCACGCCGTGCAGGCGAGCAGCGCATGCAGCAGTGGATCGACAAGGCCGGCTACGGCAACCGCGATATCAGCGGCGGCATCGACACGTTCTGGCTGAACGGCGCACTGCGCATCTCGGCCGAGCAGCAGATCGATTTCCTGCGCCGGCTGGCCGACGACAAGCTGCCGTTCTCGCCCCGTGCGCAGGAGATCGTGCGCCGCATCAGCATCACCGAGTCGGCGCCTGCCTATGTGCTGCATGCGAAGACCGGCTGGGGCACGCAGGCCGCGCAGAACAAGACGAACGACGATCTGGGCTGGTATGTCGGCTGGGTGGAGCACGCCGGCCGCCGCTGGTTCTTCGCGATGAATATCGACCTGCCTGCTCCGGACGACGCAGCCAAGCGGATGCCGCTGACGAAGCAGCTATTGACGCAGCTGGGCGCCTTGCCGCAGGGCAACTGAACAAACGCCGCCGCACCGAAAACGGCACGGCGGCGACTCACTCGTCATGCTGGTCGAGCAGAGCCAGCAGTGCCGCGCGTGGCAGCTTGCCCGTCTCGTTGCGCGGCAATGCCGTCACCAGCCGCAGCGGACGCGGCAGGAACAGCGGATCGATGGCGCGGCGCAGTGCGTCGAGAATCGTGTGTCCATCCAGCCCCGGGGCCACCGCCAGGGCGGCAATGCGATGCACACCGAGCGCATCGCCGTCATCGAGCTGGAACACCACGCCGTCATGCACGCCGGGTATCGCCAGCAGACGCCGACTCAGATCCGCGAGCGAGGCCCGCTTGCCCGCAATTTCCAGCATGTCCGCGTGCCGGCCGCGCAGACGAAAACGACGGCCACCATCGGACAGGCTGACGATATCTGCCAGAGTGATCGATGCGTCCAGTTGCGGCGCCTCGACCGCGGTGCCGTCCGGCTGCGGATGCAAGATCACGTCGTCATACAGCGACCAGTCCGCGTCCACGGCAGGGCGGCGGCTGGCGAACACGCAGGTTTCGGTGGAACCGAATACTTCCAGCAACGGCGCAGCGAAACGCTGTTCGGCCGCCTGCGCCAGCTCGACCGGAAGCGGCGCCGTCGCCGACAGCATCGCCGCGATCGGCGGCAACTCGATGCCCGATTCGACGAGCGCGCGCAGGTGCACCGGCGTGGTCACCAACAGCCGAGGCGCTGGCACCTCGGCCAGTGCGGCAGCCACATCGGCCGGAAAGAACGGCCGCCCGGCATGCACGCCGATTTCGCCCAGCAACGGCAGCAACACCGACATCTCCATGCCGTACATGTGTTGCGGCGGTACCGTGGCGACGATCTCGAACTGCGGTCCGATGGCCGCCTGCAGCATCGCCAGATTGCCGGCGTTGCTGGCGTGGAAACTGCCCCAGGTTTTCTTGTTGGCGCTCGGCGTGCCAGTGGAGCCGGAGGTATAGCCGATCGCCACCACCTGATCGGCCGGGATCAGGGGCCAGCCCGCGTCCGTGCCGATCGGCAGCGTGGCATCCAGCGATGGCAGCTGCCGGTAGCCATGCGGCGCCGGATCGAGCGCCTGCTCGCCCAGCGCATAACAGCCAGGATGCGCTGCCATCACCTCATCCACCGCCTGCGGCGCGCGCGATGACGGCAACAGGTTGGTCTGGCCGCGCAGCACGATCGCGCAGAATGCCACCAGGAATGCGTAACGATCCTCGCACAGGTTCACCGCGGCCGTGACGGCGGGCAGGCCAGCAGCCACCGCCTGCACATGTGCCAGGAACTGGGCTGCGGTCACCGCCTTGCCGTTGCGTCGGGCAAGCACCCGCGAAGGATCCGCTGAACCGAGCAGCGGCAATCGTTGCGGCGCTTCACGCTGGTAGGTGTCGTAGACGATGGCCAAGCCGCAATCTCCTGGATGCCTCAATTCGCCGCATTGTGAGAACAGCATCGCTCCGGCCGATTCACGCTGGCGTGAATGGCAAAGGCTGCTGCCCGCAGTACGTCACGGAGCCCGTGGGGAGCAACGTCCCGACGCGTCCCCGCTGCCGCTCAGGCGCGGATGATAGCGCCCGACAACGCATCGCGAATCACCGTGGGGTGGCTCTGGCCACCCAGTGGGGCATCCAGCAGGCCATCCAGCGCGTCGCCGAAATAATCCGCAACGATCTGTGCCTCGCGCGCCGGCGGCTGGCCGTGCGGGTTCGCACTCGTCGACACCAGCGCACCGCCGAACGCGCGACACAGGGCAGCGGCGGGTTCGTGGGCGGTAACCCGCAGCGCGATGCCGGCATGCGCGCCGGCGATCCACGCCGGCACCTCCGCCGAGCGCGGAAAAATCCAGGTGTACGGGCCAGGCCAGCTGGCGCGCACCTGCTGCAGGACTTCGCCGGGCACATCGGCAAGCTCGATATAACGCTCGACCTGGGCGAACTCGGCGGCGATCAACAGCACCCCCTGTGCCGGCGGACGCTGCTTGAGTGCGAACAGGCGCTCGAACGCTGCGTGGTCATGCGGATCACAACCCAGGCCGAACACGGCCTCGGTCGGATAGGCGAGTACACCGCCCGCGTGCATCAGCGCGGCGGCGGCGTCAGCCTCAGCGAGGGCAAAGCGTCGAAGCATTCAAGCCTCGACGTTCCTGCTTGCCGTTTTCTTCACCACCGGCTTTTTCGCGGCGGCCTTCTTCGTGGTTTTCTTCGCTGCAGTCTTCTTGACGGCACTCTTCTTGGTGGCGGTTTTCTTCACGGCCGCTTTCTTGGCCGGCGCCGCTTTCTTCGTGGCGGCCTTCTTGGTCGCTCCCTTCTTGCCGAAGCGACCCTTGCGCACCGGCGCCGCCGCAAGCAGTTCGAGGCACTGCTTTTCGGTCAGCTCCTTCGGCTCCTGCTCCTTCGGGATCCGCGCGTTCTTTTCGCCGTCGGTGATGTAGGCCCCGTAGCGGCCGTTGAGTACCTGCACGCCGTTGCCGAAATCGAGGATCAGCCGGTTCGCCAGCATCTCCAGTTTTTCGGCCACGATCTGCAGCGCGCGCGGCAGCTCGATCGTGTACGGGTCGTCCTCCGGTTTCAGCGAGGCATAGGTGCTGCCCTGCTTCACGAACGGCCCGAAGCGGCCGACACCGACGCTGACCTCATCGCCGTTCTCCGCCTGTCCGAGCTTGCGCGGCAGCTTGAACAGCTCCAGCGCGTCGGCCAGCGAGATCGTGTGCATGCTCTGGCCGGTGCGCAGACTGGCAAAGGCAGGCTTGTCCTCGTCTTCCTTGGTGCCTATCTGCGCGAACGGCCCGTAGCGGCCCAGTCGCACCGACACCGGCTTGCCGGTCTTCGGATCGATGCCCAGGTCGCGCGCGCCGGTGGCCTCGTTGCGATCGACCGATTCGGTCTTCTCGTCCACCTGCTGCTTGAACGGCAGCCAGAAGCGCTCCATCAACGGCACCCAGGCTTCCTCGCCACGGCTGACGGCATCGAGTTCGTCCTCCATCTTGGCGGTGAAGTCGTAGTCGACATAGCGGGTGAAATGCGCGGTGAGAAACTTGCTGACCGCGCGGCCGACATCGCTGGGCTTGAAGCGCCGGCTGTCGAGGAAGACGTACTCGCGGTTCTGCAGCACCTGGATGATGCTGGCGTAGGTCGACGGGCGGCCGATGCCGTGCTCTTCCAGCGCCTTGACCAGGCTCGCCTCGGAATAGCGCGGCGGTGGCTCGGTGAAGTGCTGGTCGGCGGCGATCTCGTGCAGCGGGATCTGCTCGCCCACGGCCATCCGCGGCAGGCGACGACCCTCGTCGTCATCGTCCGCCTTTTTCTGGTCGCTGCCTTCCTCATAGACGGCGAGGAAGCCCGGATCGATCACGGTGGTGCCGCTGGCACGGAACGAGGCGTCGCCACCGGCGACATCGCGCAGCGCGAATTCCACCGAGACGGTGTTCAGCGTGGCGTGGACCATCTGACAGGCGACCGTGCGCTTCCAGATCAGCTCGTAGAGTTTGCGCTGGTCGTCGTTGAGGTAGGCAGCGACCGATTTCGGCGTATACATCGCCGAGGTCGGGCGGACCGCCTCATGCGCTTCCTGCGCGTTCTTCGATTTGGTCTTGTAGACCTGCGGCGCGTCCGGCAGTGCATGGCCACCGAAGTCGCGGGCGATCAGCTGGCGCAACTCGGCCACGGCATCGTCGCCGAGCATGGTGGAATCGGTACGCATGTAGGTGATCAGGCCGACGTTGCCCTCGTCGCCGAGTGCCACGCCTTCGTACAAGCCCTGCGCCACCTTCATCGTGCGGCTGGTGGTGAAGCCCAGCTTGCGCGCGGCCTCCTGCTGCAAGGTGGAGGTGGTGAACGGCGCGGCCGGACGGCGCTTGCGCTCCTTCGAGCCGACGTCGCTGACAGTCAGGCGTCCGCGCGCAGCCTGTTTCAACGCCTCACGGGCGGCCTGCGCATCGGTCTCGTTGACGAGGTCGAACTGCTCGAATTTCTTGCCGTTGAGCTTGGAGAGACGCGCCGTGAAATCGCCATCGGCGTGCTTCATCTGGGCCTCGATGGTCCAGTATTCACGCGCCTTGAATGCCTCGATCTCGTCCTCGCGCTCGACGATCATGCGCAGTGCCGGCGATTGCACGCGGCCGGCGGACAGCCCGCGTTGCACCTTGCGCCACAGCACCGGCGACAGGTTGAAACCGACCAGATAATCCAGCGCACGGCGCGCCTGCTGCGCGTCGACCAGATCGTGCGACAGCTGGCGCGGGGCCGCCACTGCGGCCTTGATCGCCTTTGGCGTGATCTCGGAAAACACCACCCGATGCATGCGCTTGCCCTCGGTGAGGCCGCGCTCCTTCAGGATCTCGCTGATGTGCCAGCTGATCGCCTCGCCTTCGCGATCCAAATCGGTCGCGAGATAGATGTCGTCGGCCAACTTGGCGGCCTTGGCGATCGCGTCGACGTGCTTCTCGTTGCGCTCGATCACCTCGTAGGCCATGGTGAAACCGTGCTCGGTGTCGACCGCGCCCTCCTTCGGCTTCAGGTCACGCACGTGACCGTAGGAGGCGAGAACATGGAAGTCCTTGCCGAGGTATTTGTTGATCGTCTTGGCCTTGGCCGGTGATTCGACGATAAGCAGGTTTTTTGCCATGAAACTGGATTTCCGCGAGTGAACCACCGGCGCTTCCGTGCCGGACATATATATAGTTGAAACCATGCCACGCCAGCGGCTGTCAAGCCCGGGCCGGCAAATGGCGCGCGCCGATGGCAGCGCATCGGATCAGCGAGCGTCGGGCAATCGCTGATAGCGGTTGCCCGGCAAGCTCTCGATCCTGGCGTCCAGCTCCAGCATCAGCAGCGTCGAAGACAGCACGGCGGTCGACTGCCCGGTACGTCGCACAAGTTCGTCCAACGTCGCCGGCTCATGGCCAAGTTCGCTCAAAACCCGATCCTGTCTGGAATCTTCACGCCCGTCTGAATGAGCGAACGAACTGTCCGCGGCGCCGTCAGCAGGCGGCTGTCGAGTCGCCTCGATGCCGACCTCCCCGCGCAATCGGGCAGCCAGCTCACCACCAAGCATGCGCGCTGCCGGCGCCAATGTCTCGATAATCTCCGCCGCGCTCTCCACCAGTCGCGCACCATCACGGATCAGGCGATGGCAGCCGTGGGCCAACGGATTGTGGATGGAGCCGGGCAACGCGAATACTTCGCGGCCCTGTTCGCCAGCCAGCCGGGCAGTGATCAGTGAACCCGAGCGCAGGCCCGCCTCGATCACCAACGTGCCGAGCGCAAGGCCGGCGATGATCCGGTTGCGCCGCGGGAAATGGTCGGCGCGCGCGGCGGTGCCGGGCGGAAATTCGCTCACCAGCACGCCATGCGCGGCGATTCGCTGGGCCAACGCATGATGTTTGCGCGGATAGACCCGATCCGGACCGGTGCCGATCACCGCCAGGGTCGCAGCGCCGACATCCAGCGCCGCTGCATGGGCGGCACCGTCGATGCCATCGGCCAGGCCGCTGGTGATCGCGAAGCCTGCCTGCGCCAGTGCCCGCGCAAACGCGCGGGCATGCGCCAGCCCGCTCGCACTCGCGCCGCGCGCACCAACAATCGCCACCTGCGGGTACAGCAGCAGGCTGGGGTCGCCCACGGCAAACAGCACGGCGGGCGGCTGCGGGATGTGTTCCAGCTGCGGCGGAAAATCCGCCTCCGTACAACGCAGCAATCGGTGGTTCGGCTCGGCCAGCCATGCCAGGTCGGCGTCCAATTGCGCCTCGTCGGGCCGGGCCAGCCAGGCCTGCGCTGGCTCGCCCAGCGGCGCCGCATGTCGCTGCAATCGCCCCAGCACCCTTGCGATGTCGCCATTGGCCGCATCCAGCCGCTCGCGCAAGCCGCCGGGACCGAGGCCCGGCGTGCGCAGTGCGATCAACCATGCGCGCAGTTCATCGATGTCGTCCATGTGCATGGGTTGCAGTTTACGGAGCTAGCGCAAACAGAAACGGCGCGGTGATGGCCGCGCCGTACTGTAGGCAGATGCCGATATCGGCGGTGCCTGGTTTATTCCGGCATGCGCAGACGGCCGCCGATGTGTACCGGGCGCAAGCCATCCATGATCAGGCCGTAGCTGACCCGGTCGAAGGTACGGAACACCATCACGTGGCCGACGTATTCGTCCGGCAAGGTGACTGTCTTGCCCACGCCGCGCCGCCAGCTGTTGCTGGCCACGTCGTCATGAATGGTCTCGCCCGGCTCGTAGATCGTGAACGTCTGGCCGTTGTCGACCCCGTCCTTGGCGCCGATCGACAGCATCACCACCTGGCGCGAACCAGCCGCATCCATCGCATCGGCAAACCCGTTCACATGGGCATTGGCCGGCACCGCCTTCGGTGCATGCGGGTAATAGAACGCGTCGTACGGCGAGTCATCGACCGGCATGATGCGGTCGCCGCTGCGGATTTCCTGCGTCGAGTTGAGCAACAGCAACGTGGACGGATCGCCCATGCGCAGCGTCTCGGCAGTGCCAATCACGCTGACTTCGACACCCAGGTCGTCGCCCTTGCCGTAATGACCGTCGTTGCGGGAATTCTCGCTCCATGGCGCGTTGACCATGGCGGCATTGCTGTCCAGGTCGTGGGCGGCGATGTCGTTCTCAGCGTCGTTCGGATCCTGCTGTTCGAAGCCGCGAAACACGTGACTGGGCCGCACGATCGCCCAGCGCTGGCCTGGCGCGCCTTGCAGGCCGCGCACATAGATGTTCTGGCCGACCGCGCCGCGCAGACGCGCCTCTTCGAGGCCAACCACGTATGGCGCGGACCTCACCGCGTTCGAATCCATCACCCGCATGTCCTTGAGGAACATCTTCAGCTCGGACAACGGAATCGCAGTCACCGCATCGCCTTCGGGATGCACTTGCGGCTGCAGACGCAGGCGCGGGCCATTGATGAAGGACAGGTTGAGCACGTCGCCGGGGTAGATCAGGTGCGGGTTGCGTACCTGGGGATTGGCCTGCCAGATCTCCGGCCACAGCCACGGCTTGGACAGGAACTTGGCGGAGATGTCCCACAGGGTGTCACCCCGCCGCACGGTGTAGCTGTCGGGGTGATCGGCCCGCAGTTGTGCGCCGGCTGCATAGACAGCCACGGTGACCAGCATGCCGGCCAGCAACACGATAATTTTCTTGATCATTGGTGGGAATCCCCCTTCCCCAGATGCTCGGTCGAGTGTAACCGAATGGTTAATGCACGCAACAGGTGCGAGTTGGCAAAAATCGTCTGCGCTCGCGTGCTTGGCGACGTACAATGATGCACATTCTAGATCGCACCGGGGGTGGCTTTTTACCAAACCGCCCGCAGTTCCGGCGCCAAGGTGAACTTCATGTCCCTACTGCCCATCCTCGAATTTCCCGACCCCCGGCTGCGCACTCGCGCCGAGCCGGTTCGCACGTTTGACGCGCAGCTCAAGCAGTTCGTCGCCGACCTGTTCGAGACCATGTACGCCGCCAACGGCGTCGGTCTGGCCGCGACCCAGGTCAACGTGCACCAGCGCGTGCTGGTCGCCGACATGAGCGATGACCGCAAGCAGCCGCTGGCATTGATCAATGCGCAGATCCTCGAGAAGGAGGGCTCGCAGGTCTATCAGGAAGGCTGTCTGTCGTTCCCCGGTCTGTATGCCGACGTTACCCGGGCGCTGAGCGTGAAAGTGAGGGCGCAGGACGTCGACGGCAACGAGATCATCGTCGAGGCCGAAGGCCCGCTGGCCGTCTGCATCCAGCACGAGATGGATCATCTGGAAGGCAAGGTATTCGTCGACTACCTGTCGTCTCTGAAACGCGCGCTGCTGCTGAAGCGACTCGACAAGCAACGCAAGCAGGCGGCGAGTGCTTGAATAGCCCAGGCCTGCGGCTGGTTTTCGCCGGTACCCCGGAATTTGCCGTGCCCTGCCTGGAGGCCTGCCGTACCAGCGGCGCCGAGGTGGTGGCCGTCTACACCCAACCCGATCGCCCCGCCGGTCGCGGTCGCAAGCTCACGCCCAGCCCGGTCAAGCAGGCGGCGCTGGCGGCCGGCATCGCGGTCGAGCAACCCGAATCGCTGAAATCCGCCGAGGCTCAGCAGGCGCTCGCCGCGTACCGGCCGGACCTGCTGGTGGTGGTTGCCTACGGCTTGATCCTGCCGCGCAAGGTGCTCGCCGTTCCGCGGCTTGGCTGCTGGAACGTGCACGCCAGTCTGCTGCCGCGCTGGCGCGGCGCGGCGCCGATCCAGCGGGCCATTTTCGCAGGCGACAGTGAGAGCGGTGTCGACCTGATGCAGATGGAAGCGGGCCTGGACACCGGTCCGGTACTACTGCAGCGGCGCACGCCGATTGCCCGCGAAGACACCGGCGGCTCACTGCACGATCGCCTTGCCGCACTGGGCGCCGAGGTGCTGACCGAGGGCCTGCGCCGCACGCTGTCCGGCGAGCAGCTCGCCGCCACGCCTCAGCCGGAAGATGGCGTTACTTACGCGCACAAGCTGGACAAGGCCGAGGCGAAGCTCGATTTCAGCCGCCCCGCGTCAGAACTGGAACGCCAGGTGCGTGCGTTCGACCCGTGGCCGGTGGCCGAAGGCGAGATCGCCGGCGAACTCTTGCGGATCTGGGCGGCGCACGCCATCGCGATTGATCACCGCGCTGCACCCGGCAGCGTGCTGGCCACCGGCCGCGATGGCATCGACCTGGCCTGTGGCGACGGCGCACTGCGCGTTACTGCCTTGCAGCGGGCCGGCGGCAAGCGCATCGGTGCGGTCGATTACCTCAACGCCCGGCCCGAGCTGCGCCAGCTTCGATGAAGGCCGCTCCAATGAAGTCCGGTCCGACGAAAGCCGATGCCCGCGCACTCGCCGCCAAGGGACTCGCCGAAATCGCCCTGCGAGGCGCCTCGCTGCGCGATGTGATGGAGCGTTACGCGCCGCGCCTGTCCGATCCGCGCGACCGCGCCTTGCTGATGGCCCTGCTCAGCGAGGGTGCGCGCTGGTGGCTTCGCTTCGATGCCGCCATCGACGGGTTGCTGGAGAAATCCCTGCGGCACAAGGATCCAGCGATCCATGCATTGCTGGTGCTGGGGCTGGTGCAACTGGAAATTCTCGAGCTGCAGGACTACGCGGCCGTGGCCGCCACGGTCGAGGCGGTACGCGCTTTGCAGCGACCGCAGCTGGCCGGGCTGGTCAATGCCGTGCTGCGCCGCTGGCAGCGCGAACGCGAGACCCTGACCGCTCAACTCGATGCCAAGCCGCAGACCCGCCATGCGCATCCGGCATGGCTGGCCGCGGCGCTGCAGCGCGACTGGCCGGCACAAGCCGAGGGGGTGATGGCCGCCGACAATCACGAGCCGCCGTTGATGCTGCGCGTCAATCGCCAGCGCAGCGAACGTGCGGCGTTGACCGAACAACTGCAGGCCGCCGGCTATGCGGCGACGGCGCATCCGTGGCTGCGCGACGCCCTGGTGCTGCCGCACAGCAACGACATCACCCGCATGCCCGGCTTCGAAGACGGCTGGTTCGCCGTGCAGGATGGCTCCGCGCAGGTGGCCGCCGATCTGGCCGATCTCCACGATGGCCTGCGCGTGCTCGATGCCTGCGCCGCGCCCGGCGGCAAGGCCTGTCACCTGCTTGAACGCGCCGACATCGACCTGACTGCACTCGAGGTGGATGCCCCGCGTGCCGAACGCATCCGGCAGAACCTGATGCGCTTGCGACTGAACGCCAAGCTGGTGATCGGCGACGCCGGCGCGCCGGCCGGC
The DNA here is from genome assembly GCF_006438785.1 of Rhodanobacter glycinis. Classification (GTDB taxonomy): domain Bacteria; phylum Pseudomonadota; class Gammaproteobacteria; order Xanthomonadales; family Rhodanobacteraceae; genus Rhodanobacter; species Rhodanobacter glycinis_A. Next base: position 377,991 of record NZ_RCZB01000004.1, on the reverse strand, counting down.
TGGTGGAAGGGACAATCGTTCGACCGCATCCTGATCGACGCGCCCTGCTCGGCCACAGGCGTGCTGCGCCGACGGCCTGATGTGCGACTGCACCGGCGCGAAAGCGACATTGCCACCATGCAGCAGCAGCAACGACGCATCCTGTCCGCGCTGTGGCCGCTGCTGGCACCGGGCGGGCGACTGGTCTACATCACCTGCTCGGTGCTGCGCGCGGAGAATGAAGCCATCGTTGCGGAGCTGCTCGCGGCGCATGCCGACGCGCACGCCGTGGCCTTCACGCTGCCGGTCGGACAGGCTGCCGCGATCGGCTGGCAGATCCTGCCCGGCGACGGCGACCTTGACGGCATGTACTACGCGGTGGTGCAGAAGCAAACGTGATCTGTCCATCGCACGCGGCACCCGGTTCGCGGCGCCGACGCGCGGACCACGCTCACCCGTCGGGCTATGCTTGACCTCATCGACCACCGCTGACGGAAGTCCCCTGACCGTGAAGCCCTGCGCACCACTTTCCCACGCGCGCCCGTTGTGGCTGCGCAGCGCCCGCGCGGAACTGCTCCTGTTTGGCGTGTTTGCCTTGCTGCTGCTCGGGCTCGGCATCGGCCTGCGCGATCCGTGGCCGTCCGATGAACCGCGCTTCGCCCTGGTCGCGCGATGGATGGTCGAACACGGCCAGTGGTTGTTCCCGCATCGCGGCCACGAGTTGTACCCGGACAAACCGCCGGTGTTCATGTGGCTGCAGGCGCTGGCTTACCTGGTCACTGGCAGCTGGCGAGTGGCGTTCCTGCTGCCCTCGCTGGCCGCGGCGCTGACCGCACTGGCACTGGTCTACGACCTGGCGCGCCGGTTGTGGAACCACCGCAGCGCGCTGCTGGCCGCGGCCACTCTGCTGCTGACCATCCATTTCACCTACCAAATGCGCAACGCGCAGATCGATCCGTTGCTGCTGGGCTGGATCACGCTGGCCAACTACGGCCTGCTGCGCCATCTGCTGCAGGGCCCGTCGTGGCGCTGGTTCGCCGCGGGTTGCTTCTTTGCCGGCGTCGGCGTGGCGACCAAGGGCGTCGGCGTGCTGGCGCTGCTGATGCTGGTGCCTTACTTCGTGGCGCGCCGTGGCCACTGGCGCCAGCTGGCGCTGCCCAGCGGCGGCTGGCGCTGGGCCGGCGGACTGGCGCTGTTCTTCGTGCCGATCCTGGGCTGGCTGCTGCCGATGCTGCTGGTCGCCCATGCCGACGGTGACCCGCAGCACGCCGAATACGTGCAGAACATCCTGTTCGGGCAGACCGTGCACCGCTATGCCACACCGACCGGACACATCCACTCGCCGTTCTACTTCCTCGGCATCATCGTGGTCGACTGGCTGCCTTTGTCGCTGCTGTTGCCATGGGTCCTGCCGGCATGGTGGCGCCGCCTGAAAAGACATGACGCGCGGTTCCTGCTGCCGCTGGGCTGGATCGTGCTGGTGTTGCTGTTCTTCTCGTTCAGCCCGGGCAAGCGCGACGTCTACATCCTGCCGGCACTGCCGATGGCCGCGCTGGCACTGGCGCCGCTGCTGCCCGGTCTGCTGCGTCGGCGCGGCGTACGCATCGCGGTGTTTGCGTTGACCTTGCTGCTGGCTGGCACGCTGACCGTCACTGCCGCGCTGGCGCTGCATCGGCATCCGGCCTGGGCCATCCGCATCGAGCAAAGCCTGGACCCGCAGATCTGGTGGATACTGCTGAGCATCGGCGTGGCCGGCCTCATCGTCATCGCGTTGACCCGGGTACGTCGCGCACCGCTCGGCTGGCTGCTATTCGCCAGCGTGCTGTGGGGTCTGTATGGCCTGTGGGGCTATCCGATGCTCAACGGCGATCGCTCGGCGCGCGACGTGATGCTGCAGGCACGCGCCGTCGCCGGGCCGGACGCGACGATCGGCCTGCTTGCCTGGAAGGAGCAGAACCTGCTGATGGCGCAGGGACCGGTCGCCGAGTTCGGCTTCCTCAAGCCATGGCCGCAGCAATATGCCGATGCCGTCGCGTGGCAGCAGCAGGCCCCGGCGCAGCGCTGGATCTTCAGCCTCGACGAAGCGATGGGCCGCTGCGTGGATCGACATCACGCGACCTATGTCGGTCACGCCAATCGCCGGGAGTGGTGGATGTTCAAGGCCGATGCCGTGGTGCCCGGGTGTGTCCCCGACGGCAACGCGGACGAAACGGCCGACGACGCCTTATAGTCCAGTTGCGGCGAACGCGGAAGGCTTATATTCACACCGCCAATATGCGAACGAAATGAACGTCCACGTTACAATTGCGCCGCACGCAAGCCATGTCGACCATGATGGCCCGGTAGCATTCAAGAAGGGATTCCATGCCAGCTCGACAGGTACATGACGTGCGCGCACATCCGGTTTCATGGCAAGTCTGGGTTGTTTCGCTGCTGCTGGCGATCATGCCGCTGTGTTTTGCGGTGTCCTCCCGGCTCAAGGCTGCGCCGATGGCGGTGCTGTTCGTGATTGGCATCGTGATACTGGTCACCCGGGCGGAATCCAGGCTCAGCTATCGCCTGGCCTGGTCGGTGGCGGCGGCATGCGTGTTGCGGTTGGTGTACGACCTCGGCAACTTCCTGGGTCACCGGCTCGATGTTTCCACGCTCGACCTGCCCGTGCAGACCCTGCTGTTTCTGGCGATCGCCGCGGTATCCAGCCTGCCGCTGAAGCAGCGCGCCATCGCGACCGGGTTCAGCCTGACCACGATCGTGCTTGGCGCAACCAGTCTGTTCCAGCGCTACGTGCAGGGTGTCGATCGTCCCTACGGGCTCAATGGCGGCGACTGGGCCGCGGTCGAATTCGCGATGTATCTACTGGTGCTGGTGTTGCTGTCGATGCTGCAGGCGCTGCGCGCGGACACCGCCCGCAGCGACCGATGGTTGCACGTTGCGGCGGTGGTGATCGGCTTGTATGGTGCGGTGCTGACCCAGAGCCGCGGGCCGCTGCTGGCATTCGCCCCGGTCTATCTGGGCCTGATGCTGTGGTACGCCGTGCGCTCCCGTCAGTGGCGCCGCATGCTTTTGCTGTTCGCCATCACCGTCGTCGGCATGCTGGCGATCACCACCACCTTGCACCGGGAAATGGTCGATCGACTGACCGATGTATCCCACGAGATCGCCACCTACGGCCCGAATGACGCAACCGGCGCCGTGCGTGAGCGGCTGGAAATGTGGCACACGGCATGGAATGCCTTTGTCGAGCATCCGCTGGCCGGCATCGGTCTGGATCAGTTCGGCGTCTATGCGCGCGCCCAGGTCGCCGCCGGCCACGCCAGTCCGGCGATCGCCAGCTACGTGCATCCGCACAGCGAATACCTCGAATCATTGGCCGCCGGTGGGCTGCCGGCCCTGTTCGTGCTGCTGCTGTTCTTCGCTGCGCCGACGTACTTTTTCGCACGTCACCTCAACCACGCCAGCGAACCGGTGGCGACGGCCGCGATCGCCGGTTTGATGGTGATCAGCATGTACGGTCTATGCGCGTTCAGCGACAATGTGTTTTATCGAGCCATGCCACAATCGCTCTATCTCTTTCTCGTGCTGGGCCTGGCCGTAAGTATCGGTCGTCAGCTGCACAACGCCTCAACTCGCTGACGTCGATCTGCCATGGCTCGTATCAACCTCCTCGCGTGGGACAACCAACGCGGACTCACCCATGACATCCGGCTGCTGTCCAATGCGCTGGTCGTGCTTGGCCACGAGGTGCATGTGACCCGGCTCGGTCCACATCGGCAGGATGGCCGCTGGAAAGGCCACCTGTTGCGATTGCGCATGTGGTGGCTGCGGCTGCGGCGCGGCAATCGCCGGGCCACGCTGTACGACGCGAACATCGCGCTGGAACACGTGCGTCCCGCCTGGTTCGGGCTGGCCCGGCTGAACTTGCTGGTGCCCAATCCGGAGTGGCTGTCACCGCGCAGCCAGCAATACCTGAAGCGCTTCGACGCGATCCTGTGCAAGACGCAGTACGCCGGCGAAGTGTTCAGGGCACACGGTTGCCGCGCACTGTATATCGGTTTTCGCGGCACCGATTGTCTCGATCAGGACATCCCGCGCCAGCCGGCCTTCCTGCACCTGGCCGGCGCCAGCAAGATGAAGGGAACGCAGCGGCTGCTTGCGCTGTGGCGGCGCCATCCGGAGTGGCCGAAGCTGGTGGTGCTGCAGTCGCCCCGTACCGCAACTTCCCTGGCCGAACCGATCCCCGGCAATATCGAGCACCGGGTGGGCTATCTGAACGATATCCGCGAAATCCGGCGGCTGCAGAATTCGCATGTGTTCCATTTGTGCCTGTCCGAAACCGAAGGCTGGGGCCATTACCTGGCCGAGGGAATGAGCTGCAAGGCCGTCGTGGTCACCTGCGATGCGCCACCGATGAATGAGCTGGTCAGCCCGACGCGCGGCATGCTGGTCAAGGCCAGCGAGACCGGCCCGTTCAATCTGGCTACCCGGTATCGTTTCGACGATGCCGCGCTCGAAGCGACCATCGAGCGCCTGATGACGATGCCCGAAAACGAACGCACCTTGCTGGGCGAACAGGCGCGGGCATGGTTTGTATCCAACGAAGCGGCCTTCGCCAGCCGGCTGGACGCAGCATTGCGTCAGTTGCTGTAAGGCGGGCGCGGTTCGGGCGCGGCGAAGCGCAAATCGGCCGGGGCTGCCGCGAATTCGGGCAGATGCTGGTCGAGGCCAAGCTCGCAGCGGATCAACTGGCGTGCCCGCGTATCCTCGACGATCCGGTCGTTCGGATTGTCGACGACGTGCTTGCGGGTGCGATGGTAGAGATGCGTCGCCAGCGCGCTGAAGCGCAGGTCGCGCCGCAGCAGGCCCGCATGAAACGCCCGCGCCGCCAGCTCGGTATCCTCGCGGCCCCAGCCGGTCATCGCCTCATTGAAACCATTGACGCGTAGCAGGTCGTCGCGCCAGAACGCCATGTTGCAACTCTTGATGCCACGGCGGCGGACGTGCGGCCTGGCGTAGAGATTCGCCAGCAACGGCATGCGCAGCGTATGCCGGCGGCGCTCGATGCCGCGGCTGAAAAAACCCGGCACGAACGCCGCCTGTTCCAGCATGTGACGGGTCAGCCTGGCATCGGTCAGCACGCGTGAACCCTGCACGAAACAGCCGCGGCGCGCAAAGGCGCGATGGTCGGCGATGAAATGCCGTTCGGCCACCATGTCGCCATCGAGCAGGATGACGTAATCGCCTTGCGCGGCGGCGATCGCGCGATTGCGCGCCCGGCTCATGCGCGCACCATCGTCCGGCTGCCATAGATGCACCAGACGCACCGGATAGTCGGGCGCGATACGCTCAAGCAGCTCGCGTGTGGCCGCACCGGAGCCATCGTCAGTGACGATCACCTCGTGCGGCAGCTCGCTCTGCGCCGCCAGCGCCGCGAGCACGCGCTCCAGCGCCTCGGGCCAGTTGTAGGTGATCACGGCAACGCTGATGCGTATCGCCAATGCCGGGTCAGGCACGCCGGAACTCATCCACGCAGTTTCCAGCCGCGGCGGAAAACGGTCAGCGCGCGCTCCCAGTTCCGCCATGGCGACACTTTCCGCATCATCACCAGTCGCACGTAACGCTTGGTTTCCCTCCACGGCGGACGCGGTTTGGTCATAAATTCCAATTTGCTGAATTCGATGCACTCCGGTCCCAGTCCGATCCGTTGGGCGTAATGTCGGATCAACGCGCTGGACATCATCTTGTTGGTGTATTCGATCTTCGCCGACTGGTTTGACCACCAGCCGTTCTTGCCATGGATGCGATAGCCGACGCAGCCGGTCGGCAGATAGTATTTGTGCGCACCGAGCACGCTGCAGCCGAAAACCAGGCAATTGTCGGCTGACAGCCGCCAGATACGCTGGAACGATTCGGGCAGGTCCAGCGCCTGTTGCGCCCACGCCGCACGCATCGACAACGCGGAAGTAGGTGCGCCATACCATTGGGTCAGCACGTAGGTGCTGATCGCGGTGTAGCCGAGATCGACCGCATTGTGATGAAAACGCATCACCCGATCCTGCTGATCGAACAACTGCAGGTCGGAAAACACGAAGTCGACATCCGCCCGCGCGTCATACAGCGCGCCAAGTTGCGCCAGGTACTCCGGCTCCCAGCGGTCGTCGGAATCAAGGAAGCAGATCACCTCCGCATCAGCCGCGTTCACCCCTCGCTGGAACGCGCTGAGCTGACCGCCATTGACGCCGGTGATCAGAGTAATCCGCTCGTCCCCGCCGTAACGCTCATGCAGCAAGCGATCCGAGCCGTCAGTGGAACCGTCGTCGACCACGATGACCTGGGCCGGCCGACGACTCTGCGCCAGCGCGCTCTCCACCGCCTCGACCACGAAATCTCGATAGTTGTAGCTGGTGATGACGACCGCGAAGGCAGTGGTGTGGGCTTTGGCCGCACGTTTTTCGCCGACCGTGGTGCGACACACGGTTGTCGGCGGCGGCCGTTCGAGGACAGCCTCGCTGCCAATGTCGTTGCCTGTGCGCACGATCAACTCCCCCGACCTTTGCCGGATGCCAGCAGTATTTGCCATCAAGATGTTGAAGCTCCGCTGGCGAGAGCCCTGCATGCATCATACCCACGCGGCGAAACCACGGCGACCTTGGCTACGCGCGACCGCGGACGTGGGGAGGCTTCGGCTAGAATCCGCGCATGCCCACGCTCCCGCTGACCCTCGCCGTCATCACCCACAACGAGGCCGACAACATCGCGCGCTGCCTCGACAGCGTGCCATTCGCGGCCGAGAAGCTGGTGATCGACAGCGGCAGCGATGACGACACCGTGGCAATCGCGCAGGCGCATGGCGCCCGGGTGATGCGGCAAACATGGCTCGGCTTCGGCCCGCAGCGCAACTTCGCCACCACCCAGTGCAGCCATGACTGGATCCTGGTGCTGGATGCGGACGAATATCTCACCCCGGAGCTCGCCACGGAATTGCAGCAACGGTTGCCGGCCTTGATGGCCAGCAACACGCCGGCTGCCTACTTGCGCCGCAGCACGATCTACATGGGCGCGCCGATGCGCTGGTATCGCCCCGCCGTCGGCGAGCAGATGGCTCGGCTGTATCACCGCGGCCGCGCGAGGTGGAGCGATGCACGGGTGCACGAATCGCTGCACTTCGACGGCACCGCGCCGACGCTGGGCGCGCCGTTCAACCACACCAACAATCCCACGCTGGCGCACAAGCAGTTGAAGGTATTGCGCTATGCCGAGCTGAAATGCCGCGACTGGCTGGACAAGGGCAAGCCGGTGCGGATGTGGCAGGCGCCATTCGTGTTCGCGCTGGCCTTCCTCAAGGATTACCTGTTCCGGCTGGCGTTCATGGACGGCTGGCGCGGTTTCATGATTGCGCATACCGCCGCCAGCTACGCGATCTACAAGCGCATGCGCTATTACGAAATGGTCAAGAATCCGGAATCGGTAGCGCGCGCGGCACACATCCTGAGCCACCACGGCATCGATCGCTGATGAACAGCAAAAAGCACTACCTCCTGTACGGCTCCGAACGTTATGCGCTGGCCATCCTGCGCCCGCTGCAGGAAGCGATCCGTGCCCGTGGCGACGAGGCGGCGTGGTTTTTCGACGGCCCCGGCGCCGAGGACCTGGTCGAAGGCGAGCGCCTGCTCAGCGTGGCCGAGGTACGCGCCTGGAAGCCGATCGCGGTCATCACCTCCAGCAACGCGGTGCCGCATTTCTTCCCCGGCGTGAAGGTGGAAACCTTCCACGGCTTCGATGCCGGCAAGCCGCGGCACATCTACGTCCGCGGTTTCTTCGATCTGTACTGCACGACCGGGCCACGCGACACCACCAAGTTCAGGGAAATCGCGGACCGCGTCGGCCACTTCGCCGTGATCGAGACCGGCTTTCCCAAGCTCGATCCCTTCATGAAGGAAATCATCGGCCCGTTGCCGCCGGTGCACCGGCCACCGGTGATCCTCTATCACTCCACCTTCTCGCCCTCGTGGAGCGCCGCGGAGACGCTGTACGACGAGGTGAAGCGCCTCTCGCGCGACGGCCGCTGGCGCTGGATCGTGACGTTCCATCCGAAGATGCATCCGGACACGATCGCAAAGTTCAAGGCGCTGCAGAACGAACACCTCACGTTCGCCGAGAACGACAACATCCTCGAACTGTTCCCGCAGGTCGACCTGATGTGTTCGGACACGTCGTCCGCATTGAATGAGTTCCTGCTCACCGGCAAGCCCGTGGTGACGTTCAAGAACCGCCGACCGGGACCGCAGCTGATCGATATCGATGACCCGGCGCAGTTCGAGCCGGCGATCGAACGCGCACTGGCACGCCCGCCGGAGCTGCTCCAGGCGATCCGCGACTACGCCGAGGCCATCCATCCCTATCGCGACGGCCGTTCCAGCGAACGTGTGCTCGATGCGATCGACACCTTCATCGCTGCCGGCGCCCGCAATCGGCGCCGCAAACCACTGAACCTGTGGCGCAAGCTGAAGATCCGCCGCCGCATCGGTTACTGGGGCCCGGCCTGAGCATGCGGCGGATCATTCACCCAGTCGCCTTGCGCGCACATTGGGCAGGCTAGAATCACTCGTCTATCCGCCAAGAGTCCGCCCGTGTCATCGAGCCCCTATAGCCGTACCGAACAACTGCGCGCCGTGTGGCCGTGGCTGCCACTGTGGACGGTGGTGGCGTTGCTGGCGATCTTTTCGCACGGGCCGATGCCGCTGTATTCCACACGTACCCTGGCGGTAGCGTGGGAAATGTGGAACCAGGGCCACTGGCTGGTGCCGCACATCAACGGCCAGCCGTACAGTGAGAAGGCACCACTGCTGTTCTGGCTGATCCAGGCCGGCTGGTTCGCATTCGGCGTCAACGACATCTGGCCGCGCGTGCTCGAGGTGTTGATCGGTGGCACCCAGCTGGTGCTGGTGTCGATGTTGGCGCGGCGGCTGTTTCCGAGCCGGCCGTGGATGGCCAAGGCGGCGCCGTGGATGCTGCTGGCCTTCGGCTATGCGTTCCTGTTCGGCCTGCAGATCATGTACGACGTGTTGCTGGCCCTGTGGACGCTGGCCGCCCTGCTGTGCCTGACCCCGAAGACGCAACGGGCCGAACCGCGCTGGCTGCTGTTCGGGCTGTGCATCGGCCTGGGCCTGTTGACCAAGGGGCCGGTGATGCTGTTGCACGTGATCTTTCCGTGGCTGCTCGGCCCGCTGTGGAGTGACTGGGCACGCCAGCATCGTGCGCGCTGGTACGGTCGCGGCGTGCTGTCGCTGCTGCTCGGTGGCGCGATGCTGCTGGCCTGGGCATTGCCCGCCGGCTTCTCCGGCGGCGAGGCGTACCGGCAACGGCTGTTCTTCACCCAGACTGCCGGTCGCGTGCTCGACAAGCTGTCCCAAGGCAAGGATCTGCAGAACCATGCCGAGCCGATCTGGTTCTATCTGCAGTGGTTGCCGTTGCTGCTGTTTCCGTTCAGCGGCTGGCCGCGTGTATGGGTAGCCGTGGCCGGTTTGCGGCGCCCGCTGGAGCCGGGCCTGCGCTTTGCTCTGTGCTGGCTGGTGCCGGGCTTCATCGTGTTTTCGCTGATCAGCGGCAAGCAGCTGTATTACCCGCTGCCGGAAATGGGCGGCATCGCGCTGCTGATGGCCGGCGCCATCGCCGTGCTGCGCGAGCGCCGACCCGCGCTGGCCGGCAACGGCTGGCTCGGTACCTGGCCGCTGGGCGTGGGCGGCATCGCGTTTGCCATGGTGCTGTTCGCGTTGCCGCTGCTGGTCGCCGGCAATCATCTGCATGGCGAATGGCCGGATGCCGCCGCACCGTACAGCCGTTATTTCAGCGTGGTGTTCCTGCTGCTGGGCGGCTTGTTGCTGTTGCGTGGCCGTGGCGAGCTGCGCCGCCTGGCGGTGGCCGGACTGGTCGGCGCCCTCGCCCTCAATACACTGTTCACGCTGACCCTGTGGACACGCTGGGACCTGCGCCCGACCGCCCACCTGCTCGGCGCCGTCGAACAGGCCAATCGCCCGATCGCCTACCTGGGCAATTACGAAGGCCAGTTCCATTTCGAGGGCCGGCTGACTCACCCGATCGACGAGCTGTCCGGTGAGCAGGCCCTGCAGGACTATGCCCGCAGCCACCCCGATGGGGTGATCGTGACGCACCCGGAAAAGCTGGACGCCAACGACATGCGTTATGCGCTGCTGGTGCAGCCGTTTCGCTCCTCGTGGCTGGTGGTCTGGCCGGCCGTTTCGCTGGCCGACCTGCACGCCGGCCACACGCCGCCGGAGCCGGCCCAGCCCACCCGGGTCTACCCGACCAGCGACGGACGCTATCGCCCGCAGCCATGAATGCCGGACTGATCGCCAGCCTGCGCAAGCAGTGCGACGGGCCACGCGATGGTGCGCTGCTGCGCTTTTCGCTCGGCAATGCGCTGCTTGCCGATGGCGAATTTCAGGCAGCGGTCGACGAACTGCGCCGCGCGGTCGGTTTCGATCCGGCCTATTCGGCCGCCTGGAAACTGCTGGGCAAGGCCTGCCTCGACGCTGGCCAACCGCAGGCTGCCGCCGAAGCCTGGCAAAGCGGTATCGCCGCCGCCGCGCGACGCGGCGACAAGCAGGCCGAGAAGGAAATGACCGTATTCCTGCGTCGGCTGGAAAAGATCTCGCCGTAGCGGGATGCGTCGCTAACCCTGTTCGCGATCGTACGGGCTGACCAGACCATCGGCCGAATACCGTTTGTACTGCCACTGATATTGCGCAAAGGCCAGTTCCACGCAGTCCTGTACGCCGCGGTTGAGCGCAGCGCAGGCAAGCTCCAGATTGGCGTCGTCAATACCTTGCGGTGCCGACAACAGCTGGATCCGGTAACCGGCGCCGCGTGGCAGACGTTCGGCGAACGCAAACAGCACGGTCGCACCCGTGCGCGCAGCCAGCCGCGGCAGCAACACCATGGTCAGCGCCTCGCGGCCGAAGAACGGCGCGACCTGGCCCTCGCCCGCACGCGGCTTCTGATCCGGCAGGATGCCCACGGTGCCACCCGCGGCCAACCGTTTGTACAGCGTGCGCACGCCGGCGCCATCGGCACGCACCTGTGCCGGCGCCAGCGCGCCGCGCACCTTGCGCAGCAGCCCCTCGATCGCGGCGATCCGCGGCGGTCGGTACAGGATCGCCATCGGCGTCCTGCGGCACAGCCAGTAATTCAGCAATTCCCAGCAACCCAGGTGCGGTGCGGCGATGATCACGCCCTTGCCCGCCGCCAGCGCGGCATCGAGCAACGACTCGCCGCGCACCTCGCGCACCAGCTCCAGCGCGCGTTCGGCACCGGCGCCCCAGACCTTGACGATTTCGCTGGCCGACTTGCCGCTTTCCACCAGCACCTCACGCAGCAGCACCGACTGCGCCGCGTCGTCCAGCTCGGGACGCGCGATCCGCAGGTTCACCGCCGTGTTGCGCACCATGCGGCCGCGTCGCCACAGCAACAGATGGCCCAACCCGCCGCCGATACCGTGCAATGCACGCAGAGGCAGCAACGCCAGCAGGCGCAGCAGGAGATAGATGAGGTACATGTCGGCACGCATCCGCGCAGTTTACGGGAGCCGGTCGAAGCACGGTTCGAACGCCTCTCGGCGCGACGTGCTTCCGTCAGCCACGCGGCGGTTTTAAGCTGCGTCCATGATTGCCCTGATTCAGCGTGTCCTGTCCGCCAACGTCACCGTGGATGATGAAACCGTCGGTGCGATCGGCCCCGGCCTGCTGGCACTGGTGGCGGTGCAGCCGCGCGATGGCGAGGCACAGGCGCAGCGGATGCTGCAACGCCTGCTCGGTTATCGCGTGTTCGCCGACGACAACGGCAAGATGAACCGCTCGCTCACCGATACCGGTGGTGGCCTGCTGCTGGTCAGCCAGTTCACCCTGGCCGCCGACACCCGCTCCGGCATGCGGCCAAGTTTCACCAGTGCAGCGGAACCCGCGCACGGCCGACACTGGTTCGAGCGGCTGCTCGAACTCGCACGCACCGCGCATCCGGGGGTGGAAACCGGGCGCTTCGGCGCCCATATGGTGATCCAGCTGGTGAACGACGGCCCGGTGACTTTCTGGCTGGATACCGGTTGAATCGCGGCGCGACGCTCCACGCGCGGGCCGATATCGGCAAGGCGCGGCAACACCGCAATCTGGCTCGATTTTTGCGTACCACACAGCAAACCTTTCCACTTGAAAACTGGTTAAAAAAGCAGCACATCGCTATAATGTCCGGTTCTTGAACCCCGCGGCGGTCGGTTAATGAATAGCAAAGCTCCCCACGAGCAACAGTCTGAAATCAAGGCGCTCATCTCCAAAGGTCTGGAGCAGGGCTATTTGACGTACGCCGAAATCAACGATCACCTACCCGACGACGTCGTCGACCCGGAGCAGATCGAAGACATCATGGCGGTGCTCAAGGGCGTCGGCATCGAAGTGCATGACGCCGCTCCGGACACCGACACCATCGCCGACGGTGCCGCCCCCGGCAACACCTCCGGTGACGACGAAGCGGCGGCGGAAGAAGCCGTTGCCCTGCTGTCCGCGGTCGACGCCGAAGTGGGCCGCACCACCGACCCGGTGCGCATGTACATGCGCGAGATGGGCACGGTCGAGCTGCTCACTCGCGAGGGCGAGATCGCCATCGCCAAGCGCATCGAGGAAGGCCTCGGCCAGGTGCAGACCGCGCTGGCCAGCTTCCCGCTGACGATCGAGCTGCTGCTGGAAGAATACGACCAGCACCTGGACGGCAAGCGCCGCCTCAGCGAAATCCTGGCCGGCTTCCTCGATCTGGAAGAAGCCGCCGACCTCGCCCGCAAGGAGAAGGAAGCCGCGGCGCTGCTGCTGCCGGAGCCGGATCCGAACGACGAAACCGAAGCCGACGACGACGATGCCACCGAGGACGAGGAAGAGGCCGGCCCGACCGGTCCCGATCCCGAAGAGGTCAAGCGCCGCATGGAACTGCTGCGCGACTACTACGGCAAGTTCCAGAAGGCTGCGCCGAAAGCCGCCAGCATTCTCGACAAGAAGATCGTCAAGCTGCGCGACCAGATGGCCGAGGAATTCCTCAAGCTCAAGCTGCCGTCCGCGCTGATCGACGGCTTCGTGCGCAAGCTGCGCGAAGTGGTCAACGACATCCGTCACCACGAGCGTGTGCTGATGGACATCTTCGTCAAGCAGGTGAAGATGCCCAAGGCCGAGTTCATCAAGGCGTTCCCAAGCAACGAGGGCAACCTTGAGTGGGTGGCCGAGCTCAGCCGCAAGCGCCAGAAGTGGTCGCCGAACATCAAGACCCACCGCGAGGCGATCGACGCCGAGCAGGAGAAGCTCGCCACCATCGAGCGCAAGCTGTTCCTGCCGCTGATCGACATCAAGGACATCAACCGCGCCATGGCCAGTGGCGAGGCGAAAGCCCGTCGCGCCAAGAAGGAAATGGTCGAGGCCAACCTGCGCCTGGTGATCTCGATCGCCAAGAAGTACACCAACCGCGGCCTGCAGTTCCTCGACCTTATTCAAGAGGGCAACATCGGCCTGATGAAGGCGGTCGACAAGTTCGAATACCGCCGCGGCTACAAGTTCTCGACCTACGCCACCTGGTGGATCCGCCAGGCGATCACCCGCTCGATCGCCGACCAGGCACGCACCATCCGCATCCCGGTGCACATGATCGAGACGATCAACAAGTTGAACCGCATTTCCCGCCAGATGCTGCAGCAGTTCGGCCGCGAAGCGACGCCGGAAGAACTGGCCAAGGAAATGGAGATGCCCGAGGACAAGATCCGCAAGGTGCTGAAGATCGCCAAGGAACCGATCTCGATGGAAACCCCGATCGGCGACGACGAGGACTCCCACCTGGGCGACTTCATCGAGGACGGCAACGCCAGCTCGCCAGTCGATTCGGCCACCGAGACCGGCCTGATGGAAACCGTGCGCGATGTGCTGGCCGGCCTGACCCCGCGCGAGGCGAAAGTGCTGCGCATGCGCTTCGGCATCGACATGAACACCGATCACACGCTGGAAGAAGTCGGCAAGCAGTTCGATGTTACCCGCGAACGGATCCGCCAGATCGAAGCCAAGGCACTGCGCAAGCTGCGTCACCCGAGCCGCTCGGAACAGCTGCGCTCGTTCCTCGACGTCGAGTAACTCCGACGCCAGCGAAACGAAAAAGCCCCGCCGATGCGGGGCTTTTTCGTTTCGCGAGGACGGATTCAGCCCACGTCGTAGAAGAACTGCTCGTGCACGATCTTGCCATCGCGCACGCGGTACACGCAGATCTCGCTCATGTTCATCCGGCCGCGCCCTTTCATGGTCACGTCCATCGCCAGCGCGATGCTGAACCAGTTGTCCGCGATCACCGGCTCGCTCACGCTGCCGCCATGCACGGCCTCGACCATCGCGCTGAACTGCCGACCCTTCTCGTAGATCGCCGCCAGCCCCTGCGCATTGCCCAGCGCGCCCGGCGGCAGACCGTCCGGCTCGATGCTCACCGCATCGTCCGCATACAGCTCGCGCTGCGCATCCTCGTACTTGCCTTCACGGCACAGTTCAACCAACCGTTTCGCGATCGTTTCGGTGTTCATGCGCATGCTCCGGTTTGGGGGAGCGACCATCCTACGCCCCGGGCAATCGCGTCACTACGCGACTTACGGCACACCATCCTCGTGCGCAGACTGCGCGCTACGGTAAACTTCCACGCTTGCGCGGGCCTATAGCTCAATGGTTAGAGCAGAGGACTCATAATCCTTTGGTTCCAGGTTCGAGTCCTGGTGGGCCCACCAACCGCATCCACGTTTTTGCACTGATTGCGCATCAAGACATGGCTAGGCCAGAACCGGCCCTTCATGGCTGAAGCGCCGTGCGTCGCAGCACTGCTCTCCCGGCCACCGTTGTCACCAGGTCGTTGCCGATGGTCAGGCATTGGTCCGCGATCGCCGCCACGCCGGGCCGATGCGATACGACGATCAGGATCGTCTGCGGCAGACGACGCTTCAGCGTGGAAAGAACCACGATCTCGGACGCGGCATCGAGCGCGCTGGTGGCCTCGTCCAGCAAGGCCAGAAACGGTTGACGCAGGATGACCTGGGCGAGCAGCAGTCGCTGCAGCTCGCCGCCGGAAAGGCGGCTCGACGAGCTGTGCAGCGCGGTGTCGAGTCCGGCATGCGAGCCCGTCAGCCGCTTGTCGAGGCCGACATCGATCAGCGCACTGCGCAACATCTCGTCGGTGGCTTCGGGTGCGGCCCACAGCAGGCACTCGCGTACGGAATGCTGCCAGGGCCGGACGTTCTGGCTGACATAGGCGCCGTGCCGCACGAGTTCGCGGTACTCGTCGAAAGCAATGGATCGTTCGCCGGCGCGCGCGATGAAAATCTCGGGCCTCGTCATGCCGGCCAGCACGTCGACCAGGCTGCTCTTGCCGATGCCGGAGTCGCCGGAAATCAGCGTCAGTTCGCCGGGCGCCAGCGTCAGGCCTGCGACATCCAGACCGGTCGACGGCGGCGTCCACCGCATCCGCTCGACCTGCAGCGCAGCGCTGGAATACGGCGGCGTGCGCAACGGCGCAACCGGCGGGCGATCCGGACCGAGATGCATGTATCGCTGCCACAGTTCGAATGCCGGCGCGGCCGAGCGCAGCTGCTGGAAACTTTGCCGCGTCGTTACCAGATAAGGCAGCAGGCGTCCGAGCAGCAGACACACCGCGATGAGCGACGACTGGTCGATCCCGCGCCAGCGATGGGCGAGCACGAACAGCGCCGCAATACCGATCGCCGCCAGCAGTTCGAGCAGCAGCCGCCCGGACGCCGTCAGTTCCAGCTGACGCCGGTAGCCGTGGCACAGTCGCGCGGAAATCGCGCCGTAACTCGCTTTCTCCGTGTCCTCCCGCTCGAACGAGCGGACGTGACGCAGGCGCCGCGGAAAATCCTCGCTGTGCCAGAACAGTCGCGTCATGTCCGCGACGTATTGGCGGCTGACCAGCGATTGCTCGCGGCCATAGGCACGCGACGCCAGCAGGCCGAGACCCGCCAGCAGCGGCGCAGCCAGCATCAGCGGCGGCGATACCCAGAACGCGAAACCGAGACTGACGGCGGCGGTGACACCGGCGATCAACAATTGCTGCAGGGCGCTGAAAGCCTGCACGATGGCTTCGACGTTGTGGGTGAGCACATGGGCGATCTCCGCGGACGTCGAATCCGCCAGCGACGTCAACGGCGCATCGATCAGGCGCGCGTGCACTCGGCGCCGCAGGCTCATGCCGTAACGGCCCACCAGGCGCGCTCCCAGCCGCGCCGCCTGCCAACGCAACAGGGCGAAAACAACCATCGCGGCGGCAAAGATGGCCGCCTGCATGTCGACGCTGCGGCCTGCGGCGAACAGCGCACCGCCGAACGGCAGCGTGTGTCCCGGCTGGACCAGCGGCACCAGCAGCACCGCCGCGAGGCTGCCTGCGAATGCAGCGCCCAGCGACAACACGACATACGCCGCCGTTTCCACCAGCTCGATGCCGGTGAGCGTGCGCACCAGCGAACGCAGCAGATCGTGCGCCCGATCAGGTGCCGGCGACGGCGCGCCTGACATCTCTACGAGCTCGCGCTGGTGGACGGCAGCATCGGCCGCGGCTTCGATGACACGTCATTTCCCATGCCAGTAAGTGCGGCCCCCGCGAGAAAAGGTTGCGCCCGCACCGTCGCAGGCGATCCGGAAATCAGCCGAGAAGTTGCCGCAGTGCGTCGACGGAGTCGCGCGGGTGACGCCCGCGGCGCAGCTGATGGACACCCGCCTGCATCAGCCGCTGTCCGAAACGATGCCAGCCCGGCTGCGTCGCCGCATATGGCTGATCG
This sequence comes from Rhodanobacter glycinis, assembly GCF_006438785.1. Classification (GTDB taxonomy): domain Bacteria; phylum Pseudomonadota; class Gammaproteobacteria; order Xanthomonadales; family Rhodanobacteraceae; genus Rhodanobacter; species Rhodanobacter glycinis_A. The sequence goes on along the minus strand of NZ_RCZB01000004.1, from coordinate 361,151 downwards.
GCGCACAGCCGTGCAGCGATTTCGTGCTCGGGGATCGGGCTCAACAGGACATCGGGATCCTCGGCCGATTGACTGGAAACGAATACCGCGCCAATCAGCTCCAGCGGCGCCGCCGCGAGCCGGCCATGGCCCTGGCGCAAATCGGCCTCGAACTTTTCGACGCCACTGCGGCGGCGGATGATGGGCGCCTGCCCGATCCAGCGCCGGACCTCACCGTCGTCGACGAAGCGCAGCGCATCGGCCTGCACGTGCAGGTAGTTGGCGACGCCAGCGGCGAGCAGGCTTTCCGGCTGCACGAAAACCGCGTCCTCGGCGAGAAAGTCCACTCCCTGCAGCAGACTGTGCAGGGCCAGCGTGGATTTGCCCGAACCGCTGGCACCCAGCAACAGGACGCCGCGCCCCCGCTTGCCGACACAGGCACCGTGCAACGGGATCAGACCCATGCCGCGCGCCGCCAGGGTGAAGACGGCGAATTCGATGAGCTCATAACGCAGATGGTAGGGGCGACTCAGCATGTCTTCCGAAGCCACCACCAGGCCCCGGCGCTGCCCGGGCGACAGCACCACGTAATTCGACGCATCCATCACGCCACAGAGCAGGCCCGCACCCGACTGCACCTGCACCGGCGGAGGGTCGGCATCGCCCGGCGGAGCTTGCCGCGGCAGGAGGCGCAACTCGATACGGAACTCCGGTCCGGCCATCGGCAGCTGGTGCGGCGGCAGGCCACCATAGGCGGATTCGACCAGATGCAGCAGCGCTTGGCTGGTGCTCTCGAATCGGAAACGTCCGCCCAATATCTGCTTGTGCACCGAGAAGTGGCGGCCGGACCGCTCGCAAAAAGGGTCGACGGCGGCATCTCGAACACTGTGGCCTGGCGTCAACACCATCGTCGCGGGCCAGAGGTGTCAGCCGTCTTGATGGCGTAGCGCAGCACGGCACGAATCCCGAATGGTCTGGCCGGTATGTGCGGCTTCAGCGCGAAAAGGTTGCGTCCCGCAACGTGCCGCGCAGCACCGCGGCGCACAAATTATTTTGCCGCGCAAGGCAACCGAAGATCCGCGCCGGGGCACTCACCTGCAGACACCCAGATTGAACGATGAAGCCGGCACGCCTGCCCGACGCTGATGCGTGCCGCGGCCTGCCCCACCACGGCTCCGATTGAGGCTGCTTCGAGATGCTAAAGATTCAGGTCGCCCACTCCTACTTCCTGAGATACGACCGGAAACAGTGGGAGCGCGGCAAACCGTATCCTCCGCTGGCCACGATCCAGATCGCCGCGCTGCTGCGGCAGATGGGGCATGAAGTCGCACTGTTCGACGCCATGCTCGCCGACGGCGTCGAGGACTACGAAGGATCTCTGCGAGTCACACGGCCAGATGTGGTGGTCATCTACGAGGACAACTTCAACTACCTGACCAAGATGTGCCTCGGCCGCATGCGCGAGGCGGCCTGCCAGATGATCGCCGAAGCACGCGCCAATGGCGCCCGGGTAATCGTTGCGGGCTCCGACGCTTCCGATCATCCGGACGCCTTTCTCGCGGCAGGCGCACATGCCGTGCTGATCGGCGAAGGCATCGCGGCGCTGGTCGAATTGATCGGGCGACTGGAGCGTGATCCGGCGGTCGACATCCATGCCTGGGTATCGGGCATGGCCGGCGTCGCCACGCTGGAAAACGGACAGACGCAACTGACCCGGATCGGCGCGATGCCGCCCGATCCGCGGGTGGTCGGCCACCCGGCCTGGGACCTGGTCGACATCGAAGCGTATCGCACGATGTGGCACGAACGGCACGGCTACTTCAGCCTCAACATGGCCGCCTCGCGCGGCTGTCCGTTCCGTTGCAACTGGTGCGCCAAGCCGATCTGGGGCAACCACTACAACCAGCGCAGCGCCCAGGACGTGGCCGCGGAGATGAGCTACCTGAAACAGACGTTCAAGCCGGATCACATCTGGCTGGCGGACGACATCTTCGGTTTTCGCGTCGACTGGGTGACTGAGTTCGCCGCACACCTGAGCGCCGCGGACGGGCCGGTGCCGTTCACCATCCAGACCCGCGCCGACCTGATCAGCGAGCGCATGGCCGCGGCGCTCGCGCAGGCCGGCTGCGCGGAGGCCTGGATCGGTGCAGAAAGCGGCAGCCAGCGCGTGCTGGACGCTATGAACAAAGGCACCACGGTCGCTGACCTCATCACCGCCCGCGCACGATTGGGCGAACACGGCATCCGTGTGGGTTTCTTCATTCAACTGGGCTATCTGGGCGAGCAGCTGGCCGACCTGCTGGCCACCCGCGAACTGCTCGCGCAGGCCGCGCCGGACGACATCGGCGTAAGCGTTTCTTATCCGCTGCCGGGCACGAAGTTCTACGAACAGGTCAAGGCCCAGCTGGGTCCGAAGACGCACTGGCAGGACAGCGGTGACCTCGCCATGATGTTCCGCGGCGCCTACGATTCGGACTTCTACCGCTGCGTGCGCGACTTGTTGCACGAGCAGGTCGCCATCCAGCAATCGGAGCCCGCCGGACGGACGGAGCGCCGCACCGCGCTCGACACGCAATGGGATGCGCTGATCGCCCGCGAGAATGCGCACCGCAACCGGGACGCCACGCCCGCACCCGCGTCCTCGCGACGCATCGCCCTGCAGTTGCGCTGATCACGCCATGCTGCCGCCGCTCAGGATCGTCAGGAACGGCTTGCGCCGTACCACCGAGGCACTCGCGGCGGAGCTGGCGCAGCCGGGCGGCGCGATGCCGGCGTGGAGCGAGCTCGAATGGCAGCTGGCCTCGGCCGTCGCCGTCGCGCACGGCGTGTCGCCGCTGCTTTGCCAATTTTCGGCATGGCAGCATTCACCGTGGCAACGGTTCCTGCAGAGCCAGCGCGAACACGTCGAGCTTCGCCATCGACGCATCGCGGCGCTGCTGCAGCGGATCGACACCGACGCCCGCGCCGCCGGGCTGGCCCTGGTGCCGCTGAAGGGTTCCGCGCTGCACGCCATCGGACTCTACGCACCGGGCGAACGGCCGATGGCCGATATCGATCTGCTGGTGCGTGAGGACGATGCCGCGCCGGCGATCCGGCTGTTGCTGCAACTCGGTTACGTGGAGTCGTTCGTGCAGTGGAAGCACCGGGTGTTCAAGCCGGCAACGGGCCGGCCTTTCGCCGGACTGGGCGAGCACCGCGACACCCCGATCAACATCGAGTTGCACACCCGCATCCAGGAGCGGCTGCCGATATCCACCGTCGACATCACCGGGTGGATCTATCCGCAAGCGCCGCGACCGGGCCTGAATCCCTATCCGTCGATCGGCGACCTGATGAGCCATCTGTTGCTGCACGCGGCGGGCAATATCTGCGGGCGCAGCCTGCGCCTGCTGCACCTGCACGATATCTCGCTGTTGGCCAAGCGCATGGTCGCCAGCGACTGGGACGCCTTGTGCGGCGAACGCGCTGCCGACGCTCCGTGGTGGGCGCTGCCGCCGCTGCGGCTGGTCGCACGCTACTACCGCCATGCGATCCCCGACGCCGTGTTCGCGCGGCTCGAACGCGCTTGCCCGCCACTGTTGCGAACGATCTCGCGTCGGCAGACGCTGACCCAGGTTTCGTGTTCGGCATTGTGGCTGCATGCGTTCGCTGGCATCGAATGGTCCCGCTCCGCCCGCGATGTCGGGCAGTACCTCAGGAATCGTGTCAGGCCGTCGGAAGAAGCCATCCGGGAACGTGCCGACATGGTCCGGACGCAACTATGGCTGCAGGGGCAGAGCTGGGTCACGTTGAACCACGCAAGGCGCATCCTGACCTGGCTCACCCGGCCGGTGCCGCGGATGGATACGCTGTATGTGGTGCGTGCGGCCTTGGAAACCCCGGCGTCCGCCGTGCAAATGACCCGGCACGCATCGGCCGAGGGATAAGCGATGGGCGCGCAACAAGCTTGCCTTGCCGCCGGGGATCTAGCGCTCTCCGGCATCCGGTTGCGATGTCCCCGGTGCGCAACCGGCATCGCCGCACTGGATTGCGCTGCATGCAATTTCTCCATCGCGATCAGGGACGGCATCGCGCACGCGCTGTCGCCCGAGTCGAACGCGCACCATGCCCGCTTCATGGAAGATTACGAGCGGATCCGGGAGTCCGAAGGCCGCGGCAGCGAAAGCGATGACTTCTACCTCGGCCTGCCCTATCGGGATACCAGCGGAAGGAACCGCGGACAGTGGCAGATCAGGGCCCGCAGCTACGACTATCTTGTCCGGCATCTGCTGGACGGCACTCCTCGCGGCAGCAGGATTCTCGACCTCGGTGCGGGCAATGGCTGGATGAGCTATCGCCTGGCACGGGCAGGGTATCGACCTTGTGCCGTCGATCTGATCACCAACGATCGCGACGGACTGGGAGCTGCCCGGCATTATCAAACGTGTCTTGCGAAACGCTTTCCCTGTTTCCAGGCCGAGATCAGCCGTCTTCCATTTGCGGACGAACAGTTCGAGGCCGCCGTGTTCAATGCCTCGTTTCACTACGCCGAAGATTACGAGGCCAGCCTGCGCGAAGCGATGCGCTGTGTGAAAGCGGGCGGCATGGTGATCATCAGCGATACGCCGTGGTACGCCCGCGAGGAAAGCGGCAGGCAGATGCTCGCCGAGCGTCGCGCGGCCTTCCTGCAAAGTCATGGCACGGCGGCCGATTCCATCGCCACGCTTGGATACCTTACCGACGAACGTCTGCGCAGGATGGAGGACGCGATGTCGATCCACTGGAACGTGCATCGTCCGTGGTATGGCCTGCGATGGGCCATGCGTCCCCTCGTGGCGAAACTTCGTGGCAGGAGGGAGCCTTCGAAGTTTCGACTTTACGTGGCCCGCAAAGTCGGATGATCGTCGCGAAGGCAGCGAATTTCTCAGCAAGGGAATCGATCACGTGCATACCGGAGAGCAGTACCACGAATTCATTCTCGCCTCGCAGCGGGACCGGATGGTGCGCGACAGGTTTCAGAAGATGGCGCGGGGTCTGCTTCCCGCCGGAGCGGACGTGCTCGATTTTGGTGCGGGAACCGGCATTGATGCAAAGGCGTTTGCCGCTGCCGGACACCGGACTTTCGTGTATGAACCTTCGGAAGCGATGTGCGAGTACCTGGCGCAATACTGCCGCGACGAAATCGCCCGCAAGAGCATCATCACGGTGGCGTCGCCACTCGCCTGCAAAGTGCAGGCAGTCACGGCGAACTTCGCTGTGCTCAACCATTTCGCGGATCACACCTCGCTTTTTGAAGAGTTGTCGCGCGTGGTCCACCCCGGCGGCTTTGTCCTGGCCAACATGCTCAACCCCTATTACCTCGGCGATGCGCGTTACGGCTGGTGGCGGGCGAACCTCATGAATCTTGTGCGCCATGGTCGTTACGCCATCGCCAGTGAAAGCCGCATCCATCGTTTTGCGCCACGCGTCATGGCGCAGGCAGCGGCGCCGCATTTCCGGCTGGAACGCCTGGTTCCGCGTGGCTTCGGATGGGCTACCGATCTCTACATGTTTTTACTATTTCGGCGGATCTGAAATGTGGAAGGACTGGATAAGGCCGTACGTGCGCCCCCTGCCGCAATGGTCCACGGTTGCCGTTGCCGCTCCGCAGCAGGTGGTCACTGCCACCTTGCGTTGGGACGGCAATTCGGCAGATGTCACGGCGGACCATACGGTGGCTTCGCTCGTGCCACTCGTGATCGCGACCAGTCTCGATGCCGGTCAGCATCCGCTGCTCGAATACCGCGATAGCGCTACTGGAAAGCTGCTTGGAGGTTTGCGCCTGGCACAGATGGCGTCAGTCGCTACCGACATGGCATCGCTCACGCTCTACCATGTCGCAGGTGGCGAACACCGCTGTCTCGGCTGGCCGCTGCGCTCGTGGAACGCATGGCTTCAGAACCGACTCATGCTGAAAAATCGCTCGCCACACCACTTCGCTCCGGAGCCTGCCGCGGTACAGCAGCTCATGATCGCCTATCTGTGTCCGCGGCCAGTCGTCCTTGTATCTGTCAGCGCGCCGGGCCACCAGAATATATTCCCGATGGATTTGATCGGCCCACTGGAGCGGAGCGGACTTTTTTCGCTCGCGCTACGCAATACCAACGTTTCCGTACCCGTCATGCGCGAAGTGCGCCAAGTTGCCCTGTCCAGTATCCCTGCGACGATGAAGGTGGCCGTTTACAAGCTCGCCGAGTATCACAAGCACCCCCTCCAAGACTGGAATGCGCTGCCGTTTCCTGCTCGACCGTCGCGGGAATTCGGCATTCCCGCAGTGGCTGCGGCGCTGCGCATTCAGGAGTTGAGCATCGTGCACAGTCAGGAGGTCGGCTCGCACACGTTGTTCCTTGGCCGCATCGTCTCCGACGAAAAACTGGCGGAAGGTATTCAGCTGCACCACACGGCGGGCTTTCATCAAGCGTACCGTCGCCGGCACGGCATGCAGCTTGTGGAGGTCTGACCGACAGCCCTCCACGGATCCCGGCGCCCTTGAGCGCTGCTGACAGGCAGCATGAGCGGTGCGCGAATAGCGTGGAATATCCGTATCAACCAGGCCACCGACCCTGAGACGCGATCCCTTGAATATTGTCGATCTTGAGACACGGCTCGATCAGCAGCTGCAAAGGCCGCGCGTCACGAATCTGGGTGCCGTGCGCCAGGCCGCCACGGCCTGGTCCCAGGCTGTGTGGTCCGTTACCGAGTCGGCCGGCCCGCCGACCCTCACGGCGAGCGAGATCGAGCACGCGTTCGCCATCGCACGCCGGCCCGTGTTCGTCTTCGGTGTTCACCGAAGCGGCACGACGCTGGTACGCGATCTTCTCGACCACCATCCTGCCCTCTCCGTGCTTCCCGCCGAAGGCACCATGCTCACGAATTTCGCGTGGCACCTGAAGCGACTGGAGCCGGATGGATGGCTGCGATTCCTCGGCTGCGAATGGTTGCGCAGGCTTGCCAACCCGATCAACCAGCACCCCTACTGGCTGCTTGGCCGCTCGTCGGCAGAAGGCTCGCCGTACGTTGAATTCGCACGTGCCCTGCTGGCCTGGTGGCCGCTGGTCGAAGCGCGGCTCGGACCGCGCACAACCTCCTGGCCGCTGGTCACGATCGCGCTTGCCTACGCGCATTGCACGACAGGGTTCCGCATCGCGCACCCTGTGGAGCGATGGGTCGAGAAAACACCCACGAACGAGCGCTTCCTGGCGCGCCTGATGGCCGAATTCCCCGAGGCAAGACTGCTCCACGTCGTCCGCCATCCTTTCGCGGTCTACGCATCAAGCCGTCAGGCCGTACGGAATTCCGGCCATCCATCGAGCGACGAGAGCCGGATCCTGCGTCAAATGCGTTTGTCGTACCGGGAGGCGGCCAGTCGTTCCGCTCGACCTGCGTCGGACTCGTACTTGCTCGTCCGCTATGAGGACCTGCTTGAGGACACGGCAGGCAGTGTCCGCCGGATGGCCTCCTTTCTCGGGATCCAGCCGCTGCCCGTCATGATGCAGCCCACCGCGAACGGCATTCCCACTCCGAGCAACAGCTCTTTCGACAGCAACAAGGTGGCAGGGAAATTGAACCGCCGGCCTGCGGATGGTGTGTTCAATGCGCTCACTCGACGCGATCACGAACGATTGAGCGCGATGTTGGCCGACGATGCCGAAAAGCTCGGCTATCCGTTGACGCCACTGTCCGCGTTGCGCCGACAACTGTCGCAGATCCGGATACACGCCGGCTGGATGGCCGATCGTTTCAGGACACGCTGGGTCCGGTTCTTCTCCCCGCACCAGAGGCCATGAAGAAGAACTGTGCTCTGCACTTAAATAAGTGCCATTCGATACAAAGCCTGAAACGCATGAGCGGTGTAATCGGCGTCCTCGCGGATTGCGCGACGCTGCGCTTCCCTGGCCAGTCGGAGCCGGAGTTCCTCATCGGCAAGCACCTGATGGACGGCGTTAGCCAATGCATTCCAGTCCTCGACGGGCACGGCCAGGGCCGCCGAAGGCGACCACTCCGCGAAATGCCCGACCGCCGTACCGACCGCAGGCACACCTGCCACCGCGGCTTCCAGCAGAGCCAGCGGGCCAGTCTCGTGCAACGACGACATCACCAGCAGATCGGCGGACTCCATCAGCGGGCGCAATTCGCGCTGCGTCTTGAAGCCAGGAAACCGCACGTGGTGTTCCAGTCCAAGCTGGCGAGCCAACTGCTGCATCTCACCCTGCAGCGTGTCCTCGCCGACGATGTCCATCTCGAATGCCAGCCCCCTCTCGACCAGTGCTGCCAATGCACGCAGCAGCGTCGGCTGATCCTTGACGCGATTGAGGCTGGCGACGTGGATCAGCCGCGCCGGCTTCGTGCTGCGCTCGCGCGGCGCGAGTGGCGGCCATGTCCGCAGGTCGACGCCGAGTGGCACGCGCTGCGCCTTGAGGCCGAGCGCCTGCAGCGAATCGATGATCGGCGCGCTGGCCGCCGTGATGACATCGGCGCCGCGCAACACCCACGCCTCACGCAACCGCCCTTTCCATTTCCGATGTCCACCGTAGTCGATCTCGCGCAGGGCGACGAGTTCGCCGCCAGCGATATGCACCAGGCTCGGCAGCCGCAGCAGCTTGGCCGCGGCCACGGCGACCAGGCTGCAGGAACCGGAGAAGATGGCATGGACCAGATCGAACGGCGCGCGGCGATGTTCGGTGCGGATCGCCGCGATCGCGCGCAGCCGGGTCCAGTCGTCACCGATGTTGTGCACGGTGGCGCCGGCGAGTTTCCAGCGGCCCGCGACCGCTTCCTGGTGCAATGCGAAGACATGCACGTCGTGCGTGCGCGCCAGCCGCTCGATCAGGGCCAGCAATGCCGGGATCACGCGAAACTCGCCGGTGCGGTCCACGCCACCGGGGACCACTAGCGCGAGCTTCACGCTGTCCTCCGGCGCCGGTCGTCGTGGATTTGCGCATACGCGTCGGCCCACCGACGGCCCACGGCCGCGAAGGACAGCGCGGCGTCGAAGTGCGCGCGCACCTGTTCGCGCGGCGGCCAGCTGGCTGCGGCATCGACCAGTGTCTCGGCCAGTTGCGCCGCGTCGCCGCAGGGCCACAGGTGACCGACGCGGCTGCCGCCGATCAGCGCGCGGAAGGCGGGAATATCCGTGACCACCGGCGTGACGCCGCAGGCCAGCGCTTCGAGCACGACATACCCGCAGCTCTCGGCGAGGCTGCCCGCGACGAACAGGTCCGCGGCGCGCATCAGTGTCTCGACATGCGCGTGCGTCACCTTGCCCAGCAGATGCACGCGCCCGGCGAGCCGCGGATCGCGTGCGATGCGAGCCTGCACCTCGTCGAGCAGCGGCGCGCTGCCGAAGGCGCACCACAGCTGCAGGCCGGGCAGCCGCATGGCGGCCCGGGCCACGCCGTCGAGTACGGTCAGCGGATCCTTGCCGGGGCTCAGATGCCCTACCCACAACACGCAGGGATCGCCGCGAAGGCCCGTCTGCGCGCGCGCATCGGCGCGGCTGCCCATGGTGAAGCGACTGCTGGATTCGGGAATCGCGAAGAGCCGCGTGTGCGGCCCGAACAAGCCGGCACGGGTGAACGGTCGCGCCAGTTCGGGTGCCGTGAAGGCGACTCCGGAAATGGCCGCGTACCAGCGCCGCCACTGCGGCCGTCGCCACCAGCGCGGCGGCCGATCGGCGTGGTCCTGGATGACGATGGGCAATTGCGGCAGGCGTTGCGACACGGCAGATGCATCCTCGACAAAACCGAGGCCGTGCGCATGCAGCACGTCGGCCTTGATGTCGGCGAGCAGGCTGGCGAAACGGCGACCCCGGTTTTTCGCCACTTCCAATCCGCGGATGTCGATGAAGTGGTAGTCGATGCCGTTGCGCGTGATCAGATCCTCGCGCGCTGCCGCCTGGATCACCGAAACCCGGGTTCCGGAACTGGCGACCACCTCGGCGATATCCACCAGCGAGTGCCATTGCTCGAGCACCTGGCTCGGCGCGAGATCCTCGGGCGCCGGCAGGAAGTTGAGCTGCGCGACGTGCAGGATCGCCATCGCTACGCGCCGGTGATCTGCGGTGTGCGCAGTTGCACGAAACGGTTGGCGATGTTGAGTTCCCACGGATGGTTGTAGCGCCGATGCCGATAGCGCCACGACGCCATCGCGCTCAGGCTGCGCTTGGCCCAATGCGGCGAACGCACGTCCTGCACGGTGGGATAGCGGCAGCGCAGCACGGTGACGAAGTCGTAGATGCGCTGGCGCAGCTTGTCCGTGAGCCAGGGCGCGTCGGCGTGGCAGGCGTAGTCCACCCATCGACGCTGCGTCCACTCGTCCGGCGTGGAGGGGAAGACCACCGGCTCGCCGTGAAGATCGAGCAAGGGTGCGGCAGGATGCTTGCCGCGCTCCTTTTCGTGCTTGCTGCCCTCCGGCAACGGCGTGTAGATGTAGGTGATGATTTCCGAAGCCGGGTTGATCCGCTTCAGTTCGCGGATGAACTCGAACGTCAGCTCGGTTTCTTCTTCGGGGTTCACCGGCGGCGCGAGCATGAAGGAGAACTCGGGGATGACACCATGGCGCTGGCACAACTCGGCCACCGCCAGTGTCTGATCCGGACGCGTGCCCTTGCGGATTTCCTTGAGCATTGCGCCGCTGGGCGACTCGGCGCCGATATAAGCCATGCGCAGTCTGCTTTTTCGCACGAGTTTCCACGTGCTTTCGGAAAGCTTGAGCAAGGCATCCGCGCGCGCGAAGCACCACCAGGGCATTTCGAGCCTGGCCATGATCTCGAGCATCGGGATCATGTCCTGTTCGCGGTCGAAGAAGTTGTGGTCGTAGAAAAGGATGGAATCGGCACCCAGTTCGTATTTGAGGTAGCTCAGCTCGCGCTCCAGCCGTTCAGTCGGCGGCAGCGATGTCGCTCCGCCGAACATGGCCGCCACGCCGCAGAACGTGCAGCGAAAGCGACACCCGATCGATGCCTGGTGCACAGCAGTACGGCGCCCGAGAAAGGTACTCGCCAGATACTTGTCCGGGTCGCCCAGCTTTTCATAAGGCAGCACCAGCGCGGGATCGCCACGCTGGAAGCTGCGATTGGGGTTGTGCACGATCTCGCCATCGCGGCGCCATGACAGACCGCCGATCCTGGCAAGCGCATCATCACCGCCACCGCGGCCCAGCGCTGAAACCAGCTCGACCAGGCTTTCCTCGCCCTGCCCGCGCACCGCGTAATCCACATAGGGCGCCGCCAGCGTGGTATCGGTATAAAGCGTAGGGAAGTAGCCGCCCCAGATGATCGGCATCGACGGATGATGCTCGCGAATCGCCTTGGACACAGCAATCGCCGGCGCTACCTGAGGGCCGCCCATGATGCCGATGCCGATGGCGTCGTAGTGCTGTTTCCCGGCGGCTGCCAGAGTTGCGTCCACGAGATCCCGATCGATGTTGCCGTCCACGATGTGGCTGTCGCCGAAGCGGTCCAGCGCCGCGGCCAGGCTCAGCAGCGACAGCGGAAAGCGCGGACGCGTGGTGACGGTCGGGTTGATCAGCAGCGTGCTGGGACGATGGGGCATGGGACGATGAGTCATGGGGCGTCTTCAGGTATTCGTTGATCAGGTCGGAAGCCGCAGCTGGAACACCAGCGCCACCGGAACCTCCAGCGCCGTGCGGTCGAAGTGCGCGCCGTCGGGAATGTCGGCCGGATCGAGCATCGGCTCCCGCACCTGCTCGATGCACAGTCCGAGCGTCGCGCAGGCCGCGTGCCATTGGCTGTACAGATGCTGCGTGTGCCGCACGGCGTAGTGCCGGTCGCCGGATTTGAAATCGCGCAGCCAGCCCAGCGCATGCCCGATCGGATGCACGTCGCTGCACAACAGCGTGCCGCCGGGCCGGGTCACCCGGCGCAGCTCGGCCAGCGACTGTTCCAGGTTCTCGAGATGGCCGACGACCAGGGCGCAGATCGTCAGGTTCGCCCGTGCATCCGGCACCGGCAGCGCGGCCAGGCTGCCCTGTACCAGGTCGACTTCGGCGTCGGCTTGACACGTGGCCAGCTCCGCGCCGGCGCGCTCGAGCATCGGCGGCGAAAGATCCACGCCGATCACGCGCGCCGCGCCACGCCGCAGCGCATGCAGCATGTAGCGTCCGCTGCCGCAGCCGACATCGAGCACGGCCTGTCCGTGCAACGTGGCCGGCATCAGCCCGAGCATGGCGCGCTCCTCGGCCCGCATGACCGGATTGTGGGCGCGCGCCGGGTAGCTGTGCGCCCATAACGCGTATGCCTCCGCGGGATTGAGAGTCGGCGGGCGCGACATCAGTAGCACCGCGCTTCGAGGCCGAGATCGCGCACGCGCTCGTTCCGATCGACGATCAGTTCGAGCCCGGGTTCGAGGGCGAGCAATGCCGGCTCGGCCAGCGGCCCGGCCAGCAATTTCGGCTTGCCGTCCAGCATCACCGGTACGGCTTCCATGCCGGTGGCCGCAAACCATTCGGCGAAATCGGGATCGGCGATGCGCGGCACGCCGTCGCGCACCACGGCGCGGATCTGGCTGCGCTCGATGTCCACCAGGCTGCGCGCCTCGCCGCCACGGTCTTCGACAATCACCAGGTCCGCCGGCATGCCTGGCGCGAGACTGCCGCGCGAGGGCAGACGCAGGATGCGCGCAGCCTGGGTCGTGACCAGCCCCAGCAGTTGCGTCGGACTCAGCTCGCCGCGAGCGGCGACGCCACGCATCTCCTCGAGCAGGTCGCGCGCACCGCTGAGCCGCGAGTCGCTGCCCAGCGCCAGCCGGCCGGCCGCGCACAGGCGCCGCGGATCCAGCGATCGCCCGAGCAGGCTGCGGTTGCTGGTCGGACACCAGACCACCGCCGCGTCGCTGGCGATCACCCGATCGACGTCCTGCTCGCGCAGGCCCACGCCATGCACCAGCACGCTGTTCGCCGCCAGGCAGCCCAGCTGGTCGAGCTGAGCCAGCTCCGCCTGCGCGATCGCATCGGTGCCCTCGGCCAGATGGATCAGCCAGGGTCGGTCGGTGGGCGTGGCGGCAAAGCTTTGCTGCGCCGGCGGGCCGTATCCGGGCCAGCCCAGCGCGTAGCTCCAGCCGTAGTCGCGCAGCAGTGCTACCGGAAAATTCGTCGCGTCGAGCGCCGGATGCCAGGGGTCGTGATGCACCACGAAGGTGGTACCGGCGAGCAGGTTTTTCAGCGCGCCGTGGCGCAGCCGCAACGCCTTGGGCACCTGCAGCGCGGCGGTAACGGCAGGCTCCTCGAAATGCGCCTGAAAGGCCGCTATCCAGGCGTAACTGTTGGGAAACGGCGCGCCGGTTTTCAGCGGCGGGACGGCGTTGACGTGCAGATGCTCGTGCGCATTGATCAGGCCGGGGAAGATCAGATGATCGCGCAGGTCGACCCGATACGCGCGAGCGGCCAGCGACGAGCCGATCCGCCCTGCCCGGATCGGCAGCGGCGCACGCGAGCTGGCTTCCGTCGTGATCGAGACCGCGCGGCACAAGCTGACGTCCATCGCTGCCTGGAGAATGTCCACGGCTTCAGCGCCTCCGCATCACGATCAGGAAGTGGTCGCCCATGTCGCGCAGCAGCGGCATCGCGCCGAGGCGATCGTCGAGCCGGCCCAGGCGCTCGCACCAGTGACGCCGACGCCGGTAGTAGTCCACCAGGTAAGGCGGTGGCATGAACAGGCTCAGTGCGCGATAGCTCTGCAGCGAAAAGTGTTCCGCAAAGGCGCGGTAGAACTCGCGCGGCAGGTAGTAATAAGTCCAGATCGTGTGGTGGTTCATCCCCACCGCCGTCGCACCCCGCGCGGCACGCACGCCGGCCCGCTTGAACCGCCCCCGCAGCGCGTAATGCCCCAGCTCCCACGGGCAGATCCGGCCGATCACCGAAAAGACCAGCGTGCCGCCCGGGCGCAGCAGGCGCGCGCATTCGGCAGCGACGGCAGCAAGATCCGGCGCGCAGTTCAGCGGGCCGAAGTTCGAATAGATGCCATCGAACTCACCCTCGAGCTGATCGAGCTGCTGCACGCCAAGATGCACGGCCGTCACTCGTGACTGCAGACCTGCGGCGACGGCGCGCGCGCGCGTGCGCTCGACCATCTGCGGCGACCAGTCGGTGGCGACGACATGGAAACCGCGCCGCACGAATTCGACCGCGTCGATGCCGGTACCGCATCCGAGATCGAGCAGGCGGGCACCCGCCGGCACCTCGCTGTGCACGGTGTCCCACAGGGTCAGCCGCATGCGCTGGATCAGCTCGTTGTTGCCCCGCGGGCCGTCATAGTCGGCGGCGACACTGTCGAAGGCGTGCTGCGTATCGAGCAACTGCGCGTCATTCAGCGTCGCACTGCGCTGGCGAACGCTGGCGGCGGACGCGGCCGGATGCGCGGTTTCGAACGTGTGTGGCCCACTCATTTCATCGATCTCCATTCACCGGGATGCAGCCATCCGTTCACCGGCGACAGCCACGGCCTGTCGCCGGGTAGCTCCGCGGTGCCAGCCCGATATTTTTCACTGGCCTGTTCGGTGAGTGCCGGTATGTGCCGCTTTGGTTGAATGGCGCCGACGAGTGGCTGCCGGACTCCGCCGGCATCTCCCCGGAATTCGCGCCGCTACTGCGCCGCCCGCCGCGCGACGCTTCTTGCGACGGCCGCCAATGCGCCCAGGAAGAGGCTCAGCAGCGCGCCGATGCCGTAGGTCAACGTCGGGTTGGGAAAGGCCTGTTGATCGGGAACATAGACCGGCCACATCATCGATGTTCCATAGGTATAGGTAGGACCGAGCCGGTCGATGAGGTCACTCCTTGCCTGCTGCAGGTTGCGGATCTCTTCGTTCTTCGTCGCCAGCAGCAAGCTGGCGAGCATCGGGTTCTGGACATCGCTGCTTCCCGCAGCGCCCTCGCTTTTGGGCGCGCCGGCCTGCTGGAGCCGCGAGCGGTCAGCCATGGTGGTCTGCAGATCGGCCTCGATCTGGTCGAGGCGTGCGCGCGCCGACTTCAGCGGCAAGGCTTCGAGGCGCCGGTGCAGAGCCTGCAGCTGAGTGACCGTCGCCGTGGCGAACTGACTGGCCTGTTGCCGCGAATAGGCCCGCACGTTCAGCCGGATGAGAGAGCCCGCGTAGAGCATGGGCTCAAGCTTCAGGCTGTTGCGGTAGAGCCGGGCCTCGGACGAGTTGGGCGAGAAGCCGGCGCTTGCCATGACCTCGTTCTCGAACGGCACCAGCCGCAACCGTTCCATCACGCGCTGCAGCGGTTCGACCTTCAGATCCTGGCCCGACGGCACCTGGCCGACCTGCGCGATCTGGATCCATGCGGTCGCTTCCCACTGGCGCTTCACCAGATGCGCAAAGGCATAGGTGCAGGCGAGGGTGAGAACCAGCACGGCCACGAACCATTTCCACTCGCGAGTGAAGATCCGCCAGAGATCGATCAGATAGATTTCGTCTTGTTCCATGGTTCTGTGCTCACTGGATGGAGGGTGGAGACAGGGTTCGCACGGCCGTCGCGGACGCGCTTCCCAGTCCGGCATGTAGCGAATCCCGCGGTCTTCGGCTCGGCAGCCATGCGGCGAAGACCTGCATGAAAAGACACAGGCCGATGAAGCCGGCGTTGGTCCAGGTGAAGGCCTGCGGCGCGAAGGGCGACATCACGCACACATAGGAAACGCGCAGGAAAATCAGCAAGGAAAACAGCGGCACCGTCGGGCGAAGCCGCTGCACGCTCCACAGCAACATGCCGTACAGCACGCAGACCGCGGCCACCGCGCCAAACGGACCCAGCGCCAGCAGAAACGGAAAGAACTCCGTACCCACGTTGATAGTCGGCGCGTCCAGCGGAATATCCGTCCCTGCCGTCGCGACGGAGCCGCTCATGGGAACCAGCTGATTGATGAGGAAACTGGCGTTGGTGTAATGCTTGGCCAGCATCGCGCTGAAGTTGTAGGGGCCTGCGCTGCCGTACAGCAGCAGCCACTTGATGCCCTGCGGCGCCGCCTGGTACATGGCGCTGAAAGGCAGCGTGATGTGCTCGAGCGGGCCGGATCGCAGGATGCCCAGGATCGAGAAAATGCTGGTGCCGGCGAGCGCGAGGAAACCGACGCTTTTCCACGGCATGGGTCTCGCTTCGTCCCGTCGCAGCACGATGACGAGCGCAAACGAAAACACGGTGGCAAACAGCCGGTTCCGGTCGATCACCAGCAAGGGAAACACAAAGCCGACGACGATGAGCGTGTTGCGCAGCCACCGGCTCCTGGCGCAGAGCAGCCCGATCGGCGGAAGCACCCAGCACATGTCGGAAACGTGCCGGACATGTTCGCGGCCGCCCGCCATCGAGGCATAGGACGATGGCTTGTCGAACAGCGGGATGGGAAACAGTGTGAGATCGAGCAGGCAGAACAGGACGATCCCGCCCGCAAACGCCAGCGCGACGAACCCGTCGCGGGTACCCGCGTAGTGGCGCGAGCGGAATCGCGCGGTCGGTGGAATCCTGATGCCGGCGTGCACGTCGAACAGCATGATCGCCGCTGCGACCACGGCGAGCAGCAGCAGACCTTGCAGGTAGTCGACCGAGAGATCGTAGGTGAGCAAGGTGAGCCCGCAGGCAAGCAGGATCGGAAGTGCGAGCCAGGTCGAGGGAAGGCGCAGCAACGGCTTCATGGCGCCTCCACATCAGGATGTGTCGATGGCGGCCGGGCCTTTGATACGACGATCAGCCACAGATACGCCACCAGGTGAAGCACCAGCGGGTACAGCCGCCGCTGCAGGAACGAGATCTTGGCGCCGATGTAATGGGACTGCGCGTGGAGCAGGGTTCGGTACGGCTCCCCGAACAGGCTTGCCCGGCGCAGCGCGACATGCTGCGACTCCACCAGATTGACGATGCGGGTCGCGGTATGCCGCGTCTTGCTCAGGTTGGTAGCGTGCAGGCGGTACGCGCAGACGCCGACGTCGATGAAGCCGAGCGCATCGCGGGCCGCCAGCCGCAGAAACAGATCCCAGTCTTCGATGCGCAGGCCCTCGCTCCAGCGGTCGACGGTGTCCAGCGCGCTCTTGCGGATCAAGGCGACCGGCCCGCCGATGGCCCACTGGCTGATGACGGCACGACGTATGCCGTCATCGGATCGATAGAGAGCCTTGTTGGCGCCGTGAAGATCGCACATGCCGCTGTCATGCACCTTGTTTCCGTCCTGGTCGACGACCACCGAATCACCGATCACCGCCCCTCGGCACGGATGCGCCAGCAGGTAGCGAACCTGCGCATCGAGGCCACCGGGCAGCAGATAGTCGTCGCTGGCGCCCGGCCGCAGAAATTCCCCGCTCGCACGCGCCACCAGTTCGTTCAAGGTGGCCGCGATACCCCGGTTTTCCCGCCGCACGTACTCGATCGGAAGCTCCATGCAATGCGTCGCCACCCAGTCGGCAATGCGCTCGCCGGTCCGGTCGGTCGAGCCGTCATCGATGATGATGAGTTCCTTGGACGGATAAGGATCTTCCAGCACGCTGTCCAGACAACGCTGCACGAAACGCTCGTGGTTGAACGCGGGTATCAGCACGGACACCAGCGGCATCGCCGCCGGATGCAGCGACATGTCGTCGGCCGTCGTCACAGCGCTGCCAGGTAGCGTCGCGCGACCAGCACGTTGAAGGCGAGATACAGCAGGTAGTTGACCGCGAACGCATACATCGCGCCGACCAGGCCGAAGTGCGCGGTGAACACGTAGACCAGCGCGAAATAGCTGGCCGCGAACACGCATTCGGATATCACGAACAGCCGCGTCATGGCCTTGGCCAGCATGAGGTAGGACAGCATGAAGGAGGCGATCTTGATGACATCGCCCACCAGCTGCGGGCCGTACAGTACATTGGCGGAGACGAAGTCGGGCGTGAACAGCAGACGTGTCACCCAGCCTCTCAGGACATACACGGTGGCCGCCAGGACCACGACCGCGGGCAGAATGTAGCGGTAGGCATGGCGCAGTTCATGCAACAGCGCCGCGCGTCCGTGGGTCGACGCCAGCTTGGGCAGGTAATAGATGTTGATGGCCGTGGTGAGGAACAACAGGTACGCGTCCGACACCTTGCTGACCGCCTGCCAGTAGCCAACCTGCTCCCAGCCGAACTGCAGCGCAAGGTGATCGCGCACCGCGATATTCACCAGCGGAGGCAGCACGGCGGAGCTGATCGTCATCACCGAAAACGTCGCCAGCCGCAAAGTCATTTCGCGGTCGTAGTGCAGCCGCAGCATGCTGCGCCGGAAGTACGAGCTTCGCCACCACGCCGGCAAGCCGACGGCAAGCCACAACACCTGGCTCACGACCAGCGCCAGCAGCGCACCGTACAGATGCAGCCAGCGCGACAGCCAGACCATCATCACGATGCCGACCACCGACCCGGTCACCTGGATGAAGGCCAGCCGGCGCACATCCATGAAGCCGTTGATCACCGCGAGGATGTAGTTCAGCAACGCGATACCGAGCTGGGCGACGGCAAGCACGCGGATCAGACCGGCGTAGTGCGCGTCACCCAGCAGCCAGAGCGCGAGCTGCCGGCTGAACAGCAGTGCCACGCCACCCATCAGGCACGATGCGCAGAACGCGTACCACAGCGCGGCCGAGAGCAGACGCGACAGTCGTTGCGGATCATCGCGGTATTCGGCGACGTACTTCACGATGGCCGCGCTGATGCCGCCGCCGGCCAGCACCGCCAGCAGCGACATGAGGCTCATGAACTGGCCGAGCTTGCCCACGCCCTCGGGTCCGGCGAACCACGCCACCAGCTTGATCGCCACCAGGCCGGCAAGCAGCCGCGCCGCGGTTGCGATGGCGGTGTAGAAGCCGGTGCGCACGATGTTCATGGCGGACACTCGAACGCTTGGCAGGCTTCGATCACCCGATCCACTTCGTCATCGCGCAAGGTCGGCCCCATCGGCAGGCTCAGCACTTCATCGTGCAATCGTTCCGTCAGCGGCAGATGGGCATGACGCAGGGTGGAATACACCGGTTGCCGATGCGGCGGCACCGGGTAATGCACCTGGGTCTGGATGCCGCACGACTGCAGATGCCGCTGCAGCGCATCGCGCTGCGCGCAGCGAACCACGAACAGATGCCACGCGTGCTGTTCTTCCCGCGCCACCTCCGGCAACCGGATCTGCGGATGACGGATACCGTCGCGATAGCGGCGCGCCACGCGGCGACGCCAGGCGATGTCGTCGTCGAGATAGCCCAGCTTCACCCGCAGCATCGCGGCCTGCATTTCGTCGAGGCGCGAGTTGGTCCCCTGGAACAGGTGGCGGTACTTCACCTCGGAACCGTAGTTGCGCAGTGCCGCGATCCGCTGCGCCAGCGCGGTGTCATCGGTCACCACCGCGCCGCCATCGCCCAGCGCGCCAAGATTCTTCGCCGGGAAAAAGCTGAAGGCCGCCGCGTCGCCGAACGCGCCGGCCTTGCGGCCGTCGCGCATCGCGCCGTGCGCCTGCGCCGCGTCTTCGATCAACAGCAGTTGGTGCCGCGTGGCCAGCGCCGCCAGCGCTGGCATGTCCGCCAGCTGGCCATACAGATGCACCGCCATGATCGCGCGGGTGCGCGGCCCGATGGCCGCTTCCACGCAAGCCGGATCCAGGTTGAAACTGGCCGGGTCGGGTTCCACCGGCACCGGCACCAGCCGGTTCTCGGTAATCGCCAGAAAGCTGGCGATGAAGGTATTGCCGGGCAGGATGACCTCGTCGCCTTCCTCGATGACGCCGAGCTCCCTGTAACCGCGCAGGATCAGCGACAACGCATCCAGCCCGGTGCCCACGCCCACGGCATGGCGCACACCGCACCAGGCGGCGAACTCGCGTTCGAAGGCCGCCAGTTCCTCGCCAAGCACATACCAGCCCGAGTCGATGACGCGCGCAGCCGCGGCCTTCAGCGCATCGGCGTAGCGCGCATTGACGTCCTTGAGGCTGAGGAACGGGACATCCATCAGGCCGGTGTCCATCACAGCCGCCACTCGTAGACATCGTGCACGACGGCGCGGGCGCCGAAATACTCTTTCTGCGCGATCAGCCCGCCGTTGAGTACGCGCCCTTCCTGTTCGGTCGAAATGCCGAAGCTGAAATGGAGCCGCGCCGCGTACGTATGTTCGATCAGCTCCGCCAGCAGGAAACTGAGCGCGTCCAGACGCCGCCCCTGTTCCGAGACGGCCATGTATTGCGTATGCACGATCCGACCGAAATCGTAGATGAGGACACCCGCCAGCAAGAGGTCCCCGATACGCGCCTCATGCAGCACGATGTGCCGCGGGAAGCGGGCCTGCAGCAGGCGCAACTCCGCCAGGCTGTGGGTGGGCACGGCGTTGTGCCTGCGAAGCACGTCGGAAAGTAGAGCGTGAAAATCTTCCAGGCCGGCATCAGCCTGCACGCGGATGCCGGCCTTCTTCGCCTTGTCGATGGCGTGCCGGCGCCCCGGCGTGAAGTGAAATGCTTCCTGCAGCGGAATCACCGAGGAAAGATCGCGGCGCTTCAGCTGCGCCCCCAGCCGATGCAAGGCATACAGATCCTCTTCGGCGGGATAGGCATGAAACACATGCGGCACCGCCTTGTAGATGAGGCGTTCCACGCCAAGCGCGCGATAGTGGTCACCGATCTGCCCGAACACCGCCAGCGTCGATTCGGCGCGCAGGGCGTCGCTCGTTATGAGGCCGGCATAGGTAAGGCCGCCATGGCTTGTCGCGGTGCGGTCGTGGATGTTCGCGGGAAAAACCGCCGCGACTTCGCCGTGGCGCTCGATCATCAACGACCGGTCGACGAAGCGGTCGGCGTGATAATCCATGTAGCCGCGCCGGTGCAGCAGGTTGCCGTTGCGGGAACGCTCGACCAGCGCATCCCAGGCACTCGAATCAGCCTGGGCATAGGGCCTAACCGTGAACATTTGCATCACCGTCGAAGCGGTCACAGTCGGCCTCGGCCAGGCCGAATCCATCCAGCCCCATGTCGTTGCCGTTGTAGAACATCAGCAGCTTGTCGCGCTGGCGGATCAGCGCGGGATAGCAGATGACCAGCGAATCCCAGCCGCTGGCGGACAACGTCATCCCAAGCGCCTCGTCGTGGCGCTCCCACCGGATGCCGTCGTCGCTGTACGCCACGCCGGGGAAATATTCCCTGCCGCGATTGCCGCGCGTGAAGTACATGACGTACCTGCCGCCGAGCCGGTACACGCGCGGCCGGCCGATCCGATACTCGCTGCCGCGCGGCAATAGGCAAACATGGTCTGCACGCGGCATGACACCGAGATCGTCCGTCTCCACGTAGCGAATGTGGTAGCGCGGAAAAGGCTGGCCACCGATGGTTTCCCAGTCGTCGCCAGCGGCATACCAGATGCGCCAGCGACCGTTTTCGTGGATGACCGAATGCACCGCGCCGATGGTGCTGCGGCCGGGCGCGCGACCCAGGATCGGCGTTTCCTGCACGCGCCGGAAATGATCGCCACCATCGGTGGAAACAGCCAGGCCGGTGAAGGCCAGGAACTTGGCCTTGGCCACGCACTGGAAACCGACATAGAACATGTGCAGGCCACCCGGCGCTTCGACGACATCACCGAGGATCACGCCATTGTCGTCGAAGCAGCCGTCCCGACCGATGTCGAGTACCGGTTCGGCACTGACCCGCACGATCGACGCAGGATCGTTCGCCTGCACGTCGACGTAGCCGATGCGGCTAACGCCATCGGCATCGCGAAAACCCGCATAGACCCGGATGGTGTCCTCGTCGATGCGCCAGGGCGTGGGCGTAAGCGCCGAGTTGAGCATCCAGCCGCCCACGCCATGGCGCGCGGTTTCGAACACCAGTCCCTTCTTGGCCCACTCGAACATGCGTTCTTCAAAGCCTCACGTCGAGGCTGGATTTGCCGGGCACCGCCTTGGCCGGCGAGCCGACGTAGATCCGGCCCGGCTCGGTGTCGCGCGTGACCAGCGCACCGGCGCCGATCACGTTGTCGGGCGCGACCTTCACGTGATCGTTGAAGGTGGAGTTCACGCCGATGAAGCTGCTCTGGCCGATCTCGCAATAGCCCGAAATCACCGCATGCGAGGAAACGAACACGTTGTCGTGCACGACCGTGCGATGACCCACGTGATTGCCGCTCCACAGAATGCAGTTGTTGCCGATGCGCACGAAGGGCTGGATGACATTGCCCTCGAAGATGAAGCTGTTCTCGCCCACCTCGGCATTGCGCCACACGAAGGCGCGCGTGCTGACGTAGGTGGCGAACCGGTAGCCCCTGCGCTTGGCATCCAGGTAGAAGCGCGTGCGCACGCGGTTGAGCTGGCTGGCCGGGATCGCGACGAATACATCGACATCCGCCGGCGGGTAGTGCGTCTCCAGGGTCTCGTAGGCCACCACCGGGCGATCCGCCAGCATCGGCTGCACGAGATAGTCGCGCTCGACGCTGAAAGCGACCACGTCACGGTCGCTGTCGTGTTCGAAGTATTCGCAGGCAATCTGCGCGAACTCGCCCGCGCCGACAAGGACTAGCGGCCTAGACATGCTGCCATGTCCTGCGGGTACAGGGTCCCGTTGACCTCGCGCAGGAAGTCGGCGTAGTCGGTGATGTAGTCGCTCTGGTCGTACAACTGATCGGCCAGCACCATCAGCACGCAATCCTCGCTGAAGTCGTACAGCTCGCGCCATACCATGCGGCCGAGCAACAGCCCCTGCGAAGGATCGTTGAGCACGACCGCCACCGGGCCGCTGCCGTCGTCCAGCAGAAAGGTGACGGAGCCGCGCACCGTCACCGCCAGTTGATTGAGCCGGCGATGTGCGTGCCGGCCTCGATGCACATCGCTCTTGGTGGCGAACAGGTAGTACACGCGCCGGATCTCGAAGGGCACGTTTCGATCCTGCTCCAAGGCGATGAGCATGCCGCGGCTATCGCCATGCTTCTGCAACTGGATTCGCTCGATTTCCATGTTCCAGGCCAGGCTGTGAATTTTGAAGATGACCACCCTTACCTAGCTGAGTGCCGCACGGCCGGCGAAAGGTTGCGTCGCCGGCGGGCAGCGCCAATGCGATGGACTAGTGCCGGATGAAGACCGGCTCTGCGAAGCGGGAGAGTGAGCCGGGTGAAGGCAACCTTTCATCGCGCAACCGGCACTCATCCGTACCAAGGTCACTCTCGGGCTGCACATGAGTCTCTCTTTCGGCGACCAGGCTGGTCGTGGGGCATGCGCGGGAATCGGTTCGACGACGACAACGCGCAGGGGCATCACCAGGTATGGGATTGGGGAACAAAACTCCGCCAGCAGGTGGCGGCAACGTCGTGCTCATGCCTCACATCGGCGATTTGCGTCGCCCGCCCGATCGGTCGGGTGAAAAAGCAGCGCCACTACGCTCCAGGAAGTTGGCGATCCTGCACTGGCTCACCGCGTTTTGCCTGGTGCTGGCGGCGGCGCTGATCCTGACCCGCGACCAGGTCGCCGGGCGAGCACTGCGCATGTGGCTGCTCGAGGGACATCGCCATTTCGGATTGTTCGTGCTCGTGCTTTTCTTCGCCCGCGTGGCCCTGCGCGTGCGGCTGGGCAGGCTGCGGGTCGACAGCGATTCGTCGCGCTTCATTCGACTGCTGGCGCTGCTAACTCACGTCGCCCTGTACGCGTTGCTGCTCGCGCAGCCGCTGCTCGGCTGGGCGCTCAGCGATGCGCAAGGCAAGCCGGTGCATCTGCTGGGT
The DNA here is from genome assembly GCF_006438785.1 of Rhodanobacter glycinis. GTDB lineage: Bacteria > Pseudomonadota > Gammaproteobacteria > Xanthomonadales > Rhodanobacteraceae > Rhodanobacter > Rhodanobacter glycinis_A. The sequence goes on along the minus strand of NZ_RCZB01000004.1, from coordinate 337,468 downwards.
GCGACCCTGCCTGCGCTGGTGGGCGCCGACGAGGATCTCGCCGATGCCCTGCAGTTGTGGCACCAGGATGCCGCCTGGCTATTGCTCGGACTGATTTTGCTGCACATCGCGGCAGCGCTCTGGCATCACTTCGTCCGGCGCGACGGCGTGCTGCGGACGATGTTGCCGCGACGCCGTCGCTGACCTGCGCGTGGCCCTTACTTCACTGCCGCACCTGTCCCAACTAAGGAGACTTCATGTCGTCTTTTCCGCACCGATGGGCGAATCTCCGTTCCGGAATCGTGACGCTGTACTGCAGCCTTGCGGCGCTGCTGCTGTTCGCCAGCACCGCCGCTCACGCCATTCCGGTGTATGCCCGACAAACCGGATCCGCCTGTGCCGACTGTCACGCCGGCGCGTACGGCGGTGGCGGCAACGGACCGAATCTGACGCCCTATGGTATGCGCTTCAAGTTGAACGGCTACACCGATACGGACGGCAACGGCGGCAAGATTCCGGTGTCTGCCCAGTTGGTCGAAACGCATACCGCACCGGCCCGTGGCGAGAGCAGCATGAACCTCACCGAGGCCGACCTCTACCTGGCCGGCCGCCTGACCGATCAGGTCGGCGGTTACGTCAAGGTCGAGGCCGATCGTGTCGGACACAACACCTACAACACCAAACTCCGCAATGTCGATCTGCGCTTTGTCGCCAGGGAACTCAAGCTCGGCGGCAAGGACCTGACGCTGGGCGTAAGCGTCAACAACAGTCCGAGCTTCGACGATCCGATCGCCGTGCTGCCCGCCGCGACAAACCTCGGGCCACCCGGTGGCCAAGGACCCACTGGCACCTTCCTCAAACTGTCCAGCGCCAACGCACCCGCCTACCGTGTCATTGGCGCCACTGTCTACGGCCTATATGACTCGGACTGGTATGGCGAAGTGGGCACCTACAACTCGCTGCCGACTTCCACGCAGGATCACCTCGGTTATTCCATCTCGGGCGACCCGGGCAAGATCGGCGACACCGGCTATTTCCGCTTCGCGTACATGAAGGATCTCAAGCGCCAGTTCTTCTCGGTAGGCGTCGTGGGACTGACGACCAGGCGCCAGCTTCAGCGCAGGGGATCGTCGGACAAACTCACCGACCTGGGCTACGACCTGACTTACCAGTTTCTCGGTAACCGGGAAAACATCGTGCAGCTCAGCTATGTGAACATCCTCGAAAAACGCCGGTACGGCAGCACGCCGCCAGACCCGGGCACCCCTGGCTTCACCGCCCTGCCGCGCGGCGCGCTGCACGATGAAACCCTGAGCGTCACCTACACCTTCAGGCAGAGCTATGGCCTGCAGCTTGCGCACCTGGAGAGCAACGGCACGCGTGATGCGGTCCGCTTCGGGCCGTATGGCAACCCCGACACCACCGCCAATCTCCTCAGCGTGTTCTGGGCGCCGTTCGGCAAGGATGACTCGTTCACTTCCGTGGCCAACATGAAGATCGCCGCCACGTGGTTCCGCTTCACACGGTTCAACGGCGCGACGAACAACATCTTCGGCGCTCCGCCGGGCGTTTCGACAACCCGGCCGGCCGACCTCGATGCATTCCTGGTTTCGGCGAGCCTGGCGTTCTAGAAATGACGAAATTGCCTTTGGGGCTGTCCGCCGCTGTACTCGTTTTCGGCTGGGTGCTGGCTGCTCTTCCTGTCCATGCCGCCGAGGCCGCCGCCGGGTCGGATGTCTTCAAGTCGGAGTGCGCCGAGTGTCACAGCATCCGGGAGGGACGCAATAAAAAAGGCCCCAGCCTTTTCGGCATCGTGGGGCGCAAGGCGGCTACGTTGCCGGATTACTCGTATTCGGATGCCCTGCGCGGGCGAAACGACTGGGTCTGGACGCCGGAAAAGCTGCGCAGTTATTTGTCGCAGCCGGCAAGACAAGCCGATCCCGGCACCAAAATGAAATACGATGGCCTCACCGACGCCAAGGATCTGGACGATCTCATTTCGTACCTTGGCACGCTGCACTGATGATCTTCCTTGGCCTGCGCCGAATCGATCGGGAGTGGCATGGGCACTGGCCGCGCCAGCATGGATCGTTCAAGTAATGAACCGATGACTTGCTCATGACGGACTATCGCTTCCCGCGCGCGGCGATGTGTTTGCGCGATCGTCCCGTTCGTTCCCGCCGCCTCGATGGTGCGAACCGGGGCGAATTCATTACCCGTACGGCCCTTGGTTTCACCTTATGGGCCGTCGGCATCTGCCTTTCCCCGGCACTGCGTGCCCAATCGACCACCTTCAATGGCACCGTGGCACTGAGTTCGCAGCTGGTTGACCGGGGCCAGGCGATCACCGGCAACACGCCTATCGTGCAGGGGGCTGCGTCCTTGACTTTTCCGGCAGGCTGGTCGGTGGGCCTGTCGGGAGCTGCCGTGGTGCGTTCGCCGAGCCGTCTGGCCGAAGCGCTCGTCCAGGCGTCCCGCCACTGGTCGCTGTCCGATGACTGGCAGATGCAGGCGAGCCTGCTCTACTACCGGTATTCCACCGGCAACCGTTCCGGAACCTCCGATCGCACCGAAGCAGGGCTCAACTGGACCTATCGGGACGTGCTGACCCTGGGCGTCTCGGCCATCTACGTCCTGGGCGCGGAGGGCCACCGGCCGCGTGGTGCCGCCGACCTCAGCCTCCATTGGCCATTGGCGGAACATTTTTCCGTTTCCGCCGGGGCGGGCGTCGCCCAATCCCTTGCCGCGCCCTACCGGCCTTATCGCTACGCTCACTCGAGGCCTTACCGCCACGACAGCACTGGCCTGAGCAGGTACGGTCACGTGGGACTACTGTGGGCCAGCGGATCCTGGCGGATCGAGCTCGATCGCATCATGGCCGACCCGGCAACACGTCGACAATCGGGTTATCTGGGCGCTTCCCCCTGGGTCGCGACGATTTCGCGCTCCTTTTGAATGCAGAGGCAACCTTCTTGCGCTGATACGGTACTTACGTAACGGACCACCACGATCCGACGACCTGTCCGAACCCATGAACGACGCCGATATCGATGCGGATGCCACCGACCGCATGCTGCTCCAGCGCATGTCGGCGGGCGATCGCGCCGCGCTGGGTGTGCTGTACCGCAGCTATCACGGAAGGCTGTGCCGCTTCCTGTCCCGCCTGACGCGGCGCGGCGACGTCATTGAGGAAGTCATCAACGACTGTTTCTGGATCGCCTGGCAGAAAGCAGGCACCTTCCACGGCGATTCGCGCGTTTCCACCTGGCTCATGGGCATTGCCTATCGCTGCGGGCTGAAGGCGCTGCGGCAACACGGCGACGAGCCGGTCGAAGACGACACCCTGCCCGAGCAGCGCACGCCCGCCCATGACCTGGATGAAGATCGCGAGCTGCGCGACTGGCTGGGCAAGGGGCTCGATCGCCTGTCGGCGGATCAACGGGTGGTGATCGAACTGGTCTATGGCGTCGGTCATACCCTGGATGAAGTCGCTGTCATCATGCAGTGCCCCGTGGGCACCGTGAAGGCGCGTCTGTTCCATGCGCGGGTCAAGCTGCGCAACGTGCTCCCCGCCCTGGCGGGAGAGACATCCATCCACAGGGAGAAATTGCCATGACGTTCCCGTCGAATTCCGACCGGGACTGCGTCCGCGCCTGGGAGGCGATGCCCTGGGTGCTGCAGGGCAGCGCCACGCACGAGCAAGGCGAATGGCTGGAAAGTCATCTGGCGCAATGCGAGGCCTGCCGCAAGGAGTACGCACAACAAAGTCGCTTGCGGCAGGCGATGTCGCTGCCCTCGGATATTCCGGTCGACGCGAACATCGGATTGGGCCGCCTGCTCGCCCGTCTCGATACGCCGGAGCCCCAGGAAGTGCGCCTGCGCTCGCGATCGGGAAACTGGTTGAATCGGGCACTGGTCGCCGTGGTGTTGATCCAGGCGCTCGGCATCGGTGCCCTGGGCATGAAGCTGTGGTCGGCGGACGGAAGCCCGCTGTATCGCACGCTCAGCCAGGAGTCTCCGCCGGCGGCGCCGGGCGCGATCCGTGTCGTGCCTGACACGGCCATGACATTGGCCGATTGGAATGCCTTGCTGCATGCCCTTCGCTTGAAGGTGGTGGGCGGCCCAAACGATGTGGGCGCCTACACCGTCGCGCCAACGGATTCCGCTGCGGCGCCGCGGGCTGCCTTGCAGCAGCTGCGCGCGACTCGGGGCATCCGTCTGGCGGAGCCCGTCATCACCACACCATGAAACGCGGCCTCATCCTTCTCGTAGCCGTGGCTTTGAGCGCGTGCGCCTCCTCGCGGCCCAGGGCGCCGCAGGATGATCACGCGAGTCTCGGCCGCGCGCCGGTCGTTGACGCGTCCGCCATGGACAGTCAGCGCGACATCGTGCTGGCTGTCGCCAACCCGATCGATCCGCCCGCCACGCACGCTGGCTCCAGCCTGCTGGGTTATGCCCCGTCGAAGCATTACGGCGCCGGACAGCGCGCGGCAGCCACCCTGGCTGCGCTGAAGCAAAGTTACGGTTTGCATGAGATCACCGGCTGGCCGATCAAGGCCCTCGACGTGTACTGCGTGGTGGTGAAGACCCCTCCGGGCATGGCCCGCGACGCCTTGCTCAAGGCGCTCGCCAAGGACGATCGGGTGCAACTTGCACAGCCGCTGCACGACTATGCCGTTTACGCGGATAAACCGCAGGACGCACACCAGGACAACGATCCCTACGCCAGCCTCCAACGCGGCTTCGTCGAAACCGATGCCGCCCTCGCGCATGATTTCAGCGAAGGCAACGGGGTTCATGTGGCGATCGTCGATACCGGCGTCGACACGACGCACCCCGATCTCCTGGGGCGTATCCACGATATGCACAACATGGTCGATGACGATGCGGCGGCGTTCAACCGCGATGGTCATGGCACCGAAGTGGCAGGCGTTATCGCCGCCGATGGCGACAATCATCGCGGCATCGTGGGGATCGCGCCCAAGGCCACGCTCAGCATCTACAAGGCATGCTGGTATCCGGCCGCGCTCCATGCCGGCGCACGCTGCAACTCCTTTACGCTGGCCAAGGCGCTGGCGGCGATCATCGATACGGACACCCGCATCATCAATCTGAGCCTGGGCGGCCCCGCCGATCCGCTACTCAGCCAGCTGCTCGCGCGGATCCTCGAACAGGGCCGCATCGTGGTCGCTGCCATGCCGCCCGATGGGAACGCCGATGGCTTCCCCATCGACGCGCCGGGAGTCCTTGTCGTTCGCGTGGGCGGAACATCGGCCGCAGCTCCCGGCGTCCTGAGCGCTCCCGGCATCGATATCCTGACAACGCAACCCGATGGCGGATATGACTTCACCTCCGGATCATCCATGGCGGCCCCGCATGTGAGCGGCATCGTTGCCCTGCTGCTGGCTCTCTCGCCCCGACTGGATGCACGCACGGCCCATGATCTCCTGCTCCGCAGCAGCAAGGTCTCCAACGGAAAGCTGCAGGTAAACGCCGCGGCAGCGGTGGCGGCACTGCGCGAAACACAGAAAGCCGCTCCTTGAGCCCGCTCCCGCGCCGCCGGTCCAGTTAGATAGAAAAACTATCTTTTGAACATGCCGGGCCCGCTCGATTCGCGGAAGTCCTTGCCGCACACTGCCGCTCATGACGAGGATGGCGATCGGCAGGCAATCCCATGCGTAGCAAGCTGTTCGTACCCGGCTCCCGGCCGGAGCTGTTCGCCAAGGCGCTGGCCGGCGATGCCGATGCGCTGTCGTTCGACCTGGAAGATGCCGTCGCCGAGGCGCGCAAGGCCGAGGCGCGCCAGGCGGTGGCGGAGTTCGTGGTCGGCGACGCGGTCGCGCAGGCGGCCAAGCTCATCATCGTGCGAACCAACGCACCGGATTCACCGCATTTCATGGCGGACCTCGCCGCGATCGTGCGCAACGGCGTCACCCTGATCAATCTGCCCAAGATCGAATCGCCGGACGCCCTGCTCGCCGCGGTGGCCGCGATCGAGGCGGCGGAGCGGGCGAACGCAGTGGCACATCCGATCGGCCTGCTGGTGAATATCGAAACGCCATGCGCGCTGGCCGACGCCGCGCGTATCGCCGGCGCGCATCCGCGCGTCGCGGGATTGCAGCTGGGCCTGGGCGACCTGTTCGAGCCGTACGGCATCGACCGCACCGATCCGCGCAATGTGCACGCGGCGATGTTCGCCCTGCGCATGGCGGCGGCGCAGGCTGGGGTGTTCGCGATGGACGGCGCCTACGCCGCGCTGGACGACGACGAGGGTTATCGCGAGGAAGCCCGCATGGCGCGACGCCTGGGCATCGCCGGCAAGAGCTGCGTGCATCCGCGTCAGGTACCGCTGGCGAACGCGGCGTTCGCGCCGTCGGAGACGGAGCTCGCGGCGGCGCGGCGAATCGTCGAGGCCGCGCCGGCGGCCAGCGCGCAATCGCGCGGTGCCTTCGTGGTCGATGGCCGGATGATCGACCTGCCCTTTCTTAAACGCGCGCAGGCCTTGCTTGCCGCCGCGCGGCGGCCAGATTGATGCACATGCGCGGGGGCGTTGGAATCGCATCTGCTGCCAGCCAGGTGCCGCGCATGCTGCGCGTCTTGCTCGGCCTGCTGCTGCTCGCCGTGCTCGTGCCCGTGCAGGCGCAGAGCCTGGCATCGCTGCGCGGCGGGAAACTGCCGTCGCTGGAAACGAGCGCACCGCTACGCGACATCGCCGTCGTCGACGGCCAGCCGCTGGCGCTCTCCGACGGCGAAGCCTGGCGCCTCGACCGCACCGGCAAGACCTGGGTCCGGCTGGCATGGCCGACCGGCGCAGCGCCGGCCGCCGGCATCATTGACGACGGCACGCAGGCGTGGCTGCTTACTGCCGCCCCGGACAGCCCCGACGTGGCCGGCGTGGCCCGTCTGCGCGCCAGCGACGACCGCCTCCAACTGCAGCCGCTGGCGCCCTTGCCGATGCCATTGCGCGGCGCGCGTGGCGCGTGGTCGAACGACACCTTGTCGATCGCCGGCATCGGCGCAGATGGCAAGGCGCGGCTACTGCAGTTGCAGACGAACGCGGAACAGCCGCGCTGGAACACGCTCGCGGGATGGCCCGGCGACGGCATACCCAGCTCGGTGGTCGCCCGCGCCGCGACAGTGTTCGTCACGGTGCCCGATCCTTCCGGCACTACCGAACGGCTATGGCGCTGGACCGCCGACGCCGGCTGGAGCGAACGTGGCCAGGTGCCCGGCCGGCTGCTGCCGGGTTCCGGCCATGCGCTGGGCCAGGCGAATGCGCTCTACCTCGTTCGCGACGGTGCACATGCGGATGTCCCGGCCCGCTTGATGACCTTTCAGACCATCACCAGCGCCTGGGCCACCCTGCCCGGAGCCGCGCCCGCCGGCGTGATCGCCGTCGGCGCCTGGACCAACGGCATGTTCTGGGCACAGCACAGTGCCGATGGCAGGCACGCCGACTTCGGCTACGCGAGCGTGCAGTCCAGCAAGCCGCTGTTGCTGCGCTGGCTCGACTGGATCGTGATCGTGGTCTACCTCGCAGGAATGATCGGGATCGGACTGTTCTTCTATCTGCGCGAGAAGCGCAATTCCACGTCCAATTTCTTCGTCGGCGGACGCAGCATTCCGTATTGGGCCGCCGGTGTGAGCCTGTACGCTGCCAACACCAGTTCGATCAGCTTCATCGCGATCCCGGCCAAGGCTTTCGAAAGCAACTGGCAGTACCTCACCAACAACCTGATTGCGGTGTTCGGCCTGATGTTCGTCGCAGTGTGGATCGTGCCGCTGCTGCGCCGGCTGGACCTGATGTCGGTGTTCTCGTATCTCGAAACACGCTTCCATCCGGGCATACGCATGCTGGCCAGCGCGTTGTGCATCCTCACCCAGCTCGGCAGCCGCATGAGCGTGATCCTGTTCCTGCCGGCGCTGGCGATCGCCACCATCACCGGCATCAGCGTCACCTGGAGCGTGATCCTGATGGGCGGCTTCACCATCATCTACACCGCGATGGGCGGTATGAAGGCGGTGATCTGGACCGATTTCGTGCAGGTGATCGTGAAGATGGGCGGCGCCATCTTCGCCATCGGCTTCATCATCTGGGGCCTGCACGGCGGCATCGGCGAATTCATGTCCACGGCGATGGCCGAGCACAAGATGCACCTGTTCGACTTCAGTTTCGATCTCACCAAGGCCACCGTGTGGGGTTTCCTGTTCCTGGTGCTGTTCGACGTGGTGCTCACGTTTCCGAAGGACCAGGTGTTGATGCAGCGCACCTTGTCGACCAAGTCCGACAAGGAGGCCGGGCGTTCGATATGGATGTTCGCGGCAATCATGATTCCGGGCGGATTCGTGTTCTACATGATCGGCACCGCGATGTTCGTGTTCTACAAGGTGCATCCGGAGCGGATGAATCCGCTGCTGCCGATCGATGCCACGTTCCCGCTGTTCATCGCGGCGGAATTGCCGATGGGCGTGACCGGGCTGATCATCGCAGGCATCTTCGCCGCGGCGATGGCAACCCTGTCCGGCATCATGAACAGCGTGGCGACGCTGATCTCGGTGGATTTCTACGATCGCCTGGTGAAAGACCCCACGCAGAAGAAGAGCGTGTTCTTCGCCGAGCTGATGACGATCGCGGTGGGGCTGATCGGTATCGGCCTCGCCTTGCTGCTGTCACGCTTCGACGTGCACTCGCTGTTCGACGTGTCGATCGAACTGGCCGGGTTGCTCGGCGGCGGATTCGCCGGTGCCTACACGCTGGGCATGTTCACCCGCCGCGCCAACTCGCCGGGCGTCGCCATCGGCATCGGTGCGAGCATCTGCCTGACCCTGGTGGCGTGGTGGTTCAAGCTGGTGCATCCGTATTTCTATCTCGCGATCTCGATCCTGCTGTGCATCGTGATCGGCTACCTGGCGAGCCTGTTCTTCCCGGCACCCGCACGCTCGCTGAAGGGCCTGACCATCTACGCTGATCGCGCGGGCCGCGATGAATGAACCGGCATTCGCGCGTGCGGCTATCCGTCGCCGGGCTCTTTCGCTGCGGATGTCCGATCGCGGCGTCCCTGCATTGTTCGCCCGTCGCCACCGCGGGCAAAGCATCCGGCGCTATCTTCAAAACCGTCCGAAAGCGATGTTCGCGAAAACAATGTCCGTGAAACGGTCGCCATCGAGGCGTGCGATCACGACGGGAGGTTTTTGGCTCATCATGCAACCTGCCGCACATGCCTAGCGAGTCGCCGTGGACACCCAGTTCCTGCATACCTTCATCACCATCGTCGACCAGGGCTCGATGGCGGCCGCGGCGCGCGTGCTGAACATCACGCCGGCGGCGGTGGCGCAGCAGATCCGCACGCTGGAACGCGAGATCGGCACCCCGCTGATCGCCCGCGTCGGCCGCACGGTGAGCGTCACCGAGGAAGGCTCGCGCATCCTGCAGCGCTCGCGCGACCTGTTGCGCAACGTCGCCGACCTGCGCAGCGTGGCGAACGAGAACACCGTCTCCGGCGAGTTGCGCCTGGGTGCCTGCCCCACCGCCCTGGCCGGCATCCTGCCGGACGTGCTTGCCCGCATGGTCGACGCGTTTCCGCAGATCAATGTGTTTATCAAGCCGGGCTACTCGGCCGAACTCTACCGCGCGGTGGAGGCCGGCGACCTCGACGCGGCGGTGGTACTGCAGGCGCCGTTCGCGTTGCCCAAGACCTGCGAATGGCTGCTGTTGCGCGAGGAGCCGCTGATCGTGCTGGCACCGAAGAGCATGGCCGAGCGCGATCCGCACGAACTGCTGGCGACGCAACCGCTGATCCGCTACGACCGCAACCAGTGGGGTGGCCGCCAGGCCGACGAATACCTGCGCGCCCACGGCATCGTGCCGCACGAGCGTTTTGAATTGAACGCGCTCAACGCGATCGCCGTGATGGTCGACCGCGGCCTCGGCGTCTCGCTGGTGCCGGACTGGGCGCATCCGTGGCCGGAGGGCGTGCAGCTGGCGCGCATCCCGCTGCCCGCCCCGACGGTGCCGCGGCGCATCGGCATCGTGTGGTCGCGTTCCAGCGTGCGCGTGCGCCTGGTCACCGTGTTTCTGCAGGAAAGCCGCCAGGCGATACAGCCGCGCCCACGCTGAGTCCGCGCCGACACGCCGCCGATGACAGCGATGTTGCGTTGCGACACACATTTGCTTCGTTCGTAAGCAACAAAAACTAGCCTCTGAACATAGGTCGCGCTGGTTCCTTGCGGACGGCGAAGCGCATAGGCTCGCTCAAAATCAAGCACAGGGCTGTCGGGACGCCGGGGAGAGCGTCGCGAATGAAACACACTGCAGATCGTCCCTGGCGCATTGCACTGCGCTGCATCGCGGCCGCCATCCCGGCTGACCCGCGGCCACCCAACATCACCAAGAGACACGACATGATCAAGCCACTCACCGCAGCGATCAGCAGCATCCTGTTGCTCTCCGCGATCTCGGCCAGCGCACATGCGCAGGACGCCGCGCCCGCCGCCGGCACCAACACCGTGCAGGACACCGGCACGCAGGATGCGAAGAAGAAGGGCGACAAGGTCGTCGACCTGAATCGCGTCATCGTCACCGGCACACGCACTGCGAAGGCGGTCGACGAGATTCCCGGCGCGATCACGGTGATCTCGAAAGAGGAAATCCAGCACACCCTGCTGGTGACCGAGGACGCCACCGCGGTGCTGGCGCGGACCGTGCCGGGCTACGCCGAATCCTCGCAGGCGATGAGCAACACCGGTGAGACGCTGCGCGGGCGCATCCCGCTGCGCCTGTTCGACGGCATCCCGCAGGGCTCGCCGCTGCGCGAGGGCACCCGCAACGGCACCTTCACCGACATGGGCATCATCGGACGCGTCGAGGTGATCAACGGCCCGTCCGCTTCCGAAGGCATCGGCGCCGCCGGCGGCATCATCAACTACATCTCGAAGGTGCCGACCAAGCAAGGCACCGAGACCACCGTCACCACGCGCTACCAGACCCAGGGCAAGGGCGGCAGCGAGGGCTGGAAGACCGGCGTCACCTTCGCCGCCAAGCAGGATGCCTACGACCTGCTGGTGGCGGCCTCGTACATCGACCGCGGCATTTCCTACGACGGCAACGGCCGTCGCATCGGCATGAACACCAGCGGCTCGCTGGCCGATTCCACCTCGAAGAATTTGTTCCTCAAGGGCGGCTTCAACTTCGGCGAGGGCGGCACCCAGCGCCTGCAGGCGACCTACAGCCGCTTCAAGATCGAGGGCAAGGGCAACTACATCCAGGTGCTCGGCTGCCGCGGCCCGGACGACGATCCGCCGTGCGACGTGCCGCGCACCAATACCTCGGAGAAGGGACACATCTACGGTTCCAAGGATGCGTTCAACGACTTCAAGCAGTACAGCCTGGAGTACAGCCACAGCGATTTCTTCGGCGGCTCGCTGGACATCAACGTGTACAAGGCCGACCAGGCGATGCGTTACCTGCCCGAGCTCGACCCGGCCAAGCAGGACCCGCTGTTCGCGCCGCTGGGCACGCTGTGGGAGCAGTCGGAGATCGACTCGCACAAGAAAGGCATCCGCACCTCCTGGACGCGCTCGGACCTGTTCGACGTGACCGGCCTGGAGCTGCATACCGGCATCGATTTCGGCAAGGACCAGGCCCAGCAGCGGCTGGCGCTGACCAACCGGCTGTGGGTGCCGCCGATGAACTACAAGAGCACCGCGCCGTATGCCCAGCTATCGTGGGACATCGGCCCGGTCACCCTGAGCGGCGGCCTGCGTCGGGAGAACGACAAGCTCACCGTCGACAGCTACACCTCGACCTATTACAACAACCGCGTGTTCGTGCAGGGCGGCGGCGTGAAGTACACCGAGAGCCTGAAGAACCTGGGTGCGATCTGGCGCATCGGTAACGAATGGTCGGTCTACGCGGCGTACAGCGAAGGCTTCACCCTGCCCAACATCGGCATCCCGCTGCGCAACATCAACGTGCCGGGGCAGTCCGTCGACCGCATCAGCGACCTCGCCGCGATCATCTACAAGAACGACGAGATCGGCTTCAACTGGCGCGGCGAGCGCGCCTCGTTCGGCGCCACGCACTACATCTCCAAGTCGCCGTTCGGCGCTTCGCTGGCGATCAATCCGGACACCAACGACTTCATCCTGTCGCGCGCACCGGTACGCATCGAGGGCACTGAGGCCACGGCCGAATGGCGCTTCGACGAGCAGTGGAAGGTCACCGGGCTGTACTCGCACATCACCGGCAAGACCTCGTTCTGGTCCGCCGACGCCGCAGGCAGGTATCCGGCCGGGGGCCTCAACAAGCCGATGGGCGTGCTCGACATCAACCCGGACAAGTTCGCCGCCGCGCTGACCTGGAAGTTCCTGCCGAATGCCGATGCCACGCTGGGCTTCACCTCGCTGTTCGGTCGCCACCTCTCCGGCAGCGACACGCGTGCCTTTGACGGCAGGACCTACACCTACAACGAGCAGACCCACGGCTACACCTTGTTCGACCTGGGCGTGAACTACGACATGGCGCGCTACGGCAAGCTCTCGCTCGGCGTGGAGAACCTGTTCGACAAGCAGTACGTGCTGAGCTGGTCGCAGCTTGCCGGCTATCAGAACTATTGGGCCGGTCGTGGCCGCATGACTTCGCTGACGTATACGATCACGTTCTGATCCCGACGTGACGTATGCCGGTCGCGACGCCTCGCCTCCCCGCGGCGTCGCGACCCGGCGAGGACCTCCCGATGATCGAAGTACGCAGCACCCCTGTCCGCAGGAACACTGTCTGGTCCAGCCTGCTGGCGGCGGTGTTGCTGTGCGTGGCGCTGCCGTCGTGGGCAACCGACGCAACGCCGCTGCCGGATTCCCGCCCCGACGCGCAAGGCGTCTCCTCCGCGCGCCTGCAGTGGCTGCACGACTACATGCGCCGCGCCACCGGCGACGACGGCTACCTCGGCGGCGTCACCCTGGTGGCGCGCAACGGCCGCATCGTGGACTGGCAGGCCTATGGCCATGCCGATCTCGCACGCCGCGCACCGATGCGCAAGGACGCGATCTTCCGCATCTACTCGATGACCAAGACGGTGACTTCGGTCGCGGTGATGATGCTGGTGGAGGAAGGCAAGCTCACCCTGGACGACCCGCTCTCGCGCTACCTGCCGGGCTTCCAGGCTCCGCAGGTGATGATCGGCGGCACCGCCGATGCGCCGAAACTGCGCGCAGCGGACAAGCCGATCACGCTGCACGCGCTGCTTACCCATACCGCCGGTTATCCGGCCGGCCGCAAGGGCGACGAGCAGGCGGTCACGCTGATGGAACGCATCGACCCGCACGGCGCGGCCGACCTGCGCGGCTTTGCCGAACGCATGAGCCATGTGCCGCTGGCCGCCGACCCCGGCACGCGCTTCGGCTACGACGGCGCGTCGCTGGAATTGCTGGCGCGGGTGGTCGAAGTGGTCTCCGGGCAATCGTTCGACAGCTTCCTGCAGCAGCGCATCTTCGATCCGCTGGCGATGCACGACACCGGCTTCAGCGTGCCGCTGGCGCAGCGCACGCGCGTGGTCGACATCACCACGACCGGCAGCGACGGGCACTTGCGCATCGCCGACGGCCCCAGCGCCAGGCATCCCGGCGTGCCGCTCAACGATTACACCAGCGGCGCCGGCGGCCTGTATTCGACCGCAAGCGACTACGCCCGCTTCGCGCAGATGCTGCTCGATGGCGGCACGCTGGACGGACACGAGCTGCTCGGCCGCAAGACGGTGGAGCTGATGCTGCGCAACCACCTCACCATGCTCGACCCACCGGTCACCCAGTTCAGCGACGCCGAGGGTTTCGGCATCGGCGGCTACGTGGTGATCGATGCGGCCAAACGCGGCCAGCTTGGCTCGCCGGGGCAGTTCGGCTGGACCGGTGCGGCCTCGACCTACTACAGCATCGACCCGCACGAGCATCTGCTGGCGATCCTCATGCTGCAACACCTGCCGCGCGAGGATGGCGGCAAGGACCTGCCGCGGATCAGCCGCAACTTCTACGATCTGGTCTACCAGGCGCTGCAATGACCTCGCCCCACCCGGCTTTACCGAGCAACCGATGAGCACCGACCCCGATTCCCCCAGCCATGCCTCCACGCCTGCCGCGCGCGTGACGCACGAATACAAGTTCTCGCACGTCACCACCGGGCGCTACCTGCCCACGCCGGGCAAGGCGCCGGGCTGGCCGTTCGCCGAAATCGGCCACTGGAAGATGGATGTCGACGGCAGCGCCGACGACTGGGTCGCCGAGCTCACCGACTGGCGGCGCGAGCACCTCACCCGGATCGGCTACGACGACGCCAACTACCGCCGTCCCGAATTGCAGTGGGCGCAGCGCAACTTCGTGCATGCGCAGATGATGGTGGAGGATCGCTATTTCTTCGATCCCGTCGCCGGCCGCTACACCGTCGATCGCTACCTCGACGACCTGGAAGCGCGCTACGGCGGCATCGACAGCGTGCTGATCTGGTTCGTCTATCCGAACATCGGCATCGACGACCGCAACAAGACCGATCTCGCGCACGACCTGCCCGGCGGCCTCGACGGACTCAAGGGTGCGGTGGCCGATTTCCACCGCCGCGGCGTACGCGTGTTCCTGCCCACCATGCCGTGGGACAACGGCACGCGCGAGCCGGCGCAGAACGACTGGCAGGCGATGGCGCAACTGGTCATGGCGGTCGGCGCCGACGGCATCAACGGCGACACCTACAACGGCGTGCCGCGCGCGTTCTTCGACGCCTGCGACGCGCTCGGCTGTCCGGTGGTGCTGCAGCCGGAATCCACCATCAGCGCCGAGGAGCAGCTGATCTGGAACGTGCAGAGCTGGGGCAAGAAGGCACCGAACGAAGCGGTTCCGCCGGTGGCCAAGTGGAAGTGGCTGGAGCCGCGCCACATGATCAACTACGAGAACCGCTGGGGCCGCGACCGCAACCACGACCTGCAATACATCTTCTTCAACGGCATCGGTTACAACGCCTGGGAAAACATCTGGGGCATCTGGAACCAGCTCACGCCGCGCGACGCGGAAACGCTGCGCCGCATCGCCGCGATCGAGCGCCAGTTCGCGCCCGCGCTGGTCAGCATGGACTGGCGCCCGTACGAGCGCACACTGCAGGCCGGCGTATTCGCCAGCCGCTTTCCGACCGACGGCTACACGCTGTGGACCCTGGTCAATCGTCACGAATACGCGGTGGCCGGCGAGCAGATCGCGCTGCCGCATCACGACGGCACCCGGTACTACGACGCGTGGCACGGCGTGCCGCTGCAACCGCGCCTGGACGGCGATCGCGCGGTGTTCGACTTCGCGCTGGAGGGCTGCGGCTTCGGTGCGCTGCTGGCGTTGGCACCCGGCGCCGCGCTCGATGGCCTCGATGCCTTCCTCGCGCGCATGCGCGAACGCTCCGCGGTGCCGCTGGCGTCCTTGTCGAACCGGTGGCGTTCACTGCCGCAGCAACTGCTGCCGATCGCGCCCACGCGGCCAGCCGCCGAAGCACCGCCCGGCATGCTGGCGATTCCCGCCGGCACGTTCGACTTCGCGGTCGGCGGCGTCGAGATCGAGGGCCAGACCTGGGAGGGCAACGACGTGCAGTACCCGTGGGAGGACAGCGCGCGCCGCAGTCATCGCCATCGGATGCCGATGCCGGCACTCTTCATCGACCGCACGCCGGTGACCAACGCGCAGTACCGCGCGTTCCTCGGCGCCAGCGGCTGGCGCCCGCGCGATCCGCATAACTTCCTGCGCCACTGGCAGAACGGTGCACCGCCACCGGGCTGGGACAATAAGCCGGTGACCTGGGTATCGATCGAGGACGCGCGCGCCTATGCGCTGTGGGCCGGCAAGCGGCTGCCACGCGAGTGGGAATGGCAGTACGCCGCGCAGGGCGGCGACGGGCGCACGTATCCCTGGGGCAACGACTGGCGCGAAGCGATGGTGCCCGCAACGCAACGCGGACGGCGCCTGCATGCGCCCGACGACGTCGACGCGCATCCCGAGGCGGCCAGTCCGTTCGGCGTGCTCGATCTGGTCGGCAACGTGTGGCAATGGACCGACGAATACGTCGACGAGCATACGCGCGCAGCGATCCTGCGCGGTGGCAGTTCGTATCAGCCGCAGACTTCGCACTGGTATTTTCCACAGGCGCATCGGCTCGACCAGCACGGCAAATACCTGCTGATGGCGCCGAGCAAGGACCGCTCCGGCTGCGTCGGTTTCCGCTGTGTCGTGGACGCAGGCTGATGGCGCCGAAAACACGACTGCGCGGCCTGCTCGGCGCGGCGCTGGACGCCAACCTGCGCGGGCGTCTGTCGCACTTCATCGCCGACGAACACAGCCCCGCCATAGCCATTTTCGCGCCGGCGCATCGACAGCAGAACCGCGAAGGCGACTGGTACGGCGAGCACGCGGGCAAGTGGCTTTACGCCACTGCGAAAGCCGCCGCGCGCAGCGGCGACGCGGCATTGCTCGCACACCTGCGACGCGTCGCGGATTTTCTGGTATCCACCCAGGAAGCCGACGGCTACCTCGGCACCTACGCGCCGGATCGCCGCTTCATGCGGCCGCAACCGCCCAAGCCGGCGAGCTGGGACGGTGCGCCCAGCGTGCGCACGTGGGACATCTGGACGCATGCCTATCTGATCCTCGGCCTGCTCGAAGTGCATCGGCACTTCCCCGAGCCGCGTTACCTCGACGCGGCGCGCAGCATCGGCGACCTGTGCTGGCGCACGCTGTACGAAGGCGGCATCGACATCACCGAACTGGGCAACCATCACGGCATGTCGGCGACGGTGTTGATGGACCCGGCGGTCGAGCTGTATACCGTCACCGGCGAGCAGCGCTACCTCGATCTCGCGCAGTGCGTGCTGCAGCAGGCGAACGACCACCGCGAGCTCGCGCTGCTGCCGCGTGCACTGGCCGGGGTCGACGCGGCCGGCATCGCGACCGCCAAGGCGTATCAGCTCGAATGGAACCTGGTCGGGCTGGCCAAGCTGCACAAGGCGACCGGCAACGAGGACTGCCGACGCGCGGTGGATCACCTGTGGCGCAGCATCCGCGAGCATCACCTCACGCTCGGCGGCGGACCGTGGGGCGGCGTGGCGCATCGCTCGCGCGAGGTGTTCAATCCACCCGGCGTGTTCAGTCCGTACGGCTATGTCGAAACCTGTTCGACGCTGTCGTGGATCCAGTTGAATCGTGAGCTGCTCGCGATCACCGGCGAGGCGACCTATGCCGAGGAGATCGAGCGCAGCGCCTACAACGATCTGCTCGGCGCGCAGGCGCCGAATGGCGAGGACTGGTGCTACTACGTCTTCCCGAACGGTCGCCGCGTGCACACCACGTACTGGCGCTGCTGCAAGTCGAGCGGCGCGATGGCGCTGGAAGAGCTGCCTGCAATCGCCTTCGCGCAGTCCGCCGACGGCAGCATCGCGATCAATCTGTACGGTCCGGGCGAGGCACGCTTCACCCGCGCGGACGGCCGCGAGCTGCGCATCACCCAGCACACTGCCTACCCCTATCCCGGCGAAATCCGGCTGTGCATCGCCGGTGCGGGTGCGACGCGCTTCGCGCTGAAGCTGCGCATTCCGTCGTGGGCCGCCGGCGCCACGCTCGCGGTCAACGGCGTCGATGCCGGCGTGGTGGTGGTGCCGGGCGATTACGCCGTGATCGAACGCGAATGGTGCGATGGCGACGAGATCGTGGCGCGCTTCCCGATGCGGCCGATGCTGCATCGCGCAGTCAACCGCAACGTGCAGGAATCACGCGCGCCGGACGGCAGCGAGGTGCACCAGGAAGTGCTGCACTTCGAGTACGCCGCGATCACCTGCGGCCCGCTGGTCTATGCGACGGGGCTGATCGACGACTTCAAGATCGAGGAGACGCTGCGCTTGCCCGCGGCGCCGCCGGAGCAGTGGCTGACCCTGCTGCCCACGCCGGCCGATGGTGTGCCGCAGATCGCGCTGGACCCGGGCTATCGCGCACCGCTGCTGTTCACGCCGTACTTCATGACCGGTGGCCGCGTCGACGGCAGCTGGCGGCTGAGCTGGCTGCCGCTCGCTCCGGAGCCGCACGGTTGATTCGCCGACGGCGGCGGCCCGCGGTCGTCACACAAGAATTTGTGGCGCCAGAACATAGCCGCCTCGCCTGTTTCTTCGCGAAGGCATGGTGCAGAGTGGCCCGCAGCACACACATCGATCCCCATGGACGCGCCGCGCATGGAAACCTCCCCGCCTGAGTCGCAAGCCGCCCGCCACGGTCCGCTGGCGGGCGTGCGCGTGCTGGACCTGAGCGCCTATATCGCAGGGCCGTACGCCTGCTCGCTGCTCGCCGACCAGGGCGCGGACGTGATCAAGGTCGAGCCGCCCGACGGCGACAACCTGCGCCAGTACCCGTCCACGCTGCCCAGCGAAAGCCGCGCCTTCCTCGGCGTCAATCGCAGCAAGCGCGGCATCGTGCTCGACCTCAAGCGCGCGGACGACCATGCCGCGCTGCTCAAGCTGGTGCGCGACGCCGACGTGCTGGTGCACAACTTCCGCCCCGGCGTGCCCGAGCGCCTGCGCATCGGCCATGCACAACTGAACCTGATCAATCCGCGGCTGGTCTACTGCGCGATCACCGGCTACGGCGACAGCGGACCGCTGAAGGACAAGGCCGGCTACGACCAGGTGCTGCAGACCATGACCGGCATGTGCACGCTGCAGGGCAAGCGCGGCGGGCCGCCGGAGATCATCTACGGCTCGGTGGTCGACTACTACGCTGCGGCGCTGCTGGCTGCCGGCGTGTCGTCGGCGCTGTACGAGCGCGAGCGCAGCGGACTGGGCCAGTTCGTCGGTGTCTCGCTGCTGCGCAGCGCGCTGACCATGCAGTCCGCGCGAATGATCTGGGCCGAAGGCGAGTCGCTCGACATCGGCCGCGACATGCGCTCCGGCGGCGTCACCGGCATCCACCCCACGCGCGAAGGCTGGATCTACATCTCGGCCAACACGCCGCGCTTCTGGAAAGCGCTGTGCGCGAAGACCGGTCTCGACGCGCTGGCCGACGAGCCGCGCTACGACAGCGTGCGCAAGCGCGCGCAACACTTCGCCGAGATCCTGCCGAAGCTGCACGCGGCGCTGGCCACGCGCAGCGCACTGGAATGGGAGGACCTGTTCGGCGACGAGGTGCCCTGTGCCGCCGCGCGCCAGATCGAGGACATGTTCGACCACCCGCAGGTGCAGGCGCAGGGCATCATCGACACCTTCGAGCATCCGGTGGTCGGCCGTTATCGCGGCGTCGCCCAGTCGATCCGCTTCGGGCGCACCCCGGGCCCCGCACCGTTCGCCGCGCCCGTGCTCGGCCAGGACACCGCGGCGGTGATCGCCGCGATCGAAGCCGGCGCGCCGATCGCACCCAAACCGCGCGGTCGGCGCAAGGCCTGATCACCGGCTCCTCGCGCGGCCGTCGGCCGCCCCGCAGGAACACGCCACCCCGTCACGGCCGGGCCGGTCGCCTGCACCGGCCGCCGGGCCGGTGCATCCGATTTCCCTCGCCCGCCGTATGCCAGCGGCATGAAGCATGCGAAACGGCCGGATCGTCCGGCGGTCGTCGCAGGCGGGAAGTTGCGTATGATGGATTCCGACCAAGCCGTTGCCGAGGTAGCGCCCTTCCGGGCGAAACGAGTCGTGGCCCCTCCCGTGAGCAACGCCGCCCCCGATGCGCAGTACTGGTCGATCCAGATGTCGGCCGTGTCGGCGCAGCGCGACCGCGCCAGCTTCATGCGCATCTACGACCATTTCGCGCCGCGCCTGCAGCGTTACCTGCGCAATCTCGGCGTGCCCGAGTCGATGGCCGACGAGCTGGTGCAGGAGGCGCTGCTGACGCTATGGCGCAAGGCTGCCATGTTCGATCCGGCGCGCGCCAGCCTCGCCACTTGGCTGTACCGCGTGGCGCGCAATCTGTACATCGACCACGTGCGGCGCCAGCCGCACTGGTTGCCGATCCAGGAAGGACTGGACCGGATCGATCATGTCGAGTCCGCGCGGCTCGACTCACAACCGGAATCGTCCTTCGACCAGGACATCCTGAAACAGGCGATCGATCGCCTTCCCCCCGTACAGGCCAAGCTGGTACGCATGTGTTACCTCGAAAGCAAAAGCCACAGCGAGATCTCCGCTGAGCTGCAAATGCCGCTGGGCTCGGTCAAATCCTCGCTGCGGCGCGCCTTCGCGAAGCTGCAGGTCAGCATGAGGGCGCCGCGATGACGCCAAACCATCATCTCGACGATGCCACCGTGCTCAGCTATTCCGCCGGCGCGCTGCCGGCGGCGCTGGCGGTGGTTGCTTCGGTGCACCTGGAGCGCTGCGCCGCATGCCGCACGCGCCTGCTCGACGCCGACCAGATCGGCGGCGTGCTGCTGCAGCAGCAACGCGTCGACACGCCGGCCGAGGATGCGCGCGCCGCCATGCTGGTCTTGCTGGATGCCGAGCCGGCGGTCGAGCCGCCAGCGCCGCCGGCCGACATCGTGGAAGAACACGACCCCGATCGGCTGCCCAGTGCGCTGCATCCGTGGTTCGGCAACTCCATGCGCGCGTTGCGCTGGCGCCGCGTGGCGCCGGGCGTGCAGCGCATCCTGGCCAGCGGCATCGGCGGCGGCGACCTGATGCTGCTGCGCATCGCACCGGGTAGCAAGTTGCCGCTGCACAGTCATGGCGGCAACGAGCTGACCATGATCCTCGACGGTGCCTACGACGACATGCTCGGCCATTTCGGCCCCGGCGACGTGGCCGATCTGGATGGCGAGACCAATCACCAGCCGGTGACGTCGCCGGGCGTGCCGTGCATCTGCGTGGCGGCCACCGATGCGCCGCTGGTGTTCTCCGGCTGGGTCGCCCGCACGCTGCAGCCGCTGTTCGGTTTTTGAGCGTGCGCGTGCGGTGCCGACGGGGCGCATGGCGATGAGCACGGCGCTGGTGCTGTTCCGGCGCGACCTGCGCCTGGCCGACAACCCCGCGTGGAGCGCGGCCTGTGCCGCCCACGCACAGGTGCTGCCGGTGTTCATCCACCGCGACGACGATGGCCCGTGGCCGGACGGCGCCGCCAGTCGCTGGTGGCTGCACCACTCGCTGGCCGCCCTCGGGAAAAGCCTGCGTGACGCGGGCGCCGGCCTGCACCTGCGCCGCGGCGAGCCGCTGGAAATCCTGCGCGCGTTGATCACAAGCAGCGGCGCCAGCGCGGTGTACTGGAACCGCCTGTACGAACCCGCCACGATCGCCCGCGACAAACACATCAAGAGCGCGCTGCAGGGCGACGGCATCGCGGTGCACAGCCACAACGCCGCGCTGTGGTGCGAGCCGTGGCAGATCGCCACCCAGCAGGGACAGCCGTACAAGGTGTTCACGCCGTACTGGCGAAACCTGCGCCCGCAACTGCAGGCGACCGGACCGCTGCCCGCGCCACGCGTGCCGGGCTGGCGCGAGTTGCCCGGCAGCCTGCCGCTGGCGGCGCTCGAGCTGCTGCCGCGCATCGCCTGGGCCGATGGCCTGGCCGTCAGCTGGCGACCGGGCGAAGCCGGCGCGCAAGAGTTGCTGGAGATCTTCGCCGACGATGCCATCGGCGACTACGCGCACGCACGCGACCTGCCCGCGCGCCACGGCACCTCGCGGCTGTCGCCGCACCTGCATTTCGGCGAGATTTCGCCGCGGCAGATCCATGCCGAACTCGATCGTCGCGCCCGCTCCATCGACGCGAAACGCCGCCCCGACATCGAGCCCTATCTGCGCGAACTGGGCTGGCGCGAATTCGCCCATCACCTGCTGTATCACTTTCCGCGCACGCCGACCGACAACTTCAATCCGCGCTTCGACGATTTCCCGTGGGCGCCGGCGGATCAGGCCTTGCTGGAACGCTGGCAGCGCGGCCGCACCGGCATCCCGCTGGTCGACGCCGGCATGCGCGAGCTGTGGCACACCGGCTGGATGCACAACCGCGTGCGCATGATCGTGGGCAGCTTCCTGACCAAGAACCTGCGCCGGCACTGGCAGCACGGTGCGCGCTGGTTCTGGGACACCCTGGTCGATGCCGATCTGGCCAACAACACGCTGGGCTGGCAGTGGGTGGCCGGCTGCGGCGCCGATGCCGCGCCCTACTTCCGCGTGTTCAATCCGGTGACGCAGGCGAAGCGCTTCGATCCGGATGGCGTCTATCTGCGGCGATGGTTGCCGGAGCTGGCGGAGGCGCCGTTGGGGTTGCTGCATGAGCCGTGGAGGGATGCTGGTCTGCTCAGGCGCAGTGGGTATCCGGCGGCGATGGTGGAGTTGGGGGAGTCGCGGCAGCGGGCGTTGGAGGCTTATGGGGCGCTGGCGCGCTGAGTTTGTGTTGGCGGCGACGCCCCAACTTCCTCTCGTCACCGCGGCGGACGCCGGGGCCCAGCGCATTTGGCCGTCCATTTCGTGCGCGCTGCCGACCATGCGCTGGTTGTCCGACTGGGGTATGAATCAAGAGCGTTTCGTGCCGCTTCGCGACCCGAGTTACTTATCTCTTGCGTGGCCAAGAGATAAGTAACCAACAGAGAAGGCCACCCCGCTTGGCGCTTGCCGGGCATCCCTGCCCGGCAAGTACGTGAGCCGGGGCCGGGCTTTTCGAACGGGCATCGTGCCCGTGCGAAAAGGAGTCGACATCCCTGTCGACTCCCGCTGCGCGGCCTGTCGTCCCCGACTCACCGCCGCACAGGGGCCCCGGGCAGAGCAGCGCGCCATCCTGGCGCGCACTCGGTGCGCCACCGCATGGCGGTGGCAAGAGCTGAAGAGCCAGGAGCATGAGATCCCCGAACCGGTCGGACATTTCAAGACTCCGAACGTCCCAGTCCTTCCACCTGACTTCCATGCACCGCCGCAATAGCTCCGTTCGCAAAGGTTGCGACCTTGCGCGTAACCGAGAAACTCCGAAGCGCGGAGATCCCGACCCTTGCGCGCAACCGAAAAACTCCCGGGTGCAAGGCTCCCCAGCTCCGTGCGCAACCGTAAAACCCTTGCGCGCAAGGGTTGGAACCTCGGCATGGCGAAGTCCGCGGCACCACGCGCGAAGGTCTTCGGGTTGCACACGGAGGTCGGCAGGTTCGCGGTGCGAGGGTCTTACCCTTGCGCCCGGAAGTTTTTCGGTTGCCGGCGAGGGTTTTCCGGTTGCGCACGAGGCTT
Organism: Rhodanobacter glycinis; assembly: GCF_006438785.1. GTDB lineage: Bacteria > Pseudomonadota > Gammaproteobacteria > Xanthomonadales > Rhodanobacteraceae > Rhodanobacter > Rhodanobacter glycinis_A. The sequence continues at coordinate 314,300 of NZ_RCZB01000004.1, read as the reverse complement.
CTACCCTCGCGCGCGCACGCCTTTTGGCGAGAACGGGAGTGGATCTTGCGCGTGTGGCCTCAGCGGGTGCGCCGATGCAGTTGATGCATCTGCATCGCGGGCTCGCCACTTCGAGCGCGGCCGTCCGGGCCGATCCGCCGCGCCCGGTGCGGGCTCCGCCGGTGCACCACGCGAGCTTGCGGGGTGGGTTCGTTGACCTTGCCGCCGAACCCTTGGCTACCGATCGTCGACTTCCAGCCAGGAACGGACGGTCAACGTTGCGGTTGAGTGGTTCGAAGATTTTTGCGGTGTCGCTATGGACACGCGACACGGGCCGCGTCGTTGGCAGGCGACTATGGGGTCTCGGAACCACTCGCTTCGGGTGTGAAAAATGCAAATTGGCTCCTGCCGGCGCGTTTTGCTGTGTATAAGGCACTGTCTGCATGCCCAAGCAGTTCATGCACCGCCACGCCATCATCGGGACAAAAAGCAATGCCAATGCTGAAGGACAGTATGAACGACTGATTTTCCACCTCGAATGGCTCTCGCTGCATCATCGCAAGCAAATTGCTGGCAACGACGCTTGCTTGATCTCGGCCATTGACCTCAGGCAACAGGATAAGAAACTCGTCTCCACCCAATCGAGCCACGGTATCTACCTGTCTCAGCTCGTTGACCAGGCGCCTCGCCACCTCACGGAGCACGGTGTCTCCCGCCCCATGGCCAAGAACATCGTTGACGTTCTTGAATCCATCGAGATCGAGAAAGAGAACAGCACATCGACTGGAGAGCCGCTTCGAAGTCTCGATGACCCCCTGTAGACGATCTTCGAGGAGAGCGCGATTGGGTAGCCCTGTGAGAGAGTCATGCATAGCCATGGTGTTTGCTCGCTCCTGCGCCTCGCGGAGCTGAAGCTCAAGCTTCCTTCGGCTGCTTATGTCGGAGACCATAACGACAAACCCTTGTACGACGCCGTTGAGCACGTCGGGTATGTAGTGCGCTTGGCTGTACCTGGGAGGCCCACCCTGCGGGTCGGGGATCTCACGATCAAACAATTGCTCCTCTCCCTGCAGTGCCGCCAGTATGTGGGGGAGATTCATTTGGTAAATAGGCCCGAGCACCTCGCTCAGAGTCATTCCGATCAACTTTTCTGGCTTGATGCCGAACCACCGTTCATAGTCGGCGTTCGCAAACCTGCACCGCTGTTCGGTGTCCCAATAGGCGACCAGGCCCGGCAGCTTGTCGAAAATACGGATCAGAAGCGACCCCCGCTCAGACAGACATGTCAATTCATGGCGAGCGCTACTCATGGGCGTCAGTCCAGATGGTATTTGTGCCCGGCGGCAATGCTGTCCGCTTGGCAAGCAGCATCCGTGCAGTGGTGGCGTATGGCAACAGTCGGTCGTTCACCTCAGCCAACCGTTACCGCTGGCTACTGAGTACGACCGGTTGGAATGGGTCGACATCGGCCCTCCGCTGATTGCACAGGGACGAGACCATCGAGTGCCAACCAAACTGGAATACGCACGATAGATCGTCACGCCAGATGAGCCACGGTAGCGGCACAACATGGCCGCGCTTAAGACGCAGGCTAGTGCTGTAGCGGCCGATCCATGCCAGAAGGCATCAGGCGTCGAATCGACTAGTTCGGAGCCATCTGGGTAGCTGCTGGGGCCGGCCAATTCCGCACTTCTAGCCAGGACTTCCGAACTGCAGGTGGAAGCTTGTCCATGTGCTTCAGGAACAGTGCAAGTGTCCAGATCTGCTGGTCGGTCAGTGAGTACCTCCACGACGGCATGCCGGACAGTCGGATACCGTGTTTGATTTTCCAGAAGGAAACCCCTTCCGGATCGTCTTCAACTCCATCAGTGGCCAATTGTGGCGGCTTCGGATAAAGGCCTTTCGCTATGGGTGATGGCGATGCTGTTCCTTGCGCGGAGCCATGGCAAACCGCGCAGTTTTGCGCGAACAGATGAACTCCATCGAGGAGGTTCTGATCGTTCAGCGCCACCGGATTTGGCCCCTTTGGCGCCTCACGCTGCAATGATGCGTCCAGCGAAGTGCCGGCCATCCAGGTTTCCAGCCAACCGGGTTCTGCGTCCGCATTGGCCGGAATGAAGCCGCTTCGAACCAGCAAGAATGCCCCGAGCAGGGCAATGGTAAACGCCAGTATGACCCCCCAAACGATACCTTTCAGCATGACGACTCCTCAGCATGGCTTGATGGATGTTGGCCCCCTTTATGTATGCGATTTGTCTTTGATCATGCTCAGGCCCCAGCTCTTGTTTCACCGAATGCAATCCCGGTTGAGCTGATGTCGGTTAACACGGGTCGCGGTCACCAGCCTCGGTCCGGAAGCTCGGGGCAAAAGCATCAAGCGCACGGTGTTGGCGAAAAGCCTGCGATGGACTTCTGCGACCGGCTGCAATGAGCGGCGGTTTCTGCCTGCCGCACCTTGCGCTGTCGCCGTAGAGCCTGCAAGGGCTGTCATGGAACCCCTCGGGCACGGTGCGCTTCTTGAGAATTGGACACTGACCCCCGCTTCGGGCCTTCAATCATCTGGCGCCAAGCACTCGACTCATGATGATGTCGCGCTGCGGGTCGGTTCCCACGGGGAACACGTGCTCGCCCGCTTCGGCGAAACCCCACTTCCTGTAGAAGGCGATGGCGCGTGAATTGTGTTCCCACACGCCGAGCCAAACCTCATCGGCGTGGGAAGCTTGTGCCAGGGCGATGGATGCGGACATGAGATCCTGCGCCACGCCCTTGCCGTGCCACGCCTCGCGGACATACAGGCGCTGGATCTCGGCAGGCCGTTCGGCCTTGATGCAGTGGGGGGGACGGCCCCAGCGAAGCTGGGCGAATCCGACGAGTTGGCCATCGTGCTCACCGACCAGCGTTGCCATTTGCGGATCCGAGATCTCCCGCGCCTGGATGGCCTCGCTGTAATGAGTCGCACAATGAAGGCGCAGGTCTTCGGGCGTGTTGGCCGCTTCGAAGGTATGCCGAAATGTCAGCTCCGCCAGTTCGGCGAGACGTAGCGCGTCGGAAGGTTCGGCTCGGCGGATGACGGGCAAGGCTGACTCCAGGGCAACGCCTCGTTGCATGAGGCTGCTGATCTTGAAGCCTGCGGGCTGCCTGGCATAGAGCCAGTCGTGGGCGCCTGTTCGGTTCGGAACGCGGCAGCGACCGGCGTCCGCCGCGTTCTCGTCGCAACTCAGCCAAGAATCCCCGGATTCAGATGCCACACGGCGTAGTTCAGCGCCGCGGCAAAGCTCACCCAGCCCAGATACGGAAGCAGCAACGCACCGGCCAGGGGGCGCACGCGCCAGAAGCCGATCGTGGTGGCGACGATCAACAGCCACAGCAGCACGATGTCGGCGAACGCCAGCGCGCCGCGGTGCCAGCCGAAGAACAGCCAGCTCCACAGGGCGTTGACCGCCAGCTGGAGCACGAACAGCGCGAGCACGCCGCGCTGGCGGCGCCAGCCGCCTTCGCGCCAGACCAGCCAGGCGGCGATGCCCATCAGCGCGTACAGCAGCGACCACACCGGGCCGAACACCGACGAGGGTGGCGCCCAGGAAGGTTGCGCCAGCTGCTGGTAGAAGGCGGCGGCCTGTATCGAGGCGATCGAGCCGATCGCGGCGGCGGCGAAGCTGAGCAGCAGCCAGCCGATCAGTCCGATGATCTGTTTCGTGCCTGACATGATGTCTCCCGGTGATGTGCTCGGATACGCAAGCGGTGGCCGGCCGGATCCGTTTCTTCGCACGCGCCGGGGAGAGGCCACGTGAAGCCCGGCAATCTTGCCGGCGCATGCATCCGCCGCGGGGGTTCCTGCGTATCTGTCATTGAACCGCTGACAGGTATGTTTCCATGGCCAACCCAGATCCACTCGTGATTGCACCGCCTGACCGGGTCGATGCCTCGACTGTTGGCGGGTCCGGTCGCACCAGCCCCCGGCGGTCCTGGCCGGCGCGCACCGCAAGGCGCTGGTTCGATACCAGCGCGGTGGTGGAGGTGGACGAGGCGCGCGAGGACCGCATCGACTGGCTGCGCGCGGCGCCGTTCGTGGCGATGCACCTCGCTTGCCTCGGCGTGATCCGGGTCGGCGTGTCGCCGGTGGCGCTGGCCGTGGCGGCGGCGCTGTACGCGCTGCGCATGTTCGCGCTCACCGGCTTCTATCACCGCTACTTCTCGCATCGCACGTTCCAGACCTCGCGCGCGGTGCAGTTCGTGTTCGCCACCATCGGCGCCTCCTGCGTGCAACGCGGGCCGCTGTGGTGGGCGGCGCATCATCGCCATCATCATCGCGTCACCGACACGCCGGCCGACCCGCATTCGCCGGGCGTGCACGGTTTCATGTGGAGCCATGTCGGCTGGTTCCTGACCCCGCGCAATTTCCGCACCGACCTGGCGCGGGTGCCGGATCTGGCGAAGTATCCTGAGCTGCGCTGGCTGGACCGCTTCGACATCGCGATCCCGCTGCTGCTCGCCATCGGCATGTACGCGCTGGGCGCGCTGCTGCAGCACGTGGCGCCGCAGCTGGGCACCTCGGGCGGGCAGATGCTGGTGTGGGGGTTCTTCGTCTCCACCATCGTGCTGTTCCACGCCACCGTGACGATCAACTCGCTGGCGCACCGCTACGGCAGGCGCTGTTTCGATACCCGCGACGACAGCCGCAACAACCTGTGGCTGGCCCTGCTCACGTTCGGCGAGGGCTGGCACAACAACCATCACTTCTTCCCCGGCTCCAGCCGCCAGGGTTTCCGCTGGTGGGAAGTCGACCTGACCTGGTACGGCCTGAAGCTGATGGCGCTGCTCGGCCTGGTGCGCGGGCTGAAGCCGGTGCCCGCCTGGGTGCTGGCCAGGGCGAGGAGCTAGGCCATGCGCATCGCCGTGGTGGGATCGGGCATCGCGGGGCTGGCCTCCGCGTGGCTGCTGTCGCGCAAGCATGAGGTGACCCTGTTCGAGGCGAACGACTATCTCGGCGGGCACACGCATACGCATGAGGTGGAACAGGCCGGCCACAGCTATCGCATCGACAGTGGCTTCATCGTGCACAACCCGGCGCACTACCCGCTGCTGACGCGGATGTTCGCGCAGCTGGGCGTGGCCTCGCAGCCGACCACGATGAGCTTCTCGGTGCACAGCGAGGCGAGCGGGCTGGAGTACAATGCGGCCACGCTGGATACGCTTTTCTGCCAGCGCCGCAACCTGCTGTCGCCGCGCTTCCTGGGCATGGTGCGCGACCTCGCCCGCTTCTACCGCGAGGCGCCGGCGCTGCTGCTGCAGCGCGATGACATGACCACGCTGGGCGACTACCTGGAGCAGCATCGCTATGGCGCGGCGCTCCGCGACGAGCACCTGATCCCGATGGCCTCGGCGCTGTGGTCGTCGCCGGCCACGCAGATCCTCAAGTTCCCGGCACGCTACCTGGTGCAGTTCATGGCCAACCACCAGATGCTGCAGCTCGGCGACCGCCCGCAGTGGCGCGTGGTGCAAGGCGGCTCGTCGAGCTACGTGGCGGCGCTGCGCGCGCACTGGCCGGTGCACGAGCGGCTGAACTGCCCGGTGTTCTCGATCCGCCGCCACCACGACGGCGTCGAGGTGGAAAGCGCCGCTGGCAGCGAGCGTTTCGAGCAGATCGTGCTGGCCTGCCACAGCGACCAGGCGCTGGCCCTGCTCGCCGACGCGAACGAGCGCGAGCAAGCCATTCTCGGCGCGATGACCTACCAGGCCAACGAGACCGTGCTGCACACCGACGCCAGCGTGCTGCCGCGGCGGCGCAAGGCGTGGGCCGCCTGGAACGCGTGGCTGCCGCGCGATCCCGAGGCCGCCTGCACGGTCAGCTACTGCATGAACCTGCTGCAGGGCATCGACTCGCCCGAACCGTTCGTGGTCACGCTCAATCGCACCGACGCGATCGACCCGGACAAGGTGCTGGCGCGCATGCGCTATCACCACCCGGTCTATACGCAGGCCGCGGTCACCGCGCAGACGCGCAAGGCGGAGATCCAGGGCTGGCGCCGCACCTGGTTCGCCGGCGCGTACTGGGGCTGGGGTTTCCACGAGGACGGCATGCGCAGCGCGGTGGACGTCGCCGCGGCGCTGGGCGTGCACTGGCCGCTGGGTGGCGGCCCGCTCGAACCGCTCGAAATGCACAAGCAGGAGCTGGCGGCATGACCGTGAAGCCCGCCAGCACGAAACTGCAACTGGCCAGCGCGGTGTACGAGGGCGTGGTGCGCCATCGCCGGCATGCGCCGCACGCGCACGCGTTCGATTACCGCATCGCCCAGCTCTATCTGGACCTGGACGAAGTCGAGCAGGTGTTCGCGAACCGCTGGCTGTGGTCCAGCGAACATCGCAACCTGGCGCAATTCCGCCGCCGCGATTACCTCGGCCCGACCGACCTGCCGCTGGCCGAGGCGGTACGCCGGCGCGTCGAACAGGCCACCGGCCATCGCCCGCTCGGGCCGATCCGGCTGCTCACCCATCTGCGCTACGCCGGCCTGGTGTTCAACCCGGTCAGCTTCTACTACTGCTTCGCCGAAGACGGCGAAACCCTGGTGGCGATCGTGGCCGAGATCACCAACACGCCGTGGAAGGAGCGCCACGCGTACGTGCTTCCGATCGAGCATGCGCAGGTGCTCGGTCGCGCCCTGCACTGGAGCTTTCCCAAGACCTTCCACGTGTCGCCGTTCATGCCGATGGACTGCGAATACGACTGGCGCTTCACCGTACCGGGCGACGACCTGCGCGTGCACATGGACGTGAGCCGCGGCGGCCAGCACACGTTCGACGCCACCCTGACCCTGCAGCGCCGGCCGCTCACCGGCGCCTCGCTGGCGCGCGTGCTGTGGCGCTACCCTCTGATGACCGCGCAGGTGGTCGGCGCGATCCACTGGCAGGCGCTGCGGCTGTGGCTCAAACGCAACCCCGTCCACGATCACCCTGCGCGGCATTCCCATGATTCGGACTGAAGACGTCCCCGAGACCTGACATGAACGACATCGCCACCACCCTCACGGGCGAAAACGCCCCCTTCGGCGCCATCGACCGCTTCCTGCGCCAGCGGCTGCTCGACCGGATACGCGGCCTGCGCCACGGCCGGCTGGCGTTGCAGGACGCCTGCGGCACGGTCGAGCTGGGCGATCCGACCAGTGCGCATCCCGACCTGCAGATCCACCTGCAGGTGCTGGACCCCGAGTTCTATCGCGCGGTGGCGCGCAACGGCAGCGTCGGGGCCGGCGAGTCGTACATGGACGGCCACTGGCGCTGCGACGATCTGGTGGGGCTGATCCAGCTGCTGCTGCGCAACCGCGACCTGCTCGACGGGATGGAAAGCGGGCTGGCCCGCCTCGGCGGCATGGCGATGCGTGCCTGGCACGTCCTGCGCCGGAACACCCGCGATGGCAGCCGACGCAACATCGCGGCGCACTACGACCTCGGCAACGACTTCTTCGGCCTGTTCCTGTCGAGCGACCTGATGTATTCGTCGGCGATCTGGACCGATCCGGCCGACACGCTGGAGACCGCCTCGGCGCGCAAGCTGGAGCGGATCTGCCGCAAGCTGGACCTGAAGCCGACCGACCGGGTGATCGAGATCGGCACCGGCTGGGGCGGCTTCGCGCTGTACGCAGCCACGCATTACGGTTGCCATGTCACCACCACCACGATCTCGCGCGAGCAACATGCACTGGCCAGCGGGCGCATCGCGGCCGCGGGCCTGAGTGATCGCGTCACCCTGCTGCTCCAGGACTACCGCGACCTCGACGGCCAGTACGACAAGCTGGTCTCGATCGAGATGGTCGAGGCGATCGGCGCGCCCTACCTGGACGTCTATTTCGAAAAGCTGGGCAGTCTGCTGAAACCGGACGGCCTGGCCCTGGTGCAGGCGATCACCATCGAGGATCACCGCTACGCGCAGGCGTTGAAATCGGTCGACTTCATCAAGCGCCACGTGTTTCCCGGCAGCTTCATCCCGTCGATCAACGCGCTGCTGGCGGCGAAGACCCGCGCCAGCGACCTGGCACTGACCGGGCTGGAAGACTTCGGCAACTCCTACGCGCTGACCCTGAAAGCCTGGCACGAACGCTTCATGGCAAGGCTGCCGCAGGTGCGCGCGCAAGGCTTCGACGAGCGCTTCATCCGGATGTGGGCGTTCTACCTGGCGTATTGCGAAGGCGGTTTCCGCGAACGCTCGATCGGCGTGGCGCATTTGCTGATGGTCAAGCCCGGCCATCGCCGCACCGCCGGGCTGCCCGGGCCGGCCGCCGGCGTGGAGTTGCCGGCATGAGTTTCTGGCTCAGCCTGATCGGCTACCAGGCAGTGTGGTTTGCCGCGGTGATCGGTGCCGGCCACGGCGCGGCCTGGCCGGGCGTGCTCGCCATGCTGGTCTATGCGCTGGCCCAGTTGGCCCTGGCTCGAAATATCCGCGTCGATCTCGGCCTGATGGCGGCCGGACTGGTGCTCGGTTTCCTGCTCGACGGCGGGATGATCCGCCATGGTCTGGCCAGCTATACCGGCGGCTGGCCGGATCCGGAACTGGCGCCGGCGTGGATCCTGGCGCTGTGGATCACCTTCGCGCTGACCTTCAGCCAGTCGCTGCGCCATCTGCAGAATCACTTGTGGCTGGCCGCACTGCTGGGGCTGGTCGGCGGTCCGCTGGCGTATCTGGGCGCAGCGCGCGGCTGGCAGGTGGTGAGCTTCGCCGAGCCGGCCTGGCGCGGCCTGCTGGTGCTTGCCGCCGGCTGGGCGCTGGCGACCCCCGCGCTGGCCTGGCTGGCGAGGCGCGTCTCGACGTCGTCGCGCGCGACCGTTCCGTCGCATCCGGCACGAGGACAGGCCGCATGAATCCCTGCTGGCAATTGCTGATCGTGTGGACGCTTGCGGCGGCAATGATGAGCCTGGGCTGGCGCTGGCAGCGCACCCACGCCAATGCGGGCATCGTCGACGTGCTGTGGGCCGCGGGCGTGGGTGGCAGCGCCGTGCTGCTGGCGATCACCGGCAGCGGCACGCCGTGGACGCGACTGCTGCTGGCCGCGCTCGGTGGCCTGTGGGGCAGCCGTCTGGCCGTCCATTTGTGGCGACGGGTGCGCGGCGAACCGGAGGACGGCCGCTACCGGAACCTGCGCGCGCACTGGCGCGGTAGCCAGTGGAAGCTCTTCGCCTTCTTCCAGTTCCAGGCCTTGCTGGTCGTGCTGTTCGCGCTGCCGTTCGTGGCGGTGTCACGCAACCCGGAAGCGTCCGGCCTGTGGCTGCCCGTTGCCCTCGCGATCTGGCTGCTCGGCATGATCGGCGAGTCGATCGCCGACGCGCAGCTGGCACGCTTTCGCAACGACCCGGCCAACCGCGGCCGTACCTGCCGTGCGGGCCTGTGGCGCTGGTCGCGCCACCCGAACTACTTCTTCGAGTGGCTGCACTGGTTTGCCTACGTCTGCCTCGCCATCGGTTCGCCGATCGCCTGGCTGGCCTGGTCCGGTCCGCTGCTGATGTACGTGTTCCTGCGCTGGATCAGCGGCGTGCCGTACACCGAGGCGCAGGCCTTGCGCAGTCGCGGCGAGGACTACCGCGAATACCAGCGCACCACGCCAATGCTGATTCCATGGTTTCCGAAGAGGACCGAACGATGAACACCCCTGCTTCCAACGAGCTGGCCAGCGAGCGCCCGGCGCCCGGCCTGCTGGGCATGGCCGAACGCGGCCACCTTCCCGATGCGCTGCTGCGCCAGGGCATTCGCCGACTGTGCGCGCAACGCCTGCGCGAGGAACAGGCCGGCGGCCTCGACGCCGAGGCCGCGCGTTATGCCGAGCGCATCGCGATGCTGCGGCACAGCCCGGTGGCGATCCATGCTGACAAGGCCAACGCGCAACACTACGAACTGCCGCCGGCGTTCTTCGAGCTGTGCCTGGGCAAGCGGCTGAAATACTCCAGCTGTTACTACCCGCGCGGCGACGAGTCGCTGGAGCAGGCCGAGGAGGCGATGCTGCGGCTGTACGGCGAACGTGCCGAACTGGCCGATGGACAGACGATCCTGGAGCTGGGCTGCGGCTGGGGTTCGCTGACCCTGTGGATGGCCGAGCGCTATCCGAATGCGCGGATCAGGGCCGTCTCCAACTCCAACCAGCAGCGCGAACACATCGAGGCGCAGTGTCGCAGGCGCGGGCTGTTCAACGTGCGCGTGATCACCTGCGACGTGAACCGGCTGGAGCTGGAAGCAGCACAGTTCGATCGCTGCGTGTCGATCGAGATGTTCGAGCACATGCGCAACTACGAGACCCTGCTGGAACGCATCGCCGGCTGGCTGCGTCCCGGCGGCAAGCTGTTCGTGCACATCTTCGCGCACAAGACCGCGATGTACCCGTTCGAGACCACCGGCGACGACAACTGGATGGGCCGGCATTTCTTCACCGGCGGGCTGATGCCGGCCTCGGACACGCTGCTGTGGTTCCAGTCGACGCTGAACATCGAGCAGCGCTGGCTGGTCGACGGCACGCATTACCAGCGCACCGCCAACCACTGGCTGGCCAACCAGGACGCCCACCGCGAGCGGGTGATGAAAGTACTCGCCGAAGCCTACGGACGCCAGGCGGCGCCGCTGTGGTTCCAGCGCTGGCGCATGTTCTGGATGTCCTGCGCCGAACTGTTCGGCTACGCCGACGGCCAGGAGTGGCTGGTCGTGCACTACCGCTTCGCGCGGCCGTGACTCCACGCCCCTCACCACCTTCGTCCGGAGCGACCATGAAACTTTCGAAGACCCTGCTGATGGCCTGTGCCGTGCTGCTGAATGCCAACGCCTGTGCCAGCCAGCTGCCGCCGATCAAACCGGTGGCCCACGTCGACCTGCCCCGTTTCATGGGCAACTGGTACGTGATCGCCACCATCCCGACCCGCTTCGAAAAGAATGCGTACGACGCTGTCGAGGTCTACTCGCTCAAGCCCAATGGCGACGTCGCCACTTCGTTCCATTTCCGCGAAGGCAGCTTCGATGGCGAAAAAAAGGACATCCACTCCACCGGCATCGTCAGGCCCGGCAGCGGCAACGCGGTGTGGGGCGTGCAGGTGTTCTGGCCGCTGAAGGCGCAGTACGTCGTGGCCTGGCTCAAGGACGATTACAGCCAGGTCATCGTAGCCCGCGACGCGCGCGACTACACCTGGGTGATGGCGCGCACGCCGACCATTCCGCAGGCCGACTACGACGCGCTGCTGGCCCGGGTGCAGGCGCTGGGCTATCCGCTGGACAAGATCCGCAAGGTGCCGCAGCAGCCGGAGACGACGAAATGAGTCGCCGGATGCGCGGCGACGCGCTACTCGTGCGGCATCGCCTGCGGCACGTCCGCCGAGCCTTCCTCGCGATCACGGTACAGCGCGGCGCGCACCAGTAGCATCAGGGTGATCGGGGTAGTCAGGGTGAGAAACACGCCGATCAGGATCTCGTAGAAGATCGGCCGGCCGTGCAGCACCGAGAAGCAGGTGATCGAGGCGGCCAGCATGAAGAACGTGCCGAGCGTGGTGCCCAGGGTGGGTGCATGCACGCGCTTGTAGAAGTTCTTCAGGCGCAACAGCCCGAGCGAACCGACGAAGGCCAGCAGCGCGCCAAGCAGCACGAGGACCGCCACCAGGATCGCCGCCCATGGCGGCAGGTCGTCGAGGTGGTTCATTCGATCACCTGCCCGCGCATCAGGAATTTCGACAGCGCCACCGTACCGGCGAAGCCGAGCAGCGCGATGATCAGCCCGGCCTCGACGTAGAGCAGGCTGCCAGTGCGGATGCCGATGGTGAGCAGCAGCATCGCGTTGACGTACAGCGCGTCCAGCGCCAGCACGCGGTCTTGCGCGCGCGGCCCGCGCGCCATGCGGATGATCGAGAAACTCATCGCCAGCAGCAGCAGTACCTGCGCAACGATGACGGCAGCTCCGAGCAGGCTGTGGCTCATTGGAAGATCTCCAGCAGGGGGCGCTCATAGCGTTGCTTGATCGTGTCGATCCAGTCCGCCTCGTCGACCAGGTCCAGCACGTGGATCAGCAGGATGTTCGCGCCGGAGTCGTAGCTGACCCAGATCGTGCCCGGCGTGGAGGTGATGATGCACGCCAGCACGGCGAGGCCGTAGTGATCGGTGAGGGTCAGCGGAATCGCCGCGAAGCCGGACTGCATGCGGCTGTCGCGACGCAGGATGATCCGGGCCACGGCGATGTTCGAACGCACGATGTCGTAGACAACGCGCAGGAACAGCAGGCCGAGCAGCCGATAGTTGTGTACATGCGCCTTCGGCGGGCGCAGCAGGCCGAACACCTTCGCCAGCGCGATGCCCAGCAACGCGCCGAGCAGGATCGTGCCGGGCGCGACGCTCTGGTTCAGCAGCAGCCAGATCAACAGCAGCAGCGCGGACAGGATCGGATACGGCAGCCAGCGCCTGATCATGGCGATGGCTCCTGCGTTGGCGGCAACACTTCGTGGATATAGGCGGCCGGCGTGTGGATCTGGCGAGCGGTATCGCGCAGATAGCGCAGCGGCGCTTCGACCACCACGGTCAACAGCAGGCACAGGCCAAGTAGCAGCAGGATGGATGCGGTCTCGCTGACGCGGACTTTCGGGAACAACCGGTCAGGATCCGCCCAGAAGATCTGGATGCCGGCACGGCACATCGCGATCACGGTGCAGAAGCCGGCCACGATGATCAGCGTGAAAAGCACCATCGCGCCCACGCGCGGCCCGGTCTCGAGCATCGGCGCCAGCATGGCGAACTTGGCCAGGAAACCGGACAGCGGCGGCAGCCCCGCCAGCAACAGCGTGCAGGCGAAGAAACTGCCGCCCAACAGCGCGATCGGTGCGGATATCACCACGCGGCTCTCGTCCTCCTGCGCATACAGGCCCTCGCCCGCCGACGCTTCGTCCAGCTGCTCGTACGGTTCCAGGCTCAAGCTGTCGTCGGTGTTGTCGTCGTCGTCAGAGGCGAGCAGGCCGGCGACCAGGAAAAACGCCGCGATGGCCAGGGTGGAGATCACCAGATAGGCCAGCGCGCCGGTGGTCACCGCGCGCTGATGCAGGCCCACCGCGCCGAGCAAAGTGCCGGAGGAAATCACCACGTTGTAGCCGGCGAGCTTGGCCAGATCGCGTGCGCCCAGCATGCCCACGATGCCGGCGGCCACGGTCGCCACCCCGCCCCACAACATCCAGTCGCTGCCGAAATGGGTCGACGCCGGCCCCGCCCCGTCGCCGAACAGCAGCAGGCTCAGCCGCAGCAATACATAGATGCCGACCTTGGTCATCAGCGCGAACATCGCGGCCACCGCCGGCGACGCGGCCGCATACGTGCGCGGCAACCAGAAGCCCAGCGGCCACATCGCGGTCTTGATCAGAAACGCCACGCCGAGGATCGCCGCACCCGCATGCAGCAGCGCGCGGGTGCGCTCCGGCACGGTCGGGATCAGCTCGGCCAGTGCGGCCATGTTCAACGTGCCGGTGACGCCGAAGATCAGGCTCACCCCGATCAGGAACAGCATCGAGGCAGTCAGGTTGACCGCGATGTAGTGCAGGCCGGCACTGACCCGGCGCGCGCCCGAGCCATGCAGCACCAGGCCATACGACGCCGCCAGCAGTACCTCGAAGAACACGAACAGGTTGAACAGGTCGCCGGTCAGGAACCCGCCGTTCAAACCCATCAACAGGAACTGCAACAGAGACTGGAAGTGCCCGCCGCGATGCTGCCAGCGGCTCAGCGCGTACGGCAACAGCGCCAGACCCAGCACGCTGGTGAGCAGCACCATCAGCACCGACAGCCGGTCGGCCACCAGCACGATGCCGAAGCGCGCCGGCCAGTCGCCGATGCGGTAGACCGCGGTCAGTGCGCCCTCGTCGGACACCGACTGCAGCAGCGCCGCGGCCAGCAGCACCAGCGCGATGCACGAGGCGATGCTCAGCATCACCACCGTGCGCCGGCGCCGCTCCCCGACCAGCAACTGCAATGCGGCCACCAGCAGCGGTGTGATGATCGGCGCGATGATCAGGTGGTTGCTCACGGCGTGCCGTCCTCGCCGTCGACATGATCGTTGCCGGTCAACCCGCGCGAGGTCAGCAACACCACCAGGAATAGCGACGTGGTGGCGAAGCCGATCACGATTGCGGTGAGCACCAGCGCCTGCGGCAACGGATCGGCATATTGCGCGATGTCGCCAGCGACGTCGCGCAGCACCGGGTCGGCGCCCGTGCGCAGGCCGCCGATCGAGAAGATGAAGAGATTCACCGCGTAGGAAATCAGGGTCAGTCCGATGATCACCTGGAAGGTTCGCGGCCGCAGCAGCAGCCATACGCCGGACGCGGCCAGCACCCCGATCGCGGCGGCGAGGACCAGTTCCATCAGCCCTGCGCTCCCGTCTCGAGCGTCGCGTCATCCGCTGGCTGGCGCGGACGCCGCAGCGACTGGTGCGCCAGCGCGATCAGCATCAGCGTGGTGGCGCCAACCACAAGGCCGAACACGCCGAGGTCGAACCCGATCGCCGAGGCCAGCGGGAAACGGCCCAGCAGCGGCAGCTCGACGTACCGAAAATGCGAAGTGAGGAATGGACGGCCAAACACCAGCGAGCCCAGCCCGGTGCCCACCGCCAGCAACAGGCCCAGCCCGATCCAGCGCACCGGCAGCACGCGCAGGTGGGTCTCCACCCAGCGCGCGCCGCGTGCCATGTACAGCAGGATCAGCGCCACCGACACGGTGATGCCGGCGACGAAGCCGCCGCCAGGCAGGTCGTGGCCGCGCAGGAACAGGTGCAGGCCGAACAACAGGATCACCGGGAACATCAGCTGGATGATCAGGCCCGGGATCATCAGGTAATCGGTCAGCGAATGATCGACGGCGCGACTGGGCTGCGCCGCGTCGAGCGCGGTCTGCTGCTGTTGCTGCAGCGGCGCATGGATGCTCTCGGCGGCCGGACGGAAACGGCGCAGCAGGCCGAATACCGTCAGCGCCACGATCGCCAGCACGCTGATCTCGCCCAGCGTGTCGAAGCCGCGGAAGTCGACCAGGATCACGTTGACGACATTGCGGCCGCCGCCCTCCGTGTATGCCCGCTCGAGGAAGAAGCGCGAGATCGAATTGGCCACCGGATGCATCATCGCCGCATATGCCAGGCTGGCCATGCCCAGGCCCACCACCATAGCGAACAGCACGTCGCGGCCGCGCCGGAAGCTCTGCATGCGACTCTCCGTCGCCAGCCCCTCGATGCGCTTGGGCAACCAGCGCAGGCCCAGCAGGATCAGGATGGTGGTGACTACCTCGACCAGCAACTGGGTCGCCGCCAGATCCGGTGCCGACAGCCACACGAAGCTGACGCAGGAGACCAGTCCCGCGCCGCCGGTGAGGATCAAGGCGGCCAGCCGATGAAACTTGGCCTGGCTCGCCGCGCCGATCGCGCAGGCCGCGCCGAGCAGCCACAGCAACGCAAACGCCGGGTCGACGCTGGACCAGCGCGGATGGAAGCCGAACGGCGCGCTCGTCGCGGCCAGCCCGCCGGCCAGCAGCGCGATCAACACGATCAGCAGCAGCTGCGGCTGCAGTCGACGGCTCGGCAACGTGCGCTCGAGCAGCCGCGGGATATCCGAAGCCACCACGCCGAGCACGCGCTCGAACATGCGCTTGCCGCTGATCCGCCCGATCAGCGGCGCCACCTCGCGACCGGCGAAATAGCCGCGCATACGGGCGTACAGCAGACAGCCCATCACGAACGCGAAGAGGCTCATCAGCAACGGCGTGGTTACGCCATGCCATACGGCCAGGCTGTAGGCCGGCATGTGGCCAACCCCCAGCACCGCGCTTGCCGCGGCATGCAAGGATGGCCCGATCACCCGTCCCGGCAGCACGCCCACCAGCAGACAGATCAATGCCAGCAGGCCGATCGGGAGGCGCATCCACAATGGTGGCTCGTGCGGCACGCGCGGCAGGTCGGCGGGGACGCGGCCGAAGAACACGCCACGCACGAAGCGCAGCGAATAGGTCACGCCGAATGCGCTGGCCGCGATCGCGATCACCACCGGAACGATATCCAGCACGACGCCCTGCCGGGCGACCAGCGTCTCGGCGAAGAACATCTCCTTCGACAGGAAGCCATTCAGCAGCGGCACGCCGGCCATTGCCGCGCCGGCGATCAGTGCCAGCGTCGCGGTGATCGGCATGAAGCGACGCAACCCGCCGAGACGGCGCATGTCGCGTGTGCCGGCTTCGTGATCCACTGCGCCGGCAGCCATGAACAGCGAGGCCTTGAAGGTGGCATGGTTGACGATATGGAAGATCGCGGCGACCACGCCAAGCGTGCTGCCCAGGCCGATCAGCATGGTGATCAGGCCCAGATGGCTGATCGTCGAATAGGCCAGCACGCCTTTCAGGTCCTGCTGGAAGATCGCCGAGTACGCGCCCAGCAACAGCGTCACCAGACCCACCCCGCCGACGATCCAGAACCACTGCCCGGTTCCCGCCAGCACCGGCCAGAAACGTATCAGCAGGAACACGCCGGCCTTCACCATCGTCGCCGAATGCAGGTAGGCCGACACCGGGGTCGGTGCCGACATCGCCTGCGGCAGCCAGAAATGAAACGGGAATTGCGCGCTCTTGGTGAACGCGCCGAGCAGGATCAGGATCAAGGTGGGCGTGTACAGCGCATGCGCGCGAACCAGCGCGCCCGCGGCGAGGATCGCGTCCAGCTCGTAGCTACCGACGATATGCCCCAGCAGCAACACGCCGGCGAACAGGCACAAGCCGCCGCCCGAGGTGACGATCAGCGCCATCCGCGCACCGTCGCGGGCGGACGCGCCGCGGTACCAGTAGCCGATCAGCAGGAACGAGAACAGGCTGGTCATCTCCCAGAAGAACACCAGCTGGACCACGTTGCCGGACATCACGATGCCCAGCATCGAGCCCATGAAGGCGAGCAGCAGGGAGAAGAACCGTGCCAGCCGATCGTCCGGCGGCATGTAATAGCGGGCGTAGACACCGACCAGCGCGCCGATGCCGCAGATCAGCAGCATGAACAGCCAGCTGAAGCCATCCACGCGCAGGCTGATATCCAGCCCCAGTCCCGGCGCCCACGGCAACACCTGGCGCAACGCAGATCCGTCGGCAATCGCCGGATACAGCCATAGCGAAAGGATCAGGCCAAGCAGCGCCGTGCCAACCATCAGCCAGACGGCCAGATTGCGCCCGAGAGCGCGCAGCAGGAACACGGCGGCGCTGGCCGCAAAGGGCAGGCAGAGGATGACACTCAGTACGGCGTTATCCGGCATCGGTCACGAGCTCATTTGAAAATTGTCGATGTCTCGGCAAAAAGGCCGGGCAGCGACACCCCGGCACTTCATGAGCGTCCGCACACTTCAACGGATGAAACGCTTGCAGCGTGCAACATCATTGCGATGACCCGAATGACCTGCGCCACTGCGCTTGAGTCTATCGCCCGGCCAGACCGACCGGCAAATGCACCTTGTCGCCGCGGACCGCTGGTTGTGCGATGGTCACGGCGTTGGCGAACGACACCACGGACAACCCCGTCCGTCCCGGATACGCCCCTGCAGCCATCGACCTTAAGCACTTCGTAAGCGGATCAACGGATAATCTCCCGGCAAGCCCCAGTGCCGTGCTGCCCTTGCGGTCGTAGGAGTCTGTTCGTGCACATCATCCTGGTGGAAGACGATCCCCAGCTCGGCGCTGCGATCCAGCGCGCGCTGGAGCGCCTCGCGTATACGGTCAGCTGGTTGCGCGATGGCCGCGAGGCGTTGATTGCCCTGCGCGATCAGACCGCCGACCTGGTCCTGCTCGACCTGGGGCTGCCCGGCAAGGATGGCCTGGACGTGCTGATCGAGGCACGCCGCATCCACGTCAAGACACCGGTGATCGTGATGACGGCGCGCGACGGGCTGGATGCCCGCGTGCGCGGCCTCGATGCCGGCGCCGACGACTACCTGATCAAGCCCTTCCACCTGGAGGAGCTGGGTGCGCGCATACGTTCGCTGACCCGTCGCGCGCAGGGCCTGGCGGCCAATCGCATCGAGGCCGGCGCACTCAGCCTCGACCTCGGCACCTCCGAGGTGGCCTTTCGTGGCGAGCGGGTGGAACTGACCAAGCGCGAGTTCGCCCTGCTGCAGATCCTGATCGAGCGCGCGGGTCGGCTAGTGCGCCGCGAAAGCCTGGAGAATTCGCTGTACGGACTGGACAACATGGTCGGCAGCAGCGCGCTGGAAGTACTGATCCACACCCTGCGCCGCAAGCTGAGCTACGACACGATCCAGACCGTGCGCGGATTCGGCTACATGATTCCGCGGGAACCCGAATGAAGCTGGCCAGCCTGCACGCCCGCTTGCGCTGGCTGATCGTCGTGGTGCTCATCGCGGTACTGCTGCCGCTGGGCGTACTCAGTTTTCGGCGAACCATCACCGAAGTCGACGAGCTGTCCGACGGACGGCTGGCGCAGTCCGCCCGTACGCTGCAGGTGCTGGTCGAACACGCCGGCATGAACGCACTGCGCGGCCACGATGCCTACGGCGTGCAGGTACCGATCGAGGTCAGCCCGGCCAGCCCGCTGAAGATGCATGGCGACACGTTCGAATCCGAAGTGGGCTTTCAGATCATCGACCGCAGCGGACACGTGACCTTGGCGACCACCAACCTGTCGGCATTGCCACCGCCGGGAGCCAGCGACAAGGATTTCCAGAACGTGCGTCTGGGAGCCTACCGCTGGCGTGTATTCACCCTGCCCGATGCAGCCGATGGCGTGGTCATCCGCACCGGCGAGCGCTACGACAGTCGCCACGACATCACCCGCGCGGCATGGCTGGAACACAGCCTGCCGCTGCTGATCGGCCTGCCGCTGCTGGCCGTGCTGGTGGGCTGGGCAGTGCGGCGCGGCTTGCGACCGCTCGAATCGCTGACCCGGGCCCTGTCATCGAGGGAGCCGGGCAGTCACGAGCCGGTGGTGCTGCAGGACGCGCCGCTGGAATTGCAGCCCGTGCTGGCAGCACTCAACGGCCAGCTCGCACGCCTGGAGGACGCGCTCGAACGCGAGCGTCGCTTCAGCGCGGATGTGGCGCACGAACTGCGCACGCCGCTGGCCTCGGTCATGATCAACCTTGAAAGCGCGATGGCCACGATCGACCCGGCCGAGGCGAACGCCACCCTCGTAAGCGCCCAGCACGGCATCGCCGGACTGGCGCGTCGGATCGAGCAGCTGCTGGCCCTGGCCAGGCTGGAAGCGGGCGCGGCGTCGGGCCAGCGCAGCAGCATCGATCTGGTCGCGGTGGCGATGACCGTCATCGAGGAACTGGCGCCGGTGATCGCCGAGAGCGACGTGGAGCTCAGCTTTGCGCGACTGACGCCCGCAGTGATCGTGCAGGGTTACGAGGCGGCGCTCGCGGCGCTGCTGCGCAACCTGCTGGAAAACGCGCTGCGCCACCTGCCCGCCGGCGGGCAGGTGCAGCTGTCCATCGAACAGGTCGGACGGGCCGCCATTGTGGATGTCATCGACGATGGCCCCGGCATTCCGGCGGAACGCCGCGCGAGCGTGTTCGCACGCTTCCATCGCGAAGCCAGCAGCCGTGGCGACGGCTACGGCCTGGGCCTGTCGATCGTGCAACGCGCCGCGCAGCTGCATGACGCATCGATCGAGCTGCTGGACTCGCCGCACGGCAGCGGGTTGCGGGTGCGCGTGGCGATCCCGCTGCCGTAATTGACCGGCCTCGACTCAGTGCCGGCCGACGGTGAGGATGCTGAAGCTGTCCGGCTCGATCGTCGGGCGGCCATTGGCCTGTTTGGCGACGCCCAGGCGCGCGGCAGAGAGATACAGCCGATGCAGCTTCGGGTCGAGCGCCAGCGTGCGCGCGCTGGCCTGGGTCGGGATGGTTGCCGTCACCGTGAAATGATCCGGGTCGTCCTCGTGCACCGCGGTGATCGTGCCGCTCTCGCCATTGGAGCTGTAGACCATCGCTTCCGCCGCATCGAACACCACCCCGTCCGGGCCATCGCCGATCGCGACGGTGGCCACCTGATGACCGCTCGTGGCATCGGTGATCGCCATCGTGCGGTTGTCGCATACCGAGAACAGCCGATGATGCGCGGTATCGATGGCCAGGCCGCTGGGTGATTCGCACGGTGCCAGCGGCCACACGTTGAGCACTTTGTCGTGCAGCGAATCAAGCTGCACCAGTTCGGACTTGTCCTCGATGTTCACATACACATGGCCGGCGCCATCGGCCACCGCGAACTCCGGCTTGCCCGGCAAGGCGATGGTGGCGATCACCGCATGCTTCGCCGGGTCGATCACGCTGGCGCTGGCGCCGCGTCCGTTGAAGGTCAGCACGTGGTGAGAGACGCCGTCGTACAGGATCGCGTCGGGGTTCTGGCCCGTGCCCGCGATCGTGGCGACGGTTTTCAGCGAGTCCAGATCGAACACCGTCACCGACGCGCTCTTGCCGTTGCTGGTGAAGCCACGGTGCAGGTCTGGCGCGAGCGCGATGCCGTGCACGCCGGCGGTGCCGGCGATGGTGCCGACCTGCTTGTTCGCGTCGACGTCGATCACCAGCACGCGATCGCCGCGGCTGACGAAAAGGTGGCGGTGTGGCGCGTCGAAACTCAGGTAATCCCAGCCACCCGCACCACCCAGCGGCAGGTGCGACAGCACCTGTAGATTCGCGGGTGGCGCAGCGGCCGCGGCGCCCTGCGGCAGGCCGGCGAACAACAGCAGCGAGAACGGCAGCAGATTGCGAAACCATCGTTGCATGGCGACACCTTTGACGTGAGGGAGGATGGCAGGCGTGACCGGTCCAGCATGTGACCGCTGGCTTATGTCCGGCTTAGCCGACCGTCGGCTTGGCATCGCGGCGGCGCAGCAGCGAATACAGCACCGGCATCACCAGCAACACCAGCGGCAGCTGCACCAGCATGCCCGAGATGATCGCCACTGCCAGCGGCTGCTGCATCTGCGAGCCCTGGCCCAATGCCAGCGCCAGCGGCAGCAAGGTGAGGATCGCCGCCAGCGTGGACATCAGGATCGGCCGCGTGCGGTGCTGCCCGGCTTCATGCAACGCGTCGTGCAGCGCCATGTCTTGCTGCTCCGCATCCTGCAATTCGGAGAAGTAGAAGATCGCCACCTCGGTGACGATGCCGACAATCATCGTCATGCCCATCATCGCCGAGATGTTCAGCTCGATACCGGTCAGCCACAGCCCCGCAAACACCGCCGGAATCGCCAGCAGCGGCATCGCCAGAATGGTCAGCGCGACGCGGAAACTCTCGTACAGAAACAGCAGCAGGGTGAACACCAGCGCGATCGCCGCCAGCATCACGATGGTCAGTCCGCGAAAGGCCTGCTGCTGTTGCTGATAGAGCCCGCCGAGCTGGAAGAACATGCCCTTGGGCAGCAAGCCGGGTTGGGCCAGCACCTTCTTGACGTCGACGATGGTGGCGCCGAGGCTGCGCCCGCTGATCAGGCCGGTGACCGCGACCATCCGCTTGAGATTGTCGCGGGTGATCTCCGGCTGGCCCTGCACCTGCTTCAGCGTGGCCACCCGCGACAGCGGAAACAGATGGCCATCGGCGGCACGGATCGGCAGCGCGGCGATCTGTTCCAGCCGCTGATGGGCATGCTCCGGCAAGCGCACGCGCACGCCGACCACCTTGCTGCCTACAGGCAGCTGCGCGGCCACGGTGCCGTCGATCGCCGCCGCGACCTGGTCGGTGACGCTGACCGGGTCGAGCCCTTCGAGCGCGGCCCTGGCCGGATCCACCTGCACGGTCAGCGCGTCGCCGGCCGGGTTGATGCCGTTGCGTACGCCAACCACGCCGGTGATCTTGCCGATCGCGGCGGCCACCTTGCCGGCGGTGGCGTCGAGCTGGCCGGCGTCGTCGCTGTAAAGCTGGATCTCGATCGGCTGCGGCACTGCCACCAGGTCGCCGATCAGATCCTCCATCAGCTGCGACAGCTCGATGTCCAGCCCGGGCACCTTCTGTTCGACCTCGGTGCGCACCTGCGTCATCACCTCTTCGGTCGAAGGCCGCGCGCCGCTTTTCAGGCGCACGAAGAAGTCGCCCTGGTTCGCCTCGGTGAGACCGCCGCCGAGCTGCAGGCCGGTGCGCCGCGAGTAAGTGTCGACAGAAGGGTTGGCGCGAATGATCGCCTCGACCTGGTTGAGCAGCCGATCGGTTTCCTGCAGCGAGGTGCCAGGGCTGGACAGGTAGTCGAGGATGAAGCCGCCCTCGTCCATCTTCGGCATGAAGCCGGTGCCCACCCGCGTATACGCCACGCCGCCCAGCATGAGCAGCGGCACTACCAGCAGCAGCACCAGCAACGGCCGATGCAGCCAGCGCTGCAGCACGCCTTGATAGCGCTCCATCATCGCGCGGGTGAAACGACCCTGCGGCCGCTCGACCGTATGGTCCGCGTCGAGGAAACGTTCGGCCAATAGCGGTACCGCGATCCAGGTCAGCAGCCAGGAGATGATCAGCGCGCTGGCCATGGTCAGCGACAACGCCTTGAAAAACGCACCGGTGACGCCGGACAGGAACGCCAGCGGCAGGAAGATCACCACGGTGGCGGCGCTCGATCCGCTCAGCGGGCGGGTGAACTCGCGCGCCGCGCCGGCGATGCGTTCGTGCATCGCGCCTTCGCCCTGATGCAGCCGGCGCATGATGTGTTCGAGCATCACGATCACGTCGTCGATGATCAACCCGACGGCGGCGGCCATGCCGCCCAGCGTCATCATGTTGAAGCTCATGCCCAGCACGGACAGCAGCAGCACGGTGATCGCCAGCACCGCCGGCACCACGATCATCGCCACCAGGATCACCCGCGTGTTGCGCAGGAACACGAACAACACCAGCCCGGCCAGCACGATGCCGATCAGGATCGCATCGCGCACGCTGCTGGCGGCGCCGGTCACCAGCTGGGTCTGGTCGTACCAGTTGGCGATGCGCACGCCGGCGGGCATCTGTGGCGCGTAGTCGGCCAGCCGCTGCTTCACGTCGCCGGCGATCTGCACGCTGTTGCCGTCGGGCTGCTGATACACCTGCAGCAGCACCGCGTTCTGGCCGTCCGCATTGACCCGGACCCATTGCGGCACGTGATCGAGACTGACCGCGGCCACATCGCTCAGATGCACCACGCCAGCGGGGCTCGCGCGCACCACGATGTCACGCAGCGCGGCGACCGTGGTCGGCTGGTTGTCGGCCAGCAAGAGGTACAGCTTGTAGTGGTCCGACACGCGGCCCATCGCCTGGATCGTGGCGGCCTGGGTGACGGCCTTGGTGACGTCGTCCAGGCTCAGGTTCAGCGCGCGCAGCCGGCCGGGGTCGACATCGGCATGGAACTCGGCGACCTCACCGCCCTGCACGTCGACATGGGCGACGCCATTGATGCCGCTCAGCAACGGACGCAGCTGGTACTGCGCCAGATCCCGCAGCGCACCGGGCGACAGCGTGTGCGAACGCAGGCTGTAGGCCAGTACCGGGAAGGTGGTCGGGTCCATCCGGCGGGTGCTGAGCTGGGTGCCCGGTGGCAGCTGCGGCAGGATCTGCCCGGCCGCTGCGTTGACCTCCTGCAGCGCTGCGGCCATGTCCGCGCCCCAGTCGAACGTGATCGCGACATCGGCACTGCCGCGGCTGGTGGTCGAGCGCACGTCGCGCACGCCACGCACCCGACGCACCGCCGCCTCCACCGGCGTGGTCACCTCGACTGCCATCTGGTCGGCCGGCCGATCGCCCGCATCCAGCGTCAGCTGCACGCGTGGAAACGCCACGTTGGGAAACAGCGCCACCGGCATGAACAACGCGCTGGCAATGCCGCCGATGGTCAACATCAGGATGAGGAACAGCAGCGACCGGCGATGCCCCTGCATCCATTCGGTGACGCTCACCGCGGCGTACCGCGCGCGGCGGACGTCGACGTCGACGCCGCAGGTGCGGCACGCTGCGCCTGCACCGCGTCGCCATCATTGAGCTCGTACACGCCCAGCACGATCACCGGCACCCGCGCATCGAGCGCGCCCTGGACGCCGAGGGTGTCGCCATCGGGGCTGCGCAGTTTCACCTCGATGCGTTTCGCATGGCCCTGCCTGAGCTGGAACAGGTAATCGCCCTTCTCGTCATGCAGCACGGCCGCACGTGGCACCGCCCATGCGGTGAAATCGGCGGTGCGGATCTGCGCCTGCAGCGCCGCACCCGCCACCAGCGTCGCGCCGGCCTCGGCCGGCAGCTCGACCTGCGCACTCAACAGATGGGTTTGCGGATCGACCGCCTGGCCGATCATGCGCAGCGTGCCGACAAAAGCGGTTGCCGCGCCGTAGACGCTGTGCAGTTGCACCGGCATGCCCGGGCGCAGGCTGGCCCCCGCCTCCGGTTGCACGCCGAGTTGGGCGACCAGCGCCTGCGCAGGGGTAAAGCCCAGCAGCGGCGCGTTCGCGGCGAAGCGCTCGCCCAGGCTCACGTCGAGCGAGGTGACCACGCCGTCGGCCGGTGCATTGACGGTTTCTTCCGGCGCACTGCCACCCAGCGTGCGCTGCGCCTCGAGCGCCGCTTGCGCGTCGGCGAGCGCCTTGCGCGCGCTGGCCAGCTGCGATTGCGTGGCCAGCCGCTGCGTGGCCAGCTGCTCGGTGCGCCCGAGTTCGCCAGTCGCCAGAGTCAGTGCGCTCTGCGCCTGCTGCCAGGCACTGCGCGCGGCGGCATCGGCAGCGATCGTCAGCACCGGCTGGCCGCGCTTGACGGTCTGCCCGGCCGCCACGTTCACCGCCACCACCTGGCCGGCATGCGCGAGACTGATCGCGCGCGCGCGGCGAGGATCGCCCACGGCGCTGCCCCATGCTTCGACGGTGTCGTGAAAGGTCTGCTGCACCGGCATGGTCGTGGTCACGGCAACCTGGCCGCTGGGGCCGGCGGCGTCTTCCGCATCCGGTGCGGCGTGACTGCAGCCGGCCAGCACACCCAGCAGCAACAGTCCGCACAGGCTCGGCAAAAAAGACGAATGACTCATGGCGTGGACACTTCGGCAGGGGCGGGGTGGGCAACCACCAGATCGGTGTTGCCAAGCAGTGCCTGCAGCGCAATGGCCTGCGTGGCCTGTTGCTGCTGCACGGCCAGCAGATCGAGATCGGCGCTGAGTGCGTTGCCGCGTATCGCCAGATATGTCGGCCAATCCAGCAGATTCCGCTGCCACGCCTGCTCGGCGGCGCGGCGCGCATCGTCCAGTTGCGCGACATGCGCGATCAGCGCGGTGCGCTGGCGTTGCAGCGTGTCCAGATCGGCCAGCAAGCGCTGCATGTCGCTGCGCGTACCCAGCAGGCGCGCGGCGTAGTCGTCCCTGAGTTGCTGGCGGGTCGCCTGCTCGATCGCGATATTGCCGCGGTTGCGATCGAATAGCGGCAGCGTGATGCCGATGTTGAACCCGTTGCTGTAGACGGCGCTGGTATCGCGCGCGGTGTTGAAGCCGATGGTCAGCGCGGGGAACTGCGCCCGCACGGCGGCGCGCAGTTTCGCTTCCTGCGACTGATAGCCGGCCTGCAGCGCGAGCAGGTCCGGCCGCCGCGCCGGCAGGTCGATCAGCGCCTGCTGCAGCTGCGCCGGTGTCGGCGCAATTTGATATGGCACGCCGACCAGATCGAGCGGCGCCGTCGGTGCCAGGCCCAGCAGCACATGCAGATCGCTATCGGCCTGATGCAGGGCGATGGCGTTGTCGGCCAGTCGTTTGTGCACGTCCGCGCCGGCGTTCAGGCCGGCGCTGGCGCTGTCATAGGTGAGGTTGCCCGCGCGCAAGGCCGCGTCGATGTATTGGCCGACCGGCGCCAGCGCCGCCTGTTCGGTGTCCAGCAAGTTCTGCTGCGCACGCAGGCTCAGCACCTGATCGAACAGCAGCCGCGCCTGCGCCACGGACTGCCACTCGGCCCACAGCAGATCGAGATTCACCTGCGCGGCCTGGCTGCGCGCCACTGCCCTGCGCGACGAGCGCGTCAGCAACGCCGTGATGTCCTCGCTGAGGCCGAGGCTGTAGGCGGTGGTCAGGCCGCCGCCGGAATGGCGGGGGAAATCCTCGCCCAGGCTCAGTTGCGGATCGGGCAGCAGGCCGGCGGCGAATGCCTGCGCGCTGGCCACGCCCAGTGCATCACGCTTGAGTTTCAATGCCGGACTGTTGGCCAGCGTCAGCATCGCCACTTCGGTCACATCCAGCCCATCGGTGGGATCGAGGCGATGCGTGGCCAGCGTCGGCATCGGCATGTCGGCGGTCGGCGCGACCAGTTGCGCCACGCTGGCCGCGCCCTCCCCGCGACCCAGCGGCGACGGCGCATAGGTGGCGCAGCCGGACAACGCGAGCGCGGCGGCGACGGCCAGCGCCGGCCACGCGGCGACGCCGCGTGAAACAGGCGGACGGCGTGGCGTCGCAGCGGCGACGCATCGAGGGTGGGAAGCGGAAGGCATGGCCCATTCTGGCTTCCGCCCGCTTAGTTCTTTCTTAAGGATGCGCCGCAAGGCGCGCCATTGCGGTCTTCTCTGGCTCGGTGCATTCACCCGTTGCGTCACGCTCATGGGCGCGAGCTGACCACATGCAGTGTGATGGTGGCGAACGCGCCGTCGCCGGTGAGTGCGGTCACCCGGTAATCGCCCGCTTGCGCCAGGGTGAGCGGCAGCGGCGCGGCGCCTTCGCTGCTGCCTTGCAGGCGACCGTTGAGCAGCCACTGCACGCTGCCCTGCGCGCCGAGCGCACGCAGCGTGACGCGCAACGGCTGGTCGCTGTACGGTGCCTCGCGCAGGGTGACGCCGTCGCTCAGGCCGGCAATGCGGATCGGGCTGGCGACGTCGAGCGAGTCGGCGGAACAGCCAGGGGCGAGTGGCGGCAGCGCCGAATGGAGGCGATCGTCGATGCTCAACCATGGCGTGGCTAGCGCCGGCCAGCGCGCGATTTGCAGCGCGCGCTCATGCCGGGCGTGGCAGGCGCCGCTGAGGCGCTGGCCCTTATCGTTGACGCGCAGGCCGACCAGCCCGGACGTCCACGCGCCAAGGTCGCGTTCGGCAAACGTGGGCGGCATCGCGCCATCCAGCACCCACGCCGTGCGGCGCTGGCGACACTGACCCGTTGCGGTGAGATCGGCTGCGCCACCAAGCGGCCAGCAGATGTCGGTCGCACGCACGCTGGCCGGCTGCGCGGCATGCGCACGTCCGCCACGCGAGGGCAGCATGTCGTCGATCTGGAACAGCAGCGGCAGCGCCGTCACCGCGCCGTACTGGCCGGGTGACGGCGTGCCGTCCGGACGGCCGATCCACACACCGATGGTCCAGCGATCGGTGACGCCGATCGCCCACGCATCGCGGTAGCCGTAGCTGGTGCCGGTCTTCCAGGCCACCGCACCGTGGCGGTTAATGGCACCGGCCAGCGGGCCGCCTTCGACGTCGGCCGGGTTGCTGGCAAGGATGTCGCGGATGATCCACGCCGCGCCCGGCGACAGCAGCCGCCGCGGCTGCGCCGCCTGTGTCAGTGTGTAGCGCGGCGTGCCGGCGATGCCACCGTTGGCGAACGCGGTGTACGCACCGACCAGGTTTTCCAGCCGGGTGGACGCGCCGCCCAGGATGATCGACAGGTTCGGCCTGGCGCCGTCGGGCAGGCCCAGGTCGATGCCGCCGTTGGCCAGTCGTGCCACGAAACGGGTCGGCCCGACCCGGTCGAGCATGTCGACCGCCGGCACGTTGAGCGAACGCTGCAGCGCCTCGACCACGCTGACCGGGCCGCTGAACGCCTCGTCGAAATTGCCCGGCTTGTAGCCGCCGAAATCCTGCGGCGCATCGACCAGCAGGCTCTGCGAGTTGATCAGTCCATCGTCCAGCGCGAGGCCATACAGGAACGGCTTCAGCGTGGAGCCAGGCGAACGCGGCGCGCGCACCATGTCGACATGACCGAGCCGCACCGGATCGGCGAACTCGGCGGTGCCAACGTAGATGCGCGCCTCCAGCGTGGCGTTGTCGACCACCAGCAGCGCCGCCGAGGTGCGTGCCGGCAGTCGCGACAGATAGGCGCTGACGCGCTCCTCGGCGGCGCGCTGCAGATCCGCGTCGATCGTGCTGGTGATGCGCCGTGCCTGCGGTTGCTCCTGATGCAGCCGCTCGGCCAGCAGCGCGGCCGACAGCGGGGCGCGCAGCGAACGCGCCACCACCGGCTCGATCGCCGCATCGCGCACCTGGCTCGCACTCCACACGCGCAGATCGCGCATGCGTCCAAGCACCTTGTCGCGCGCCGCGCGCGCGGCCTCGGGGTGACGATCCGGCCGCAACCGGCTCGGTGCCTGCGGCAGCACCGTGAGCAGCGCGGCCTCGGCGCGCGACAGCTGGCTGGCGGGTTTGCCCAGGTACGCCCACGACGCGGCTTCGACGCCCTCGATCGGGCCGCCGAACGGCGCGTGATTGAGATACAGGTCGAGGATCTGCGGCTTGTCCAGATGCGCTTCCAGTTGCAGCGCGCGGAACATCTGCACCAGCTTGCCGCGGAACGTGTGCGGGCGGAACCAATGAGAGCCGGGTTCGATGATCCGCGCCACCTGCATGGTCAGCGTCGAACCACCGGACACGATATGTCCGTGCCGCAATCCGCCGGCGAAGCCACGCACCAGCGCATACGGGTTGATGCCCGGGTGGCGGTAAAACCAGCGGTCCTCGTAATTCAGCAGCGCCGTGAGATACAGCGGCGATACCCATTTCGCGGTGGTCGGGTAACGCCACACGCCGTCGCTGTCGGCGAATGCGCGCAGCGGCGTGCCGTCGCCCGCCAGCACCACCGTGCTGCCGGTGTCGGGCGCGGGCAGGTGCAGCGGGAACAGGCGGTCGAGCGCGAAGGCGACGAGCAGCAGCAGACCGAAGCCGATCAGGGCGGCGAGCAGGCAGCGACGCACGCGAGAGCGGCGTGTGACGGTGGGCGGCATGGCGGGAGTGTTCACAGTCATGGTCCGATCGGGCTCGACATGGGTGCCCGGCAGGGCGGCCTTGCTCCTTCCCCTGCGCAGCGGAAAGGAGCAAGGCCCCGGACTACGGCTCGACCACGGTGATTTTCGCCGGCGTGACGTTACCGATGCCCCGCACGGCCGGCCGGTACATATCTTCCACCAGCGGTGGCGGCACGGTGTAGGTGCCCGGCGTCACCGCGCGCACCAGGTAGAACACGTGGGCCTCGCTGCCGCGGCTCAGGTTGAGCGCGGCGGCGTAGCGGTCATCGCGGTATTCCTCGTGCTGGATTTCCGCCGCCGCGGCATGCTGGTCGAGATCGATGCCGTCGATCACCACGCCCGACCACTGCTGGGCGCCACCGAGGTTGAGGTTCTCCACTTCCAGTCCGCCCGGCAGCAGGTCGGTGACCAGCGCATCGCGGATATCCATGCGCGCCTCGATGCTCAACTCGACGATCAGCGTGTCGCCTTCCTTCAACTTGTCGCCGGTCCACGGCTTGCCGTCGGTGGTGAAGTAGCTGCGCCGCACATCGATCTGGCTGGGGTCGGCCGCCGGCGCCTTCTGCGGAATGCCGGCCACGTCGAGGGTGGCGAAGATCGCCGCCGCGCTGGTCGGCTGTACGGTGACACCCGCGTTGAGCTCGGCCACGCTGAGCTCGCGACTCCATACACGTTGATCCGGCGCCGACTCGGTCTTGCCGTTCACGGTGATCGAGGCAGCCAGCGGGGCGTTGCTCTTCGCATCGAACGCGCGCGCCACGCGGGCGATCGCCGCCTGCTCCTGCGTGCTGAGGTACGACCACGACCAGCGATAGTCGGCCATGTCCTTCTGCCGCTGGCGCACGTTGGCCGTGGCGTTGCGGGCCCAGTCGACCAGCCGGGTGTCGTACTCCGGCTTGTTCATGCCGTAGGTGTGGGTGAGCGCCACCATCAGGGCGAGGTCGCGCAGGTCCGAACCGTAATCGCCGATGTACCACGGCCGCTCCTTGCTCCACGCAAACGCCTCGGCGATCGCCTTCTGTGCGCGATCGTTGTCGCCCATCAGCTTCAGCGCGATGCCCAGGTGCACCAGCGGCAGCGGGCCGACCAGCTTGCTGCGGTCGTTGTCGAAGATCGCGCGCAGCGTGCCCAGCGGCGCACGGTTGACCCGTGCCAGCACGAAGCCGGAGTAGGCCTCGTCGGCGATCCGCAGGTGGTCGTGATGCTCGTAGCCGTAGTACGGGTGGCCGCCGGCGAGCAGGTCGTCGTTGAGCCGCTGCAGCGATTTCTGCAGCACCTCCTGCGGCACCGCGAAACCGGCGTCGCGCGCGTCGAGCATGAAGTCGACCACGTATGGCGTGGTGAACGTCTCGATCGGACTGGTGCCGCCCCAGAAACTGAAGTGGCCGTTGCTGGCCTGGAACGACGCGATCCGTGCCAGCGCGCCGTCCACCGCGGACTTGCGCGCCTCATCGCTCATCACCTCGGCGCCCAACGCTTTGGCCGTCTGGCCGTCCAGAATCAGCGCGGCGTAACCCTTGCTGGTGGTCTGCTCGATGCAGCCATACGGATAGCGCAGGATGTCGCGTAGCGCGGCGGCATACGGCAGCGGCGGCAGCGTGCTGAGGGTGACCTGCGCGCGCACCGTGGCCGGCAGCAGGCCGGCCACCGCGGCGGCGCCGAAGTGCTCGGGCTTGCCCGCTTCCAGTGCCAGCGGCGTGGTGGTGACGGTTTCCGGCCACGCCGGGCGCACCGCGAACTCGAAGTGGCGGTCGACCTTGTAGCTATCGGCGCCGCCGCCGCTGAGTTCGGCGTGGATGTCGACCGTGGCCACGGCCGCGCCGGCGCCGGCGGTGACCGGCATGCTGAGCGTGGTGCCGGCGCCGTCCTTCAGCGCCACGCTGAGACTGGCCTGGTCGATGCTGATCGGGCCACCACCCTTGACACTGACCCTGGCGGTGCCGTCCTTGCCGGACAGGTTTTTCAGATCCAGGCTGATCACCGCCTTGTCGCCCGCCGCCATCACCCGCGGCGTACTCGGCTCCACCACCAGCGGCGCGCGCACGGTGACCGCGCCATCGGCATTGCCGAAGCGGTTGTCGGTCCAGGCCAGTGCGGCCAGGCGCAGGCTGCCGTTGAAGTCGGGCACGTCGACATGCACGCTGGCCTTGCCCTGCGCGTCGAACGCGACCGGCCCGGCGAACAGGTCGACGATCTGCACCTTCGGATTGAGCCGGGTGGCCTTGGGCAGCGCCGCGGCACTCATGTCGCCGCCGTAGCGCAAACGGGCCTGCTCACCGTCCATCGCCTCGATGATGCGGCTGTAGAGATCGTACGCATCGACGCCGAGCGCGCGCCTGGCGAACATCCACGCCCACGCGTCCGGCACCGGATAGTCGGTGATGTTGAGCACGCCCTGGTCGACCGCCGACAGCGTGACGAACGCCTGCTGGCCGGCCAGCCCGCTGGCCTGCACGCTGACCTCGAGCGGATTGCCCGGACGCATCAGCGCCGGCGCAGCGAGCTTGAGCGGAATGCGCCGATCGTTGCGATCCATCGCCACGTATTCGATGCCCATCGCGCGCGCCGGCGTGGTGTGTTCGCTGGCTTCGCCACCGCGAAACACCATCGCCTCCACGTACACATCGTGCCGTTCCCAATCCTTGGTCACCGGGATCTCGAAGGTGGCGCCGGCCTTCGCTTCGATGTTCTTCGTGTAGAGCAGATGATCCGATTCGACCAGCAGCACGCCGGGGCCGTCGTGCGGCGGCGTCACGGTGACCTTCATGATGTCGCCGGCGCGGTAGCGCGCCTTGTCCAGTGCCAGCTTGACCTTGTCCGGACGCGCTTCCTTGCCCAGGTTCTCGTCGTCCCAGCTGTAACCGGCGAAGAACGGAAACACCGTGGTCAGTTTGGTCGCCGGGTCATAGACCTCGACCCGATAGCTGCCCCACTGCACCGGAAACTCGACGTGGGTCGACTTGCCCGCCGCCACGTCGATGTCTTTCTCCTCGATCAGCTGCAGCCGCTGGTTGGCGTTCGACTGCCAGCCGCCATTGCGCTCGTACAGCCAGTAGAAATCGCGCAGCTCGCGCTGCAGGCGCACCTTCGGATGCGCACCGGCGACCAGCTGGCCATCGGCATTGGCGCGCACGATCTCGAAGCCGACCGGACTCTCGCTTTCGGCACCTTGTTTCGGATCAAACAACGGGCGCACGCCGGCCAGCGTGTCCGCCGGCCAGTAGGTGCGCTTGAGCAACCGGGTGACCGCGCGGCCACCGCTCTCGTACACGCTGCCGGAAAGCGTCACCGCCAGCGGTGCCACCGGCTTGACGTCGTCGGGCAGCGCCACGTCCTGTTCCAGCGTTCCCTGCGCATCGAGCTTGGCATCGACCACGTCGTCGGCGCTCTTCGGCAGCTCGATCGTAGGGTCGCCGAAGAACGTATCCGCCAGCTTGGCCAGCGGATGCACTTCGGGCGCCACCAGCAACTTCGCGGTGAAGCGGTTGCCGTCGGCTGGCGCGCCGTACAGATAGCTGGAGGCTACCTTGAGCTTCAACGATTCGTCCGGTGCGAGCCGCTGCTGCGGGCTGGACAGTTCCACCTTCAACCGCTCCGGCAGGAACTCCTCGACGTGGAACGGGAACGCCTGCACGGTGTCCTTGCTGGCTGGATCGAGGCGGAATTCCAGCTGCCACAACCCGGTCGGCGCATCGGCCGGAATGGCCTGGGCCAGCTCGAAATAATTAAGCTGTTGCGGCTGCAGCTGCTTCTCCACCAGGGTGCGGCCATCCGGCTGCTTGACCCGCACGAACAGCGACTGCGCCTTCATCGGCTTGCCGTCGTAATCACGCAACAGCGCCGAGGCGCGCAGCGTTTCGCCGGGGCGATACAAATCGCGGCCGGACCAGGCGTACACCTCGAACGGCGCCTGCCTGCGACCGCTGATGTCGAAGTTGGAAACATCCAGCGCCGGCCGGTTGAACGGCAGCACCGAGACGTCCTTGCCGTGCCGCGCGATCAGCACGTCGGCGGACTTGATCTTGTACGCGATCAGCGCGTTGCCGTCCGCACCGGTGGTGGCCTTGAGCTTGCTGCGGCCCTGCTCGTCGCGGATCTCGACGTTCACCGCGTTGACCGGCGAGCCATCGCGCAGCGAGGCGACATGCAGCAGCACGTTGTCGCGATACACGCGCAGGTGCAGGCCGAGGTCGCTGACGAAGAACGTGGCGGTGTCGTAGCCGTCCTTGAACGTGCCGCCGGCCTTGACCACGGCCACGTACACACCCGGTTCGGACAGCTGCTGGACGTCCTGCACCGGCAGGTAGGTCACCGTGCGCTCGTTGGGTTCGCCGCCCAGCGTGTAGTGGTTGGCGTAGACCGAATCGGCCAGCTGGGTCAGCGGTATCCGGCTGCGGCGGGCGTCGCCTTCGCCGCAGTCGTTGTAGTCGTTGACGTCATGGTCCAGCTCGTAGTTGTCGCGATGGCCGTTGCGCGGATAGGCGCAGAACAGGTCCGACAACGCGTTGTCGCGCACGCGGAAAAACTCCACGTCGGCATCGTGGATGTTCATCGACACCAGCGGCAGGCCGCGGGTGCCACGCGCGGGCAGCACGCTGCCATGCGAGGCAAACCCGATCGCCGCCGGCAGGTTGCCGGAATACACGTCGTGCTTCACCTCGTGGCCCAGTGTGCGACCGTCCGCGGCCAGCACGCCGGCCTGCAGCTGCACCGCATAGTGGGTATTGGACTGCACGAACGGAAAGCTCAGGGTCTTGCCGTCGTCCTTGAGGCTCCAGCTGCCACTGACCACTTCACCGTTCGGGCCGGTGACCGCGATCAGCGTGTCGAACGCCTGCGCCGAGGCCAGCGTGGCGTTGAAGCGCAAGGTCAGCGCGGTGCGCGAGTCGCTGGTTTCCGAACTGGCCGAGACCAGCGCGAATGCGCTCTTCCCGTTTGCCGACGCCGGCTGCGTCGACGCACTGCTGGCGGGTGCGCCCTGCAGCGCCGGCTTGCCGCTGTCGTGGCTGCCGCTG
Organism: Rhodanobacter glycinis; assembly: GCF_006438785.1. Taxonomy (GTDB): domain Bacteria; phylum Pseudomonadota; class Gammaproteobacteria; order Xanthomonadales; family Rhodanobacteraceae; genus Rhodanobacter; species Rhodanobacter glycinis_A. The sequence continues at coordinate 280,365 of NZ_RCZB01000004.1, read as the reverse complement.
CAGGCCGCCAGCAGCAGGCCGAGCAGCAACGGAAACAGCGCGCGCGGCCATGCGCGGCGCGAAAAGCACTCGAACGATCGACCTGACATGTGACCTCTCCCTAGGTTTGCATCAGAGTATCGCCGGAATTCATGGCGACTTGGTGGCGCCGATCTGGCGCGCCGGCTTCGCTGCCGGGGCGGCACCGCGACAGCGCCGTCGATGCCTCGCGCGCAAGCTCAGTCGCGCACTTGCCGGCCCAGCCAGTCCGCCAGCTGCATCAATACCTGGCTGCGTCCCGGCTCGGCTTCGTTGAACAGTTCGTGATACAGCGTGGAGAAGAAGCGCGTGGTCAGCTGCCCGCTCGGCGCGGCCTTCCTGGCGAACGCGCGGCTGCCGGACGGGTCGACCAACTCGTCGCTGTCGGCGACCAGCAACAGCGTGGGCTGAGCCAGCATCGCGGCATCGGCGATGCAGGTCGCACCACTGCGGAAGATGAAGTCGGCCAGCCGCGGCGTGATCCAGCCATGCCGCAACGAATCGCTGCGATAACCGGCCGCCACGTTCGGGTCATGCGAGAGCTTGTCGGAATCCAGCCCGTTGCGCAGCGGCAGATTCGGCGCGATGCGGCTCAGCACCCGCGCGAGTTTGATCAGCCACAACGATTCCCAGCTGCGCAGCGCCGGCGACGACAGCAGCAGTGCCGGCGGCGTGATGCGACCATCCAGCACGGTGCGCGCCGCCACCAGACCGCCCATGCTGTGGCCGAGCAACAGCGGTGCATGCGGCAGCCCGCTGCTGTAGTCGTTGTAGACGCTGGCCAGATCCTCCAGCAGGTCATCGCCATGGCGCAGCGCACCGCGCTGGCCCGGCGTCTGCCCGTGACCGCGCTGGTCGTAGCCGCGCACCGCATAGCCGCGCTGGTTGAACCATTGCGCCAGCCGCTGATAGCGGCCGCTGTGCTCGCCCAGCCCGTGCACGATCAACACCGCGCCGCGCGCCTGCGGCAACGGCCAGTCGCGCAGGAACAGCGGCTGACCATCGGCCATCGTCAACGTCAGGTGGGTTTCGACAGACTGACCAGGGTGATCCACATCGCGCTCGCTTGCGGGCAAAGAGACGATTCTGCCTCACCGCGCCAGGCGATGGCGCGGCGGGCCGACAGAGTCTTACAGCTCGACGCGAAACTCCACGCCGACGACGCGCGGATCGTTGACGAAGGCGGTGCGGTTGTTGAAGTCGATGGCACCGGTGATCGCCCGCTTGTCGGTGAGGTTGCGGGCGTACAGGGCGACCTCGCGGCGGCCATAGTCCCAGTTGTAGCCAAGCCGCAGGCCGCCTTCGAGCAGCGGCTTGCCCTTGAACTCGGCCGAGTCGTACAGGAAGAAGTTCACCTCGCTGCGGTAGTTCCAGTCGGTATAGACGAAGAACTCGCCGCTGTCGCCGTACGGAATGCCGTAGCGCGCGGTGAGCGTGCCGATCCACAGCGGCGCATTCGGCAGGGTGTTGCCGTAGACCAGCGCGTTGCCGCTGGCATTGAGCGGATCGAGGATGGTGCAACCGGAACCGCAGACCGCCACCGCCAGGTTCGGGTCCTTCAGCTCGGTGTGGTTGTAGCTGCCGCCGGCGGTGAGCACGAAGTTCGGCGTGAGGTACGCCTCCAGGTCGAACTCGGCACCATAGCCCTGGGTCTTGCTGGCATTCAGCAGGCGCGTCACGTTGATGTCGCCGCCCACCGCGGTGAGCTGCTGGTTGTGCATGTTGTAGGTATAGACGTCCGCGTTGAAGCGCACGTGGTTGTCCATGCCGGTGGTCTTGACGCCCAGCTCGTAGCTGGTGATCGTCTCCGGCTTCGCCTGCGAGATGAAGTCGGCGAACAGCACGCGGCCCTGCACGCTGGGCGCGCGGAAGCCGTTGGCGATGCGTGCGTAGACGTTGACGTTCGGGTTCAGCGTCCAGGTGCCGGTGAGGTCGCCGCTCCAGCGCGAGTCGTGCGGGCTCGCAGTCGCCAGCAGCGGGCCGCCGCCGATCGGCGACATCAGCCGATCCACCTTGAAATCGCGCGAATCGTGCGACCAGCGCGCGCCGGCACGCAGTTCGAAATCGTCGGCGAGCTGGTAGTTGGCCGAACCGAACACCGCCCATGCCTTGGTGCGCTGTGTCTGCACGGCATAGCCGTCCAGCGCGTGGTTGTCGAACGTGGCGTAGTCGAAGTTGCTGATCGCGATGTCTTCGTCGAAATAGTAAGTGCCGACCTGCCAGTTCAGCTTGTCATGCTGGTTGCTGGCGAGGCGGAATTCCTGGGTGATCTGGCGATCGTGCGGCAACGCGTCGGCGGTCTCCGACGGGAACGGGATGAAGCCCGGGCCCATCGGCGGATGGAAACTCGCGCCGTAGCCGCCGTCGACGTCGCCGTGGCTGTAGGTGGTGGCGCGTTCCAGGCCGGTGATCGAGGTGAACGTGTAATCACCCACGTTCCAGTTCAGGTGCAGGTTGCTGCCCCAGGCGAACAGATGCTGCTTGTTGAGTCCGTCCTGCGCCACCTTGTCGCGATCGAAGCCCGGCACGAATACATCGCCGCCCAACGAGATCGCGTTGGCGCGGTTGACCTCGGCGGTGCCGTCCAGCCAGCGCGCATGCGCGCTGATCAATGCGTTGAAGCCGCCGTTCTCGTATAGCGCCTGCAGACGCACGGCGCGGTCGTTATAGCCGCCCAGTGCATCCTTCTTGCCGGTATAGGTGTTGTCGATCCAGTTGTCGCGGTGCTGCGCCAGCGCCGAGACGCGGCCGGACCAGTGCTGGCCCATCGCGCCGCCGAGCGCGGCCTCGACGTTCGCGGTGCCGAGCGAACCGTACGAGACGCGGGCGTAGCCGCTGGTTTCCTGGCTCGGCTTGCGCGACTCGAACTTGATCACGCCCGCCGGCGAGTTTCGCCCGAACAGCGTGCCCTGCGGGCCGCGCAGCACTTCGACCTGCTCCAGGTCGAACAGCGGGAAGCCTTTGAGGATGGGATTTTCCTGCACGATGTCGTCGTACACCATCGACACCGGCTGCGAGGCGTTGAGATCGAAGTCGCTGTTGCCCAGGCCGCGTATATAGAAGCGCGGGAAAATGCGCCCGTACGAGGTCTCGGCATACACGCTGGGCGCACGCGAGGCCAGTTGCAGCACGCCGTCGCCGGCCTGACCGAACGCCTCCAGCTTGTCCGGCGTCAGCACGGTCAGCGCCATCGGCACCTTCTGCATGTTTTCCACCCGCTTCGAGGCGGTGACGTTCACCGTCTGCAACTCGGAGACCTTGGCTGCCTGCGGCTTGGCCGGTGTCGCCGCTTCCTGGGCCAGCACAGCGGAAATCGGCAGAGCAAGAGCGAGCGTGATCGACAAGGCAAGCACGGCGGAACGCGGCTGGCGGGCGACGGACATGGTTTTTCCCCAGTTGGAAAGGCAACGATACGTAGCCGTATTGTCATACAAGGGTAGCGGCGGCGAAAGCGCCAGCCTCCGATCCATTTGCAGCGGCGCGATCCGCCCCCATCTAAGATCTGTCCCCGCCCCTTGCCTTAGCGGGCCCAATACATGCCACTGCAAGACTTCCATCCCGCCGTCGCGAATTGGTTTCGCGCCGCGTTCCCTGCGCCCACCGCGGCGCAGGCCGCCGCGTGGCCGTCGATCCGCGCCGGCAATCACACGCTGGTTGCCGCGCCGACCGGCTCGGGCAAGACGCTGACCGCCTTCCTCGCCGCGATCGACGCACTGGTGCGCGAAGGCGTGGCGCACGGCGGCGTGCTGGCCGATGCCACCACGGTGGTCTATGTGTCGCCGCTGAAGGCGCTGTCGAACGACATCCACATCAATCTTGAAGCACCGCTGGAGGGCATCCGCGCCGAACTGGAGAAGCTCGGACTGCCCGACGTGGCGATCCGCACCGCGGTGCGCACCGGCGACACGCCGCAGGCCGAGCGCAACCTGCTGCGCAAGCATCCGCCGCACATCCTGGTGACCACACCGGAGTCGCTGTACGTGCTGCTCGGCTCGGACTCCGGACGCGCGATGCTGGCCGGCACGCGCACGGTGATCGTCGACGAGATCCACGCGATCGCCGGCAGCAAGCGCGGCTCGCATCTGGCGCTGTCGCTGGAGCGGCTGGAGTCGTTGTGCCAGCGGCGCTTGCTGCGGATCGGGTTGTCGGCGACGCAGAAGCCGATCGAAATGATCGCCGACTTTCTAGTCGGCGCTCCAGCTTCCCTTCTCCCTCCGGGAGACAAATCGGCAGGACTGCCGATTTGCACGGCGGATGCCGCCAGGAAGGTGAGGCACATGGATGTGCCGAATGAAGGTGCCCGCAGGGCGGATGAGGGTTCGATGGCCCCAGTGCTCCCCGCTTCGACCGAACCCTCTTCCCAACCCCTCTCCCAAGGAGAGAGGGGCCTGAGCCAGTGCACCATCATCGATGTCGGCCACACCCGTCCGCGCGACCTCGCGATCGAAGTGCCGCCGGTGCCGCTGGAAGCGGTGATGTCGAACGACTGCTGGGAGCTGGTCTACAACCGCCTCGCCCAGCTGGTGCAGGCGCATCGCACCACGCTGGTCTTCGTCAACACGCGGCGGATGGCTGAGCGCGCCGCGCGGCATTTGTCCGAGCGGCTGGGCAAGGAACACGTGGCGGCGCATCACGGCAGCCTGGCCAAGGAGCAGCGGCTGGATGCCGAGCAGCGGCTCAAGCGCGGCGAACTCAAGGTGCTGGTGGCAACCGCGTCGCTGGAGCTGGGCATCGACATCGGCGAGGTCGACCTGGTCTGCCAGCTCGGCTCGCCGCGCTCGATCGCCGCGTTCCTGCAGCGTGCCGGTCGTTCCGGCCACAGCATCGACGGCACGCCGAAGGCGCGGCTGTTCCCGGCCACCCGCGACGATCTGATCGAATGCACCGCCCTGCTAGACTGCGTGCGCCGCGGCGAGCTCGACGCGCTGATCATGCCGCCGCAGCCGCTGGACGTGCTGGCCCAGCAGATCGTCGCCGAGGTCGCCTGTCGGGAGTGGGACGAGGATGCGTTGTACGCGCTGGTGCGTCGTGCGCATCCGTATCGCGAACTGGCACGCACGGATTTCGATGCAGTGGTGCGCATGCTGGCCGAGGGTTTCACCACCCGCCGCGGCGCCCGCGCCGCGTACATCCACCGTGACGCGGTGCACGGCCAGTTGCGCGCACGTCGCAGCGCCCGGCTCACCGCGCTGACTTCCGGCGGCACCATTCCCGATACCGCCGATTACAAAGTGGTGCTGGAGCCGCAGGCGATCATCGTGGGCACGGTGAACGAGGATTTTGCGGTCGAGAGCATGGCCGGCGACATCTTCCAGCTCGGCAACACCAGCTACCGCATCCAGCGCGTCGAGCGCGACCGCCTGCGGGTGGAGGACGCGCACGGCGCGCCGCCGAGCATTCCGTTCTGGCTCGGTGAGGCGCCGGGACGCAGCAACGAGCTGTCGTTCGGCGTGTCGCGCCTGCGCGACGAAATTTCCGGGCAGCTGGATGCCGGCGGCGTACCCGCGGCCGTGGCGTGGCTGCGCGATCAACTCGGCCTAGGTGAAGCCGCCGCACAACAGCTGGCCGATTACCTGGCTCGCGCGAAGGCCGCGCTCGGCGCGTTGCCGAGCCAGCACACGCTGGTACTGGAGCGCTTCTTCGACGAATCCGGTGGCACCCAGCTGGTGATCCACACACCATGGGGCAGCCGCATCAACCGTGCCTGGGGACTGGCATTGCGCAAGCGCTTCTGCCGCCAGTTCAACTTCGAATTGCAGGCGGCGGCGACCGAGGATGCGATCGTGCTGTCGCTGTCGACCAGTCACAGCTTCCCGCTGGAGGAAGTCGCCCACTATCTGCATTCGAACACCGCCGAGCACGTGCTGGTGCAGGCCCTGCTCGATGCGCCGCTGTTCCCCGCGCGCTGGCGCTGGAATGCGGTGACCGCGCTGGCGCTGCCGCGCTTCACCGGTGGCAAGAAAACCCCGCCGCCGCTGCAGCGGATGAAGAGCGAGGACCTGCTCGCCGCGGTGTTCCCCGATCAGGTCGCCTGCCTGGAAAACATCGTGGGCGAGCGCGAGGTACCCGATCATCCGCTGGTCAACCAGACCATGCACGACTGCCTGCGCGAGGCGATGGACGTGGACGGCCTGCTGGCGATCCTGCGTTCGATCGAGAGCGGCGCCATCGCCATCGTGGCGCGCGACCTCACCGCGCCCAGCCCGCTCGCCGCCGAGGTATTGAACGCGGCGCCGTACGCGTTCCTCGACGATGCACCGCTGGAGGAACGGCGCACCCAGGCTGTGCAGACGCGCCGCTGGAACGAGGCCGACAACGCCGATGACCTGGGCCGGCTCGATCCCGACGCGATCGCCGCCGTACGTGAGGAGGCGTGGCCGCAGGTGCGCGACGCCGACGAGATGCATGAAGCGCTGACCCTGCTCGGTTTCGTCACCGACGACGAGGCCATCGGCAACCCCGGTTGGAACGAACGACTGCGCGCGCTGGCCGGCGCAAAGCGTGCCACCCGGATGGCCACGGATATGGCCGTCTGGACGTCCGCCGAAAAACTTCCGCTGTGGCGAGCGCTGCACCCCACCGCGCCGATGCATCCGGTCATCGCTGCGCCCACCGAGTACGCCGCGCAAACCTGGACGCGCGAAGATGCGTTGCTGGAGCTGGTGCGCCATCGCCTCGGCGGGCTCGGTCCGGTCACCGTGGCGGCGTTGGCCCGCTCGTTGTCGGTCGGGGCCGGCGAGATCGAAACCGCGCTGACCCGGCTGCAGTCCGAAGGCTACGTGATGCAGGGCCGCTTCACGGCCGATGCCGCCGATACCGAGTGGTGCGAGCGGCACCTGCTGGCACGCATCCATCGTTACACCATCGGCCGCCTGCGCCGCGAGATCGAACCGGTCAGTCGGCGCGCGCTGATGCGTTTCCTGTTCGACTGGCAGCACGTGTCCGCGGCGACCCGGCTGAGCGGACCGGATGCGCTGGTCGCCACGCTGGCACAGCTCGAAGGCTACGAAGCAGCGGCCGGCGCGTGGGAGTCGGAAGTCCTGCCGGCGCGCATCGACGACTACTCGATCAGCTGGCTGGACGAACTTTGCCGCGCTGGCCGGATCAGCTGGGCACGTCTGCGCACCGGCAGCGGCGGTGGTGGCGGACCGGTGAGAAGCACGCCGATCGTGCTGCTTCCGCGTCGCGATCTGGCCGTCTGGACATCCGTTGCTTCGGGTGACGATCCGCAGGAAATCCTGCTGTCCTCGCGCGCGCAGGCCGTGGCCGATGCGCTGCGCGAACGAGGCGCGCTGTTCTTCGACGAGCTGCTGGATGCCACCCGGTTGCTGCGCACCGAACTGGAGGATGCACTGGGCGAACTGGTCGCCGCCGGCCGGGTCAGCGCCGACAGCTTCGCCGGCCTGCGCGCGCTGCTGTTGCCAGCGGCGAAGCGCGACGGTGGCCGCCACCGACGCCTGCGTCGGCATCAGCTCAACGGTATCGAGGATGCGGGGCGCTGGTCGCTCGCGCGTGTCGCAACAAGGAGCGCTCCAACCGCTGCCGTCCCTGCAGTCAAAGGTGGAAACAAGGCAGACCCCGAGGTGATCGAGCACATCGCCCGCACCCTGCTGCGCCGTTACGGCGTGGTGTTCTGGAAGCTGCTGGAGCGCGAGGCGCCGTGGCTGCCATCGTGGCGCGAACTGCTGCGCGTCTATCACCGACTGGAGGCGCGCGGCGAGATCCGAGGCGGGCGCTTCGTCGAAGGGCTGGTCGGCGAGCAGTTCGCCCTGCCCGAGGCGATCGCGCCGCTGCGCGCGGTGCGCCAGCGTGCCGACGACGGTGAGCTGGTCTGCCTCAGTGGCAGCGATCCGCTGAACCTGGTCGGCACCGTACTGGTCGGCGACAAGGTGCCGGCGCTGGCCGGCTCGCACGTGCTGTATCGCGATGGCGCGGCCATCGCCGCGCTGATCGGCGGCAAGGCCGCGCCGTTGATCGAGTTGTCGCCTGCCGATGCCCAGGCGGCCCGGCATGCCCTGCTGCGCTATCCATCCTCGCTGCCGGACGCGCAGGCCGTGGCGCGCTGACGGGTTGAACAGATGGGTTGCCTGCCGCTGTTGCTGCTGTTTCCGGCGGGGTTCGGCGTCGGCTATCTGATCGGCGGCGACCTCGGTGGGCTGTGGGGCGCAGGCGCCGGTTTGCTGCTTGGCGTGCTGGCCATGGTCGGTTCGTCAAGGCGCTGCGCGGGCGCCGCTGACGCCCGGCGAAAAGGAGCGGACCCTCACCATCGCATCGAACGCGAAGTCCGCTCGCATGCCGTTCACGGCGTGAGCGTAGCCCGGCCAATCGCGTACAGCGGCCCGTCGATCGGCGCGGTGTAGATCAGGCACAACGCATGTTCGCCCTGTTGCGCCGGCAACGCGGCGGTCAGGGTGAAATTGAGCGCACTCTGCGCAGGATCGGGCAACGGCATGCTGGCGAGCACCGGCCCGTCGCATTGGTCCGCGTGCACCACCAGTTCGCCGAACGACGTGGCGTGCGGGCGCGACACCACCAGTTTCTGTTCGTGCGCCAGCGCGAAGTTGCGCGGCAGGCGCACCGCATCGACATGGATCGCGGCGACGCCATCCATCCACGTGGCGGGAAACTGCTGGCAGCTGTCGAACACGTTCACCGCATACACCGGCTGGGTGCTCTTCGCGTCGGGCATGGGTTGCATGCGCAGCCGGAAATCGCTGCCGGGGCAGTTCGGCAGGGTGTTGCCAGGCAGGCTGAGCAGCGCGGCGCGATCCAGCACCCGTTCGCGCGACGCGGCGAGCGGACTGCCGTCGGCGGCGAAGCTGGCGGCGCGCGCGGTGACCGGCAGGCTCACGTTGAACGGCGCGCCATAGCGCGGCGAGGCGGGCGTCGGTGCGCTGCCGTCCAGCGTGTAGTGGATGGCACCGGTGCCTACCTGGTTCGCCAGCGTCACGGTGGCCTTGCCGGTGGCCAGCGCCAGGTTGCGGTCGGCGCCGATGTCCACCGCGAAGGCGCTGTCGGCCACGTTGACGTGCTGCGTGCGGTAACGCTCGAGCTGCGCCGGCAGGCGGGCCAGGAAACCCGGCCAGCTGTTCGTGGCGGCTGGCGACCAGGCCACTTCGCTGAGCGCGTCCAGCCGTGGGAAGGCGGCGTGTTCCACGTGGGCGAAAGACGGCATGTGCTCGGTCCAGAGGTTGGCCTGCACGCCCAGCACATGCTTTGCCTGCGTCGCGCTCAGCACGCCCGGCACGGCCTGGAATCCGTACACGTCCTTCAGCGATTCCACGCCGAGGCGGCCGGCGTATTCGTCGGCGGGATCGCCTTGCACATGGTCGAAGTAGAGACTCGGCGAGGGCGACAGCACCACGTCGTGACCGAGCAGCGCGGCCTTGATTGCACCGTCGATGCCGCGCCAGGACATCACGGTGGCGTCGGCGGGCAGGTTGTCGCCCTGGAGGATCTCGTCCCAGCCGATCAGCTTGCGGCCGTGCTTGGCGAGGTACTGGCCGACTCGGCCGATGAACCAGCCTTGCAGCGCGTCTTCGTCCTTCAGGCCCAGCGCATGCATCTTCGCCTGCACCGCCGGCGAGGCCTGCCACTGGTCCTTGATCGCCTCGTCACCGCCGACGTGGATGTAGGTCGACGGGAACAGCGCCATCACCTCGTCGAGCACGTTGTCGATGAAGTCGAAGGTGGCATCGTCGACGTTGTACAGGTACGGATTGACGCCCCAGTCGACCGACACCGGCGGTCGCTGGCCGGTGACGCCGAACTGCGGATACGCCGCCACCACGGCCTGCGCATGGCCGGGCATGTCGATCTCCGGCACCACGGTGATGTGTCGCGCGGCGGCGTAGGCGACGACGCGGCGGATCTCGTCCTGCGTATAGAAACCGCCGTAGCGCGGCGGCTCGCCGTCGTGCCCGGCATCGGGCGGCGTGCGCCACGCGCCGATGCGGGTGAGTTCGGGATAGCGCTTGATCTGGATGCGCCAGCCCTGGTCGTCAGTGAGATGCCAGTGGAACACGTTGAGCTTGTGCTCGGCCATCTGGTTCAGCAGTTGCTCGATCTCGACGACCGACTGGAAGTGTCGCGCGGAATCCAGCATCAGGCCACGCCAGGTGAAACGTGGTTGGTCGCGGATCTGCACCGCCGGTACCTGCACCGCGCCATGTTGCGCATCCGGCGTGAGCAGTTGCCACAGCGTCACCGCGCCGTAGAACAGGCCGGCGTCATCGCGTGCGGTGATGCGGATGCCTTGCGGCGTGACATCCAGCGCGTAGCCTTCGCGGTTCGCCACCGGCGCGTGCGGGTCGCGTCGCAGCACGATGCCGCGCGCGCCGGGGCCGCCCTGGTTCACGGACAAACGCAGGCCGCGCGTGCGCGCGATCAGCTCGGACAGGTAGCGCGCGGTGCGCCGGGTCGACGCGTCATGATCGGCGACCACGACAGTCGTCTGCGCATCGACCATGAACATGCCGTCGGCAACGGTGAGCTGCGCCGGCAGCGGGATCAGTGAAATCGGCTCGGCATGCGCGGCGGACGTCACCAGCACAAGCAGGCCGCACAAAAGACCGGTCAGATGGCGTGTCATCAGGCTTCTCCACGTCGAGAGCTGCAGGATGCCATGCGCGATCGAAAGCATGACTCTCCAAAAAAAAAACGGACCCGTAAATGTGTGCACGGGCCCGTTTGGGGAGGGTGAGCCATTCCTGGCTCACGATGAAGCGGAGTGATGGATCAGATCTTGAAGCGCAGGCTCAGGTAGTACTGGCGACCATTGGTGTAGAACGCGCGCGGCTGCTTGCTGTAATCCTCGGACTTGACGTAGTACTTCAACGTGGGGTTGTTGAGGTTCAGGCCGTCGAGGGAGACCGACATCCAGTTGTTGATCTTGTAACCCAGCGAAGCCGACAGGTAGCCGGTGCCGGCAAGATAGAAGAAGCCCGCACGATCCGGACCGGCGTAGTAGGAGGAGCGGTAGGTGTAGGTCACCCGGGCGTTGAAGCGGTCGTTCTCGAAATAGCCCGAGAGATTGGCCGTATTCTTCGACGTGCCCTGCAACGGTTCGTTGTTGGAAGCGTGGCCGTTGGCGTAGGTGTAGTTCAACGCCATGCCCAGGTACTCGCCAAACGGCTGCTGATAGTTCAGCTCCACGCCCTTGACGCTGCCGCGGGTATTGCTCGGGATGCTCACCTGGTAATTGGCATAGACCGGCGCACCAGCGACGTTGCTGGCCTGCATGTCCAGGTACGAGCGGTTCTCCACCGCAAAATTGACGTAGTTCTTCAACGACATGTCATAGACGCCGGCCGACAACAGGCCGCGCGGCGCGAAGTACCACTCCAGCGACGCATCGAAGTTGCTCGACAGCAACGGCTCCAGATGCGGATTGCCGCCGCTGCCGGTGTGGCCCAGATCGTCCAGCGAAACCGTGCCGGCCAGCGCCGAGTAGTCCGGACGGGTCAGGGTCTGCGATGCGGCAACGCGCACCAGCAGGTCGTTCGTCAGGTCGAACTTCAGGTTCGCACTGGGCAGGATCTTGCCGTAGTCGTGCTTGTAGTTATTGAAGAAGTAGCCTGCCGGGAAGAAGGCCGAGCCGAGGATCGGACCCTGGGCGCCCGGTTCCTGGGGCGTGTTGCTGGTGTAGCCGATCGTCTCCTTGGTTTTTACGTAACGTGCACCGATGTTGCCGCTCCAGCCGTCGCCGCCGAAATTGGCCTGCAGGTAGAGCGCGCTGTCCTTCTCGTTGACCTTGTAGATGTCGTTCGGATACAGGCGCTCCGGTCCACGGTTGGCGTACTTGGCGTCATAGGCCGCCAGATCGGCCTGGCTGTAGTACCAGATATTCTGCGGGAACTGGCCGCCCAGACTGCTGTTGAAGTCCCCCGGGTAGCTCTGGAAGCCTTGCGGAAAGTTGGCCGGGTTGTCGAAGCCGGCGTTGGGGCCTTGAGCGAACGCATAGTCGTTTTGGCGGGTGTGCTCGGCGTAGCGGGCGCCGAATTGCAGCGACGCCAGCGAGCCGCTGTCGAAATCCAGCTCGCCATCGAACTGCCCCCACTTCTCCTTGTCCTCGACGCTGATGCCGCCTTCGCCGAAGATCCAGTTGGCGGTCGCACCCGACGCGGTCGGAGAGACGTTATTGCCGCCCAGCGCCCAGTTGGCCGGCGTGCCGGTGCCACGGAAATCCCAGGCCGCGCCGGTGCCAGGCGACGTATTGAGTTCGAGCACGTCCTGCTTCGGACTTTTGCCTTCGCCCTTGGTGGTGCCGACCTGAGCCTTGAAGCTGAGCATGTCGGTGACCTTCCAGTCGACGTCGGCGGTCGCGAATTTGGTCGAGGACGAGGCCTGGCGCGAGACCATGTCATAAATGCCGTAGTTCGTCGCATCCCCGGGAGCCGCCGTAAAGGATGCGTTCGTCAAGGTGTTGCCACTGACCGTGTAGCCCGGGTTGAGGTTGGTCGCCCCCGGCACGAAATGATTGCCCCACATCATGTAATTGCGATTGTAATTGTTGGCGTCCATCTTGCTGACAAACCCGTTGAGATTCACGGTGACATTGTCGGCAGGCTTGAACTGCACATCGATCGAGCCACCCTTGCGCGTGCGAACCTGGGTGAAGAGCGCGCTGCCGATAAGGCTTGGGTAATAGACCCCGTTCAGATCGGGATGCGCAGCGACGATCGCATCGGTGGACTGCAATTGATTGAGTCCGAGTATCTCCTGGCCGTTGCGCTGCAGGCTGCGCTTCTCGTAGAAGCCCTGGACCATGACGCCGAAGGTGCTGGCGTCGTTGCGGTAATTGAACAACCCGCTGAACTGTGGCTTCGTGCTGCTCGGCAGATCGGCATACACGCCGCCCACCGACGCCTGCGCCGTCACGGGCTGGGCGAACTCCAGCGGCTTGCGGGTGATGATGTTGACCGTGCCCGCCGCCCCACCCTCTACCAGGTTCGCCTCGGAGGTCTTGTGCACCACGACCTCGCTGACGATTTCCGCCGGTAGCAGGCTGTAGCTGACGCTGCGGCCCACCGTGGCGGTCTGGTTGAGCACAAACCAGTCGCCGGTGCCGATGTTGTGTCCGTCGATCAGGGTCTGAGTCATGCTCGGGTTGGTGCCGCGCAAGCTGACGCGGTCGTTCTCGTCAAAGCCGCCTTCGCCGGCGCTGGAGGTACCCACGCTGACGCCAGGCAGACGCTGCAGGGTATCGGCCACGTTCTTGGCAGGCAGCTTGCCGATATCCTCGGCGGTGACGATCTCGACATGCGAGTTCGCTTCCTTCTTGAGGTTCAGCGATTCCGCCTCGCTGTCGCGGATACCGGTGACCATGACCGTGCCAAGTTGCTTGGCATCTTTCCTGGCCGGCTGGTTGGTCTGGTCGGTCGAACTGGATTGCGTCGTGTCCTGCGCATACAGCGCGCCCGACATGCACAGACTGGTGATGATGCTGGCGGCTAATAGTGTCTTGCGGTAATTCATGATGTCCTCCCCTCAGAGGCTGGCTCGAATCAGGACCGTCATGGCGACGGCCGTGGATTTGTGTTGTGGCTGGCTTGGCGCCGTGTCACCGGATGGCAGTCATCTCACTCTCCCTGCCGCTCATCCAGAAACCAGCCTGCGGCGCCAATGACACCAAGCTGGCCGTGCTCGATCAGTCGTACCGGAACCTGTTGCAGATAGGCGCGCATCACGCCCTTGTTGAAGTAGCGTTCGGTGAAGCTGCTGGCCAGCAGGAACGGCTGGATCTGCGGCAGGATGCCGCCGGCCAGATAGGCGCCGCCGCGCGCGCCGTACAGCAGCACCAGATCGCCGACGAAGCTGCCGAGCAAACCGCAGAACACATGCAGCGCCTCGACGGCCGCCAGATCGCTGCCGGCCAGCGCGGCACCGGTGATCTCGGCTGGCGTCAGCAGTCGTGCCGGGCTGCCACGCAATTCGCACAGCGCGCCATAGAGCTTCAACAGGCCGGGCCCGGACAGCGCATCCTCGAACGACACGTGCGGGCGATCGCGGCGGAACAGGCGCAGGATCTCGATCTCGCGCTCGTTGCCCGGCGCCAGCGAAATCTGCCCGGCCTCGGTGGCCAGCACTTGCGCGCGCGGCTGTCCGGGCAACAACACCGCCGAACCCAGCCCGGTGCCCGGCCCCATCACCAGTACCGGCCCGGGCGCAGCCGGCGCGGTGGCTTCGATGATCGGGCGGGTCTCGTCGGTGTCGATGAACTGGGTCGCGTAGGCCACCGCTTCAAAATCGTTGATCACCGCCAGCCGCTGGATGCCGAGGCCGTCGCGAATGTCGCGAATCGACACCGGCCACGGCAGGTTCTCGTTGATGATCGCGTCGTCCAGCACGTAACCGGCGCAGGCCACCGCGCAATGGCGCAACTGACCCCGCATCGCCGCATACGGCGTATGCGCCAGTTGCTCGACGAAGTCCTGCAGCATCGCGGTAAGGCTGGACCAGTCGGCGCAACCGTAGCGGTGGTAGTGCAGCACGCTGACCGGACGCTTGCCGACGGCATTACCGATAACCAGCCCGATGCGCGCATGCGTGCCGCCCACGTCGGCGGCCAGGAACGGCTGATCCCGGGCCGGCCCGTTCGACGTCGGCGCACCGGCCAGGGCCATCGCCGACGGCTCCGCTGCATGACGCTGGTTGGCGACTTCCCCCACTCCGTTCTCCCGTGACCGGCATCACCCCGTGCCGCGCGGCATACGCTCGCCGCTGACCGGGTGGCCTGATTCGGGCGGAGTCTGCTGTCAGAATGACAACGTTGTCAATGGGGTTCGAGGCGATTCGTGGAAGTTTCGATACGGCGTCGCAACATAGCTGCCATGACATTCCAAGGAATTGCATGAAAAGCACCATTGGATGGCCAACTGCGTGGGTTTTCCGGCTTCATTCGCAAGCCATGCCGGGCTTGCCGCAATGCGACAAGAAGGCTTGCCGATGGCCGTCTGGACGGCCGCACAAGGGTCCGTCGCCGGGTCATCATGCGGGTCGGCAATTGACAACGTTGCACTTTCCAGCGAATAAAGAGACATTCCTGTCTGCCCCGGTCATTCGACCGGTGCGGTACGGTCGGACTCCGGGGAGAAGAGACCATGGCAACCACGCTGGCGGCGGCACCGTCCGAACGCACCAACCTTGGCCCGATGCTGATCATCGGCTTGCTGTTTTTCATCTTCGGCTTCGTCACCTGGCTCAACGGACCGCTGATCACGTTCGTCAAGCTGGCCTTCCAGGTGGGCGATGCCTATGCGTTCCTGGTGCCGTTCGCGTTCTACATTTCGTATCTGGTGTTCTCATTGCCGGCGGCGATGCTGCTGCGCCGCACCGGCATGAAGCTGGGCATGGCGCTGGGCCTGTTCGTGATGGCGATCGGCGCGGTGCTGTTCGGCCAGTTCGTCAGCACGCGGGTGTTTTCCGGCGCATTGACCGGCTTGTTCGTGATCGGCGCCGGCCTCTCGCTGCTGCAGACGGCTTCCAATCCGTACATCAGCATCCTCGGCCCGATCGACAGCGCCGCCCAGCGCATCGCCTTCATGGGCATCTGCAACAAGGTCGCCGGCATCCTGGCACCGCTGCTGATCGGCACACTGGTGCTGAACGGCATCGGCAATCTCGACGAGAAAGTGAAGGCGGCCGATCCGGCGACCCGCGAGCTGCTGCTCAACGAATTCGCCGCGAAGATCCACGCACCGTATCTGGTGATGGCCGGTATCCTGGCGCTGCTGGCGATCTGGATTGCGCGCTCGTCGCTGCCCGACATCGAGGCGACCACGGCCAACAGCACGCCCGTCCGCGCTGGCGGTTCCGCGGCGCGCACCGGCATCCTGCAGGTTCCACACCTGTGGCTGGGCGTGCTGTGCCTGTTCCTGTATGTGGGCGTCGAGGTGATGGCCGGCGATGCGATCGGTACGTATGGCGCCAGCTTCCACCTGCCGCTCGACGAGACCAAGTTCTTCACCGCATTCACCCTGACCGGAATGTTGATCGGCTATGTCGCCGGCCTGTTGCTGATCCCGCGGGTCGTATCGCAGCAACGTTATCTGGCGATCTCGGCGGTGCTCGGCGTACTGTTCTCGATCGGCGCCTACCTCACCCAGAGCTACGTCTCGGTCGGCTTCGTCGCCGCGCTCGGCTTCGCCAACGCGATGATGTGGCCGGCGATCTTTCCGCTGGCGATCAAGGGCCTGGGCAGCCTCACCGAGCGCGGCTCGGCGCTGCTGATCATGGCTATCGCCGGCGGCGCGGTGGTGCCGCAACTGTTCGTGCACCTGAAGCAGCACATCGATTTCCAGCTCGCGTTCATGCTGCTGATGGTGCCGTGCTACCTGTACATCCTGTACTACGGGCTGGCTGGCCATCGGGTCGGGCAGGAGCATGCCGGGTGAATTGCGCATTCGCTCAGGGCAGGGCCATAAGTTAGGATGCTCACGGCGCCGCACATCATCGTGCGGCGCCGTCGGCGCGATGGCGCTGCCGGCGCCATCCATCACGATGCATGAGGTTCAGCGGTTGCGCAGCGCCACCATCAAAGATGTTGCAGAACGGGCCGGCGTTTCGCTGAAGACCGTCTCGCGGGTGATCAACAACGAGCCTTCGGTGCATGCCCGCACGCGCGAGAAAGTGCAGCGCGAGATCGACGCGCTCGGCTACCAGCCCGATCCTTCCGCGCGCAGCCTGCGCAGCACCCGTGCCTACGCGATCGGCCTGGTCTACGACAATCCCAACGCGCACTACATCATCAACCTGCAACGCGGTGTGCTGTCGGTATGCCGCAGCAGCGGCTTCGGTCTGCAGATCCATCCGTGCGATTCGTCCTCGCCGAAACTGGCCGACGAGCTGTGCGAACTGGTCCGTCGTTCGCGCCTGGCCGGGCTGGTGCTGGCGCCGCCGATGTCCGAACAGCCGGCACTGATCCGTGCGCTGAGCGAGGCGAAGATCCCGTTCATACGGATCATCTCGGCGCGCAAGGATCCTCAGGATGGTTCCCCGTGCGTCTATGTGGACGATCGCGACGCCGCCTACGCGATCACCGAACACCTGATCCAGCTCGGCCACCAGCGCATCGGGTTCCTGTGGGGCGGGCGCGAGCATCGTTCCAGCCTGGAGCGCTATCAGGGTTACGAGGACGCGCTGAAGGATTACGGCATCGCCCTCGATCGCAAGCTGATCGTGCCCGGCGACTACACCTTCGACGACGGCTTCCGCGGCGCCCGCAAGTTGCTGGCGTTGAAAGATCGACCCAGCGCGATCTTCGGCTCGAACGACGAGATCGCTGCCGGCGTGCTGGCCGCCGCGCATTCGGACGGCATCAACGTACCGTACGAATTGTCGATCGCCGGCTTCGAGGACAGCCCGTTCTCCAAGCAGTCCTGGCCCGCACTGACCACCGCGCGCCAGGCCACCGAGGAAATCGCGCGGCATGCCGCACAGCGACTGATCGGCGACCTGCAGCGCGAAGCCAACGGCGAGCCGGTGAGCAGCAGCAACGAAGGCTTCAGCCCGGAATTGGTGGTGCGTGGCTCCACTGCGCCGCGGCATACCGCGCCAGCCAAGCGCTGATCGCTGCAGCGGCTTTCAGGCAGCGAGCCCGGCATGGTGTTGACCACACCGGAGGGCAGGATCCGTGCTCGGGAAGAACGCGGACAAATCCATACCTGGCCGGACCAAAAGATTGTACGGACTCAGTAACCTGCCCGACGTCCTCCACAAGCTACCAGCTCTGAGGGCCGCGGATTTGCCGTGATGCCGCGCAAAATGCTGCGGCGGCGAAGGACGGCAAGCCGGCGCGAGGCTGGGCGAAACACACGTAGCGAAACATCGGCAGAGCAAACGTCTAACGCAGAGGTAAGCGACGGCGGAACGCTGGCCGTTTGACCGCCGTGCTAGGGCCCCCCTTGGCGAAATCGTCTCATGTCGACATCGTGTCGTTCCAATCGCGAACGACATATGACTTCACCAGCCCCTCTAAGGCGAATGGATCTTGTCTGACAAATTCCTCAGCGGCTGCTCGCGTTCGAAAGATGGCCATGTTGCCGCGATCGGCGAATGGGCCAATTCCGATTACTTCCCCCCTCGCGACAAAGATATCGACGACTGCTTTGTGCCGCGGATACACAGCCATGATTTGCTCCATCGTGGCTCCGGAGGATTCCCCGATTACAACGGCCTTCATCTTGTATGCCTCCTTGGGGTCTAACGCTGGAGTTAAGCGGCGGCGAAGCCGCCCGCCTTGAACGAGATGTTAGACGTGACCAGCACGCTGCTCACTTTGTAACGCACCGGAAGGTGATGTCCACTCTGGGAAAATTGCCCAACGAGTATGGTGGGTTTGATTGATCGGTGTTGGCGACCTCAACAGACTTTCCGGTCTTGCTGCATTGTGAATAGGCGTCGCGCATGGCGTCGCCGCGCAAGCTGCCCAAACCAGTGAAGCCAGTTGCTGCTTGTTTGGAGATGAAGTACGTGTCGTTGCCCATCTGGACCACGCCAGAGTTGGATGCGCATCCGCTTAGGACAACGGCAACAAGTGCGATGACGATGGCGCTTTTCACGATGCATCCCCTGATAGCTTCCAAGAACGTCCAACGCTAAGTAGACCCCAAAAGTGGGATGTTGCACCGAGTATGCCGGTGGCCCGAAGAGCCGTACAGGCGGGAATTTTCTAGTTGGCTCATTAGCATTGCGCTGGAGCAGCGGAGTTCATCGAGCAACGCGATGCGTTGTTATGCGACGGATTTGGGGGTGTATCAGTTACGCAGGCATATATGCGGGTGTAACCGGTGCACGAAGTGGGTTTTCAATGTCGTCGCCGGAAATGACAATGCCCGTACACATCGCACTTCTGCGGCATGGCATGCCCGCATCGGGCCGCCATCGTCATCCCCACGCAATCACCCCGATCGCCAGCAATGCCAGCAGCACGCCGCCAAGATTGAGCCAACTCAACCGCTCGCGGAACAGCAGCAGGCCGACCAGCGCGCCCAGCGCGACCACGCCGATATTCATGCTGGCGAACACCAGCGCAGGATGCTGCGGCAGCGCGCGATGGCCACGCAGGTAGAACAGGATGTTGCCGAAGTTGGCCAGGCCCAGCAGCACGCCGGCCAGCGCACTGCGCGCGGTGAAACGGGTTTGGCCCTGCACGCGCCGCCACAACTGCAGTGCGAACGCCACCAGCAACGCCAGTGCGAACATCGCTTGCAGCGACGCGCCCAGCGGCATGCCGGCCAGCGCCACGCGCTTGAACAGGATGTCGATCATGCCGAAGCCGCCGAACACCAGCAGCGGATACAACCAGCTGGCACCGCCGCGCTCGGCCGCACCATGACCGCTGCGCCAGATCATGCACAGCAACGCGAGCAGGCCGAGCGTAATGCCGAGCGCCTTGAATCCGGTGAGCTGGTCGCCGAACAACGCGAACGCGGCCAGCAGCGAAAGCAGCAGCGACAACCGCTGTGCCGCATCGCTGCGCACGATGCCGGCATGGCGCACCGACGCGGCCAGCGCCAGGAAGATCGTCGGCAGCAGGATACCCAGCGCGACCAGCGCCAGCCACGGAGCGGCCGGCTCGCGCAACACCGTCAATGACGGTTGCAGCACTGCGGCAGTGAGTGCGCTGGCTACCACGTAGTTCCAGGCGATCGCCTGACCCACGTCGATGTCGAAGCGCCGCGCCAGCTTCAGCAGCACCGACACCAGCACGCTGCACACCACACTGAGCAAGACGTAGATCATCGGTCACTCCGCAGGCGGCAGGCTGTTATGCCGTCGCGGCGATGGGGCCCGCTCAAAACGCATCCAGCGGAATCTTCAGATAACGCACGCCGTTGTCCTCGACCGGCGGCAGCTGTCCCGCGCGCATGTTCACCTGCACCGCCGGCAGGATCAGCGCCGGCATTGCCAGGGTGGCGTCGCGCGCGTTGCGCATGCGCACGAACTCGTCCTCGCCGATACCGTCGTGCACGTGGATGTTGTCGCGGTGCTCGGCGCCGACCGTGGTCTCGTGCAGGAATTCGTGACGATCTCCCGTCTTGTAGTCGTGACAAAGGAACACGCGGGTTTCCTGCGGTAGCGCGAAGATGTGCTGGATCGAGCGGTACAGCGTGCGTGCGTCGCCACCGGGGAAATCGCAGCGCGCGGTGCCATAGTCGGGCATGAACAAGGTGTCGCCGACGAAGGCCGCGTCACCGATCAGGTGGCTCATGCACGCCGGCGTGTGGCCAGGCGTATGCATCGCCACGGCTTCGATGTCGCCGACCATGTAGCGTTCGCCGTCCTTGAACAGATGATCGAACTGGCTGCCGTCGCGGCGGAATTCGTCACCGGCGTTGAACAGCCGGCCGAACGTATCCTGCACGTCGCGGATGTGTTCGCCGATACCGAGCCGGCCGCCGACTTGCGCCTGCACGTACGGCGCCGCCGACAGGTGGTCGGCATGCACGTGGGTGTCGATGACCCATTCCACGCCAAGCTTCTGCGCGCGCACGAACCCGATCAGCGCATCGGCCGAGGTGTGGCGGGTGCGCCCGGAGGCGGCGTCATAATCGAGCACGCTGTCCAGCACCGCCGCCTTGCTGGTGGCCGGATCCCACACCACGTAGCTGAAGGTGTGGCTGGTCTCGTCGAAAAACGCCTGCACCTCGGGGTGTCGCATCGTCATGTTCCTCCGATGCTCAAGGAAAAACGCAGCCATTGCGCCGCCGAAATGCCGCTTGACCTGCCACCGCACGAAGCGCCTGCCCGGGAGCACATGATTTCGTTTCCTGCGTGTTCGAACGCGGAGATTATCGCCCCTGGCCCCGGCCTCCGCATCATGCCGACTGCGTGGCTGGCTTCGCGGCGAGGCGACGCGCGACGCGCGCGAAGCTTGCAGCGGTCGCGGCATTCGCCGGCGCGAAGAAGAACGCCGTGGCACGGTCGACATGGTCGCTGTCGCGGATCGGCAGGCGCATCGAATGGATGCTGAGGTCGCCGAATTCGGGGTGGAAGAAGGGCACCGTGATCGCACTCAGCGGCGCGGTATGGCAACGCTGCCACAGCTCGACGAACTCGGGACTGGCCGCGTTCAGTGCCTCGATCAGCTGAAGGAAGCGCGGGTCTTCCGGATGCGCCGCCTGGTTCATGCGAAATATGCCGAGCAGATTCAGCGCGCCGTTCTCGAAATCCGGATAGAGCTGCCGCCGCGCCGGGTTCATGAACGCGTTCCACAGGTGGTTGTCGGCGAACGGCCCGCCGAAATCGCCGAAGTCGTACAGGCATTCGGCCATGCGGTTCCAGGCCAGCACGTTGAACACCGTGTCCAGCACGAAGGCCGGCGCCTGGTACAGCTGCAGCACCTCGTGCATCACCGGCGGCAGATTGAAGTGCTGCTCCGGCACGTCGGTGCGGGTCAACCCCATCAAGGCGAACAGATAGGCTTCGTCGGTCGGCGACAGCGACAACGCGCGCGCGATCCGCGCCAGCGCCGCGGCCGACACGTTGATCGCGCGACCCTGCTCCAGCCACGTGTACCAGGTGACGCCGACCTGGGCCAGCGCCGCTACCTCCTCGCGACGCAGGCCCGGCGTCAGTCGGCGCGGTCCGCGCGGCAAGCCGGCCGCCTCAGGCGTGAGTGCGTCCCGGCGCGTGCGCAGAAAGGCCTTCAGCTCGGTGCGTTGCATGGATGTGCTCATGGGAACCCCGGGTAGTAGTGGGAGTACCAGCAGTGGGGACTGCCTTCCCATGCTAGCGGCACCGACCTATCGTCGCCTGTCCCCCAAGTCATGTGTCCGCGCGTGACCGTGACACCGGCCATACGGTCAAGCCCATCCGCGGCGCATTTCCCCCAGCCGCCCGCCCCGTGCCGCAACCGCCCTGTCACAACGCGCCGTGCGCAGACGTCCTTGTTCGTCAGTCCATGCAGGAGATCGACATGTCGTTACTCCCCATCCCCAGCCATGCGTCGCGCACCGACGCGCTCACCGATTTCGTGGCGCATGCCCAGCTGATGCTGGATCCGGCCACCCCGGAATCAGTGCGGCGCGAAGCCGAACCACGCCTGTTGGCGCAATTGCCGACCCTGCTGGCGCTGGGCGTGTTCGAACTCTTCACGATCCGCGACCCGGCGCTGCAGGCGCTGGTCCATGACGAGCTGCAGGCCCACCGGATGCGCGCCGCCTGACATTTTGTCAGAGCAAAGGTATATCAGCACATATTTGCCTTGACAAATATACTTTAGGCAATAGAATGCGCGGCCATGAATACCGAATCGATGGCCTTCGCCACCCCCAAAGAAAGCCTTGGCATCCTGCTCGGCCTGGTGCGCGCAGAGATTGTGCGGGCAATGGAAGCAGAGCTGGCGGCGCAAAACGTGGACCTGCGTTTCACCCAATTCCTGATACTCAAACGGCTGGCCCGGCTCGGTCCGATGTCAGCCAGCGAACTGGCCCGCTCGGTGGAACTGGACGGCGGCGCAATGACGCGCCAGCTCGATCAGCTGGAGCGCAAGGGCTACCTTCGCCGCTGCCCGCATGAGCAGGATCGCCGAGCCCTGCGCATCGAATTGACCGCCGCGGGCGACGCCATGTGGCAGCAGCTGACGGACTGCAACGAACGCGTGCTGGCTGCGGCGCAGCGCACGCTGGACGAGTCCGAACAGGCGCAACTGCACGATTACCTGGAGCGCGTGCTGCGCGCGCTTCGCGACAAGAACTGACCCCTTCCCTGGACTTCATCCCATGCGTCTGCATCTACTTGCGGCTGCCACCGCACTGACCCTCGCGCTGGCCGGCTGTGTCAGCAGCGGCGGCGTGCACCCGGACGGCACGCCGATCGATCCATCCTCGCTGAAGGCTGATCGCAGCCTGGCCAACCTGTCCGCCGCCGCGTGGCCGACCGCCGACTGGTGGACCGGGCTGGGCGACGCGCAACTCGATACCCTGGTCACCGAAGCACTGCGGAACAACCCGGGCCTCGGCGTAGCGGATGCCCGTGCCCGCGCGGCGCAGGCCGAGACGGGCATCGCCGATGCCGCGCGCGGCCCCAGCGTGAATGGCGGCGCCGCGGTCGCCGGCGCCCGTCCGCCGGCCGCGTTGCTCGGCGACAAGGCGCATTTCGCCGTGGCCAAGTACGGCTATGCGAGCTTCAAGTGGGACCTCGACCTGTGGGGCGGCAAGCGCGCCGCCTGGGAAGCTGCGGTGGGCCAGGCGCGCGCCGCCGAGGTCGATGCCCGCGCCGCGCGCATCGAACTTTCCGGCAACGTTGCCCGCGCCTACGCGCAGCTGGGCTACGCGTTCACCCAGCAGGATCTGGCCGCGGGCGAGCTGAAGCGCGCGGACCAGTCGCGCGAGCTGACCCGCCAGCGCGTCGCCGCCGGCATCGACAACCAGATCCAGCTGAAGCAGAGCGATGCCGAAGTGGCCAGCGCCGAGCAGGACACCGCGCTGGCCAGGCGCGCTGTCGACGCCGCGCGCTCGTCGCTGTCGGTGCTGCTGGGCAAGGGCCCGGATCGCGGGCTGGAGATCGCCCGGCCGCAGCCGTTGCAGCCGGCCGCGCTGGCGGTGCCGACCAACCTGCCGCTGGAGTTGCTCGGCCATCGTGCCGATCTGGTCGCCGCGCGCTGGCGCGTCGAGGCAGCGAGCAAGGACATCGAGGCGGCGAAGACCGAATTTCTGCCGAACATCAGCATCGGCGCAATGGCCGGCGTGATCAGCATGGGCGGCGGCAATCCACTCAGCCTGGCGGGGCGGTTCTACCAGTTCGGGCCGTCGCTCAGCCTGCCGATTTTCGACGGCGGCAAGCTGCGCGCCAACCTGTCCGGCAAGGATGCGCAGTACGACCTCGCCGTGGCGCAATACAACCAGACCCTGGTCGGCGCACTGAACCAGGTCGCCGATGAACTGTCCGCGCTGCAGTCGGTGCAGGAACAGCTCACCGCGCAACAGCGCGCGCAGGACGCGGCGCAGCAGGCCTGGCAGCTGGCGCTGCAGCGTTATCAGGCCGGCATCGGCAGCTATCTCGAAGCGCTCGTCGTGCGCCAGCAGTTGCTTGCCGCCAATCGCGGCATGGCCGCGCTGCAGGCGCAGCAGGTCGATCTTTCCGTGCAATTGATTCAGGCCCTTGGTGGCGGCTTCCAGCCGCAGGCCGAGGTGCCCATGCCCTCCCCGACTTCCCACTCTTCGCGTTCCTGAGGCAGCCCCATGTCCAGCCAGACTCCCACCACCGCCGAGAATACGGCCGGCGCATCACCGAACACCGCCGCACCCAAGAAGAACTCTCGCGGCCTGATGCTGCGTGTGCTCGCCATCGTAGTGCTGCTCGCCGTCATCGGCTGGGCGCTGTGGTACTTCCTTGACGGCCGCTGGTACGAGGGCACCGACGACGCCTACGTCAACGGCAACGTGGTGCAGATCACCCCGCAAGTGCCGGGCACCGTGGTCAGCATCGGCGCCGACGACGGCGACCTCGTGCACGCCGGCGACGTGTTGGTGCAGCTCGATCCCAGCGACGCCGAAGTGGCGCTGGCCGGGGCCCAGGCCAACCTCGCCAACACCGTGCGCAAGGTGCGTGGCCTGTACTCCAGCGTCAACGGTGCGCAGGCCGACGTGGCCGCGCGCAAGACCGCGGTGGACAAGGCGCGTGCCGATTACAACCGGCGCGTGGCGCTGGCGAAATCCGGTGCGATCTCGGCCGAGGAACTGGCCCACGCCAGCGATGCCCTGACCACCGCCGAGAGCGCGCTGATCACCGCGCAGCAGCAGTACCAGACCAGCAAGGTGCTGGTCGACGATACGGTGGTCGCCTCGCATCCCGACGTGCAGGCCGCGGCGGCAAAGTTGCGCGCCGCCTTTCTCGACGATGCGCGCGCCACCCTGGTCGCACCGGTAGACGGCTATGTGGCCAAACGTTCGGTGCAGGTCGGCCAGCGCGTGCAGCCCGGTGCCGCGCTGATGGCGGTGGTACCGCTGCATGGCGTGTGGGTGGATGCCAACTTCAAGGAAACCCAGCTCACCGACATGCGCATCGGCCAGCCGGTGACGATCGAGTCCGACGTCTACGGCGGCAAGGTGGAATACAAGGGCAAGGTGCAGAGCCTGGGCGTGGGTACCGGCAGCGCGTTCTCGCTGCTGCCTGCGCAGAACGCCACCGGCAACTGGATCAAGATCGTGCAGCGCATTCCGGTGCGCATCGTGTTCGACGACCCGAAGCAGCTGGACCAGCACCCGCTACGCCTGGGCATGTCGCTGACCGTAGACGTGAACCTGCACGACAAGAGCGGCCCCACGCTGGCGCAGAAATCGCCCACCCAGGCCGCCTTCAGCACCGACGTGTACAAGCAGCAGCTGGCCAAGGCCGACGCGGCGATCACCCGGATCATCCACGCCAACATGGCTGGCAGTAAATAACCAGTTCTCCACGACAACGCCACCCTGCGGGAGCGACTTCAGTCGCGATGTTTCCTGGCATCCATTGAAAGGCATCGCGACTGAAGTCGCTCCCACATAAGCGGTTTCCAACCGATCGGCTCTCATGACCACCCCATTCCGCCCACCCAATCTGGCACTCAGCACGATCGGCTTGTCACTGGCCACCTTCATGCAGGTGCTGGACACCACGATCGCCAACGTGTCGCTGCCGACGATTGCCGGCAACCTCGGCGTCAGCAACAACCAGAGCACCTGGGTGATCACCTCGTTCGCGGTGAGCATGGCGATCTCGCTGCCGCTGACCGGCTTCCTGACCCGCCGCTTCGGCGAGGTAAGGTTGTTCACCGCCTGCACGCTGTTGTTCGCGCTGACCTCGTTCCTGTGCGGCATCTCGCAAAGCATGGGCATGCTGATCGTGTTTCGCGCACTGCAAGGTGCGGTGGCCGGGCCGATGTATCCGATCACGCAGAGCCTGCTGATCGGCATCTACCCGCCGGCCAAGCGCGGCATGGCGCTGGCGCTGCTGGCGATGGTGACGGTGGTGGCGCCGATCGCCGGCCCGATCCTGGGCGGCCTGATCACCGACAACTATTCGTGGCCGTGGATCTTCTTCATCAACGTGCCGATCGGCATCTTCGCCAGCATGGTGGTGGCGAACCAGCTGCGCGGAAAAGTGGAGAAGACCGAGCGCCCCAAGATCGACTACGTCGGCCTGATCACCCTGATCATCGGCGTGGGCGCGCTGCAGATCGTGCTGGACAAGGGCAATGACGAGGACTGGTTCAACTCCACGTTCATCATCGTCACCAGCGTGATCTCGGCGATCAGCATCGCGATCTTCCTGATCTGGGAACTGACCGACAAGGATCCGATCGTCGACCTGAAGCTGTTCCGCCACCGCAATTTCGCCGCCGGCACGATTGCGCTGATCCTCGCCTACGCGGCGTTCTTCGCGATCGGCCTGCTGGTGCCGCTGTGGCTGCAGCGCAACCTCGGCTACACCTCCACCTGGGCCGGCTATGCCACGGCGCCGCTGGGCATCATTCCGGTGCTGCTGACGTTCTTCGTGGGCAAGTACGCCGCGCGCATCGACTTGCGCCTGCTGGCCTCGGTGGCGTTCATGGTGATGGGTGCGACCTGTTTCATGCGTGCGGATTTCTTCATCGGCATCGACTTCTATCACGTGGCGATGGTGCAGCTGATCCAGGGCCTCGGGGTGGCACTGTTCTTCATGCCGATCCTGACCATCCTGCTGTCCGACCTGCAGCAGAACGAGATTGCTTCAGGCTCCGGCCTGGCCACCTTCCTGCGCACGCTGGGCGGCAGTTTTTCCGCGTCGCTGACCACCTTGCTGTGGGAGCGCCGGGCAGTCAGCCATCACGAGCAGCTGGCCGAACACATCACGGCCTACAGCCCGACCGCACAGACCGCGATCAGCCAGATCGGGCACGGCGATACGCAGTCCGGCGCCAGCGTGATCAACGACATGATCACCCAGCAGGGTTACCAGATCTCGTTCAACGAGGTGTTCCACGCGCTGGGCTGGGTCTTCATCGCGCTGGTGTTCGTGATCTGGCTGGCCAAGCCGCCGTTCAGCGCCAAAGCCGGACCCGCTGCCGGCGGGCATTGACTCCGCCGGTGCACGCCCTGACGAATACGACGATGCTTCCGGTGCGGACTACGGATCGAAAGCCACACCCACCAGCGCCATGGTTTCGCCGCGATTGGGGTGATGCAGGTTGCCGTTGGAAATGTGCCGGACCTGCACGCTGAAACGCCGCCCCTGCCAGCCCAGTGTGCTGACGAATTCGTAGGGCGTGCTCAGCGCCTGCGTTCGCCCGGTTTGCAAGGCCGGCTGGAAACTGAAGAACAGCGACCGATACCAGTCGTCGGCGTCGCCATAGTGAAAGCGCGCCCCGCCCGCCAGCACCCAGACCTGGTCGCGTGTGGTGTAGCGGCTGCCATCGAAACGGGCAATGTCGCGGCCATCGAGCCAGCCCAGCGAGACATCCGGCGACCAGCTGAAGCGGCTGTTGCCGATGCGGTGTTCGTCGAACACGCCTTCGACGAACACGGCATTTACCGCATAGCTGTCCATGTAACTGCGGCCACCCTGGATTTCCAAGCGCGCGGCGGCGGCGGGAAAGGCAAGCGAGACAAGCGGCAGTGCGAGGAGAACGAGGGATCCAGGGGCAGGCAAACGCATGGGGAGACCTATTGGAGATAGGAACGCGGCTGGTTTATGTACCCCATAGTTTACTAAACGATGTCGTGCACCGGTGAAGTTGACTGGCCGCATGGCGAAACACTGCGTTTCGCCATGCGCACCGCCAAAAAAGCCCGGACATCTGTCGGGGCTTTCGGGTCGGTACGGTGATACCGACTTATCGTGCGCCGGCCTTCGCCGCGACAGCCGCCGGTTGCATGCTGGGACTGTCGAGATCGAGCGCGGTCGACTGCAGCAATTCGGCTTGT
Source organism: Rhodanobacter glycinis (assembly GCF_006438785.1). Classification (GTDB taxonomy): domain Bacteria; phylum Pseudomonadota; class Gammaproteobacteria; order Xanthomonadales; family Rhodanobacteraceae; genus Rhodanobacter; species Rhodanobacter glycinis_A. The sequence goes on along the minus strand of NZ_RCZB01000004.1, from coordinate 252,460 downwards.
GGGTGCGCCTTGCGGATCGCCGGCGCGAACTGCGCGGCGTCGCCAACCACCACCACCTTGCTGCCATCGGCATCAAGATGCTTGGCCGCATACTTCTCGATCTGCTTCGGCGTCACCGCCTGCACCTGCGCGATGTATTTGCCGATCTGCTCCAGCTTCACGCCGTAGACCGCCAGATTGCCGACCTGCTCGGCGAGACCTGCGGTGGTTTCCAGGCTGTTGCCATAGCTGCCGATCAGGGTAGCCTTGCGCGCAGCCAGCTCGTCGGCGGAAACGCGCGCACTGCCGAGCCGTTTGAACTCGCCCAGCACCAGCTCCACCACTTGCGGTGCCGATGGGTTCTTGGTCTGTGCGGCGGCCAGCCACATCCCGGCATTCCCCAGTGACTGCAGCCGGCTGCTGGCGCCATAGGACAGCCCGCGCTTGATGCGGATCTCCTCGTTGAGTCGCGCCGAATACGAACCGCCAAGCACCGCGTTGGCAACGATGCCGACGTAGTAGTCGGCATCGTTGCGCGGTGGCGCCGCATGTGCGATGACCACGCCGGCCTGACCGGCGCCGTGCTGGTCGATCAGCAGGATCGCCGGCACGTGGCTGGTGGCCATGCCCGCCGGCTTGGCCGCCAGCGGCGTAGCCGGTTTCTGCCAGTCGCCGAAGCTGGTCTGCGCCAGTTGCTGCGCCTGCGCCGGCGTGATGTCGCCGGCGAGGATCAGGATCGCGTTGTCCGGCCGGTACAGCGCGTCATGCAGCTGCTGCACATCGGCGCGGCTGATCCGCGCGATCGACGCTGGCGTGCCGCTGCGGGAATGGCCATAGGCGCCATCGCCGAACACGCCACGGCCGACCGCCAGCGAAGCCAGCGCAGTGGGCCGGCTCAGCGACAGGTGCAGATCGTCGATCGCCTGCGCCTGCGCGCGTTTCAGTTCGGCCGCGCTGAAATCCGGCTGGCGCACCACTTCGGCCAGCAGGCCCAGTGCCTGCGGCAGTTTCGGCGTGGTCACGGTGACGCCCACCGCGCTTTCGTCCCAGCCGGCAGCCGCGCTCAGCGAACCACCCAGCGCTTCGACCGCTGCGGCGATCTGCGGCGCGGTCTTGCCGGCGGCACCCTTGCTCAGCAGGTTCGCGGTGAGGTCGGCCAGGCCGGCCAGCTGCGGCGGATCCATCTCGCCACCGCGGCGCAGTACCAGTTGCGCGGTGACCAGCGGCAGGCCGGCGCGGCGCACGCTGATCACCTGCAGACCGTTCGCCAACGTCTGTGCGGATGGCGTGGGCACGTTCAGTTTCACCGCCGGACCCGGCGCCGGCGGCGTAGCCGGGAAATCATTGACGGAAGCCGCCAGCACACCGCTGGCGACTACCATGGCAGCCGTAAAGACGGCTAAACGGGATGTCTTTACCTGACGATTCATTTCGCCACTCCCTTGCCGGCTGCCGGCGCAGCCGTGGCGGCCTGCGGCAGATAATCGATGGTGACGCTGTGCGCGCCGGTGATGTACTTCTGCATGACCCGTTGCACGTCCTGCGCGGTGACCTTCTGCAACGCGGCCAGATCGGTATTGACGCGCTCCGGGTTGCCGGCGATCAGGCTCGCCTGACCCAGCGAGAACGCGAGGCCCTGCGCGGTCTGGCGCTGCTTCAGCTCGCTGGTCAGCAGTTGGGTCTTCACCTTGTCCAGTTCCACCACGGGAATCGGCTGCGTCGCCAGCCAGATGATTTCCTCGTGCAGCAGCTTTTCCGCTTCGGCCGGCTGATGGCCGCTGGCGAGGATCGCGTAGGCGCTGAACAGACCCGGGCCGACGCGGCCATCGGCATCGGCACCAACCTGCTGGGCGACCTGATGACGATATACCAGCGACTGGTACAGCCGCGACGAATCACCCTGCGACAGCAACGCGGCGGCGACCTGGAGCGGGATGCTGTCGGCGCCGACCGAGGCGGGCGGAATCAGCCAGGTGATCGCCACCGCCGGCAGTGGCGCGGTTTCGCTGGTGACGGTGTAGCGCAGGTTCTTCTTGCGCACCGGCTCCTGCGCGATGACCTGTGGAATCGGTGCAGCCGGCTTCGCGATGCCGCCGAAATATTGGTCGACCCACGCATCGAGCTGCTTCGGATCGAAGTCGCCGGCGACAATCAGGGTGGCGTTGTCCGGCCTGTAAAAGGTGTCGTGAAACGCAATCACGTTCTGCAGCGAGGCCGCTTCCAGATCCTCGATGCTGCCGATGGTCGGGCGCTTGTACGGATGCACCGTGTACGAGTTCGGGTCGATCGCGTTGAACAGCTTGCCGTACGGATCGGCCAGCACGCTCTGGCGGTATTCCTCCTCCACCACCGCGCGCTCGGACTTGAAGTTGGCCTCGTCCACATTGAGGTTGGACAGCCGTTCGGCCTCGGCCCACAACAGGGTCTGCAGATGGTTGCCCGGCACCACCTCGAAATAGTTGGTGACGTCATCGCCGGTGGACGCATTGTTGGCGCCGCCGACATCCTCGGTCAGCCGGTCGAACTGCTCGGCGTGCATGTGCTTCGTGCTCTTGAACATCAGGTGCTCGAACAGATGCGCGAAACCGGAGCGACCCTGCGGATCGTCCTTCGAGCCGACGTGATACCACATCTGCACCGCCACGTTCGGGCTGGCGTGGTTCTCCACGCTCAACACCTGCAAGCCGTTCGGCAAAGTGCGCTGGTGGTACGGGATCGGCGGGATGGTCAGCTCGGCGGCCCGCAGCGACGACGCCGCAGCGGTGGCGACTAGCAAGGTCAACGAGGCCAGCAAGCTGGCCGGGCGCAGGTGCATGGTCATTCCCTTCCGTTCGGGTCGAAGGTTCAACCATAGCAAGCCGATGGCAGCGAAGTCAGTCGTTTGGTGCCCCGATGACGTGGCGGGCTCGACACCCCGTACGTCGCCTACCCAGCCGTCGGCTGAGCCTTGCCGAGTGCGCGCAGCCGTTTCTTCTCTGCCCGGCGCAGCTTGCGCGCGGCCTTGCGGATCTTGCGGTCGTAATTCCACAGGTAGATCGCCGGCGTGCTCAGCAAGGTCAGCAGCTGCGACACCAGCAGGCCGCCGACGATGGCGATGCCCAGTGGCTGGCGCATTTCCGAGCCGATGCCGAAGCCGATCGCCAATGGCAGTGCGGCGCCCATCGCGACCAGGGTGGTCATGGTGATCGGGCGGAAACGAACCAATGCGGCTTCGCGGATCGCTTCGGGTGCGGACAGGCCGCGCTCGCGTTCCGCGACGAGCGCGAAGTCGACCATCAGGATCGCATTCTTCTTGACGATGCCGATCAGCATCAGGATCGCGATGATCGCCATCATCGAGATCTGCGTCTGCGTCACCAGCATCGCCAGGAATGCCCCGGCACCGGCGGCCGGCAAGGTGGAGAGAATCGTCAGCGGATGGCCGAGGCTTTCGTAAAGAATGCCCAGCACGATGTACATCGCCAGGATCGAACCGAGCAGCAGGATCATGCCGTTGGACTGAGCCTGCTTCAGGCGCTGGTTGGCACCGGTGAAATCCACCTTCATGCCGGCCGGCAGGCCCACCGCGTACGCCGCCTGCTCGACCAGCTTGACGCCGAGATCCTGCGGCACGTCCTTGGCCAGGTTGTAGCTGATGGTGGCCGCTTCGAGCTGGTTGTGATGGCGTATCCGGATCGGGCTGATGTTCGGTTCGATACGCGCCAGCGCGGAGAGCGGGATCATCTGGCCACGCTCGTTGCGCACCCGCACATTCAACAGTGACTGCGGACTCACGGTCTGCGCCGCGCCGGAGGTGAGCACCACCGAATACTGGTTGATGTCGGAATAGATCTGCGACACCTGGCGCTGGCCGAACGAGTTGTACAGCGCCGAGTCGATGGTGCCCATGCCCACATGCAACTGCGCGGCGGCCTCGCGGTCGATCTTCAGCAACTGCTGCTTGCCGACCTGGTCGAAGTTGCTGCCGACGTCGCGGAACTCCTTGACCGTGCGCATCTGCCGCACCATCTTCAGCGCCCACGGCTGCAGGTCGTCGCCATTGGTGCTGAGCAGCTGGAATTCGTACTGGCCGCCACCATCGCCGCTGCCGCCGCCACCGAGGAACTGCGCCGCGCTGACCGAGACCTTCACGTCGGGCAGCAGGTCGTAGTGTTTCGACAGCCGCTCCACGACCTTCTTGATGCCCTCATTGCGCTGGCCCGGACCGCTGCCGCGCGGCTTGAGGTCGACGAACATCTGCGCGCTGTTGCCCACCGCGCCGCCGGCATTGTTGCCGCCGAGCATGGTCAACTGGTCGAGCACCGCCGGATCGGCTTGCATGATCTTCGCCACCGCGAGCGTGCGCGCAGTCATCTGGTCCGGCGAGATATTGGCGTCGGCCCTGATATCCACCTGCAACTGGCCGGTGTCCTCGTCGGGCATGAAGGTGCCGCCGGCGGTCTTGGCCACCGCAAAGCCCAGCACGAAGGTGAGGATCAGCAGGGTCAGCGGCTGCCAGCGCATGATGCGCCGATGATGCATCGCCCAGTCCAGCGAACGCTCGTAGATGCGCAGCAGGCCGCGATCGAAGTTTTCCACCGCGCGCTCGATCCGCCCGGCCGGCTTGCGCTCCTGCGTTTCGTGGGTCAGCAACCAGGCGCACAGCGCCGGGGTCAGCGTGAGCGAGACCAGCGCCGAGATCACCACCGCCGCGGTCAGCGTCACCGAAAACTCGCGCAGCAACATCACCAGCATGTTGTTGCCGAACAGCAGCGGTGCGAATACCGCCACCAGCGACAGCGTGATCGAGATCACGGTGAAGCCGATCTCGCGCACGCCGATCAGCGCGGCGTCCAGCGGCGGCGTGCCTTTTTCCATGTGCCGCACGATGTTCTCGATCACCACGATGGCGTCGTCCACCACGAAGCCGATGCACAGCACCAGCGCCACCAGCGACAGCGTATTGAGCGTATAGCCGAGCGTCCACATCACCACGAACGCGCCGGCCAGCGACAGCGGCACGCTGAGCATCGCGATCAGGGTTGGCCGCAACCGGCGCAGGAACACCAGCATCACCAGCACCACCATCGCGATCGAGATCAGCAGCGCCACCTGCACTTCATGCAGCGCCGACTTGGTGGTCTGGGTGAGGTCGAACACGGGCGTCATGGTGATGTTCGACGGCAGCGACGCGCGCAGCTGCGGCAGCCGCGCACGAATCGCTTCCACCGTAGCCACAGCGTTCGCTTCCGGTCGCTTGCTTATCTGCAAGCCCACGGTGTGCCGGTCGTTGAACCAGGCCGCCTGGTACTGGTCCTGCTGGCCGCTGTACACGCGCGCCACGTCGGACAGCCGCACCGGCGTGCCGTTCTTCACCGAGATCAGCAGGCGTGCAAACTCCGGTGCAGTCTGCAGGCCGTCCGTGGCGCTGACCGTCATCTGCGTGCGGCCATCGCTGAGGACGCCCTGCGGCGAGGTGACGTTGGCCGCGCGCAGCGCATTCGCCACGTCGTTGGCGGTGAGGTCCTTGGCCGCCAACGCATTGTTGTCCAGCTCGATGCGCACCGCATGCGGCGTGCCGCCGAACACCTGCACCTGCGCCACGCCGCTGATCTGCGCCACCGCCGGTTTCAGCAGCGTGTCGGCGAGGTCGAACAGCTGGTCCTGCGGCATGCCGTCGGAAGTCAGCGTGATGAACAGGATCGGGATTTGCGACGTATCGAATTTGAAATACTGCGGCGGCGAAGGCATGCCCGTGGGCAGGTCCACCGCGGCGGCATTGATCGCGGCCTGCACGTCGCGGGCGGCGCTGTCGGCCGTGCGGCTCATGGTGAAACGCACCATCACCGAAGCGGCACCTTCGCTGGCGTTGCCGTACATTTCGTCGACACCCGGAATGCGGCCCAGGTGCCGCTCCAGCGGCGCCAGCACGGTGTTGGCCATGGTCTGCGCGCTGGCGCCGGGCTGGTTGGCCACCACGTAGACGCCGGGGAAATCCAGCGACGGCAGCGCGGCCACGCCGAGCAGCAGATACGCCCACAGCCCGCCCAGCATCAGGCCGATGGCGAGCAGCGAGGTACCGACTGGGCGGCGGATCAGGGGTGCGAAAATATTCATGGCGTTTCCGTGGCCGACAAGTATGACGGCAGACACGGCACGCGCAGCACGCACGCATTCGACGCGCACGACACCGGCAGTGACAAGGACAGGGCGAGAGTTCCGTTCATGCCGACTTTATGCCAGCCGCCGCGCGCCGGTGTATGTGCCTGAAGTCCACACCGTGTCGGAAGACAGGGGTGGCTTGCCAGGCCGGAAGCGACGCTATTTTGGCAGCGCCGGCATCTGCTGCTGCAACGCCTGCTGGCGCCTGATCTCGGCGCGCAATAGCCGCCGCGCGGCCTTGCGCTGCTGGCGATCGTGCTGCCACAGGTAGATCGCCGGCGTGCTCAGCAAGGTCAGCAGTTGCGACACCAGCAGGCCGCCGAAGATCGCGATGCCGAGCGGCTGGCGCATTTCCGAACCGACTCCGAAACCGATCGCCAGCGGCAGCGCCGCGCCCATCGCCACCAAGGTGGTCATGGTGATCGGGCGGAAACGCACCAGCGCGGCCTCGCGAATGGCCGCTGGCGCGGACATGCCGCGCTCGCGCTCGGCGACCAGCGCAAAGTCCACCATCAGGATCGCGTTTTTCTTGACGATACCGATCAGCATCAGGATCGCGATGATCGACATCAAGGTGAGCTGGGTATGCGTCACCAGCATCGCCAGGTACGCGCCCATGCCGGCGGCAGGCAGGGTGGACAGGATGGTCAGCGGGTGGATCAGGCTCTCGTAGAGAACGCCAAGCACGATGTACATCACCAGGATCACCGCCAGCAACATCAGCCCGGCACCGGTGATCGCCTCCACCAGCTGCTGGTTGTTGCCGGCATATTTCTTCTGCACGCCGGCCGGCAGTTGCGCAGCGGCGATCACCTGATCGACCAGCTTCATGCCCTGCAACTGGGTCACGCCCTTGGCCAGGTTGTAGTTGATCGAGGCCGATTCGAGCTGATTGAAGTGGTCGATGCTGATCGGCGCGATGCTGGGCGCAATGCGCGCCACCGCCGACAGCGGAATCATCGTGCCGCGGCTGTTGCGCACATAGGTGTTCAGCAGCGTGGCCGGGCTCAGCGACCTGGCGCCGGACGAAGTCAGCACCACGCGGTACTGGTTGATGTCGGAGTAGATGGTGGACACCGGATGTTCGCCGAACGCATCGTTGAGCGCGGTATCGACCATCGCCATGCTCACGTGCAGACGTGCCGCCGTTTCCCGATCCACCGTCAGCAGCTGCTGCTTGCCGATGCTGTCGAAGCTGGTGCTGACGTCGCGAAACTCCTTCATGCCGCGCATCCGCTGCGCCAGCTTGAGGGTAGGTTGCTGCAGGCTGACGCTGGCACTGCTGGTGAGCTGGAACTGGTAGCGGCCCTGCCCGCCGCTGCCGCCACCGCCGCCGAAGAACTGCACCGGGGTCAGCGAGACGTCGATGTCGGGCAGCCGCTTGTACTGTTTGTCGAGCCGCTCGATCACCTGTTTGACGGTGTCGTGGCGGTCGTCCGGGCCGCTGCCGAACGGCTTGAGATCGATGAACATCTGCGCATTGTTGCCGACCGCGCCGCCGTTGCCGCCGAGCACGGTGGACACATCGAGCACGGCCGGGTCGGCCTGCATCACGTCGGCCACCTGCTGTGCGCGTGCGGCCAGCTGGGTTGGCGAGATGTTGGCCTCGGCGGTGATGTTCGCCTGCATCAGGCCGATGTCCTCGTCCGGCATGATGCCGCCGCCGGCGGTCAGCGCCACCGCTACCGCGAGCAGCGCGGTCAGCACCAGCAGGATGGCCGGCTGCCAACGCATCACGCGGCGATGGTGCATGGCCCAGTCCAGCGCCCGCTCGTAGCGCCGGCGCAGGCCACGGTCGAACCGCTCCAGCGCCCGCTGCAGGCGGTTCGGTTCGCGCTGCTCCGCACTATGTTCCAGCTTGAGATAGCGACCGCATAGCGCCGGGGTCAGGGTCAGCGAGACCAGCGCGGAGATCACCACTGCCGCGGTCAGCGTGATCGAGAACTCGCGCATCAGCATGGTGAACATGTTGTTGCCGAACAGCATCGGCGCAAACACCGCGATCAGCGACAGCGTGATCGAGATCACCGTGAAGCCGATCTCGCTGACGCCGGTCAGCGCTGCCTGCAGCGGCGGCGTGCCTTGCTCCATGTGGCGCACGATGTTCTCGATCACCACGATCGCGTCGTCCACCACGAAGCCGATGCACAGCACCAGCGCAATCAGCGACAAGGTGTTGAGCGAAAAGCCGAGCGACCACATCACCACGAACGCGCCGGCCAGCGACAGCGGCACGCTGAGCATCGCGATCAGCGTCGGCCGCAGCCGGCGCAGGAACACCAGCATCACCAGCGCCACCATCACGATGCTGAGCAGCAACGCCACTTCCACTTCGTGCAGGGCGGACTGGGTGGTCTGGGTCAGGTCGAAGATCGGCGTGATCTGTACGTCGGCCGGCAGCAGCGCGCGGAACTCCGGCAGCTTGGCGCGCACGGCATTGGCGGTGGCTACCGCGTTCGCCTCGGCGCGCTTGCTGATCTGCATGGTCACCGAGCGCCGGCCATTGAACCAGGCGGCCTGGTATTGATCCTCCTGCCCGCTGCTGACCGTGGCCACGTCGGACAGGCGCACCGGCGTGCCGTTCTTCATCGCGATCAGCAGCCGGCCGAACTCGGCCGGGTCGTGCAGGCTGTCGCTGGCGATCACCGCCATCTGCGTGTGACCGTCGCTGAGCGTGCCCTGCGGCGAGGTGACATTGGCCGCGCGCAGCGCGTTGGCCACATCGTTGGCGGTGATGCCCTTGGCAACCAGCGCGGCGGTATCCAGCTCGATCCGCACCGCATGCGGCGCACCGCCGAACACCTGCACGCGCGCCACGCCCGGGACCTGCGCCACGGCTGGTTTCAGCAAGGTGTCGGTAAGGTCGTACAGCCTGTCCGGCGGCAGGCTGGTGGAGGTCATCGCCACCAGCAGCACCGGAATCTGCGAGGTATCGAACTTGAAGTATTGCGGTGGGCTGGGCATGCCCGGTGGCAGGTCGGATGCGGCGGCATTGATCGCCGCCTGCACCTCGCGGGCAGCCGCGTCGGTGCTGACCCCGAAATTGAACATCACCATGACCTGCGCGTTGCCCTCGTTCGAGGTTCCCGACATCTGCCTGACGCCCGGAATGCGCCCGAGGTGACGCTCCAGCGGCGCCATCACCGTGCTGGCCATGGTCTGCGCGTTGGCGCCGGGCATCTGCGCGGCCACGAATACGCCGGGAAACTCCAGTGTGGGCAGTGCGGCCACACCGAGCAGCAGGTACGCCCAAAGTCCGGCCAGCATCAGGCCGATGGCAAGTAGCGAAGTGCCGGCGGGGCGGCGGATCAATGGCGCGAAAATGTTCAAGCGGTCTCCCTGACGCGCAAGCATAGCGGGAGAGTTTTCACGGCAGGCGGTCGCGACATGCGCGCGTGGTGTGCCGCTCTGATCGTGAGGTGATCCCCAGCCGCGACTTTATGCCAGCCGCCACCGCCGGGGATGTGCCTGAAGTCCCCCATGCCCGCATGCCGCGGCGCATGCGGCCACGCCATCACCCACAACGCCGGCTTCCCTGCCGGCGATGCGGCGCATCAACTCAGCGCATGGCCGGGTTGTAACGCAAGGTCAGGAACGCACTGCGGCCGGGCTGGTTGAAGTACCACACGGTTTCGTAGTGGCGATCGAATACATTCGCCAGCCGCGCCTCGACCTGCCAGTCCGGCGCGAACTGCCAGCTGGCGCGCAGGTCGGTGGTGGCGTAGCCGGCCAGCGGGTGCACGTTGGTCGCGTCATCGTAGGCACGACCGGCGGCATTGACGGTGACACCAACGCCGTATTCGCCGAAGCGGCGATCCAGGTCCACCCGCGCGGTATGCCCGGGCCGGCGCGGCAGCACGTTGCCATCATTCGGGCCACCATCCTGGTTGCGCGGCTGCAGCCAGGTCAGGTAACCCTGCAGCTGCCAGCCGGCGAGGTTGACGCCCAGCTGGCCTTCCACGCCGCGGATGCGCGCCTTGCTGATGTTGGACGGAAAGTAGTTGCTGTCCAGCGCGATCAGCTGGTCGATGCGGGTCTGATAGGCGTTCACCGCCCAGTTCCACACATCCAGCCGCTGGCTCAGGCCCAGCTCGGCGCTGCGCGACTCTTCCGGCTTCAGATCGGGGTTGCCGCTGCCATACGGATAGTACAGATCGTTGAAGGTCGGCGCGTGGAACGCGCTGCCGTAGCTGGCGGACAGCCGCAGGCCGCGATCGAAGTGATAACCCCACGCGACCGCGCCGGTGTTGTGGTTGCCAAACTGGCCGTTGTGATCGCGTCGCGCCGACAGCTGCAGCTCGTTGCGGCCGAACGTGCCCTGGTACTGCACATAGCCGCCGGTATTGTTGCGCCGCGTGCCGAGGAAACCGGTATCGCTGTCGATGTGCTCGCCCTGCCAATCGACGCCGAGGGTCAATAGCTGATTGTCGGCCACGCTGACGTCGTTCTGCCATGACGCCTGGTTGCGCCGCGAATAGATATAGCCGACGAAATCCCGGTTCTCGTAGTTGTCGTAGCGGTCCAGGTTCTGACCCACGCTGAGGGTGGTCTTCCACGCTTGCAACGGGTTGAGGCTGAAGCTGCTGCCGGCGACCTGCTGCACGGTGCGGCTGCGGTTCTGGTAGCTGCCGTCGAAATGGATCTCGCCGAGGCTGCGCAACCACGTGCCGCTCAATTCCGCGCCGTTGTCCCAGCGGTAGCCACCATTCGCACTGAGATTCTGGTTGCGGTAGGCATCGCGGTCGGGTTCATAGGTGAAGCAACCGGCGAACACCTCGCCCGCGCCGATGCGGCAGGCGTTGATGCCCCGAGTGTACTGCGCGCCGACACCGAGGTTGTACCAGGCGTGTTCGCTGCCGCCGGACAGGCCGACTTGTCCGCGCAGCAGATGGTTGCTGCCGGTGGTCAGGCTGAAGGAGGGTTGCAGGCCGCCGTCGCGCGACCCGTGGCGAGTGAAGATCTGGATCACCCCGCCGATCGCGTCGGCGCCGTACAGGCTCGAACGTGGCCCGCGCACGATCTCGATGCGCTCGATCTGTTCGACCGGCAACTGCTCGAACGCAGCCAGACCGTTGCCGACCGAGCCAATCCGCACGCCGTCGATCAACACCAGCGTGTGCGAGGAGTTGGTGCCGCGCATGAACAGCGAGGTCTGCTGGCCGTAGCCGCCGCTGTTGGCAAAGCTCACGCCGGGCAGGCCGGTCAGCAGATCGGATACCGACAGCGGTTGCAGCCGTTCGATATCTCCGCGGGTGATCACGCTGACCGACGACAGTGCCTCATCGGCGGTGATCGCGGTGCGCGTGGCGGTGACAATCACCGGGCTCAGGGATGACGCTTCGTTCTGATCGGCCGCATGGGCGGTGATTGCGCAACTCAGGAGTGCCGTTGCCAGCAAAGTCTTTTTCAATGTCGTTCCTCGGCCGCGCACCCGCGCACGGCACCATCGTTCAATGGGCTGGCGGCACGCAGGAGGAAGACGGAACGACGGGCAGGCGCGATCGCCCGAACGTGGTTCGGCCTCGCCCACCGCGAGCCACCAGGAATCGTTCGGGCCGGTCTCCGGGCTGGCGAGCGGCATGCGATGAATCGCATGCCTCGAACGGCGCCTTCCCGTGCTCAGCACAGTGGCGTTCGCCGCTCGTGAATCTCGCTTACCGTTGCGGGGGCAGCGCCGGCCTTGCAGTGTTGAAGAACACCACGCACCGGCTTCCCGTTTCATCCCTTGGGCAAGCTGCCGTCGGGACACCAGAACAGCGCGCACTCTAGCGCTGCCGGATAGGCCGCGCAACCGGGCGCCCTCCGTTAAGAGTCCGTTCCAAGTGATGGTTTCTACTGTTCCAAAAATATACGGATTTTATAAATTCATGCCGAAACAAGAGCGTCAAGTGAACAGTAATCGTAATTTCTTGCTGATTTAGGTGGCATAATCGCAAATTATTACTATTTGGTAAGAGGTACATAAATAATTTGTTGACGTCGACATTTATGTCGCCTTATGGTCGGGACGCAAGTTGTCATATGTCATGGGATACAAGGCGACGGCGTGGACTTTCTGCCTGACTGATATGGGAAATCGGCTGAAACCATGCATCCGGCTTGCTACTTGACGGACTTCCGAAGTTACGTCACTCGGCCTTTCGGCCTTAAATCTGGGGAGATTTTTATAATGAGCAATCACAGCAAAATCCGTACTCAAAGGTGGCGCCACACCGCGCTCGCCTTGGCGCTGAGCATGAGCCTTGGCAGTGTTGCCATGGCACAGTCCACCACGGGCTCCATATTCGGCCAGGCGCCAGCGGCCGCGGGCGAAACCGTCGTTGCCTCCAATAGCTCGGGCCTGACGCGCGAAGTTGCCGTCGACAGCTCGGGGCGTTTTCAGATAAGCAACGTGCCGGTCGGCGTCTACACGGTCTCGCTCAAGAAAGATGGCGCCATCGTCGATACGCGCAAAAACGTGGCGTTGTCGCCCGGTGCCGGTGCTTCGATCTCGTTCGAAGCCGCGTCCGGCGCGACCTCACTGGGTGCGGTGACCGTATCGGCTAATGCACTTCCGTCCATCGACGTCTCCAGCGTCAATTCGAGCACGGTAATCACCGCGGCTGATCTCCGGAAGCTTCCGGTCGGTCGCAGCGCGGAGTCCATCGCGCTGCTGGCTCCGGGTACCACCTCCGGCAGTGGCTTCTTCAACGGCCCGGGCAACCATGCTCTCGTCTCGTTCGGCGGTTCGAGCGTGACCGAGAACGCCTACTACGTGAACGGCTACAACACCGGCGAACCGTACAAGAACCTGGGCGGCTTCCAGCTGCCTTACGGTGCAATCGACCAGCAGGAAACACTGACCGGCGGCTACAACGCCAAGTACGGTCGTTCCGATGGCGGCGTGATCAACCAAATCGGCAAGCGCGGTACCAACGAATGGCATTTCGGCGGCCAGGTGTCTTGGCAGCCGCGGTTCCTCGAGGGGACCCCGGTCAATAACCGTTACGGTCATCCGACCGTTCCGGCGTCGACCAGTCAGGTCAATTACGCGTACGAAACCCCGAGTCTGCCGGGTACGCTGCACCAGTACCGCAACGACAACAAGCAGTGGGAAACGATCTATTCGGCTTACCTTGGCGGCCCGCTGATCCAGGACAAGCTGTTCATGTTCCTGGCGGCCGAGACCACCAAGACCCAGTCCAACAATGTGGAAGTCGCGGCCAATCAGGTCGTCCAGTACAACACCGACAAGAACACCAAGTTCTACGGCAAGTTGGACTGGAACATCACCGACAGCAATATCCTGGAGCTGACGGCGTTGAACAACCGGCAGTCCACCGGAGCGGGTTCGACCTATGACTTCGACTACTCCACGCTGAAGGCAGGCGCGTTCTCCACCGCGAATGACGTCACCAAGGACAATTCCCAGTTCTATCTGGCCCACTTCACCAGCTACATCACCGATGCCGCCACGCTGAGCATCCTGTACGGCAAGGGCAAGTTCCAGAACCCGACGATCTACGGCAATACCAGCCCGCTGCCGTTCATCTCCCGTCCGCAAAACGAGAATCCGGCCTACCTGCCGCCGGGCACGGGCCAGTTCGGCATCATCAACGCCCAGACCAACACCAGCTGGTCCTCGGACAATGCCACCAACGGCACGCATGGCCTGCGTGCCGACTTCGACTACAAGCTGAGCGACCACGACCTGGCCGTCGGTATCGACAACATGGCCTACGAGGCCCACAACCAGGGTCCGAATCAGCAGAACCCGTTCAATCCGGCGCTGAATTACTACTGGCGCTACATCTCCGGCTCCACCGTACAGAAGCGCGAGATCGGCTGGCAGACCAGCATGAGGACGACCCAGAAGGCCTACTATCTGCAGGACGACTGGCAGGCCACGCCCAACTTGCTGCTGAGCATCGGCGTCCGCAACGACCATTTCACCAACTACAACGACGTCGGCAAGGCGTTCGTCGACTTGAAGAACCAGTGGGAGCCGCGCATCGGTGCCAGCTGGGACGTCATGGGTGACTCGTCGTTCAAGGTCTATGGCAACGTGGGCCGCTACTACCTTGCGCTGCCGGACAATGCAGCCGAGCGTGCGGCAAATACCTCGACCTATCTCACCACCAACTACAATTACACCGGCGTCGACTCGAACGGTGTCCCGACCGGCCTGACGACGCAAGACGACCCAGCGACGACTTCGCCAGACGGCGAGAAAGGTCTGCCGAAGGATCCTCAGCAGGTCACCGCGCGCAACCTGAAGGCCGAGTACCTGGATGAATTCATCCTCGGCTTCGACAAGAAGCTCAACGACAGCTGGAACTACGGCGCCAAGGCGATGTGGCGCGACTTGAAGACCGCCATCGACGACGAATGCTCGCCGGGCCATATTGCCGACAAGATGACCAAAATGGGGTTGGACCCCAATGCCTACTACGACTCGCTCTACGGTGCGTCCTACTGCCGCCTGATCAACCCGGGCCAGACCAACACCATTCTGGTGAAGTCGGACGATGGCACCAAGAGTCAGCTGGTATCGATGACCCAGCAGGATTGGGGCTACACGCAGGGCGTCAAGCGCAAGGTCGGCTCGCTGAACCTGTACATGGAGCATCCGTTCGACGGCAAGTGGCAGGCGCGCGTGGATTACACCTATACCCGCGGCTTCGGTAATACCGAGGGACAGGTGCGCTCCGACTTCGGTCAGGCCGACGTTTCCAAGACCGAGGACTGGGATAACTGGCAGCTGATGGATGGCGCGAATGGCGAGCTGGCCAACGTCCGCAAGCATCAGCTCCGCATCCGCGGCGCTTACCAGATCACCCCGGAATGGCTGGTGTCCGGCACGCTGCTGGAACAGTCCGGCTATCCGAAGGAGTGCCTGGGCTACTTCGGCACGGGCGGCTCGGGCGCTGCCTATTACGGCCCGGGCAAGCCGGGCGATCCGGCCGGCTACAACAACTACGGCAGCGGCAACTACCATTGGTGCGGTGGCACGCGCATTTCGGCCGGAGACGTCGGCCACACGCCGTGGACCACGCAGCTCAATCTCGGCGTGCACTACACGCCGGCGTTTGCCGACAACAAGCTCGGGATCAACCTGGATATCTTCAACGCGCTGAACGGGCAGAAGGCCGTGCAGACCGATCCAGCCGGTTATAGCTCGTACGACAAAACGACGAACACCCTCAACATCAACAACAGCTACGGTGACGGCATCTACTACCAGCCACCGCGCACGGTGCGTTTGTCGGTGACCTACGACTACTGATAGCTTCGGTTGAGTTTCAACCTGTAAAGCCACCGGCCTTGGCCGGTGGCTTTTTTTCTGGGCGGCCCGTGTCATCAGTCCGTACTTGTGTGGCGTCACGCGATCGCCCCCAACCCGCCAGAGACGCGTCCCGCCTTCGGTTGCCCGGAGCTGGGTTAAGCTCAATGGATGAACCAGCGGAGCATGCCCACGGTGGAAGAAGACCTTCGCCAGAGCGTGCGGGCGCATATCGACGCGCAAGATTGGACCGCCGCACAGGCCGCTCTCGAATCCTTGCTGCAACACGTCCCGCAGGATGTGCCGGCACGCATGGAGCTGGCCCGGGTAATGTTGCGCCAGGGGCTGTTTCGCGCATCGGGAAACCATTTGCTGAAGGCCGCGATGGATCCCTCGGGGAATGCCCTCCTGGACACCCAGCTGGTGCAGCGGCTTTGTTTCAGCGGCGAGATGGTGGCCGCACGGACTTGCCTCGACCGTGCTGGGCAGCTTGCCAATGAATCGGTGCCGCTGCTGGTCGCACAGGCGCATTTGCGATGGACACTTGGGGAATTCAATGCGGCCAAGGAGCTCATGGATCGTGCAGCAGCGGCCGGGATCGATACCCCGGATCAGTTCCACCTATACGCAACCCTGCTCCAGGTGACCGGTGACATCGAGCGCGCCGGCCAGGTCCTGGAAACCTGCCTGCGCCGTTGGCCGGATTTCGGCGATGCCGCAGCAGCAAGATCGAACTTGCGCAGACAAACCGCGCCGTCGAACCATCTTGCTTTCCTGCACGGGCAACTCCGTCGTCTACCTGCAGACGACGGCACGCCTGGCGGGCGGTTCGTGCGTGCGGAGTTTGAGTCCGCTCTCTTCAAGGAGCTGGACGATCTGGGCCGTCACGACGAGGCATGGCCGGCGCTGGCCCGCAGCAACGCGTTGATGAGCTCGATCAACCCCTATGACGGCCTCGCCGAGGCAGCGATAGTCGAGGGGCTCATCGATGTGGCCGGATCCCTCGGCCAGCCGGAAGTTCAGGCAGCACGCATGCACGCTGATCCCACGCCCATTTTCATCGTCGGCATGCCGCGCTCTGGCACCACCTTGCTCGACCGCATGCTGTCGAGCCATTCGCAGGTGACGTCCGCCGGAGAGATCAACGACTTCCTGCGCCAGCTGCACTGGGTAGCCGACGTACCGCCTGTCGGCGTGTCCGGAATGCTGGGAACCCTGCGGCGTATCCCGAAGATAAACCTGGCAGAACTGGGCGAGCGCTATCTGGCTCAGACTCAGTGGCGTGCGCAGGGATGTCGCTTCTACATCGACAAGCTTCCGGTCAACATTCAGATGGTGCCCTTCATACGCCGGGCGCTGCCCCACGCACCCATTCTGCACATGGTCCGCGATCCGATGGACGTGTGCTTTTCCAACTTCAGGGCGATGTTCGGCAACGTTTCCGCCTACAGCTACGACATGCAGGCACTGGCCCACTACCATGGGCTGTATCGACGCCTGGCCAATGAATGGCACGTGTCCCTGCCGGATGCCATGCTCGATGTGCATTACGCGGACCTGGTTCGTGAGCCTGCCGCCGTGCTGCGCAGCGTCTTGAAGCATTGCGGGTTGAAGGAGGAGGATGCTTGCCTGCATCCGGAACGCAATGCAGCACCGGTTGCCACACCCAGCAGCATGCAGGTGCGTGAGCCGATTCACACACGGGGCCTCGGCACGTGGCAGCCCTACGCGCACCATCTCGAACCGCTACGGCGGTTGCTGGGCTGATCCGCATGATGTGCCACGTGCAATTCACGGCAGCAGGGGTAGCCGGTTGATGACTTCAGCAGACGCTCATACGGGGGAAGCTCGCCTGCGGCAGCAGGCCAGGCGGTTCCTCGAGGCCGGCCAATGGGACGCCGCGAAGGCTGCCTTCGAGGAGCTCGTGCAACGAGCGCCCCGCGATGTTCCCCTCCGCATGGAGCTGGCCGACCTGATGCTGCGTCGCGGCCAGATGCGGGCAGCGAGCAGTCAGCTCCTGCAGGCCGCGCCCTTGCTGCCCAACGATGTGCCGATGATTGCGGAACTCGCGTGGCGTCTGTCCATGACGGGCGAAACCCTGGCCATACGTGCATGCGCCGAGCGCCTGGAGCGCGCACCCGATCCACCGGGATGGGTGCTCGCCGAGCAGGCACACCTGCGCTGGATGTTGGGCGATATCCCCGCGGCCCGCGCCAGGATGGATCTGGCGGTTGCGGCCGGGATCGACTCGCAAACCGAGTACTACCTCAACGCCATGCTGCTGCAGTTTACGGGTCGGCTCGCCGAAGCCGAGGTGGCACTGCTGGAGACCCTGCGGCGCTGGCCCGACTATGGGGATGCGGCGGTCATCCTGGCGAACCTGCGCAGGCAGACCGCCGCCACGAATCACCTCGGCTTCCTGCGGGAACGACTTGGGAGGCTTCCAAGAGACAGCACCGACATGCGCGCCGGATTGACACGTGCAAAATTCGAATCGGCGATCTTCAAGGTATTTGATGATCTCGGACGCCACGACGAAGCCTGGCAGGCGCTGGAGCGAAGCAATGCGCTGATGCACTCCTTCCTGCCGTACGACGCTGACAGCGAAGCCGCGGTGACGGATGCACTGATCGAGGTTTCGGCGACTGCCCTGAGCGGGAAGACAGGATCAACGACGTTCGACGGCCCCATGCCCATTTTCATTGTCGGCATGCCACGGTCCGGCTCCACCTTGCTCGATCACATGTTGTCTGCCCATTCCGCAGTGACCTCTGCCGGCGAGATCAACGATTTCCAGCGTCAGCTGCATTGGATCGCCGACGTCGCGCCACGCGGCAACCCGAGCCTGCTGAAGATTCTCGAGCGCACCGGGCAGCTTGATTTCGATGAGCTTGGTGCGCGCTACCTGATGCAGACACAGTGGCGGGCACAGGGCCGCAAATACTTCATCGACAAGCTGCCGATCAATGTGCGGATGGTGCCTTTCATACGCCGCGCGCTGCCCCGCGCGCCGATCCTGCATCTGGCACGCGACCCGATGGACGTGTGCTACTCCAACCTCAAGATCATGTTCGGCAGCGCCTCGCCTTACTGCTACGACATGCAGGCGGTGAGCCACTACTACGGGCAGTACGCACGCTTGACGAACCATTGGCGCGAAGCGCTGCCCAACGCCATGCTCGATATTCCGTATGCCTCGCTGGTGCGCGATCCGGAAGCCACCATGCGTCAGGTGCTCGGGCACTGCGGGCTGGAGATCGAGGAAGCCTGCCTGCGACCGGAACTCAATACCTCGCCGGTCGCCACACCCAGCAGTGCGCAAGTGCGTGAATCGATCCACACCCGTGGCATCGCACAGTGGCGGCATTACGAGAAGCAGCTGGAACCGTTGCGGCAGGCGCTCGCCGCGGAGCTCGTGTCCAACACAACTCTTTGATGACGAGACCGCCCTGGCGGGCGATGTGGGAGCGACTGAAGTCGCTCCCACAAAAATATCGCTCCCGACTGGAGCGCCCTCGCACGCTGGGTGCACTCTTACAGCAATCAGCCAGCCACGCCGCCGATCCAGCTCTGCTGCACACGATAGTCGTCATCCAGCACGACCAAGTCGGCCTGATAGCCAGCCGCGATGCGGCCATGGCTGGCGCCGAGGCCAAGGAAGTCGGCGGGGTACGTGCTGGCCATGCGCACGGCTTCGTCCAGCGGCAGGTCGAGCAGCTGCACGCTATTGCGCACGGCGGCGGCCATGTCCAGCGCGGAGCCGGCCAGCACGCCTTGCGCGGTCTGGCAGATGCCGCCCTTCGCGGTGATGGTTTCGCCGTTGAGCACGAAGTCCGGGTGATCCGAGCCCACCGGCGGCATCGCGTCGGTGACCAGCAGCATCTTGCCGCGCGGCTTGGCGGCGATCGCCACGCGCAGGCTGGCCGGGTGCACATGGTGACCGTCCACGATGATGCCGCACCAGCTGTCGGCATCTTCCAGCGCCGCACCGACCACGCCAGGCTCGCGGCTGCCGAATGGCGTCATCGCGTTGAACAGATGGGTGAAGCCGCGCACGCCGGCAGCCAGCGCGGCACGTGCGGTCGCGTAGTCGGCCGCAGTATGTCCGGCGCAGACAATCACGCCGGCGGCGGCCAGTGTGACGATGCTTGCAAGCGGTACCTGGTCCGGCGCCAGCGTGAGCAGGCGCACGCCACGATGCGATGCGCACAGCATCGCCAGCTCGTCGCGGTCCGGTGCGTGAAAATATTTCGGATCGTGTACGCCCTTGCGCGCCGGCGCCAGGTACGGTCCTTCCAGATGGATGCCGAGCACGCCGGGCACGCCCTCGGTCAGGGCCTGCTCCACCGCGGCCAGCGCGGCGCCCATCACCGCCGCGTCGTCGCTGATCAGGGTCGGCAGGAAGCCGGTGGTGCCGTAGCGGCGATGCGCGGCGCCGATCCGGCGCAGGGCATCGACTGTGGGTGCCTCGTTGAACAGCACGCCGCCACCGCCGTTGACCTGCACGTCGATGAAGCCGGGCAACAGCATGGCGCCGCCCAAGTCGTGCTGGTGTGGTGCCTCACGCACGCGCGGATCGGCAGGCGGCAGCAGGTCGACGATGCGTTCGCCATCGAGCAGCACGGCAAGGTCGTTGCGCCAGCCGTCTGTTGCGAGAACACGGGCGTTGGTGAGGGCGACGGTCATGGCAGGTCCTGTGGGGTTTCGACGTTGGGCTACCTCATGCTCAAACCGTCTCGGTCACCTTGTTGAGATGTGGCGGTACATCGGGATTGAATCCGCGGCGCAGCGACAGCTCGCTGGCGGCGCGATAGAAGCTCTGGATGACCAGCAGCGGTGTGCACAACGCGGGCAGCCCGGCCAGCACCGGCAGCATGCCGCCGCCCTGCATGCCGGGCGCCGCCACGAAGACCTGTGCACCGCGACCGCGGAATTCCTCGGCCAGCGCCAGCGTGCCTTCCAGCGTGTCGTCGTCCTGCGCGAAGCACAGCACCGGAAAATCCGGGCCGACCAGCGCCATCGGCCCGTGCTTCACCTCGGCCGCGCTGAATGCCTCGGCGTGCAGTCCGCAGGTTTCCTTGAACTTCAGCGCCGCCTCCAGCGCGATGCCGAGGCCGAAGCCGCGACCGACCACGAACAGGTTGTGTGCACCGGCCAGGCCTTCGCTCAATGCCGACCAGTCCGCGTCCCAACCGGCACGCAAGGCATCCGGCAACGTCTGCAGCGCTGCGCCCAGTTCGGCATCGCCGCGCCAGCGCGCGCACAGATGCAATACCGCGGCCAGCGCGGCGATGTAACTCTTGGTCGCCGCCACGCTGCGCTCGGGCCCGGCGTGCAGCGGGATCACCGTATCGGCCAGCGCGGCCAGCGGCGAATCCTCGACATTCACCAGCGCCACCACGCGTGCACCCGCGATCTTCGCCGCCTGCGCATTGCGCAACAGATCAGGGCTC
This sequence comes from Rhodanobacter glycinis, assembly GCF_006438785.1. Classification (GTDB taxonomy): domain Bacteria; phylum Pseudomonadota; class Gammaproteobacteria; order Xanthomonadales; family Rhodanobacteraceae; genus Rhodanobacter; species Rhodanobacter glycinis_A. Next base: position 231,625 of record NZ_RCZB01000004.1, on the reverse strand, counting down.
TTGCCCGATTGCGAGATCGCGATGAACAGCGCGCCCTGCCACTGCTGCTCGGCCGCATACACCGAGGTCACCGATGGCGAAGCTGACGCGGTGGCAATGCCGAGCTGGGTCTCGAACACGTACTTCGCATACGCCGCGGCGTGGTCGGAGCTGCCGCGCGCGCAGGTGACGATGAAGCGCGGCGGCTGCGCGCGCAGCGATTGCGCCAACGCGCTGACAACGGCCTCGTTCGCGGCGAACTGGCGCGCTACCACCGCAGCCGACTCGTGCGCCTCCTGGTACATCAAGGTGTCGCGGGCGTCCATATCGATCCTTCAGTCGGTCTGCAGTTCGGCAACGAAATCGTAGATGTCGCCGCGATACCAGGAGCAGGTGAACTCGACCACGCGGCCGTCGTCCAGAAAACTGCGCCGCTCGATGCTCAGTCCTGCGCTGCCCACGTTGACGTGCAGCAGCCGTGCCTGCTGCGCGTTCAACGACACCGCGCGCAACCTTTGCAGCGCGCGACGCGGACGGGCGTTGAGTTTTTCCAGTGCCTCGTACAACGAGTCATGCACCAGCAGCGGATCGGGCAGCACGCTGGCCGGCACCACGCTGCGTTCGATCGCCAGCGGTTCGTCCTGGCCATAACGCACGCGATGCAGGCGCACTACCAGCGAGCCGGGCGACAGGTTCAGTGCCATGGATTCTTCCGGCGTCACTTCGCCGATGCCGCGCTCGAAAAACTCGGAACGCGGCGACAGCCCGCGCTCGCGCAGGTCCTCGGTGAAGCTGGTCAGCCGCGACATCGGCTTGACGATGCGCTCGGCGATGAACGTGCCGGCGCCATGCCGCTGGGTCAGCAGACCTTCCTCGACCAGCCCGGCGATCGCCTTGCGCACGGTCACTCGCGACAGCTTCAGCGCCTGCGACAGGTCGCGTTCGCTGGGCAGCGCCTGACCCGGCTCGATGTCGCGATGCTCGACGATGTTGCGGATCGCCCGGCGCAGCCGCAGGTAGGCCAGCGGCTGATGCGTGGCCGGGTCCTGGCAGATGCGGTGGTATTCGTTGGCGAGGGCGGCTTCCATACCAGCAAAGATACCAATAGCAAACCACTAACCGCAAGCCCAGCCATCCCACCTGGTCGCACTGAGCGTAGCCCGCGCCAGCGGGCGAAGTCGAAGTGCATCGTCCGGAATCCTCCAACTTCAGCCTGCGACCTGCGCTCAGGGCGATCGGAGTTCCTGGCGGCGACCCGACTACTGCCAGCTGGCAACTGTTTTTATGAATTCGTATGCATACGGGTAGCTGATCTGGTATTTCACTGGTACGATCGCCAACACCCCGGGCAAGACGCGCCGCCAGGCCTTCTGCCCGCCATCCGGCATCGTGTCGAGGTGACTGCGTGACTGCTTCCTCCCAATCGGTCGAACCGTTCGACCTGGTGATCTTCGGTGGCACCGGCGACCTCGCCGTGCGCAAGCTGCTGCCGGCCCTGTTCCACCGTTTCCTCGACGGCCAGATCCCGGCCAGCAGCCGGATCGTCGGCATCGCCCGCGAGGCGCTGGACGACAACGGCTATCGCGCGCAACTGCGCGAGGCGCTGGTCGGCGTGTGCGCGGCGGCGCAGCTCGACGTGTTCCTGCAGCAGGTGTTCTACCTCCCGCTGGACGCGCGCAAGGACGAAGGCTGGGACGACTTCGCCGCCTTCATCGGCAACCAACCCGACCACATCCGTGTGTTCTATCTGTCCACCTCGCCGGAACTATTCGTCGATATCTGCAATCGGCTCGGCCAGTACAAACTCAACGAAGGCGCCTCGCGGGTGGTGCTGGAGAAACCCATCGGCCGCGACCTCGCCAGCGCGAACCAGATCAACGACGCGGTCGGCAAGGTGTTCAGCGAATCGCAGACCTTCCGCATCGATCACTACCTCGGCAAGGAGACCGTGCAGAACCTGCTGGTGCTGCGCTTCGGCAATGCCTTGTTCGAGCCGTTGTGGAATTCCGCGCACATCGACCACGTGCAGATCACCGTGGCCGAAACGCTCGGTGTCGGCCATCGCGGCACCTACTACGACCGCGCGGGTGCGCTGCGCGACATGGTGCAGAACCACATGCTGCAGCTGTTGTGCATGGTCGCGATGGAGCCGCCGTCATCGCTGGCGCCCGACGCGGTGCGCGACGAGAAACTGAAAGTGCTGCATTCGCTCAAGCCCATCGACGACAGCAACGCCGCCCAGCTCACCGTGCGCGGCCAATACCGCGCCGGCGTGGCCGAAGGTGCCAGCGTGCCGGGCTATCCGGAGGAACTGGGCAACAACAAGTCCAACACCGAAACGTTTGTGGCGCTGAAGGCGGAGATCGCCAACTGGCGCTGGGCCGGCGTGCCGTTCTACCTGCGCACCGGCAAACGGCTGCCGAGCCGGGTGTCCGAAATCGCGGTCACCTTCAAACCGGTGCCGCATTCGATCTTCAGTGCCGATGCCGGCACGCTGGCGCAAAACCGGCTGGTGCTCCGGTTGCAGCCGGACGAAGGTGTGAAGCTGTGGCTGACCATCAAGCACCCCGGCCCCGGTGGCTTGCGCCTGCGTCATGTGCCGCTGGACATGAGCTTCGCCGAGGCGTTCGGCGTACAGCAACCCGATGCGTACGAGCGCCTGCTGCTGGACGTGGTACGCGGCAATCCCACCCTGTTCATGCGCCGCGACGAAGTGGAAGCGGCATGGCGCTGGGCCGGCCCGATCCTGGCTGCCTGGACTGCCAGCGGCGAGGCGCCGCGTCCGTATACCGCCGGCAGCTGGGGGCCGAGCGCTGCGGTGGCGCTGATCGAACGCGATGGCCACACCTGGAACGAGGACAGTGAATAGCTCGCCATGTTTGGCGTCGCTTCACTCGAACATGCCGGTGTGTGCGACAGACTGGCTTCCCCCTTCCTACGATTCATGTGCAGGGCCTTGACCGTCGGCACACCATTTTCATCATGACCACCCCTCTGAACGTCACCACGCATAGCTTCAGCGATTGTCAGGCGCAGGCTCTGGCATTGGCCGAACGGGTCGCCACGCGCCTGCGCACGGCCCTGGCCGAGCGCGGTCGCGCCGTACTAGCGGTGTCCGGCGGCAGCACGCCGAAGGATTTCTTCGCCCGTCTGTCGCGCGAAACCCTGGACTGGGCGAACGTCCACGTCACCCTGGTCGACGAACGCTGGGTGCCGGAAACCGACAAGCGCTCGAACGCGCGGCTGGTCAGATCGCAACTGCTGCAGCATGCCGCCAGCGCCGCGCAATTCATCCCGCTGTATACCGGCGACCCCACGCCGGAAGCGGGGCTGGCCATCGCCAACGCACGCATCGACGCGCTGCCGCTACCGTTCGATGCGGTGGTGCTGGGCATGGGCGACGACGGTCACACAGCCTCGTTCTTTCCCGGCGGCGATCATCTGGCCGAGGCGCTGGATCTGGACGGCCGCGCCCGCGTACTGCCGATGCGCGCACCCGCTGCCGGTGAGCCGCGCATCACGCTCAGCCTGCCGACCGTGCTGGAAACCCGCGCGCTGTACCTGCTGGTCACCGGCGAAAAGAAACGTGACCTGCTCGCCGACGTGCGGCTCGGCCTCGACGCCGCCCAGAACTATCCGGTGCGTGCGGTGCTGGCCCAGTCGCGCGTGCCGGTGGCGGTGTACTGGTGCCCGTGATGCCGCATCGCCCGCCGTCAATCTGATATCCACACCGCGTCACGCGACGCGGCCGCTGTCCCGGAGTTTTCGCATGAGCACGCTGCACCCCGTTGTTGCCGAAGTCACCGAACGCCTGCGCCAGCGCAGCCGCGACACGCGCACGACCTACCTCAAGCGGATCGACGCGATCGACCGCAGCGGCCCGCAGCGCGAGCATCTGTCCTGCGGCAACCTCGCACACGGCTTCGCCGCCTGCGGCAGCGACGACAAGGCCGCCTTGCGCAGCGGCCGGCGCGCCAACCTCGCGATCGTCACCGCCTACAACGACATGCTCTCGGCACATCAACCGTACGAGCGCTATCCGGCGCTGATCCGCCAGATCGCGCGCGATGCCGGCTTCACCGCCCAGGTCGCCGGTGGCGTGCCGGCGATGTGCGATGGCATCACCCAGGGCCGGCCGGGCATGCAGCTGTCGCTGTTCTCGCGCGACCTGGTGGCGATGGCCACCGCAGTGGCGCTGTCGCACGACATGTTCGACGGCGCGCTGTACCTGGGCATCTGCGACAAGATCGTGCCGGGCCTGCTGATCGGCGCGCTGAGCTTCGGCCACCTGCCCGGCGCGTTCGTGCCGAGCGGACCGATGCCCAGCGGCATTCCGAACGAACAGAAGTCAAAGGTGCGCCAGGCGTTTGCCGACGGCAAGGCAAGCAAGGCCGAGTTGCTGGAAGCGGAGGCCGCGTCGTACCACGCCGCCGGCACCTGCACCTTCTACGGCACCGCCAACTCCAACCAGATGTTGATGGAGATCATGGGCCTGCACCTGCCCGGCGCCAGCTTCGAGGCACCGGATACGCCGCTGCGCGACGCGCTGACCGCCGAGGTGGTACGCCGCGTCGCGAAGCACAGCGCACTGGGCGACACCTTCCTGCCGCTCGGCCACATCATCGACGAACGCGCGATCATCAACGGCGTGATCGGCCTGCACGCCACCGGCGGCTCGACCAATCACCTGCTGCATCTGGTGGCGATCGCGCACGCCGCCGGCATCCAGCTGCGCTGGGACGATTTCGACGCGCTCTCCGGCGTGGTCCCGCTGCTGGCGCGCGTGTACCCCAACGGCTACGCCGACGTGAACCAGTTCCACCAGGCCGGCGGCATGGCGTTCCTGATCGACCAGCTGCTCGGCGCCGGCCTGCTGCATGGCGATGTGCAGACCATCTTCGGTACTGGCCTGGACGGCTATGCGCAGATACCGCAGCTGGATGCTGCCGGCGCGCTGCACTGGAAGCCAGTCGACAAGCAGAGCGGCAACCGCGGCGTGCTTCGCGGCATCGACGAACCGTTCCGCGCCGACGGCGGCCTGCGCATGCTCGACGGCAACCTCGGCCGCGCGGTGATCAAGGTGTCGTCGGTACCGGACGACCGCCTGCTGATCGAGGCGCCGGCAATCGTGTTCGACGACCAGGACGAAGTGGCTGGCGCATTCAAGCGCGGCGAGCTCAATCGTGACTTCGTCGCGGTGGTGCGCTTCCAGGGCCCACGCGCGAACGGCATGCCCGAACTGCACAAGCTCACCCCTACCCTGGCGCTGCTGCAGGATCGCGGCCACTGTATCGCGCTGCTCACCGACGGCCGCATGTCCGGCGCATCCGGGCGCGTACCGGCGGCGATCCACGTCACCCCCGAGGCGGTCGCCGGCGGCAACATCGCGAAGATCCGCAATGGCGACATGATCCGCCTCGACGCGGTGAATGGACGTCTGGACGTCCTGATGGAAGTACACGAACTGGACGCCCGCCTGCCGCACACCGCCGACCTGTCCGCCCAGCACAGCGGCATGGGTCGCGAACTGTTCGGCCTGTTCCGGCAGGCCGCTGCCACCGCCGATCTCGGCGCGGGCGTGCTGTGAATCCTTCAACTTTTTCCGGAGCCTGACGTGACCAGCCCCATCGAGCACAAGCAGCAACAGATCGAAACCACGATGCGGCTGGCGCCGGTGATCCCGGTGGTGGTGATCGACGACGCCCGGCATGCGGTGCCGATGGCGCGCGCGCTGGTCGCCGGCGGCATTCCGGCGATCGAGGTGACCTTGCGTACGCCGGCCGCGCTGGAGGCGATCCGTGCGATCGCCGCCGAGGTGGAAGGCGCCATGATCGGCGTCGGCACCGTGCTGACCGCGCGCGACCTTCAGGCCGCACTGCAGGCCGGTGCGCGTTTCGCGGTGTCGCCTGGTATCTCGCCACGCCTGCTCGACGCCGCCGATGATTGCGAACTGCCGCTGTTGCCCGGCGCCGCCACCGCCAGCGAAGCGATGCACCTGCTCGAACGCGGCTATCGTCATCTGAAGTTTTTCCCGGCCGTGCCGGCCGGCGGCCCCAAGTTGCTCGGCGCCTGGGCCAGCCCGCTACCGCAGATCCGCTTCTGCCCCACTGGCGGTATCAGCCTCGCCAGCGCGTCGGACTTCCTCGCGCTGCCGAACGTGCTCTGCGTGGGCGGCTCGTGGCTTACGCCAGCCAACCTGCTCGCCAGCGGCGACTGGGCCGCCATCGAGTTGCTGGCACGCGAAGCGGCTGAATTGCGCCGGCCTGTCTGAGCGGGATTCTCGCAGCGGGCTTACAGCGATTCGACTTGCAGCCGCGCCATCACGGCATCGGTGACGCGCGCGCAGCGCTGACCCATGAACGGAAACGCCTCGCTCATGGTGGCGGCAAGCGTGCCCTGCAATGACGTGCGCAACAGGCGGCGCGCGCGGTGCAGGCGGGTCTTCACCGTCTCCGGCTTGATCGCCAGCAGCTGGGCGGTTTCCTCCACCGTGCATTCCTCGACCTCGCGCATCATGTAGACCGTGCGGAACGCCTCGGGCAGTTCGTCGATGGCGTGTTCGAGCAGGTGGCGGATCTGTGCGCGGGCGGCTGACACGGCCGGGTCCTCGTTACCGAACTTCGACGGAAACTGGATGATCTGATGGGTATCGTCGGGCGCCGCGTCGATCTGCTCCAGCCCGACCATGGCGTGACGCTTGCGCAGCCGCCCGCGCGCCTCGTTCAGCACGATGCTGGTCAGCCAGGTCAGCAGGGTCGAGTCGCCACGGAACGAATCCAGCTTGTGATAGGCGCGCATATACGATTCCTGCAACACGTCTTCCGCTTCCGAATCCTCACCGATCACGCTGCGTGCGATGCGGAACAGCCGCTGGTTGCAGCGCTGCATGATGTGCCGGAACGCTTCGCGCTGGCCGCCACGGACCAGCGCCACCAGCGCGTTGTCGTCCAGCGCGGCGTAATCGACGGATGCAACATGGGCATGGGCAGACATGGTTTTCTCCTTGTACACCTGATCGGATGCCACAGCAGCCTCCGAGGTTCCCGGATCAGCCGGCCAGCATCGCCAGGATCTCCTGCCGCCGCGGCTCCTGCGCAAATTCGCCGAGCAGGCGCCGGGTCAGCATGGGCACGCCGTGCAGGCGCACGCCACGCGAGGACAGACACTCGTGGCTGGCCTGCACGATCACCGCCACGCCGCGCGGCTGCAGCACGTTGGCCAGCGTATCGGCGATTTCCGTCGTCAGCCGCTCCTGGATCTGCAGGCGTCGGCCCAGCGCCTCGACCAGCCGGGCCAGCTTGGAAATACCCACCACGCGCCGGCTGGGCAGGTAGGCGATGTGCACCACGCCGCGGATCGCCGCCATGTGGTGCTCACAGGTCGACTGCAGCGGGATATCGCGCAGCAAGACCAGATCGTCGTAGCCACCAACCTCGCCGAAGGTGCGGCTGAGCACGCGGACCGGATCCTGCCGGTAACCGGCAAACCACTCCTCGTAAGCGCGCACCACCCGCGCCGGCGTGGCCAGCAGGCCTTCGCGCGTGGGCTCGTCGCCGGCCCAGCGGATCAGCGTGCGCACGGCCGCTTCGGCCTTGGCACGGGACGGCCGCGCGGCTGCGCTGGCCGGATCCTGCGCGGCGTTGGCGGTGGATGATGATGGGAGCGGGTCGATGTCGAGCATGCGGGCGGGTTCGTTGGGATACCGGGTGATTCGATGCGCGTGTGCCGATCGAGGTTCCTGGCGCCGGTCCGCCGGCTGGCCGGAACCTGCGCGCCGCTGCTGCATCACATGGTCACCGGCAGGCATCGCGGAGTGCCGCCTGCCCTTCATCCATTCCAAGGAGACCTCGCACCATGAATAAATCCCTGTTGACCCTCGTGCTCGCCCTCGGCGTCGGCGCGGCTGCCAGCGTGCAGGCGCAGACACCTGCCGCGCCCGCCATCAACGACGCGCAGATCGCGCATATCGCCTACACCGCCGGCGTGATCGACATCACCGCCGCCAAGCAGGCGCTGGCGAAATCCCACAACAAAGCCGTGCGTGCATTTGCCGAGGAGATGGCGCGCGACCACGCCGCGGTCAACGACCAGGCGCTGGCGCTGGTCAAGAAGCTCGGCGTGACACCGCAGGACAACGCCACCAGTCAGTCGCTGTCGACCGGTGCCGCCGCCGAGCAGAAGAAGCTCGCGGCACTCAGCGGCAGCGCCTACGACAAGGCCTATGTCGCCAACGAAGTGGCGTACCACAAGACCGTCAACGGCGCGCTGAGCGGCACGCTGATCCCGTCGGCGCAGAACGCCGAACTGAAGTCGCTGCTGGAAACCGGGCTGAAGCTGTTCCAGTCGCACCAGATGCATGCCGAGCATCTCGCGCAGAGCCTGAAGTAAGGCGCCGTCGATGCTCCGCATGATGACTTTGCTGGCCATCGTGCTGGCGCTGGCCGGCGGATTCGCGCCGGCCAGCGCCGCCAGCACGGCGACGCAGCCGGCGACGGCGCAGGCCCATCGCGTGCACGTGATCGTGATCGACAAGATGCAGTACGGGCCGATGCCGACCGGCGTGCGCGCCGGCGACATCATCGAATGGACCAATCACGACATTCTCGAACACAGTGCCACCGCACGCGACGGCCACTTCGACGTCGACCTGAAACCCGGCGCCAGTGGACGCATCACAGCCACCGCCGGCTCACTCGAATTTTTCTGCAAATTCCACCCGACCATGACCGGTACGCTGGTAGTCATGTGACCCATGGAGGGCGGAGGCGTCAGTCGCTTCCGTCCTTCCGGGTTGTGGCCGAGGTACGACCGAAGCGGTGAATCCCGATCTTCTCTCCCACATAGATCACCATCAGGTCCTCGCCCACCACGAGCGGGCCAGGGTAGGACTTCCGTGTCGGTGGAATGAGATCCTGTTTGGCGGCGGTCGGCGGCACGATATGCGAGTACACCGCCAGCCTTGGTTTGGTCCTGGCAAACACCTCGCCCGCCTGCGCTGGCGTCGTGTGGTGTTCGATCACCGATGCAGGCCCGTGGAAGATGGACGGGGCCACGACTTCATGCACGAGCACATCGACGCCTTGGGCATGACGGATGAGATTCGGTGACAGACGCGTGTCGCCCGAGAGCACCACCGAACGCCCGGCGTAATCCACGCGATAGCCGAAGGCGGGCTTGACCGGTCCGTGATCCACCGCGAAGGCCGTGACTTTCACGCCGTCCTGCTCGAACACCACGCCCTCGGCGATATCCGCCACCAGCAGCACGACACCTGCAGGCGTGGCGCGGTCGTCGGACTGTCGTATCCGGATATCGAACGCGTACGCCTGCTCGAGGTGCGCCATCATCTGCCTGGTTCCCGCCGGACCCCATACATGCAATGGACGCTGGCGCCCTGGCCGCACCAGCCAGCCCGTCAACCAGAGATCCGGGAACCCCACCACGTGATCCGAGTGCAGGTGCGTCAGGAACACTCCATCCACATCCCGCCAATGGATGTTGAGCTGGGCAAGACGCTGCAGCGCGCCGCGACCCGCATCGAAGAGCAGCTTGTGCTTGCCCGCCTCGACCAGCGTACTGGGCCCGAACCGCTGCATGCCGGGCGAAGGCGCGCCGGTACCCAGCAGGCTCACCCTGATCTCCTGCGCCGTGGCGGTGGCGCAGAAAAACGCGACGAGAAGGAATGCGATTGCAATCGCCCGGCGGCAGTTCGCGACATGCATGCCTGGCTCCTTTCTTCGCCCCGGCAGGGTGCCCGGATCATGCTACGCGTGATTTTGTCCGCGGGCACCGCCGCCGGTGCCACCTCGCAGGAAAGAACAGGGAGCAGACGACCACAGCTGGCAATGCACGGCCGGTCCGAACGCCCGCTGCATATCGTCACTGGGCACGAACCATGGTCCTTTCCGATGGGTGCCGTTCACCCTGGCGGGACACCACGGTGAACTCCACTCCGTCGACCATCATCTTCCACGTGCGCTGGTCTCGTTGGCCGTGACGGTGTAGTGCTGAACCAGGGGTTCGAACTCCAGGAGATAGTCCTGGTCTTCCGGGTAGTACTTGGCGCGCAACAGCTCGTCGCCCGCGAAGACGCGGATGCAGTCCTCGGATTCCCAATGCGTCACGGTCAGGAAGTGGGTCACGTCGTCCTCGTCCCGACGCAACACGGTGACACTCAGGTTGCCAGGAACCGACCGGTAGTCTGGAATGGCCCGCTGCTCGAGAAAACGTGCATACGCGTCGGCTTTCGAGCGCAAGGTACGTCCGTGCCACATGCGGCAAATCATGATTCCTCCTGATGCTGTCCATGACGCGATTCGGTTTGGGCGGTACAAAAAGCGCCGTGGGCATTGAGAATGCCCACGACTTCCATCGGCAACTTATGCATGACTCGGTCAGTGCGCGGCAGGCGCCGCCTTCACCGGCTTCACGTACGTATTGAACAACTCATCAATCCGCCGATACTCGTCGTGCCACGAATCGGCATGCACGAAGCCGTGGCGCTCCAGCGGGTACAGAGAAATCCAGAAGTCTTTCTTGTGCAGTTCGATGAAGCGTTGGTACAGGCGGATCGAATCCTGGGCCAGCACGTTGTCATCGATCAGGCCGTGCTGGATCAGCAGCGGATCGCGCAGCTGGTCGGCGTACTCGATCGGCGAGCTGGCCGTATAGGCATCCGGATCGAGCTGCGGGTCGTTGAGGATGTTGGCGGTGTACTCGTGGTTGTACAGCGTCCAGTCGCTGACCGGGCGCAGCGCGGCGCCCGCGGCGAACTCGCCTGGCGCACGCAGCAATGCCATCTCGGTCATGAAGCCGCCATAGCTGCCGCCGTAGATACCCACGCGCCGCGGGTCTACATGATGGTTTTTCACCAGCCACGCCTTGCCATCGAGCAGGTCTTCCAGCTCGGGGTGGCCCATCTGACGGTAGATCGCGGTACGCCACGCGCGGCCGTAGCCTTCGGAGGCGCGATAGTCCATGTCCAGCACCACGTAACCCTGCTGCACCAATAAATTGTGGAACATCTGTTCGCGGAAATAGTTCGACCACGACAGCGTGACGTCCTGCAGGTAGCCGGCGCCGTGCACGAAGATCACCGCCGGCTTTGACGCCGTGTCTTCATTCGCCGGACCGTAGTACTTCGCGTAGATGCTGCCGGCGCCGTGGCTGGATTTCACCTCGACGATCTTCGGCGCGATCCAGTCGTGCGCGGTGAACGCCGGTTTCATCGTGCTGGTCAGTTCGCGCGGCGTCCCGCCGGCAGACGGCTGGACGGCCAATCTCGCAAGCACATAGGGCGCGGAATGCAACACCGCGAGCTGCGTGCCGTCGGGCGACAGCTTGAAGTCGTCCATGCCCTGATAATTCGTGATGCGGCTCAGCGTGCCACCATCGACCGGCAGCCGGTAGACGTCATAGCTGTATGGCGTGACCTTGTTCGTGCGCACGTAGAACCACTTGCCGTCGTCGCTGAGTAGCGGGTGGCTGACCTCGAACTTACCGGAGGTCAGTGCCTTCGCCTTGCCCTCCAGTGGCTTGGTATAGAGCTGCGAATAGCCGGTTTCCTCGCTCATGTACCACAGCGTTCGGTTGCCGTTGAGCCAGCCGAAATCGTTGAAGTTCCAGTTGATCCAGGCGTTGTCACTCAGCCGCTGCTGGGGCACCAGCGCGTGTCTGCTGAAATCGACGCTGGCGAGCCAGCGATCCTTGTTGTCGATCGCACGCAGCTGGATCGCCAGCTGGCCGCCGTCGTCGCTCCACACGATGCCGCCGCCACCGCCATCATCGGTGCTGGCGATGATGCGCACGGCACGCAAGTCCGGCGCCTTCAGCGCCTTGGCCTGATCCATCTTGCCGGCTTTCTGCAGGGCCGCGACGGCGCGGGCGCGCAGGTCCTTCAGCGGATCGTCCTTGATGCCGGGCAGCGCGTCCGTGTTCAGCGGGTAGCTGGCGTGATTGACCAGGTCGAGCAGCAGCAGCGACTGTGGCGCCGGTTCCTTGCGCCCTACATAGACGCGCGTCTCCTGCTGCTCGGCATAGCCGGAGTCGGTGACGTAGTGGGTGAGTTCGGGGGCCTTGCCCGATGTATCGCCCTTGGCGGTGGTGACCAGCAGCATCCAGCGGCCGTCCGGCGACAGCTCGGTGTCGATCGGTTCGATCTTGTCGCCGAGCCAGAACGGCGGCGGTGCGCGATCGGCATCGGCCGCCGCCAGTGCCTTGTCCTGCTCGCGCTGCGCCTGCTTGTCGTCCCTGATTTCGCGCAGCGTCTTGAACTGTTCCAGTTGCTGTGCACCCAGCGCATCGGGCTGCTTCGCCTGCGGATCGTCGGCAAACTTCAAGACCGCCGCCGGCGCGGTGACGCCGCTGGCCAGGTCATGGCTGTACCAGTTGTTGCCATCGCGAAACTGCAGCGCGCTGCCATCGGCGGAGAACTGCGGCGAGGATTCGTCCTGCGGCGTGCGGGTGACCTGGCTGCGCCGGCCACTGGCGACATCCACCACGAACACGTCGCCATGCAGGATGAAGGCCGCATGCCGATGTGATCGATCGAACACGGCCGGGCCTTCGGCCTGCGCCATCGCCGCCGCATCCAGCTTCACCCCATGGGCACTGACCGGATCGACCCGGTACAGGTCGCGCACCGGGCTGCCGTCGCGCTTCAGCGAGTAGTACAGGCTGCGTCCGTCCACGCTCCAGTACGGCGACTCCACCGCCTGCCCGATCCAGTCCGGATTGGCCATGACGGCTTCCAGCTCGAGCGCGGCCGAGGTCGGCAACCTGGCGGCCGCCACTGGCAACACGGTGAAGGCCACGAGGGTGGCAAGCAGCAGTCGACGCATGGATTTTCCCCAGGCAAAAAAATCAGCATAGCCGAGCAACGTGGCATGGCGCGGGTCACTGTGCCAAAAGTAAGGTCTGCGTGCGTGATCTGCATGGCTGCACTCGCCGCGCCAGAGCGCTACCCTGCCAGGTCTGTTCTGCTCGTGGAGTTTCCAGCATGCGCATCGCCTTCGTTGTTGCCGCCACGCTGCTCGCCGCCGGTACGCTCGGCGCCACCCAACTGCCGCCGGCGGAACCGCAGGGGCCGCCGCGCGAGGTCGCCCTGATCGGCCAGCCGCGGCCGCTGCCGCCGCCGACACCGCAGCACGCCGATGCCAGCGTGATCCATGGCGTGACCGTAAGAGACCCGTACCGCTGGCTGGAAAACCCCGGCGATCCGACCGTGCAGCGCTGGATCAAGGCGCAGAACGCGTATACCGAAGCCGAGCTGGCTGCGATGCCGCAGGGCAAGTCGCTCACCGCGCGGGTGCAACAGCTGGCAGTCACCTCGACCACGCGTTCCGGTCCGATACTGGCCGGCGGCACGCTGTTCTACATGCAGCAGACGCCGCCGCAGCCGCAGCCGGTACTGATCGCGCAGGCATGGCCGGATGGCGCAGCGAAGACCCTGGTCGATCCGAATGCCGATCACGGCAGCACCGCCATCACCGGCTACTGGCCGTCGCCACGCGGGCGTTATCTCGCCTACGGCACGGCCGAGGGTGGCAGTGAGCTGACCACGATCCACGTGCTCGACGTCGCCACCGGCAAGACGCTGGGCGACACCCTGCCTTGGGCCGGCGGCGGCACCACGCCGCAGGGCGTGGCCTGGGACGCCGATGAAAACGGTGTCAGTTACGTGCGCTTCGCGCCGCCGGTGGCGGGCCAGCCGGTGGAGCAGTTCAACGCCACGCTGGTGCGTCACACGCTGGGTCAGCCCGCTACGGCGGACACCGTGGTGTTCGGCAAGAGCTACTCGAAGGTCGCCGAATACGTGCTGGTGAATGCGCCGGGCACGGCGCAGGCGGCTGTGCTTGCGTACGACGGCGACGGCGGCCCGGCCGAGGTGTTCCTGCGTCACGGCAACACGTTCCAGCGCGTGCTCGGTCGCGCCGCGAACGTGCGCACGGCCGCGTGGGTGTCTGGACGTCTATATGCCGCGTCGTTCCAGGATGCACCGCGCGGCCAGATCGTGGCGATCGGCACGGATGGCAAGCCTGTACCAGTGCTCGCCCAGCGCGACGGCGCGATCCAGCAGATCGCTCCGCTCGGCAACGGCTTTCTGGTGGTGCGCAGCTGGGGCCCGGACTGGTGGGTCGAGCAGTACGACGCCAAGGCGCGGTTCGTGCGCAAATTGCCGCTGCCGGCGCAAGACATCGGCGTGGGCGAGATCGCCTCCGAGTCCGGCCAGGACAAGGCGCTGATCAGCTACAGCGGCTGGACCACCCCGGAACGCTGGGTGGAATACGACGGCAAGCATGGCACGCTGAAAACCGTGTTCGAGGTGAGGCCGGCCGGCGATTATTCCAAGGTCACCGTGCAACGCATCGACGGTACGTCGAAGGACGGCACGAAGATTCCGGTGACGGTGCTGTCGATGGCAGGCACCACGCCGAACGGCACGCGGCCGACCATTCTGTACAGCTACGGCGGTTTCGATATCCCGATCAAGCCCGGCTTCATCGGCGCGAATCTCGCGTGGCTGGAACGCGGCGGCGTACTCGCCTACGCGAACATCCGCGGCGGCAACGAGAATGGTCAGATGTGGCACGCGCAGGGGCAACAGCTGCATAAGCAGAACGTGTTCGACGATTTCCACGCCGCCGCGCTGGCGCTGTTCGACACGCACTGGACCGACCGCACCCACCTGGGCATCCTCGGCGGCAGCAACGGCGGGCTGCTGATGGGTACGCAGATCGTGCAGCATCCGGCCGACTACCGCGCGGTGATGGCCAAGGTCGGCATCCACGACATGCTGCGCCACGAGACTGCGTTCGCCAACGGCCCGTACAACGTCAGTGAATACGGCACGATCAGCGACCCGGCACAGTTCAAGGCCACCCTGGCGTATTCGCCACTGCAGAACGTGCAGCCGCAGACGGCGTATCCGGCTGTGCTGATGACCACCGGCGCGAACGATCCGCGGGTGGCGCCGTGGCAGTCGCGCAAGTTCACCGCCGCGTTGCAGAACGCCACCTCGTTGACGCAGCCGATCCTGCTGCTGACCCGCATGAACGCCGGTCACGGCATCGGCGCGCCGTTCAGCCAGCGCGTCGGCGATACCGCGATCGGGCTGACGTTCTTCGCGCAGGAGCTGGGGCTGGGTACCACGCCGTGAGCGCGACCGCGGCATGCTGGCTACCCCGCATGCCATCGCTGCGGCATGATGGTCGCCCGCGCGGCGCGGGGGCGCCGCCACCTGGTCACTTGATTGAGGGGATCGCCATGAGAAACGTCATGCTTAATGCGACCATGCTTCTGCTGATCTGCTCTTTGACAGCGCAGGCCGCCGAGACGCGCGAACAGATTTACAGAATTGGCGCCGACGTGGATGCACAAGGGCATATCACTGCCACCCAGGTCGACCCAGGCGTACCCATATCGATCGCCCCAGTGCTGGCTTCCGCGGTGAAGCAGTGGCAATTCGTACCAGCTAAACTCAACGGTCGGTCAGTACCGGCGCATACGTTCATCAGTGCCAAGTTGCAGGCGTTGCCGAACGCGAGCGGACAGTACAACCTGCGCATCAGCTTCGCGGGCAACGGTCCCAAATTCGACAGAGCCGGCAGGCAGCCGCCATATCCACGGGATGCAGTGCACAGACGCCAGGCTGCGTTCGTCTTTATCAACGCCACCGTGCAACCGGACGGCCGCCTGGCCGACATGACGGTGAACAGCCAGTTTGCGGAATGGCCGGTGTCGGCGTCATTCAAGGATGCCGCACTGAAGATCGCCAGGACCTGGCATTTCATCCCGGAACAGGTCGACGGTCAGCCTGTTGCGACGCAAGTGCGCATACCGATGAACTTCACTTTGCGCGATCAGATACTCGCTCCTGAGCAAGTCAAAATCCTGCGCGAAGCTGCACGCAAGGAAAGCGCGATGGCGAACGCCGAGGTTGCCCTGCCCACTGTCCCGTTGCCCTCGGAACAGGAAGTTGCCTTGGACAGTCCGCTGCAACCCAACGCCGTCGCCACCATCATCACCGCCCCCTGACCTTGCCGAGCACCGCATGACCCTCCCCGCCGTCGAACACGAAACCGCCGCCAACCCACGCTACAGCATCATCTGGCTGCATGGCCTGGGTGCCGACGGCAATGACTTTGCGCCGATCGTGCCGGAGCTGGTGGACCCGGCGTGGCCGCCGATACGTTTCGTGTTTCCGCATGCGCCGGTACGGCCGGTGACGATCAACAACGGCATGTCGATGCGTGCGTGGTACGACATCGCCGCATTCGATCTCGATGCGCGGCAGGACGAGGCCGGCATGCGCGCGTCGATCGGCGAGGTGGAAACCCTGATCGCCCGCGAGCACAGCCGTGGCGTGCCCAGCGAGCGCATCGTGCTGGCCGGCTTCTCGCAAGGTGGCGCGATCGCGCTGGCCGCCGGTCTGCGCCATCCGGAAAAGCTGGCCGGCATCATCGCGCTGTCGACCTATCTGCCGTTGCACGCTGCGTTCGCCGGCGAACGCAGTGCAGCGAATGCGACCACGCCGATCTTCTGGGGCCACGGCACCGCCGACCCGGTGGTGATCCTGCAGCGCGGTGTCGACTCGCGCGACCTGCTGCTGTCGCAGGGCTATGCGCTGGAATGGCATACCTATCCGATGGCCCATGCGGTCTGCGCCGAGGAGATCGGCGACCTGCGCCACTGGTTGACCCAACGCCTGAGCTAGCCATGCCCGCGCATGCGGCATACTTGTCCGCATGCGCGCATCCACGCCCAGCAGCCGCCCCCGCGGCCACATCGAACGCAGCCCGCTGCCGGATTTCTGCCGGCTGCCGGCGTTGTTCGCCCTGTTCGTGGTCGGCGCATTGACGGTGACGGTGATGTGGCTGGCTCGCGACAACCAGCGCGATTGGCCCGCCTATAGCGTCAGCATGCTGTTCGTGACGTGGCTGGCGCTGGTGATCGCGGTAACCGTGTGCAAGCTGCGCCCGCTGTTGCAACGCCTGCCGGGGCGCACGCCGTATGCGGGCGTGTGGCTGCTGATCGTGCTGATCGTGAGCGTCGCCAGCGCGGTGGCGCGCTGGCTCGATGGCTCGCTGCAGATGAACCTGATCAGCAGCAGCATGCAAGTGTTCGTGCGCGACAACGTGCTGATCGCCGCGCTGCTCGGCGCGGCGATGCTGCGCTACTTCTATGTGCTGGCGCAGTGGCAGGCGCGGCTGGCCGCAGTGACGCGTGCGCAGGTCGAGGCGCTGCAGGCGCGCATCCGTCCGCACTTCCTGTTCAACAGCATGAACACGGTGGCGGCGCTGATCCGGGTCGACCCCGCCGCGGCCGAACGCACGGTGGAGGACTTGTCCGAACTGTTCCGCGCCGCACTGGGCCAGCACGACACCGGCGACGGCACGCTGGGCGAGGAGCTGGCGCTGGTCGAGCGCTACCTGGC
This sequence comes from Rhodanobacter glycinis, assembly GCF_006438785.1. GTDB lineage: Bacteria > Pseudomonadota > Gammaproteobacteria > Xanthomonadales > Rhodanobacteraceae > Rhodanobacter > Rhodanobacter glycinis_A. The sequence continues at coordinate 214,212 of NZ_RCZB01000004.1, read as the reverse complement.
GATCGAGCAGTTGCGCCTGGGTGCACGGCTGCATGTGCGGCGCGAACTGGATGATCTGCCGGCCGACTTCCCGCTGCCGCGCCTGCTGCTGCAGCCGCTGGTGGAGAACGCGGTACGCCACGGCATCCAGCCGCTGCGCGAAGGCGGCGAGGTGATCCTGCGCGGCCAGCGTGAGGGCGATGGCGTGCGCATCGAGATCATCAACCCGCTGCCGACCACGCCGCCCGAACGCGGCAACGGCCACGGCCTGGACAGCGTGCGCCAGCGCATCGCGTATCGCTACGGACCGCTGGCGAAAGTTCAGGCCGGGCCACATGACGACCGCTTCGTGGTGCTGCTGCAGCTGCCGGGAACCTTCGCGTGATGCGCGCCCTGATCGTCGACGACGAGCCGCTGGCGCGCGCGCGCCTGGCTGCGCTGCTGGGCGACTGCGACGGCGTGGAAATCGTCGGCAGCGTCGCCGACGGCGAAGCCGCGCTGGGCGCACTCCGTGAACTGCAGCCGGACGTGCTGCTGCTGGACATCAACATGCCCGGCCTCAGCGGCACCGCCGTGGCCCAGCGACTGGCCGGGCGCACGCGACCGCAAGTGATCTTCTGCACCGCCTACGAAGCGCACGCGCTGCAGGCGTTTGAGCTTGGCGCGGTCGACTACCTGCTCAAGCCGGTGCGGCTGGAACGCCTGCGCGATGCGCTGCAACGCGCGCAACGCCGCCTCGCCGACGCACCGCGCGAGCCGACCGCATACCTGCACGGCCGGATGCGCGGCGAACAGGTGCGCATCGCGCTGGACGAAGTGATCTGCCTGCTCGCCGACGAGAAATACGTCGTCGTGCAACACCGCCGCGGCGAGCTGCTGATCGAGGAATCGCTGCGCCAGCTGGAAGATGCCCACCCCGACCAGCTGATCCGCCTGCACCGCAACTGCCTGGCGCCACCGGCGCGACTGCTCGGCATCAAGACCCTCGCCGACGGCCGCGTGCTGGCACGGCTCGACGGCACCGAGCTCAGCCCGGAAATCAGCCGGCGCAATTTGCCGGCGGTTAGGAAGCTGTTGCGGCTGGGATGACGCGGCCACGTGCACCGACCAGCTCTCGGGGTCGAAGACGCAGCGCAATCCGGTCCGACAGATCCCACTTGAGATCAAGCGAACACGCCCTTTCCACGCGCACCCAACATGCAGGCTGTTTCAATGGTCGTTGGATCTGCCATTGCTGGAGCAGTCATGAGCCATCCCTTCAAAGTCGGCGATCACGTGCGCTGGAATTCCGAAGCCGGTCACGTGAGCGGCAAGATCATCAAGGTGCATACGCGCGACACCGACTACAAGGGCCACACGCACCGCTGCAGCGAGGCCGATCCGCAGTACGAGATCCAAAGCGACAAGACCGATCACGTCGCGATGCACAAGGGCGCGGCGCTGCACAAGATCGACTGAGCGATGCCATCCGGGAACACTGCTGCCGGTGCGCAGACGATCTGGACGATCGGCCACTCGACCCGCACGCTGGAAGAGTTTCTCGGCCTGCTGGACGAATGCCGCATCGAGTCCATCGCCGACGTGCGACGCTTTCCCGGCTCGCGTCGCTATCCGCATTTCGCCAGCGAGGCGCTGGCCGATACCCTGCCCGCGTACGGCGTTGCGTATCAGTGGCTGCCCGAGCTGGGCGGGCGGCGCAAGGTGCAGCCCGATTCGCCAAACACGGCGTGGCGCAATGCCTCATTCCAGGGTTATGCCGACCACCTGGCCAGCCCGGAATTTGCCGCCGGACTGGAAAGGCTGCTGCGGCTCGCCTCGGCTCGACGCACTGCGCTGATGTGCGCCGAGGCCGTATGGTGGCGCTGCCACCGCTCACTGATTGCCGATGTGCTGAAGCTGCGTGGGATCGAGGTGATCCACATCGTCGATGCGACTCATACGACCGTTCACCCGTATACGTCGCCGGCACGCATCGTGGATGGACGGTTGAGCTATGCGCTACCGCAAGGCGATCTGCTGTAGATCAGGTGAGCGCATGCAAACCCCGGCCGATGCGATGGGTCTTTGCTCCAGTTCCTGCTTCGGTTTTTCTGAATAGTGCGGGCCAGGATGGTGCGCTGCTCTACCCGGCCCCTGTGCGGCGGTGAGTTGGGAATGGCAGGCCGCGCAGAATGCGATTCCGGCCTTCGCCGGAATGACGCCGTTGTGTGTTTCCGAGGCCCCCGGAAATCAATCTTGCAAAAGTCAAAGCGCAGCGCCTTCCTACTCCTTCTTGATCGCGTGCCCGCCAAACTCGTTGCGCAGCGACGACAGCAGCTTGTCGGCAAACGAATCGTCGTCGCGCGAGCGGAAGCGCTCCATCAGCGACAGGGTGATCACCGGCGCGGATACATTGAGCTCCATCGCCGCGTCGACGGTCCAGCGGCCTTCGCCGGAATCGACCACGTACGGTGCGACGCCTTCCATGTTCGGATTCTTGCCCAGCGCATCGGTGGCCAGGTCGAGCAGCCACGAGCGCACCACGCTGCCGTAGCGCCAGATCTCGCCGACCTGGTGCAGGTCGAGGCCGAAATCCACTTTGTGCTTGAGGATCGAGAAGCCTTCGGCGTAGGCCTGCATCATTCCGTATTCGATGCCGTTGTGGACCATCTTGGTGAAGTGACCCGAACCGACCGGGCCGACACGGCCCCAGCCCTGATCCTTCGCCGGCGCCAGCGTTTCGAAGATCGGCCGCAACGCCTCGACGACCTGCCCGTCGCCGCCGATCATCATGCTGTAGCCCTCTTTCAGACCCCACACGCCGCCGCTGGTGCCGCAGTCGACGTAACCCAGGCCGTGTTCGGCGTAAAGCTTCGCGCGGCGCAAGGTGTCCTTGTAGTTGGAGTTGCCGCCGTCGATCACGATGTCGCCCTTGGCCAGCAGCGGCAGCAGTGCGTCGACGGTGTCGTCGGTGATCTTGCCGGACGGCACCATCATCCACAGCACGCGCGGCGTGGGCAGCGCCCCGACCAGCGCGGCCAGCGAATCGACTGCACCGGCACCAGCGACCTGTACCGCCTTGCGCGCCTCCGCGCTGGGGTCGAAGCCGGTGATCTTGTGGCCGCCCTGCTGCAGGCGTTCCACCATGTTGGCGCCCATCTTGCCGAGGCCGATCATGCCGAGTTCCATAAGGTTTCCTTGCGTGAGGTGGGGAGGAAAATCGTGGTTGCCGATCCCACTCATTGTAGGTGGGTGGCGATAAGTCGACGTGAGGCGGCGTGTGTGCGGCCACGCGGCCTGCTCAGCGGGCCAGCCAGCGCCGCAACCGCGCGCGCAACCGCGGGGTCAGCCGCGTGCGGTTGTACGCATCGGCGGCGCGGCGGATCGCCTCGGCCTGCGTGGGGTAGGCATGGATCACCCGCGCCAGCGTGCGCAGACCCACGCCCGCCACCATCGCCAGGGTGATCTCGTTGATCATGTCGCCGGCGTGACGGGTGACGATGGTGGCGCCCAGGATGCAGTCGCTGCGCTCGCGCACGTGGATCTTCACGAAGCCGCCCTGCTCGCTGTCGGTCACCGCGCGATCGATCTCGTGCATCGGCACGGTGAAGGTTTTCACCGGAATGTCCTGCCGGTTCGCCTCGCGCACGTACAGGCCGACGTGGGCGATTTCCGGGTCGGTATAGGTGCACCACGGAACCACCAGCTTGCTCAGCCGGTCGCGCCCGCCGAACAGCGCGTTCTGCAGCGCGTTCTGCAGCGCGATGTGCGCCGAGGCGGTGGCCGTATCGGTGTATTGCTGTTCGAGGCAGACGTCGCCGGCGGCGTAAATGCGTGGGTTGCTGGTACACAGGAAATCGTCGACGCGGATGCCGGTGCCAGGCGCGTAGTCGACGCCGGCCGCTTCCAGCAGTAACCCTTCCACATTCGGCACGCGACCCACGCCGGCGAGGATCGCGTCGACCGCGATGGTGCTGTGATAGTCGTCGCTGACCAGATCGACCAGCTTGTGTCCGTTCTCCATCCGCACGTTGATGACCTGGGTGTTGAGCCGCACCTCGATGCCGTCGCGGGCGAACGCGTCGGACAGGATCTGCGCCGCGTCGCGTTCCTCGCGCGGCAGAAACAGCGGCACATCCTGCACGATGGTGGTTTGCGCACCGAGCCGGCAGAACGCCTGTGCCAGCTCGCAGCCGAGCGGGCCGCCGCCGATCACCAGCAGGCGGCGCGGCAGTTCGGTCAGGTTGAACACGTTGGCATTGGTCAGGTAGCCCGCTTCGCGCAAGCCGGGAGTCGGCGGCACCTGTGGCCGCGCACCAGTAGCGATGATGGCCTTGCCGAAGCACAGCCGGACGCCGTTGACGGTGAGGCTGTCGGCACCGGTGAACTGCGCGTTGCCGAAGAACACGTCCACGCCGTCGGCGGCCAGCCTGCGCACCGAGTCGCCGCCGCTGAGGTGGCTGCGGACGTGCCGCACCCGCTCCATCGCGGCGGCAAAGTCGACCTGGATATCCCCGGGCACGCGCGCGCCGTAGCGTGCGGCATCGCGCATGTCGGCATACGCCCGGGCGGTGCGGATGAGGGTCTTGGACGGCACGCAGCCAGTGTTGAGGCAGGTACCACCGATCAGATGTCGCTCCACCAGCGCCACCCGCACGCCGAGCGCGGCGGCCGCCTCGGCCGCCACCAGGCCAGCCGACCCGGCGCCGACGATCAGCAATTGATAGCGCGCGGCCGGGGTAGGGTTGTTCCACGCCTGCGGATGCACATGAGCCAGCCGCTCGTGCTCGTAGGCGTCTTGCGGGGTGGTGATGGATGCGTCGAAGTTCGGCATCAGCGTGCTCCGTGATGGGTCGGCTGCAGCAGCCAGCCGCCGCGGAATCCGGCGCGGCGCAGGCCGTCGACGAGATAGGGACAGCCACGCATCAGCTGCCAGATCAAGCCGCTGCGGTGGTTCTCGATCATCATCAGCACGATGCCCTGATCCAGGCCATAGTGGCCGGCGGAGACCCACGCCGCGCCGTCGGCCATCGCCAGCGACGGGTTGAACGCGCTGGCGAGTCGGCCGTCGGTGAGGATCTGCGGATAGCGCAACAGCATGCTGTGAATGCCTTCCAGCGCAATCTCCGGCGCGAACGGCAGCGACGCCAGCACCGCCGGCGCCGACAAGGTGCCGTCGTCCGGCCCGTACGGTACGCCACGTGCCGCATAGCCGAACAGGCGGCGCGTTTCGTTGGCCACGTCCTGCTGCTCGTCGCTGGGTCCGTCGCAGGCCGACAGCCCCCAGCCGTTCTCGTCGTAACCGGCGAAGCCGTACGGGTTGAGCCGCGCATACTCGCGCTGGATCAGCACCGCGCGCCGGCTGTTCTCGAAATAGTCCGAGCACTTCTCACGCATGAAAGCATCGCGGATGCCGCGAAAGTCGATCCACGCATGCGAGAAGTGATGCACGAACAGCGGCCCGGCATACAGGAAATCGCCGTCATAGAGGTTTTCCCATTGGTACGTGGCCGTCCATGCGTGGTAGCCGTGGCCGCTGATCGGATGGGTCGGCGAACCCATCGCCAGCGCGTACAGCACGATCGCCTCGCTGTAGCCTTCCCAGCCGTAATGCAGGAAGCCGCATTCGGGTTTCCAGCCCTGCCGGATGGTGTCGCCGCCGTCCTGCGCCCAGCACCAGTCGACCCGCCGGTACAGTGCGTCGGCGATATGGCGCAGTTCGATCTCGTCGGGGGTGTCGTCGCCGAAGTAGCTCGCCGCGGCGAGCACGCCGGCGATCAGCAGCGCGGTGTCGATCATCGACAGCTCCGACTGCCACACGCGGGCGCCGCTGTGGATGTCCAGAAAGTGGTAGTAGAAACCCTTGTAGCCGGTGGCCTGCGGCGTGCCGCTCTGGTCGCTGTCGCGGAAAAAGCGCAGTGCGGCGAGGCTGTGGCGCAACGCGTCGGCGCGGCTCATCCAGCCACGCGCCACCCCCACCGGATAGGACGACAGCGCAAAACCGACCACCGCGATGCTGACCGGCGAGTTCGCACGCGAGGTATCGGGCACCAGTCCGTCGTGCGGGTCGACCAGCTGCGCGAAATAGCCGAACGCCGAGCGCTGCATGTCATCCAGCCAGGTCTCGTCCATGGGCGTTGCGCTGTCGGTCATGCAGTAATCCCGATTGCCACGGTGCAGTGGGGTCGTGGGGACGCACAAGTGCGTCGATTCGAATCCCAGCTTGCTCCGTCGCGCGTGAAATTAACGGAGCGTAGCCGCGCCCTTCATGTCGCATCGCCTTTCATCGACAAGTTGCGCATGGGTCGAAGGCACGCTCGCCGGGCACACCGCAACTTCCTTCGACCACCCAGCGGAACCTGCGACGCCGATGCCCATGCCCGTCCACGCCACAACCACGATGCAGCTGCTGTCCAACGGACATTATTCGGTGATGCTGGAAGGCAGCGGCTCCGGCTTCAGCCGCTGGCGCGACCTCGCCGTCACCCGCTGGCGCGAGGATCCCACGGTCGACGGTTGGGGCAGCTACCTGCTGCTGCGCGACGAGGACAGCGGCGCGCTGTGGTCGGCCAGCCAGCAGCCATATGGCCACCGCACGCCGGACGATGCGGTCGACTTCAGCAACGGCCGCGCCCGTTTCAGCCGCCGTCACCACAGCGTGCACAGCGTGCTGGACATCGCCGTGGCCAGTACTACCGACACCGAACTGCGCCGGCTCACCCTGAGCAATCACGGCGACCGCACGCGCACGCTGTCGCTGACCACGTATGCCGAATTGGTGCTCGGCCCGATCGGCGCGGACAACGCGCATCCGGCATTCTCCAAGATGTTCGTGCAGACCGAATGGGATGCGCCGAACGCCATGCTGCTGGCCACCCGCCGCCGCCGCGACGGCAGCGAGCCGGCGGTATGGGCCGCGCATGCCTTGCGCGTGCACGGGCAATCCGTCAATGCCGACGCCGAATACGAAACCGATCGCGGTCGTTTTCTCGGTCGCGGCCGTACCTTGCGCGACGCGCTGGCGATGCAGCACGGCGCCACGCTGTCGCGCAGCAGCGGCTGCGTGCTCGATCCGGTCTTCAGCCTGCGCCAGTCGATCACCCTCGCCCCGGACACCAGCATCACGCTGTTGCTGTGGACGCAGCTGGCCGATACACGCGACGGCGCGCTGGCCCTCGCCGCCCAGCTGGACGACCCGGCCGCAGCCGATCGGCTGTTTGCCGACGCAGTGAAGCGCGCCGAGGCCGAACAGCAGCGCCTCGGCATCGACGCTGCGCAGGACGCCCGCTTCGCGCACTGGATGAGCGCGCTGATCAGCAGCGACGGCAGCCAGCGCGCGGCGCCCGATGCCCTCGCGCGCGGTCGCGGCGGCCCACCCACGCTGTGGCCGGCTGGTATTTCCGGCGACCGCCCGATCGTGCTGCTGCGCCTGGGCGACCGCGCCGAACTGGCCCGTGTGCAGGAGCTGCTGCGCGCGCAGAATTACTGGCGCAGCCAGCGGCTGGCGGTCGATGTGGTGCTGCTGAACACGGCCGATGGCACCGCCGGCGATGCCTTGCACGCGGCGCTGGCGCCGCTGGTCAGCGCGCAGCAGGCGCAACTGAAAGCCGATGGGCATCTGCCCAGGACGGAACTGTTCGCGTTGCGCGAACAGGCGATCAGCGATGACTTGCGCGACGGCCTGCTGACTGCCGCGCGCGTGCTGCTCGACCCTGCCGCTGCGGCGCAAACCGCCATCGCCCCAGCCGCCGCGCCGCTCACCCTGACGGCAACGATGCCTGCCAGCACGCCGGCTTCCGTCGCGGCCATCACCGCGGCCGACCCGCTGGAATTCGCCAACGGCTACGGCGGCTTCGCCGACGCCGGCCGCGCCTACGAAATCCATCTCGACGACAGCCGCCGCCCACCGGCGCCCTGGGTGAACGTGATCGCGAACCCGGTGTTCGGCTTCATCGTATCGGCCGAGGGCGGCGGCTATGCGTGGTCGCTGAACAGCCAGCAGAATCCGCTGACGCCGTGGCCGAACGATCCGGTCAGCGACATCCCGCACGAGGTGCTGTACCTGCGCGACGAGGATACCGGCGTACTGTGGAGCGCCACCGCGTTGCCGATACGCATGACTGGCGCGAACTACGCGACCACTCACGGCAAAGGCTGGAGCCGCTTCACCAACGACGCCAACGGCATCGAGCTGGAGCTGGTCCAGTGCGTGCCCATCAGCGACTCGCTCAAGCTGTCGCGCCTGCGCCTGCGCAATCGCTCCAGTCGCCCGCGCCGGCTGTCGCTCACCGGCTACGTCGATTGGGCGCTGGGTGCGAACGGCACCATGCCAGCGCCGTTCGTGATCACCGCGCGCGATGAGATGACCGGCGCGTTGTTCGCGCGCAATCGCTGGCGTCCCGATTTCGGCGAGCGCGTCGCCTTCATCGACCTGGCTGGCGCGCAGCATTCGATGAGCGGTGATCGCGCCGCGTTCCTTGGCCCGCTCGGCACCGTCGCACACCCCGCTGGGTTACGCGACAACGCCCCCCTGAACGGACAGCTTGGCGCCGGGCTGGATCCGTGCGGCGCGTTGCAGACGCGCATCGCATTGCCGCCGAACACGCAGATCGACATCGTCTTCATGCTCGGCGATGCCGCCGACGAAGCGGCGGCGCAAGCCTTGATCCGCCAGTACCGCGCCACCGACCTCGACGCCGTGCTGGCCGAGGTCGCCGCGCAATGGAACGACATGCTGGACACCGTGCAGGTGCATACGCCGGACCGGGCGATGGACATCCTGCTCAACGACTGGCTGCTGTACCAGGTCACCAGTTGCCGGCTGTGGGCGCGCACTGCGTACTACCAGGCCAGTGGCGCATACGGATTCCGCGATCAGCTGCAGGACGTGATGGCGTTGTGCGTGAGTCGCCCCGACCTCGCCCGCGAACATCTGCTGCGTGCTGCCGGCCGGCAATTCGTGGAAGGCGACGTGCAGCACTGGTGGCTGCCGCCGGGCGGCCAGGGCATCCGCACGAGGATCAGCGACGATCGCAACTGGCTGGTCTATGTGGCGATGCACTACGTACGCGTGACCGGCGATGCCGGGGTGCTGGCTGAGGTGCTGCCGTTTCTCGCCGGCCCGTCGATTCCCGACGGCGCCACCGATGCGTTCTTTCAGCCGTCCATCTCCGGGAAGCAGGCCAGCGTCTACGAACATTGCGCCCGTGCGCTGGACGCCAGCCTCACCCGCGGCGCGCACGGCTTGCCGCTGATCGGCACCGGCGACTGGAACGACGGCATGAATGCGGTCGGCGCCCAGGGTCGCGGCGAGAGCAGCTGGCTAGGCTGGTTTTTGCTCAGCACGATCGACACCTTGGCGCCGTTCGCCGGGCAGCGCGGCGAGACCGAACGCATGCAGCACTGGCGCAATTACGCCGATGACCTGCGCGGCGCACTGGAGCGAGCCTGGGACGGTGAGTGGTATCGCCGCGGCTATTACGACGACGGCGCGCCGCTCGGTTCACACGAGAGCGACGAATGCCGCATCGATACGATCGCGCAGTCGTGGAGCGTGATGGCCGGCGCCACCGATCCGCTGCATGCCGCGCAGGCCATGGCCTCGGTCGATCGCCTGCTGGTCGATCACCCGAACGCGATCGCGTGCCTGTTCACCCCGCCGTTCGACCACGCCAGGGAGAACCCCGGCTATATCAAGGGCTATCCGCCGGGCGTGCGCGAGAACGGCGGCCAGTACACGCACGGCGCGACCTGGTCGATCTTCGCCTGGGCGGAGCTCGGCGACGGCGACCGCGCAGGCGGACTGTTCGACCTGCTCAACCCGATCCATCACAGCGCCAACGCGGCGGCCGTGGAACGCTACAAGGTCGAACCCTACGTCGCCTGTGCGGACGTCTATTCAGTTGCACCGCACGTCGGCCGCGGCGGCTGGACCTGGTACACCGGTTCCGCCGCGTGGCTGTATCGCGCCGGGCTGGAGGCGGTGCTCGGCTTCCAGCTGCGGGGCGACAGCATGCGTGTCGACCCGTGCATTCCGAAGGACTGGCCAGGTTTTCAGCTCACCTATCGACATCGCGGCAAGCAGCATGTCACCTGTCACGAGGTCAGCGTGGAGAACCCGCACCGGGTTTGTCGCGGCGTGGCGCGAATAGAAATGGACGGCCAAATGCTGGATGCCGCCGCAGCGGTGGTGCTGTTGGACGATGGCGGCGCGCACCAACTGCGCATCACGCTCGGCTGAAACCCACAGGAATCGGAGGGTTGCGTAGGGGCTTCACGCAAGGCGAACAAGTGTTGCGTGCAGGCAGCGTCAGTTCTTCCGCGTGCGCGACGCGCCCAGCTTGCGGGTGAGCGTGTTGCGCCCCACGCCGAGCGCCTGCGCGGCGTTCTGTCTATGCCCCTCGCTGGCCTGCATTGCGGCCTGCAGCAGCGTCTGGTCGAGCGCCGCGCGGGCGCGCGCGTGGATGTCTGCCTCGCCGCCGGCAAGCGCGGCCACCGCCCACTCGCGCAGCACGTCGGTCCATTCGCCACCGCCGGGTGCACTCGCGCCGGCACCCAGATCCGCCGGCAGGATCTCGCTGCCCGGCGCGATCACCGCCAGCCGACGGCACAGGTTTTCCAGCTCGCGCACGTTGCCCGGGTAGTCGCGCTGCGCGACCAGTTTCAGTGCCGCACGCGAAAAGCGTTTCGGCGGCAGCTTCAGTTCCTGCGCGGTGGCGGCGAGAAAATGTTGCGCCAATAACGGGATGTCGCTGCGCCGCGTACGCAATGGCGGCAGTTCGATGCGCACCACGTCGAGCCGATGCATCAGGTCGGCGCGGAACTGCCCGGCGGCGACGCGCACCGTTAGGTCCTGATGGGTGGCGGCGACGATGCGCACGTTGCCGCGGATCAACTCGCGCCCGCCGACGCGGTAGAACTCGCCGCCGGCAAGCACGCGAAGCAAGCGGGTCTGCAGCGCCAGCGGCATGTCGCCGATCTCGTCGAGGAACAGCGTGCCGCCTTCGGCCTGCTCGAAACGGCCGGCGACACGTCGCGTCGCACCGGTGAACGCGCCGGCTTCGTGGCCGAACAGTTCGCTTTCCAGCAATTCGCTGGGGATCGCGGCCGTGTTCAATGCCACGAACGGTTTCTCATGGCGCGCGCTTTCCTCGTGCAGCGCGCGCGCCACCAGTTCCTTGCCGGTGCCGGTTTCGCCGGTGATCAAGACATTGAGATCGCTGGCGGCGACGCGGCCGATCAGGCGGAACACCTCGCGCATCGGTGCACTTTCGCCGAGCAGTGCATGGTTCGCCACGGTGACATGGTTGCCGGCCACGGTCGGCGACGCGACGCTGGCCAGCGCGCGCTGCACGCTCGCCACCGCGTGATCGAGATCGAACGGCTTGGCCAGATAGTCAACCGCGCCCGCGCGATACGCCGCGGCGGTAGTGGCGACATCGGTGTAGGCACTCATCACGATCACCGGACCGATGCCCCGCGCCTGCAATTCGCCGAGCAGACCCAGCCCGTCCTCGCCCGGCATGCGCACGTCGGTGAGCAGCAGGGCGGGACGCGTTTCATGCAATGCCGCGCGCACGCTCGCCACCTCGCCGAACTCGCGCACGGTCAGGCCGGCATCGCGCAGGGCTTCGGCAAGCACGAAACGCACGCCACGGTCGTCGTCGACGATCCAGATTTCTTCAGTCATGCGCCACTCCCGCGAAACCTTCTTTATGCGGGAGCGGCCTTACCCGCGATGTTCTTCGATAACGTTGACCGAAAGCATCGTGACTGAAGTCGCTCCCACCATGTTCCGCACAGCCGACGTCTTGATCAGTCATGCGCCCTCTCCAGTGGCAGATACAGCGAGAACACCGTGTCGCCCGGGCGGCTCGTGCAGCGCAGCTCGCCGCCATGCCCGTGCGCGATCTCGCGCGACAGCGCCAGGCCCAGACCGCTGCCGTCGGCGCGGCCGGACACCAGCGGCTGGAACAACGTGTCACGCAAGGCTGACGGCACGCCGATGCCGTCGTCGATCACATCCACCCGCAGCGCCATGCGCAGCACCCGTTCGCCCAGGCGCACGCCGTGCTCGACCCGAGTTCGCAGAGTCAGCGTGCACGCGTGGGCTTCCAGGGCGTTGCGCGCGAGATTGAGCAGCACCTGCTGCAACCGGTCCGCATCGCCGAGCAGGTCCGGCACGCTGGGGTCGTAGTCATGCCGCAGCTGCGGCGGCGAAGGTTCGGCCTGCAGCAGATCGGTGAGCCGCTCCAGCAATTGATGGATGTTCACCGGACCAAGCCGCACCGCACCGTCGTGATGCAGCAGCCGATTCGCCAGCGTGCCGAGTCGATCCGCCTCATCGATGATCAGGCCCGCCAGTGATCGCAGGTCCTCGTTGTCGACCCGCCGCTGCAGTAGCTGCGCGGCGCCACGCAGGCCGGCCAGCGGATTTTTCACCTCGTGCGCGAAACCACGCAGGGTGGCCGACAACGGCGAACTGTTCGCCAGCGGTTCGGCCAGTGCATGCACTTCCAGCAGCAGGCCGTCCTCGAACGGCTGCAGCGCGATGTCCACCGTGATTTCGCGGCCACCGGCCGCCACCAGCGACACCCCGCGCCATTGCGCGGACCGCTGTTCCGCCAGCAGCCTGCCGGCCTGTGCCAGCGCGTCGGGATCCCCAAGCAACAGACCGAGCGGCTGACCGACAGCGCTACGCAACCCCAGCTCCAGCCAATCGGCCAGCGCCGGATTGATCCAGCTCAGGCGCAGCTGCGCATCGACCAGGGCCAACCCGGTCGCCATCTGCTCCGCCCTTGCGCGCCAGCCAGTCTCGTTCATTGCACCATGATGGACAATGGATCGAATTGGTGCAAATCACACGGCCCACGATGCGACTGGCGACAGCCGTTTTCGAACTTTGGTCACCCAACCCAGTGCCCTAGCTTTGATTCCCTTGCCAAGGCGCACGGACTGTGGAGTTCTGTCCAAGTTTGTTCTTAATGGCCTTGCTGCATGCCGAGATCAGCCTGCGGCGCCCATGTGCAAACTCCAAAACATTGCAGTGGCAACCGTCGGCACGAAGGTAATTTGTGATGTTCATCACAGCAAACGACAACCAATAGGATGACTGGACTTGGCTGGAACAGGCATTGCTTGCCTCTTGTCTCAAGGAAAAGTCACGAAGCGGGAGCCGACTGTCATTTACATATGCGGTTGGGCTTGCTGAGCGAACGGACCACGCGCTGAGGACATTTCCGGGTCGTTTCCACGCACTGCAAACTCCTGGAGGGAGAGCCATGCGCCGCCTGCTTCCGTCCATATCGCTCGCTGTTCTGCTGCGAGCCGCCGCCATCGCCGTTCTGGTATTCGCTTCCTGTGTCTATTCGCTGGCCTTGGCGCGCTCAACTGGCAGCGCACCTTCTCTGTGGATAGCCAATGGCATCCTCGTGGGCGGCCTTCTCCGATTGCCAAAGCGCGACTGGTGGCCTTATCTGCTTTTCGGTTTCGCGGGGACGGTCGGGGCTCAGCTCGTGCTTCACATCTCTCCGCTCGTGGCCTTGGAACTTGCTGCGACCGATACGCTTGAGATTTTGATTGTCAGCGGTGCCATACGGCGGCAGTTTCCTGAAATCCCCCGCGACGTGTCGTATCCGAACCTGAGCCGCGTGGCCCTCGCGAGCACGCTTGTGGCGTGCGTTCCGTCCGCGTTGCTCGCCGGACTCACGATCCATATCGCACAAGGAACCCCGCTGCTTGCCTACGCGGAAACCTGGTACCGCGCCCATGTGTTTGGGATAGTGATTGTCGCCACGCTTACATGGGTGGCTTTCATCAAGAAGTGGAGGATCTTTGGAGCACCGGGCAAGCGGTGGCCGTTCGTTCGCGATATGGCACTGCTCGCCGGCACGACCTTCGCCGTGTTTGCGCAGTCGCGATATCCACTGCTGTTCCTGATCTACGCACCGCTGCTCCTGGCGGTATTCCGGCATCGCTTCGCCGGCTTGGTAGTGGGCATAGCGTTGATCGCAGCCATCACCAACATCGCGACGGCGTTGGGGTCGGGACCCTTCAATCTCATCCTCGACGGGTCGCGCACCGAACACGCCCTGCTGGCTCAGGTGTTCCTGGGCATGGTCTGCCTGATCTCCGTGCCACTGGCCTTGATTCTCGCCGAGCGCCGGCATCTGGAAGCCAAGGTACGAGAGAGCGAACTGCGCTATCGAATCCTCGCCGACTATGCCGGCGATCTGGTGATGCGCATCCGGCCTGACGGTCAGCGGCGCTATGTATCGCCCTCGATCAAAGACCTGCTCGGCTGGAGCGTCGAGGACTTCTCGGTACCGCGTCCCGACCTCATCCACCCCGATGATCGCGAGCGCGTCGCCCAGGCCGTCGCGGAGCTTCATCGAGCAGGTGGCTCGACCATGACCACCTACCGTATTCGCCACAAGGACAGCCATTACGTCTGGTTTGAAGCCCTGGCGCGGCTGGTTCCAAGCCCGGACGGGGATGGCGTGATGGAAATCATCTACACCGGGCGGGACGTCACGCAGAGGGTGACGGCGGAGCAGGCCCTGGCCGACAGCGAACGGCGGCTGCGCACGATTACCGATAACGTACCGGCGGTTATCGCCCATGTGGATGCTTCCGAGCGCTACACCTTCATCAATGCCTACGTTGAGCAGGTCTCGGGCGATGATCCGCGGGAGATGATCGGGAAAACCATGCACGAGGTTCGCGGTGAGCAGATCTATGGCGACCTTAAAGGGCACATTGCGACCGCCTTGGGTGGCGGAACGGCCATGTTTGAGTACGAAGCGGACTACAAGGGCCGGCACCTGTGCTTCCAGACGAACTTCGTGCCCGATCGGGACCCGGAAGGGTGCGTGCGCGGTTTCTACGCGCTGACCACCGATATCACCCATATCAAGGATGTGGAGCAGGAACTGTCCCGGCTGGCGCGCTTCGATACCTTGACGGGGCTTGCCAACCGCCGCCATTTCGATGAGCGCATCGCCATGCTGCTGTTGCAGAAGTACCGGCAGCGGTCGCCGCTTCTGCTCATGATGATCGATGTGGATCACTTCAAGCGTATCAACGATTCGTGGGGTCACGGTGTCGGCGATGAAGTGCTCAAGGCCGTCGGCCAACGCATTCAGGCCTGCCTTCGCAAGAACGATCTGGTGGCCCGCCTCGGCGGCGACGAATTCGTTGCGCTCATTGAGGATGTCGAGTCTTCGTCTATCGCCGAAGAACTAGCCCGCAAGATCCAGGCAGCCATGAAGCGGGAGATCGCCGTGGGTGCCGTTCGGGTAAAGATGACCTTGAGCATCGGTGTGGCGTTTTGCCAAAGCGTCGCTTCGGCCGATGCCTTCATGCACATCGCTGACACCGCGCTCTACGAAGCGAAAGCCGACGGGCGCAATACCTTTCGCATGGCGATGCACGAGCCGGGGTTTTCGCAGGAACCCGTGCTTGCCTCGAACGGCGTTAGCTTTCGGTGAGGGCGCAACGCTTCGTGCAATTACATTCACGTCGCACCAGGTAATAACTTCCTATGCCGCCTACGGATCTTCACGTGAAGAATAGCCACCCGCAGGTTTCTCATCCCGCGCCGATGGCAACGGGAGAGCAAGCATGCTTGCGTCGACTGATCGAGGCGTCAACGCCGGTCGAAGTGAGTGAGGTGATCCTGGATCTGGCCAGCTCATTGCCCGGCTGCGAGACAGCCGCCTTGCTGTGGGGCGGCGAAGGCGAGATGCATTCCTGCGGCGCGGATGCAACGCCCGATGAAACGGCGTGGGCTCAAGGCGCGCTTTCCGGCGACGGGTTTTGTCTGGGCGGCCGTGGCCGGGTGGCCTGGCGACCGTTGCCGCATGAGCGCGCGATCTTGTTGCTGCATTTTTCCGCTGAGGTCGGGCAGTCCTTGCGAGGGACGCTGGAGCGCCATTTCGCGATCGCCGGTCGCCGTCTGCAGCAAGTGCTGGAGCTGGCGAGCCTGCAGGACTCGCACAAGCAGCTGAAACGTTCGGAGGATCTGCAGCGCGCGCTGTTCGCGATCGCCGACCTGGCCGGCTCTGATCTGGACATGCCGGAACTCCTGCGGGGCATCCACGAGATCGTCAGCACACTGATGTATGGCGAGAACTTCTTCATCGTTCGGCACGACCCCGAGCGCGGCGTGATGCGCTTCCTCTATTACGTCGATGTCGAAGACAAGCAAGGCCCCAACACCACCAAGGAAGAGCCGCTGGACAATCGGCGGCACACGCTGACCTGGCACCTCCTGAGCGGAGGCAAACCGTTGATGGGCAGCAATGAGCAGTTACTCAAACAGGTGAACGGGCCACTCCTGGTGGCCGGCCCGGACAGTACCGATTGGCTCGGCGTGCCGATGCTTCGCAACGGCCAGGTACATGGCGCCCTGGTGGTTCAGAGCTATCGCGAAGGCACGGTGTATACCCTCGAAGACCGCGCCTTGCTGGAATTTGTCGGCAGCCACATCCTCACTGCGCTGGAGCGCAAACAGACCAAGGACGAGCTGGAACAGCGTGTGCGCCGGCGCACGCAGCAGCTGGATGAAGCCAATCGCGACCTGCAGCAGGAGGTACTGGAGCGCCAGCGTGCCGAGCAATTGCAGGCCGCGTTGTTTCAGCTGGCCCAGCTTGCCACCGCCGATATTAGCGAGAGCGAGTTCTACGAGCGGGTTCACGTCCTGGTCGGTGCCCTGCTCAATGCGGAGAATTTCTTCATCGCGTTGCTCTCGGAAGATCATCGCACACTGGATTTCCCCTATTACGTGGACGCCGGCGAACGATGCACCTTGTCGCGCCCTCTGGGTGGGGGCCTAAGCGAATATGTCATGCGGAAAGCCCATCCGTTCCTCGGGCAGGCCTCCGATATAGAGGCGCTCATTCAACGGGGTGAGGTTGTGCAACACACCATCGGCAAGCCTTCGTCATGCTGGCTGGGCGTCCCGCTGATGGTCAATGGCGAAGTGATGGGCCTGGTCGCGGTGCATAGCTATGCCGAGGAAAACGTCTACAGCACGACTGACCAGGAGCTGCTCAGCTTCGCCGCGCTGCAGATCGCCAACAGCATCTATCGCCGCCGCTCCGACATGTCTCTGCATCGGGCCAATGTCCAGCTCGAGCAACGCGTTGAAGAACGTACGCACGAGTTGCTGCAGCAGATTCGCCAGCGTGAACATATCCAGCAGCAGTTGAAGCATCAGGTGATGCACGATCCGTTGACTGGCCTGCCGAATCGGGGGTTTCTACGCGATCGTCTCGACCGCGCGCTGACATTGTTGCAGCGCGAACCGAATCGGCGTTGCGCCTTGCTCTATCTGGATGTTGATCGCTTCAAGGTGATCAACGACAGCCTCGGCCATCTGGCCGGCGACGCGTTTCTCAAGGAAATTGCCCGTCGACTGCTCAACTGCGTTCGTGATCCGGACGTGGTGGCGCGTTTGTCTGGCGATGAGTTTGCGATCCTGCTGGAGGATGTGAAGATTCCGGGCACCGCGGTGAACGTGGCGGAGCGCATACTGAAATGTCTCGGCGAACCGCTGAAACTGGCCGGCAAGGAACTGGAGCCATCGGCCAGCATCGGCATCGCGGTGGCTGACAGCCGCTACAGTATGGCCGACGAGGTCCTGCGCGATGCCGACATCGCGCTGTATCGGGCGAAAGAAGCCGGCCGCAAGCGTTTTGAAATGTTCGACGAGGCCCTGGCCAAGAATGTCGTCGACGTGCTCACGCTGGAGGCCGAATTGCGCCATGCGCTGCAGCACGATGAATTCGAGCCGTATTTCCAGCCGATCTGCCAACTCGATTCCAGCCACGTGGTGGGCTATGAGGCACTGATCCGCTGGAACCACCCGCAGCGCGGCCTGCTGAAGCCCGACGAGTTCATCAAGATTGCCGAAGACAGCGGGCTGATCGAGGCGATCGACTGGCGCATGTTCGAACTCAGTTGCCGTCTGCTCCGGCAACACGCCCGCAAGGACGTTTTCATGACGCTCAATGTTTCGGCGCGGCATTTACGCCATCTCGATTTCGATACGCGCCTGATCCGGCTTCTCAAACACTGCGATTTGCCGACTACGCGCCTGATTATCGAGGTCACCGAAGGCGCGCTGCTGGACAATGCCGAGCGCGTGCGCTCCACGCTTGAACAGCTGCGCCTTGCCGGCATAGGCGCCGCGCTCGACGATTTCGGTACGGGCTACTCGTCGCTCAGTTATCTGCACTCTTTGCCGCTGCGCATGTTGAAGATCGACCAGGTCTTCGTGCAGGAACTGGATAAAGACAGCAATACCAGCAGCATCAGGGTTGTGGAAGCGATCCTGGCACTCGCGCGCGCGCTCGACATCCAGGTCATCGCCGAAGGCATCGAAACCGACGCACAGCACGACATTCTGTTGGCGATGGGTTGCGAAATGGGCCAGGGCTATCTGCTTGGCCACCCTGCGCCTATTCGGGATTGACTGTTTTATCGTCAAGGAAATCGCCGAATGGAACGCATTTTTACGTGACTGCTTTATTCGTAAGTTTGCGTGAGCAGCACCGGATCCGCCGCATCGGTCCGGCTTGTCTTGACGTAAGTATCGAAGTATTTCAATACCCGATCCGGCACCGAACTCGACAGGCGCACGACAGTCAGTGCATATATGCGGGAGGCAGCGGCCGTTGCATTGCCGGGCCCGGCGCAAGTTTGCCGCGTTTCGGCCGCTATAACCGGTGTAGCAGCCGTGATCGCCATGTTTCCTGCGGTCGCAGCACTGCAGGTGGGCTCGACAACGGAACCGGAGAAGTTATCTGGCCGCTTTCCGCCCGAGCCGGTAACGGAACGAGCAATAGGGTGCACAGACACCAGGCAACTTCGGCCATCAAGGAAATGCTCATGTCATGTCCCCCTGAGGGATTTTCAATTCAAATGATTTGAACCGTGACATGGTTAGGCTCTGCTCAACCGCACGCGCATTGATAACTGCATCACGATTCTGATGTGAGATCCATGTGAAAGCGCAGTATTAAACCGCCGACAGAATTTGTTAGATCGGCATAGACTGAAATCATCGAGTCATTGACAGAGAATCTGATGAATGATGAACAGACAGATTCGCAGGAATTAAAGAGCGCCAATTCCGTCGGTTATTCCCAAGCGCGCTGGCCGGCGCGAACACAGCGTCTGCTCGATGAACTGCGCGTGCTCTGCGGCAATTGGCTGCATGAGCCGCTGAGGCGCTGTCTCGATCATTTCGACATGCGTTTGCACAGGCAAAGCGAGCAAACCCGCAGCCATCTCGATCAGCAGCATTACCTGACCACACGCCAGCATTTGTTTATCGAGCGGAAGGCGTTCGACGAGCGTTTCATTGCAAGCATCGACCGGGCGTTCGATCAGTTCGGGATGCCCGCGGCGAAGTCAACCGGGGTTGTCCCGCTGACGCTGACACTGAGCCTGCTCGATCCGTCGGCACACGAACTGGCTGCCGCGCTCGATCAGCTGGTCTCGCGCAGCGAGGCTCGCGGTGGCCCGCAACTCCTCGAACTGGGCTACCGTCTGGCGGTTCTGATCGGAGCACCACCGCTGGAAAGCAACGCGCTGCCGATCGGGCCGCAGGCGATGGCCGGGGCATTTCGAGAGGCCAGCCGCACGCTCGGGCTACCCAGCGCGCACGAACTATTGCTGTTGCAGAGCCTGGAGAGCAGCCTGATCGAGGGACTTACCCCATTGTATGAACTGATCAATGCCCATTTGCTCGCCGACGGCATCCTTCCACGCCTTCGCCCTTTCACGTTGCCGCGTGCCTCGGCGCGCCGCGAGCGTGCCAAGGAGGAGAAGCCGCCACGATTCGCCGCATCGGCCGCCGCGGCCGATACTCCTCGCGGGCCTTCGACGATACCGGACCGTCGACCGGAGACATCCGCCCCGCCACAAGCCAAGCGTGACGAGAACTCGTCCGCACCGGGCACGTCGGTTACCGGCGAGGAGTTGCAAGTTGCTCTTGCGGCACTGCAGGAGCATCTTTTCCAGGTAGATGAGCGAACCCGCTTCGACTTGAACCAACCTCACCGCCTGCGCCAGGAACTGCTTATCCAGCTCAACGTGGGACGCCCGGCCCAGGCTGCGCGCGTCAGCCTGTCCGCTACGCAGGACAATACCGTGGAACTGATCGTGCGACTGTTCGGGCAAATCGCACAGCAGCTGCCGCAGTCCAATGACGTGCAATCGTTGCTCTGCGACTTGCAGTTGCCGATGCTGCGCGTGGCGCTGATGGATCATGGATTTTTCGAGCAACATGAACACCCTGCCCGCAAGGTGCTTGGCAAGGTTGCCGAGATCGCCCGCGACTGGCTGGACGATACCAGCGGCGTGATCGACTGTGGTTTGCGCCTCGAACTGGGCCGACTGATCGAGCGTGCCGGCCGCGAAGCGCCCAGTGCCGCTCTTTACCTGTCGCTGCAGCATGACCTCGAACAACGCCTCGCTGAGCTGGAGCACAGGACACAATTGGCCGAACGGCGCCAGGTGGATGCAATGCAGGGCCTGGAGCGCCTGGAGCAGGCCCGGCACCGTTCCGCGGAACTGCTCACCCAGCGTTTCGCCGGCTCGTCGCAACAACGCTTGCTGGCGCGGCTCGATCGCGCCTGGTCCGACGTACTGGCGTTGACTCTGCTTCGCCATGGCGAACTCAGCCAGGTCTTCGGTACCCGACTGGCGATCGCCGATCAGCTGCTGGGCCGTCTGCCGATCGGCAACCGCAACAAGCTGCAGGACGAAGTAGAGGCTGGTCTGCGACAAATAGGCATGCAGGATGATGAAGTCGCGCAGGCGGCCCGGCGCATGATTGACGCGAATCGAAATGAAACCGCAAGCAATTCCCTCGGCACCGGTGATCCCGGCGTGCGTTCAAGGCGACGGGAAACCCCGGTCCAGAAGAATGCCGAGATCACCCGTGCTGTCGCCAGTTCGGCTGGTGCCGCTGAAGTCGCGCCGAGTACCGAAGTGCTGCGCATCCACCGGCATCTTCGGACATTGGCCATAGGAACATGGTTCAAGTTCATCGATCCCTCCGGTGGCCCTCATAGCCGACGCAGACTGGTGTGGTATTCGGCCTTGACCGGACACAGCCTGTTCGTTACTCGCAACGGTCAGCGTGCAGAGGAGCTGGGTGAGCTGCAGCTGGCTCACGAGATCGCCTGTGGCCGAGCACGCGAGATGGCGTCGGATCATGAGGATGTGCTTGATCACGCGTGGCGCGCCGTTACCCGGGAAATCCCCTTGAGTCGCATCTCATGAATCGTGCCGATCACGACCATCAGCGGGAGGAGCGCAGGGCACGACGCAAATCGGTCGATGTCGTGACGGAGGTCACCGACGTCATCACCGGGCTGACCATGGGCCAGATCGGCAACCTGTCAGGCACCGGCATGCTGTTGATCGGCCCGATGGCACCGCGCAGCGAGGCGATCTATCAGTTGCGTCTGCCGCTGACGGACACCAGTGGTTCTTCGCACCACATCGAAGTGGGCGTGCAGGAACAGTGGCACGAACATGCCGCATCGGCCGACCAGTTCTGGGCCGGCTACCGCATCATTGCCATCACCGAAGAGAGCGAAGTAAAACTGCAAGCGTGGCTGGCACTCCCTGCATAAGGTCGCCGTGCGCACCGAGCTTGTCGCGTGGACGCCAACAACAACGGGCGCTGCAGCGCCCGTTGTTTTCAATCCCTCGCCGCGATCAGAGCGAGTAATACATCTGGAACTCCAGCGGATGCGTGCTGGCGCGGTACTTGGTGACTTCCTTCATCTTCACTTCGATGTAGGCATCGATGAAGTCGTCGGTAAACACGCCGCCGGCTTTCAGGAAGTCGCGATCCTTGTCCAGCGCTTCCAGTGCGGCGTCGAGGCTGGAGCAGACTTGCGGGATGTTCTTCTCTTCTTCCGGCGGCAGGTCGTACAGGTCCTTGTCGGCCGGCGCGCCCGGGTCGATCTTGTTGATGATGCCGTCGAGGCCGGCCATCATCAGCGCGGTGAACACCAGGTAGCCGGAGTTCATCGGATCGGGGAAGCGCACCTCGATGCGACGGCCCTTCGGGCTGGCCACGTACGGGATGCGGCAGCTCGCCGAGCGGTTGCGCGCCGAGTAGGCCAGCATCACCGGCGCCTCGAAGCCCGGCACCAGGCGCTTGTAGCTGTTGGTGGTGGAGTTGGCGAACGCGTTGATTGCGCGGGCATGCTTGAAGATGCCGCCGATGTACCACAGCGCGGTCTGCGACAGGCCGCCGTACAGATCGCCGGCGAACAGGTTCTCGCCGTTCTTGGCCAGCGACTGGTGCACGTGCATACCCGAGCCGTTGTCGCCGACCAGCGGTTTGGGCATGAAGGTGGCGGTCTTGCCGTTCTGGTGCGCCACGTTCTTGATGACGTACTTCATCGTCATCAGCTCGTCGGCCTTCTTCACCAGCGTGTTGAAGCGCACGCCGATCTCGCACTGGCCGGCGTTCGCCACTTCGTGGTGATGCACCTCGACCTTCTGCCCCAGCGACTCCAGCACCTTGCACATGTCGGCGCGCAGATCGCCGAGCGAGTCGACCGGGCTGACCGGAAAGTAGCCACCCTTGACGCCGGGACGGTGGCCGGTGTTGCTGCCTTCGTACTTGTAGCGCGACGACCACGCCGCTTCCTCGGAACCGATCTCGTAGAAAACGCGGCCCGGATCGTTCTGCCAGCGCACCGAGTCGAAGATGAAGAATTCCGGCTCCGGCCCGAAGAACGCGGTGTCGGCGATACCGGTGGATTTCAGGAACGCCTCGCCGCGCTTGGCGATCGAGCGCGGGTCGCGGCCGTAGGCCTGCATCGTGCTCGGCTCCAGCACATCGCAATGCAGGATCAGCTGCACGTGCGCGCTGAACGGGTCGAGGTGCGCGGTATCCGGGTCGGGCAGCAGCACCATGTCCGACTCGTTGATGCCCTTCCAGCCGGTGATCGAGGAACCGTCGAACATCTTGCCGTCCTCGAACGTCGACTCGTCGATCGCATGGGCCGGAAAGGTGACGTGGTGATGCACGCCGAGCATGTCGGCGAAGCGGAAGTCGACGAATTCGACCTCATGTTCCTGGATCAGGTCGAGCACTTTCTGGGCGGACATGGGGAACCTCGGAGATGGATGACGGAACACTCTTCAGCAATACCCATGCCATGAAGTGAAAGCCTGCAAAGACAATCACTTGCAGCAAACAGGGGCCGCCGGAAGGGATGATATGCATCATACACGGGCAAAGTCGCTTGCTGTTTGCACCATTCTGCAGCAGCAAAAGTCGGCACCCGCACCCTCCGCGCAGCTACCGCCAATCTCAAGCCTCGTAAGCGGCTTCGCCATGGCTGGTGATATCCAGACCTTGATGTTCGCTCTCCTCGCCGACCCGCAGGCCGCCGAATACGGCTCGCACAATCAGGTAGGCGATCAGCGACACCACGCCACTCCATACCAGCGTGACGCCGACACCCAGCGCCTGGATCCCCAACTGGTGGACGATGGAGAAATCCGCCGCGCCCGTGCCGCCCAGGCCAGGTGCGGTGAAGACACCCGTCAGCAGCGCACCGGCGATGCCGCCCACACCGTGAACGCCAAACACGTCCAGCGCGTCATCCGCTTTCAGCAATTTCTTCAATCCACTCACGCCCCATACGCAGACCAGGCTGGCCACCGCGCCGATGACCAGGGAACCCATCGGCCCGACCGTGCCGCAGGCCGGAGTAATGGCCACCAGACCCGCCACCGCACCGGACGCACCACCAAGCATCGATGGCTTGCCCTTGAACACCCGCTCGATCAGCAACCAGGCCAGCACCGCCGCGGCCGTGGCCACCAGGGTGTTGATGAAGGCCAGCGCTGCGCCGGCATTCGACTCCAGGTTGGAGCCGGCATTGAAGCCGAACCAGCCCACCCACAGCAGCGAGGCACCAATCATGGTGAAAGTCAGGTTGTGCGGTTTCATCGCTTCGCGGCCCATGCCCAGGCGCGGGCCGAGCAAGTAGGCACCCACGAGGCCGGCGATGCCCGCATTGATGTGCACCACGGTGCCACCGGCAAAGTCGAGCGCGCCACGAGTCAGCATGAAGCCACCCGGACCCCACACCATGTGCGCAATCGGGATGTAGGCGAAGGTGAACCACAAGGCGGTGAACAGCAGCACCGCGCCGAACTTCATCCGTTCGGCCAGCGAACCGACGATCAGGGTGCCGGTGATGCCGGCGAAGGTCGCCTGGAACACGATGAAGACGAACTCAGGCAACTTCACCGTCGCCGTAAAGGTGTCGGCCAGCGACGTGGTGCCGACTCCTTTCAGGAACAGCTTGCTGGCGTCTCCCACGAACGGGTTGCCGGGATCGAACGCGAACGTGTAGCCGTAGATCACCCACAGCACCACGATCATCGAGAACACGGTCAGCACCTGCATCAGCACGGAAAGTATGTTCTTGGAGCGGACCAGACCGCCATAGAACAAGGCCACGCCCGGCACCGTCATCATCAGCACGAGCAGGGTCGAGGTCAGCATCCACGCCACATCGCCCTTGTCCACCACCACCGGCGCGGCCGCTGCAGCTGCCGCCTGGGCGTATGCCGTCGGAGTCAGCAGAACCAGGCAAAACAATAGGATGGACGGTAGCCAGGCCGGCAGGCCACGCGCGTGGCGAAACAACAGGAAGTCTTTCATGGGAACCTCGCAGGGCTGGGTTAGAGGGCGTCGGCGTCGAGCTCGCCGGTACGGATGCGGATCACCTGATCAATCGTGCTGATGAAGATCTTTCCGTCACCCACGCTGCCGGTCTTGGCCGCTTGCTGGACGGCCTCCAGTACGCCGTCGAGCAGGCCGTCGTCGACCACCACCTCCAGTTTCAGCTTGGGCAGGAAGTCGACGACGTATTCCGCGCCGCGGTACAGCTCGGTATGTCCCTTCTGCCGCCCAAAGCCGCGTACCTCGCTGACCGTGATGCCGCTGACCCCCGCACCGGTCAGTGCATCACGCACCTCGTCGAGCTTGTAGGGCCGGATGATGCAACTGATCAATTTCATGCACGTCTCCCGGTTGCGGCCGCGGCGACATCCGCCACGGCCGGTGGATGTATGTTCAGAACGATTTGCTGAGAGTGAGGATGCCGGTGGCGCGGCCGAGGTAATGCCCGTAGGCGTTGGTGTAACCGCTGCGCGCCGCGTTGGTGTCGTAATAGCCCAGTGCGACCGAATAGCCCTTGGCGAAGGCCCGGGTCACGCCGACCTTCCAGTCGCTGTAGGAGTAGCCCGGTGTATTCGCCACGTCCTGGTGGCCCACGTGCGAGTTGAAGGTCCAGCCGGGGCTGAACTCCCTGTTCCAGGAAAGATCGACGTAGGCGCTGTGCTTGCTGTCGGCGAAGCCGAACAGGTTGGTGAACGCGTGCGAGTACTTCAGCGTGATGCCTTTCCAGCCAAGCGACGCGTAGGCCTCGGTGGTATGGGGCCGGGTGAATCCCGCCGGATACGTGCCGGGGTAGAAGTACTCGTAGAGCCCGACGTCATAGCTCCAGTCGGCACCCAGACTGCCGCGGAAGCCGGTATAGAAATCGAGCTCCACGCTGCTCGATATCGGCGCGGCACTGGTCGAGGCATCGGACAGCCAGCTGACGTTGCTGCCCCAGGCACCGATGTACCAGCCGCTGGCGTGGTCGTATTCGATGCCGGGCTGCACCGCCGGCTTGCGGTTGGTCTGCGAGAGCCCGCGGAACAGGTAGTCGTTGACCACCGCCACACCGCCCGTCACCTGGCTGGCCGGGGCATCCTGCGCCGATGCCTGCATCGTAGGCGCCGACAATACCGCGCTCGCAAGGATCCACTGCATACATCGCTTCATCGACTGCTCCTCCGCTGGGTATGGACGCAAATCCGAATGGACGTATGGACGTCCGCAAGATTTGTTCGCGCTCACGATCGCCGAAGCGATCTGCCGGGCGACGCAACTCGACGATCGAATTCCGGGCGCAGCACCGCCCGTCCCGGGCAAATCGACGGCCAGGGGAGATACGCGCTATAGCTGGGAGCAGGCCGATCGCGATAGCGACCGGCAGCGTGGCATTCGGGCACCCTTGCCGGCGCCTGCGGCAGGATGGTTTGCGGGAATGATGCAAGACGGGTACATGGCGCTCAGGCGCACAAGCCACGGTTCTGCGATCCCCCGATCACCTTGCCTGGAGGGCGCGGCGGGCGCGTCGATGACGCTGCCGCTTTCCGCGTTCCAAACTCTTCCTGCGACTTGATCCTGCCTCAAGCATTGCTGCATTGCAATAGAATGACGTGCGCCTCGTTATTGCAAGTCGTTATAAGGGGCGCCGCATCGAGAATGGCTGCAGCCATCGATCGCAACCATGCGGACCGGGGAGCGCGATGGCGCCACATGAATCGGCGAACATCTGGCCGCGGGCAAATTTTCCGCAACGCACCGTCGATCGATCCCGTGATCGGAAGTGCCTTTGCGGTGATCGCCCGGTGCTCCGCGCGCATGCCAACCACGTAAGCTAGGCGCCCTTGTCCGCGGCCGCTGCGCCGCTCCATCGAAGGCGCATCCCCTGTGATCGATCTGCTCCATGTCATCCTGCTCGGCATCATCGAAGGCATCACTGAATTTCTGCCGATCTCCAGCACCGGCCACCTGTTGATCGCCGAGAAGCTGGGCCTGGGTCATCGTTCGGATCTGTTCAACATCGGCATTCAGGCGGGCGCCATCCTGGCGGTGACGCTGATCTACTGGAAGCGCATCTGGCAGCTGTTCACGCAGTGGCGCGAGCCGGCCAACCGCGACTACCTGCTGAAGCTTATGGTGGCGTTCGCGATCACCGCGGTGCTCGGTTTCGTCGCAGTGAAGATGGGCTTCAGGCTGCCCGAAACGGTGACGCCGATTGCCTGGGCTCTGGTGATCGGCGGCTTGTGGATGATTGCTGCCGAACAGCTGGCCGCGCGCCAGCCCGATCGCAACGAGGTGACCTGGAAGGTGGCGATCCTGGTCGGCATCGCGCAGATGATCGCCGGTCTGTTCCCGGGCACTTCGCGCTCGGCCGCGACGATCTTTGCGGCCATGCTGGCCGGCACCAGCAATCGCGCCGCGGCCACCGAGTTCGCCTTCCTGGTCGGCATCCCGACCATGTACGCGGCGACCGGCTATGAGTTGCTGAAGGTGGTGAAGGGCGGCGGCGCCGCGCACGAAGACTGGACCGCCTTGGTGGTGGGCTTCGTGGTCTCGGCGGTGATGGCGTTCGTCGCGGTGAAGTGGTTGCTCGGCTATATCCGTACGCACCGCTTCACGCCGTTCGCGATCTACCGCATCGTGCTCGGCATCGCGCTGCTGCTGCTGATTCCGGCAGGCGCCTGAGCGCTCGGAGGCAATCCATGAAAGGATGGTTGCCCCCGACCACGCCAGCAACGTTCTGCATATGAATCAGCCGTCACGCTATCGACTGCTCGATCTGCAGATCGACCTTGCGCGCCAGCAGGTGAGCCGTGATGCCGCCTTGCTGGACGTGCAGGGACTGAGCTTCCGGCTGCTCGCCTGCCTGTTGCGCCACGGCCATGCCGTGGTGGACTTTGACCAGTTGATCGCGCAGGTGTGGGCGCCGGCTGTGGTCAACGAGGAAACCGTCACCCAGCGCGTCAAGCTGTTGCGCCAGGTGCTGGGTGATGACGGGCGTCGGCCGCGTTATATCCGTTCGGTGCGTGGACGCGGCTATCAGCTATGTGAGCCACCGCAACTTCTGGATGAGTCGTCGCCGGGTGATGCGCCACAGGTCGCACCCGACGCATGGCGATGGCGACGCCGTTATCTGCCTACGGCGCTGGCAGCACTGCTGCTTCTGCTCGGCATCTGCGGCGCATGGTGGCTGCACAAGCCCGTGATGCCGGTCGTGGCGGCACCATCGGCGAGTCAGGAATTGCTGCAACGTGCCGCCTACTACGCCAGCATCGGCCAGCGCGACAACAACGAACGGGCGATCGGGCTGTATCGGCAGGTACTCGCGTCAGCACCGCATAACCAGGCCGCACAGATCGGCCTCAGCCGTGCCCACAGTGCCCGTGTCTGCCTGTACAACTTTCCCTACGAAGATACGATGACCGCGCAGAAACTGGCCGAGTCGGTGTTGCAAGCCGCGCCGGGCAGCGCACCGGCATGGTCGGCGCTAGCCTATGCGCACGACTGCCGTGGTGAGTTGCAGGCTGCGCTCGATGCTTACCAACGCGCCTATTCACTTGACCCCGACGACGATCGCAGTCGCACCTCGGCCGCCTATCTGTCTCAGGAGCAAGGGCGATTGAGCGATGCGCTGCACGCCAATCTCGACATCCGCGGCAATCCTGAAAAGCTCCATTTCCGCGAGGTGCAGATTGCCCGCGAACTGGACCTGCTCGGTTTCAGCGAAGCTGCCGAGCAGCGCTTTCGACGCAGCTTTCAGCTCAATCCCGATAACGTGTTTTCCAATATCGCGTGGCCGCAGCACTTGTTTCTGCAAGGTCGTTACGCCGAGGCGCAAGTCGCACTGGATCAGGCATTGACGCGGTATACGCCGCATGTGGATCTGTACCTTCTCGCCGGTCAACTGGCACTGCTGCGCGGTGATCGCAACGCCGCAAGCGAAAATTTCCGCAAGGCCGTGCAGTTACGCCCGCAGATGAGTTTGCCCACGACACTGGCTGGCCTCTACAACAACACGCCACCAACATCGCAGTGGCTTGATCGGCGCATCGAGGCCATACGGGTGCAGCTGAACGCGGGCGCTGGCTATCCGGCGGATCGTCTTGAACTGGCGATGCTGCAGCTCGCCCGCCATGACCGGCAGGCCGCACTGGCGACGATCACCGATGCTGTGAAAGCCGGCTATAGCGACCGCGCCTATCTGCAGACCACGCCGCTGTTGCAGCCACTTGCCAGTGAGCCTGCCTACGCGTCGGCGATCGACACGATCAGCCGCCGAGTCGCCGAACAGCGCCAACAGGTGCTGGCCGCCGACTGGCGGCCAGCCGAACTGCGTGGCTCGACTTTCTGAACCGCATCCTGCCGACTTGCCTCAAGGCAGCGCCTTGAGGATGTAGTCGCGGAAGATCTCTTGTGACTGCGGATGCGCGTAACGCTGGTTGTAGGCGGTGCTGGTGATCACCGCCACCAACCCCTGCGCCGGCATCATGAAAACGTAGTTGCCGCCATTGCCCGACATCGCCCACACCGGCTGCTCGACGCCCTTGAGCGGGAAGCGGAAACGCCACCAGAAATAGCCGTAGTCGGCATCGTCACGGGCTTGTGCATGCTGCGTCAGCATGGCCTGGATCCACGTTTTCGAAATGACCTGCTTCCCCTGCCAGCGGCCGCCGTCCAGCGCCAGCTCACCGAGCTTGGCCAGATCGCGGCTGCGGTAGCGGGTTCCGCCGCCACCCATGCCGATGCCGAGCGGCGAGCTGTTCCAGTGCACCTGGGTAATACCCAGTGGGTGCTCCAGCGTCTCAGCAGCGAAATCTGCCAGTGGCTTGCGCGTGGCCTGCTCCACTACCGCTCCGGCGACAAAGGCGCCCGCGGTGCAGTAGGAGAATGCCCGCCCATAGGGGCTGTCCTTCGGCTTGTCCATCCACGGTGCAAAACCCTTGATCGGCAGATCCAGCGCGAATTGCAGCCAATCCTCGCTGACGTACATGCGCTCTTCGTTGCCGCTGGAGAATTCGTTTTCGTCGTTGCACTCCCACAGCGAGCTCATTGTCAGCAGGTCCTCCAGCGTGATCGCCCGCTTGCGTTTGTCGGGATGCTGCACCGGCTGCTTGTCCGGGAAAAAGTCGTAGACTCGCGCCTGCACGTTCGAAATCAATCCACGATCGATCGCCGCACCGACCAGCAGCGCGGTGACGCTCTTGCTGGCCGAACGGATGTCGTTGAGCCGATCGAGCCCGCCACCGTTGAAATAGTTTTCGTACACCAGCTTTCCGTTCTGCACCACGACGACGCTGGTGATGCCTTTGTAGCCGCCATCGGCAAGCTTGCCCTCCAGCGCGGCAAACCGGGACAGGTCCCAGTGCATGGCATGGGCATCAGCCACCGCCCAGCCGTCGTCGCGATGCACGGGCGGTTGATAAGCCGTGGCGGCTAGCGGCAGTACAAAGCCTGCCAGCAGACCGAACAGCAAACTACGTGGAAGAAGGGAAGGCATGCGTCGTTCTCCGTGACATCAATGGGAGAACCATCGGAACCCAGGACCAAATGAAGCGCCTGAAAAACGGATGAAGAATTCTGAAGGCGCAGCACAGCTGGGCGCAGCGCACCTCCGGATGACCTTGTAGAGCCCGCCGTGCGAGGCAATCGGCAGGCAATGGCTCAGGCGATTGCAGCCAGCCGCTCGCCACGCTCGGCCTTCTCGGCCTTGATCCGCGCCGTGATCCGGCACTGCGGTTCGCTGGTGCGCTGGAACAGCTCGTTGACCCACTCGATGAATGCCTGCACGCGCGCCGACAGATGGCGCTTCTGCGGGTAGACGATCCACACCGGCGAGCCGGTGGAAATCGTATCGGTCATCACGATCTCCAGCTGGCCCTTGGCCAGCGCGCTGGCGGCCAGGCAGTGCGCGATCTGGATGATGCCCAGCCCGGCCACCGCCGCCTGGATCACCGATTCACCGTCGTTGATCAACATGTGCGCGTCGATATCCAGCGCGACGCGTCCGCTCGGCGTGTCGAACTGCCACTGGTACGGCTTGCCCGTGTTCGGGTAGACGTAGTTGATCGCGCGGTGCTGCTTCAGGTCCTCGATGCTGCGCGGCGCCCCGTGCTTGCGCAGGTATTCCGGCGAGGCGCACAGCACGTTGTTGAAGTAGCCGAGCTTGCGCGCGATCAGGTTGGAATCGGCCAGCTCGCCCATGCGGATGGCGCAGTCGTAGCCCTCTTCATTGAGGTCGAAGTGGTAGTCGCACATCGCCAGTTCGAGCCGGATGTCCGGATAGCGCTGTTCGAACTCGGCCAGATTCGGAATCAGCGCGGCGCGGCCGATCGCCGAGTGGGCCGCCACCCGCAACTTGCCGACCGGACGGCTGCGCGCATGCCCCATGGCCTCGGTTGCCTCGGCCAAGTCCGCAAGGATCTCCTTGCAACGTGCATGAAACGAGGCTCCATCGTCGGTCAAACGCAATGATCGCGTCGAACGAAACAGCAGCCGTGCGCCGAGCTGGGTTTCCAGCCGAGCCACCGCGCGGCTGACGCCGGATGGGGTCATCCCCAACTGCGTGGCTGCGGCGGCGAAACTCTTGGCCTCGACCACCCGGACGAAGGTCGAAATTGCTGAAAAGTCTTCCATAGCCTGGATTCCCGACCGATTCGTGATTGCGAGTCATGAGTGTAATGCGCAAGAAACGGATTTTCTATACCGCGAAGTACACCTATTCTCTCGACCCTTCGCCGGACGACCTGCGTCCGGCTACCAAGGTTCTGGGAGCGCGACATGAAAAAACAATGGATGCTGGCCCCTTTGATTGCCGCCGGTGTGCTGGGCAGTTGGGTCCTGCTGCACGGTAACAACAGCCAGGCGCAGACCCCGGCCGGTGCGCCGCCCGAGGTTACCGTGGCGCAGGCGCTGACCCGCAAGGTCAGCGACAGCGCCGAATTCACCGGTCGGCTGGAAGCGGTCAACACGGTGCAGGTGCAGCCGCGAGTCGGCGGCTTCGTCGAATCGGTGCATTTCCAGGAAGGCGCGCTCGTACACAAGGGCAACGTGCTGTTCCAGCTCGACGCCCGTCCGTACCAGGCCGAAGTCGACCGGCTCAGCGCCAATCAGGCGCAGGCCAAGGCTGAGCTGAGCCTGGCCGAAACCAATCAGCGCCGCGCCGCGATGCTGCTGGCCCAGCATGCGATCGCGCAGCAGGAAGCCGACCGCCAGAGCACCACGGCACAAAGCGCACGCGCCCAGCTCGCCGCCAGCACGGCCGCGCTGGCCGCCGCACGATTGAATCTGGATTTCACCCAGGTGCGCTCGCCGATCGAGGGCCGCGTCAGCAATGCCCGCGTCACGCCCGGCAACCTGGTCACCAGCAGCGACGTGCTGACCAGCGTGGTCTCGGTCAACCCGGTCTACGTCTACTTCGACGTGGACGAGCAGACCTGGCTCAAGCTCGATCATCTGCGCAGCGCTGCGGCCAAGGCCGGACGCAGTGCCCGGATCGAGGCCGCAATGGGGCTGGCCGACGAATCGGGCCATCCGCATGAGGGTCGTCTGGACTTCGTCGACAACCAGCTGCACACCGGCTCCGGCACGATGCGCCTGCGCGCGGTGTTCGACAACGCCGATGGGCTGTACACGCCCGGCCTGTATGCCCGCGTGCAGTTGCAGAGTGGCCAGGCACGACCGCGCCTGCTGGTGGACGACCGCGCGATCGGCACCGACCTCGGCAACCAGTTCGTCTATGTGGTCGACAAGGCGCACAAGGTGGAATACCGCAAGGTCAGCACCGGCGCGCTGTTCCATGGGCTGCGGATCATCGACAGTGGCCTGGACGCCAACGACGTGGTGATCGTCAACGGCCTGCAGCGCGTGCGTCCCGGTGCCGAGGTCAACCCGCAAAAGGTGGCCATGCAATACCGGCTCGATGCCAGCGACAAGGCCCTGGTCGATGCCGACCCGGCCGTGCCCATTTCGAACAACAACGCGCAGACCGCGCTGGCCACCACGGCCGCCGGCAAACGCGCGCAGGACTGAGTCCGACCCATGAAGAACATCGCCCAATTTTTCGTCAACCGGCCGATCATGGCCGCCGTGCTGTCGCTGCTGTTCGTGATCACCGGCTCGATCGCGGTGTTCAAGCTGCCGATCAGCGAATACCCGGAAGTGGTGCCACCGACCGTGGTGGTGCGCGCCGCCTATCCCGGCGCCAACCCCAAGGTGATCGGCGAAACCGTCGCCACGCCGCTGGAAGAACAGATCAACGGCGTCGAGGGCATGCTGTACACCTCCTCGCAGGCGACCAGCGATGGCGCGCTCACTCTCACGGTGACGTTCGCGCTGGGCACCGATCTGAATACCGCCCAGGTCGACGTACAGAACCGCGTGGCGCAGGCCTTGCCCAAGCTGCCGGAGGAAGTGCAGCGGCTCGGCGTGACCACGCAGAAGAGCTCGCCCGACCTCACCATGGTCGTGCATCTCACCTCGCCGGATCAGCGCTACGACATGCTGTACCTGTCGAACTACGCGCGCCTGCACGTGAAGGATGTGCTGGGCCGGCTCGACGGCGTCGGCGACGTGCAGATCTTCGGCGCCGGCGAATACTCGATGCGCGTGTGGCTCGATCCGCAGAAACTGGCGCAGCGTTCGCTCACCACCGGTGACGTGATCAACGCGATCCGCGAGCAGAACGTGCAGGTCGCCGCCGGTGCGCTGAACGCGCCGCCCGGCCCGACCAACTCGGCGTTCCAGCTCAACATCAACACCCGCGGCCGGCTGATCAGCGAGAACGACTTCCGCAACATCATCGTGCGCACCGACACCAACGGCGGCGTCACCCATCTGAGCGACGTCGCCAAGGTCGACCTGGGCTCGAACAACTACGCGCTGCGCAGCCTGCTCGACAACAAGCCGGCGGTGGCGCTGCCGATCTTCGCGCGGCCCGGCTCGAACGCGATCCAGATCTCCGACGAAGTGCGCACCACCATGGCGCAGCTGAAGAAGGAGTTCCCGCAGGGCGTCGACTACTCGATCGTGTACGACCCGACCGTGTTCGTGCGCGGCTCGATCGAGGCGGTGGCGCACACGCTGCTGGAAGCGATCCTGCTGGTGGTGCTGGTGGTGATCCTGTTCCTGCAGACCTGGCGTGCCTCGATCATTCCGCTGGTGGCGGTGCCGGTGTCGCTGATCGGCACGTTCGCGGTGATGTACCTGGCCGGCTTCTCGCTCAACGCACTGTCGCTGTTCGGACTGGTGCTGGCGATCGGTATCGTGGTCGATGACGCGATCGTGGTGGTGGAAAACGTCGAGCGCCACATCGAGCTTGGCCAGTCGCCGAAAGAAGCCACGCGCAAGGCGATGCACGAAGTCACCGGCCCGATCGTGGCCACCGCGCTGGTGCTGTGCGCGGTGTTCATCCCGACCGCGTTCGTCAGCGGCCTCACCGGCCAGTTCTATCGCCAGTTCGCGCTGACCATCGCGATCTCCACGGTGATCTCCGCGTTCAACTCGCTGACCCTGAGCCCGGCGCTGGCCGCCGTGCTGTTGAAGCCGCATGACGCGCCGAAGGACCGCCTGACCCGCGGCATCGATCGCGCGTTCGGCTGGCTGTTCCGTCCGTTCAACCGCCTGTTCCATCGCGGTTCGGAGCGCTACGTGGGCGGCGTGAAGCGCATCGTCGGCAAAGGCAAGCTGGCACTGGTGGTATACGCCGGCCTGATCGCGCTGACCTGGTTCGGCTTCTCGCACGTGCCGACCGGTTTCGTGCCGGGGCAGGACAAGCAGTACCTAGTGGCATTCGCGCAGCTGCCTGACGCGGCCTCGCTCGATCGTTCCGAAGACGTGATCCAGCGCATGGGCGCGATCGCGCTTAAGCAGCCGGGCGTCGAGCATGCGGTCGCGTTTCCCGGCCTGTCGATCAATGGCTTCACCAACTCGACCAACTCCGGCATCGTGTTCGTCACGTTGAAGCCGTTCGAGGAACGCCGCAGCGCGGATCTTTCGGCCGGCGCGATCGCCGGCGCGCTGAACCAGAAGTTCGCCTCGATCCAGGACGCGTACATCGCGGTATTCCCGCCGCCGCCGGTGATGGGCCTGGGCACGATCGGCGGCTTCCGCCTGCAGCTGGAGGATCGCAGCGACCGCGGTTTCGACGAGCTGTACAAGCAGACCCAGAACCTGATCGCGGCGAGCCGCAAGGATCCGGCACTCGCCGGGCTGTTCTCCAGCTTCCAGGTCAGCGTGCCGCAGGTGGATGCCGATGTGGATCGCGAGAAGGCCAAGGTCGTCGGCGTGAATCTGGCTGATGTTTACCAGACCATGCAGGCCTATATGGGCTCGCTCTACGTCAACGACTTCAACCGTTTCGGCCGCACCTACCAGGTCAACGTCTCGGCCGACCCGGCGTTCCGCCATACGCCGCAGGACATCCTCGCGCTGAAGACGCGCAACGCGCAGGGCCAGATGGTGCCGCTGGGTTCGTTCGTCACCGTCAAGCAGGGTGCCGGCCCGGATCGGGTGCAGCACTACAACGGCTACCCGACCGCCGAGATCAATGGCGGCCCGGCGCCCGGCTTCAGTTCCGGCCAGGCCCAGGCAGCGATGGAAAAACTGGCGAAGGACAACCTGCCGAACGGCATCAGCTTCGAGTGGACCGAACTGACCTACCAGCAGATCCTCGCCGGCAATACCGCGATCCTGGTGTTCCCGCTGTGCGTGCTGCTGGTGTTCCTGGTGCTGTCGTCGCTGTACGAGAGCTGGTCGCTGCCGCTGGCGGTGATCCTGATCGTGCCGATGGTGCTGCTGTCCGCGATTGCCGGCGTGTGGCTGAGCGGTGGCGACAACAACATCTTCACCCAGATCGGATTGATCGTGCTGGTCGGACTGGCGTGCAAGAACGCGATCCTGATCGTCGAGTTCGCCCGCGAACGCCAGCATGAAGGCATGAGTCGGCACGAGGCGGTGCTGGAAGCGGCGAAGCTGCGCTTGCGGCCGATCCTGATGACCTCGTTCGCCTTCATCATGGGCGTGGTGCCGCTGGTCACCTCGCACGGCGCGGGCGCCGAGATGCGCCATGCGATGGGCGTGGCGGTGTTCTCCGGCATGCTCGGCGTGACCATCTTCGGGCTGATCTACACACCGCTGTTCTACGTACTGATTCGCGCCCTGGTCGAGCGTCGCGAAGCGCGCGCGGCCGAACGCGCCGCCGCGCATGGATTGCCGGCGCTGGAGAACCACTGATGAAAACCTTGCTCAAGATCGCCGCGCTCAGCGCGGCCCTGATCCTCGCCGGCTGTGCCAGCGTGGGCCCGAACTACCACGCCGCGAAGATTGCCGCGCCGCAATTGCAGGGGCTGGATGCGGCGCAGGAAAACAACACGCAGTTCCAGGCCGCGTGGTGGAAGCAGTTCAACGACCCCACGCTGGATGCGTTGATCCAGCGTGCGGCGGCCAACAACCTCGACCTGCGCATCGCGGTGGCGCGACTGCACGAATCGCGGGCGCTGCTCAGCGGCGCCAAGTCCGATCAGCTGCCGACGATCGACACCAACGTGAACTACACGCGCAGCCGCGGCCAGCAGCCGGGCTTCGGCGCGCAGCGGCAGACGGTGACCACCTATCAGGCCGGTTTCGATGCGTCGTGGGAGCTGGATCTGTTCGGCGGTGTGCGTCGTTCGGTCGAGGCATCCGGCGCCGACCTCGGCGCCAGCGAGGCGGCGCTGCACAACGCGCAAGTCAGCCTGCTGGCCGAAGTCGCGCGCAACTATTTCGAATTGCGCGGCAGCCAGCTGCGGCTGGACATCGCCCGGCGCGACATCGACAGCCAGCAGCAGACCGTGCACCTGACCGACGTGCGCCAGCAACTCGGTTCCGGTTCCGAGCAGGATGTGGCCAGCGCGAAAGCCCGCCTGAGTGCGGTGCAGGCGCAACTGCCGCTGCTGCAGACCCAGGCCAGTGCCAGTGAATTCCGGCTCGCGGTGCTGCTCGGCGAACGGCCCGGCGAACTCGACATCGACGTCTCGCCGAAGAGCTTCACGCCGATCGCGGCGAGCCTGCCGATCGGCGACGCCGGCGATGTGCTGGCTCGCCGTCCGGACGTCCAGATGGCCGAACGCGAATACGCTGCCGCCAACGCGCGCATCGGCGTGGCCAAGGCGGATTTCTTCCCGCACATCACGCTGGGCGGCTTCCTCGGTTTCCTGGCCGGACGCAGCAACGATTTCGGCAGTCCGGCCACCCGCGCCTGGTCGTTGGCGCCGAGCATCAGCTGGCCCGGCCTCAACGTGCAGCGCGTGCGCGCCAACCTGCACGCCAGTGAGGCACGCGCCGATGCGGCGCAGGCGAACTACCAGCAGTCCGTGCTGCTGGCGATCGAGGACATCGACAACGCGGTCACCGGCTTCAACCAGCAGCGCGTGCGCGTCGATCACCTGATCGAACAGGGCACGCAGAGCAAGCGCGCCGCCGACCTGGCCCGCGTGCGTTACCAGGAGGGCGCCACCAGCTTCCTCGAACTGCTCGATGCCGAACGCACCCAGCTCGCTGCCGAAGACGACCTGGCCCAGGCCGAGGCGGCGATCAACACGCGTGCCGTAGCGCTGTACAAGGCGCTCGGTGGTGGCTGGCAGGCCTGCGGCGACGAGCATTGCAGCGCCATCGCCAAGGCTGACCCCAGCAACGCGCCATGAGCCGGCCGGCCCGACGCGTGCCGACCGCGGCAACTGCGCCGGCGATCACGCCGGTCTATCGCGTGGCGCTGGTCAGCGGTGCCAACCGCGGCCTCGGCTTCGAGGTGGCGCGCCAGCTCAGCGAGCGCGGCATGACCGTGCTGCTTGGCGCGCGTGATCTCGACAAGGGCCTGCGTGCGGCACGCAAACTCGCCGGTGCACTTGGCGAGGTGATCGCGGTGCAGCTCGACGTCACGCAGCAGGATCAGGTCGACACGCTGGCGCGCTGGATCGAGATCACCTACGGCCGGCTCGACGTGCTGGTCAACAATGCCGGCGCTTTCTACGACCCCGCCGCGAATCCGTCCGGCACCGCGATCGCGCCGGTGCGCGACGCGATGGAGACGCACCTGTTCGGCAGCTGGCGGCTGTGCAGCGCGCTGCTGCCGCTGATGCGACGGCACCGCTACGGCCGCATCGTCAACGTCTCCAGCGGCTGCGGCGCAAGCACCACCGACAGCGCCAGCTGCCCGGCCTATCGCGTCTCCAAGTCGGCGCTGAACACCTACACCCGCGCGCTGGCCAGCGAACTCGACGGCAGCGGCATCGTGGTCAACGCGGTATGCCCCGGCTGGGTCGCCACCGACATGGGCGGTCCCGGCGGGCGCCCGGTGAGCGAAGGCGCGGCCGGCATCGTGTGGGCCGCCTGCCTGCCGGAACAGATCGCCAGCACCGGCGGATTCTTCCGCGATGGCCAGCGCATCGCCTGGTGATTGCATCCGATCTGGAGCAGCAGTACTCGTGAGCACACTCGATCATCCGCCTCGCCTGTCTGTCAGTGCGGACGAACAAGTCGCCATCGTCGACGCGCTGTATCGTTTCGGCGCCGGCCAGGACCTGCGCGACCGCGCGCTGTTCGAGTCGGCCTTCGCCGAACACGCCACCCTCGATTTCACCGCGCCGGCGTGGCGGCTGGGCGCCGCCATCCCGGTGTTCGAGGGCCGCCAGACAATCGCCGACACCATCTTCGCGGCGATCGGCGGACTCGACACTACCCACACCGTGACCAATCCGCGCGTGACCGCTTTCGACGGCAAGCACGCCACCTTGTTCGCACTGGTCGAGGCACAGCATTTGCCGCGCCACGACCACTCGCGTCACCTGCTGCTCAAGCACATCTACACCACCGAACTGTCGCGCCAGGGAGCGCAGTGGCAGATCGAACGCATGCAGATCGATATGGTGTGGTTCAGCGGCGATCCCGCCGTGCTGTTCCCCAAGCCGGGCTGATCAGCCCGGACCGATCAGCGCTTGCTGACTTCGCTGTGCTGCGAGTACAGCGCGTGCCAGCGGCCGTCAACGTAGACGAAGATATCGGACGAACGCACGTCGCTGGCCGCGCCTTTCGCCGGGTCGTAGAACGACAGGATCGCGGTGTCGCCGTGGATTACCACGGCCTTGCCCGAGGGATGCGTCTTGAGCCACGCCTCGACCTTGCGGCGCTCCTCGTCGGAACCGCGATTCTTCGCCGCGTGCGCCATGATCGCGGCCTTCGGGTGCACCACGCCATCGGCACCAACCGAGCGGTATTCCGGCAGCAGCATTTCGTCGAGCCACGCCGTGTCGCCGTCGAGTTCCGCCTCCAGCCAGTGCTGGTCGACCGCGATCACCGCCGCCTCGCTGCGGGCGGATTCATCGATGCCGGCGGCCCTCGCGGCCGAGGTCCCCGCGATCACCGCTTCGGCGCCCAGCACCAGCACGGCGAGGCAGGCCATGCCCATCGGGAAGAGACTTTGCTTGCTGCGCATGCTGCTGTCCTGGTTCGTGGCGGGATCGCCGCCGGACGAGCGTGCCTCGCCGGCCGGCTATCCGCACCGCTTCGGTGACGAGCGCCCGCAACGTGGTGACCAGCGGTTGGATGGGACTGTTCAGCGGCGACAGCTGGCAGCCCGCGCCGACGAGCGTCCCTGCGACCGGCCTTCGAGGACGCGGTGGCCGGCCGCCTGCATCGGCCAGTGCACCGTTCGTCATTGCCGCGGCGCCGGTGGTCACAGGAGCGGCGACGCAGGTGACGGCCCGTGCCAGCCTGCATGGATCGTCCACGTCCATGGCGCCGCTCCTCGATCGACGCACGGGCCACGCCACCAGGGAGAAGCTGCATGAAATTGTCGACTGCACTGGGCGTTCTGCTCGTCGTTGGATCGTCGGCCCACGCGGCCACGACCGCCGGCGCGACCGCAACGATCTTCGCGCCGGGAGAGATTGCCGGTACCACCGACGACGGCGCGGCGGCATTCACTCCGGATGGCGCGACGGTGTATTTCATGCGCGGCACCGACAGCTTCACGCTGATGGAATCGCATCGTGATCGCGGTCACTGGTCGACACCCAAGGCTGCTCCGTTCTCCGGGCACTGGCGCGATCTCGATCCGGCGATGGCACCGGACGGCTCGTTCCTGCTGTTCGTCTCCAACCGCCCGGTGCTGCCCGGCGGCAAGCCGATCGATGAGGTTCACGCGGGCAAGCGCCGCGCCGGCGAGGGCATGAACCTGTGGCGGGTGAACCGGCAGGGCAACGGCTGGAGCGCACCGGTGCGCCTGCCGGACGTGGTCAACAGCTGCTCGACAACTTTCGCCCCCAGCATCGCGGCGGACGGCAGCATCTACTTCATCGGCTGCAGCGCGGCGGACACGCAATTCCATCTGCTGCGTTCGGTCTACCGCGACGGCGTGTACCACCCGCCCTACATCGTGAAGCTGGGCGATGCCGATGCGCAGATCCGCGATCCGGCGATTGCACCGGACCGCTCGTTCATGGTCTTCAGCACCAAGCACGATGCGCAGCAACCCTATCGGCTCGCCATCGCGTTCCACACGCCCACCGGCTGGAGCACCCCGCGCGATCTCGGCGACAGCGTGAACGGCGGCAAGCACAGCATGGGCGCCCAGCTGGGTGCCGATCACCGCACCCTGTATTTCTACAGCGATCGTCGCCTGCCGGCGTCGGATCCGGATGCTGCCGCGGCGTGGAACAACGGTGCCGATCACATCTGGCAGGTGTCGCTGGCACCGTGGCTGGATGCGCCATCCGGGACGGCCCCCGCGGCTTCCCGCCTGCCCTCGGCGGAGCTGCCATGGGGAGCGGGCAACGATGCGTCGCCTGCGTTCACGCCGGACGGCCGGACGGTGGTGTTCGCGCGCGGGCAAGGGCCGACGCGGCGGATCTACCTTGCGCATCGACGGGCGGGGATCTGGTCGACACCGGAACGTGCGCCGTTCTCGGCGCAGTGGATGGACCTGGAACCGGCGATGGCGCCCGATGGCTCGTATCTGGTCTTCATTTCGAACCGGCCCGCCACGGCCGGCGGCAAGGCACTGGACGGCTACTTCGGCGGCAAGCCGCAACCCGGGCGCGGCGGCAATCTGTGGCGCGTGAACCGCGCGGGCGATGGCTGGAGCGCACCGGTACGGCTTCCCGATATCGTCAACGCCAGCCCGGCGACTTATTCGCCGGCAGTGGCGGCGGATGGCAGCCTGTATTTCATGAAACCCGATCCGCAGAGCCATCATCTGCGGATCTACGTCAGCCAGTTTGCTGGCGGGCAGTTCCAGCCACCGGTGCGGCTGCCGTTGCCCTCGAACGACGGCGTGGCCGCCGATGTCGACCCGGCGATCGCGCCGGATAGATCCTTCATCGTGTTCAGTTCGAATCGCAGGCCCGCCGCAGCGGACACCAACGATCTGTTCGTGGCCTTCGCCACACCCGCGGGCTGGGGCCAACCGATCCATCTCGGGCCGTCCGGCGAGGAGGCGCGTCTGGATCCGGACCTGTCCACGGTGTATTTCACGGCAGCGGACAACCGCATCCACCACCTGTCGATCGCGCCCTGGCTGGCGGAACACGTGACGACCAGACCCCGATGAAGTAGCACGATGTGCCTGCTGCCGAAACGGCAACGCTGCGCTGAATCCGGGCTCACGTTCCGCACGACACCACTTGCCGCCTATCCGCCGGACGCACGGCTTGGGCATACTGCGCGGATGAATAGAGCGCCAGCGGTGCGCATCGCCAGCGAGAATCCCGTGCCGGACTACATCACCTCGCGAGGATCAAAGACCTGGGGCCTGGCGTTCGCTTTCTGGACGCTGCTGGCGCTGTCTTACGCGCTGAGCTCGGGGCTATCCGCGCTCAGCGAAGGGCACGACCCGTCGTGGCTGCGCGGGCTCACCTGGAACGCCGCCGACTTCTATCTGTGGATGGTGCTGGCACCGGCCATCGGCTGGCTGGGCCGGCGCAGCGCCGGTCGCAGCTGGCCACGCTTCCTGCTCCTGCATGCGCCCGCCAGCCTCGGCATGGCGCTGGCGCAGACGGTGCTGCAGCTGCTGATCTTCTGGACCGTGAGCGGTCCGGGCAAGATGCCGGTGACGTCGTTCGGCGGCTTCGTCCATATGGAATTCGCCTACAAGTTCCAGCAGGCGCTGGTGATCTACTGGGTGATTCTGGCGGTGCTGCGCGGGATGGAATCACGCCGGCACCTGCGCGACGAGCGGTTGCGCCGCACCCAGCTGGAAACGCAGCTGGCGCAATCGCAACTGCAGGCGCTGCGCATGCAGCTGCAGCCGCACTTCCTGTTCAACACGCTCAACGCGATCTCGGCGCTGGCGCTGGCCGATCCGCTGCAGGCGCGGCTGATGATCGCGCGGCTCAGCGACTTCCTGCGCCTCACCCTGGAAGAACGCCACGCGCCGCAAGTACCGCTGTCACGGGAGCTGGAATTCCTCACCTGCTATCTCGACATCCAGCAGGTGCGTTTCCAGGATCGCTTGAGCACCCGGCTGGACGTGGCCGACGACACCCTCGATGCGGCGGTGCCCAACCTGATCCTGCAGCCGCTGGTGGAGAACGCGCTGCGCCACGGTCTGCAGGACAAACCCGGCGCCGGCATCCTGCGCGTTTCCATCCGGCGCGACGGCGACCAGCTGCAGTTGCGCGTGGACGACGACGGCCTCGGCCTGCCGCCGGCCGGCACGCTGGAAGGCATCGGCTTGGGCAATACCCGTTCGCGCCTGCGCATGCTGTTCGGCGACGCGGCGGGGCTCGAACTCAGCGCGATCCCCGGCGGCGGCACCCGCGCCGAGGTGCGCCTGCCCTACACCGAGCACGCCGCATGAACACGCCGCGCCTGCGCACCGTGCTGGTCGACGATGAAGTGCTGGCGCGCCTCGCGCTGCGCCAGGCGCTGGCCACGCACGCCGAAGTGGAGATCGTCGGCGAATGCGGCAACGCCGCCGAGGCGATGCAGGCCGTACGCGCGCTGCAGCCGGACCTGCTGTTCCTCGACATCCAGATGCCCGGCATGGACGGCTTCGAACTGCTGCACGAACTCGCCCCCGACCGCCTGCCGCTGGTGGTGTTCACCACCGCGTTCGCCGAACACGCGCTGCGCGCGTTCGATGCGATGGCGCTGGACTACGTGCTCAAGCCGATCGACCAGGCCCGCTTCGACCAGGCCATGGCACGCGTGAATCGCCACTGGCTCGGCCTCCACGCCGGCACTGGCGATGCATCCGCACCGACGCCCGCCGATGGCTACGTGCAACGCCTCAGCGTGCGTCACGGCGAACACATCCGCGTGCTCCCCGTCGACGACATCGACTGGATCCGCGCCGACGGCAACTACCTGCACATCCACATCGGCCCGACGCGCTACCTGCACCGCGACACCTTGCGTCACCTGCTGGCGCAGCTCGACCCCGCGCGCTTCCTGCGCATCCACCGCGGTACACTCGTGAACCTCGCGCGCATCCGCGAAGTGCATCCGTTGTTCAAGGGGGGTGCGGAAGTCGTGCTGCACGACGGCACGCGGCTGGATCTCAGTCGGCGCTTCCGCGCGGGTGCGCGTAGCGTGCTGGGCCTGCCCTGAAGGCCTCTGCGCACATCCGTTGAGTCGCCTGCGCCAAAACGAATGCATCGGAAAGTGATCGGCAATGTGTTGCGTCGGTCGGTTGAGTCCGCCACCCAAACTGGACCTTCTCGCAAAGCGTTGAACCTGATGCGCATGCCATCATTTGTCCATGCATGGCGTACCTCACCTTTTTGATCACCCCGCAGATACCGCCGAATTCCGCCGTCCTGCGCACCGCGCCGGGGTTGAGCTATATCGCGCGCACATTGTGCGCCACGCTTTCGTGCCGCACGTACATGATGGCTTTGGCTTGGGCGCCATCGAATCCGGCGTGGAGCGCTTCCGCTACCGCGGTGCGGACCATCTGGCTCCACCCGATTCGCTAGTGCTGATGAATCCGGATGAGTTGCACACCGGCCGCGCCGAAACGGCGAGCGGCTGGCGCTACCGTATGGTTTATATCCAGCAGGCTGCGGTAGATGAGATCACCGGCGAGCACGGTTGGTGGTTTGGCGACGCCGTGCAGGCAGATGCCGTGGGCGCGCGGCAGATTACCGTGTTGCTCAATGCGCTGTGGCAGGCGCGCGAGCCGCTTGCCTTTGACAGCTTGCTGCTGCAGTTACTTAGCGAATTCCGCCGTTACGCTCGTGTATCCCGCACGGCACAGCGTGAGGCACCATCGCGGTTTGCGTTAGTGATCGAATATCTCCGTGCGCACTTGGCCGAGCATGTCACGCTGGATGATCTTGCCAAGGTGGCGGGACTCAGCCCCTTCCATTTTTTGCGCCAGTTCCAGGCGCGCCATTACGCCACGCCACAGCAGATGTTGATGGCTTTTCGCCTCTCCGCTGCCAAACGCTTGCTCGCCGCCGGCGAAGCACCGGCCCAGGTTGCTGCGGCCACCGGGCTGGCCGACCAGGCTCATCTGACCCGCGCCTTTGCGCGCCGCTACGGAGTTACACCTGCGCGTTACCAGCGCGGGCTGCAGCGATAGCAATCTCGTACAAGACCATCCGATCGCGTAGCCCGATGCTGCACGCATGTGGACAGGAACGTTCTACGCACTCTGCGCCGGCCTGATGTGGGGCTTGGCTTTCGTCGGGCCTCTGCTGGTGCCCGAATATCCGGCCGCATTGCAGTCGGTCGGCCGCTATCTGGCTTTTGGCTTGATTGCGCTGCCGCTTGCCTGGCTGGATCGCCATGCGCTGCGCCAGCTCAGTCGCGTCGATTGGACGGAGGCACTGAAGCTCACAG
This sequence comes from Rhodanobacter glycinis, assembly GCF_006438785.1. Taxonomy (GTDB): domain Bacteria; phylum Pseudomonadota; class Gammaproteobacteria; order Xanthomonadales; family Rhodanobacteraceae; genus Rhodanobacter; species Rhodanobacter glycinis_A. The sequence continues at coordinate 169,727 of NZ_RCZB01000004.1, read as the reverse complement.
CCGTCGGCAACTTGCTTTATTACGTGTGTCTGGCCAGCGCGATCCAGCACGCAGGCGCGCCGCTATCGACCATGATCATTGGTACTTTGCCGGTGGTAATCGCGATTGCCGCCAACTTGCGTAACGCCCGTCGCGACGGCCGTCTGCCTTGGGCACGACTCGCACCGGCGCTGTTGCTGATCGCCGCTGGCATTACTTGTGTGAATCAGTCCGAGCTGGCCGCATTGCGCGCCCAGACGCACGCGGATTTATCACGATACGGCATGGGCGCTTTGCTCGCCCTCGGTTCGGTGGTGTGTTGGACTTGGTATCCGCTGCGCAATGCCGACTGGCTGCGCCACCATCTCGGCCGCAGCCCGCGTACATGGGCAACCGCGCAGGGAGTCGCCACTCTGCCGCTGGCGCTGATTGGTTACGTACTGGTGTGGTTGTACTTGCACGCTACCGGTAACGAGTTCCCCATGCCGTTTGGCCCACGCCCCATGGTCTTTATTGCATTGATGGCAGCGATCGGCTTGTTCGCTTCCTGGCTGGGCACCACATGCTGGAACGAAGCCAGCCAGCGCCTGCCGACAGCTATCGCGGGCCAGCTAATCGTGTTCGAAACATTGGCAGCGTTGAGCTATGCCTTTGCGCTGCGCGGCAAGTTTCCGAACACGCAAACCATGCTCGGGGTGGCGCTGCTGGTAGCAGGTGTGATCTGGGCTGCGCGGGTGAAGCCCGTGTCGCTGGAGTGTGTGGAAGCGGAGCGGTTGTGATTCGAACGGTTCTAGCTCAAGCATTCCGTTGCTTCCAGATGAACCTTCGCTAGATGGCAAACTCTAGGCATTGCTTTTTGTCCGGATGATGGCTTGGCGGTGCATGAACTGCTTGGCATGCAAATAGTGCCCTATACACGGTAAACGCGCTGGCAAGAACCAGTTTGCATTTTCCACATGCGAAGCGAGTGATTCCGGGAGCTCTTAGTCGCCTGCCAGCCACGCGGCCCATACCGCTGTCCAGACCACTCCAGCAAAAGGCTACGCGTCGCTCAACCCGACGTCGATCGACCGTTTCTGGCCGATATCAGACATGTCCTAATTTCGAATAGCCGTCCAATACTGTCCACCTTTTGCTCTCGCAACCGCGCAGCGGTTGCGCACTGTGTGCGGGCCAGGATGGCCCACTGCTCTACCCGGGGCCCCTGTACGGCGGTGAGCCGGGGTCGACAGGCCGCGCAGCGGGCATCGGCAGGGACGCCGATGCCTTTTCGCCAGGGCAGGATGCCCTGTCGAAAAGCCCGGCCCCGGCTCACGGACTTGCCGCCCATGGAGGGGCGGCAAGCGCCAAGCGGGTGGCCTTTCTCTTTGGTTATCTTTCTCTTTGGCCACGCCAAGAGAAAGTAACTCGGCTGCCGCAGGCAGACGAAAGCTCTTCGCCTTGAAGGCTTGGCGCGGCGAGAACCAGCAAAAGCATCGCGACTGAAGTCGCTCCCACAAAGGCCGCCTCGCTTCCGGGGCAGTGCTCGCCGCGACGAGCACGATTCTCCAACGAGAACGAACCAGTTGCCCCTCGCGAACAACCGCTGGTCACAGTGAATCTCCGCTCATCACAAAGCAGCAGCGATGCGCCGATCCCGCTGTGCAGACTCGACGCACCGTCGCCCCGTCGAGCAACACGCATGGCCCAGCACCCGCTCACCCTGTTCGCCTGCAGCCTCCTCGCGCTGACCCTGTCCGGCACCACCGTCGTCCGTGCCGCCGACACCGCACCCACCACACCGGAAATCTTCGCCCCCGGCACGATCTCCGGTCCCGCGGGCGTGGACTGCCTGACCTTCGCGCCCGACGGCGCCACCGTCTACTTCGACCAGCAGGCCGGATGGAACGGCTTCATCATGGAATCGCACCGGGTCGGCAGCAGCTGGTCGACGCCGCGGATCGCGTCGTTCTCCGGGCAGTGGCAGGACCACGATCCGGCGATGGCACCGGACGGCTCGTTCCTGGTGTACACCTCCAATCGCGCCGACGTTGCCGGCGGCTCGGCACTGCGCGGCGGCCATCTGTGGCGCGTCGACCGACGTGGCAACGGCTGGAGCGAACCAGTACGGCTGCCCGACGCCGTGAACGACGCGCCGAGCATCTACGCGCCCAGCGTGGCGGCCAACGGCGACGTGTACTACCAGCGGCGCGACGAGCCCGAGCACGAGTTCCATCTGTATCGCACCGCCTGGCGCGACGGTCGCTACCAGAAGCCGCAGCGGCTCGCGCTGGGCGATCCGGCGGCGCACGAGCTGGATCCGGCGATCGCGCCCGATCAATCGTTCATGGTGTTCGACGCCAATTACGCCGGCAAGGACAAGCCTGATCGGCTGTACATCGTCTTCCGCGAAGGCGACGGCTGGAGCAAGCCGGTCGACCTCGGCGATGCGGTGAACCGCTACGAGCCGTGGGGTGCGCACCTGGGCCCGGATGCCCGCACCTTGTACTTCACCAGCAACTACACGGCCAAGTTGAGCTACCCGCGCTCGCCGACGCAGGCGAGTGCGGATCTGGCGCGCATGCGCGCGTGGGACAACGGCAGCAACCACATCTGGCGTGTGTCGCTGGCGCCGTGGCTGGATGCGCCGCGCTCGCGGTGACAGCCGAAGCAAGCCACCGGACCTCCATCAGGAAAGATCATGACGCCACGCCATCTCACCTACGTCCTCGCCACCTGCTTGCTTGCCACGCTCGCCACGCGCGCAGCAAGCGCGGGTGAACTGCTCGGCGCCGGTGTCATCTCCACCGGCCTGCAGGAGACTTCCGCCGCGCCGACGGCGGACGGCAAGACGCTGTATTTCATGCGCTCGGATTTTGCCGAAGCCGACGACGCCATCATGGTTTCGCAGCGCGTCGGCAAGCATTGGTCGACACCACAGGTGGCGTCGTTTTCCGGCCAGTGGCACGACTCCGAACCCACGCTGTCGCCCGATGGCAGCCGACTCTATTTCGTATCCAACCGGCCGGTCCGCGCGGGCGAGCCGCCGGTCATGGCCGAGATGAACGGCCACCGCTTTCCAGGCACCGGCCTCTGGTATGTCGAGCGGCGCGCGCGTGGCGGATGGAGCGCACCGACGCATGTCGACGGCGCACTCAACGACGGCGCGATGATCTACAACCCGTCGGTCACCGCCAGCGGCGACATCTATTTCTCCGCGCGTCGTGCCGATTCCGGCAAGGCCTACCAGATCTATGTGGCGCATCCGCAGGGTCGCGGCTACGCGGCGCCGGTGCGAGTGGAACTGGGCGACCTCGAGCACAGCCGGATGGATCCGGCGGTGGATCCGCAGGGACGCTTCCTGATCTACGCGGGCAACGAGGGCGATGCGCTGGGCAGCGCGGACATCTACATCGCGTTCCGCCAGGCCGACGGCCGCTGGGGCAAACCGCTGCACCTGGACGACGACGTCAACAGCCGCGCGCTGGAGAACGCGCCGTCGCTGGGGCCGTCGTTCGGCGAGCTGTACGTGTCCAGTGCGCGCCGGGACGAGGTGCATTTTCCGAAACCGCGCGACAACGCGGCCACGCTGCAGCAGCGCCTGCAATCGCCACTCAACGGTTCGCGCAACCTGTGGCGCTTCGATATTTCCGATGTGCTGCGCGCGCACGGCATCGCGCGCTGAATATCCAGCGCACCATCGAACACTTCATGGAGACCGTGATGAACCCCCGCTTCCGTGCCGTCGGCAAACTCGCCTTTTTCGCCTCGATTTTCTGCCTGAGCATTTCATCGGCTCATGCCTCATTGGTTCATGCCGAGCCCGCCGCGACCTTTCTGCACCCCGAGCTCAAGGTGGGCGAGCGCTTGTCCGACGTGTTCTCCAAGACCGTCTCGACCAGGGGCGAGGGGTTCATGGAAAAGGTCGATCGCATCAGCGGCACCGCCGACTACAAGGTGACCGGCGTCACGGCGAAGGCGATCGTCTTCGACGAAGACGATCGCTACGACGGCCGCCCGGCCCGCGGGCCGCTGCACGACGTCGAGATCCTTCGTGATGGCATCACCAACTGTTTTGCGGGCAAGTGCCGCATCAACGACCAGACCAGCGGGTTGGTCTTCAATCCCCTGCTGTGGGGCAACGCGCCTGAGCAACTCCGCGCTGGGATGAGCTGGGACGTCGCCATCTCCGCGCCCTGGGAAATCGGCCCGGCCGGCACCGAGCAGGTGCGCGTGCTGCGCGTCGATCCGCGCAACGGGGTTGTCACGCTTTCCCGTACCGGCAACGGCGCCGGCCTGTCGTCCGACGACCAGTCCCGCGAGAAAAGTGGCAAGCCGATGCAGATCACCACCACGGCCGGAAGGACGATCGAGGTATCGCTGATCCCGGGCAAGGCCAGCTGGATCGGCTACACGACGATCCGCAAGGGCGTCATCGTCAGCGACGTGATCATGGTGCTGCGGCACGTGACGCTGGTTTCACGGAGCGGGGACAGATTCGAAGGCGAGCAGCGCGCCTATACCTTGCTCAACCTGACGCAGGACGCGATCTGAGCGACACCGTGCCCGTCGCCCTCAGCGCTGCACGATCACCGCGAACCAGTTCCAGCTGCGCACGCGTTCGGCGATCAGTTTGGTGCAGGTGAGCATCGGCACCGCCAGCAGCGCGCCGGGAATGCCCCACAGCCAGCCCCAGACTAGCAGCCACAGCAGGATCGCGATCGGGCTCAGCCGCATGCTGGCGCCCTGGATCATCGGCGTGATCAGGTTGCCTTCCACCGCGGTGATGCCGGCAAAGGTGAGCGCGGGCAGGAACACGTCGAGGTTCACGTCGTTCGCGTAAAGCATGCATACCACCGCCAGCAGCGTGGTGGTGACGATCGCACCGACGTACGGGATGAAGTTGGCGAACATCGCCACCGCGCCCCACAGCAGCGGGTCGGGCACCTTGTACAGCCACAGCATGCCGGCGGTGAGCGCGCCCAGCCCGGCGTTGATCAGCAGCGCGGTGAGCAGGTAGCGCGACACCTCGGTCTGGATGCCGCGCACGATCGTCACCGCATGTCGCTTGTAGGCAAAGCTCGGCGTGATTTCCACCAGCCGGCGCAACATCGTGTCGCCGTAGATCAGGAAGAAGAACACCAGCAGCATCACGCTGAGTACCGCGGCCAGCACTTTCGGCGCGGTCGAGACCACGTCCCACGCGCTGATCGACATCGGCGCCGGCTGGGTCGTCGTCGACGCGCGAATGGTATTGCTGCCGTTGACCAGGGTCTGGGTCGCGCGATTGGCCGCCTCCAGCGGTTTGGTGAGGTTCCTCAGTTTCGGAACGAAGCTCTTGATCGCCGCCGGTGCGCCATGGAACCAGCCGATCGCCGGCTGCGCCAGCAGACCAACGCCACTACCGATGCCGACGATAAGACCGATCATCAACACACTCGCAGTCAGCCAGCGCGGCAGGTGGATGCGCGTGCCGGCAGCGACGATCGGGTTCAGCGCAAGCCCCAGGAACGCCGCCAATACCAGCGGAATCAGCAGCGCCTTGGTCAACGTGATGGTGTACATCAGCGCCAGAAACAGCATCACGTTCAACAGCACGCGCAGTGCCCGCATGTGCCTGCGCATGCCGCGCGCCGTGTGCAGCCCGCGCGCCAGCTGCCGCGGCGGATAACCCGGCGCGACTTCCTCGATCAGGATCAATGATTCGCCGCTGTCGTCGCCAACGGTGTCAGCGGGCGGCAGGACCGGTTCGGGTTCGCTCATGACGGTTCGCCATCTTCCACATCGGCTGCGTTGGCATCCCGTCCGGCACCGGCGAGACCCGCCGTGCCCAGCTCGGCAATCAAGCGCGTGCCGAACGCCACCGCATCGGCCAGACCGCCGCTGAGCAGCGGCCCCACGCCCGGCACGCGCAGCGGATGCACATTGAGGCTGCCCAGTACGAAACCAGCTCCGGCCGCTACACCCACCGTGGTCAACGGATGAGCATGCCCGCGAGCCAGCAGGGCCGCCGCGGGCGTGCTCAATTCATGCCGCGCCACGCTCATGCGCAGCTGCGCGGCCTGCACTTTTGCGAACTGATCGAAAACGCTCACGACCGATCTCCCTCCCGGTTGCCCTGCCTGTTCCCGGCCTCGGCCTCGATCTCGGTCTCGGCCTTGTGCAGGGTATCGCGCATCATCTCACTCCATTCGTTGCGCGTGACCGGCAGGCTCATCCAGTGCATGCAACGGCGGAACAGCAGGATCGAACCGACCAGGAACAGCATCTGCAGCAGCGCCAGCACCAGCAACGACCAGATCCACGAACCGAACCACGCCGCCAGCACCACGCCAAGCAGACCCAGCACGGTCAAGCCGAAACCGACACCGGCCACAGTCGCGGCCAGACCCGCCAGCAGCATCCACGACACCGCACTGCGTGCCAGGCCAAGCTCCGCCGCCAGCAGATGCATCTGCGCGCCGAAGAGATGCTTGACCGCGCGGCCGAGTTGACCGATTTCGGTCAGCAGCCCAGACGACGGCGGCGCCGGTTCCGGCGCCGCCGTTTCGCGGGGTGATTCACCTTCGTCGCGCATTCCCTGCCCCCGCTGCGTCGGGTCGCTCAACGCCGCAGGATGCGGCCGAGCAGCCAGCCGGCACCCAGCGCGATGGCGACGGACTGCACCGGTTTCTCACGCACATAGTCGCGCGCCTGCTCCAGCCAGGCATCGGCGCGATCCATGGTCTGGTCGTAGACCTCGCGACCGCGCTCGCCGATTTCAGCGGCCTTCTCGGTGGCCCGGTTGGCGGCGTCGGCGGCCTTGTCGGTGGCGTGATGCAGACCTTCCTCGACGTGATCGGCGGCGCGGTCCACGGTTTCCTTGGTGCTGGCCACGGCATTGGAGGTGGCCTGCTTGATCCGCTCGGCACGCTCGTCGATGCGGCTGCCGGCGATCGGCTCGGGGGTTTGTTCCTGCTTGTTCATTGCATGCTCCGGGAAAGACTCACTATGACGCAACTATGACGCAACTTGCGTTCGTTACCTGGCGCGACGGAAGAACGCGATGATCGCCAGGATCAGGAAGATGACAAACAGGATCTTCGCGATGCCGGCGGCCGCGCCGGCGATGCCGCCGAAACCCAGCACGGCGGCAATGATGGCGATGACCAGAAAAACCAGGGCGTAGTGAAGCATGGGGGCGTCCTCTTCGTAGTGGGTGGCGGTCGCGGTTGGAGGCTCCGCGTGCCGCCATTCACCCATAGCCCGTGCCATGCGAGCGTGAAGAGAGCCAGCCACGGCGTGCACGCCGCGGCGACGCTCGTTCAGCCGCCGACCTGCGGATTGAGGCTGTAGACGCCGACCAGTTCGGCCTCATCCAGTACGTGTCCGACCATCGCCGCGCGCAGCTCGGCCAGCGAGAAACCCCTGACCAGCGCCAGCGATGCGATGTCGAGCGCGTAGACCCGGAAGTGGTAGTGATGCAGCAGCGCATCGTTCCACGGCGGACACGGGCCGTCGTAGCCGAGGTATTCGCCGCCCATCCCGGCATCGCCGGCAAACCAGCCGGTGAAATCGTTCACGCCCTGCACGCTGCCCGGCGGTCCGAACGGCTCGCGCTTGCCGCGCGGGGTGACTTCGTCGCTGCAGGCAGCGGCAGCCAGCTCACCACACTCGACCGGGATGTTGGCCATCAGCCAGTGCACGAATTCCACCCGCGGCAGATCCGCCGGCACCGTGCGGCCTTCCTTGTTCACGTCGTCGCCGCGGCTCGGCACATCGGTGTCGATGCAGGTGATGACGAACGAGCGGGTGGCCGACGGCGCACCCTTCCACGCCAGATGGGGGCTGTGGTTGTCCGACAGCGCAAACGGCTGCGCCTGCTTGCCGAACGCGAACTCGGCGGGGATGCGCTGACCGTTCTCGAAATTGTCGCTGCGTAGCTGCATGAGTTTTCCTCAGATTCAAAAGCGCGTTTGCTCTTTTAGCTCGTCATTCCTGCGCAGGGCGGAATCGCACTTGGGAGCAGCACTGGAATCACACAACCCGACTCAGGGTTTGTACGTCACCCGATACACCGCCCCCGCCAGATCGTCGCTGACCAGCACACTGCCATCCGGCAGCGGCTGCACGTCGACCGGGCGGCCCCACGCGCTTTCGTCCTGCTCGAAGCCGGTGATCAACGGTTCGTACGAGACCACCTTGCTGCCATTCAGGCGCACCGTCATCACCCGATAACCGGACTTGCGCGTGCGATTCCACGAACCATGCTCGGCCACGATGATTGCGCCCTTGTAGCTGGCCGGAAACTGTTTGCCCGCGTAGAAGCGCATGCCGAGCGAGGCCACGTGCGCGCCCAGCTTCAGTACCGGCGGCACGTAATCCTTGCAGTTCTTGCCCTTGCCGAACTCGGGATCGAGCGTGTCGCCTTGATGGCAGTAGGGATAACCGAAGTGCTCGCCGGCTTTGGTGATCTCGTTCAATTCATCGCTGGGGATATCGTCGCCGAGCAGGTCGCGGCCGTTGTCGGTGAACCACAGGCGCTTCGTGCCCGGCTGCCAGTCGAAGCCGACCGCGTTGCGGATGCCGCGGGCCACGTCCTCCATGCCGGAGCCATCCGCATTCATGCGGGTCAGCTTGCCGTGATCGGGGGCCGGGTCGCAGATGTTGCACGGCGCGCCGATCGGCACGTACAGCTTGCCGTCCGGGCCGAACGCGAGGAACTTGCCGCCGTGATGGGTTTCGCGGGTCAGCTTGTCGGTGATCAGCTCGGGCTTCGGCGGTGTATCCAGGTGATGCTCGATGTCACGCAGCACCACGATCCGGCTGACCGCCGAGATGTACAGGTCGCCCTGGTGGAACGCCACGCCCATTGGCAACTGCAGGCCACTGGCGACCACCCGGACCTTGTCGGCCACACCGTCGCCATCGCTGTCAGTCAGCGCATAGACCTTGCCGGCGTCGGTCGAGCCGACGAACACGGTGCCATTCGTGCCCAACGCGATCTCCCGTGCATCCGGCACATGGTCGGTGTACAGCGCGATGTGGAAACCTTTCGGCAGGGTCAGCTTGTCCAGCTGCGGCGCTGCCAGCAAGGGCAGCGACGAAACCATCAGCAACAACGACAGCAGCAGGCGCATGGCAGTGCTCCTCTGGGGGGAATGCCCAGCGTATACCGGCGCGCGTGAAGCCAGAAGGGTCGGCGCTCTGTAAACTGGCGCACTTCACAGGGAGAACCATGAGCGAACTGGATGACCTCACCACACTGGTGCGTGCCGCTACGCCGCTGCTGGTGATCGAGACGGTGGACGAGCAGCGCGTGATCGAGTGCTTCCGCCACGTGATCGCGCAGGCGCTGCATCCGCTATGGCGCTGGACGCTGACCGACGGCCTCAGCCGGCTCGACTTCGCCCAGCTCGACGGCGAGGTCGCACCGGACGCCACTGCCACGCTGGACGCGATCCGCGTGCAGGGCCAGCGCGGCATCTACCTGATGTTCGATTTCCATGGCCTGCTGCGTTACGCGATGAGCCTGCGCCAGATGCGCGAGATCGTGCAGCGGCAGCGCTCGGCCGCGCACACCATCGTGCTGGTCGGCGCCAGGGTCGAGTTGCCGGAAGAACTCGAAGCGCTGGCCTTGCGCGTGCCGCTGTCGCTGCCCGACATCAGGGAGCTGGCCGGCATCCTGCGCGGCGAGGCGGTGGCCTGGCAGCGCGAACAGGGCCGCAAGATCGAAGTGGACAACGACGCCGCGCGCACCATCGTGCGCAACCTGCTCGGCCTGTCCGCGCCGGATGCGCGCCGCATCGTGCGCAAGCTGATCTACAACGACGGCGCGCTCGGCCCGCAGGATCTGCCCGAATTGATGCAGTCGAAGTTCGACCTGCTCAACCGTTCCGGCCTGCTGCACTACGAATACGCCACCGCCAGCTTCGCCGACATCGCCGGCGTCGGTCGCGTGCGCGAATGGGTGCAGCGCCGCCGTGCGGTATTCCTCGATCCGTCCGCCACGCCAACGCTCGATCCGCCGAAGGGCGTATTGCTGCTCGGCGTGCAGGGCTGCGGCAAGAGCCTCGCGGCGAAGGCGATCGCCGGCGGCTTCGGCGTGCCGCTGGTGCGGCTGGACTTCGGCACGCTGTACAACAAATACCAGGGCGAGACCGAGAAGAACCTGCGTGATGCGCTCGCCAGCACCGAGCTGCTGGCGCCGTGCGTGCTGTGGATCGACGAGATCGAGAAAGGCCTTGCCGGCGGCGGCGATGACGGCGGGGTGTCGCGCCGCGTGCTCGGTTACCTGCTGACCTGGATGGCTGAACGCAAGGCCAAGGTGTTCGTGGTCGCCACTGCGAACGCGGTCGACGAACTGCCCGCGGAGCTGCTGCGCAAGGGCCGCTTCGACGAAATCTTCTTCGTCGACCTGCCGCAGGCATCCGTGCGCAGCGAAATCTTCGCGCTGCACCTCGCCCGCCGCAAACTCGACCCCGCCAGCTTCGACCTGCCCGCGCTCGCCGCCGCCAGCGATGGTTTCTCCGGCGCCGAAATCGAACAGACCATCGTCAGCTCGCTGTACGACGCGGCCGGCAGCGGCACCCCGCCGGATCAGGCGATCTTGCTCAACGCGTTGAAACAGACACGGCCGTTGTCGGTACTGATGCGCGAGCAGGTCGAACAGCTCAGGACATGGGCCGCTGGTCGCTGCGTACCCGCCGATTGATCCGGAGCCAGGGTGGTGGTGGTCGAATCGATACGACAGAACGCCTTTTTCGCGCCGGAGCAAACATCATGGCCAGCACCTTCGAGCAGGGAGTGGCCATGCGCGGCCCATGACGTATACCACGGCCGTATGTAACCCGACGGCAACAATCCATCGGCGACATGGACACGCAACAGTAACGGTTCTGACTTGTGCTGGCTGAAGACTTGCCTGCTTGCACGGCATTTTTTCGCCACCTCCAAGGAACCTTCTATGAACCGTCCTCATGCAGCGCGACGCTCCATGCTCGCCACCGCCGTGGCAGCCGCCCTGGGCCTGATGACCGCCGGCCTGCTGCCGGCCGGCACGGCATCGGCCGCTGATACCGATGCCGCCGCCACGGTGCCGCCCACCACCACGACCGGCACCATGGGCAGCAACACGCGCATCATCCAGCTGAAAAAGGTGGAGGTGAAGGCCGGCACCGAGACGACCGGCGATCAGGCGCCGTCCCAGGCTTCGCTGGTGGCGACCGAGCCGCAGTCGATCATCGGCAGTCGCTACATCGAGAATGTGGCCGCCTCGACGGCCAACTACACCGACATCGTGAAGATCGCACCCAGCGTGTCCGACGTCGATCCGAACGGCCCGGGCCTGATGGAGTCGCAGGGGCTGTCGGTGCGCGGTTTCCAGAACGGCGAGTACAACGTCACTTTCGACGGCATCCCGTGGGGCGACTCGAACGACTTCACCCAGCATTCGACCTCGTACTTCATGCCGCAGGATATCGGCCAGGTCACCATCGACCGCGGCCCCGGCAGCGCGCGCACGCTGGGCAACGCCACCTTTGGCGGCACGCTGTCGGTAGACTCGAAAGATCCCGAGCCGGTGATGGGGATCAACCCGTTCTTCAGCGTGGGCAGCTTCAATACCCAGGTCGAAGGCGTGCGCTTCGATACCGGCACGATGAACCAGTACGGCGGCACCACCGCCTACTTCAGCGCCAAGAACCTGAGCTCGGATGGCTACCTGACCAACGCCGCGCTGGATCGCCAGAACTTCTTCACCAAGATCGTGCAGCCGCTGGGCGACAACACCACGCTGACCTTCGCCAGCAACCTCACCCGGCTGCACCAGAACGTGTCGCTGGGCGCCACGCGGGCGCAGATCGAGCAGTACGGCCCCAACTACGGCCTCAGCGCGGACCCCACCAGCCAGTCCTTCTACGGTTACAACTTCGACAAGATCACCACCGACTTCGAATACCTGGATCTGGAAACCCGGTGGGACGGCTGGAACATCGGCGACAAGCTGTACACCTACGGCTATCGCCACAAGGGTTACAACGGCTCCGACCCCAACGGCGAGCAGCCCAACGGCACCGTCTACGGGCCGAACGATGTGCCGGGCCAGCGCATGCGCATGGACTATCGCTCGGTCGGCGACATCCTGCGCCTGAGCCACGACCTTGGTCCGGGCGAGATCCACCTCGGCGGCTGGGCTGACCGCCAGACCAACAAGCGCCTGCAGTATGAAATCGACTGGAGCAACGGCGGTGCGCTCAACGCCGTGCCGACCAGCGCCGCGATCGACCGCTTGATGGACGACAGCCTCACCGACATGCAGACGTACGCCGAGTACGAGTGGCATACCACCGACAAACTCGACATCACCGGCGGCGCGAAGTACGTGAACTTCCGCCGCACCCTGGATGCGCAGGTGAACCAGAAGACCGGCCTGCCGATCCACTACGCACAGAGCTGGACCCGGGCCCTGCCGTCGGTGGACATGCACTATGCGCTGAGCGACCACTGGAGCGCCTACGCACAGTGGGCCAAGGGTTTCCTGGCACCCAACCTCAACACGTTCTACACGGTCGACCCCGCGGTCAACCAGGTCAAGCCGGAGGGCACCACCAACGAGCAGATCGGTACCGCATGGAACAGCGACGGCGTGACCTTCTCGTTCGATGCCTACCACATCGATTTCAACAACAAGATCGAGAGCCGCAAGATCGGCACCGTCACCCAGTACTACAACGCCGGCGGCGCGATCTACAAAGGCGTCGAAGGTGAGGCGACGGTGGCCCTCGCCGACGGCTTCAGCGTGTACGCCAACGCCTCGCTCAACAACGCCAAAGTGAAGGGCACGAACGAGTGGCTGCCGAACGCGCCCGACCGCACCGCCGCGCTCGGTCTGCTGTTCGACCGTGGCCCGTGGTCGCTGTCGCTGATCGACAAGTACGTGGGCGTGCGCTATGGCGACAGCGGCCAGACCCAGCGGTTGGGCGGCTATGCCAGCGCGGACTTTGCCGCCAGCTACGCGTTCATGCATCCACTGTCCGCAGTGAAAGATGTCGAGGTGACCTTCAAGGTCGCCAACCTGGGCGACAACAAGTCGATCTACGCGCTGGCCGGCTATACCGCCCAGGACAACAACCCGTTGTACTGGACGATCCCCGAGCGCAGCTTCGAGCTCGACGTATCGGCTCACCTCTGAGTGCACCCGCCGCGCGGCCTGCCCCCCACGGCGGATCGCGCGGCGACCCTGCGTCCGCACGTACCCGACGGATTTCCCCGATGAAAAACCTGCTTGCCGCGCTGGCTGCCGTCGGCGTGATCCTGTGGCTGGCTGCGCCGGCGCACGCCGCGGGCCGCGGACCCGCGATCCGCCACGTGCTGGTGATCAGCATCGACGGCCTGCACGCGACCGACCTGCAACATTATCTGGCGGCGCATCAGCACTCGACGCTGGCAACCCTGGCGGCCGACGGCGTGCAGTACACCGATGCGCATGCCGCCGTGCCGGCGGACTCCTTTCCCGGCCTGCTCGGCATGATGACCGGCGGCACGCCGGCGGTCACCGGCGTGTATTTCGACGTCAGCTATGACCGCGATCTGGCCAGCTCCGAGGCCGATTGCAAGCTTGGCCGGCAGGGTACCCGGGTGGCCTTCGACGAGGCCGCCGACGGCCGCGACCGGCGTACGCTCGACCCCGCGCGTCTGCCGCACCGGCCGGGATCATGCACGCCGGTGTACCCGCACGATTACCTGCGCACCAACACCGTGTTCAACGTCGTGCATGACGCCGGCGGACATACGGCATGGATCGACAAGCACCCCGTCTACGAAATCCTCGACGGCCCGGACGGCCACGGCATCGACGACTTGTACACGCCGGAGATCGGCGGCGACTACGAGGGCAGCACGGCAGCCCCGCACGATCACATCACCGGCTCGATCCAGCGTACCGAACGCTACGACAGCCTGAAGGCCGACGCACTGCTCAACCAGATCGATGGCTGGACCCACGATCATGCCGGGCGTGCGCCGGTACCGACCCTGTTCGGCATGAACATGCAGGCAGTCAACGTGGCCCAGAAGCTGGCCGGCTATGCCGACGCCCGCGGTGCGCCCACGCCCGGGCTGACGGATGCGCTGGCCCACTGCGACACTTTGCTCGGTCGCATGCGGCAGGCGCTGCAGCAGCACGGGCTGCTCGACTCGACCCTGTTCGTGGTGACCGCCAAGCACGGCAATGCACCGATCGACCAGCGCCTGTTGCGGCACATCGAGAAGAAGGCGCTGGCACAAACCGTCGCCGCCGCCGCGCCGCACGGGCTGGCGCAGCTCACCGCCGATCAGGGCGCGCTGGTGTGGCTGCACGATCGCGCCGAAGCCGCGCGCGTGGCCGCCGCACTGCGCGCCGCCCCCGCATCGCTGGGCATCCGCAAGGTCATCGCCGGTGCCGACGTGGCCCGCTATTTCGGCGCGGGCGGCAACGACCCACGCACCCCCGACCTGGTGGTGATGCCGCAGCCGGGAGTCATCTACGGCAAACCCGACGACCGCAAGCTGGCCGAACACGGCGGCTTCGATGATGACGATACACACGTGGCCCTGCTGCTCAGCAATCCGCAGCTGCCGCGGCGCGGCCAGAGTCTGACGATGCCGGTCAGCACCACCCAGCTGGCGCCGACCATGCTCGCTGCGCTGGGACTCTCAGCGCAGCGCTTGCAGGCCGTCCGGACGCTGCACACGCCGACGCTGCCGGAGCTGGTGTGGGACAGGCCGTGAGTTCGGCGACTTCGGTCTGAACAAGCTTCTGCTCGTCGCCGAGATGCCCGTTTACGTGTGGGAGCGACTTCAGTCGCGATGGCCGCAACAGCGGCCTGCAGCATCTCGGGGCTCCAGCTGCTTGATGCATGACCGGGCGGCGCAGCGCACTGCTACGCAGTCGCGACTGAAGTCGCTCCCACAAGTAAGCCACGGTCAGGGTGCGCCTTTCTTCGCACTGCAGTGGACTTCGCTCCTCCGGGATGAATAGGCGCCCTGTTTCGGCGTAGTCTTGAACGCCCATCGTCAGGAGGGTCGCACCATGTCTCCTCGCACCTGCAAGCTGCTCATCCCGCTGATCGTGACGTTGCTGCTCCCCGCCGTCGCCAGCGCCGCGCCTGCCACCGCACCCGACAGCACCACCGCGACGCTGCAGCAGGCGGTGAACGGCCACTGGCGCTCACCTGCCAACCAGGCACGCGATCAATATCGCCACCCGGTCGAGACCCTGCAATTCTTCGGCATCAAGCCGGACATGACGGTGATCGAGCTGTCGCCCGGCGGTGGCTGGTACACCGAAATCCTCGCGCCGTTCCTCTATGCGCACGGACACCTGATCGAGGCCGCGCCGGCGACGGCCGCAAAATTCAGCGCCAAGCTCAAGGCCGATCCGGCGGTGTACGGACACATCGCGAAAATCATCCCGTTCGCACCGCCGTTCCAGGTGAACCTCGGTGCCGACAACTCCGCCGACATGGTGCTCACCTTCCGCAACACGCATGACTGGCTCAACCACAGCCCGGCCACCCTCGACGCCGTATTCCAGGCCGCGTTCCACGTGCTCAAACCCGGCGGCGTGTTCGGCGTCACCGAACACCGTGCCAAACCGTTCGCCGATGCCGTGGACAGCGCCAAGGCGCTGCACCGCCTGCCCGAGGATTACCTGATCGCGCTCGCGCTCAAGACCGGCTTCCGCGTGGCCGGCGTGTCGCAGATCAACGCCAACCCCACCGATCCGGAAGACATCAATGTGCACCGCCTGCCGCCGGATCTGGCCGGGCCTGACAGCGAGCACGCGAAGATGAAGGCGATCGGCGAGTCGGATCGGATGACGTTGCGGTTTGTGAAGCCGTGAGTGCTTAATCAACGTGTCCGAAAAATGGAGCGGCCTCAGCTCGCGGCGTACCTGGATGGCAAGAGCGGAAGGGCCCGTTCGCGCCAGAACCCAGGCGAAACATGACCCCGTTGCATCGCGGGGTCGCTATCCGTCTTCAGAAAGCGGCTGTCACGGCCCATCCCTCGCGATCTGTACGGCAATCAGACTCACCATGCACTGTCCAAATTTTTGCGGACGGGATCGCGATTGATGGAAGCGGAAGACCTGCCGAAGCTGGTGAGCGTGCGCATGCCGTATGGCAAGTATCAGGGCCGGTTGATCGCCGACCTGCCCGGCGCGTATCTCGCATGGTTCGCGCGCAAGGGCTTTCCGAATGGCGAGCTGGGCCGGCTGCTGGCGCTGATGCTGGAGCTGGATCACAACGGGCTGTCATCGCTGCTGGATCCGTTGCGCAAGCGCTAGCGCGGCCATGCGTGGTTACACTGGCGCTCGATGAATACCGGCTCAAATGAATTCAGCAGCGTGACGAACGCGCTGGCCATCGACGGTTGGTGCGTGGTGCCGGATCTGCTGTCGTCCGCGCAGACGCAAGCACTGGCGGCCGAATGCCGCGCCATGCACGAGGCACAACAGCTGACGCCGGCGCGGGTGGGTGCCGCGCGTACCGCCACGCCATTGCGCGGCGACAGCACGCACTGGTTCCAGACCGGAACGAGGAGCGCACCCCAGCAGGTATTTACAGATCGCCTCGACGCGTTGCGGATTGCACTAAACCGCGAGCTGATGCTGGGCCTGGTCGAATGCGAATCGCACTATGCGGTGTATCCGCCGGGCGCCGGTTACACGCGTCATATCGACCGCCTGCGCGACAGCGATGCGCGGGTGGTGTCGGCGGTGTTCTACCTCAACGAAGGCTGGCAGGAAGCCGATGGCGGTGCACTGCGGCTGTATCTGGATGGTGGTTCGCACCGTGACATCTATCCGCACGCGGGCAACCTGCTGCTATTTCTCTCGGCGCAGTTCGAGCATGAAGTGCTGCCGGCCACGCGCGATCGCATGAGCATCGCCTGCTGGATGCGGCAGCGTATGTCTGGCCCGGTGTTCTGACCGCGCTCAGGTTGTCGGCACGACCTCGTCCACCAGCGCATTGAAGCGCGCCGCGATGTAGTCGTCGGTGAAGCTGGTCATGCCGTAGCCGCGGATGAAACCGCAGTGGCCGCCGAAGTCGGCGATGTCGAGCTCGACGTTCGGCGGCAGTTCGAGTTTCTCGAACGCGTCGACCGGAATCACCGGGTCGTCGCGCGCGGTGAGGATGGTGGCGGGAATCTGCATCGCCAGCAGCGCATCACCAGCCACCGAATAGCCGTCCAGATACTGCTGCAGCGACGGGAAGTCGGTGTGCCGCAGCACCATCGCCTCGGTCAGCCCGCGCAGATGCTGGTTCAGTTCGGACATCTCGAAATACTGGTGCTGCGGAAACGCCTTCTGCTTGGCCTGCAGCGAGTGCCGCCACTTGCGCATGAAATACGCCTGGTAGAACCATGGTGCGGTTTCCTCCAGCGAAAACAGGCCTTCGCCCGGATCGATGATCGGGCACACCGCCAGCACGTAGCTGAGCGGGATGCCCACGCGCGAGGTCTGCAGCGCGGCGCGCAGCGCGAAGTTGCCGCCCAGCGAAAACCCGGCCAGCGCGATCGGGCGGGCCGGCCAGCGTTGCGCGATATCACCCAGCGCATGTATC
Source organism: Rhodanobacter glycinis (assembly GCF_006438785.1). Classification (GTDB taxonomy): domain Bacteria; phylum Pseudomonadota; class Gammaproteobacteria; order Xanthomonadales; family Rhodanobacteraceae; genus Rhodanobacter; species Rhodanobacter glycinis_A. Next base: position 152,184 of record NZ_RCZB01000004.1, on the reverse strand, counting down.
ACCTCGTCGATGCGGCAGGAATGGAACAGCGCCTCGTTGAGGCCGTGACTGTCGCCGTGGTCGCGGAAGTTCAGCCGGAAGATGTCCCAGCCGTCGGCGAGCAGCCGGCTGCCGGTCTGCAGTACGTAGGTGGAATCGACGCTGCCTTCCCAGCCATGGAACAGTACGGCCAGGCCACGCGCCTGCGACCGGGTTTTCTGCGCGGTATAGGCGCCGGTGAGGCGCACGCCGCCACCGCCGTCGACCACCACCGGCTCGGCACCCTGCAGCACGGTTTTTGCCGCGCGCGGCAGCAGCACGCGGCGCACGCCACTGGAGGACAGCATGGTCTGGATGTGGCCATTGCGCAGCGGCCAGGGCGGACGGAAATCCTTTCCGTACGGCAGGCTCATGGCCGGCGCTGACCCTGTGAAGCGTTTTCCGGTGCAGTGTCTTCCAGCGCCGCGCCGATGCGCTCGCGCGACAGCTCGGCCATGCGCCGGCGCGCATCCGGACTGGCCGGCACCGGCGCGAGAAAATGCACTTCGGCATCCACCGGCGCCTCGCCGAGCAGGCGCACGATGTTGTGCACGAAGCTCTCGTCCTCGCGGAAGCCGGCATCGAGAACCCGGCGGCCATCACGGGCAAAGCGCAACGCCACCGGCTGCACCGCCACCTCGGCATCCAGCGCGGCCTGGAAGATGCGCGCGTGGAACACTTTCAGCACGCCGTGATAGCCGGTGCCTCCTTCGGGGAACACCGCCACCGAACGGCCGCCGCGCAGCCGCTCGACCATCACCTGCATCACCGTGGACAGCGAATGATTGCTGCCGCGGCGATGAAAGATGGTGCCGCCGGTCGCCGCCATCCAGCCGACCAGCGGCCACTGCGCGATCTCCGCCTTGGCCACGAAACAGGCGGCGCGCTGGCTGTGCAGCAGCTCGATGTCGATCCACGAGGTGTGATTGGCGACGAACAGCACCGGATCGGCCAGCGGCTCGCCGAAACGCACCGAGCGCATGCCGAACACGCGCAGCAGCTGGGTCGACCACCAGCGGATCATCCGGTGCGCGAAAGGCTCCTTGCCGTTCTGCATCACCACGTGCTGGTTCCAGCTCAGGATCAGCGAGCACAGCAGGATGCCCAGCAGGATGTGCAGCAGCAGCAGCGGCACGCGCCACAGGTAACGCAGCGGGCGCAACAGGTCACGCTCGGGAACAGTGGTGGTGTCGATACTCATCAGTCGGTTAGTTTAGCGTTAGTTGGTGCGAGCGCGCGGCTCAACGCTCAAGCTGGCTCAGCGGCAGCGACGGCGAGCGTTTCACCGTGCGCAACACGAAGCTGGAATTGACATCGGCGACCCCGGCCGCGTTCAACAGATGATCGAGCAGGAAGCGCGAAAAATCCTTGAGGTCGGCCACATAGACATGTAGCAGGTAATCCATGTCGCCGGTCAGCGCGTGACAGGCGACCACTTCGTCCCAGCCGTTGACGTGTTCGACGAAGCGCTCGATCGCTTCCGCTTCGTGTTTGCTCAACTGCACCCGCACGAACGCCTGCAGGCCCAGGCCGACCGCCAGCGGATCGATCTGCGCCGCGTAGCCGGTGATGATCTTGTCCGCTTCGAGCCGTTGCAGCCGGCGCAGGCATGCCGAAGGCGACAGGCTGACCCGCTCGGCCAGCTCGGCATTGGTGATGCGGCCCTCGCTCTGCAGTACGGCAAGCAGGCGCAGGTCGGTGCGGTCGAGCGTCGTCATGCGCAACAAACCTTCGATATTTTCATTACATACGCAATGATAGTGCATTCATGACGCAAACCTTGGCAATAAAACAAGCTTCGTGCAGGCAAACCGCCGTAAGCTTGCAGCCTGATCAGCCACGCCCGCTTCGGAGCTCGCCATGGATACGCCGCGCAAAGTCGAACACCAGCAGACCGATCGCGGTTACGTGCCGGTGTATGCCACCGGTGTGGTCGAGCAGCCGTGGGCCAGCTACAGCAAGACCGACCACGAAGTCTGGGACACCTTGTTCAAACGGCAGCGCGAAATGCTGCCCGGCCGCGCCTGCAAGGAGTTCATGGCCGGCGTGGAACGTTTTGGCCTGGGCGACGGCGGCATTCCGAAATTCGCCGAATTGAACAAGGTGCTCGGCGCCGCCACCGGCTGGGAAGTGGTCGCGGTGGAAGGCCTGTTGCCGGACGAGGTGTTCTTCGATCACCTGGCCAACCGCCGTTTCCCGGTCAGCTGGTGGATCCGCAAGCCCGACCAGCTCGACTACCTCAGCGAGCCGGACCTGTTCCATGACCTGTTCGGCCACGTGCCGCTGCTGCTCAACCCGGTATTCGCCGACTACATGCAGGCCTATGGCCGCGGCGGCATGAAGGCGTTCGCGATCGGCCCCGACGCGCTGATGAACCTCACGCGGCTGTACTGGTACACGGTGGAGTTCGGCCTGATCAACACCGGTGAAGGCATGCGCATCTACGGCGCCGGTATCGTCAGCTCCAAGGGCGAGTCGATCTACTCGCTGGATTCACCATCGCCGAACCGCATCGGCTTCGGTCTTGAGCGCGTGATGAGCACACGCTACCGCATCGACACCTACCAGCAGACCTACTTCGTGATCGACAGCTTCGAGCAATTGTTCGAGGCGACGCATCCGGACTTCACGCCGATCTACGCGAAACTGCACGAATTGCCCGCGCACGCCGCCGGTGATGTGCTGAATGACGATCGCGTATTCACCCGTGGCGATCGCGAAGGCTGGGCGACGGGCGCGGATACCTGAGCTTCCAGGCTGTCTCACGTCGATTCGCCGAGGCCGGTCAACATACCGGCCCTTTTCGTTTCACGCGCTGCTGCGACATTGGCGTCGATACCGAATGGCGAATGCTCGGGTGCCATCCGCTAGCCTGGAACGAGCGGGAGATCGGTCAAGGCATGGTAGACGGGCAGGCCCAGCTCTTTGGCCTGATGCACATCGTCGTCCGCACCCTTGGAAGCACCATCGATCCGCAATACCGCGTCGCAACAGCGTAGTAGTCGCCGCGCTACCGGGTAGAGGAATGACTCGCTGATGGCGTCACCCGGCCTCGACGAGTCAGCTTCGCGCGCCAACGGCAACGCCAGCCATTCACCGATTACCGGGACATGGCCGCGCTGATATACAGCGAGGGCCGCTTGCTCGAGGGTCCGCAGATTGCGTGCGATCTTTGCCTGATCGCCATCGGTACCGCTGCGATACGGGCCCGCGACAAGTATCAGCTGTGGCTTCACGCCCCACGCTCCGGCGTGTCGAACAAATGCATCGCTGCGTACTGGAGCAACATGATGGTCTTGCCGTCGACGATGTCGCCGCGTCGAATCATCGCCAACGCTTCTTCAAACGGCAGCTCGATCACTTCGATGTCCTCGCCTTCGGCCTCGATGCCTCCGCCTGCACTCACTTTCGATGCCGCATCGTATTCGGCGACGAAAAAGAAGAGCTTTTCAGTAACCGATCCCGGGCTCATGAATGCCTCGAAGACCTTGCGTACCTCGCCAACGCGATAGCCAGTCTCTTCCTCCACTTCGGCCCGAATTCGCTGCTCCGGGGTGGCCTGATCGAGCAAACCGGCGGGTGCCTCGACCAGCATGCCGTCATGCCCGTTGACGAAGGCCGGGAACCGGAACTGGCGGGTCAAGACCACGCGTCGCGAGGGCGGCTGGTAAAGCAACAGGGTCGCTCCGTTGCCACGGTCGTAGGTTTCTCGTTGCTGGCGTTGCCATGACCCGTCAGCACGGCGGAACTCGAACACCGTCTTCTTCAAGAGATACCAATCGTCAGACAGGACCCGGCTCTCGATCACCCTGACACGCTCGGCGGTTTCGCGCATGGCACCGGATCTCTTCTGGACAAGGAGTACCTAAAACCGTATCGTGCATTATCGTGCAATGTCAATTATTTTCGTGCAGAACACCATGCTGACCACCCATCGCAAACAAGCCATCCTGGCCACGCTCAAGCAAGACGGACAGGTCATCGCCAAAGCACTTAGCGAAACCTTCGGCGTGTCTGAAGACACTATTCGACGCGATCTGCGAGAGTTGGCAGCCGACGGGTTGCTGCAGCGGGTGCACGGGGGGGCTCTGCCCTCGTCGCCGGCTGTCGCCGACTTTTCGCAGCGGAAGCACATCAGCACAACGGCAAAATCAGCCATCGCCCGCAAAGCGGCCGAATTGATCCTGCCGGGACAGGTCGCGATTCTCGATGGCGGTACCACCTGCGTCGAGCTGGCGCGACACCTTCCCATGACGCTTCAGGCCACTGTCGTTACGCACAGTCCCAGCGTTGCGGTTGAACTGGTCGACCATCCCGGCATTGAAGTGGTGCTCATTGGCGGCCGCCTGTTCAAACACTCGATCGTGACCGTCGGGGCCGCCGCCATCGAAGCCATCGGGCATATTCGCGCGGATATCTACTTCATGGGAGTAACCGGCGTGCACCCCGTTGCAGGGCTGAGCACAGGTGATCTCGAAGAGGCGTATATCAAGCGCGCCTTGGCCGCTCGCGCTGCAGAGATCGTGGTGTTGGCCTCGTCGGAGAAGATCAACGCTGCCTCTGCTTATGTCATCGCAGAAGCCAAGGCGGCCAATACCATCGTGGTGGAACGGGAAACGCCGAAGGCCTTGACCAAGCCACTGGCAGCTCTTGGAATCCACATTCTTCGGGCATAGGTTGCTTGATCGCGCCGGCACGCGGAGAGCGACCGGTTCAGCGCGGCACCGCATCCACCCACGGCTTGATGATGTTGATCCACAACAAATAGCCCTTGCGGTTCATGTGCAGGCCGTCTTCCCCGAAAAGATCAGGCTGCGGCGCGCCGTCCTTGAGCATGGGCGTAAAGACATCCAGGTACGTCACGTCTTTTTGTGTTGCGGCATACGCGCGGACCAGCGCATTCGCCTGTCGGATCTGGGGTAGCAGCACGGCGCGCGCCACGCTGGGCTTGATCGCGACGAAGGCGATCGGCACGCCGGGATCGACCGTGCGCGCCTTGCGCACGAAGGCGGCGAAATCGTCGCGCACCTGTTCCGGACTGTTGCCTTCCTGCAGGTCGTTGTCGCCCGCGTACATGACGATGGCGCGCGCATGGTAGGGCGCCACGATGCGATCGGCGAAAAAGGTCGAGTCGCTGATCACCGAACCGCCGAAGCCGCGATTGATGGCCCTCACTTCCTGAAAATCCGCCGTCAGCGATTTCCAGTGCTCGATCGACGAGCTGCCGATGAACAGGATGGAACCTGGTGCCGGTGCATGTGTCCGGTCGGCAGCCTCGAACGCGGCGATGGCCGAATTCCATTGCGCATGATCGTTCTCGCGCGCCTGCGCCAGCAGCGGCAGCAACGCGAACAGCAGGACGATCAGTCGTTTCATGGTTCCGCCGTCGGCTCAGGGGCAAGCCCCGAGGTTAGCGCGGACGCGAAAGTGCCGACACCTTGAGCACCATCGCGATGTGTTGTCCGTTCCAGCGATAAATCATATGCTCGGACTGCATGCACGGCGCCACCAGATCTGGATAGAAAATGGCCACGCATTCCCCCGCATGGCGAGCGCTGTTGTAGACGATGCCGTTGGAGCCCGTCGTGCGCAGCTGTCGCGCCAGTGCCACGCTGGCTACGTAGCTGTCCGGATCCTGCGCTTCGAGCCAGCCACCACGCAGATCGTGCAGCTTGCCCACGATGCTGGTGCGGTAACAGCGCATCTCGATCTCACACGCCGGCTCGGCGGTAGCGGCAAGGAACTGCTCGCGGTGGTACACCGTTTCCTCCACCGCGGTGGCGACGCTGTGCGCGGCGTAGAACACGCCCCAGCTGCCGTCGGAAAAACGACTGCCGTCGGGATTGAGATGGGTGAACGCGGCCATCACCGGGGTGGAACCCGGCCCGCTGATGCGGCGCTCCCGCGGTACCAGTTCCAGCGCCCCCGCTTCCTCGCGCAGCCGCGGATTGGTCAGCGCCTCGATCGCGAACAGTGCGTCGAGATCCGCCGGATCGGCGATGCGGTCGTACACGCCGATCGGCGGGAAGCGGCTTGGCACGATGCGGTACGCGTGAGTCCAGCGAATGCGCTTGATCGGTGGCAACGTGGTCGGCATCGGAAGTCCGTGACAGGCGGAAGCGGCGCGCAGGGGCAGGAACCAAGCATGTCGCGCGACCGTCTCGCCGGTCGCGACCATGTCCACACTTCACTCAACCGCGCTGCGCATCCAGATACTGGCGCACCACATACAGGTCGGCGACGTTGCCCGACAGCATGCGTTCCAGCGCGGAGTGGCCGCCGAACAACGCCGCTGCATTCGGCTTGTGCAGCCACGCGTCGGCCTGCTCCGGATCGGGAAACAGGATCTGCAGCGATTTCCAGATGCCGAGCAGGTAGCTGATCCGCTCGATCGTGTCGCGGCCTGGCGCGCCATCCTGCTGGCGCTTCCACTTGTAGAACGTCGATTCCGGCGGGTCGCCGAGCAGCTTGCGCTGCTCCGCGATGCGCAGCTTCCACTGCTCGGCGAGGCGGAAGAAGACGCGCAGTGCCGGGCCACCGAGCTCGCCGGCGGGAGCGGTTTCGAGCAGCGGCTGGGCCAACATGCGAAACTCTCCTTGTGAAGTTGAACTTCAATCTACTCCACAAGAGAAGTATGGTCAATTATTGACCAAGCTGACTTCAAGGCGTCGACGATGCGGCTTTGCCGCCTTTCGCGCAATCGCAGCCGAAGTCGGGCTCCGGTCCGCCATCGGCGATGAAACGGTCGATGCGCTGCTCCAGCACCGGCAACGGCACCGAGCCGGTCGACAGCATGGTGTCGTGGAAGTGGCGGATGTCGAACTTCGCGCCCAGCGCCTTTTCCGCCCTGGCGCGCAGCTCCAGGATCTTCAGGTAGCCAAGTTCATACGACAGCGCCTGACCGGGCCAGCTGATGTAGCGGTCGACTTCGTTGGCGATTTCGCGCGCGGACAGCGCGGTGTTGACGGTGAGGTAGTCGATGCCTTGCTGGCGCGTCCAGCCCAGGTGATGGATGCCGGTATCGACCACCAGCCGGCAGGCGCGCCACATCTGGTAGGTGAGGTAGCCGAAGCGCTGATAAGGCGTCTTGTAGATGCCCATTTCGTTGCCGAGATATTCCGAGTACAGACCCCAGCCTTCGCCGTAGGCGGAGATGTAGCTGTTGCGGCGGAATGCCGGCTGGCCGTGCTGCTCGTCGGCCAGCTCCAGCTGCAGCGCGTGGCCCGGATAGGACTCGTGCAGGGTCAGCGCGGGCATGTTGTACAGCGGCCGCGACGGCAGGTCGTAGGTATTGACCAGATAGACGTCCGCGCCGCCGCGGCCGGAGGTGTAGTACGGCGCGATGTCGGCCGGCACCGGCTGGATGCTGAAGCGCTGGCGCGGCAGGTGGCCGAAGTATCTGGCCATCTGGCCGTCCACTTGCTTGGCCACCCACGCACTGCGCATCAGCAGCTCGTCGGGCGTCTTCGCGTAGAACTGGGGGTCGCTGCGCAGAAACTGCAGGAACTCGGGAAAGCTGCCCTTGAAGCCGGAGTCCGCCATCACGTCCAGCATCTGCGCGTGGATCTTCGCCACCTGGTCGAGGCCGATCTGGTGGATCGCGTCGGGCCCGAGGTCCAGCGTGGTGTATTCGCGGATCTGCTGGCGATAGAACGCCTTGCCATTGGGCAACGCTTCGGCCGCCAGCGTGGTGCGCGCCTGCGGCACATAGTCGTTGCGGAAGAATTCCAGCAGCTTCGCGTACGCGGGAATCACGCCGTCGCGGATGCGCGCCAGCGCCTGGCCCTGCAGCAGCTGCGCCTGATCGGCCGGGATCGACGCGGGCAGCTGCCTGAATGGTGCGTAGAAGCTGCTCTGGGTCGGATCCTTCAACTCGGCCACCGCGGCGATCGACGCATCGCGACCCTTGAGTACCTCGCGCGGCACACTGAAACCGCGCTGCAGGCCGAGCCGCATGTTGGCGATCTGCTGATCGAAATAGACCGGAATCTGGCCAAGCCGGTCGAGGTACCTGTGGTAGTCGTCGACCGTACGCAGTCGATCGCCGCCGAGTTCGTAGCCGATGTCCGACCAGAACGCCGAGTCGCTGTTGAACGGCATCTGCCAGTTCATGAATTTCTGGCCGGCGACGAAGTTGTCGATTTGCTCGCGGTAGATCGCGTAGTTGACCTGGTTGGCCGGCGACAGGTGCGCCACGTCGACGCCATCCAGTTGCCTGAGCACGTTCTGCCAGTAATCCAGCCGCTGCTGCTGGCGGGTTGCATCGACATTGTCGAGCCGGCCTTCGTTGGGCTGCGATTCGCCCGACGTGCTGATGCCGGCTTGGCCGGTACGCCATGCCCATTCGGTGGCGTAGATGGTCCTGAAATGCGCATCGGCGCTGGCGGCGGTCTGGCTGGCCGGCATGATCGCGGCCGCATGCAGCGGCCATGCGCCCGGGGCCAGCGCGAGCGCAGCCAGCAGGGTCATCATCAGGGTCTTCTTCACGCGGGTTCCTTCTTGCTTGACGACGTCATCATCCATCACGCGGGGTGATCTGGATGCATATCGTCGCCATCAAGCCGGCATATGGCAATGTGGCCGGCCGCGCCGCTCAGCCCAGATCGAGCTTGCCGACGCCGACCGCGCGCAGATAGGCGGCCAGGTCGCGCCCGTCGGTTTCCACAAAGCATTCGCCACTCGGCGCGCTGGCATCGATGCGGTCCGGGCGGAAATTGCGGAAATCGCGGCGCAGCCGGCACCACGCGCCCAGCGTCCACTTGCCGCCCCAGAACGAGAGGCACAGCGGCTCGACCTCGCGCGTGCTGGCGCGGCCGCTTTCATCGCGGTACTCCAGCTGCAACACCTGGTTGCCCACGATGGCCGCGTGCAAGCGGTCGATCAGGGCGGCGAAGTCGTCGCGGTGCTGGTCGCGCCACACCGGCGCGAAGATCCGCGTGCGCGCCGAGCGCTCGCGCAATTCGGGCGGCAATACCGCTTCGATCTTGAGCAAAGCAGACTGCGCGCTTTCGGCCAGTTGCGTGCCGGCGAACGCGCGCACGAAGCGCGAACCGACCACCAGTGCCTCCAGTTCGCTCGCGGTGAACATCAGCGGCGGGATGTCCGAACCCTTGCGCAGCACGTAACCGACACCGGCTTCGCCCTCGATCGGCACGCCGGACAGCTGCAGGTCGGCCACATCGCGATAGACCGTGCGCAGCGAGACGCCCAGCGTCTGCGCCAGCGAGCGCGCCTGCAGCGCGGTTCGCCGGCCGCGCAGGGCATGGATGATGAGGAACAGGCGATCGGCTCGACGCATCCGCACATCATCGCCGAGGTCGGCGATGACGAACAGCGCCGAACGTCACGCCGGTCATGCTTCATCGCATCACGCTGCCAGCGTGACAGCCAGCTCGGCATCCTTCGCCGCCGCACGCTGCATGGCCGGGCGCGAAACCACCCGGTCGATGTAAGCGCGGATCACCGGCAGCTCCGGCACCAGCTTGAACATGGTGGTCCAGTTCAGCGCCGTACCCCACAGCACGTCGGCCGCGCTGAACGTATCGCCGAGCAGGTACGGCCCATTTTCGAGCTGGTCGGTCAACGTCTTCAGCATGGTGTCGAAGTCGCCATACGGCGAGGTCGCCGGCGGCGCCGGCTCGCGTTGCATCGACTTGTCGACCAGCGCCGGCTCGAAGCACGAGCCGTAGAACACCATCCAGCGCAGGTACGGCCCGCGCAGCGGGTCACCAATCGGCGGCGCCAGCTTCGCCTCGGGATAGAGATCGGCCAGGTACATGAACACCGCCGGCTGTTCGGTGATCAACGCGTCGCCATGCAGGATGGCCGGCACCTTGCCCATCGGATTGATCGCCAGGTAGGCCGGCTGGCGCTGCTCGCCGGCCTTCAGGCTGAGCACATGCAGGTCATAGTCGGCACCAAGCTCTTCGAGCAGCGCGCGGGTGCCGGCGGAGCGGCTCTGTGGCGAATGGAAGAAGGTGACGCGTGGATGATTCATCGGTGTGGCCCGTGCAAGGTGAAGGGATCAGAGATGCCGCGTCTCGACCGGTGCCGACATCCAGTTGTTGTTGCGCCCGTCGGAGAAATGCAGCGGGGCGTCGATCAGCTCCTGCGCTTCGGCATCGTCGAGGCAGGCGAGGTTGATCGACACGTAGTCGCCACCGATCTCCTCGACATGACCGCGACCGAACGGGCGCACGCCGCAGTACTGGCAGAACAGATGATGGGCGCTGCGGGTGTTGAACTGGTAATCCGACAGCGCCGCCTCGCCCGCCAGCAGGCGGAACGCGGCGGGCTTCACGACCACACCCCAGTGGCGCGTCTTGGTGCAGATCGAGCAATTGCAGCGGCCGGTGCCGGCGGCGAGGTCGATGTCCGCTTCAAGACGCACCGCGCCGCAATGGCAACTGCCGCGATAGGTCTTCAGCACGACTTGCTCCGATGGGAGAAAAGGTGACGGCCAAGGCCGGTCAGGGCGACCAGCAGCACGCGCCGGCCGGAGCGCGCCTCGCGATCCGGCGGCGCCGGATCGTGCTGTGCAAGGGACGCCGGCAACCCGTGCCGCCCGTCCAGCAGCAGGCCATTCAAATACAGCGGGCGATACGCCATCAGCGTACGTTGCAGGATCTTGTTCATTGTCATTATCTCCTCACGCCGCCATGGCTTCGCCGATACACCACGGCGGCAGTTGGGCGTGCTTGAACAGGCGGAACCAGTGCTCACGGTCACTGGCGCTATAGAGATCCAGCGTGCGGATCACCTCGCGAGCAAATTCCACGCTGCCCAGGTGACTGGCCGTGATCACGCCGCCATCGCTGACCGCCAGCACGTCGTTGTCGTACTGCTCGGCGCCGCCGTAGGCGGGTACCTGACTCACGATCTGGCCGGACCAGTTGCCGGTATGCCGGCAGTGGTCGAGCAGGCCAGCGCGGGCCAGCGCGAGTACGCCGCTGTCGATGCCGGCCACCGGCGCGCCGCCCGCGTGCAACTGACGGATGGTGGTCACTGCGGGTTCGCCTTCGCCCCGTTGCCACAGATGACCGCCCGGCACGATCAGCAGCGCCGCGCGCTGCGGGTCGAGTTGGGCCAGTGACACATCCGGCCGCACGCCGAGGCCACCCATCGACATCACCGGAGCCCTGGTGAAGCCCACCGTCTGCACCAGCCAGTCGCCGGGGCGACGGATCTCGCACAGCGCCAGCGCGGCCTGCCAGTCGGCGAAACCGTCAAAGATCAGGAAATAAACCGTATCGCGCATGTTGTATCCCTCCGCTATGGAGGTACAGCTTGCCCACCCCCTGCTGCCAACGTGCTGTCAGTAGACGGGCGGCGCCGTGGCCGGCGCGGCCATGCTGGCGCTGTTCAGCCGCAGCCGGGACAATGCCCCATTCTTCTGCCACGGACCCGACATGAAGCCCATCTCGCTGATCCAGTTCCTGATCGAGGAACGCCGCGCCGGCCACATCAACGCCGAACTTTCCCTGCTGATCGAGGTGGTCGCGCGCGCGTGCAAGCGCATCGCGGTGGCCACCAACAAGGGCGCGCTGGGCGGCGTGCTGGGCATGGCCGGCAGCGGCGGTGCGTTGAGCATGAACATCCAGGGCGAGGCGCAGAAGAAGCTGGACGTGATCTCCAACGAGATCCTGCTGGAGGCAAATGCCTGGGGCGGCCACCTCGCCGCCTGCGCGTCGGAGGAGATGGAAGACCCGCAGCAGATTCCGGACGGCTATCCGAAGGGCAACCACCTGCTGCTGTTCGATCCGCTGGACGGTTCGTCGAACATCGACGTCAACATCTCGGTCGGCACGATCTTCTCGGTGCTGCGCTGCCCCGATGACGTGACCGAGCCAAAGGTCGAGCATTTCATGCAGCCGGGTACCGAACAGCTCGCCGCCGGCTACGTGGTGTACGGCCCGGCCACCGTGCTGGTGCTGACCTTCGGCCACGGCACCCACGAGTTCACGCTGGAGCGCGAGGTCGGCAGTTTCATGCTGAGCCGACGCGACATCCGGATCCCCGAAACCGCCACCGAGTTCGCCATCAACATGTCGAACCAGCGTCACTGGCAGGCGCCGATGCAGCGCTACATCGGCGAGCTGCTGGCCGGCAAGGACGGTCCGCGCGGCAAGGACTTCAACATGCGCTGGGTCGCCTCGATGGTCGCCGACGTGCATCGCATCGTGACCCGTGGCGGCGTGTTCTATTACCCGCTTGACGCGAAGATCCTGCAGCAGGGCGGCAAGCTGCGATTGATGTATGAGGCCAATCCGATGGCCTTCATCGTCGAGCAGGCCGGCGGCGCGGCGACCACCGGCCGCGAGCGGATCATGGACGTCCAGCCGTCCGGACTGCATCAGCGCGTACCGGTCTTCCTCGGCTCGAAGCAAGAGATCGAGATGGCCACGCATTACCACCTGGAAGCGGACGGCGCGCAGGGCTGAGATCGTTGCTGCTTCACCCGCTGACCGGATGCAGCGCAAGAACGCTGCCCGTCCCGTGCCCGGGCGGTGCCATGAACCGGCCATAGACTCCCATCACGTCATCCTCTTTCAGCGCGATATACCCATGCCTTTCCGCCGACGCCTCCTGCTGCCGCTGCTTGCTGCGCTCACCCTGAGCGCGTGTTTTGGCGGCAGCAAGCCCACCGTCCCGCAGCCGGTCATCGCGCCTCCGCTGGCACCGGTGCCGCTGAAGATCGGCCTCGCGCTCGGTGGCGGCGCGGCGAAAGGTTTCGCGCATATCGGCGTGATCAAGATGCTGGAGGCCAGCGGCATTCACCCTGACGTGGTCGCCGGCACCAGTGCCGGCAGCGTGGTCGGTGCGCTGTACGCCAGCGGCATGGACGCGTTCGCATTGCAGGAAACCGCGTTCGGTCTGGACGAAGCGAAGATCCGCGACGTGCGGCTGTTCTCCGGCGGACTGGTACAGGGTCAGGCGCTGCAGGATTACGTCAACCAGCTGGTGCACCAGCAGCCGATCGAGAAGTTGAAGATCCCGTTTGCGGCGGTATCGACCGAACTGGAAACCGGCGCGCGCGTGGTTTTCGTGCACGGCAATACCGGCCAGGCGGTGCGTGCATCCTCCAGCATTCCCGGCGTATTCGAACCTGCCGAAATCCGCGGCCGGCATTATGTCGACGGCGGCGTGGTCAGCCCGATACCGGTCGACGCCGCGCGCCAGCTCGGCGCCGATTTCGTGATCGCGGTGGACATCTCGACCAAGCCCAGCGGCAGCAACCCGCAAGGCATGATGAACATCGTCGGCCAGTCCATCAGCATCATGGGCCAGCAGCTGGCGACGCAGGAAACCGCGCGCGCCGACGTGGTGATCCGGCCCCGTCTGGCCGGTATCGGCCCGACCGATTTCGAGCAGAAGAACCAGGCCATCCTGGAAGGCGAGAAGGCGGCACTGGCGGCGATCCCTGGCATCCGCGCCAGGCTCGTCGCGATGGCCGCGGTACGTGCGGCCGCGGCAGCCACGCCCACGCACTGAACCGCACGGCGCGGACTTGCCATGCCGTCCTACACTTGGCGCTTGTAAACCTCTGGTAGTAGCGTGCGGATTCCCTTGCGCCGGAGTCCCTCATGTTGAAACGCCCGCACCTGCCTGCCCCCTTTCTTCTGCTGGCCATCGTGCTGGCATCCAGCGCATTCGCCGCCTCGCCCGCCGTCGATCCACGCATCGAACACTTGTTGACCGAGCTGGGCAAGGCGCAGTCGATCGAGGCGGTGGCGATCTCGCCGGACGGCAAGCAGCTGGCCTGGGTGATCAAGCGCCAGGGCAGGCCATCGATCGAGGTGGCCGCGGCTGACGGCAGCCATGCGCATCGTTTGAGCGCGGCCGCCAAGCCCGGCACCTGCGCCGAATCCGGAGTTGCCTGGGCGCCCGATTCGCGCCACCTCGCGTTCGTGTCCAACTGCAGCGTCGACCTGACCAGCACCAAGGTGATGCAGAACACCATCTACCTGGCCGACGCCACCGGCAGCAGCGCACCCGCGCAACTGGCCCAGCTGCAGGGTTACGTGCGCGCGCTGCAATGGACCGGCGACGGCAAATCGATCGGCTTCCTGTACGTGCCCGGCGCTACCCGCCATGCCAGCGCGGTGGCAGCAGCAAAACCGGCAGCCGGCGAAGTCGGCGTCGCCGGCGTGGAAATACAGCACGTGGCCAGTGTCGACATCGCCAGCGGCACGCTGCGCGAGCTGACGCCCGCCGACATGTATGCCTACGAATTCGACTGGTCGCCCGACGGCACGCGGATCGCCTACACCGCGGCGCAACCACCGGGCGACAACAACTGGTGGATCGCCAAGCTCTACGCGCAACCGGCACAACCCGATGCAACCACCACGCTGCTGGTCGATCCGACCAACCACAACAGCGGTTCGCTGTACGGCCTGCAGATCGCGCTGCCGCGCTGGTCGCCAGATGGTTCGCGGATCGCCTTCATCGGCGGCCTGATGAGCGATCAGGGCGCCACCGGCGGTGATATCTACGCGGTGCCGGCCAGTGGCGGCACGCTGGCCAACCTCACGCCGGACATCCACGTCACGCCGTCGTGGCTGAACTGGACCGGGCCGCAGTCGATGCTGGTCAGCCAGGTCAGCAACGGCCAGAGCCAGCTGGCGGATTACGCGGTCTCGGCCACGCAGGCACAACAGCAGACCGCGCACTTCACCGTGCCGGCCAGCTTCAGCGACGGCAGCGCGTCGATGGCGGTGTCACTGTCCAGCGACCATCAGCAGGTCGCGTTCGTGCAGAGCTCGTATGCCACCGCGTCCGAGGTGCATGCCGGCGCGCTTGGCAACGCCGCGCCAGCCGCCGTGACCTCGTTCAATGCCGCGCTCAAGCCGGCCTGGGGCAAGGCCGAATCGGTGGAATGGAACAACGAAGGCTTCCACGTGCAGGGCTGGCTGCTGTACCCGGCCCACTACGACGCGAAGAAAACCTACCCGATGGTCGTGGTGGTGCATGGCGGTCCGTCGAGTGCGGTGATTCCGCGCTGGCCGGGCGTGGGTTACGGCGCCGCGCCGCTGTCCGCGCTGGGTTACTTCGTGTTCCAGCCGAACCCGCGCGGCAGCTTCGGCCAGGGTGAGAAATACGTGCAGGCCAACCGCAAGGACTTTGGCTACGGCGACCTGCGCGACATCCTCGCCGGCGTCGACGCGGTGGAGAAGAAAGTACCGGTGGACGACAAGCGGCTCGGCCTCACCGGCTGGAGCTACGGCGGCTTCATGAGCATGTTCGCGCCGACCCAGACCCAGCGCTTCCGCGCCGTGGTGGCCGGTGCCGGCATCTCGAACTGGCAGAGCTACTACGGCCAGAACCTGATCGACCAGTGGATGCCGCCGTTCTTCGGCGCCAGCGTGTACGACGACCCGGCGGTGTACGCGAAGAGCTCGGCGATCAACTTCATCAAGCAGGTGAAGACACCGATGCTGATCGTGGTCGGTGATCGCGACGCCGAATGTCCGGCGCCGCAATCGTTCGAGATGTGGCACGCGCTGCGCGCGCAGAACGTGCCGACCTCGCTGGTGGTGTACCCGAACGAAGGCCACCACTTCGTCGACCCCGCGCACCAGCGCGACGTGCTGCAGCGGGCGCTGGGCTGGTTCGCGAAGTATCTGCCGGCCGGCGGCTGACCGCGCGCGACGTGGTTCCTTCCGGTGCATGCCGGAAGGAATCGTCGCTCATGATTCGGGTGGATCGCGCCGGCGTGTATGCGTGACTGCGCCGACGATGCCGATGCCCAGCAGCACCACCACTCCGACCATGATCCATTGCGTGGGTGCGTGCAGCAGAAAGGCGGCATAGGCAAGGCCACCGATCACGACGATCATGCCGATCAGGTAAAGCGCAAATGAGGACATCGGTGCCTCCGTATTTTCCGGTCCATGTCACCGCGAAGCGGGGCAGATACCGGAATGTCGATTCGTGGCGATCGATTTGACCCGTGTGACCATCAGCAGCGCGTGAAGCCCCGCGCGGCGGGATCAGGTCAGAACAACTCGCCCTGCGGCGACGGCTTGCGCGGCGGCACGAAGCGTGAGGTATCGAGCGTGAGTTCGCGCGCGCGGCCGAAGCCGTGCTTGCGGCAAGCGACCTCGAAGCGGCGGCGCAGCAGGTCGGCGAACACGCCTTGCCCACGCATGCGGGTGGCGAAGTTGCTGTCGTAGTCACGGCCGCCGTTCATCTGCTGCACCAGGCTCATCACGTGTTCGGCGCGCTGTGGTGCATGCAGGGCGAGCCATTCGCGGAACAGCTGCTTCAGTTCATACGGCAGGCGCAGCGTGGTGTAGCCGGCGCAGCGTGCACCGGCCTCGGCGGCCTGCGCCATCACCGCCTCCATGTCGCGATCGTTCAAGGCCGGAATGATCGGCGCCACCAGCACGCCGACCGGCACGCCGGCCCCGGCCAGCGTGCGGATCGCCTTGATCCGCCGGTGCGGCGCGCTGGCGCGCGGTTCGAGTTTCGCGGCCAGATGGTTGTCCAGCGAATTGACCGAGACGAACACCTGCACCAGTTGTTCGCGCGCCATCGGCACCAGGATGTCGAGGTCGCGTTCGACCAGTGCGTTCTTGGTGACGATGGTGCACGGATGATGGCATTCGGCCAGCAGTTCCAGCGCGGCGCGGGTCAGTCGCCACTGCTTCTCGATCGGCTGGTAGGGGTCGGTGTTGCTGCCGATGTTGATCGGGCTGATCACGTAACCAGGCTTGGCCAGCTCGGCGCGCAGCACCTCGGCGAAATTGCCCTTGGCGCGCAGTTTCGTCTCGAAGTCGAGGCCGGGCGACAGGTTGAGATAGCTGTGCGACGGCCGCGCGAAACAATAGATGCAGCCGTGCTCGCAGCCACGATACGGATTGATCGCCTGGCTGAACGCGATGTCCGGCGAGTCGTTGCGGCTGATCACGCTGCGCGCGCGTTCCTCGGTGACCTCGGTGCGCGGACGCGGCGTTTCTTCGTCCAGCAATGCACTTTGCCAGCCATCGTCTTCGGCCTGATGGCGGATGTTTTCGAAGCGGCCCTCGGGATTGGAAGCGGCACCGCGGCCTTTGATCATCCGGCCCGGCGGGAGCAGATCATTCGAAGGTGACGGTGGCAACGAATCGTCCATCGGTCCAGTTTGCCGCGGCGATGTCTCAGCCATCGCGACATCCATGCACAGACGTGATCCTGCGCGTGTCTGGTGGATTCCGGCGGCGTTATGATGCGCGCATCGGCCGCCGCAAGCGGCGCGTTTCCATGCATTCGAGGCCCTCCATGCGCTGGTTGCTGCTCGTTCTCACCGTGTTCGCGTTCGTGCTGTGCTTCACCCGCCACAGTGGCGGCGCCTGGGGGTTCTGGATGCTGGTCGGACTGATCGGCACCTTCGCCACCACGCTGGCCTTCGTGCAGGTGCGCATCGCCGGCAACGCGCGCGCGGACAGCCTGTCCGAGTACGACCTGAAGCGACTGCGCGAAGGCAAGGATCCGCTGAATCAGGACCGCACCGCGCGGTAAGACCGCTGCGCTACAACCCCAGCTCCGCAACCATCGCCTCGCGCATCAGGTACTTCTGCACCTTGCCGGTCACCGTCATCGGGAACGCGTCGACGAAGCGCACGTAGTGCGGCACCTTGTAGTAGGCGAGGTGATGGCGGCAGTAGTCCTGGATCTCCGCCTCGCTGGACGTGCAACCCCCTCGCAGGCGGATCCACGCGCACGACTGCTCGCCGAACTTCGGATCGGGCACGCCGAACACCTGCACGTCCTGCACCTTCGGATGCGTGTAGAGGAACTCCTCGATCTCGCGCGGGTACACGTTCTCGCCGCCGCGGATGATCATGTCCTTGAGCCGGCCGACGATGCTGCAATAGCCATCCGCGTCGATCACCGCCAGGTCGCCGGTATGCATCCAGCGCGCGCTGTCGATCACCTCGCCGGTGCGCGCCGGGTCGTCCCAGTAACCGAGCATCACCGAATAGCCGCGCGTGCACAGTTCGCCCGGCATGCCACGCGGCACCACGCGGCCGTGCTCGTCGACCAGCTTCACCTCGAGATGCGGGTGGATCCGCCCGACGCTGTCGACCCGGCGCTCCAGCGGATCGTCCGGCACGGTCTGGAAGCTCACCGGGCTGGTCTCGGTCATGCCGTAGGCGATGGTGACCTCGGCCATGTGCATCTCCTCGACCACCCGGCGCATCACCTCGATCGGACATGGTGAGCCGGCCATGATGCCGGTGCGCAGGCTGCCGAGGTCGAATTCGGCGAAGCGCGGATGCTCGAGTTCGGCGATGAACATGGTGGGCACGCCGTGCAGGCCGGTGCACTTTTCCGCCGCCACGGTTTCCAGCGTGGTCAGCGCGTCGAAACCCTCGCCCGGGATCACCATGCAGGCGCCATGGGTGACGCAGGCGAGGTTACCGAGCACCATGCCGAAGCAGTGGTAGAACGGCACCGGGATGCACAGCCGGTCGTGCTCGGTGAGGCGCATCGCCTCGCCGATGAACCAGCCGTTGTTGACGATGTTGTGGTGGGTCAGCGTGGCACCCTTGGGCGCGCCGGTGGTGCCGGAGGTGAACTGGATGTTGACCGGGTCGTCGAAGCCCAGCGCCCGTTCCGCTTCGTGCAAGTGGCCGAGCGCGGACGCATCGCCCAGCGCCGCCAGCTGTTGCCAGCTACGCGTGCCAGGGGCAGGCATGTCGTCGAGCAGGATCACCTCGCGCAGCTCCGGCAAGCGCGCGGCATGCAGCTGGCCGGGCCCGCTGGCGGCCAGCTCCGGTGCCAGCTCGGCCAGGATGTCCAGATAGTGCGAGGTCTTGAAGCGACGCGGCAACACCACCGCACGGCACGCCACCCGGTTGAGCGCGTATTCCAGCTCGTGCGCGCGATAGGCCGGATTGATGTTGACCAGGATCAGCCCGGCTTTCGGCGCGGCGAACTGCAACACCACCCACTCGGCCCGGTTCGGCGCCCAGATGCCAACGCGGTCATTTCGCGTGAGGCCCAACGCCAGCAGGCCGGCGGCGACGCGCTCCACCTCGACATGAAACTCGCGGTAGTTCATGCGCACGTGGTGCGCGCGCACCACCAGCGCCGGACGCTCGGGATGCGTGGCGGCGATGCGGTCGATCAGCGCGCCGACGGTGTCGCCCAGCAAGGGCTTCGGGCTGGCGCCATGCACATAGCTTGGTGCTGCACTCACTCGCGCTCTCCCGTACACATCGATGGAACCGTGACGGCCAGCATAGCGCCGCCTCCAGCCGTCACGATCGCTGCACACCGGAACACGGACGCTTGCCATGGCGCACTTCGGATACTGCGCCGCCCAAGACCTATTGCTCAACCCAGGAGTTCATGATGACTGCTACCGGCCTGCTCATTTTTCTGCTCATCGGCGCGATCGCCGGCTGGCTTGCCGGCCTGATCGTGCGCGGTTTCGGCTTCGGCCTGCTCGGCAATATCGTGGTCGGCATCATCGGCGCGTTTCTCGCCGGCTGGTTGCTGCCGGCGCTCGGTGTCGGGTTCAGTCTCGGCAGCCCGATCATGACCAGTATCGTGTACGCGATGATCGGCGCGATTGTGTTGCTGGTGATCATCGGCCTGATCAAGCGCGCCTGATCCATCACGCCTGATCACACCGGCAGACAGAAAAAACGCAGCGGTGCGAGCCGCTGCGTTTTTTTGTGCGCATCGAAAAGCGGTCAAGCGGTGATGTCGACGTCCTTGGTCTCGCGCACGAAGAACAGGCCGATCACGAACGTCATCATCGCGATCACCACCGGATACCACAGGCCGGAATAGATGTTGCCGGTGAGCGCCACGATGCCGAACGACACCGACGGCAGGAAGCCGCCGAACCAGCCGTTGCCGATGTGGTACGGCAGGCTCATCGAGGTGTAGCGGATCTTGGTCGGGAACATCTCCACCAGCCACGCGGCGATCGGGCCGTAGACCATGGTGACGTACAGCACCAGCAGGAACAGCAGGAAGATCAGCATCGGGTAGTTGCTGCGCGCCGGGTCGGCCTTGGCCGGGTAGCCGGCCTGATCCAGTGCGCTGTTCAGGCTCGCGCCGAAAGCCTTGCTCTGCGCGGCGAAATCCGCCTTGGCCAGTGCCGCGCCCTCGAACGCGTCGACACTCGCGTTGCCCACCATCACCCTGGCTACCGAGCCGGCCGCTACCGCCTGGTTGTCATACGGCACGCCACGCTTGGCCAGCGTGCTCTTGGCGATGTCGCACGAACTGGTGAAGGTCGCCGTACCGGTGAGGTTGATCTGCAGATGGCAGTTGGCCGGATCGGCCAGCACGGTGACCGGCGCGGTAGTACGTGCGGCTTCGATGCCGGGATTGCCGTAGTGGGTGATGCCCTTGAAGATCGGGAAGTAGGTCAGCGCCGCCAGCAGGCAACCGGCCAGCACGACCGGCTTGCGGCCGATCTTGTCGGACAACCAGCCAAACACCACGAAGAACGGCGTGCCGATCAGCAGCGCCGCCGCAATCAGCAGTTGCGTGGTGGTGGCGTCGATCTTCAGCGTACTGCCGAGGAAGTACATCGCATAGAACTGGCCGCAGTACCACACCACGGCCTGGCCGGCGGTGGCGCCGAACAACGCCAGCAGCACCAGCTTGAGGTTGCCCCAGCGCGCGAACGACTCGGTCAACGGCGCCTTGGAGTGCTTGCCTTCCTCCTTCATCTGCTTGAACACCGGCGACTCGGCCAGCTGCAGGCGGATGTATACCGATACCGCCAGCAGCAGTGACGACAGCAGGAACGGGATGCGCCAGCCCCAGTCGTCGAACTTGTCGCCGAGCAGCCATTTGCAGCCAAGGATCACCAGCAGCGACAAGAACAGGCCGAAGGTGGCGGTGATCTGGATGAAGCTGGTGTACAGGCCGCGCTTGCCCTTCGGTGCATGCTCGGCCACATAGGTGGCCGCGCCGCCGTATTCGCCACCGAGCGCCAGACCCTGCAGCATGCGCAGCGCGATCAGGATCACCGGCGCGGCCACGCCGATCGATCCGTAGCTGGGCAGCACGCCGACCAGGAAGGTCGACAGGCCCATGATCACGATGGTGATCAGGAACGTGTACTTGCGCCCGACCATGTCGCCGACCCGCCCGAATACCAGCGCGCCGAACGGACGCACCGCGAAACCAGCGGCAAACGCCAGCAGCGCGAACACCAGCTGGCTCGCTTCGTTCAAGCCGGAGAAAAACTGCTTGCCGATGATCACCGCAAGCGAGCCGTACAGGTAGAAGTCGTACCACTCGAACACGGTGCCCAGGCTGGATGCCAGGATGATACGTTTGTGACTGACGTCGAGCGCGGCACTTCCGTCGATCGCGGTGGTGGCCATGGTGTCCCCTCCCAAGATTGGTGATTGCTTCACCGCGCCAGCGCGGTGAAGTCGGGAGCTGCGGGTCGCCCTCGGGTCGGGCCGCAGCTCATCCCGCCGCTACCGCGGCAGGTCGTTCGGTGCCGCCGCGCAGATCACTTCAGAAGTGATACAGCGCGTTGAGGCTGACCTGGTTGCCGCTGGTGGTCTTGCGATTCACGCCGTTGCTGGTGGAGTCGAGCTTGTCGTGCATCCATTCGGCACTGAGGTCGTAGGAACCGGCGGTGTACTGCAGGCTCAGCGCGGTCTGACGATTGCGCAGCAGGCCGGTCGAGCCGTTGCCCATCCAGGTAATGACGTCATCGGCATTCGGCTTGCTGTACGCGTAGAACGCGTAGAGGCTCCAGTTCGACGTGAAGCTGTAGCCCGCCTGCACCAAGCCGCCGGTTTCCTTGATGTCGCCGAACTGGGACATCGCGCCGAAGATTTCGCCGAGACCGTTGCCGGTGTAGGCCAGTCCCTTGAACGTCCACGGACCGGGCTTCCACTGGCCGCCGATTTCGTAGCCGGTGCTCTTCACGCTGGACTGAATCGGCGTCGGTGCGGTACCGCCCACGCCGCTCAGGTCGACGCGGCTGTAATGCGCGGCGAAATAGGCCAGCCAGTTCTTGTCCTGCACGTGCAGTCGCGCTTCGATCTGCGGGCGGAAACCGGCGCTGCCGGCAGTCAGGTAATTGACGTTGTTGCCCGGCCCGCTCCAGTTACCTTCGAACACGCCCACGTCCAGCCGCCATTGCGCACCGGTGCTGCCGTGATTGAGATCCTGCATCACCACCACGCCGGGGAAACGCCAGCCGATCAGACCGGTGCCGTAGCCCAGCGGAAACGCGATATGCGCCAGCGAAGTGGGTGAGTTGTCGATCGGGAACATGAGGTCCCACTGCTGCCCGATGCGCACGGTGGTGCCGGACTCGGGATTGGTCAGGTCCATGTAGGCCTGGCGCAGCCGCGGTGTCGGTTGCTGCTGGCTGTACGCACCGACGCCGTTGAAGCCGCCGAAGAAGTCCATCTCGATACGGCCACCACCGATCCAGTCACCGGCGAACTTCGCCCCTTTGAAATCGAGCCAGAAGCGCGTGTTGCGCACATCGACGCCGCTGAGCGAACCGGTCGAGCCGGGCACCGGGAACAGCGCGTTCTGACCGTTGCCGTAGGTGAAGCTCTTGTTCTGGCTGAAGGCGCTGGCGCTGACGAAGCCATGCAAGGCCACCGACACACCCGGCGCGCTGCTGAACACCGGTGTCGCCGCCGGTGCCGCCGCCACATTCTGTGCGGCGGCGGGCGCCGGTGCGGGCGCCGTCTTCTGCGCCTGGATCATCGCCTTCAGTTCATTCAACTGCTGTTCCAGCTGCGCCACGCGTTGCTCCAGCTGCTGCTCGCGTGCGTCGCTCTGTGCGTGTGCCGCCAGCGGCAACGCCAATGCGCAGGCCATGCTCAGGGCGAGCACCTTGTAACGGTTTGAATATCGCGTTGTCATGCGTGCGTCTCCCCAAAGTCGATGACGGGCCGAGCATGGCCATGCTGCAGCGCGCGCGACTATTCGCCTTTGGTCGAAGTTCGACCAAAGTCGATGCCGGCCAGCGCCGCAACCGTCGTGGCGATCGGGCTACACTCGAAATTCGCGCACCGCCGGGCGCTGCTGCCTGCCGCGGTTACCCTGTCGCCATCTTCGACGCCGAGCCAGCAGGAGCCCAGCCATGTCCAAGCTTTACCCGGTCAACCCTACCTTTGCCGCTGCGGCACGCCTGCGCCACGACGACTACACGCGCCTGTACGCCGAGTCGGTCAGCGATCCGGAAGGTTTCTGGGGTCGCGTCGCGCAGCGGCTGGACTGGATCAAGCCACCGACAAAGATCAAGGATGTTTCATTCGATCCGACGGATCTGCACATCCGCTGGTACGCGGATGGCGAGCTCAATGTCAGCGCGAACTGCCTCGATCGTCAGCTGGCCACGCGTGGCGACAAGGTGGCGATCATCTTCGAGGGCGACGATCCGAACGACTCGCGCAGGATCACCTATCGCGAGCTGCACACCGAAGTGTGCAAGTTCGCCAACACGCTGAAGAACCTCGGCGTGGTCAAGGGCGACCGCATCGCGATCTACCTGCCGATGATTCCCGAGGCCGCGGTGGCGATGCTGGCCTGTGCCCGCCTCGGCGCGATCCACTCGGTGGTGTTCGGCGGCTTCTCGCCCGACTCGCTGGCCGGGCGCATCGCGGACTCGACCGCGAAGGTGGTGATCACCGCCGACGAGGGCCTGCGTGCCGGCAAGCGCATTCCGCTCAAGGTGAACGTGGACGCCGCGCTGGAACGGCCCGGTACCAACAGCGTGGAAACCGTGATCGTGGTGCGCCGCACCGGCAGCGCGGTGGCGATGCAGTCGCCGCGCGATCGTTATTACCACACGCTGATGGAAGGCCAGTCGGCCGACTGCGCGCCGACGCCGGTCGAAGCCGAGCATCCGCTGTTCATCCTGTATACCTCCGGCTCCACCGGCAAGCCGAAGGGCGTGCAGCACAGCACCGGCGGCTATCTGGTGTTCACCAGCTACACGCATGAGCTGGTGTTCGACCTGCGCGAGGACGACATCTACTGGTGCACCGCCGACGTCGGCTGGGTCACCGGCCACAGCTACGTGGTGTACGGCCCGCTGGCGAACGGCGCGACCACGGTGATGTTCGAGGGCGTGCCGAATTATCCGGACGTGAGCCGCTTCTGGCAGGTGATCGACAAGCACCAGGTGACGTTGTTCTACACCGCACCGACCGCGATCCGCGCGCTGATGCGCGACGGCGAGGCACCGGTGAAGGCATGCTCGCGCGCCAGCCTGCGCCTGCTCGGCTCGGTCGGCGAACCGATCAATCCGGAAGCATGGGAGTGGTATCACCGTGTGGTCGGCGACGAACGCTGCCCGATCGTCGACACCTGGTGGCAGACCGAAACCGGCGGCATCATGATCTCGCCGCTGCCCGGTGCGATCGCCACCAAACCCGGCTCCGCCACCTTGCCGTTCTTCGGTATCAAGCCGGCCATCGTCGATGCGAATGCCGAGGTGCAGGAGGGCGTGGCCGAGGGCAACCTGCTGATCACCGATTCCTGGCCGGGCCAGGTGCGCACCATCTATGGCGATCACCAGCGCTTCATCGACACCTATTTCAGCGCCTACCCCGGCAACTACTTCACCGGCGACGGTGCGCGCCGTGATGAGGATGGCTACTACTGGATCACCGGCCGCGTCGACGACGTGATCAACGTCAGCGGTCATCGCCTGGGCACTGCCGAGGTGGAGAGCGCGCTGGTGGCGCACCCGAAAGTGGCCGAGGCCGCCGTGGTCGGCTGCCCGCACGAGATCAAGGGCCAGGGCATCTATGCATACGTCACGCTGATTGCCGGTGAGACCGGCACCGATGAATTGCGCAAGGAACTGATCGCCTGGGTGCGCAAGGAGATCGGCCCGATCGCCACGCCGGATTACCTGCAGTGGGCACCCGGCCTGCCGAAGACGCGCTCGGGCAAGATCATGCGGCGCATCCTGCGCAAGATTGGCGAGAACCTGCCCGACCAGCTCGGCGACATCACCACGCTGGCCGATCCCGGCGTGGTGAAGAATCTGGTCGACGAGCGATTGATCAAGTGACCTTGTGGGTATCGCCTCTGGTTGAATGGACACCATGCCCGACATCCTGATCGCCGATGATCACCCGCTGTTCCGCGATGCCTTGCAACGCGCGGTGCTGGCGGCGATGCCACAGGCGCGGGTGCACAGCGCCGACGGCGTGCAGGCATTACTCGACCTGATCGAACAGTTTCCCGAAGCCGAGCTGCTGCTGCTCGACCTGCACATGCCGGGCGCGCGCGGCTATTCCGCGCTGGCGCATATCCGCGGCCAGTATCCGGGGCTGCCGACCATCGTGGTATCCGGGCATGAAGAAGCGCAGGTGGCACGCCGCGCACTGGCACACGGCGCCTCGGCCTATATCCCCAAATCCACGGCGAGCGAGGACATCGTGGCGGCGATCCGCGCCGTGCTCGACGGCGACGTGTGGCTGCCGCATCTTCTGCTCGGCGGCTCCGGCGAGCTCAGGCCCGATGAGGCCGCTGCTGCCGCACAGATCGCCACACTCACGCCACAGCAGTTCCGCGTCATGACGATGATCGCCGAAGGGCTGCTCAACAAGCAGATCGCGTGGGAGCTCGGTGTCTCCGAAGCCACCGTCAAGGCGCACATGACCGCGATCATGCGCAAGCTCGGCGTCAACAACCGCACCCAGGTGGCGCTGATCGCCAACCACCTGGCGGTAGAACAGGAAAGCATGCCGGCGTTGCCGGACGACGAGGGTTGATGCGGCAGCTGCCGCGCGACGCTATCGGCGCAGCAGGGCCGTGAGCAGGGCGCGCAACGCAGCCGGGCGCACCGGCTTGTGCAGTACCGGGTAACCGAGCGCACGTGCCTGCTGTTTCAGCTCGCTGCTGCCGTCCGCGGTGATCATCGCCACCGGCGGAAGGTCGCCGAGTGCGTCGCGCAGTTGCCGCAAAGCCTGCAGGCCGTCGACACCATCGGCCAGATGGTAGTCGGCCAGGATCAGGTCGATCGGGCCGCGCGCCAGTTCGACCCTGGCCTGCCCCACGTCCAGTGCGACACGGCAATCGACACCCCAGCGGCTGAGCAGCGCGCGCATGCCGTCGAGGATCGTCGCATCGTTGTCCAGGCACAGCACGGTCAACGGCAGCTGCTTGTCCGGCCCGCTGCGCTGCACGCGCTGGCGGCGTACCGGCACCGCCTCGTTGCGCGGCACGCTCACCGCGAAGCAGCTGCCGTGATTGACCTGCGAATGCAGGTCGAGCCGATGACCGAGGATGCCGGCCAGGCGATCGCAGATCGACAGGCCGAGTCCCAATCCCTTCTCACCCCATGGTGATGGCTGATCGAGCCGCTGGAACTCGTCGAAGATGCGCGCGCGCTGTTCGGCGGCGATGCCCGGGCCGGAATCCCATACTTCGATGCGCACCTGATCGCCCATTCGCCGCGCGCCCAGCAATACGCTGCCCTTGCTGGTGTAGCGCAACGCGTTGGAGAGAAAGTTCTGCAGGATCCGGCGCAGCAACTGCGGATCGCTGCGCACCGCAAGCGTGGTCGACACCACGCGCAGACGTAGCCCGCGCTGTTCGGCGACCACTGCAAACTGTGCCTTCAGCGAATCGAACAGCTCGCCCAGCGCGAAACCGCCCACCTCGGGCCGGTAGCTGCCGGCATCCAGGCGCGAGGTATCCAGCAGTGCATCCAGCAGATCCTCCGCGGCGCGGAACGAGGCATCGATACGCTCGGCCAGCCCGCTGGCTTCGATGTCCAGACCGGGATGCGCGCGCAGCGCCGAGGTGAACAGTCGCGCCGCATTCAGTGGCTGCAGCAGGTCGTGGCTGGCGGCGGCAAGGAAACGGGTCTTGGAGATATTCGCCGTTTCGGCGGCACGTCGCGCGTGCGCGGTAGCGACCAGCGCCTCGGACAGTTCGGCGGTGCGCTGCTCGACCCGCTGCTCCAGCGTCTCGTTCACCTCGATCAACGCCTGCTCGGCATGTTTGTAGGCAGTGACATCGCTGTAGGTGGTGACGTAGCCGCCCCCCGGCAGCGGCCGACCGCGCAGCTCGATCACGGTGCCGTCGGGGCGGATGCGCTGGAACAGATGCGGCGAGCCGGCCTGCATGTAGTCAATGCGTTTGGCCACATGGCCGTCCACTTCGCCGGGCCCGCATTCGCCCAGCTCGGCATTCCAGCGAATCAGGTCAGCCACCGGCACGCCGACATGCACCATGCCGTCGGGGTAGTCGAACAGCTCCAGGTAGCGCCGGTTCCATGCCACCAGTCGCATATGGGCGTCGACCACGCTGATGCCTTGCGACACGTTCTCCAGGGTGGTGGACAGCAGTTCGCGGTTGAAGCGCAGCTCCTGCGAGGCCTCGTCCATCAGCGCCATGGATTCGGCGATGTCCAGCCCACTGCCGGACAGCGCGCCGATCAGGATGCGCCGCGCGTTGGCGGCACCCACTGCCGATGCGAGCAGGCGTTCGGTGTACTGGATCAAGGCGCGGTCGGCCGCTTCGCTGGCCAGCAATGGCCGACCGCGACGCTGGGCGTAGTCGTCGAAGGCGCGCGTACTGCCGCGCTCGCCGACAATGCGTTCGGCGATGGTGCGCAGATCGGCCACCGCCACACGGCCGCGCCAGTCCCCAGCGCCGCTGCGGCTGGCTGGGTCGGCGTCGATGAACATGGCCGCATGCAGGCGCTCTTCGAGGCTCGGCCGGAAGCGCAGCGAGAAGAACACCAGGCAGCCCACGTTGACCAGCAGCGACCAGAACGTGCCGTGCATCACCGGGTCCCAGCCGCTGAGATGGAACAACGCCTGCGGGCGCAGCCAGTCCCAGCCGAACGGGCCTTCCTGCAACCAGTGATCGGAACGGATCACCGCCGGCAGCAGCAAGGTGTACAGCCACATCGCAAAGCCGCCCGCCAGTCCGATCGCCACGCCGCGCCTGCTGGCGCCACGCCAGTACAACGCAACGATCAGCGCGGGTGCAAATTGCGCCACCGCAGCAAATGCCAGCAAGCCGGTGGCTGCCAGATTTTCCGCGTTGGCGGCCACCCGATAATAGGCATAGGCCATCAGCGCCAGCGCCATGATCGCCACCCGGCGCACGCCGAGCACCCATTGCGACAGATCGCTGCGCTGCTCCAGGCGCAGCCAGTGGATGCGCAACAGCGCCGGCATCACCAGGTCGTTGCTGATCATGATCGACAGCGCCACCGACGCCACGATCACCATGCCGGTCGCCGCCGAGAAGCCGCCGATGAAGGCCAGCAGCGCCACGCCGCGATCACCATGCGCCATCGGCAGGGTCAGCACCCACGCGTCGGCAGCGCCATCGCGCACCTGCGGCATGTCTATACCGGCCGCCACGATCGGCAGCACCGCCACGCTGATGATGGCCAGGTACAGCGGCACCATCCAGCGCGCACGCTTGAGATCGCTGGCGTCCTCGCATTCGACCATGCCGATCTGGAACTGTCGCGGCAGGCAGAACATCGCGCAGAACGCCAGCATGGTCTGCGCCAGAAACCCCGGCGACAGACCATGGCTGAGCTGCATCAGCGGGCGTTGCACCGTGCTGACCAGGCCCGGCCCCTGCCACAACGCGTACCCCGCCAGTGCGACGAAGGCCAGCAGCTTGATCAGCGATTCCAGCGCGATGGCCAGCATCATGCCGTGGTGGTGCTCGGTGGCATCGATGCTGCGCGTGCCGAACAGGATCGCGAACACAGCCAGCATTACCGCGCACCATAACGCACTGTCGATGCCACCAGCCGTCACGGCGCCGTGGCCGGCGCCGCCGAGCACACCGAACGACATCGCCACGGCCTTGAACTGCAGCGCGATGTACGGCACCACCGCGATCACCGCGATCACCGCCACCAGCGCCGCCAGCCCATGCGACTTGCCGAAGCGCGCACCGATGAAATCGGCGATCGAGGTGATATTGCGTTGCCTCACCACCTGCAGCAGCCGGCGCAACAGGCCAAAGCCGAACACGTACAGCAGAATCGGACCGAGATAGATCGGCAGATAGGCCAGGCCATCGCGCGCCGCGGTGCCGACCGCGCCATAGAACGTCCACGACGAGCAGTACACCGCCAGCGCCAGGCTGTAGACGATCGGTCGCAAACGCGGCTGTCGTGGATACAGCGGCCGCCGATCGCCCGCATAGGCCACCACGAACAGCAGCCCGACGTAGAGCAGCGACACCAGCAACAGCAACCAACCCTGGATCAAGCAGTCTCTCCCCGAGCGAACGGCGATGAAATCTGCACCGCGCGCGGCAAGTCGCGTCGATACATGAAGTGTGTGCTTGTGCGCCGGCACCTCCGGCGCCACCATGCGCGGATGATTGCAACGCACGCACTGACGCTTGCCAAGCTAGCAGAGCATCTGCTCGATGACGAGATTCATGTGTGGCGCCTGGACTACCAGCCTCAGCAGCGACGCGAACCGCTGCGCGCGGTACTCGGTGCCTATCTCGGCATCGACGGCGATCGGGTCGTTTTGACGGACGGCGAGCACGGTCGACCGGCGCTCGCGAACGCGCACGATCAGTCGCTCGGTTTCAACTGGTCGCACAGCGGTGGCCACGCCCTGATCGCGATCGGCCGTCGGATCGCACCGGGGATCGATCTCGAACGTCTGCGTGTGCGGCCGCGCGCGCTGGAAATCGCCAAACGCTATTTCACCGACGACGAGACCTCGGCGCTGGCGGTGCTGCCGATGAGCGCTCGCCACGCGGCCTTTCTTGAATTGTGGACGGCCAAGGAAGCCGTACTCAAGGCGCTCGGGCGCGGTCTTGCGTTCGGACTCGACCGCCTCAGCGTCACCAGCACCATCGACCGGTTGAGTCTGCAGCGGCTTGAGGGCGACGACATTCAAGCCTGGCAATTGCAGCGCCTGCCCGTCGACGCCACGCTGGTGGCGGCACTGGCGTGGCGTGGCGAGGCGCGTCGGATCCAACTGGGCACGCTTGCCAGCGGCGGCTGATCGGCGCACTGTTTCCGCCCCGACAGGTCAGCGCGCGCTGACCGATGCCTGTGTGCCAAGGGCCCCATCCGCCGAGATCAGCTGAACCACCATGACCCTGCTCAGCGTCAACCTTAACAAGATTGCCGTGCTGCGCAATTCGCGCGGTGGCAGTGAGCCGGACATCTGTCGTGCCGCACAGACCTGCATCGAATCAGGTTGCGGCGGCATCACCGTGCATCCGCGGCCGGACCTGCGCCACGTGCGGCCGGACGACGTGCGCGCACTGGCCGCCATGCTGCGTGGTCGCGTGGAATACAACATCGAAGGCAATCCATTTGCCGATGCCAGAGGGGAATACCCAGGCTTGCTCGCGCTGGCGCGCGAGGTACGGCCGACCCAGGTCACCCTGGTGCCGGATGGCGACGGCCAGATCACGTCGGACCACGGCTTCGACCTGCGACGCGACATCGCACGACTGCGGCCGCTGGTCGGCGAGTTGTGCGACCTCGGCTGCAGGGTCAGCCTGTTCGTCGATCCCGGCAGCCAGGATTTCGACCTGGCCGCGGTGATCGGCGTGCAGCGGATCGAGATCTATACCGGACCCTATGCGCAAGCATTTGCCGATGGTCAGCCGACCGCTGCACTGGCGACCTGTGCCGACACCGCGAGGCGCGCACAGCAAGCCGGCCTGGCGGTAAATGCGGGGCACGATCTGAGCCAGGCCAACCTCGGCACGTTCAAGGCGGCGATCCCGGGCCTGGCCGAGGTATCGATCGGCCACGCGCTGATCGGTGAGGCGCTCTATGAGGGGCTGGCCACAACTGTGCGCAAGTATCTGCAGATCCTGCGCTGAATGGCATCCGGCACAGGCCGAACATGTACCCGCCTGCGCAAAAACAAAAACCCCCGCTCATGGCGGGGGCTTTTTTTTGCGACTGTCGAACTGGATCAGTTGCCTTCGGTGAAGCCGATCTTGGTGAGGTTGTAGCTTTTTGCATCGGCCAGCACGCGTGCCACGTACTGATAGGCCGCAGCGTCATCGGCCGCGATCTGGATTTCCGGCTGATTGGTCTGCTGTGCAATCACGGCAAGCTGCGCCTTGAGGCCCAGTTCGTCGACCGGCGTGTCGTTCCAGTAAAACGCACCACTCGGGTCGATCTTGAGGTGAATCGGATCCAGCGGCGTCGGTGGATTGACGACGTTCGGATTCGGCTGCGGCAGGTCAACCTGGATCTTGTGCGCTAGTACCGGTGCCGTGATCATGAAGATGATCAGCAGCACCAGCATCACGTCGACCAACGGCGTGACGTTGATCTCCGACATCGGCCCACTGGTTTTGGTGGAGAAAGCCATCTCAAATCACCCCTTCGGCGCGTCAGTGGTCATGAAGCCGACATGCACCATGCCCGAGTCCTTGGCGTTGCCGATGACCTTCTTCACGATCTTGAACTCGGTCGCCTTGTCCGCGCGGATCTGCAGTTCGGGCTGTGGCGTCTTCTGCGCATTGACCGCCAACTGCGCCCGCAACTCGGCCTCGGTGACCGGCTGATCATTGAGGTACATGCTGCCATCCTGCTTGATCGCGAGATCCAGTGGCGGCACCAACACCTCCGAATCCTTGGTCTTGGGATTGGCGGTGGGCAACTCGATCGTGATGGAATGCGACATCAGCGGCGCCGTGATCATGAAGATGATCAGCAGTACCAACATCACGTCGACCAGCGGCGTGACATTGATCTCCGACATCGGACCGCCGGAATTGCCACCTGTACTCATCGCCATGGGTCAATCCCTCACTTCTGGCTTTCGACGCGCGAGCCGGTGGCGAAGAAGTCGTGCAGGTCATGCGCGAATTCGTCGAACCGGGCGTAGGTCAGACGATTCGAACGGCTGAAGAAGTTGTACGCAAATAGCGCCGGGATCGCGGCAAACAGACCGAACGCGGTCATGATCAGAGCTTCGCCCACGGGGCCCGCCACCGCGTTCATCGAGGCGTTGCCGGTTGCGGCAATACCGATCAGCGCGTGGTAGATGCCCCACACGGTGCCGAGCAGGCCGACGAACGGCGCCGCGGAACCGACGGTGGCCAGCAGGGTCATGCCGCCTTCCAGACGCAGGCTCTCGCGAGCCACGGCCTGACGCAGGGCGCGGTCGATGAATTCCGAACGACCCAGCGACTCCGCCAGACGGCCGGTGGTGCCGGACGTGGTCTGCTGGTGATGGGCAACCGCCGAGGCGGCGTCGAGCGCGATCTTGGAGAACGGCTCGCTCTTGGGCTGGGCCTCCAGTTCGCGAATCGCGTCCTGGGTGGAGCCATTGCCCCAGAAGCCGTCGATGACCTTGTCGGCGCGCGCCTTGACCGTCGCATTGCGAATGCCGTTGGCGATGATGAAGTACCACGACAGGAACGACATCACGACGAGCGTCACGAAGACGACCCAGCCGAGCCAGTCGAAGTTCTGCATCAGGTTACCAAAACCCATCTGTTTCATGGCTTCGGCGTTGGTATTGCCACCCATGGCCTGTGCGGCATCGGTTGTTGCAGGAGTCTGTAGGAACATAACGCTACCCTAGGGAAGTCAAGCGTGAACTGTAAACCGTAATCGGATGAAGCTGATTACAGCTGATTGAGGTTGAAGTTGACCGGAACGCGTGCGTACCCCTCAACTTTTTGTCCATTTCGGATGGTCGGATTGAAGCGCCAGCTGCGTGCGGCATCCATGGCCGCACGATCGAGTTCATGGTAACCGCTGGACTTGTCGACCTTGATGTCCTTCGGCGAACCATCCACACCCACCAGGATCATCAACACCACCGTACCTTCGTGCCGTTGGCGAACAGCCTGCGGCGGGTACTTCGGCTGAAGACGACTGTTATAGCTGAGATCCGAACTGGCCGTGATATCCGCTGGCGGCGCCGGTGGTGCTGGCGGCGCCGGCGGCGGTGCCTGCACCGCGTTCTGCGAAACCTCTTCCACCGGTGGTGGCGGAGTCGGCGGCGGCGGAGTCGGCGGCGGCTTGATCTGCTGGATGATCTTCGGCGGCGGCTGCTTCGGCGGCTCCGGCGGCGGCGGCGGTGGTGGCGGCGGCG
Source organism: Rhodanobacter glycinis (assembly GCF_006438785.1). Taxonomy (GTDB): domain Bacteria; phylum Pseudomonadota; class Gammaproteobacteria; order Xanthomonadales; family Rhodanobacteraceae; genus Rhodanobacter; species Rhodanobacter glycinis_A. The sequence continues at coordinate 119,134 of NZ_RCZB01000004.1, read as the reverse complement.
GCGGCGGCGGCTCGATGAAGTTCACCTGGACGATGCGTTCTTTTTCCTTGTGATTCTGATTCGGTGGCGCCATCGGCGCCACGATCAACAGAAACGCAAACGCATGCAGCCCAATGGCTACTGCAAGTGCCCAGGTACGCTTCCAGCTAAATGGTTCGCGCCCGTTTTCTTCGTTACTTGAGGCCATCTGTCACTTGTCTGAAGCTGATCAATCGGAGAGAACGTTGCCGCAGGGCGTAACACGAAACCGTCTGGATATCTGGACGGAACTCGCCGCTGGGGAGACGCAGGGAAAGGTTTTCAACGGTACAACAGCACATGACATTTGTATAGCTGTCTCGGGGCGAATGAATGGACGTCCATCCACCCCAAGAGCCGTCTTGCGCTCTGGATATTATCAGCCTGCGCCAGCCTTCTTGAGCCACGCCCTGGCCTTCTCGGCTGTTTCCGGCTGCTGTGCAGCCTGTTTCATCGCGGTGATCGCAGCAGGCTTGTTCTTCAAGCCACGCTCGGTTTCGGCCAGCAGCATGTAGGCAACACCCTTCTGCTTGACACCCTTGTCGATGCCCTGCTGGATCAGCCCCTTGGCCTGGCTGTACTTGTTCTCGCTAAGCAGCAGTCGACCGGCGCGCAGTGCAGCCTCGCCGTCCTTGGCCAGCGGCACGGCCTTGTTATACGCATCGACCGCTGCACCGGTGTTGTTGGATAGCTCAGCTGATTGGCCAATCAATACGTAGGTATCGGCGCTGGGTTTGACCACACCCTTGCTCATGCCGTCCTGGAGTACCTGACCGGCCTTGATCGCATTGGGCGCCGGATCGGAACTGTCCTGCCCGGTGATCAGATACAACTTGGCGAGGCTCACATAGTTTGCTTCACTCTTGAACGCGCCGCTGGCCCGCCCCTTCTCCAGCAGCTGAATCGCTTCCGGATACTTGTGTGCCTGCATCAGCACCGCCGCAGCGTTGTTGAGTGCATTGGGATCATCCGGGCTGGAGTTGAGTTGCTGCTGGGCCAGCGCAGCGGCCTTCTCGTCCTGGCCCGACTCGGAATAGCTGGCCATCAGGATCTGGTTCCAGCTCGCCTCCGGCTTGTCGGTGAGCGACTTGGCCTTGTTGATCGCGGCGATCGCCTCGGGATACTTGCCGAGCCTGTAGTCGGCATTGCCTTCGAGCGCGTAGGAGTTGGCGGTTTCCTTCTTGCCCTCCGCACGCCACTTGGTGACGGTATCCAGCGCTGCCTGATATTGCTCGTCGGCCATCTGGAACTGCGCCAGCATGTACTGCAGCTGGAAGTAGGTGTCGTTCGGCATCACCCCGAGCGCAAGTGAGCGTTGCAACAAGCCAATCGCACCCTTGGTGTCGCCAGCGTTGTATTTGATGCTGGCCAGACCCTGTAGCGCGAGTGCCTGTGCATACTTGCTCTTGCTGCCGCCATCGATGATCGGCTGCAGCAGTTGCTCGGCTTTCGCCTGATCGCCAGCAGAAACCGCATCCAGACCCTCGTTGAGGTCTTTCTGATCCTTTGCGCTGGTCAGATCGAGTTTCGGCGCGACTCGAGTCGCGTTCGGATACTGCACTTCCTGCTTGGGCTTGGTGTCGGCGCCGCGCGCCAGCGCCGGGCTGCTGGCCAGGCTGAGCAGCAAGGCTGCGCTCGCCAGCATGGTTAACCCTTGGGCATGCTTCATGGTGATCCTCGTAGCTGTCGACGCGTATTGAACGACGCGGGGGAATTGTGGAGCGTAACCTGAGCCGGCGAACGATAACAAGCTGCACCGCCGCATAAAAGGTTGTTAAAAATCAATTACTTGGCGATTTTATTCGCAAAGCGGCGCGATTATTGCCTTTCTTGCTGGCCGCTCAGGCGTGTTCGCCCAACGAGGCTATCGATTCATCGCATCGAATCGGCACAGGAGCGGGCAACCGACCGGACTGACTTGTTGGCCAGTCACCGGATCGCTTCAGATGTCCAGATTGGCGACCTTCAACGCATTCGCCTCAATGAACTCACGTCGTGGCTCGACCGCCTCGCCCATCAGCATGGAGAACATCTGGTCGGCGGCGATCGCATCCTCGATCCCCACTTGCAGCATGCGGCGGGTTTCCGGGTTCACCGTGGTATCCCACAGCTGCTCCGGGTTCATTTCGCCGAGGCCCTTGAAGCGCTGAATGCTGCGGCCCTTCTTGGCCTCCTCCAGCAACCAGTTGCGCGCTTCGACAAAACTCAGCACGCCGCGCGAGGCATTGCCCCGACGTGCCACCGCCTCGGGCTGGATCATGCCGGCGATCTGCTGGCTGATCGCTAGGATCGGGCGGAACTCATTGCTGCTGAAGAATGGCTGCGGCAGGAACCAGGTGTGGCTGAGCCCGTGCTGCTCCTTCACCACTTCGATCGCTGCCGGCTGTTCGCTGCTCGCCGGGCGCAGCAGCATTTTGTAGTGCGGCTTGCCCAAGCCGCTGGCGGCAAGCCGCTGGGTGGCTGCATCCAGCCACGCCTGCATGACCGCCGGGTCAGCCCATACCGCTGGCTCCAGCGGGGTATGTTCGAGCAACGAATTCAACACCACGGCATCGAAGCGATGCGACAGCTTGGCGATCTGATCCAGTGCGTGCTGGTAGCTGCGCAGCAGCTTTTCCAGCGCCTCGCCGGTGATCGGCGGAGCATCCGGGCTATAGGTCAGCGCCGCGTTGTCGACCGCGCTTGAAATCAGGTAGTCGTTCAGCGCGGTGTCGTCCTTGATGTACAGCTCCTGCTTGCCCTGCTTCACCTTGTAGAGCGGCGGCAGGCCGATGTAGATGTGGCCGCGTTCGATCAGCTCGGGCATCTGGCGGTAGAAGAACGTCAGCAGCAGGGTGCGGATGTGCGAGCCATCGACGTCTGCGTCGGTCATCAGGATGATGCGGTGGTAGCGCAGCTTGTCGGGGTTGTATTCGTCCTTGCCGATGCCGGTGCCGAGTGCGGTGATCAGCGTACCGACCTCAGCCGAAGCCAGCATGCGGTCGAAACGCGCCTTCTCGACGTTGAGGATCTTGCCCTTCAACGGCAGCACGGCCTGGGTCTTGCGGTTGCGGCCCTGCTTGGCCGAGCCACCGGCGGAATCACCCTCGACCAGGAACAGCTCGCACAGCGCCGGATCCTTTTCCTGGCAGTCGGCCAGCTTGCCGGGCAGGCCGGCAATATCCAGCGCACCCTTGCGGCGGGTCATCTCGCGCGCCTTGCGGGCGGCTTCGCGGGCTCGTGCTGCATCGACCACCTTGGAGGCGATCGCCTTGGCTTCATTCGGGTGCTCCAGCAAGAACTCGCCGAGCTTCTCGTTGACGACCTGCTCGACCACCGTCTTGACCTCGGACGAGACCAGCTTGTCCTTGGTCTGCGAGGAGAATTTCGGGTCGGGTACCTTGACCGACAACACCGCGATCATGCCTTCGCGCATGTCGTCGCCCGAGAGCGTTCCCACTTTGGCGGTCTTGGCCAGACCGGACTTTTCGATGTAGCTCTGCAGCGAACGGGTCAGCGCGGCCCGGAAGCCGGTCAGATGCGTGCCGCCGTCGCGTTGCGGGATGTTGTTGGTGAAGCAGTACATCGACTCCTGGTAGGAATCGGTCCACTGCATCGCCACTTCCACCACCACGCCGTCCTGCTCGGCGGTGAGGCTGATCACGTTCGGATGCAGTGCGGTCTTGAGCTGCGCCAGATGCTGCACGAACGAGCGGATGCCGCCTTCGTAGGCAAATGTGTCATGCCGTCCCTCACCACGTTCGTCATACAGATCGATGGTGACACCCGAATTGAGGAAGGCCAGCTCGCGCAAGCGCTTGGCCAGGATGTCGTAATGGAACTCGATATTGCTGGTGAAGGTGGCTGGGCTCGGCAGGAACCGCACCAAGGTGCCACGCTTGTCCGACGGACCAACCACCTTGAGCGGATACAGCGGCTCACCAAGCGAGTATTCCTGCAAATGCTCGAAACCGTCGCGGTAGATTGTCAACCACAAGTGATCGCTCAACGCGTTCACCACCGACACGCCCACACCATGCAGGCCACCGGAGACCTTGTAGGAATTTGCATCGAACTTGCCGCCAGCGTGCAGCACCGTCATCACCACTTCGGCAGTGGAGCGACCCTCTTCCGGATGCATATCGACCGGAATGCCGCGGCCGTTGTCACTGACACTGACCGAGCCGTCCTCGAAGATGGTGACCACCACTTTGTCGCAATAGCCGGCCAGCGCCTCATCGATCGCGTTGTCGACGACTTCAAACACCATGTGATGCAGGCCGGTGCCGTCATCGGTATCACCGATGTACATGCCGGGGCGCTTGCGCACCGCTTCCAGGCCCTTCAATACCTTGATGTTGCTTGAATCGTAGTGGGATTCGTTGAGGGGTTCGTTCATGCGTTGACCGTTTCCTGGCGCCGCGACCCGTCCGACACGGCGCCATGAAAAGCCGGACAAGGGTTATGCAATCTTTGGGGATGCAACCTTCCGATTATAGCAGGCGTGTCAGTTGACCTTGTTCCACGTGGAACACGCGCGTTGGCACCGTCGCCAAGGCCTGAGGCACCTCGGTCCCCGTGAGCAACACCTGGGCATTCGCTGCACTCAGTTGGGCGACTACGGCAGCCTGATGAGACTGATCCAGCTCGGAGGCGAGATCGTCCAGACAGACAATCGGCCACTCACCAGAGTGCTCGGCATACAGCTCCGCCTGCGCCAGCATGCACGCTAGCGCAGTCAGCTTTTCCTGGCCTCGCGACAGGTGCTCGCGAAGCGGCGCCTGTTCGAACACGATCGACCAGTCGGCCCGATGAACGCCGAAGGTAGTGTGGCCGCGCGCCAGATCCCTGCCCCGTTGCGCCCGCAGCTGCTGGGCCAAGTCCTGATCTTCTGGCCAGCCGCGGCGATAACGGAGATCCACCGCTCCCAGTTCTGGCAGCAAACCAGCGATGCTCGCCTGCAGCTTCGGTTGCAGAAGATCCAGATAAGCTCGCCGCTGGCTGTCGATGTGTTGACCGGACTGGACCAGCTCAACCTCCCATGGTGCAAACAACTCTTCCGTGGGTGCCAATGCCGAGCGCAACAAACTGTTGCGCTGTTTCAGGGCGCGTTGATAACGGCGCCAGCTGGACAGGAAGTCGCGTTCCACGTGGAACACACCCCAATCAAGAAAGCGGCGGCGTTCCTCCGCGGCACCGGCGATCAACGCGTGCGAGCCTGGTTCAAAGCAAACGACGGCGCACTCGCGTACCAGTTGACCGATGGCGACACTGGTGCCATCCACTTTTGCCTCCCAGCGGGCACCGCCCCGGCCGAGGCCCACCCGGCAAACACGATCATCCGCGTGCCGGATCTCGGCGAATACCGACAACTGGGTGGTCCCCCGCTGCAACAACGCCTCTTTGGCACCGCTTCGGAACGAGCGAGCATGCGACAGCAGGAAAGCCGCTTCCAGCACGCTGGTCTTGCCCGCCCCGTTGGCACCCACGAAAAGGTTGATGCCGGGATCCAGCATAACGCCAACGTCCGTGATGCAACGTAGACCCTGCATGCGCAGTTGTTCCAGCCTCATGTCATGCGCGCCCACAAGCAAGAACGCCGGAGTCCCTGTTGGAAACCCCGGCGTAGCCTGTATTTACAGCACATGGTGCGAACCATGCGAAGAGGGTCAGAGTCGCAACGGCATGATCACGTGACGAGCGTGCTCGTTGTCGTGCTCCTGCACCAAGCAGCTGGATTGAGCGTCACGCAGGCTGAGCCTGGCTTTGTCGCCGCGCAAGGCAGCCAGGGCATCAAGCAGGTAGCCCACGTTGAAACCCACCGCCAGATCCGACACGTGGGTTTCGGCCTCGACTTCCTCGACGGCTTCTTCCTGCTCCGGGTTGTGCGCCACGATGCGCAGTTTGCCCGGTGACAATTCCAACCGCACGCCGCGGTATTTTTCATTCGACAGGATCGCCGCGCGCTGCAAGGCACCTCGTAAAACTTCGCGGTCCAGCGTGGCGGTCTTGTCGGCGCCGAGCGGAATGACAGCTTCGTAATCCGGGAAACGGCCGTCAATCAGTTTGGAGGTGAACACCACATCACCACGACGCACTCGCAGATGGTTGCGGCCAAATTCGAGTTCGACCTGACCATCGCCGGCTTCCAGCAGACCAACCAGTTCGTTGACGCCCTTGCGCGGGATGATGATCTGCCGGCGCGTACTTACCGAACTCTGCAGTTCGGTTTCCTTCATTGCCAGGCGATGGCCGTCGGTAGCCACGCAGCGCAACGTGTGCTCCTGCAAGTCCAGCAACATCCCGTTCAAGTAATAGCGCACGTCCTGGTTCGCCATGGCGAACGAGGTGCGCTCCATCAGATCGCGCAAGGCCTCCTCGGGCAAACTGACCTTTTCCACCAATTCGATTTCATCGATCGTGGGGAACTCGCTAGCGGGCAAGGTCGTCAGCGTGAAACGGCTACGCCCGGCGTTGAGGGCAACGCGGTCGCCATTGAGCTTGAGCTCGATCCGCGCGCCGTCGGGAAGCGCTCGCACGATGTCGAACAGCTTGCGCGCGGGTATGGTGATTTCCCCATCAACGAGCTTTTCAGCGTCCGTGGTGGCAACCATTTCCACTTCCAGATCGGTGCCTGTCAGCGACAACTTGCCGGCACTTACCTTGACCAGAAGGTTGGCCAGTACGGGTAGGGTCTGGCGGCGCTCAACCACGCCGACCACTTGCTGTAATGGTTTGAGCAGAGCTTCTCGTTGGATGCTGAATTGCATGGCTTTGCTTCCCCTATACCTGCTGTTCTGTCTTTAAAAGAAGTTTAGTGGTTGTTGTAGGCGCTGTGGGTAACTTTTTAATCTTGTTTTTTTATTCAAAATCAATTGCTTGACTGTGTTTTAGGCTGTGCCCGGAAAGGCTGGCAGACTGTGGACCTTTTGTGGATAACTCGAGGTGCCAATTCATCCACCCATTATCCACAGCTTGAAGCCCCTGTTATCCATAATCTTTGCAGCCCGCCAATGTAGAGTCAGCCGGTCAGTGTGCGGATCAGCTGTTCCCAGTCCTGGCGCATTCGCGGATCGGTCTCGACAAACTTCCGGATCGTCTTGCAGGCATGCATTACGGTCGTGTGGTCACGACCGCCGAACGCTTCGCCGATCTCCGGCAGACTGTGTTCGGTCAGCTCCTTGGACAGCGTCATGGCGATCTGGCGTGGCCGCGCCAGCGAGCGCACGCGGCGTTTGGACAGCAGGTCCTGCAGTCGCACGTTGAAATATTCGGCGGTGATTTTCTGGATGTTGGGGATCGTGATGGCCTGAGCATGCGTAGCCAGCAGGTCGCGCAGGGTTTCCTCGGCGAAATCGGTGGTGATCGGCTTGCCGTAGAAATTGGCACGGGCCGCCAGTGTGTTCAACGCACCTTCGAGGTCACGCACGTTGGAACGGATGCGTTTAGCCAGCAGCATGGCCACGTTTTCATCCACAGCCACGCCCTTCTCATGCGCCTTGGCCAACAGGATCGCCGCCCGTGTCTCGAAATCGGGCGGCTCGATGGCCACCGAGAGACCCCAACCGAGGCGCGATTTCAGCCGCGGCTCGAGCTTGTCCACTTCCTTCGGGTAGCGATCGCAAGTCAGGATGATCTGCTGCTTGGATTCGAACAACGCGTTGAACGTGTGGAAGAATTCTTCCTGTGTAGTGTCCTTGCCCGCAAAGAACTGGATGTCGTCGATCAGCAACGCGTCGACCGAGCGGAAGCGCCGTTTGAACTCGTCCATGCTCTTCGCCCGCAACGCCTCGATCATCGAGCCGACGAACTGCTCCGAGCGCAGGTACATCACCTTGAAGTCGGGATTGCGCTCGCGCATCAGGTTGCCCGCAGCGTGCATCAGGTGGGTCTTGCCCAATCCGGTGCCGCCGTACAACAGCAGCGGGTTGTAGGCGCGACCCGGATTGGTCGCCACCTGCATCGCGGCTGCCTTGCCGAGCTGGTTCGACTTGCCTTCGACAAAGGTCTCGAAGGTGTAGTGCGGGTCCAGGTTGTGATGAAAGGCAGGAGCCGGCGGCGCGGCGGGTCGCGCCTTGGGCGCGGCGACAGGCTTGACCGCCGGCGTCGTTCGGGCCGAATTGGAGCCGACCTCCAGTCGCACCGGCCATGGCTTGCCGCCCAGCTGCTGCAGCACGAGCTCGATCTGTGGCAGATAGCGCTCGCGCACGGTATCCAGGGTGTAGGAATTGGGTGCGAACAGCTGCAGGCCGTCGGCATCGTCGCGCGCCTGCAATGGCATCAACCAGGTATGCAGGTCTTCGGCGCTCAAATCGCCTTCGAGGCGCTCAAGGCAGCGCCGCCACAGATCACTCATGAATAAAATCAGCCACAGCTTCGGGCGCTTGCGCGCGGGGAATGGGCTAGTCTAGCAGCAGCCTTCGCACTGCCGCCCCCGGATATCCACATGACTATCCACAGGTTGTCATCGGGCGCCATTTGACAGCACCCGCGAATACCCCACATACTTTCCAACCTTTTTATCCACATTCCCTTCGGAGTAAGCCATGAAGCGGACTTTCCAGCCCAGCAAGCTCAAGCGCGCCCGCACACACGGTTTTCGTGCCCGTATGGCCACCGCCGACGGTCGCAAGATCCTCAATGCCCGTCGCGCCAAGGGCCGCAAGCGCCTGATCCCGTAATCGGTACGAGCGTCATGTTCACCGCCGGGCTGCCGCGCGATGCGCGGCTACGTCGGCCGGGTGACTTTGCCGCCTTGCGGACAAGCAGCGGACGCGCAGGCGGCCGCTGTTTTCATATGCGTTATCGAGACAACGACCTGGGCCACGCCCGGCTCGGTCTGGCGATCTCCAAGCGCGTGTCCAAACGCGCGGTCGAGCGCAACCGGATCAAGCGCCTGCTGCGGGAGTCGTTCCGCCGCGTCCGTCACCAGCTGCCTGCGGTTGATCTGATGGTGATGGCACGCGAACAGGCGGCCGGCGTACCCGGTACGCAACTGCTGGTCGAGATCGACGGGTTGTGGAAAAAGCTGCTGGCGAGCCGGCCCGGGACTCCCGAACCATTGAAGCGGGCTGACGACACCACCACAATCGGACGTTGACCTTTTCTTTTTCTGCCTCCGCGGCGTTGCACAGTGTCGTGGCGTTACCCGGATCTGCTACGCGATGAATCAAACGCGCACCTTCCTCATGTTCGCCCTGCTGGCCGTGGCCTACCTGCTGTTCATCGCCTGGGAGAAGGACTACGCGCCGCCGCCGCCGGTTGCGGCAGCCAGTGCATCCAGCGCAGCCATTCCGTTAGCCGATGGCAGTGTGCCGGGGGCGATCCCGACCACGGCGACGCCGACCGCAGCATCCGGTACGGCAGCGGCGATCGCTACCGACGTCGCGCATGCCGCGCCGTCGCCGTCGCAGTTGATCACCATCAACACCGATGTGCTGCATCTGAGCGTGGACACTCGCGGCGGCAGCGTGGTGCATGCGGATCTGCTGGCTTATCCCAACGCGCCGCGCACGCACAAGGCGCCGAATCCGCCGCCGACCGTGCTGTTGGCCAACGACGACAAGCATTACTTCGTGGCACAGAGCGGCCTGGTCAGCAGCAGCGATACCGCGCCGCAGGATCAGCCGAATCATCAGGCATTGTTCCAGAGTGCGCAGACCGCCTACACGCTGGCCGACGGCCAGAACGAGCTGAATGTCGACCTGACCTGGCAGGATGCCGCCGGCCTCAAGGTCACCAAGACCTACAGTTTCAAGCGCGGCAGCTATGTCATTGGCATGAGCCAGCGCATCGACAACGGTGCGGCGCAGGCATGGCAGGGCAATGCCTACCTGCAGCTGCTGCGGGTCGAGCCGCCGAAGGCGAGTAACTGGCTGGCGAACTACACCAATCCCGAGACACGCAGCTTCCAGGGTGCTGCCTGGTACACCGGCGAGAAGTTCGAGAAGCTGTCGCTCGCGGATTTCAAGAAAGAGAAGGATCAGCTCAACAGCCAGATCAAGGGCGGCTGGGCGGCGATGCTGCGGTTGTATTTCGTCACCGCGTGGATTCCGCCGGCCGGCGAGACCGATCAGTACACCACGCAGACGATCAACCCGGACAGCGCGCAGCCGCGCTACCTGATCCGTGCAGTCGGCCCCACCTTGAGCGTGGCGCCGGGTCAGAGCTTCACCAGCCAGACACGTCTGTACCTCGGTCCGAACGTGCAAGGCACGCTGGACGCGGTCGCGCCCGGACTGGACCTGACCATCGACTACGGCATGTTCAAGGTCATCGCCGTGCCGATGCACTGGGTGCTGTCGCAGTTCCACGCGATCAGCAAGAACTGGGGTCTGTCCATCATTCTGCTGGTGCTGCTGATCAAGGGCCTGAGCTGGAAGCTCACGGCGGTGCAATACAAGTCCAGCGCCAAGATGCGCAAGCTGGCGCCGCGGATCCAGGCGCTGAAGGAGCGTTACGGCGACGACAAGGTCAAGATGCAGCAGGCCACCATGGAGCTGTACAAGAAGGAGAAGGTCAACCCGATGGGCGGCTGCCTGCCGGTGCTGATCACCATGCCGGTGTTCTACGGCCTGTTCTACGTGCTGGAGTACAGCCTGGAACTGCGCCACGCCGCGTTCCTGTGGATTCCCGACCTCAGTGCACCCGACCCGTTCTACATCCTGCCGATCATCTATGCACTGGTGATGCTGGGCACGCAGTGGCTCAATCCGGTCGCCGCAGGCATGGATCCGGCCCAGGCGAAGATGATGAAGGTGATGCCGCTGCTGTTCACGGTGATGTTCGCGTTCTTCCCCGCCGGCCTGTGCCTGTACTACGCGGTCAACGGTCTGGTCGGTCTGGGCCAGCAGTGGTGGGTCACCCATCACGTCGATCGCGAGCAGGACGTGGTCAAGGCTGCCTGAGCGCGACCCGCTGCACAAACACAAGTCAGCCGCGATCGGGCAACCGGCGCGGCTGACTTCGTTTAGAGTCCACGAAATGACCGAGCACACCATCGACACGATCGCCGCCATCGCCAGTGCGCCCGGGGCGGCCGGCGTCGGCGTGGTGCGCGTGTCCGGACCGGCTGTACCGGGCATCGCACAAGCCATGCTCGGCCGTGTGCCGCAGCCGCGCCATGCTCATTTCGCCGCATTCCGTGATGCCGACGGTGAGCTCATCGACCGCGGCCTGCTGCTGCATTTCCCTGCCCCGGCCTCGTATACCGGCGAGCAGGTGCTGGAGCTGCAAGGCCACGGCAGCGCGGTGTTGCTCGATCTGTTGCTGCGCCGCGTATGCGAGCTCGGCGCGCGGCTGGCGCGGCCTGGCGAGTTCACCGAGCGGGCGTTTCTCAACGGCAAGCTCGACCTGGCTCAGGCCGAAGCGGTCGCCGACCTGATCGCCGCACGCTCGCAAGCCGGCGCACGTGCTGCGTTGCAGTCGATGGAAGGCGTGTTCTCGCGCAAGGTCGAAGCCTTGCTGCAATCGTTGATCGCATTGCGCGTGCACATCGAGGCGGCCATCGACTTTCCCGAAGAGGAAATCGACTTTCTCGCCGATCCGGCGATCGGCCAGCAACTGCAGGCTGCACGCGACGAACTGGCCGAGCTGTTGCGCGAAGCCCAGCGCGGCCTGCGCCTCAACGACGGCCTGCGCGTGGCGATCATCGGTCGTCCCAACGCCGGCAAGTCCAGCCTGCTGAATGCGTTGGCCGGCAGCGACCGCGCCATCGTCAACGCCGCTGCCGGCACCACGCGTGATGTGCTGCGCGAAGCGCTGAGCCTCGATGGCGTTGCCCTGGAACTGGCCGACACCGCCGGCTTGCGTGAGACCGACGACGAAGTCGAACGCGAAGGCGTGCGTCGCGCCCACGGCGAACTGCAACGCGCCGATGTGGCGTTGCTGGTTACCGACAGCGAACACGCGCAGGCCGATCTCGCGCTGTTCGAGCACCTGCCGAAACAAGCCGAGCGGTTGCTGCTGATCAACAAGATCGATCTCGACGGCATGGCTCCGCACAGCGAACGACGCAGTGACTGTCGCTGGCTGTGGGCATCGGCCAAAACCGGTATCGGCCTCGACGCCCTGCGCCATGAACTCAAGCAACTGGCCGGCGCCGGCAGTGGTGAAGGCGCCTTCAGCGCGCGCCGCCGACATGTGCTGGCACTGCAGCAAGTCACCGCGCATCTCGATCAGGCCGGCCATGTGCTGGCCGGCAGCCGTGCCGGCGAACTCGCCGCCGAGGAACTGCGTCAGGCCCAGCACGCGCTCGGTGAAATCACCGGCAGCTACAGCAGCGACGACCTGCTCGGGGCGATTTTCGGTTCGTTCTGCATCGGCAAATGATCAGCCGGGTTGCTGCATCAGCAGCGCTTCGACCTCGCGCAATGTCGGCATGCCACCTTGTGCACCGAGCTTGCCTACTGACAACGCAGCGGCAGCGCAGGCCTTGCGCACGGCAATAGGCAGGCCTTCGTGCAGGAATACGGCCAATGCGGCATTGAAAGTGTCGCCAGCGCCGGTGCTGTCAACGACGTTGACCTGGAAACCGGATTCATGAATCGGTTCGCCCTGTTCGCGATACCACGCACCTTCGGCGCCGCGGGTGAGTACGACAGGGCACGGCGCGCGTTGCATCAGGGTTCGGAAATCCTCATCCGGGTCTGCGCCCAACAGGATCGCCAGCTCATGCTGGTTCGGCGTAACGTAGCGGGCCAGTTGCAGCCACGCGGCAGGCAGCTTCTGCGCCGGTGCCGAGTTGAGGATCACCGGCACGCCAAACTGGTGGCCCAGGCGCAGGGTAGCTTCCACCGCGTCCAGCGGGATCTCCATCTGCACCAGCACGGCGTCGGCGCGGGCGATCAGTGCCTGTGCCTGTTCGACCTGCGCTGGCGTAACGCGCGCGTTCGCGGCGGGCACCACGATGATCTGGTTCTCGCCGCCGGCGACGGTAATCGAGGCGGTGCCGCTGGCACAGTCGTCGAGTTGGGCGACGCGGGTGAGGTCGATGTTTTCGGCGGCCAGGCCTTGACGAAGTTGCCGGCCGAACGCGTCATCGCCGGTGGCGCCGACTAGCGCCACCTCGGCGCCCAGCCGCGCCGCGGCCACCGCCTGGTTCGCACCCTTGCCACCCGGTACGGTGATGAAGCGTTCGCCGAGGATGGTCTCGCCGGGGCCGACGAAGCGCGACGCCTGGGTAACCAGATCCATGTTGATGCTGCCGACAACGACGATGCGTGTCATGTGGTGCTCCCGTATGCCGTGCCGCTGGTTTCGCGGCTATCGGGGGGAGCTTAACCGCTGCTGCGATACAGCTGAAACCATTGGCGCCACGTCACTTCGCGAAAGCGCGAATTTTTTTCCTCACATTCCCAAAACTGGCAGGGAAAGCTGCTGCAGTTGGAAGAGGCATGCCTGTGCGCTCAGTGCGCGCGGCCGATCCCGGAGTCGTCGCCCTGTTCCAGCGCCGGTGCCGCGCCGGCGACGGCCAGCAGTGACTGCGCGTAGCTGTCCTCGATGCTGACGGTGGAAACCTCGTCCCAAGAGAAGAAACTGGCCTCGCGCATCCACTCCGCGTCGGGACTGAGTTCCTGCATGTTGAAACCGTCTTCCTCGACGCTGACCAGCCTGCCGATGTAGCAGACCTCGGCTTCGTCCTCGCTGTCCACGTGCACGCCGATCACCGGCGCCTGCGCACCCGCGGCCTGAATGACTTCGCGAATGTTGTCCAGCGGAAAACCGCGCGGCGGGCGTGGCAGGATGTGCTTTAGCGCCAGCGCTTTCTCGAAGAACGCATGGTGCTTGTCCGGCGCCTCCAGCTCGGAGATGTCGCGATGGCGCATCACGTACATGCCGTCGTAGGTGATGCCGTCGCCGACCACCCAGAGCAGAAAGAACTCGCGCCCGACACCGCCCACGTACCCGCAGAAACTGCCGTGCTCGAGATCCTCGCGCCACAGCCGAACCAGGGTCTGCTTCTGCTGCGCTTCACGCAGCAGCGCGCGCTGGCCAGTGTTCTTCAATTCGATAATGTTGCTCACGGTATCCATTTTAACAGATTGGGGTGATCGGCTTGTTAGAGCCTCATAACAGCTCGCTTCCGGTTACAGGATGTAGCGGCTGAGGTCCTCGTTCTGCACCAGGCTGCCGAGGCTGTTGTCCACGTGATCGGAGTCGATCCGGTAGTTTTCGCCGGACTTGTCCGCCGCTTCGTAGGAAATCTTTTCCAGCAGCCGTTCCATCACCGTATGCAGCCGGCGTGCACCGATGTTCTCGGTGCGCTCGTTCACCTGGAACGCCACTTCGGCCAGCCGGTCGATACCGCTGTCGGTGAATTCCAGGCCGACGCCTTCGGTGGCCAGCAGCGCCGTGTACTGCTTGGTCAGCGCATTGTGCGGCTCGCGCAGAATCCGCTTGAAATCGTCCACGCTGAGCGCGGACAGCTCGACCCGGATCGGCAGCCGACCCTGCAGTTCGGGAATCAGGTCGGACGGCTTCGCCAACGAGAACGCACCGGAGGCGATGAACAGCATGTGGTCGGTCTTGATCGGGCCGTACTTGGTCGACACGGTAGAACCCTCCACCAGCGGCAACAGATCGCGCTGCACGCCTTCGCGACTGACTCCGGCATGGCCGTGATCGCCGCGCTGGGCGACCTTGTCGATCTCGTCGATGAACACGATGCCGTTCTGCTCGGCCGCCTCCATCGCCTGCGCGCGGATCTCCTCGTCGTTGAGCAGTTTGCCGGCCTCTTCGTCGATCAGCAGCGGCCGCGCCAGCTTGATCGCCAGTTTGCGGCTCTGCGTCTTGGCGCCACCGATGTTCTGGAACATCTGGCGCAGCTGCGCGCCCATCTCCTCCATGCCCGGCGGCGACATGATCTCCACGCCCACATTCATGGCGAAATCGAGCTCGATCTCGCGCTCGTCCAGCGCACCTTCGCGAAGCTGCTTGCGCAGCTTCTGGCGGGTATCGTTTTCGATGGTCGGCGCGGGCGCGTCGTGACTCCAGTCGGTCGGCGTCTGCCGACGCGGCAGCAGCGCGTCGAGGATGCGATCCTCGGCGCGATCCTCGGCCAGCGTGCGCACGCGCTTGACCGCCTGCTCGCGGGTCAGCTTGTAGGCCACGTCGGCGAGGTCGCGGATGATCGATTCCACATCCTTGCCGACATAGCCGACCTCGGTGAACTTGGTCGCTTCCACCTTCACGAACGGCGCATTTGCCAACGTGGCGAGGCGCCGCGCAATCTCGGTCTTGCCCACGCCGGTGGGCCCGATCATCAGGATGTTCTTCGGCGTTACTTCCTCGCGCATGCCCGGCTCCAGCTGCATGCGCCGCCAGCGGCTGCGCAATGCCACCGCCACGGCGCGCTTGGCGTCGTGCTGGCCGATGATGTAGCGGTCGAGTTCGTTGACGATTTCGCGGGGAGTGAGTTCGGACATGGATTCACCGGAGAACAGGAGTGCATGGGGAAGCGCAACGGCGTGCGCGAACAATGTCGGTCAGGAGCGGGCGCGCTGCGCTTACAGCTCTTCGATCGACACGTTGTGATTGGTGTAGATGCAAATGTCGCCGGCGATCTTCAGCGCCTTCTCGACGATGGTGCGTGCATCCATGTCGGTGTTTTCGAGCAGCGCCATGGCGGCGGACTGCGCGAACGGTCCGCCGGAGCCGATCGCGATCAGGCCGTGCTCGGGTTCCACCACGTCGCCATTGCCGGAGATCAGCAGCGAGGCGTCCTTGTCGGCCACCGCGAGCATCGCCTCGAGCCGGCCGAAGCGACGGTCGGTGCGCCATTCCTTGGCCATTTCCACCGCGGCGCGGGTCAGGTTGTTGTTGTGCTTTTCCAGCTTCTGTTCGAACAGTTCGAACAAGGTGAACGCATCGGCAGTGGCACCGGCGAAGCCGGCCACCACCTCACCGGTCTTGCCCAGCCGGCGCACCTTGCGCGCATTGCCCTTCATCACCGTGTTGCCCAGCGTGACCTGGCCGTCGCTGCCGATCACGACGCGGCCTTCGCGGCGCACGCAGACGATGGTGGTGGCGTGAAACGATTCCATGGAAGCTCCGCAAGTGTGCTTGAACGGACGACATGGGGCCGCTGCGGTTTCGCTTCAATGTCGGTGGAATGGCCAGCGGACGCCGCACAGCCGGAAAGCGGAAGAAGGAATCGGTGCTTTTCAGCGTTGAGGTGCGCCGGTCAGGGCTTGCGCCTGGCCCGCGGATGCGCCGCGTCGTAAACCTTGGCCAGGTGCTGGAAATCCAGATGGGTGTAGATCTGCGTGGTGGCGATGTCGGCATGCCCGAGCAGCTCCTGCACCGCGCGCAGGTCGCCGGAGGATTCCAGCATGTGGCTGGCGAACGTATGGCGCAGCAGATGCGGATGGATGTGCTTGGGAATGCCTTGCTGCAGCGCCAGCGTGTTCATGCGCAGCTGCACCGTGCGCGGGTTGATCGGTGCGCCGGCGCGGCCGCGGAAGACCGGGCTGTCGGCCGGCATGCCCTGCTCGGCGCCGAGCGCGCGCAGCGCGGTGACGGCGTGGCGGCCGACCGGCACGATGCGGGTCTTGCTGCCCTTGCCGAGCACGCGCACTTCGCCGCCGTCGAGATCCAGGTCGATCCAGCGCAGGCCGACCAGTTCGGACAGGCGCAGCCCGCTGGAATAGAACAGCTCCAGCATCGCGCGATCGCGCACCGCCAGCTTGCCGCCGCTGTCGGTCTCGACCAGCGCGGCGGCCTCGTCGACGTCGAGCACCTGCGGCAACTTGCGGCGGACCTTGGGGCCGCGCACGCCGAGCATCGGTTCGCCGGCCAGCAAGCCCTCGCGATTGAGCTGGCGAAACAGGCTGCGGCAGGACGACAGCAGGCGCTGCAGGCTTTTCGGCGCCAGCCCGCTGCGATGCTCGCCGGCGACGAACGCGCGCATCAGGTTCGCATCCAGCGCATCGAACGAGGTCAATGCGTGGACCTGCATGAAGCGCAGCAGCTTGGCCAGGTCGCGACGGTAGCCGGCGACGGTGTGCGGCGAGGCATGCCGCTCGTCGGCGAGGCGAAGCAGCCAGCGCTCGACCTGTTGTTCGGGCGTCATCGCCGGCTCAGGAAATGTCCCGCGAGCGCGCCAACGCGGCGGTGACGGTGGCGGAGATCATCTTCAGGAACAGCGTGCCCATGCCGGGCTGGAAACGATCCGGATCATGGCTGCCGATCACCAGCATGCCGGAATCGCCCAGCTGCATCATCGCCACCGAGCGGATCTGCGTGGCTGTTGCACCAAACAGGCGCTCCAGCTTCTCGGCCGACAGCCGGCCGGAGACCGGCTCGTTCTGGTCCAGAAACTCGGCAAATTCCGGTAACGCCTCGGGGCCGGGCACCTGTTGCAACCACTCGGCTCGCGGCAACTGCGGTTCGTCACCGAACAACACCAGGCGCACCTGCTCGGTATGGAAATCCGCGCTGAGCTTGGCGACCACGCTGCGCGCGGTCACTTCCATCGTGTTGGCGCGCAGCAGCGCCACGGTGAGCGCATGCACACGCTCCATCAGCTGCTCGTTCTCGGCGGCAATCCCGATCAGTTCGGCCAGCCGCCGTTCCAGCTCGGCGTTCTTGTCGCGCAGGCTCTGCAGTTGATAGACCGCCAGCGACGACACCGCACCCTGCTCGCGCGGCATCGTCAGCTTGGCGGCCAGGTCGGGATATTCGCTGAGAAACTCCGGATGGCGTTTCAGGTAGGCGGCAACCACGCGGGCCTGGGTGGCATCGTCGAGCAGTGTTGTTGCGGTCATGCAAAGTGTCCTCGAACCAAGGCGGGTACGCAGGAAAGGCGTGCCGTCCGGCGGGAGTGTGCGATGGACGCGGGCGCGCTTCAACCGTCGCGTCAGGGCAGGCTGGCCGGAATCGTCCATTCGCCCTCGAAGGCGAACGCGGCCGGGCCGGTCATCCACAGCGGATGGCCGGGGCCGGCCCAGTCGATCTGCAGGCTGCCGCCGGGCAATTCCACCCAGACGCGGTCGTCGACGTCGCCACGCCGATGCAGCACCGCCATCGCGGCGCAGGCCCCGGTGCCGCAGGCCTGCGTCCAGCCGGCGCCGCGCTCATGCACGCGCAGGCGCAGATGGCTGCGATCGAGCTGCTGCACGAAGCCGGCATTGGCACCCTGCGCAAAGCGTTCGTGACTGGACAGCAACGGGCCGAGCCGTTGCAGATCCGGGGCGGCCAGGTCGCGCACCACCATTACCGCATGCGGGTTGCCCATCGACACGGCGCCGATCTGCAGCGTGGCATCGTCCACGCGGAGCTCGTAGCGTTCCGCCGCCGCTTCGGCCGCGAACGGAATCCGCGCCGGCTCGAAGATCGGCTCGCCCATGTCCACGGTGACTTCGTTCGCGCCGAGCAGGCGCACCGTCACCGGGCCGGACGGGCTCTCGATCAGCACGCTGTCGCCGAGTGCCAGCGCGCCGGCACGGTGCAGCCATGCCGCCACGCAGCGCACGCCGTTGCCGCACTGGCCGGACGCCGAGCCGTCGCCATTCCAGATGCCGTAATAGAACGCGCAGGACGGATCGCGTGCGGGTTCCACGCTCAGCAGTTGATCGAAGCCGACACCGGTGTGCCGGTCGGCCAGCGCGCGGATCTGCGCCGCATCCAGCGCAAAGCCGTCGTGTCGACAATCCAGCACGACAAAGTCATTGCCGATGCCGTGCATCTTGGAGAAAGGCAGCTGCATGATTGCCGCCGCTCAGCGCTGGTCGGCGGCCGGCATGGCGCTGCTGGCGGCAACAGCGGGAGCCGCCGGCGCTGGCGCGGTGATCGCTGCTGCCGGCCGGGTCGGCGGCAACACCAGTGGACCCTTGTTGCCGCAGCCGGCAAGCGTGGCGACAACGAGACAGAGCGGCAGCAGCAAGCTTGATCGGCGCATGGCGAGGTTCCTGTAGACCATTGCAGTATAGCGATGCCAGCCACGTCGACCGCAGCATCGCGGCATCGCCCGTTATGATGCGTGCACAAACCGCACGTCGATGCGGTGAAGGATATTTCGATGGAGTGGAACACGTTGTTGCGCATGCCGATGACCGTGCTGCTGGTACTGGCGGCGGTCTTTGCGCTGATCACGCTGGTACAGCTGGTGGTGTTGCGCCGCCACCTGCACAACCGCCACCACCTGGCGGCCAGCTGGCGAGCACTGCTTTGCGTGGCCTTTTTCGCGCTGACCCTGCTGCTGGCCGGTACCGGTGCCGCCTTGCGCGGTTATCGGCTGCTCGGCGAGGAAGCGCCGGTGGTCGACATCGACGCCCGCATCCTGTCGCCGCAGCGCTGGGCACTCACCCTGAGCTGGCCCGACGGCAGCACGCGCCAGGTGCAATTGTCCGGCGATGCCTGGCGCGTCGAGGCGATGGTGCTGAAGTGGAAACTGCCAGCGCTGCTGGCCGGCGTACCACCGCTGTACCGGCTTGACCGCCTGTCCGGCCGCTACGACGATGCCGCACAGGAAGCCGAGGCGCCGCGCACCGTGATCAGCTTCGGCGAAGCCGGCACGTTCGACCTGCTCACCCTCAGCAAGCAGTATCCGCAGTGGCTACCCGAGGTCGATACCGTCTACGGCAGCGGCGCGTTCCTGCCACTGGTTGACCAGGGCCACTACAGCGTCAGCCTGATGCGCACTGGCGCGCTGGTGGCAAGGCCGGATGAGGCGACCGAGCGGCGGATCGGGCAGCCGTTGGGTGGTTAAGGGCATGGCATCGTTGGAAGTCTCTTACGAACTAGTTAGGTGCTGCGCTTCCAGGAGCGCACACGTCGCTTTTGACGCTCGTTGAAACACCAGACGACCAAGCGATCTCCTTTCCCACGAACGGAGCAAGGTTCTGAATAGCATCGTAGATCGCCGTAAACGCGTCACCGTTGTCAACGAAATGACACGCGTTAATCAAAGCAGAGGTCGATGACGCGCCACTTGTGAATTTGATTGAATAGCTGCCGTTGTCATAAACGATATAGCCCTTTCGAAGGAGAGTGTGAATGCACTCAGGGGGCCACTTGGTGAGTGTCTTAGCAATCTTTGCGATCGCCATGTCTGGGATAGTCACAGTCTTGACGGTGGGCTGGTGTTGACGGCGCGTAAGTGTCATTACGGCCGTGCCATCACTGGATAGCAAGAGGTCTACCGCGCCTGTACCCGGCATGATCCCGCCGCCGAAACTGTATTCAAGCTTCCATGGCTGGCCCGGTGCAATTGGTGTTGCAGTGCAAGCCGGGGTTTTTCCGTTCACCGCAGATGCTGCTTGATGGGCATAAGCATCTCTGGAGTCAGCCATCGCAAACGACAAGGCTACGAGTGCCGTCACACACATTACGCGCCCGAACGTCATCGTTTACCCCACGATCTGGCCCATGTTCCGAATTTGGCAGACATGACATCACCTCACGCCGATTAGAGCCCGAATCCGGGAGATAGCTCCAGATCGTTCAGCAAGCGATGCTTGTGGTCAAGGACATCAACGCGGCGCGCTCGGTGGCCAAGGCATCACGGGAAAGTGGAGGTTTCTCTGCTCAACCTGTCCGCGTTGTCGTTTCAACCGGCTGCGTTGCCGCTTTTTTCGCCAACAATGCCGTCGAGAAATGGGGGCGCTGCCGCTTCTGGCGGCAACTTGGACGGTGCAAGTGACGATGGTGCAGAGAAAACCGGCAGGGTTGCCGAATTATCCGGCAGCATTGCCGCCAGCAAGTGAAACGCACGCCGCTTGCAGCGGCAGCCTCGCGACTCGAAGTGCCGGACACGCACGACACGACGACACCCGCTCAGCCCAACAGCTTCTCGTAGCGCCAGCCATCGGCGCCGTCCTGGTAGTAAGCGGCCAGTGCGCCGATGCGGCGATAGCCGAGTCGTTCGTAGAGTTTGATCGCGCTGTGGTTGTCGGTGCGTACTTCCAGGCGCAGTGCGCGGCAGCGGCGCTGGCGGGCGGCGGCTTCGGTGGCTTCGACCAGGGCGGTGCCGACGCCCTTGCCGCGGGCTTCGGGCTGGGTGGCCAGCGAATACAGCCGCGCCACGCCGCTGCGCTTGCGGAAGAACAGCACGGCGGTGCCGAGGAAGTTGCGGTGGTTGGCGCTGGCTACCAGCACCAGCGCGGAGTCGCTGTCGAGATGGCGACGGTACTGGTCGCGGCTCATGCGGTCGCTGTCGAAGGTGCGATCTTCCAGCGTCACCAGGTCATCAAGGTCGGATGTTTCGGCGCGGCGGACGCGCACGCTGGCGGTAGCTGGAGGTGGGTGCATGCCGGACTTGGGGATCCTGCGCAACGCTTCGCGCGGCGTGGTGGGGCAGATGGGTGAGGTGATCGACACGCGCGGACTCTAGCAGGTTGCCGTTGAGGGCTGTCCCCCGGCTGCGCGGGGGCAGGCTCTGCCCTCTGCAACGCGCCGGGTCCGGTGCATGCCCGGACCCGGCTCCGACGAATCAACCACGAGCATGTTTGGTCTGCGATCGATCCATCGATCGCATCAGCAGATTATTTTTCGACAACCCGCTGATGCCGCCGCCATGAAGGGCCCGTGGTTTCTGATCCGGTCGAATGGCGTTTATTCGAGCTTCAGCGCTTTCGCTTGTGCAACGGTGGCCCTGTGCCAAACTGCGGGACTTGTGTATGCCGCCCTGTCGCCGCAGGGTCTTCCCGCCGTAGTCGCATCGCCCGAGTGGTGCCATGACCCGTCTGGTCATCGTTGTCGAAAAAGCCTCCGACTGGAGCTCGTACTACCCGTCCGTCGACGTCATGAGCGCGATGGATTACCTGCGCGAGCCGGTCGGTGGCGACGACGAACGCACTCACGTGATCAACCTGTGCCGCAGCTACAAGTACCTGGGCACCGGCTACTACGTGTCGCTGCTGGCCGAAGCGCGCGGGCACAAGGTGATGCCGTCGGTGCGCACGGTGAACGACCTGCGCCGGCGCTCGCTGTATGGCGTGGACATCGACGACCTCAACCAGAAGCTGACCCACTTCCTGCCGGCCGGCGGCCGCGACACCATCGACTTCGGCATCCTCGTCTATTTCGGCGAGACCGCTTACCCGGCGCTGCAGGACCTGGCGCGACAGGTGTTCGAATCGTTTCCCTGCCCGCTGCTGCGGATCGAGTTCGAGCGCGATCGCGTGTGGCAGGTCAGCGCGATCAAGCCGGTCGGCCTGCAGACGCTGGACGACGCCCAGGAAGACGCGTTCGCCGAGGAACTGGACCGCTTCTCCAAGAAGCTGTGGCGCAAGCCGCGCGCGCGCAAGCTGTATCGCTACGACATCGCCATGCTGGTCGACCCGGCCGAGCAGATGCCGCCGTCGAACAAGAAGGCGCTGAAGGCGTTCATCGCGGCCGGCAAGGAGCTCGGCATCGAGGTCGATCCGATCGGCAAGAACGACTACCAACGCCTGGCCGAATACGACGGCCTGTTCATCCGCGAGACCACCGCCAGCGACAACCACACCTATCGTTTCGCCCATCGCGCCGAGAAGGAAGGCATGGTGGTGATCGACGACCCCACCTCGATCCTGCGTTGCACCAACAAGATCTTCCTCAACGACCTGATGGTGTCGCGCAAGCTGGCGGTGCCGCGCACCGAGATCCTCTATCGCGATGACGCCAAGGGCACCCGGGACGTGATCGCCAAGCTCGGCTTTCCGCTGGTGCTGAAAATCCCGGACGGCTCGTTCTCGCGCGGCGTGGTCAAGGTGGAGGACGAGGCGGCGCTGGCTCAGGCGGCCAGCAGCCTGTTCCAGCACAGCGCGCTGCTGCTGGCGCAGGAATACGTCTATACCGAGTTCGACTGGCGCATCGGCGTGCTCAACCGCGAGCCGCTGTATGCATGCAAGTACTACATGTCGCGCGGCCACTGGCAGATCTACAACCACGGCGCCAAGGGCACGGCGAAATCCGGCGGCTTCGAGACGATCGCGGTGAGCGAAGCGCCGGCCGAGGTGGTCAAGCTGGCGCTGAAGGCGACCCAGTCGATCGGCGATGGCCTGTACGGCGTCGACCTGAAACAGGTCGGCAACAAGCCGGTGGTGATCGAGGTCAACGACAACCCGTCGATCGATGCCGGCGTCGAGGACGCCCACTTGGGCGATGAACTCTACCTGCGCGTCATGCAGGAGTTCCTGCGCCGGATGGAACGCAAGCGGCAGGGCGTGGCGGGCTGACCGCCTCGCTTGCCTTCCGAGAAGGCGAAGGGTTTTTCGCTACCGGCTCAATGCCACACCGTTGCGTGAAGCATGTGTCGCCGCCGCGATTGGCGCAGCGCGAGCAGTTGACGCGGCAGCGTCGGCTCCAGCACCAGCAGCACGACCAGCGGCGCACCGAGCAACCAGAATGCCGGCGTCCAGCCGAGCAACTCGGTGTGCAGCGGAACCAGGGTGGTCAGCAGCAATGTACCGCCGCCCAGCAACCACAGCATGGCGGCGCCGAGCAGGCGTTGATGGCGCGGGAAAGGCAGGGATGGCGTGTGCATGGGTGGTGTCCTTGCAGCGGTGATGGCCGCAGATTGCGCGGTCGTCATCTCACAGGTTGCGACCCACGGTCGTGGCACGCCGGGCTCCCACAGATAGCCGGGTCTTCTTGCGCGGAGAAATTCCGCGAAGGCCGCGGCTTGTAGAATGCATGCCAGCAACCAGTCAGGGAATCCGCATGCCAGCCGCCCAGTTCGCCGTGTTCGGCCATCCGATCAGCCACAGCCTGTCGCCGCAGATTCACCGTGCGTTCGCGCAGCAGTTCGGCATCGAGCTCGACTACCGGGCGATCGACGCGGCGCCGGCCGATTTTGCCGCCGCGGTGCAACGCTTCTTTGCCGAGGATGGTCGCGGTGCGAATGTCACGTTGCCGCACAAAGCCGCCGCATTTGCGCTGGCCGATACACGCAGCGAAGCGGCCACGCGTGCCGGCAGTGCGAACGTGCTGACGCGGATCCCCGACGGTCGCCTCGCTGCACACAACACCGACGGCGCCGGCATGGTGCGCGATCTGACCGAGCGTCACGACATGGATCTGCGTGGCCACACCGCGCTGCTGCTCGGTGCCGGCGGCGCCGCGCATGGGGTGGCGTGGAACCTGCTGGATGCCGGCGTGGCGACGCTGACCATCGTCAATCGTTCCGCCGAAGCGGCCGACGTGCTGGCCGATGCCATCGGCGATCCGGCGCGTGCGCACACCCGCTACTGGGAGGATCTGGCCAGCATCGGCAGCTACGACCTGATCGTCAACGCCACCTCGGCCGGCGTGCTGGGTGCCGCGCTGCAGCTGCCGCTATCGCTGGTCGGCGCACGCGCGCTCTGCTATGACCTTTCCTATGGCGCTGCGGCCGGCAGCTTTCTGACATGGGCGCGGACCGCCGGTGCGCGCTCTGCGTTCGACGGGTTGGGCATGCTGGTGGAAACCGCCGCCGATGCGTTCGAGCTCTGGCACGGCCAGCGACCGGATACTGAGCCGGTCTATCAATCCTTGCGTCAACCCGCGGCGTGAGCGCGCCGACCTGCCGGGTCGGCTGCGGCGCCTGCTGCATCGCGCCGTCGATCAGTTCGCCGATCCCGGGCATGCCGGATGGCAAGCCCGCCGGCGTGCGCTGCGTGCAGTTGACGGACGACAACCGCTGCGCGATCTTTGGCCGGCCCGAGCGCCCTTCGGTGTGCAGCAGCCTGCGCGCCGAGCCGGCAATGTGCGGCACGGATCGCACGCATGCGCTGGCCTGGTTGGCGCTTTTAGAAAGGGCGACGGCAACGCGTTGATGCCGCGCAGCCATACGGCTGAAACACAAGCTGGCTAACGTGGCAGCATCCGCCGGGAGCACGTCGATGACGGACACTCCTGCGCGCGGCCATCGCTTGTGCAGCAGGTGTCATGCCCGATTTCCGTTTCGCTTCATCGCACCGATATGCGCTTGCCCTCGTTTCGGCGCTGGTACTGGCTGCCGCCGGTGGCATTTTCTGGTACAGCCGCGCCATGGCGAACGCCTCGTTCGATGATGCGGTAGCGTCGCCGATGGAGGCGACGGCTGCGCCTGCCGACGATGCGCAGAGCGGCAGTGAAATCCTGCTGGGGCTGGCCCGCGACGCGATGCATGACGGGCGCCTGGTCGCGCCGACCGGCAGCAACGCCTATGAGTTCTATCTCAGCGTGCTGCAGCTGGAGCCGGAGAACCCGACGGCCAGGGACGCATTGCGCGAATCCTTCCCGCGTGCCGCGGCGGAGATCGAACGCACGATCAACCAGAAAGACCTGGAGGAGGCGCGCCGCGAAATCGATCTGCTGCGCGAGTTCGACAGCAACAACTTCACCCTGGCCTTGCTCGGCAGCAAACTCTCGGCGGCGCGCAACATCGTGATGAAACAGCATGAGGCAGAGGCGGCGCGCATCCAGCAGTCGTCTAGCAGGAATGCGGCGGCGTTGTAAGCCCGCAAGACAAGTCAGCGCAGCAGCGGCCCGGCCTTCTTCAGCAGCAAATCCACCAGCTCCGGCTGCATGAAGTCGTAGCGATCGGGGATATCCAGGCAGACCACTTGTTTGTCCTTGAGCCGGCTGCGGTGGCGCGCCTGCAGGCGTCGCCGATGGCTGGCCTCCATCACCACAATGAGTTCGGCCCAGTCCAGCTGTTCGTTCGTCAGCACCACCTCGGCATCCGCAGCCAGCCCGGCGGAGTCGACTTCCAGTCCCGGCCAAGCACGAAATACCTGCTCGGCCGTGGGACTGCGCAGGCGATTGCGGCTGCACAGGAACAATACGCGTTGCACCGCCATCAGTCGGACGCCAGATAGTCGTCCTTCAGTCGCACGTAGTGGTCGGCCGAGTAATGCAAATGCTCGATCTGGCGATCACTGAGCAGGCGCACGAACCTGGCCGGATTGCCCAGCCACAGCTCGCGCTCGCCGACCACCTTGCCCGGCGGGATCAGCGCACCGGCGCCGACGAAACCGTACTTCTGCACCACCGCGCCATCGAGCACGCTGGCGTGCATGCCGATCAGGCAGTAATCGCCGATCGTGCAGGCGTGCACCACGGCGGCGTGGCCGATGGTGACGCCCTCGCCGATCAGGCACGGAAAACCCGGGCCGTATGGGCCGGCGTGGGCGACGTGCACGATGGCGCCGTCCTGGATACTGGTACGCGCGCCGACGCGGATGTAGTTCACATCGCCGCGCAACACCGTGCCCGGCCAGATCGAGACGTCATCGCCGAGTACCACGTCGCCAATTACGCTGGCGGCCGGGTCGACGTAGACGCGTTCGCCGAGGGTGGGCGTAATGCCCTTGAAGCTGCGCAGGGATTTCATCCGCGCATGGTAGCGGCCGACGGGCCCTGGTGTGGAGCGAATGTGAAGCGGGCTCGAACATGGTGTGGCAGCGGGCGCCGTCACAATGCGCCGCTTGATTTCGCCCCGCGTGATCGCCACGCTGGGGGTCTGCCAAGGAGCGTTCATGAGTCACGACAACCCATTGCTGGCCGACCACACGCTGCCGGCGTTCTCGCAGATCCGGCCCGAGCATGTCACGCCTGCGATCGAGGCGATCCTGGCCGACTACCGCGCCGGCATCGACGCGCTCGTCGCGCCCGGTGCACCGCGCGATTTCGCCACGGTGATGCTGACCCAGGAGCGCCTGGAGCAGCATCTGGCGCGTGCCTGGGCGCCGGTTTCACACTTGCACTCGGTGGCCGACAGCGAGCCGTTGCGCAAGGTCTACGGCCCAGCCGAGGAACAGCTGACCGATCACGCGATCGAGTTGGGCCAGAACCGTGATCTGTATGCGGCCGTGCAGGCATTGGCCGATGCGGCGGACTTCGCCGCGTTGCCGCGGCCCGAGCGCGCGCTGGTCGAACATGCGCTGCGCGATTTCAAATTGTCCGGCGTGGCATTGGAGGAACCGGCACGGTCGCGCTTCCGCGAGATCGGCGTGGAGCTGAGCAAACTCTCCACCGAATTCTCCAATGCGGTGCTCGATGCCAGCGAGGCATGGCATGAACACATCACCGACGAGCGCGATCTGGCCGGCATCCCCGAATCCGGCCGCGCGGTGCTGCGCCAGTACGCCGAGGATCAGGATCTGGATGGCTATCTGGTGACCCTGAAACAACCCAGCGTGCAGGCGGTGCTCAGCTATGCCGACAACCGCGGTCTACGCGAGCGGGTGTACTGGGCCTACCAGACCCGCGCTTCCGACCAGGGCCCGAACGCCGGCAAGTTCGACAACAGTGCACGCATCGAGAAGATCCTGGCGCTGCGTCATGAGGCCGCGCAGCTGCTCGGGTTTGCCAATGCCGCGGAGGAGTCGCTGGCGACCAAGATGGCCGCGTCACCGACCGAGGTGATGGAATTCCTGCACGACCTGGCCACTCGCGCCAAACCGGTGGCGCAGCAGGAGCTGGCCACACTGCGCGAGTTTGCCCGCAGCGAACTCAAGCTCGACAACCTCGAATCGTGGGACGTCGGTTACGCCTCGGAAAAGCTGCGCCAGCAGCAGTACGCGCTGGACGAGGAGCAGCTCAAGCCCTATTTTCCCTTGCCCGCCGTAATCGACGGCTTGCTCGATCTCACCGAAAAGCTCTACGGCATCTCGCTCGCCCAGCGCACCGACGTCGATGTCTGGCATCCGGACGTGCGCTATTACGACGTACGCGATGCCGATGGCCGCGTATTTGCCGGTGCCTATGTGGATCTGTATGCGCGCAATGGCAAGCGTGGTGGCGCGTGGATGGACGTATGTCGCGCCCGTTTCGACGATGGCACGCAGTTGCAGTTGCCGGTGGCGTTCCTGACCTGCAATTTCGCGCCGCCAACCGAAGGCAAGCCCGCGCTGCTCACCCACGACGATGTGCTCACCCTGTTCCACGAGTTCGGCCACGGCCTGCACCACCTGCTCACCGAGATCGCGCTGCCCTCGATCGGCGGCATCGATGGCGTCGAATGGGATGCGGTGGAACTGCCCAGCCAGTTCATGGAGAACTTCGGCTGGAACCGCGAGGCGCTGGATCTGTTCGCCCGCCACTACGAAACCGGCGAGCGATTGCCGGACGAGCTGTTCGAACGCATGCTGGCCGCGCGCCACTTCCACGCCGGGCTGTTCCTGGTGCGCCAGCTGGAATTCGCGTTGTTCGATTTTATGCTGCACCTCGAATACGACCCCGCCGAGGGCGCGCGCACGCTGGCCGTGCTGGAGAGTGTGCGCAAGCAGGTGGCGGTGCTGCATCCGCCGGCATGGCAGCGTTTTCCGCACGGCTTCAGCCACGTCTTCGCTGGCGGCTATGCGGCCGGCTACTACAGCTACCTGTGGGCCGAGTTGCTGAGTGCCGACGCGTTCGGCGAGTTCGAGGAGCGCGTCGGGAAAAGCGACAGCGTGATTGATCGCGCTACCGGCGATCGCTTCCGCCGCGAGTTTCTTGCCGTTGGCGCCAGTCGTCCCGCGCTGGAAAGTTTCATCGCGTTCCGCGGCAGGAAACCGGAACCGGAAGCGTTGCTGCGCAGTCACGGCCTGGCCTGATTCCCTCAACGTGATTCCCGCGGCCGTTCACCTCCGGATCGAGTCCGGGGCAGGCTTGGGCGTCGGTCGCGCAGCGGCCAAAGTCGAAGGGCGCCGGCGGGAGCCTGCGACAGCTGGTCGACTTCGAAGTCCGAAGGATGGCTGCGCTCAGTGCGAACGGTTGGGCTGGGGACTCACCGTCCAGACGAAAAAAAGCCCGCCGAAGCGGGCTTTTCAAGATCGCTCAAATCCCGAGGGACTTAGGCAACCTGGACTTCCTCAGCCTGCAGGCCTTTCTGGCCCTTGGTGACGATGAACGTGACGCGCTGGCCTTCCTGCAGGGACTTGAAGCCCGTGCCCTGGATCGCGCGGAAATGCACGAACAGGTCGTCACCGCTTTCCGGGGTGATGAAGCCAAAACCTTTGGCGTCGTTGAACCACTTGACTGTACCGCTCTGACGATCCGACATGTAACATTACCTTTGAAGCATGGATGGTTTGCGGCTCGGAGCGAAGTGCACTTGACCGCAATAGGAGCAAGAAATCGGAGTTGCCTCGGACTCTTGCTTTCCCAGCATACACCGGAATACCGGCTTTCGGTGATTTTCCTGCATAAATTCCCTGATGTCAGCCTGCAGCATGCATCGGAATTCGCCATTTTGCCGGATTGAGCCGCGCTGCAGCGCCATTCGGGTGGCCTGGATGATGGAGCACCGGGTGAAATCAACAGGCCTCCAGGCTCCCGGTTTCGGCACATGCGCCGTTCCGGGCAACCCGCGCTGACGCTTCCCTTACAATGCCGCGATGAAAATTGCCTCGTGGAACGTCAATTCGCTGAAGGTGCGCCTGCCGCATCTGACCCAGTGGCTGGCCGATGCGCAGCCAGACATCGTGGCGCTGCAGGAAACCAAGCTGGAAGACGCGAAGTTTCCGGTCGACGAGCTGGCTGCGGCCGGCTATCGCGCGGTGTATTCGGGGCAAAAGACCTACAACGGCGTGGCGATCCTGGCCCGCGACGAGCCGCGTGACATCATCACCGACATTCCCGGACTGGATGACCCGCAGCGGCGGATTCTCGCTGCGAGTATCGGCAATCTGCGCGTGGTGGATCTGTATGTGGTCAACGGCAAGGCCGTCGGCGACGAGAAATACGCCTACAAGCTGGACTGGTTGGCCAAGGTGCGCGAGTTTCTGGCGCACGAGCTGGAGCGCTATCCCAACCTGGTGGTGCTGGGCGATTTCAACATCTGTCCGGACGACCGCGACGTCTACGACCCGGTCGCCTGGGGCGAAGACATCCTGTGCTCGCCGCCCGAGCGCGCCGGGCTCAAGGCGATCACCGACCTTGGCTTGCACGACAGCTTCCGGCTGTTCGAGCCGGGCGCTGAACATTACAGCTGGTGGGACTATCGACAGGCCGCGTTCCGCCGCAACATGGGCCTGCGCATCGATCTGATCCTGATCGGCGAGGCACTGAAATCCGCCGCCACGGCAGCGGCGATCGACCGCGAACCGCGTCGCTGGGAGCGTCCTTCCGACCACACGCCGGTGACGTTGGAACTGGACATCTGAATGACTGCAAAAACCGAATGGCCCAGCTCGCTGGACGACAACGAACTGGATGAACTGGATCGCTACCTGCGCGCACACACCGGCGAGGGCGACCTGCTGCTGGATGGCGTGCACGGCCTGCTCAGTGCCTTGGCGGTCGGCCCGTTGCTGGTACTGCCGGACGAATGGCTGCCCGAAGTGCTGCACGAGCCGTTCGCCGACGAGAGCGAAGGCAACCGTGTGCTGGCGCTGCTGGCCAAGCTCAATGATTCGATTAGCGCCGAGCTCGACGTGGAAGCCTACGAGCCGATCCTCGGCGAGGTCGAGCTGGAAACCGGCCCGATGCTGTCGGCCGCCGGCTGGTGCGAGGGCTTCAGTCGCGGCATCGACCTGCGCGCCGCGTTGTGGGAAAACCGCCTGGCCGAGGACCCGCAGCTGATGGAGCTGCTGGGACCGGTGATGGCGCTGGCGGTGGATGAAGGCATCCTCAGTGCCGATACCGAGTTCGAGAAACTCAGCGATGACGAGTACGACGAATGCCTGTCACAGGTGCCGGCCGTGCTCGGCGCGGTGAATCAGTACTGGCAAGCGAAACCCGCCACCGAGGCCGAAGTGGAAACGATGGTGCTGCAGCAGCGCCCTGACAAGGATGACGACGACGCGCCGCCGCGCCAGCGTAGCGGCCACTGGGTGCATTGATCGTCGGGCCGGTACGCGGCGTCGGCCCGGCGTTGCCGGGATGAAACAATCCGTTTCCAGGCCAACGCTTGGATAAGCGCGCGAACGGGGCCATCTTGCCGGTCAGTGATTCCCTTACCGGAGCAAGCCATGAGCGATCGTCACATCACCCGCCGCATCCGCGGCACGGATACCGCCGACGGCGCCGGCGTGAAACTCAAGCGTGTCATTGGCCAACCCGGGCTGGACATGCTTGACCCGTTCCTGCTGCTGGACGAATTCCGCTCGGACGACGCGGGCGATTACATCGCCGGCTTTCCGGAGCATCCGCATCGCGGCTTTGAGACGGTTACCTACATGCTGGCCGGCCACATGCAGCACCACGACGACCACGGCAACCGCGGCGACCTCACGCCTGGCAGCGTGCAGTGGATGACCGCCGGCCGCGGCATCCTGCACTCGGAAATGCCGCAGCAGGAAGATGGCCTGATGTGGGGTTTCCAGCTGTGGGTGAACCTGCCGGCGAAGGACAAGATGACCGCGCCGCGTTACCAGGACATCGGGCCCGAGCGGATACCGGTGGTGCGTCCGGCCGATGGCGTCGAAGTGAAGGTGATCGCCGGCGAACTGGCTGGCGCCACCGGTCCGGTCGAGGGCATCGTCACCGCGCCGGTGTATCTGGATATCAGCCTGCAACCGGGCGCTGCATTGACGCTCGATCTGCCGGCGGGTCATCACGGTTTCGCCTACGTGTTCGAAGGCGAGGCCGCGCTGGTCGGTGGCGAGCAGCTGCAACGTAGCGAGCTCGGCGTGCTGTCCGACGGCGAGCAGTTGCAGCTGGCCGGCGGAGCCACGCCGTCACGCCTGCTGGTCGTCGCCGGCAAACCGCTGAATGAAAGCGTGGCGCGCTACGGACCGTTCGTGATGAACACGCCCGAGCAGATCCACGAAGCGATCGCTGATTTCCGCGCGGGCAAGTTCTAACCAAAGAGACCGCTTGTTGCTTTCGCCTCCTCTCCCCTCCGGAGAGGAGGCGAACGCGAAAAACACGTCTCTTCATGGGAGCGCGCTCACCCCTTCACACTGCCCAGCAGCAGCCCTTCCAGGTAATACCGCTGCATCGCCAGGAACAGCAGCAGCACCGGCAGCACGGTAATCACCGAACCAGCCATCATCAGCTCGCTGTCCTGCGCGTGCTCGCGTGCCAGCGAGGCCAGCCCGATCGGCAGGGTGTAATGCTCCTGTCCGGTCAGCACGATCAGCGGCCACATGAAGTCGTTCCACGCGGCGAGAAACGTGAAGATCGCCAGCGTCACCATGATCGGCTTCAGCAGCGGCAGGACGATCTGTCCGAAGATGCGCCACTCGCCAGCGCCGTCGATGCGCGCGGCCTCCAGCAGTTCGTCCGGAATGCCGCGCGCGTACTGGCGCACCAGGAAGATGCCGAACACGGTCGCCATGCCGGGTACGATCACGCCGGCATAGCTGTTGACCAGACCGATGTACTTCAGCAGCAGGAACAGCGGCAGCATCGCCACCTGGGCCGGGATCACCAGCGCGCCGACCAGCGCCTGGAACAGCCGCTCGCGGCCGGCGAAACGCAGCTTGGCGAACGCGTAGCCGGCCATCAGGTTGAACGCCAGTGAGAACACGGTGATCGCACTGGAAACCAGCAGGCTGTTGAACAGGTAGCTTCCCATGCCGGCATGCGCGAACAGCACGCGGTAGTTCTCCATCGTGGGATGCGCCGGCAGCAGCGGCGGCGGCAACGCGCTGGCCCCGCCCGCCGGCATGAACGACACCGACAGCATCCACAGCAGCGGAAACAACGCGACCAGCGTGCCGCCCAGCAGCAGACCATTGATCAGGGCCTTCGCCAGCCGCGGGTTCATGCTGGCTCTCCATCGACATGCTGCCTGTGGCGCGAGAGCTTCAGCATCAGCACCGTCACCGCGAACATGATGATGAACAGCAGGAACGCTACCGCCGAGGCGGAGCCGAGGTTCCACCACTTGAAACCCTCGTCGTACATCAGGTAAAGCACACTGGTGGTGCTCTGCAGCGGGCCACCCTCGGTCATCACGTAGGGCTCGGCAAACAGCTGGAAGTAACCCGACACGGTGAGGATTCCCACCATCAGCATGGTCGGCCCCAGCATCGGCCAGGTGATGTGGCGGAACTGGCGCCAGGCCGAGGCACCGTCGATGCGCGCGGCCTCGTACAGATCAATCGGGATCGCCTGCAGGCCGGCCAGAAAGATGATCATGTTGTAGCCGAAGTTCTTCCACACCGCGAAAAGGATGATCGTCGGCATCGCCCAGTGCGGGTCGCCGAGCCAGTCCACCGGATGGATGCCGAGGCCGTCGAGCGCATAGTTCATCCAGCCGTACTTGGTGTTGAACAGATAACGCCAGATCACCGCGGTGGCCACCACGGTAGTTACCACCGGTGCGAACAGCGCGGTGCGGAAGAACGGCTTGCATCGCGCCAGCGGCGAATTCAGCAGCAGCGCCGCACCCAGCGAGGCGCCCATCGACAGCGGCACGCCGACGGCCACGAAATACACCGTGTGGCCAAGCGCCGACCAGAACAGCGGCCGCTGCAACAGCGCCCAATAATTCTGTAGCGCCACGAAACGCAGGTTGCGAATATCGGCCAGCGCGTAGAGATCGTAGTCGGTGAGGCTGAGCACCAGCGCGGCAATCACCGGCAGCAGAAAGAACACGCCCAGTACCAGCAAGGCCGGCGTGAGGAACAGCCAGGCGGCGCGCTGCGCGTTCATCGCGCATGCTCCGCGGCCGGCCGCGGGTGATCGAGCACCCAGCGGCGCTTCTCCAGGATGCGATCGACGCGGTGGTCGATCTCGGCGGCAGCCTGATCGATCGTCAGTTCGCCGGCAATCGCCCGCGCGGCCACCAGCTGCATCTCGGTGGCGATGCGCTCCCACTCCGGCACCGCGGGCGTTGGCCTGGCCTTTTCCAGCTGCTCGCGGAACGCGCGCGCCTTCGGGTCGTCGCGCAGCGCGCCGCCTTCCCACGAACTGCGCCGCGGCGGCATGTCACCAAGCAGGTCGTAGAAACGCCGCTGCACCGTCGGTTGCGACAGGTACTCGATCAAGGTCCAGGCTGCGTCCTTGTGTGTAGACGCGCGGAAGATCACCAGGCTGGAACCACCGGCCGAGCCGATGCCGGTCCTGCTGTCATCCGGGCCGGGCAGCGGCGCAGTCGACCAGTCGCCCTGCTGCGCGGCCGGCAGGCGCTTGCGGAATTCACCGATGTTCCATGGCCCGGACAGGTAGAACGCGTAGACGCCGCGGCCGAACTCCGACCATGGGTTGCCGGCTTCCACATTGGTGATACCCGGGGCCTGGTGCAGCCGGAAGGTGTCCACGTAGAACGCCAGCGCACGCTTGAAACCGGCGCTCTCGAAATTGCCGTAGCGGCCGCCGTCGCGCAGCAGCGGGTCGGGCTGCTGCAGCGCCAGCGACATCAACTGCTCGTACTCGTTGGTGGGCAGCAGGATGCCCCAGCCGTGGCGTTGCGGATCGCTGAGCGCGGCGAGCATCTGTCGCCACTGCGCCCAATCATGCGGCGGCGCGTCGAAGCCGGCGGCCTTGAGCAGATCGCGGCGATAGAACAGCAGGCGCGTATCGACATACCAGGGCACACCGTACAGTGTGCCGTCGATCATGTTGGTGGACCAGATGCTGGCGAAGTAGTCGTCCTGCCTGACCACGGTCGAGTGATCGACGCGCGCCTGCAGCGGCTCCAGCGCGTCCAGCGCCACCATCTCCGGCAGCCAGGTGTTGCCGAGCTGGGTCATGTCCGGCGTGGAGCCACCGGCAAACGCAGTGAGCAGCTTCTGGTGCGCCGCCGTCAGCGGCAGCTGCTGCACTTTCACGTGGATGTCCGGGTGCGCCCGCTCGAAGTCCGGCAGCAGCGTGAGGATGGCTTCGCCCTCGCGGCCGACGGTCCACACCGTGAGCACCTTGCTGTCGATGGCCGGCTTCGCGCAACTGCCGAGCAACGGCATGCCGGCTGCCAGCCCCACCATCAGCATGCCGCGCAACCAGCGCCGGCGCCTGCCGATGACAGCGCCGGCAGTCACGGCCTGGCGGCTGCCTGGTCGAGCCAGCCGCCGGTGAAGCCCGCGCGTTCGAGCCCCTTGCGGATGTACGGATTCTTCTTCATCACCTTCCACACGAAATCGCTGCGCCAGTTTTCGATCATCAGCACGATCGGGCCCTGATCGATGCCCAGCTGCTCGCTGTCGACCCAGCCGAGCGGCAACAGTTTGCCGGTGCGCAGCAAAGCATGGGCGTGAAAGCTCGGGTTGAACGCATCGACGAAACCGTGCTCGTTGTAGATGTCGGCACCATAACGATGCTTCATTTCTTCCAGCGCGGAAATCACCAGCTCCGGTGCGAACGCGATGGAACCCGCCGCTGCGGTGGGCGCGATGGTGCCGTCGTCGACGATATAGCCGAGCCCGGCGCCGCGCGCGGTATAGCCCTGGAATGCTTCGCGGCGATCATGCCCATCGACGATGAAGCCGCCGGGGCCGTTGCTGGCGGTCAGACCCCACACGTTCTTGCCATAGCCGGTCCAGCCGCCGGGGTTTGCGATAGCGTAGTTGCGCTGGGCGATCACGGCGCGGCGGCTGTTCTCGAAATAGTCCAGATCGTGGTCGCGGTTCCACGCATCGCGGATGCCGCGGAAGTCGATCCACACATGGCTGTACTGATGACCGAACAGCGGCCCGAAGTTGAGCAGCCGCTGGCCCTGGAACTCGCCCCAGCTGCGCGCGTAGGTGCGGGTCCACGCAGTCCACGCATCGGCGCCGACCGGGTGCGTGGGTGAACCCAGCGCCAGCACATAGACCAGCATGCCCTCGTTGTAACCCTCCCAGTCGTGCGGGATGAACTTGCCGCCCGGTGTCCAGCCCATGCTGATCAGCGGCGCTCGCACCTGCGCCCAGGTCCAGTCGACGCGGCGGTAGATGCGGTCGGCCAGCGTTCGGATCTCGTGCTCTTGCGGCGTGTCGCGGTCGTAGTAGGACTGCGCGAACAGCACGCCGCCCAGCAGCAGCGTCGTATCCACGGTGGATACCTCGGTCCAGCGCGCGAAACGCTTGCCGCTGTGCATGTCCAGGAAGTGGTAAAAGAAACCCCGATAGCCGCTGTCGTCGTCCTCGCTGCCGCCCTGCGGCGCGCGGTCGAAGAAGCGCAGCGTGGCGAGCGTGCGTTCGGCCGCCTGCTCGCGCGTGATGTAGCCGCGCTCCACGCCCACGCCGTAGGCGGTGAGGCCGAAGCCGACCGCGGCGATGCTGGAGAACGATTCACCGGGGTAGTGATCGGGCACCAGTCCGTTGACGGGATTGGCACTGTCCCAGAAGAAACGGAAAGTGCGCTGTTCGAGATCGTTGACCAGCGCCGGGACGGCGGCGGCCGATTTGCGCACGTTCGTGGTGGCGGCTTGAGTCTGCCGGGCCGGAGCCATCGGGGCCGCAATGACCAGGCCCGTACCGAGCAGGACGGAAAGCCACGCGTGCCGGTTGAAAAACATCATGGGTAATCTGCCGTATCCAGCGGATTTCGGTCAGATGAGGCGGCATTCGCGCGACTTCATCTGGCCATCTGGACGTCCGCCCGCAATCTGCGGGTGGACGAATGAAGCGGCAGTGCAGCCATGCCGCGCAATGGTTCAGAACGAGTAACGCGCACCGATCTGGAAGCGTCTGGTCTGATTCGGATCAGCCGAAGTGGTTTGCCCGAATGTCGGGTCGGGTGTGGCGAAATTGCCGAAGTGATAGAAGTTGGAGCTGTAGCCGTTGATCACGTCGCGGTTGAGTACGTTGAATACGTCGAGACGCAGCTGCAGCGCCTGGCTCTGGCCCCAGCGCCACTCCTTCGAGACCGCCAGATCGAGGTTTATGTATGGACGTCCATACCGGCCGTTGATGACCTGTGCACAGTTGTAATCGCATGCGATGAGGCCCGTCGCATCGTTGCCGTTGTAACCCATCGAGTAGGAGTAGGGCGCGCCCGAGTTGTAGGTGGCGATGGCACTGAAGCGGGTGTCCCATGGCCCGTGAACCTGTCCGCTGATGACCAGGTTGTGTTTTGGGCCCACGTAATCGTGCGTGTATCCAGTCGGATCGGCATAGTCGAGCGAGTAATTGTCATTGCCACTCTGGCGGGCGCGCTGATAGGTGTAGGCGATATCCATGCCCCATCCTGACGCCGTCGTATACGGTTTGCTGATGCCTACCAGCACGCTGCTCGACTGGGTCTTCTTGTACGCGTTGCTCAACACCACGTATGACACGGCAGCGCCGGGCGGATTGATCAGGTTGAAGCCCGGGCCTGGCACGCGATTGCCCCAGACCCAGGTAAATTGACGATAGCCCAGCACGCGGGACAGCGTCAGTGAACCGGTCCAGTCGCCCAGCACCTGCTTGATGCCCACGCTGAACTGGTCGGTATACGGTGCCTTGGTGTGGTTGTTGATCGTGTCGATTTCGTTGCTGAAGCCAGCTGTACT
The DNA here is from genome assembly GCF_006438785.1 of Rhodanobacter glycinis. Lineage (GTDB taxonomy): Bacteria > Pseudomonadota > Gammaproteobacteria > Xanthomonadales > Rhodanobacteraceae > Rhodanobacter > Rhodanobacter glycinis_A. Next base: position 81,906 of record NZ_RCZB01000004.1, on the reverse strand, counting down.
GGAACCGATGATTTGGTCGAGTCCGGCGACGGTGAGGTATTTCGGATCCCATGCGATCGTTCCGGGCACGCTGCCATCCGGACTGAACAGGAAGGTGTAGTTCGGCACCTGCGAGTGGATCGGTTCCTGGCTGATCCAGTCGTACGGAGTGCGCGAAAAGTAGCGGCCGGCACCGCCGAACACGGTGGTGCTGGCGTCGCCGTCCTTGCTGACATCGAGCGAGAAGCCCAGGCGTGGCTGGATCTGGTCTTTCTGCGGCTTGCGGCTGTGGCCGTCGCTGATGTTGTTCTGCAGCCCGTTGTACTCGAGCACCGCTACCTGCGAGGCCGGTGTCACGTAGCCCTTGTCGAGCGCGTTGGTCTCGTAGTCCCAGCGCAGGCCGAGATTCAGCTGCAGACGATCGGTGACATCCCAGTCGTCCTGCGCATACAGGCCAAGCTGGTTGTCATGAACGTGAATCCCCGTACCCAGCGGCGAATAGACGGCACGGTAGGGGCTGGTGAAGCCTCCGGGTTGCGAGACGTTGTAGCTGTACGACGGTATCGCGTTGTTGTTCTGCAGCAGGTCGAGGCTGTAATCGGAATATTTGACGCCGACCTTCACGGTGTGGTCGCCGTGCCATGACAGACCGGTGAAGGTGAGATCGTCACGCAAGGTCACCTGGCTCTGCGACTTGTTCTGCAACCCGGTGGCACCACCGATCGTGGCGGTGCCTTCGTAGTTCTGCTGGATCAGATCCGGTTCGGCGCCGGAGGGGTTGAACTTGTACCGGCCGCTGTCTAGCAGCAGGTCGTTGGTCCAGCCGTTGCCATTGGTTTCCCATTTCAGCAGCAGATCGCCGACATTGTTCTGGCGTTGCTGGCGGCCCTGGTAAGCCGTCGTGCCGCCGAAGCCGAGCGTCTCGTTGTCCTTGCGGTCGGAATAACTGAGGTCGACGCTGTTGTCCTCATTGGGTTGCCAGCTCAATTTGCCGAACCAGGATTTTTCGTGAAACGGGGCCGAGAACGTGCCGTTGTACTGCGAAAAACGCGGATCGTTGATCGTGACGTTTTGCAGTGCCGCATCCTTGCGCTCTTCATAGTTGATGAAGAACTCAAGCTGGTCCTTGATGATTGGGCCGCCGATGTTGAAACCGCGTTGCTGACGTTTGTACTCCGGCTTCTTCACGTGATTCTTCTTGTCGAAAGAATCCTGCGCGAGCATCCCCTGATTCTGGAAATAGTCGTAGATCGTGCCGTGGAAGTCGTTGCTGCCCGATTTGGTCACGGCGGTGATGATCGCGGTGCCAGCCTGTTCGTACTCGGCTTTGTAGTTCTGAGTCAATACGCGGTATTCGGCGACTGCCTCCTGCGAGAAGGGGTTGCCACGACTGGAATCCTGACCCACCAGGCCGCCCTTGAGAATGTCATTGCGCTGGCTGGCGCCATCGATGAAAACGTTTACATTCTCGGCCGATTGACCGCCCGAAGAGAACGATTTCGCGTTGGGATCGTGCGATATGGTGACGCCAGGAACCAGTTGAGCGAAAGACATGAAATTGCGCTCGTTCTGCGGCAGGTTGGCGATTTGCGCCTGCGAGACGTTCTGCGCCACTTCCGAAGTGCGCGCCTCAAACAGCGAGGCAGCACTGACGGTGACCCCCTGCAGATTGGTGGCATTGGCGGTGCTCGCCGCGGGTGCCGTCGCCGCGGTGTTCAAATTCAAGGTGAGTGACTGACCCACGTGTACAGTTACGGACTGGGTCGCACTGCTGCCGTTGCCGCTGGCCACGATGTTGTAGCTGCCCGGTGCCAGGCTGACCAGAGTGTAGTTGCCGTCGGCAGTGACCTTCGACTTGTTGACGAAACCGGTGGCCGTATTGGTGGCGACGACCTGGGTCGGCACCTGCCCTTGCGGTGCCGTGATGTGGCCGCGCAAGGTGGCCGTGCTGTTCTGGGCGCTGACGATGCCCGGCAAGAGAAGCGTGGTGACGAGCAGGCCGGCGCAAGCCAGCGAGATCTGTCGGGATAGCATGCGTTGCTTGACCATGATCTGACCCTCTCCCGTAATCGGTGCAAGTAGTTGGACGTTCTGCTGTCGCGTTGCTGTGCTGTTGTCCGTAAGCGAAACGCCTCCCACGTTGCGCTCGCGCTGAAACCGTCTCGTTGCCGACGCGGTTTCGGTCGGCATCGTCCTGCGCCGGCCTGAATGTCTGCCCCTTATCCGGGTGCTGCACCGGTGGAACCGCGCACCACCAGCTTGGCGGCGACACGACGGTGGATGCCGGTCATCACTTGATCCGGGTGGTCGATCTGTTCGCCAAGCAGCTCCATCGCCTGGCCGCCGAGTTCGGCGATATGCACCTGGATCGTAGTCAGCGGCGGGGTTACGTAGCGCGCCATCGGCACGTCGTCGAAACCGCTGACGGCGATCTCCTCCGGCACGCAGATGCCGGCCTCGCGCAATGCCGCCATGCAGCCGATCGCCATCATGTCGTTGGCGGCGAACACCGCATCGGGCCGCGGCCGCATCCCCAGTACCTCCTGGCCGGCGCGGTAGCCGGATTCCTCGCCGAAATCCCCGCGCAGCATGATTACCGGGCTGTCCGGCGCATGGCTGACCAGCGCTTCGCGGTAGCCGAGTTCGCGTTCGCCGGCATCGCGGTTGCCGGGCGGCCCCTGGATGAACACGATCCGCTGGTGGCCAATCGCCAGCAGGTGCTCGACCATCATTCGGGCGCCGCCATCGTTGTCCACCGACAGCGCGCAGTAGTCGTCACCAGCCAGCCGGGTGTTCATCAACACGGTGGGCAGGTCATGTGGCAGGTTCTGGCGCAGAAATGCGGCGTCGGCGTGCGGTGACATCAGAAGCAGCCCGTCGACCCGGCCCTGCATCGCGCGCAGGGCCACGGCGGCGGCGGCGGCATCGTCATGCGAACTGGAAACCAGCAGGTGCAGGCCGCGTGCCCGTGCGGCCAGGTCGATGCCGCGGATCAGCTCGGAAAAGAACTCGCCATACAGGTCCGGCAGCAAGGCGCCGATGGTATTGGTGCGGCGGGTGATCAGCATGCGTGCCGCGGCATGCGGCATGTAACGCAGGCGCGTCGCGGCCTCGCGGATGCGCTGGCTGGTCTCGGCGGTCACGCCACGGCCACCATTCAGCGCGCGTGACACCGAGGCCACCGAAACCTGGGCCTCACGTGCCACATCTTTGATGGTTGCTGTCGCCATGCGAGCTTGCCCGGATCCGCCGAAACCCAGCAGTGGCGGCAACGTAAACGTTTTCATGTTGAGTTGTAAAGTGCCTGTAAAATGGAAATCCTGCTGCGTTGCGGGATGTTTTTGCGGCTCATCAAGGCCGTGACGAGACAAACCATGGCATACCGATTGCTGGCGGTGATCTGCGGCCCGGATTGGCGCTGTGGCACTGCAGCAACCGAAGGCCTGATAGCACGCAATGGCTCGCGCGAAGCGGATCCGTGAAGGGCATCTCACTTCGGTGCGTTTGCAGCTCTTGTTAAAAAATCCGTTGCGTCGTTAAATCAAGGTTAATCTTCGCGCACTCAAGCAACTGTATCCTCAAGTTCCCGCGACACCGAACGATATATGGACAAGTCCCTGTTTTGAATACCATGATGACTCTGCTGACCTTGTTGCTTGTGCTGCCTGCCGTGCTGATCGCCAGCGCGGTGAAGGTTGTGCCGGCCGGTCAGGTCTACAGTCTTTATCGGCGCGGCAAGCCGGTGCGGTTGCTGTCGTCGGGTATGCACCTGGTGCTGCCACTGCTGGATCGAGTGGCCCACAAGATCAATCTGGCCGGGCAAACACTGCGTTTCGAGGAGCCGCTGGCCGACGCGCACGACGTGCGCGGCACGGTGTACTGGCAGGTGCTGGAGCCCGAGCGCGCCGATGCGGTGTTCGAGCAGGTCGATCAGCTGATCCGTCGCGGCGCACATGACGCCCTGCGTGACGAGCCGGCAAGCGATCGCGTCGATCGCCGCGATCTGGGCGCGCGCCTGAAGCTGTCCTTGAACAGCGCATTGCGCGAGCGCGGCATGATGGTGACGCGGGTCGAACTCGACGCCGCCTGAATTGGAATGGCGTCAGGCGCCCGAGAGCGCCCACGCTGCAGGGGATTTGAAAGCCTTCGACCCGCCTCGGCGGGTTTTCTTTTGTCGCCGTTGGCAATGCCGGCGCGAGCCGCGGATACTTTGCGCCCCACGCCCTTCAAGTGATCCTCATGACCACCCGCGACGCCTTGCAGGCACGACTCGAACAAGGCATTGCCGTGCTGGGACTGACCCTGCCAGCTGCCGCGGTGCCGCGGCTGCTCGATTACCAGGCGCTGCTGGAACGCTGGAACGCCGCCTACAACCTCACCGCCGTGCGCGATCCAGCGGAGATGATTACCCGTCACCTGCTCGATTCGCTGGCGATACTGCCGTACGTGCAGGGCCACACCCTGGCCGATCTCGGCACCGGCCCGGGCCTGCCCGGCATCGTGCTGGCGATCGCCGCACCGGGGCGGGAGATTCTGCTGGTCGATTCCAACGGGAAAAAGGTGCGTTTCCTGCGCGAGGCGGTCCGCGCGCTGAAACTCGACGGCGTGCGCGCGCTGCAGTCGCGGGTGGAAGACGTCGACGGCCAGTACGACTGCATCACCGCGCGCGCCTTCGCCAGCATGGCCGACATGCTGGGCTGGGGCGGCCATCTGCTGGCACCGGCCGGGATCTGGCTGGCGATGAAGGGCAAGCGGCCGGACGACGAGTTGCCGGGCATTCCGGTCGGATTCGAGGTGCGCGGCATGCATGAGTTGGCGGTGCCGGGGTTGCCGGCGGAGCGCCATCTGCTGGTGCTTGGGCGCGCTTGAGTCAGGCGTTGGCTGATCTGGAACGCTGAATCCTTTTCACCGTTTACCCTGAGCGTAATCGCGCAGCGGCGAAGTCGAAGGGCTTCCGCGCGAAGCCTCGATTTCGCGCCTTCGGCGCTACGCTCAGCCCGAACGGTCCGGGAAGGCCGGCGGCGGCTATTCGTCCAGCACGCTGCCGTTGCTCTCGATCACCTGCGCATACAGCTTCGCGCTGGCCTTGGGCGTGCGCTGCTGGGTGGCGAAATCGACGTGGTACAGGCCGAAGCGCTTGGAGAAGCCCAGCGACCACTCCAGGTTGTCCATCAGCGACCACGCGTAATAACCCTTCAAGTTCACCCCGGCTTCGATCGCATCATGCAGCGCCTTGAGGTGCTTGCGCAGGTAGTTCGTGCGCAGCGGATCGTCGAGTTCGCCGTTTTCGACTACCGGCGGGTCGTAGAAGGCCGAGCCATTCTCGGTGATGTACAGCGGAATGTTGCCGTAGCGCTCCTTGAACCAGGTGAGTGTGTCGGTCAGGCCTTGCTCGAACACTTCCCAGCCGGTTTCGGTATAGGTCTTGTTCGGCTGGGGCACCGGCACGGCCTTCAGCGGGTAAGCGTTCGGATCGTGCTTCACCACCGCGCGGGTGTAATAGTTGATGCCGACGAAATCCACTTTCTGATGGGTCAGCTTTAAATCGTCGGCCGGAAACTCCGGCCATGCGTCGCCGAAGATCTCCTTCAGCTCGGGCGGGTAGCTGCCGAGCAGCGCCGGATCGGCGAACTGCTGGTTCATGTAGGCGTGCGCGCGGCGGGTGGCGGCGAGGTCTTCGGCGCTGTCCGAGTGCGGATACTTCGGCTCGATGTTGAACACTACGCCGATCTCGTGTTTGCCGTGCGCGCGATACGCCTGGATGCCGGCGCCGCTGGCGCGCATCAGGTTATGTGCGGCGATGGGCGCCTCGTACTTGCTGCGATGGCCCGGCGCCAGCGCGCCGTGCAGGTAGCCGCCATCGGTGACTACCCAGGGCTCGTTGAGGGTGGCCCAGCGCGGCACGCGGTCGTCCAGCGCCTTGAACATCACTTCGGCGTACTCGGCGAACCAGTGCGCGACGTCGCGGTTGAGCCAGCCGCCGCGATCGTCCAGCGCCGCCGGCAAGTCCCAGTGGAACAGTGTGGCGTTCGGCGCGATGCCGTTTTCCAGCAATTCGTCGACCAGCCGCGAGTAGAAATCCAGCCCCTTCGGATTGACCCGGCCGGTGCCTTCGGGCAGCACCCGCGCCCAGTTGATGCTGAACCGGTAGCCCTGCAGGCCCAGCGCGCGCATCAGTTGTACGTCGGCCTTGTAGCGGTGGTAGTGATCGCAGGCGATGTCGCCGGTGTCACCGTTGGCCATCATGCCGGGCGTGTGCGCAAACCGTTGCCAGATGCTGGGGCCGGCGCCATCGGCCAGCGGCGAGCCCTCGATCTGGTATGCCGAGGTGGCGGCACCCCAGTGGAAGCCATCGGGGAAGCGGAAGCGAGGGCGCGTCATCGGGGTACCTGCGTCTAAATTGCTTGATGTAAACGATTACATCGGCAGAATAGCCCAATGCCCCCCGCCAGTGTGCAGACCAGTGCATGCTGGTTCGGCGGGACGGCCATCGTGGCCAACTGCACCGGAGATGCCGATGGCCGCCGTACAACTGAGTGAGCTGCGCAAGGTCTACCCCAACGGCAACGTGGGCGTGGCCGGCGCCAGTTTCGAGATCGACGACGGCGAGTTGCTGGTGCTGGTGGGGCCATCGGGCTGCGGCAAGACCACCTTGCTGCGCATGATCGCCGGGCTGGAAACGATCAGCAGCGGCATCCTCAGCATCGACGGCCGGGTGGTCAACGAGGTGGCGCCGAAGGATCGGGACATCGCGATGGTGTTCCAGAACTACGCGCTGTACCCGCACATGACGGTGGCCGAGAACCTCGGCTTCGGTCTGCGCCTGCGCGGCCACAAGCAGGCCGATATCGACCAGCGCGTGATTGCAGCCGCCAAGACGCTGGAACTGGAATCGCGGCTCACTTCGCGCCCGGCCGCGCTGTCGGGCGGCCAGCGCCAGCGTGTGGCGCTGGGCCGGGCGCTGGTGCGCGACCCGCAAGTGTTCCTGCTGGACGAACCGCTGTCCAACCTCGACGCCAAGCTGCGCCTGTCGATGCGGGTGGAGATAGCGCGGCTGCATCGCCAGCTCAAGGCCACCATGATCTACGTCACCCACGACCAGATCGAGGCGATGACCCTGGGCCAGCGCATCGTGGTGCTCGACGGCGGGGTGATCCAGCAGATCGACACGCCGATGAACCTGTACGAGAAGCCCGCCAACCTGTTCGTGGCAGGTTTTGTCGGCAGCCCGGCGATGAATCTGCTGCACGGCAAGTTGCGCAGCGACCACGGCTGGGTGCTGACCACTGTGCACGGCGATATCGCGCTGGGCGAGCCGCCACAGGCCACGGCGTGGCAGCCGTGGCGCGAGCGCGAGGTGGTGCTGGGGATCCGTCCGGAAGATCTGCAACCGCAGGACACCGACGATGTCGCGCTCAGCGCCCAGCTGGAAGTGCTGGAGCCGGTCGGCAACGAGATCTTCCTCAACCTGCGCTATGGCGCGCAGGCACTCGTCTCGCGCGTGTCGCCGCGGGCCCTGCCCGAGCCGGGCAGCACGGTGCCGCTGGGGCTGGTGGCGCGGCGATTGCACCTGTTCGATGCTGCCAGCGGCACCCGGATCGGGCCCTGAGGGCGGGCAGCACTCGGCGGAGTGAGGCATTACACTAACCCTCTCCCGCGTACGGTAGCTATCCATCCATGGCCCGCATCATCGCTGTCGCCAACCAGAAAGGCGGCGTCGGCAAGACCACCACTGCCGTCAATCTTGCCGCTGCGCTGGCCGCCGCGAAGCGCAAGGTATTGCTGGTCGACCTGGATCCGCAGGGCAACGCGACGATGGCGTCGGGCATCAACAAGCGCGATGCCAAGCCGGGTGGCTGCGAAGTGCTGCTGGAAGAAGTGGAGATCGCCGCGGCGATCGTTCCGACCGACGCGCATTACGACCTGCTGCCGGGCAATGGCGACCTCACCGCGGCCGAGCTGAAGCTGATGGATGCGCTGGCACGCGAGCACCGGCTGAAGGAACTGCTGGCGAAGATCTCGCCGAACTACCACACCATCCTGATCGACTGCCCGCCGTCGCTGAACCTGCTGACGTTGAACGCGCTGACCGCCGCCGATGGCGTGCTGATCCCGGTGCAATGCGAGTACTTCGCGCTGGAAGGCCTGTCCAGCCTGCTCGACACGGTCAAGGCGGTGCGTCACCGGCTGAATCCGAAGCTGGAGATCGAAGGCCTGCTGCGGACCATGTACGACGTGCGCAACAACCTCGGCAACGAGGTCTCGGCCCAGCTCACCCAGCATTTCGGCGACAAGGTGCTGCGCTCGATCATCCCGCGCAACGTGCGGCTGGCCGAAGCGCCCAGCCACGGCCAGCCGATCCATCTGTACGACCGCAGCTCGCGCGGCGCGATCGCCTACATCGGCCTGGCCGGCGAGATCATCCGGCGCGAACGCGCGCTGACCCGTACCGATCGCGTTGATCCGGTCGACGACATCGAGCCAGCGGCGGCGTCCGCGCCAGCGCACGGCGACAGCGGACCGACGCTCAAGGCGCCGGCCGCCAACCATCAGGAATAACGCATGGCTGCTGCGAAAAAACGTGGATTGGGACGCGGGCTCGATGCTCTGCTCGGCGGCGATGGCGAGGGTTCGCCATCGGTGATCGGACAGGAAGGCGAGTTGCGCATGCTGCCGATCCAGCAGATCCAGCCGGGCAAGTACCAGCCGCGCCGGCACTGGAACGACGAGGCGCTGGACGAACTGGCCGCGTCGATCAAGGCGCAGGGCCTGATCCAGCCGGTGGTGGTGCGCGAGATCGGCAAGAACAGCTACGAGCTGATCGCCGGTGAACGCCGCTGGCGGGCAGCGCAGCGCGCTCAGTTGGGCGAGATCCCGGCGCTGATCAAGAAGGTCTCCGAGGAAGCCGTGCCGGCGATGGCGCTGATCGAGAACATCCAGCGCCAGGACCTCACTCCGCTGGAAGAAGCCGACGCGCTGAAGCGGCTGATCGACGATTTCGACCTCACCCATCAGCAGGCCGCCGACGCGGTCGGCCGCTCGCGCGCCGCGGTGTCGAACCTGCTGCGCCTTACCGAACTGCCTGCCTCGATCAAGAAACTGCTCGACGAAGGCAAGCTGGAAATGGGCCACGCCCGCTGCCTGCTGACCCTGCCCGAGCGCGACGCCGAAAGTCTGGCGCTGGAAGCGGCACGCAACGGCTGGAGCGTGCGTGAGCTGGAAGAAGCCGCCCGCCGTGCGCAGCAGGCGCCGAAGGGCAAGGCCAAAAGCACGCCGTCGCGCGATGCCAACATCGCCGACCTCGAACGCCAGCTCAGCGAACGCTTCGCCACCCGCGTTGAGCTGGCCCAGGGCCGCGGAGGCCGTGGCAAGCTGGTGATCCACTATCACAGCAACGACGAACTGGACGGGATTCTCGGCAAGATCCGCTGATCTCGTTTTTCCTTTCTCCCTGTGGAAGATAAGTCGGCAGGATCGCCGATTTGCACGGCGCAGCCGCCCGGAGGGGGAGTGCCATGGATGGCGCGAATGAAGGTGGCGCGCAGCGACGGTTGAGGGTGCGAAGCGTACAACTCACATTCACGCAAGCCCCGCACCCTCATCCCAGCCCTCTCTCGATGGGAGAGAGAGAGCAACAGCACAGCCGCTTGGCATTAAACTGCGCAGCTGCTGCGTCGAATGCAGCCGTTGCCCCCGCTGAAAGGCTTTCCCCATGCCGCAACTTTCCGTCGTCGTCCCCGTCTTCAACGAGCGCGACAACATACCGCCGCTGCTCGCCGAGATCGCCGCCGCCCTGCGTGGTCAGGTCGACTACGAAGTCATCTATGTCGACGACGATTCCAGCGACGACAGCCGGGCGGTGCTGGCTGCGCAGAAATCCAGCCACCCGGAACTGCGCGTGTTGCATCACGTCACCCGCAGCGGGCAGAGCACCGCGGTCTGGAACGGCGTGCGCGAAGCAAAGTCGCCGTGGATCGCCACACTGGATGGCGACGGCCAGAACGATCCGGCCGACATTCCCAAGTTGCTCGCCGCGCGCAATGGCGCGTCGGCGCAGACGCGGCTGTTCGCCGGCTGGCGCACGACCCGCCGCGACAGTTTCAACAAACGCATCTCATCGAAGGTCGCCAACGCGGTGCGCTCGCGCATGCTCAGGGATGCCACCCCGGATACCGGCTGTGGCCTGAAGCTGTTCGATCGCGAGGTGTTCCTGCGCCTGCCGTATTTCGACCACATGCATCGTTACCTGCCCGCGCTGGTCAAGCGCGCCGGTTTCCAGAGCCAGAGCGTGCCGGTGGGCCATCGCCCGCGCACCGCCGGTGTGTCCAAGTACGGCATGCTGGACCGGCTGTGGGTCGGGCTGGCCGATCTGCGCGGCGTCGCGTGGCTGATGCGTCGCGGCAAGGTGACCCGGGTCGAGGAACTCTGATCCAGATCACGCCGGGTTGATCTGCTCGACGTATGCTGGAGTCTTCCGCTCAACATCCCGCCCCGCTTGCCGGCGCCGGCGATGAAGCGAAGGGCACGCAAGAATATTTGCGGGCCGGATCACGAGGGAGACCGCCACCCATGGGCATCACCGCCAAACGTGTTTACGAACCAGCCGCAAAAGCCGATGGCTACCGCGTGCTGATCGACCGGTTGTGGCCACGCGGGCTGAAGAAGGACGCGGTGCCGCTTGACCTGTGGGCCAAGGAACTGGCGCCGTCCACCGCGTTGCGACAATGGTTCGGGCACGACCCGGCGCGATGGGATGGCTTCCGGCACCGCTATGCCAGCGAGCTGGATGCACTGGCCGAACACTGGCGACCGCTGGCCGAGCACTCGACGCGGCATGCGGTCACCCTGCTCTACGGCGCCAGCGACGAGGAACACAACAATGCGGTCGCGCTGAAGGCCTATCTCGACAGCTGGCTGCATACGCACGGGCCGCGTTGAGACGAGGCAGTGCTCAGGTGTCGCGCTTCGGAGTGCCCGCTCGGGTCCAGTTGGCAAGTGCCGTGCGCGCCTGCTCGCGACCCAGTTCGATCAGCTCGCGCGCGCGGTAGAACTCGTAGGCGCTGGCCATGTTGCGCGGCAGCTGGATCAGCAGGTCGGGTTCGTAGGCGGCCAGGCGCAGTCGCGAAAGGTTGGCCTGCATCAGATCCATCGACTGGGCGAGCAGGTCGAACGTGCCCGGTACAGCGGGATGACTCTCGCCGTGCGGCATGAGCCGGTTCATGAAGCCGCCGATCCGGCGGCGGTAGCTGCCTTCGGTACCGGGCTCGGGCCTGGGCGGCGGCGGTGTGGCCGCCAGTGCCGGGCCATCGACGCTCACCGCCAGCAGGTAGTCGGCCGTTTCGCGAATCAGCGGCGTCACCGGCACCGGGTTGAGCAGGGCGCCGTCGATCAGCCGTCGGCCGTCGATGGTATGCGGGCGGAACACCGTGGGTATCGAGATCGAGGCGCGGATGGCATCGAACAGGCAGCCGCGGGTGAGCCACACCTCGCGCTCGCGGTCCAGGTCGGTGGCTACCGCGGTAAACGTCAGCGGCAAATCCTCGATCTGGATGTCACCAATCAGCGTGCGCAGGGTTTCGATGATCCGTTCGCCCTTGATCAGGCCGCCGCCGGAGAACGTCCAGTCGACCAGCCGCAGCACGTCGAACTTGGCCAGTGCGCAAACCCAGTCGCGATAGATGTCGAGCTTGCCCATGGCGTAGATGCCGCCGATCAGCGCACCCATCGAGCTGCCGGCAATCGCCACGATCTCGAAGCCCTGGGCATCGAGTTCCTCGATGACGCCGATGTGCGCCAGACCCTTTGCACCGCCGGCACCCAGCGCCAGCGCGACCGTCGGCCTGGGTGCTACTGCAGGTTCGGCGGGGGCGAGGAGTGGGGTATCTGTGGGCATCGTTCGATCATCACGGCATGTGGGCGGTGGTCTGTGTTGAAGTCGACTGCGGTGAACCCGGCAGGACTTCCCGCCATGATGCACCTCAACCAAGACAAGCGCGCACGCCATCATGTCCGTCGATAGCCATTCCACTCTGCAGTACACACGTCGGATCCGCGCCGGGGCAAGGGTGGCTGCATGAGCTGGCAGGCGTGGGTCACGGTGGCGATCATCGTGGCGGCGATGGGCATGTTCGCCAGCGAAAAGGTGCGCATCGACCTGGTTGCGCTGATCGTGCTGGGAGCGCTGGTGGTGCTGGGTATCGTGAGCCCGGTCGAGGCCTTGTCCGGTTTTAGCAACGAGGCCACCGTGACGGTGGCGGCGATGTTCGCGCTGAGCCTGGGCATCGAACGTTCTGGCGTACTGGATCCGCTGACCCGCCTGCTGATGAGGATCCGTCGACCCTGGTTGCTGACCCTGGCGATGATGCTGGCGATTGCACCGCTGGGCGCTTTCGTCAAGAACATCGCGCTGGTCGCCGCGTTCCTGCCGCTGGCCCTGCGCGTGTGCCAGCGCACCGGTACCTCGCCGGCACGCGTGCTGATGCCGATGGCGTATGCCGCGCAGATGGGCGGCGTGTGCACGCTGATCGGAACGTCCTCGAACCTGCTCGCCGACAGCCTGGCGCAGAAGCACGGCATGGTGCCGTTCGGCGTATTCGAGTTCACCCGCATGGGCGCGGTGCTGGCGGTGGCAGGCATCATCTACCTGATGCTGATCGGCCGGCACCTGCTGCCACGACATATCGACGCGGCGCTGCCCGATGACGTCGAGGCCGGCAAGTACGTGGCCGAACTGGAGATCAGCGACGAGTCGCCCTTGCTGGGTACGGCCATTGCCGATGCGCGGCTGGGTGAGGAGTTCGGCGTGTATCCGCTGGAATTGCTGCGCGGCGAGCGGCAGATGTGGTCGCCGCGCGAACAGAAGCTGGAGGCGGGCGACGTGCTGCTGGTGCGCGGCGATTGGGAAAAGATCGAGGAGTTCCAGCGCAAGGCCAAGCTGCACAACGCGCCGGAGCGCCGCTATGCCCCGGAGGGCGATCAGCCCCGCGTGCTGGCCCAGATGATGGTGGCGCCGGCCAGTCCGATGGAGGGCCGCAATCTGGCCGAGATCGGTCTGGACTGGCGCTACGGCGCGACCGCGCTGGCGCTGAACCGGCGCGGCGAGGTGCTGCGCGACAAGCTCAGCGAGACACGCCTGGCGGTCGGCGACGTGCTGATGGTGCTGGTCGACGAAGCGACGATGCCGAAACTTCGCAACGACGAGGCGTTTATCGTGCTCAACGAGCGCGAAGACGTCCGCGGGATGTCGCGCAAGGCGCTGCTGGCGGCGACCATCATGGCCGCCGTGGTACTGGTCTCGGGCATGCACTGGCTGCCGATTCCGATCGCTGCGCTGTGTGGTGCCGTCGCGATGGCGCTGGGCGGCTGTTTCGGCCGCAAGGATGTCTACGAGGGAATGGACTGGAAAATCATCATCCTGCTCGGCGCCATCCTGCCGCTGGGACTGGCGATCGAGAAGACCGGATTGTCGGCGGTGGTGGTGACTGCCGCCATGCATCTGGTCGGTGGCCACGGCCCGCTGGCCGCGCTGCTGATGGTGTATCTGCTCACGGCGCTGCTGACCGAGCTGATGGGACACAACCCGTCAGTCGTGCTGATGGTGGGGATCGCCGCCACGGTGGCCCAGGCCACCCACGTCGATCCGCGGCCGTTCGTGGTGGCCGTGGCGTTTGCCGCCGCCACCTCGTTTGCCACGCCGGTCGGTTATCCGACCAACACCATGGTGTATTACGCCGGCGGTTACCGCTTCACCGATTTCATGAAGGTGGGCATTCCGCTGATAGCGCTGTTCTGTGCGTTGTCGATGTGGCTGATCCCGATCTTCTGGCCGTTCCATCCGCTGCCGGGCCATTGAACAGGATCAACTCAATTCGGAGCGATAGCCGCCCAGGGCCAGCTGCAGCAGGATCTTCATTTCCTCGCGCAGCGGCAGCGGCGCCACCACTTCCGCGTCCGGCCCGTACTTGAGCACGTCCATCAGCAACTCCTTTGAATTGGAGTAGGGCACCTTCAATTCGTAGCGGCCATCGGGCAGCCACTCACCCTTCTGCTGCGAATGCCAGTGCTCGTCGGCGACCCAGCGCGCGGCATGCGGCGAGAAGCGGATGGTCGCCCACGCTTTCGGCTTGCCCGCAAAGATGCCGTAGCTGGAAGCGAGCAACTCGTTGAGGTCGTTCTCCGCCACATCGGTGGCAGCATCATCCAGCGACTGCGCCTCGACGATGCGGTCGACCGCAAAACTGCGCAACGCTTCGCGATCGTGATCCCACACGTCCAGATACCAGTTGTCGCGGTAATGGGTCAGCCGCTGCGGCGACACGGTGCGCCGGCTGTCGGCATTGGTGGTGCGTGCGCGGTAGCGGAAGCGCAGCTGCTTGCGCTCCAGCACCGCGCCGGCAACGATGCGGAACACCTGCTGGTCGAGCTTGCGCTCGCCCCACGGGATCACCCGGATCCGCTCGATCGGCAGCGCCTTGCCGCTGCCTTGATCGGACAGCAGGCCCTCGATGCGCGCCTTGAACGGCGCCAGCGCGCCGGCCAGCACGCCTGGGCCGGAGCGGCTGATCAGTTCGTTCAACGCGAGCAGCGCGGCCAGCTCGTCGGAGGTCAGCCACAGCCCGGGCAGTTCGAACTTCTCGCCCTCGCCGACTTCATAGCGGAATGCGGCCTGGTCGGTGCCGGCGCTTTCGATTGGTGCGCCCAGCGCATCGCGCAGGAACGCCACGTCGCGGTACAGCGTGGCGCGCGAGCATTCCAGCTCGCCGAGCAGGCGCGACAGCGGCACCGGATAGTGTGCCGATTTCAACAGCCGATGCAGGGTCAGTATGCGTTCGTAGCGATCCATGGTGTTTCGTCGAGGCATGCGTGGGTGCAGCGTTGTAGCATGGGTGCGGCCTGCGGTACCCGCAAGCCCACCATGCGCAAGCAGATTGCCCGGCGCGATCGCCTGCCCCGATTTTTCTGGCCCAAGCCGGTTCACTCATGCAACCTGTTCGCGGATTACCCAACACCACCCCGTCCGCCAATGATGCCGACATGCCGATGATGTACTGGCGTGTGGAGTCGGCGGCGCCCCTGTGGCGGATCCTGGCGGCCAGCGGCTACGGCTTGTGGGCATGGCTGGGACTGGCGCTGTTGCTCGGGTTGTATCCGGCGGGTCGCAACGGCACCTTGGTGCCGCTGTCTGTCGGCACCTTGCTGATCAGCGCCGGCCTGCTGGTGGCCTGTCTGCCGTGGCGTGGCGCATCGGACTGGTATGGCTGGCGTCCGCGGCGCGGCAGTCGGCCGAACCGTGCAGCGCTGCTGGCGCTGGCGGCGTACCTGCCGATGCTGGCCGTGGCGGGACTGGCTCGCGGCGGCAACATCTTCTGGGCGACGCGACTGGCCGGCGCCGCGCTGACCTTGTGCAGCCTGTCCAGCCTGGCCTACACCGGCTATCGCTTTTGCTGCCAGCTGTCGCCGTCGGCGCAGCGCGCGGCAGTTTCGTTGCCGATCAGCCGGCTGGTCTTCGCCGGCTATGCCGGTGGCTTGTGGCTGTGGCTATGCGTGCTGGCGCTGGGTGAGTTGACGACTCCGCGCGGCCTGTATCCGTGGATCATGCTGCTGCTGGCGCTGGCCCTGCTGCTGGGTCTGCTGGAGGGCCTGGCCTGGCAATCGCTGGCCGGCTCAGCCACCCATGGTGGTGCAGCGCGTGAATATGCGCTGCGCCCGGCGCGTTTCGTGGCCGCGTTGTTCACCTATGTGATTCCTTGCATCGCGCTGTTGCTGACCCGGCATGACGGCATCGATCTGATCGCTGCGGCGCTGGCCGTGCCCAGCTGTCTGCTGGGCAAATGTCTGGAGCGGAATCTGTATGAATCGTTGCTGGTGCGCGGCGCAGCCGGCTGATCGATCGGCCAGACGCCGGCCTCATTCATTGCGAGTTCAAGCCATGCCGTTAAGGTAGCGCACTACGATTGTTTAACAAATGGACTGTCCCCCCGATGAAAAAGACCTTGATCGCCGGCCTGCTGCTGGCCGCCTTTGCGAGCTTTGCCGCGCAGGCCCAGGATGGCGCCACCGACACCGCCGCCACCAGCAATGGCGGCTGGAGTGGCTCGGGCGAATTCGGTTTTGCCTCGGCCACCGGCAATTCGCGCTCGCAAAACATCAATGCCAAGCTCGGCCTGAACCAGGAAAACGAGCAGTGGAAGAACAGCTTCTTCGTCGACGCGCTGCGCTCCAAGAGCCAGCAGAAAGTGGTCGATACCGCCGGCAACACCATCGAGCAGTTCAACACCACCGCGAACCGCTATGACGGCGGCGCCTCGGTCGGCTACAAGCTCGATCCGCGCAGCTACATCGTCGGTGCCGCCCGTTACGAGCACGACGATTTCGGCGCCAATCTGTGGCAGGGCATCGTCTCGCTCGGCTACGGCTACATCGCGTTGAAAGACGAGCGCAACGAACTGTCGTTCGAAATCGGTCCCGGTTACAAGCGTTACCGCCCGGCCGATGTCGACACGGTCGTCGGTGGCGCGCTGGTGCCGCAGCGGCAGCAGACCCAGAGCGAAATGGTGGCCCGCGGCCTGATCAACTACAAGTACAAGCTCACCGACAACACCGCGTTCGAGGACACGTTCCTGATGGAAGCGGGTTCGAAGAACACCTACCTGCAAAACGATGCCGGCCTGGCCGTCAGCATGACCAGGAAGCTCGCGCTGAAGGTCGGTTTCCAGGTGCGCCACAACAGCGACGTGCTGCCGGGCACCAAGAAGATGGACACACTGACCACGACGAATCTGGTCTACAGCTTCTGAATTGACCAGCAGCGGCTGCTCATGACGGCCCGGTGGCGCAAGCTGCCGGGCCGTTTGTCATGCAGCGGGGCGCGGAAAACAAATGCAACAGATGGCGCGACTTCGACCGCTCGTCGTCACAGCCCGAGCAACTCGCCCGCGCCCTGATCCAGCAGTGCCGCCGCCACTTCGCGACCCAGCGCCAGCGCCTGATCGCCGGGGCTGCTGGCCTCGGCCCGCAGCAGTCGGCCGCTGGCCGCGTCGCCGACCATGCCGCGCAGGTGCAGGCCGTGTTCACCGAGCACGCACCAGGCGCCGACCGGCACCGTGCAGCTGCCGCCGAGCGCGTGATTCATCGCCCTTTCGGCGCTGACGGTGAGCCGGGTATCGGCGTCATCCAGTGCGGCCAGCAGCATCAGCACGGTCGGGTTGTCGTCGCGCGCCTCGATCGTGATCGCGGCCTGGCCCGGCGCCGGCAGCCAGTCCGGTGCGGCTAGCCGCGAGCGAATGCGCGCCGCCAAGCCGAGGCGCTCCAGCCCCGCGCAGGCCAGCACGATCGCGTCGTAGTGACCGGCGTCGAGCTTGCCCAGCCGGGTGCCCACATTGCCGCGCAGGTCGAGCAGGACCAGATCTGGCCGCAGTGCGCGCAACTGCGCCTGTCGGCGCAGCGATGACGTACCCACCCGCGCGCCGCGCGGCAACGCCGCGAGATCCGCCCAGTCGTTGCTGACGAACGCATCGGCCGCGTCCGCGCGCGGCAACATCGCCGGCAACGTGAAGCCGGGTTCGAGTTGCGCGGGCACGTCCTTCAGCGAATGCACGGCGAGGTCGGCGCGGCCTTCCAGCATCGCCACTTCGAGTTCCTTGAGGAACAGCCCCTTGCCGCCGATGCTGGCCAACGGCTGATCCAGGATCTCGTCCCCGCGCGTGCTCATCGGCACCAGCTCCACCGCCAGCCCCGGATGCGCGGCGCGCAAAAGCGCGGCTACGTGCTCGGCCTGCCACAGCGCCAGCGCGCTCTTGCGGGTAGCGATACGCAGGGTGGAAGGATTCATCGGAACTCCGCACGATTCGGCAAGGTCGTATTGTCGCGTAGTTTGCGCGTGGCGGCGCAGCGACGTATCGGCGCAGGCGCTGTCAAGCCGATGGCGGGCCGGCTACGATGGGTCGGCAATCAACGGGAGTTTCCTCATGCAAAGCGGCAATCCGGCGCTCAACAAGAACACCTTCCTCGACGCCGCCAGCGGCGCGCTCGTCGCGCACGGCGACGAGGCCATGACGATCAACGGCACGGTCAACCGGACCGGCCTGCTGCTGATCCTGGTGCTGGTCGGCGCCATGTTCAGCTGGAGCCGGTTCAGCGGTGCGGAAAGCGCGCCGGCCATGTTGCCGCTGGTGCTTGGCGGCGCGATCGGCGGGCTGATCCTCGGCCTGGTCACCGCGTTCAAGAAAACCTGGGCACCGGTCACCGCGCCGCTGTATGCGCTGGTCGAAGGTGTCTTCATCGGCGCGCTGTCGGCGATCTTCGAGCTGCGCTACCCCGGCATCGTGATGCAGGCGGTGGCGCTGACCTTCGGCACCATGGCCGCGATGCTGCTGGCTTACCGCAGCGGGCTGATCCGCGCCACCGAGAAGTTCAAGCTCGGCATCGTCGCCGCCACCGGCGGCATCATGCTGCTGTACCTGGCCAACTTCGCGATGGGCTTCTTCGGCCACTCGATGGGCTTCATCAACGGCAGCAGCGGCATCGGCATCGCGTTCAGCGCGGTGGTGGTGGTGATCGCGGCGCTCAACTTGATCCTCGACTTCGACATGATCGAAACCGGAGCCCAGTCCGGCGCACCGAAATACATGGAGTGGTACGGCGCGTTCGCGCTGGTGGTCACCCTGGTCTGGCTGTACCTGGAACTGCTGCGCCTGCTGTCGAAGCTGCAGTCGCGCAACTGAACTGAAAGGACATTGCCCTGTCCAGCATCGCCGCCGGACACTGCAAGAAGAAAGGCGCGGGTGACCGCGCCTTTCTTCTGTCTGTCGCTCAGGCCTGCGCCGTCGACTCCTCCAGTCGCGGATCATCCGACGGCTCGCCGCCGTGGCGATCGGCCGCCAGCAGCAGGTAGAACGCCGGCACCACGAACAAGGTGAACACCGTGCCGATCGCCAGGCCGGTGGAAATCACCAGGCCCATGTTGAAACGGCCCGCCGCGCCGGCGCCGGAGGCGATCACCAGCGGCAGCACGCCCAGCACCATCGCCGCGGTGGTCATCAGGATCGGCCGCAGGCGTACCGCCGCGGCGTGTTCGATCGCCTCGCGTTTGGACATGCCGGCGAGTTGCGAGTGGTTGGCGAACTGCACGATCAGAATGCCGTGCTTGCTGATCAGGCCCATCAGGGTCACCAGGCCGACCTCGGTGTAGATGTTGAGGCTGGTGAACAGGTTGACGAAGATCAGCGCGCCGAACAGTGCCAGCGGCACCGAGACCAGGATCACGATCGGATCGCGCAGGCTGTTGAACTGCGCGGCCAGGGCCAGGAACACGATGATCACGGCGAACAGCAAGGTCGCGCCGAAACCGCCGGACTCCTGGGTGAACTGGCGCGACTGGCCGGCGTAGTCGACGTTGAAGCCGGTCGGCGCCACCTCCTTCACCAGATCGCGCAAGTAGGTCAGCGCGTCGCCCTGCGACATCCCGCTGACGCCGGAGATCGTGGCCGAGTTCAACTGCTGGAAGCGGTTCAGCGACTGCGGCACCACCTGCCTCGTGATCTTGGCCACGGTCGAGGCCGGGATCACCGAGCCGTCCGGCACGCGGATGTAGTAGCCCAGTACCTGGTTCGGGTTGAGCCGGTCGGCCTGCAATACCTGCGGGATCACCTTGTACGAGCGGCCGGAGATCGAGAAGTAGTTGACGTAGCCGCCGCCCAGCGCCGAGCCGAGCGCGGCACCCACGTCCTGCTGGGTCAGCCCGAGCGTGGTGATCATGTCGCGGTCGAGGCTGACCGTGCCCTGCGGCTTGTCGACCTTGAGGTCGGAGTCGACGAAGTAGAACTTGCCGCTGGCCTGCGCCTTCTGCAGTACCTGGGAAGCCACCTCGTTGAGGTTCTCGAACGGCTCGGTGGTGGTGATCACCACCTGGATCGGCAGGCCCGACGCGCCGGGCAGCGGCGGGAACTGGAACGCGGCCACGCGGCCGCCGGCGATGCCGTTCCACTTCTGCTGCAGGACCTGCTGCAGTTCGTGCGCGCTGCGGTGGCGCTGGTCCCACGGCTTGAACAGCACGCCGCCGATGCCCTGGTTGATGGTGGGCACGCCGGTCAGCTGGAACATCTGCTCGTATTCCGGCAACTGCCTGGACAGATCGAACATCTGCGTCGCATAGACATTCATCTGCTGCGCCGTCGTGTTCGGTGCGCCCACGATCTGGCCGACCACGATGCCCTGGTCCTCTTCCGGGGCCAGTTCGGACTGCGCCGTCATGCCCAGTGCAATGGTGGCCAGCAGCAGCAGCGCGCTCATCACGATGACCACCGACTTGGTCGACAGCGTGTTGTGCAGCACGCGCTGATAGCCGTGGTGCACGCGATCGAACTGGCGATCGATGAACTGCACGAAGCGGCCGCTCTCCTGCTCGTTGCGGAAGAACTTCGAGGCCATCATCGGCGACAGGGTCAGCGCGACCACCGCCGACACCGTCACCGCGCCGGCCAGGGTGAAGGCGAATTCGCTGAACAGCGCGCCGGTCAGTCCCTTCTGAAAACCGATCGGCACGTACACCGCGATCAGCACCACGGTCATCGCCAGGATCGGTCCGCCCAGCTCGCGCGCGGCGAGCAAGGCGGCCTGCAGCGGCGTCTTGCCCTCCTCCTTCATGTGCCGGTCGACGTTCTCCACCACGATGATCGCGTCGTCCACCACCAGCCCGATCGCCAGCACCAGCGCCAGCAGGGTCAGCAGGTTGATCGAGTAACCCAGCGCCAGCATCACGAAGAAGGTGCCGACCAGGGACAGCGGCATCGCGATCACCGGGATGATCACCGCACGCAGGCTGCCGAGGAACAGGAAGATCACCAGGGTGACAATCAGCAGCGCCTCGGCCAGGGTCTTGACCACCTCGTTGATCGAGCTGTTCACGAACTCGGTACCGTCGTAGACGATCTGCCCGGTCAGCCCGCCGGGAAGCTGGCTCTGGATTTCCGGGAACGCCTCGCGCACGCGCTTGGCCACGTCCAGCACGTTCGCGTCGGGTGCGACCTTGATGCCGATGAACACCGAACGCTTGCCGCTGAAGGCCACATTGAAGTCGTAGCTTTCCGAGCCCAGCGAGACCGTGGCTACGTCCTGCAGCCGCACGATCGCTCCGTTGACCTGCTTGATCGCCAGCTGCTTGAACTCGTCGACCGAATGCAGGTTGCTGTCGGCGGTCAGGTCGACCGTCACCGCCTGGCCCTTGCTGGAGCCAACCGCGGCCAGATAGTTGTTGGAGGCCAGCGCCGTGTTCACATCAGTGGCGGTGATGCCATGCGCCGCCATCTTGGCCGGGTCGAGCCAGGCGCGCAGGGCGAACTGGCGCGCGCCGAGCAGCTCGGCAGTCTGCACGCCATCGATCGAATCGAGCTTGGGCTTGACCACGCGCGCCAGGTAGTCGGTGATGTTGTTGGTGGGCAGCACATCGCTGTAGAAGCCCATGTACATCGCGTCGATGGTCTCGCCGGTCTGCACGTTGAGCACCGGCTGCTGCGCCTGCGGCGGCAGCTGGTTCTTCACCGAATTCACCTGGGTGGTGATCTCGGTCAGGGCGCGGTTGGCGTCGTAGTTCAGATGCAAGGTCGCGGTGATGGTGGACACGCCCTGCACGCTGCTGGAGGACATGTAGTCGATGCCCTGCGCCTGCGAGATCGCCTGCTCCAGCGGCTGGGTGATGAAGCCGGCCATGGTCTGCGCGTCAGCACCGTAATAAGCGGTGGTGACGGTAACCGTGGCGTTCTCGGTCTTCGGGTACTGGCGCACGCTCAGGCTGCTGACGGCGCGCACGCCGAGTACCAGGATCAGCAGGCTGACGACCACCGCCAGCACCGGCTTGTTGATGAACAGGTCGGTGAATTTCATGGCGTTCGCTCAGTGCTCCTGCGGCGCGGGATGGGCGCTGTCGGCCGGCTTCACGCTGTTGTCGATCGCGATCGGCGCGTCGTTCTTCAGCTTGATCTGGCCACTGGTCACGACCACGGTGCCGGGCTCGATGCCCTTGAGGATCGCCACCTGGTCGCCGCGGGTCTCGCCGACGGTGACGAAGGTCTGCTTCACCGTGGGCGGCAGCGGCTGGCCCTTGTCGTCCTTGCCCTTGGGCGGCTGCACCACGTACACGGTGTCGCCATACGGGTTGTAGACGATCGCCGCCTGCGGCAGCGTCAGCCGGGGCTGCTCGTTACCGACGTCGACGCTGACCTTGGCGAACATGCCCGGGGTGAGCGCCTTGTCGTGGTTGGGCACGGTCGCCTCGACCTGCACGTTGCGCGTGCCCAGATCGACCTTGGGGCTGATCGCGCTGAGCTTGCCGCTGAAACCGCGGCTGGCATACGCATCCAGCTTCAGGTTCACCGCCTGGCCCACTTGCATGCGACCCAGTTCGCTTTGCGGCACGTAGAAATCGACGAACAGCGGATCGAGCTGCTGCACCGTCACCACCGTGGTGCCGGCGCTGAGATAGTCACCGGGGCTGGTAGTGATGATGCCGGCGCGGCCGGCGAACGGTGCGCGCAGCTGCTTCTTGGCCACCACCACTTTCTGCTGCGCCACCGCGGCCTGCCTGCCCTTGAGATCGGCGGCGGCGGTGTCGTAATCGGCCTTGCTGATCGCCTGCGCCGCAAGTTGCTTGCGCGCCCGCTCGAAGGTGAGCTGCGACAGCTGGGCCGCCGCCTCCAGCTGTTGCAGCTGGGCCACGTCGTCGCCGTCGCGCAGCTGCACCAGCACCTGGCCCTGCTTCACGTCCTGGCCGGATTTCAGATTCACCTCGGTGACCAGACCGGCCACATCCATCGCCAGGTCGGCACCGTTGGCCGCACGCAGGGTGCCGACGGCACTCAGCGCGGGTTGCCATGGCTGTTCGCGGGCGGTGGTGGTGCTGACCGTGAACGGCGCCGGCTTCGGCATGTTGTGGATCATGCGCATGACCAGCAGCACCTTGATGCCGGCGATCAGCGCGATCAACAACAGCACGCCAACGATCATCCAGATCATGCGCTTGGTGGTGCTGGGCTTTTTGTCGACGCGCGTAGGCATGCGCGAACTCCTCAGTGGGGTGCAGTGGGTGGGGTGGGCGTGTTTGCCGCGGGGCTGGCCATGCCGGCATCACTGCGCCAGCCACCACCGAGGGCGGCATACAGCGCGGCGGTATCGGCCAGGCGCGCGACGCGCGCCTGGATCAGGGCGATGCGCGCCTGCTGGTAGCTGCGCTGGGCATCGAGCAGATTGAGATAGCCGGTCGAACCGAGCTGGAACTGGCGGTCGGTGAGCGCGAGCTGCTGCGATGCCGCGCTTTCGGCGGCGGCTTGCGCGGCCAGTCCTTCGGCATCGTATTGCAGCGCCTGCAGCGCATCGGCGACGTTCTGGAACGCGACCAGCACGGTCTGCTGCCAGTCCGCCACGGCCTTGTCCATGCCGGCCTGCGCGGCACGCTTTTTATGCAGCAGCTCGCCGCCATGGAACAGCGGCTGGGTCAGGCCCAGGCCCAGCGACCAGGCACCGGTGCCGGTGGAAAACAAATCGCCTGCGCGCAACGCCTGCGAACCGGCACTGCCGGAGAGCGTGATCTGCGGCAGCATCGCCGCGGTGGCCACGCCGACCTGGGACGACGTTGCATGCAGCTGTGCCGAAGCCGCACGGATATCCGGGCGTTGCTCGACCAGGCCCGAGGGCAGGCTGACCGGGATGTCGCGCGGCAGGCCGATCGCATCCAGCGTCAGCGGCGACAGCTCCAGCTGCGCTGGCGTGGTGCCCAGGTAGGTCGCCAGCTGGTTCCGCGTCGCGGCGAGCTGGGCGCGCAGTGGCGGCAGGGTGGCCTCGGTGGCGGCTACCTGCGAGCGCACGGCCAGCGTGTCGGACAGAGACTTCGAGCCGATCTGCTGCTGCTGGCGGGCGATCTGCAGGCTCTTGCCCTGGATGTCCAGGATCTGTTCGGTCGCGCGCAGCTGCTCGCGCAACGAGGCTTCCTGCAGCGACGCGGTGACCACGTTGGCGGCCAGGGTCAGGTAGGTGGTGTCGAGCTGGGCGCGCTGGTAGTCGGCCAGCGCCAGTTGCGCCTCGATCCCGCGGCGCACGCCGCCGAACAGATCGAGGGTGTAGCCGATGCTGACCGAGGCGTTGTAGACAGTGAACGGGCCGCGTCCGGCGGGACCCACCGACTGCGCGGCGGACTGCTTCTGGCGGGTGGCGCCGGCGCCGGCGTCCAGCGAGGGGAACAATCCGCCGCGTGCCGCATTGGCATTTTCCTGCGCTTGGCGCAGGGCCGCCTGGGCCGACGCCACGGTGGGACTGTGGCTCAGCGCCGTGTTCACCCGGCGGGTCAGCTCGGCATTCCCGAACGTCGTCCACCAGCGCGCCGGCACGTCGCGGCCTTGCAGAAAACGCTGGGCGTCGCCGCCGGCAACCTTCGTTGCCGCGGTGCCGGCCGGCAGTGGCTGTGCCGTGAAGCGGTCCACCGATGGGGCGTCGGGGCGCCGGTAGTCGGGGCCCACCGCGCAACCGGCAAGCGCCAGACCGGCCAGCAGCGTGAAAGCGCAGCCGACGAACGAGACAGGTTTCGCATCAGACAGAAGAAGGGACAAGGGGATAGCCTGGGCAAGGGAGCACCGGGCCGGCAAAATAGCAGACTGGAGAGTTCAGATATATAGGGCGATCGTCATAAATTGCGAATTTGTCGAACGGATCGGCCCGGAGCTGGCAAGCCGGTACAGCAAACCCGCACGCTCACCCAGCCGATCGCGGCCCCAAGCACTACGCCCACGGCGGCCTCCCTGCCATCCCGATCATCGGCCGACCACGCAGCCACAACACCAGATGAAGGCTAGCCAGATGCCGTCGCGAGGGGCGTCACCCGGCCAGCAAGGCACGCGCCCGCGCCACCACGTTGGCGACCGTGAAGCCGAATTCGCGCAGCAGCACATCGGCCGGGGCGGAGGCGCCGAAGTGATCGATGCCGAGCATGTCGCCGTGCGCGCCGGTGTAGCGGTCCCAGCCTTGCGATACACCCAGCTCCACCGCCAGCCGCGCAGTCACGCCAGGCGGGAGCACTTCGTCGCGGTAGCTTTGCGGCTGCGCATCGAACAGTTCCCAGCTCGGCATCGACACGCAGCGTACGGCGATGCCATCGGCCTGCAGCTGGTCCGCGGCTTCGAGGATCAGTCCGACTTCCGAGCCGCTGGCGATCAGGATCAATGACGGCTTTCCGTCCCTCGCGTCGCTCAGCACATAGGCGCCTTTGCGCAAACCGTCGGCGCTGGCGTAACGGGTGCGGTCGAGCGTGGGCACGTCCTGCCGGGTCAGCGCCAGCAGCACTGGATGCTTGGTCGATTCCAGCGCCACCTTCCACGCCACCGCGGTCTCGTTCGCGTCGGCGGGGCGGATCACGCTGAGGTTGGGGATCGCGCGCAGGCTGGCCAGCTGTTCCACCGGCTGGTGGGTGGGGCCGTCCTCGCCCAGTGCCACGCTGTCGTGGGTGAACACGTGCACCACGTGGATGCCCATCAGCGCGGCCAGGCGGATTGCCGGGCGCATGTAGTCGGAGAAGATCAGGAAGGTCGAGCCGTACGGCACGAAGCCGCCGTGCACGGCCAGTCCGTTCGCGATCGCGCCCATCGCATGCTCGCGCACGCCGAAGTGCAGGTTGCGCCCGGCATGGCTCCAGCCGCCGCCGTCGGAGCCCTGGCTGTCTTCGCCCGGCACCAGCGGCGGATTAAAGTCGCCCAGGCCCTTCAGCGCGGTGTGGGTGGACGGATCGAGGTCGGCCGAGCCGCCGCCCAGCGCGGGCAGTTTCGGCGCGATCGCGTTCATTACCTTGCCGCCGGCGACGCGGGTGGCGAGGCCCTTGGCGTCGGCGGGGAACACCGGGATGTCCGCATCCCAACCCAGCGGCAGTTCGCCATCCAGGCGGCCTTGCAACTCGGTCGCCAGCTCGGGGAAGGTTTTCGTATAGACGTCCATACGGCTGTTCCAGGCACGCTCGGCCGCCACGCCACGATCCAGTGCCTCGCGGAAATGCGCCAGCGCCGGCGGCGGCAGCAGGAAGTCCGGTTCGACCGGCCAGCCCAGCTTCTCCTTGGTCTTCCTGACGTCCTCGACGCCCAGCGGCGAGCCGTGCGCCTTGAACGTGTCCTGCTCGGGCGAGCCGTAGCCGATATGCGTACGTACCAGGATCAGCGAGGGCCGGGTGGTGTCGGCGCGGGCCGCATCCAGCGCGGCATGGATCGCGACCAGGTCGTTGCCGTCGGCCACGTGGATGGTCTGCCAGCCATACGCCTCGAAGCGTTTCGCGCGGTCCTCGGAGAAGGTGATGTCGGTGCCGCCGGCCAGCGTCACGTAGTTGTCGTCGTACAGGCAGACCAGCTTGCCCAGCTTGAGATGGCCGGCCAGCGAGGCGGCCTCGCTGGCCACGCCTTCCATCAGGTCACCGTCGCTGACGATGGCCCAGGTGTGGTGGTCGATCACGCGGTGGCCGTCGCGGTTGTAGCGCGCGGCCAGGTGCGCCTCGCCGATCGCCATGCCCACCGCGTTCGCCAGGCCCTGGCCCAGTGGGCCGGTGGTGATCTCGACGCCTGGCGTGTGGCCGTACTCGGGGTGCCCGGGGGCCTTGCCGCCCCACTGGCGGAACTGCTTGATGTCGTCCAGGGTGAGGTCGTAGCCGGTGGCGAACAGCAGGCTGTACAGCAGCGCCGAGCCGTGGCCGGCGGACAGCACGAAGCGATCGCGGTCGGGCCAGTGCGGATTGGCGGGGTTGTGCTTCAGCTGCCGCGTCCACAGCGCGTAGGCCATCGGCGCGGCGCCCAGTGGCAGGCCGGGGTGGCCGCTATTGGCCTTCTGCACCATGTCCACCGACAGGAAGCGCAGCAGGTCGATGCATTGCTGGTCGAGGGCGTTGGACATGGCGGTATCTCCGGTGATGGATGAGGTTACGCGAGCGCGCTGTCGACGATGCCCTGGGCTTCCTTCAGCAGCGCTTGCAGGTGTTCTTCGCTCTTGAAGCTTTCGGCGTAGATCTTGTAGATCGCCTCGGTGCCGGACGGTCGCGCAGCGAACCAGCCGCTGGCGGCGATGGCCTTGATGCCGCCGATCGCCGCGCCGTTGCCGGGCGCCTTGTCCAGCACCTGCTCGATCTTCTCGCCGGCGAGCTGGTCGCTCTTCAATTGATCGGGCGACAGTTTCGCCAGCTTCGCCTTCTGCGCCGGCGTGGCGGCGGCATCGACGCGGCTGGCAAACGGCTTGCCGAGTTCGCGGGTCAGCTGCGCATACAGCTCGCCCGGGTCCTTGCCCTCGCGCGCGGTGATCTCGGCCGACAGCAACGCCGGCACCAGGCCGTCCTTGTCGGTGACCCACGCCGTGCCGTCGCGGCGCAGCAGCGAGGCGCCGGCGCTTTCCTCGCAGCCGAAGCCGAGCGAGCCGTCGAACAGGCCCGGTGCGAACCATTTGAAACCGACCGGCACCTCGTACAGCTGCCGTCCGAGCCGTTTGGCCACGCGGTCGATCAGCGCGGTGCTGACCACGGTCTTGCCCACCGCGGCATGCGCGCCCCACTGCGGCCGATGGCGGAACAGGTAGTCAATCATCACCGACAGATAATGATTCGGCTCCATCAGCCCGCTGCTGCGGGTGACGATGCCGTGGCGGTCGTGGTCGGTGTCGCAGGCGAACGCCACGTCGTACTGGTCCTTCAGCCCGATCAGCCGCTGCATCGCGTACTTCGACGACGGGTCCATGCGGATCTTGCCGTCCCAGTCCACGCTCATGAAGGCGAACTGCGGGTCGACCACCGCGCTGACCACGGTGAGGTCGAGCTGGTAGCGATCGGCGATCGGCGCCCAGTAGTGCACGCCGGCGCCACCCAGCGGATCGACGCCCATGTGCACGCCGGCACTGCGGATGAGATCGAAGTCGACGATGCTGGCGAGGTCGGCGACGTAGTTGTTGAGATAGTCGCGTTCGTGCGTGGTGGCCGCCTTGCGCGCCAGCGCGTAAGGCATGCACTTGACGTCCTTCAGGCCGCTCTCAAGCAATGCGTTCGCCCGCTGCTGCACCCAATTGGTGATGTCGCTGTCGGCCGGGCCGCCGTTGGTCGGGTTGTACTTGAAGCCGCCGTTGTCCGGCGGGTTGTGCGACGGCGTGATCACGATACCGTCGGCGAGACCGCTCGTGCGCCCCCTGTTGTAGACCAGGATCGCGTGCGATACCGCCGGCGTCGGCGTGTATTCGCCGCCGCTGGAAATCATCGTCTCGACGCCGTTGGCGGCCAGCACTTCCAGCGCGTTCTCGAACGCCGGTTGCGACAGGGCGTGGGTGTCCGCACCGATGAACAGCGGGCCGTCGATGCCTTTCGAACGCCGGTACTCGCAGATCGCCTGGCTGATCGCCAGGATGTGCGTCTCGTTGAAGCTGCGCTCGAACGAACTGCCGCGATGGCCGGAGGTGCCGAACGCCACGCGCTGTGCCGGCACCGAGGGGTCGGGCTTGAGGTCGACGTAGGCGGCCAGCAGTTTCGGCACATCGACCAGGATCGACGCTGGCGCCGGCTTGCCGGCGAGGGGGCTGATCTGCTGGGTCATGGACGTTCCGTTGTCTGGCCATCGCGCAGCTGGCGATAGCGGCGTATCAGGTGGTTGGTCGAGCTGTCGTGGGCAAGCTTCGGTTCGTCCGGCGCGGTCAGTTCGGCGATAGTGGTTTTCGCCAGCTGCTTGCCCAGCTCCACGCCCCACTGGTCGAACGAGTCGATGTCCCAGATCACACCTTGCACGAATACGCTGTGCTCATACAGCGCGATCAGTGTGCCCAGCACGTGGGGGGTCAGCTTCGCGGCGAGGATGGTGCTGCTGGGCCGGTTGCCTTCGAACGTGCGATGCGGCACCAGTGCCTCGGGCGTGCCGTCGGCACGCACCTCATCGGCGGTCTTGCCGAACGCCAGTGCCTCGCCCTGGGCGATCAGGTTCGCCATCAACAGGTCGTGCTGGTCGCCGCCGCCCTGTGCCGGCAGCGGGTTCAGGGTCTGGCCGAAGCCGATGAAATCGCATGGCACCAGCCGCGTGCCCTGGTGGATCAGCTGGTAGAACGAGTGCTGGCCATTGGTGCCCGGCTCGCCCCAGTAGATCGGCCCAGTGGCGTAATCGACCGCCGCACCGTCGAGCGTCACGTGCTTGCCGTTGCTCTCCATCGTCAGCTGCTGCAGGTAAGCCGGAAAGCGTTTCAAGTATTGCTCGTACGGCAGCACCGCCACCGTGGCTGCGTCGAGAAAATTGGTGTTCCAGATCGCCAGCAGGCCCATCAACGCGGGCAGGTTGCGTTCCAGCGGCGTGTGCCGGAAATGCTCGTCCATCGCATGGAAGCCGGCGAGCATCTCGCGGAACTGCGCCGGGCCGATCGCCAGCATGGTCGACAGGCCGATCGCCGAATCCATCGAGTAGCGTCCGCCGACCCAGTCCCAGAAGCCGAACATGTTGGCGGTGTCGATGCCGAACTTCGCCACCTCGTCGGCGTTGGTGGAGACCGCCACGAAGTGCTTCGCCACCGCGGACTCGTCGCCCAGCGCAGCGAGGCACCAGCGTCGTGCGGCGTGCGCGTTGCTCAGCGTCTCCAGCGTTGTGAAGGTCTTGGAGCACACGATGAACAGCGTTTCGGCGGCATCGAGATCGCGTGTCGCCTCGGCGAAATCGGTGCCATCCACGTTCGAGACGAATCGGAATGTCATGTCGCGCCGGCTGTAATCGCGCAACGCCTCGTACGCCATCACCGGGCCGAGGTCGGAGCCGCCGATGCCGATGCTGACCACGTTGCGGATGCGCTTGCCGCCGTGGCCCAGCCACGCGCCGCTGCGCACCTGTTCGGCAAACGCGGCCATGCGATCGAGTACCGCGTGGACGTCCGGCACCACGTCATGGCCGTCGACCAGGATCTTCTCGGTGGCCGGTGCGCGCAGCGCCACGTGCAGTACCGCGCGGTTCTCGGTGGTATTGATCCTGTCGCCGCGGAACATCGCCTCGATCCGCTGCGGCAACGCGCAGGCTGCGGCGAGCTCGCGCAGCAGCTGCAAGGTGTCGGCATCGACGCGTTGCTTGGAGTAGTCCAGGTACAGCCCGACGTCCTCGACGGTCAGCCGTTCGCCGCGCTGCGGACTGGCAGCAAACAGTTCGCGCAGATGTTTCGGACCGATCGTGGCGAAGTGCTGCTGCAGCGCCCGCCACTGCGGCAAGGTAGTGAGTTTCGGGTGGCTCATCGCAGCGCGGGTCCTTTTGACTTGTCGGCCAGCGCTGCGGCCTTGTCGGCGATCCGTTGCAGCAGCTGGTGCCACGATTTGACGAACGCGTCGGCGCCGTCCTGCTGCAGCTTGAGCGCCAGCGCATCGATGTCCACGCCGGCCTTGCTGATCTGCGCCAGCGTGTCGTCGGCGTCGCCGCCGTCAATCGCCATAACGCCATGCAGCTGACCGTGGTCGGCGAACGCATGCAGGGTTTTCTCGGGCATCGTGTCGATGGTGTCGGGCGCGGCGAACGCGCTGATGTACAGCGTGTCGGGCGCGGACGGGTCCTTGGTGCCGGTGCTGGCCCAAAGCAGGCGCTGCGGCAGCGCGCCGGCGTCGGCGAGTTTCTGCCAGCGCGACGAGGCGAGCAGTTCGCGGTAGGCGCGATAGGTCTGCTGGCCCACCGCGATGCCGAGCTTGTTGTGCAGTTCGTCCGGCAGCTGCTTGTTGGCAGCCACGTCCCAGCGACTGATGAACAGCGAGGCGACCGAACCGACTTTCGGATCGAGGCCCGCGGCGAGGCGGCGCTCGATGCCGCGCATGTACGCTTCGGCCACGGCCTGGTAGTGCGCGCACGAAAACAGCAAGGTCACGTTGATCGGGATGCCGAGGAAGATCGCCTCCTCGATCGCCGGCACACCCTCGGGGGTGCCGGGAATCTTCACGAACAAATTGTCGCGCCGACCCTGCGCGTGAATCTTCTTCGCTGCCGCGATCGAGCCGGCGGTATCGGCGGCCAGCAAGGGCGACACTTCCATCGAGACCCAGCCGTCGACCTGATGGGTGGCGTCGAATACCGGCTTGAACAGGTCGGCGGCGCGGCGCAGGTCTTCCAGCGCCAGCTCGGTGAACAGCGCCTCACCGGACAGACCGGCCAGCGTCTTGGCGTGCACGCCGGCGTCGTAGGCGTCGCCATCGCCGATTGCGGCATCGAAGATGCTCGGGTTCGAAGTCAGCCCGGTGATCGAATCTTCCGCGATGTAGCGCGCCAGCGTGCCGTCGTCGAGCAGGCTGCGGGTGATGTTGTCCAGCCACAGGCTCTGGCCGAGTTCGTGCAGTTGACGGGTCGCTTTCATGCTTGCTCCATGACTCCAGTTCGATACGGGTGGGGGTTTCAGTCTGCCGGAAGGTTGATGACGGGAGCGTCGGGCAGGAAATCGACAAGCTTACGCTCGCGCAGATCGCCGATGCACGCGATATGGATATCGGCCGCCGCACGCACATCTGCGGGTGCCTGCGCTGCATAGTGGCCCTGCTCCACGAACACCGTGGTGAGCCGGTGGCCAAGGTGTTGCTTCATCTCGGCCAGGATCTGCGGCTTGTCGTCCACCATCACGTAGTGCGCGGCCGGGTAGCGCTGCTGCATCGCCACCAGCATGCGTTGCTTGTGCAGGTAGATCAGCACCTCGCCACGCAGCGCGTCCCATAGGCCAGCGCGCTGGATCTTGCGCGGCTGGAACACCACGTCGCCGTCGGACAGGATGGCCGTGGGTCCCAACGTGCGCAGGTGCGCGACGGTGGCCAGTGCGTGCGGGTACAACCGCTCGGCGAACGGATATTCCAGCAGGTACTTCGACATCTGCAGCAACGAGGGATCGTTGTCCAGGCCGCTGCGAAAGCGCTGCAGCGTGCCCAGGTAGTCGGCATAGCCGAGCTCGTCGCGCAGCTGCGCATAGATCGCCCAGTAGCGTTCGCGCGCGGCGGCGCCGAATGCCTGCTGCAGCGTGTCGCCGAGGTCGGCGGCGAAACGGTCGTTGTCGAGCAGGGTGTTGTCGACGTCGAGCAGGAAGACCACCGACGCGGTGGCGGGGACGTCATTGCTCAGCATGGTTCGCTCGCCTCGGCTTGCGGGTCGTGCCAGCCTTCGGCACTGCTGACGATCTTCGCGGCATCGGCCGGTCCCCAGCTGCCGGGCTCGTAGAAGCTCACGCTGCCCGGGTGGTGCAATACCCGGTCGACCACCGCCCACGCGGCCTCGACGCATTCGTCGCTGGTGAACAACGCATTATCGCCGCGGATCGCGTCGGCGAGCAGCCGTTCGTACGGCGGTTTCTCCGGCTCTGAATGGTGGCGTGCCACCAGCTCCACCGGCTCGCCCTGCATCGTCTCGCCGGGCCGCTTGACGCGCATGCCTTCGGCAATGATCACCTCGGGGCTGAGCCGGAAGCGGAAGTAATTCGATTGCGGTGGCGTGATCTCGTCGAATACCGACAACGGCGGCGTCTTCATGTCCACCATCACCTCGGTGGTGGTGAGCGGAAGGTTCTTGCCGGCGCGGATGTAGAACGGCACCCCGGCCCAGCGCCAGGTGTCGATGTGCAGACACAGCGCCACGAAGGTCTCCACGTTGGAATCCGGCGCCACGCCCTCGACCCCGCGATAGCCGTTGAACTGGCCGCGCACCACTTCGGCCGGATCGAGTGGGCGCATCGCGCGGAACAGCCGCAGCTTTTCCGCATTCAGCGAGACCGGGTCGTTGCCGATCGGCGCATCCATCGCCAGCAACGAAGTCACCTGCAGCAGGTGGTTCTGCAGCACGTCGCGGATCGCGCCGACGCCCTCATAGAAACTGCCGCGGCCATCCACGCCGAACTGCTCGGCCATGGTGATCTGCACGCTGTCGACATAACGGTTGTTCCACACCGGTTCCAGCACGGTGTTGGCGAAGCGGAAGTACAGCAGGTTCTGCACCGGCTCCTTGCCCAGGTAGTGGTCGATGCGGAAGATCGCCGACTCCGGAAACACCCGGTGCAACGTGCGGTTGAGCGCCTGCGCCGAGGCCAGGTCGCGGCCAAAGGGCTTCTCCACCACTACCCGCGCGTTGTCCGCACAGCCGGCCTGCTGCAGGTTCTTCACCACCACGCCGAACAGGCTCGGTGGTATCGCCAGGTAATGCAGCGGCGCACTGGCGCTGCCCAGCACCTGCTTCAACTGCGTGAACGTGGCCGGATCGTTGTAGTCGCCATCGACGTACTGCAGGCGTGCCGAGAACTTCGCAAACGCGGCCTCGTCGACGTCGCCGCCCCGATGCTTCGCCGCCTGCGCCAGGCTGTCATGCGCGCGCTGGCGTAGCTTCTCCACGTTCCAGCCGGAATGCGCCACGCCAATGATCGGCACGTCCAGCCCGTCGCGCAGCATCATCGCCTGCAGCGCGGGGAAGATCTGCTTGTAGGCCAGGTCGCCAGTGGCGCCGAAAAAAACCAAGGCATCCGAGCGTTGTGTCGGCATAGCGGGCGTTCTCTCCATGAGGGCAAGGCCGGTAGCGCTGTTGATTC
Source organism: Rhodanobacter glycinis (assembly GCF_006438785.1). GTDB lineage: Bacteria > Pseudomonadota > Gammaproteobacteria > Xanthomonadales > Rhodanobacteraceae > Rhodanobacter > Rhodanobacter glycinis_A. Next base: position 48,387 of record NZ_RCZB01000004.1, on the reverse strand, counting down.
GGCGCCCGAGCCACACGATGCGGCATGTCGGATGTTGCCTCAACCATGCCGCATCTCGGGTTTACCTTCCAGCCTGCATGTCGGCAGGTTAAACCGATGCATAAGTCCAACCATGACGAGGTCGACGCGAGCGGCGCAGGAAACTGCGCGGGTAGTGGAGCAGCATGGCTCGTTATCGCTTTGCAGGGCGCCCACCGGTGTCGGGATCGGTAGGCGATGCCGGGACAGGATCGTTCAATTCTCCGGGAGACCCACAAACGCACGTGAGGCGCACCGATGTTGCGGCCTGGATGATTCTCTATGTGCCACTACTGCCGCAGCACGAGCCGTCCTGTTGCATCGGCGGGCATTTGACGCTGCCAAATGAACAGTAGACGCAGCAGTTACCCGGTAGCGGCATCAACAGTGCATGGCACGCAGCGCACTCCCTGAAGATGCCTGTGCAGGCGTCAGGCGACCCGGCTTTTGCTGCGCGGCCTTCGAATGAGCCCGAACCAGAACCCGAGTTCCAGCAGCAGGCCGATGCCCACAAGAACTACGGCGCCGGTTGCGCTGCCTGCGATATAGAACGCCGCCGCAGCCAGAAGTAAAACCATGAGCACAAGCGCGTGTTTCATTTGCTTCTCCAAGGGTGGGTATCACCGGCCTATGCCGAGCGACCGTCGTGGTTCTGCACTGGAATAGTCGCAAGGTCGACGCCTTCGAGACAACGGATATTGATAGCCGTCATCGCGTTGCCTTTCGGATCGGTGCCCTCGCTGTACGGCTGCATGCCGCAATCGGGGCAGAAACGGCGCTTGATGACGTGCTTGTTGAAGGTGTACGTACTGGCCGCATTCTCGGGCGTGAGCAGATGGAATTTTTCCTGCGGCACGAACCAGAGCAGCGAACCCTTTCTCTGGCAGATTGAACAGTTGCAGGCCAATGCCCCGTCGATCTGGCCTTCGACTTCGAACGAGATCCTGCCGCAGTGGCAGCTGCCCTTGTAGTTCATGCGTACTCTCCTTGCCTGCTGCACGATGAGGCCCTACGCCGGAGTCAAGTGCAGTCTAATCCCGCCGCCTGATCTTGCAGTGTTGCATGGGACGAAAGGCGGCGCGGCCTCTCGCCTCACCGACGATGTGGATCACGCAGTGCGCGGATGGTTGAGCTCGACGCTGTGCTCGGTCCCGTCATCGACCAGCGGAATACAGCCATCCGCCTGCACCGCGCCATCCAGCCATACGGTGCTCAGCGTGCCGGGCTCGCTCTGGCGCAGGTTGATGCGGTATTGCGTGTCGCGATAACGATAGTCCAGCGAGAAACCTTCCCACTGCGCCGGCAGCACCGGCGTGAAGCGTAGCTTGCCGGCTTCCAGGCGCAGGCCGAGTAGCGACTCGATGATCAGCCGGTACATCCAGCCGGCGGAGCCGGTGTACCAGCTCCAGCCGCCGCGGCCGACGTGCGGTTCGACCGCGTAGACGTCGGCGCTGACCACGTACGGCTCGACCTTGTAGACGTCCATTTGCGCGTCGCCGATGCCATGGCTGACCGGGTTGATCATGCGCAGCAGTTCCCACGCGCGGGCGCTGTCGCCCAGTTCGGCGAATGCCATCGTGGCCCAGATCGCGGCATGCGTGTACTGGCCGCCGTTCTCGCGCACGCCGGGGACGTAGCCCTTGATATAGCCGGGGTCGAGTTTGGACTTGTCGAACGGCGGATCGAGCAGCTGCACCAGGCCGGCATCGCGGCGCACCAGATGCTGGTCCAGCGAGTTCATCGCCTGCAGCCGGCGCTCGGGCGAGGCGATGCCGGACAGTACCGACCAGCTCTGCGCGATCGAGTCGATGCGGCATTCGTCGTTGCTGCTGGAACCCAGCGGGGTGCCGTCGTCGAAGTATGCGCGGCGGTACCAGGCGCCATCCCACGCGTGCTGCTCCAGCGCCACGCGCAGCTGGCTCACCTCGCCTTCGCAGCGCAGTGCAAAGGCCTCGTCGCCATGCAGGCGGGCCACTTCGGCGAAGCGCGAAAGCACCTCGCAGGCGAAGAAACCCAGCCACACGCTTTCGCCGCGGCCGGCTTCGCCGACCCGATTCATGCCGTCGTTCCAGTCGCCGGCGCCGATCAGTGGCAGGCCGTGCGCGCCGCGCGGCCGGCTGTGCTCGATCGCGCGCACGCAGTGCTGGTACAGCGTCTCGTTGAGGCCCGATGGCTGCGGCAGGTCGTAGTAGGACTCCTCGCCCGGATGCAGCGGCCGCCCTTCGATATAGCCCACGCGCTGTTCCAGCACGCCGGTATCGGCCGTGGCCAGCACGTAGCGGCTGGTGGCCAGCGGCAGCCACAGGTAGTCGTCGGAACAGGCGGTGCGCACGCCGCGGTCCAGCGGCGGGTGCCACCAGTGCTGCACGTCGCCTTCGGGAAACTGATGCGCCGCACACAGCAGCAATTGCGCGCGCGACAGTTCTGGGGCGGCGTGCAGGGTCGCCATCGAATCCTGCAGTTGATCACGGAAACCGAATGCGCCGCCGGACTGGTAGTAACCGCTGCGCGCCCAGATCCGGCAGGCAATGGTCTGATACAGCAACCAGCCGTTGGCCAGCACGTCGAGCGCCGGCTCGGGCGTGCGAACCTGCACGGCACCCAGCGTGCGGGCCCAGTGCGCGCGAACTTTCTCCAGCGCCTGCGCGGCGGTGCCGCTGCCGCGGAAGCGCTGCACCAGCGCGCTGGCGTCGGCGGCATCGCGGCCCAGGCCGAGCCGGAAGATCACCTGGCGCTGCTCGCCGTCGTCCAGCGCCACGCTCATCTGCAAGGTCGCGCAGGGGTCCAGCCCTGCGCCGAGGCGGCCGGACAGATGCGCGCGGGCCAACCCGGCGGGCGCCGCGGTGCTGCCGTTGCGGCCGATAAATTCGCGGCGGTCGCCGTCGATGCCGCGGGCGGGGTCGTCCACGTCGAAGAACGCCACGCGGTTCGGGAACTCGGTGTTGTAGGCATTGCGGGCGAACAGCGCGCCGCTGGCCGGATCCGACTCGGTGACCACGTGCATCGACGTGCGCTCGCGCAGATCGCCGAGCAGCCATTCGACGTAGCCGGTGACGCTGAGCTGGCGCGGCTGGCCAGAGGCGTTGCGCAGTTTCAGCACCGAGAATTTCACCGAGGCATCCAGCGCCACGTAGATCCACAGTTCGGAGTGGATGCCGTCCTCGACGTGCTCGAACACGCTGTAGCCGAAGCCGTGGCGGGTGATGTAGTCGCCGCTGCCGCGCGCGGGCAGCGGCGTGGGCGACCAGACCTGGCCGGTTTCCTCATCACGCAGATACAGCGCCTCGCCGCTGCCGTCGCTGACCGGGTCGTTGTGCCACGGCGTGAGCCGGAACTCGTGCGCGTTCTCGCCCCAGGTGTATGCACTGCCGCTCTCGGAGATCACCGTGCCGAAGTGCGGGTTGGCCAGCACGTTGGCCCATGGCGCCGGCGTGGCATCGCCCGGCGCCAGCGTGATCACATACTCGCGGCCGTCCGCGCTGAAGCCGCCATGCGGGTTGGCCAGCTGCAGCGCCGATGGCGCCGAGGGTGGCATCGGCGACACCGACGGGATGCGTCGCGGCTTGCTCGGTTCGAAGCGCGGCGCATGTGTTTCCGCGCGGCGTCGGCTGATCTGTTCGGCCAGGTTGCCGCGATTGTCGGCCAGGATGATGCGCGCACTGGCCTGCATCACCATGCGGTCTTCGCCGGACAGCTGCTGCGCCGGGCGCACGAAGATGCCGCCGGGGTGATCGAGCAGGCTCGCCTCGCTGCCCGAGGCGATCAGGCCCATGATCTGGTCCTGCAGCTCCTGCCGATAGCCGGCGCGGTCCTCGTTCCAGATCACCAGATCCACCGCCAGCCCTTTCAGCCGCCAGTACGCGTGCGCCTGCACCAGCTGGCGCACCAGTTCGATGCGCGCCGGGTCGGCAATCTGCAGCAGCACGATCGGCAGGTCGCCGGAGATCGACTGCCCCCACAGGCCCGACTGCCCGCGCCGGTTGCCGCGCAGGATGCCGGACTCGGCGCGCAGGTTCGCGTTTGGGTAGATGATCGAGGTGGCCATGTGTTCGTACAGCTGTGCATCGGCGAGGCTGGCGTTGAGCTGGCGCAGCAGCACCTGGCTGTGCGTCCAGGCCAGGTCGAACACGCGGTCGGCAAGGTGGCGATCGCGGTACTTGCCGATCAGCCGCAGGCAGCCGTCGCGGTGCTCGGCCATGCCGGTGACAAAGTCGATCGTGGCCGATTGTTCCGGTTCCAGCGTGATGCGGCAGCGGATCGCCACGATCGGATCGAGCACCGAACCATCGCTGTTGGACAGTTGCGCCTGCTCGCGATCGAGCATCTGCGGTTGCGCCACGTTGCGGCCGCGGCCGATGAAACGTGCGCGGTCGGTCTCGTACGAGATCGCGTCGATGTGGGCGTCGTGCACGGCCAGCAGGTGGCACATCCACGGCACGTGTTCGTCGGCCGCGCGCGGCCGGCGCGTGCACACGATCGCCTGCAGCTCGGGCACCAGCTCGGTCTGCACGAACAGCTTGCTGAAGGCCGGATGCAGCGCATCGGCGAGCGATGGTGCCAGCACCACCTCGGCATAGCTGGTCAGCTCGATCGTGCGCCGCGTGCGGCTGCGGTTGGTGATGCGGGTGCGGCGCAGCTCGATGTCGTCTTCGGGCGACACCACGATCTCGGTGTGCGCGTCGAACTCGCGCTCGCGCACGCGGAACTCGGCGCGCGCGTCGGAGAAGATCGCCTCGAACTGCTCGGTCTTCTTCAGCGTGGGCTGGTACGCAGTGGACCAGTACTCGCCGCTGGCCACGTCGCGCAGGTAGCAGAACATGCCCCAGTGATCGCGCGTGCTGTCCTCGCGCCAGCGGGTCAGCGCCAGCTCGCCGCAACGGCTGTAGCCGCCGCCGGCGCTGCTGATCATCGCGTGGTAGCGGCCGTTCGACAGCAGCTGAACCGCTGGTCGCGCGCGATCCGGATCGGCGAACACGCGCAGCCGCGCTTCGGCCACGCGCGGGTTGCCGTCCAGTTCCGGGAAGCCGGACGCATGCAGGTATTCCGCCGCGGTCTTGGGCACGCGTTCCTGCAGCAGCAGGCTGGTGGCCTGGAACTGCGGATCGGATTCGAAGCGCCGCTGCATCGGCCGGTCCAGTAGTGCATAGGCCAGCGCCAGCAGGCTCATGCCCTGGTGGTGCGCCATGAACGACTGCACCAGCGCGGAGGCCTGCCCCAGCGGCAGCCGGGCCGGGGTGTAGTCGATCGCCTCGTACAGGCCGAAGCGTCCCGCGGCACCGGCGTCGGCCAGCCGCTGCAGGTTCTTGGTGGCTGCCGCCGGCGCAACCATCATGGCCAGCGCGGTAGCGTATGGCGCGATCACCACATCGTCGCCGAGCCCGCGCTTGAGGCCGAGGCCGGGTACGCCGAACGCGCGGTACTGATAGGTGAAGTGCGCGTCCATCGTGTTGTAGCCGGATTCGGAAACGCCCCACGGCACACCGAGCTGGCTGCCGTATTCGATCTGGCGCGCCACCGCGGCGCGGCAGGTCTGCTCGAGCAAGGTGCCTTCGTAGCTCGGCATCACCAGCGTCGGCATCAGGTATTCGAACATCGAGCCGGTCCACGACAGCAGCACCGGTTCACCGCCACTGGTGGTCAGCAGGCGGCCCAGCGAGAACCAGTTGTCCTGCGGCAGCTGGCCCTGCGCGATGCCGACGAAACTGGCCAGCCGCGCCTCCGAGGCGAGCAGGTCGTAGTAACCCGCGTCGAGCCGACGCTCGTCCACGTTGTAGCCGATGGCCAGCAGGTCGCGCGCGCTGTCATACAGGAATCGATAGTCCATCAGCGCCAGTTCGCCGGCCTGCTGCGCCAGCCGCTCGATCGCCACAATGCGTTCGCGCGCCCGTTCGCGCATGCCCTCGGCGCCGGCGCCGGATGGCCAGCACAGCGGCTCGGCCCGCGCCAGCTGCAGCAGGGTGGGAATGCCGCTGAAGCCGGCGTCGTCGTCGGGCGGTGGATCGAGGTTGAAGAGGGTGGCCTCGTCGCACAGGTCGCTGCATTGCTCCAGCAACGCGCTGAGCCAGAACTCGGCGTCGCTGCCGGGTTCGGGCGCCAGTGTCTGCGCCAGTGCGTGGGCATGATCCAGTTGCCGTTGCAGCAGGGTCAGCGCCGCGCCGGTGGTGGTCGGCGGCACGAGCAGTGCGGCCTGCAGTTCCTGCCGCATCGGATCCAGTGCGCGGCTGCCATTGCTGTCGAGCGTGTCATCCAGCACATGCACGGTGTCGAGCAGGCCCTGCAGCACGCGCGACTGGAACACCGGCTCGCCGATCACGGCCAGCAGGCCCGGCCGCAAGGTCAGCAGGTGGCCGGCGAGGTTGCCGCTATCCACCGCCGAGATGTACAGCGGCGCCAGTGGCTGCAGGCTCTGCGTGTCGTACCAGTTGTAGAAATGGCCGCGATGGCGCGGCAGCTGCTGCATGGTCGCCAGCGTGTCGTTCGTGCGATCGAGCAGGCGGCAGGCGCTGAGAAAGCCGAAGTCGAAGCCGGCCAGGTTCGCCAGCAACGTCATGCCAATGTTGGTCGGCGAGGTGCGGTGGGCGATCACCGGCCCGGGGCGTTCCTGCAGGTTGTCCGGCGGCAGCCAGTGGTCGGCCGGGCCGACATGGGTATCGAAGAACGCCCAGGTGCGGCGCGCCAGCACGCGCAGAAAGCGCGTTTGTGCCGGCGTTGGCGCAAACGCGTCGGGCTTGCGCGGCTGGCTGATCCACCACGCCAGCGCCGGCGACAGTAGCCAAAGCAGCAGCAACGGCGCGGCCAGCAGCAAGACCATCGGGCGCTGCAGGGTCAGTGCCACGCCCAGCAGCAGTGCCAGCAGCGGACCGATCCACATCAGCCGCCACAGCGTCGCCGGTGTGTTGCTGCTGCGTCGCTCGACCTCGCTGGAAGTCTGCCACTGCAACAGGTGGCGACCGCTGATCGTCACCCGCCACAACGTGCGCACGATCGCGTCGAGTTGATACAGCACCTCGTGCGGCAGCCACGCCAGCGCCAGCGCCATCCGCGCAAAATGCAGCATGCCGGCGTTGAATCCGGCCCGCAGATGCTGGTCGATCTGCACTTCGCGCGGCTTCTGCACCAGCTCCAGCAGGGCCGACAGCAACGGCGGCACCAGCACCATAGACAGCACCGCCAGCGTCCACGAGAACACCGGCGAGATCGCCAGCCAGCCGGTCACCAGCAACACCAGCAACGATGTCGGCACCAGGCTGCGGCGCAGGTTGTCGAGGATCTTCCAGCGCGACAACGCGGTCAGCGCGTTGCGGCGCCAGCCGTCGTGCGCGGTCGGCGCCCACGGCAGCAGCCACGGCAGCAGTTGCCAGTCGCCGCGAATCCAGCGGTGGCGGCGCTTGATGTCGGCGCCGTAGCGCGCCGGGTACTCCTCGAACAGCTGCACGTCGCTGAGCAGGCCCGCGCGAGCGTGGCAGCCCTCGACCAGATCGTGGCTGAGGATGCGGTTTTCCGGGAAGCGGCCGTCCAGGCTCAGCTCGAACGCGTCGATCGCGTAGATGCCCTTGCCGATGAACGAGCCTTCGTGGAACACGTCCTGATAGACGTCCGAAACCATCTGCGTATACGGATCGATGCCGGCATCGCTGCCGTACAGCTGTGCATAGCGCGAGCGCGCGGTGCTGGGCAGGCTGATGCCCACGCGCGGCTGCAGGATGCCGTAGCCGGACACCACGCGCCGCTGCCGCGGGTCGTACACCGCGCGATTGAGCGGGTGGTCGATGGTGCCGACGAATGCCTGCGCCGAGTCGCGCGGCAGTTCGGTGTCGGTGTCCAGCGTGATCACATATTGCACCGCTGGCAGCGCCGCGATGTCGCCCACGACCAGCATGAAACGGTCGTGCGCGTTGCCGCGCAGCAGCGCGTTGAGATCGGCCAGCTTGCCGCGCTTGCGCTCGTGGCCCATCCAGCATCGTTCTGCGGCGTTCCAGCGACGCGGGCGATGGAACAGGAAGAAGCGATCGGCCTCGACGCTGGCGTAGTGCTCGTTGAGCGCCTCGATGCGCCGCTGCGCCAGCCGCAGCAGCGCATCGTCGCTGGGCAGGGTTTCGCTGTCCGCATCGGCGAAATCGGTGAGCAGGGCGAAGTGCAGGTGTTCGTCGCGGTTGCCGAGGAAGCGCACTTCCAGCGCCTCGACCAGGTCCTCGACGTCCTGCACGCTGGCGAACAGGCTGGGTATCGCCACCAGCGTGCGTGCGCTGGCCGGGATGCCTTCGGAATAGTCCATCCGCGGCAGCAGCTGTGGCGCCACCGCCAGCGTGGCCATCCAGTTGAGCAGGCTCAAGCCCAGCTGGCTGGCCAGCAGGGTGGCCGGTATGGCAATCGCGATTAGCGCCCACAGCGGCAGGCCATCGTGCGCGGCAGCCAGCACCAGCGGCTGTGCAAACGCAAACGTCAGCAATGCCAGCAGGCCCAGGTAGACCGGCAGCGGCGCGCGGTCGAAGCCGCGGCGCAGGCTCTCGACCAGTCGCGGCCGGATGCCGAGGTGGCGCTCCAGCCGGCGCCGGCCGCGGTCGATCAGGTACAGGCCCACATGTTGCGGCAACGAGGTAGTGGTGTCGGTCGGGGCGGCGGGCTGGCACAGCGCAACGGCAGCCTCGGCCACCTCCAGCTCGGTCAGCCGATGGCGACGGGCGAGCGCTTCCACCACGTGGCGATAGCGGTCACGGGTGGCGAAATCCATCGCCGCATAGACGCCGGCGGGGTCTTGCCGCAGCAGCTGCTCCACCGCACTGCTGCGCTCGACGAATTCGCGCCAGTCGATCGCCGAGAGCGCGCGCAGGCCGCCGATGCTGTTGCTGATGGTGACCTGGTTGGCGGCCTGCTGCTGTGCCTCCGACTGCACCAGATGCTCGATGCTCTGGCCCGATTCGGCCAGGCGCTGCTCGATCCAGCTCAACGGCAACGCCAGCGCCGGACTCTGGCCCTGCAGCCGGCGCGCCATCTCGGCCACGAACGGTCCGGTCATCGGCGGGTTCGAGCGCGCCATGTCGGCGACCACCAGCACCACGCTCTTGGGATCGCGTTCGGCGGTCGCCGTCATGCTGTCGGCCCAGCGCACGGCCTTGCCGCGATAGCGCCAGTCCGCCATCACCCGCGCGGCGACGCGACGCAGGTTTTCGATCAGCGCCAGCCGCAGCATGATCGGGATCGCCCACAGCTCGCCCAGCTTGAGCGGGGTTACGCTCTGGTAGGCGCCGATGAAGCGCTGCAGGCTGCTGGTGTCGACCCGGCCATCGCCGTGCGAAATGATTTCCAGCGCGATGTCGTACACGCGCGGCAGGCCTGCCGAGGGGCCGCTGTCCAGGCGCGGCAGTTCGCGGCTGTAACCCTTCGGCAGATGCCGGCGGGCGATCCGGATCTGTTCCTCGATCAGGTAGAAATTGTCCAGCAGCCACTCGCCGGCCGGAGTCACTCGCCGCTTGCGCCGGGTCGCGTTGGTCAACCGTTCGCAGGTGTGGGTCAGCACCGCCTCGTTGTCGGCCAGCCGGGTCAGCAGCAGGTCGGCACTGGAGCGCGCGCTCACCCGGTGCTGGCCGGCCAGCGCCTGACCGTGCCGTTCCATCTGCTCGGCACTGAACAGCTCCGAGCGCAGCGCCGGCTCCTGCTCGGGGCGCGCGTGCGCGGCCGCGCGTCGACGGCGGAACGCGCGCAGACGCCGCAGCTTGAGCAGATCGAGGAGACTGCCGATATTCAAGTACGCTTTTCCTTGGGGTTCATGGCCTGGCGCTGTCCACAACGAGCTGCCGCGGCCGCCGGCTTCCGCTCGGACGCTACGCCCCTGCGTGTGAAGAGCGCGCACGCTACGATGCGCCCTCGTCCCATTGCCGGAGTCATGCCGTGTCGTTGTCGATTCGCGCCGCCCGCCTCACCGACCTGCCCGAACTCGTCGCATGGAATGCGGCAATGGCATGGGAAACCGAACACCGGCAACTGGACCGCGACACCCTGCAGCGCGGCGTCGCCGGTGTGTTCGAACAGCCGCGACGCGGCTTCTACCTGGTGGCGGAACGCGATGGCGTGGCAGTGGGCAGTCTGCTGGTGACGTACGAATGGAGCGACTGGCGCGATGGCGATTTCTGGTGGATCCAGAGCGTGTACGTGAGCCCCGACGCGCGCCGCGGCGGGGTGTTCCGCGCGCTGTATGCGGCGGTGGCGCAGCGTGCGGCGGCGGCTGGCGCGGTGGGCGTGCGACTGTACGTGGAAACCGAGAATCAGCGTGCGCAGGCGACCTACGAAGGCCTAGGCATGCAGCGCTGCCACTACGCGATGTACGAAGCCGCTCTGGCCGGCACTGGCGGCAGCGCGGATTGAGCGGGCTCAGTCGGTGCTGAGCAACTGCTGCTGGAATTCCGCGGCCGGCATCGGTGCGCCATACAGGAAGCCCTGCAGTTGCGAACAGCCGGCGTGGCGCAGGAACGCGCCCTGCTCGCGCGTCTCCACGCCTTCGGCGATCACCAGCTTGTTGAGGCTACGTGCCATCGCGATGATCGAGCTGGTGATCGTGGCGGTGTCACGGTCGCTGATGAGGTCGCGCACGAACACGCGGTCGATCTTCAGCGCGTCGATCGGAAAATGCTTGAGGTAGGACAGGCTGCAGTAGCCGGTACCGAAATCATCCAGCGACAACCGCACGCCGCGCCGCTTGATCCGCTGCAGCAGGCAGGTGGTGGCGTCGCCGCCGGACATCACCATGCGCTCGGTCAGCTCCAGTTCGAGCAGGTTGGCGTCGAGCCCGGTCTCGTTCAAGACGTCGTCGAGCCAGCTGTAGAAATCGGCATGCTGGAACTGCAGCGGCGACACATTCACCGACACCGCAATGGCCCGGTCGCGCAGTTGCCACAGCTGTGCCTGCTTGCAGGCCTGGCGCAGCACCCAGGCACCGATCGGCAGGATCAGCCCGGTGTCTTCGGCCACCGGGATGAACTGGTCCGGCTCGTACAGCTCGCGCCCGTTCGCATGCCAGCGCAGAAGCGCCTCGGCGCCGACGATGCGCCCGCTCTCGGCATCCACCTTCGGCTGGTAATACAGGCTCAGCTCATGGCGCGGCAGCGCCTGGCGCAGCGCCGTCTCGATCCGCCGCAACGCGCGCGTGCGCTCGTTCATCGAGGCGGTGAAGAAGCGGTAGCTGTGCAGGCCTTGCGCCTTCACCGCGACCAGCGCGGTCTCCGCGTGTTGCAGCAGGCTTTCCGGCTCCAGCGCATCATCCGGATACACGCTGATGCCGATGCTGACGTGCAGCAGCAGGTCGGCCAGGCCGTCGATGCGGATCTGCTCGACCTGGTTGATCAGGGTCTGGCACAGGCTGGCCACCTCGCCGACGCTTTCCAGGTGCGGCAGCACCACCACAAATTCGTCGCCGCCATAGCGGCCGAGAAATTCGTCGCCGGGCAGGCAGCGATGCAATTGCTCGGCGAGCGCGCACAGCACGCGGTCGCCGGCCGCGTGGCCGTGGAGTTCGTTGACCTGCTTGAAATGGTCGATGTCCAGGTGGATCAGTGCGGCGCGCTGCTGGCGCCGGCTGGCCGTGGCCAGCGCCTGTCCGATGTGGCCGTGCAGCTGGCTGCGGTTGGGCAGCCCGGTGAGCGTGTCGTGCTGGGTCAGGTGAATCATCTTCAAGGCCAGCGCGCGGGTCTCGCTGATGTCATGGAACACCAGCACGCCGCCGACGACATTGCCAGCGTGGTCGTGGATCGGCGCGGAGGAGTCCTCCACCGGCGTGTCGAAGCCGTGGCGGTGGCGCAGCAGCGTCTTGCCGGTCAGGTCGACGATGGTGTTGCGGCCGATCGCGGCGCGCAGCGGATTGGCCACCGGATGGCCGTGTCCGGCGTCGAACAGCTGGAAGATCTCCTCGATCGGGCGGCCTTGCGCCTCGTCGCTGGTCCAGCCGGTCATCGCCTCGGCGATCGGGTTGAGCGAGGTCACGCCCAGCTGTGGATCGGTGGTGATCACCGCGTCGCCGATCGAGCGCAAGGTGACCTCGGCCAGCTCGCGCTCGCGATGCAGCGCATCCTCGAACGCCTTGCGCTGGCTGATGTTCTGCGCCTGCGAGACGAAGTACAGCGGCGCACCGTGATCGTCGCGCACCAGTGAGATGGCGAGCAGGATATGCACGACGTGGCCGTCCTTGTGGAAATTGCGTTTCTCCAGCTGGTACGACTCGCGTTGGCCGGCCAGCAGCTCGGCCATCAAGGCCACATCGGCGGCGAGGTCATCCGGGTGGGTAAGCCTGGCGATGTCCAGCGCCAGCAGTTCTTCCTCGCGATAGCCCAGCATCTGGCACACCGCGGCATTGACGCGCAGGAAATGGCCGTCCGGATGGGTCAGTGCCATGCCGATTGCGGCATGCTGGAACGCGCCGAAAAAGCGTTGCTCGCTTTCGTGCAGTTTCAGCTCCAGGGTGTGCCGCTCGGTAATGTCGATCAGTGCGGTGAACACGCCGCGCACACGACCGTCGGTGTCGAAATCCGGCTGGAAGTTGCCATGCGCGTAGCGGCGCTCGCTGCCGTTGTACAGCTCGCCTTCGAAGCTGGCCATCTGGCCGGCGTACGCTTTTTCCAGCGCGGGGGCCGCGCTCTGGTAGTTGCGATGGCCGGCCACATCGACCAGGCGTCGGCCCAGCATCGCCTGCGGATCGAGGCCGAGCCAGTCGCGATGGAGTTCGTTGGCGTAGCGAAACCGTTGCTCGGCGTCGAGGTAGGCAAGCAGCACCGGGGCGCCGCGCAAGATTCGCGCTGGCCAGTCCGGCCCGTGAGGAAGTGATGGCAATACCTCGGCAGACTTGTGCGGCCGCATGGTCTTTCCGTCAGCTGGAGCGCGCCCCCTGTCGGCGCTGCTGCATCATGCGCCGAGTTTCCTGCGCGATACAAATATCGCGGTCCACGGCCGGGACGGACTCAGTGCAGCGTGTTCGCCGGCGCACCCAGCTGGCCGTGCTCGTCCAGCACGACCCGGCCCAGCGCATGCAGGTCGGCGGCGATGCCGTGACGGTCCGCCAGCAGCGCCAGCAACGGGCCCAGCGCGCTCGGCCGCAACGGATAGCCATGGGCCAGCACACGGACGCCGCCACCGCCGCGTTGCGCCACGGTGATGGCGATGACACCGAGACCGGCCGCCTCGTGCGCGAACAAAGTCGGTGGTTCATGGCCGGGCCCGGCGGCGGCGAGGGTTTCCAGCAGATAACCGGCGTCCGCCTCGACCGGCCCGCCGACATCCGCCTGCAGCAGCAGCGGCAACTGGTGCGCGGCGAGCAAGGCAGCGTACTGGCGCAACTCGAACACGATGCCGGCCAGAGCATGCGCCCGTTCCGAGGCGTCACCGGTTTGTGCGGCCAGCCATTGCGATGGCGACTGCGCCAGCACATTGCCGTGCTCGTAGCGCAGGGTCAGTCCGCGCGCACTCATGGTCGATTCGGCGCGCTCGGGGGTCAGCAGCGCCGTTTCCAGCAGCGTCCACAACGGCGCCAGGTTGACGTGCTCGTACTGTACGCAGGTCAGTGCCAGCAGGTCGTTGCGGCTGAGGTAACGCACGTGCTCCAGCCGGATGCCCAGCGTGCGCATCAACCAATCGGCGGTCGGCGCACTGGCTTCGCCGCGACCGACCAGCTGGATCTCCAGTTGCTCGGACAATTCCTCGGCCAGCGCCACAGGCGCCAGCAGGCTCATCGGCAGCAGCCGCATCGGGCCATCGGCAAAGATGGGCGACGGCTCCAGCGGCTGCGCCGGCATGTGACCGTCGTGGCTGCCGAAGGCAACCACGTTGTCCAGTTGGCCGCGCGGCACGCGCCGGGCCAGTTCGTCCAGCGTCGTCCACACCGGAAAGCCCGGCCGCAGCAGTTCGACCTGATCGAACAGCGCACCGGCCAGCGCCAGCCGCGCGGCGTCGACCTGTGGCACCAACGTATGCAGATCGGCGGCAACCCGTTCCGCCAGCTCCGCGGCCTCGTCGCGGCTCAGGGTCATTCGCGCCGGCGGCTCGCCGGCCACCGGCTCCAATGCCAGCACGATGGGCAGGGCGAGCAGCGTTTGTGTTTCCACAGTCGGTAATCCGAAGGGCAAAGGGTACCGATTCTACCATTCAGCGTTTTGGGCTTTCGCCGCGCGGCAGCGCGGGTTAGCCTTGACCGACTTGAGTGGTGGACAGTTTCGAGCATGGAAAAGACGCAAAGACGCGTTGGAGTGATCGGCGGCGTACGCATTCCGTTCTGCCGCAACAACACGGCCTATGCCGACGTCGGCAACTTCGGCATGTCGGTCAAGGTACTCGGCGCGTTGGTGGAACGGTTCGGATTGCACGGCGTGGAGCTGGGCGAAGTGGTGATGGGTGCGGTGATCAAGCATTCATCGGACTGGAATCTGGCGCGCGAGGCGCTGCTCAGTTCCGGACTGGCACCGACCACGCCGGGCATCACCACGGCGCGCGCCTGCGGCACCTCGCTGGACAACGCGATCATCGTGGCGAACAAGATTGCCGTCGGCCAGATCGATGCCGGCATCGCCGGCGGCTCGGACACCACCAGCGACGTGCCGATCGTTTACGGCACTCGCCTGCGCAAGCGGCTGCTGGCGATGAACCGGGCGAAGACGCCGCTGGACAAGTTGAAGGTGGCGCTGCGCGGATTCTCCTTCGGCGAGTTGAAGCCCTCGTTTCCCGGCGTGGCCGAGCCGCGCACCGGCAAGTCGATGGGCGACCATTGCGAGCAGATGGCGAAGGAGTGGCAGATCGGCCGCGAGGCGCAGGATCAGCTGGCGCTGGACAGCCATCACAAGCTGGCCGCCGCGTATGACGCCGGTTTCTTCGACGATCTGCTGGTGCCGTTCCGTGGTCTCAAGCGCGATGGTTTCCTGCGCCCCGATTCGACACTGGAGAAGCTGGCCACATTGAAGCCTGCGTTCGACAAGGCGTCCGGCCGCGGCACCTTGACCGCGGGCAATTCCACCGGGCTGTCCGATGGCGCGGCTGCCGTGCTGCTGGCCAGCGACGAGTGGGCCGCGCAGCGCGGCCTGAAAATCCAGGCGTACTTGCGCGACGCCGAGGTGGCCGCGGTGGATTTCGTCCACGGCGAGGGCCTGCTGATGGCGCCGACCATCGCGGTGCCGCGCATGCTGGCGCGCAACGGCCTCAGCCTGCAGGACTTCGACTATTACGAGATCCACGAGGCGTTCGCGGCGCAGGTGCTGTGCACGCTGCGCGCGTGGGAGTCGGCCGACTATTGCAAGAACCGGCTCCGCCTGGATGCGCCGTTCGGTTCGATCGACCCGGCCAAACTCAACGTGCACGGTTCCAGCCTCGCGGTCGGCCATCCATTTGCCGCGACCGGCGCGCGGATCATCGCCACGCTGGCAAAGTTGCTGGAGCAGAAAGGTTCCGGCCGCGGGCTGATCTCGATCTGCACCGCCGGCGGCATGGGCGTCACCGCGATCCTCGAACGGCCGTGAACACGACACCGACATGCTGCGTCTGCGCACCACGACCGGCCTGAGCGTGCTGGCGCTGGCGATCGGCATCGCCGGCACCGGCTGGCTCAGCACGCTGACGGTCGGCTGGCGAGGCCCGACGCCACGTCTCGCGTCGGCTCAGCAAGGGTCATCCGCGCGCCGTCATGCCCTGCCCTCGCCGCGGCACCGACAGGGTCCGGTCAGTGTGGTGCGGGTCCATCGCGCAAAGGCCGATCGTGCTGCCAGCGACATGGGCGAAGCGCAGGCCGCCGTGCTTGCTCCGGCATCGGAACTGGTGCCGCTGGCGATGCCAGGTGACACCTCGCAGTCATGGGATGAGTTGCGCGGCCATCTGGATGGCCGGGTGGTGTTGCACGTCGGCATCGACGGCAACGGTCGTGTCGGTGCGACCAGCCTGGTCGAATCCAGCGGCGATCCGATTCTCGACGAACATGCCTTGCGCAGCGTGCGCGGCTGGCGCTTCGCCGTGCCGGCAGAGCACCCCGATGGCTTCGGCGGTGACCTGCCGATGCGCTTCTCCTCGCATGGCGACGGCATCGCGCGAGTGCCGTAACTGCTGCGGTTTTGTGGGAGCGGCTTCAGTCGCGATGTTTTTGTCTTCAGGCCAGAGCGTCGCGGCTGAAGCCGCTCCCACAGACACGGAGAGCCTCACAGCACGCCCTTGGCGCCGACGCCGAAAGCGGTGAACAGTCGTGTGATGATCAGCTTCGGCGACAGAGCCACATCGGGGAAATCGCCGACCGGTGCGTAGCAGGCGAAGAAGCCCGGATCGGTGGCGCGCATCGGCTGGCAACCGGGTTTGAGGTCGTAGCTGGTGGCGTAGCGGAATGGCCACAGGTCGAATAGCGGCAATTGTTCGGAGACGCTGCCGATCGCCTGGTTGATGTCGCTGAGCACCGGAATCACCGCCTGCCGTGGCGCGATCACCCAGGCGTTCTCCGGCTGGGTATCGCGCAGGATGCTGCGGCGCAGCTGGTCGGCGAACGTGCGGTCGTAGACGATCACGCCCGCCTCGGTGTTGTAGTGATCCGAGCGCGGGTCGAAGTTGTGCGAGCCGACCATCGCGAACGCATCGTCGATCACGATCGACTTGGCGTGCAGGCCGAAGCGACGGCCTTCACTGAGCAGCGGTGCCGGCCGGTTGTTGCTGCCGCGGCTGCCGAGCAGGTGAAAGCGGGCCACCGAGGCGCTGGCCGGGCTGGCGGTTTCCGATGGCAGCTCCGGGGTGTCCATGCCGAGATTGGCCAGCTGGTTGTCCACCGCGGGGCCGGGTGCATGCGGCTTCAGTTCGTGGATCTCGAAGCCGAACTTCTTGAGGTAGCGCTTGCGGTGCTTGTACGACATCGCATACACGGCGAATGCGTCGGTCGAGGCCAGCGAATTGGTCGACACGATCACCCGCGGCGGCTCGGCGCGCCGGTGCAATCGCCTGAAGATGCCCTGGGCGCGCTTGCTCATCACCAGGTACGGCGTCTGCAACAGCACTTCGCGCCTGGCGTCGGCGATCATGCGCATGATGTGGTGGGTGAAATCCAGCGCGCGGCGCTTGTCCGGCTTGGCGGTCTTGGCCGGCATGTCGCTGAAATAGTCGACCTTGCCGGTCTGCAGCGTGGGCTCGACCAGCCACGCCTGCAGCCAGGCCGGATCCTCGGCCACCTGTTGCAGGCGGGCCACCCGCAACGGTCGACGGTAATGCGGCGGTTGCCAGACCGGCGGCGCGGCATCGGACAGGATGCGCTGGTTGACGTCGCGCAGGTGAGTCAGCGGTTCGGCGCGCTTGTGCTGCCAGAACAACTCGAAGCTGGTGGCCATCTGCCTGGCGGCAGGGCCGCCGACCATCACGTCGCGGTCGACGTAGTCGAAATCGTCGTCCCAGTTGAAATAGCGATCCTGGTAGTTGCGCCCGCCGGTGATGCCGATGCTGTCGTCCACCAGCAGCAGCTTGTTGTGCATGCGCTGGTTGAAATGCATGAAGCAGCACAGCACACCGGCGGCGAATTCCAGCGGCTGGGTGTGCGCCTTGTGGAAGGTGGGGTTGTACAGCCGCACCTGCAGGTTCGCGCTGACCCGCGACAGCCGGTCGAGCAGATCCATGTTGTCCAGCGAGAACAGCTGGTCGGCCAGGATGCGCACCTGCACGCCGCGGCGGGCCGCCTGCACCAGCTCGTCCAGTACCAGTTGGCCGGCATCGTCCTGGTCCCAGATGAAGGTCTGCACGTCGATCGATTGTTGCGCTGCGCGAATCAGGTTGATGCGTGCGGCCAGCGCCGGCTCGCTGTCGTCCAGCAGGGTCACCACGTGTACTGGCTGTTGTGCGGTGGACGCGGCCAGCGCCTGGAGGGCCGCGTCGCGCAGGGGCGAAGGTACGGCGCAATGGTCGGGTCGGGCGCAGGTGGTGCTGTGGTCGACGGTAGCCGCGACTACCGCATCGGCGCGCCGGATCTGCGTACGGGACAGCGTGCAGCCCTGCAGCAGCAGGGCGCCGAGCAGGAGTGGGAAGGTGAAGCGGCACAGTGAGCGAGGCATGCGAGGATGATACGAAAGATGCATGCGGCATCCGTGACGACGAGCCGGGCGGGTGTCGTTCAATCGCGCTGGGCGTCGCGCGCGATCGGCGGCAGCGTGATCGTGTGTCTCGCTAGGGCGACCAGAACGCATCCAGTCGGGCGTTGCCCGGTTCCAGTGGGCCATTCAGATGCAGCACAGCCAGCGCACCCGGCGGCATGCCGCGGAATTCGTCGGAGCGTCCTTCGACCAGCAGGGCGACCAGCCGCTCGATCCCCGGGTTGTGCCCGACCAGCATCACCGTGCAGGCGTCGTCGTGCTGGTCAAGCAGGGCCAGCAGTTCGCCGGGAGAGGCATCGTAGATTTCGCCGAGCATCTGAGGAATCGGCGCTGAGTCGATGGCGGCCAGTGCCAGTCGGGTGGTCTCGTCGGTGCGCCGGGTCGGCGAGCACAGCACGCGTTCGGGCCGCACGCCGTGCGCGGCCAGCCACAGCCCGGCCGCCTGCGCTTCCTGCTCGCCACGTGCGCTCAACGGGCGTTGCTGGTCATCGCCAGCGGTTTCTATCGGGACGGCTTCGGCGTGTCGCAACAAAATCAGTTCTTGCATGGAGGACTCCGAGGGTAGGTCGCGCGGCGCGCGCGATGACGGCATCAAGAGGGTCTCGCTTCAATGCTGACGTTTGATCCAGCGCAGCAGCGCCTTCCAGTCCTGCTGGTGGTTGCGCACCTGCTCGGACTGGTAATCGAAGATGCCCTTGCCCAGCGCGCTGAGCAGCACGTAGGCCTGGCTGTCGCGCAGCCGCGAGACGATCGGAAACGGGGATTGTTCGGCGAGCTGGGCGATCGCGTCCTGGCTGGCGTGGGTCCACGGCTTGAGCCGGTTGGCGACCAGCCCCACCGGCAGCTTGCCGCGGCGGATCCGGTTGATCGACTGCAGCTCATCGATGAAGCCGAGCGTGGCGTGCAGGTCGAACGAGGACGGCAGCACCGGCACCAGCAGCACGTCGGCCTGTTCCAGATACGGTTCCAGTTCGCGCTCGCCGGAGCCGGCGGCGGTGTCGATCAGCAGCTGCTGGGTATCCGGCGGCAGCTTCTGTAGCGAGCGGCGACCGCCTTCGAGCCCCAGTACGCCGGGTACGTTGTCCGGTCTCAGCGCGGCCCAGCGGAAGCTGGAACCTTGCCGGTCGGCGTCGACGATGGCGGTGTGCTGCCCTGCCTGTGCCCAGTGCGAGGCCAGCTGGGTCACCAGCGTGCTCTTGCCGCAACCGCCCTTGCTGCTTGCCACCAGCGTCGTAAGCATCGATTCACCCTTGCCGCGGAAGGTGTCTCAAGCCTACACGGCTGCGGATGCGGCGCAAAGCGGCGTGGCGGAGAAGCGTCAGCCCGGCTGGCGCGGCTGCCAGTTGGCTGGCGCGTCGATCGGGATGTTGTTGTCGCGCAGGGCGGCCAGCAGCAGACTCATCTCGGTGCCGCCGTTGCGCGCCAGTGCCAGCAGATGCTGGGCCAGCGACGGATCGTCCTGGGCCCGGGCCAGCAGCTGGCTGAAGCTCTGCACTTGCCAGATCAGATTGCGGCGGGCGTCCTTCGCCTCCTGCTGCTGGGCCGGCTCACCCGCCAGCACCTCGCGCAGATGCAGGCCGAGCGAGCGGGCCAGCGGGCTGGAACCCCATTCGAGGGTCTTGCCCAGCTTCAGGCAATCGACCTTGATCGAGGCATCCTCGGCGGCGTTCTCGCACAGCTTGGCGATGACCTGCAGGGTCGGTTGTGGCTGCGTGCTGGCGATGCCATACACCAGCATCGCCTGCATACCCACTGCGCCGGCCTTCGAGGCGGGATCGAACGTGTCGGCCGCTGGCGGCAGCACGCCGATCGAGCTGGCCAGCGCCTTCAGGCTGGCGCCGGTGTAGTCGTCGTACAGCTTGGCATTGGCGGCCTTGCCCAGATCCTCGCGGGCATCGTCCTGTTTCATGTTGCGGGCATCGGCGCCGAGCTTGAGCAGCCATACCGCGGCGTTATCCGGCGCCTGCGCGAGCAACTGGTCCAGCGCGGCGGTATTCGGGCAGGCGTCGGCCTTGGCGTCGCAATCGGCGAGGCGCACCCAGCTGATGGCGGCGTCGGCGCCGTCGGCCTGCGCGGCGCGGCCGATCAGCACATGAAAGCTGTTGCTGGGAGGCTGGTTGAACAGCGGCCGTGCGAGCAGGGCGGCGCCAAGCAGCGGCAACGCGTCGGCGCGTGGCGCGAGCACGCTGACCAGATCGCGCTGGAAGGCCAGTTGGGCCTTGTCGCGGGCTTTGGCGGTCTTGCTCGGTTCGTTGTGCTCCATGCCGGCAGCGGCTTTGGCGGCGAATGCCGGCGTGACCAGCAATGACAGGACGCAGGTCAGGGCGAAACAGCGCAATCCACGCATCATGGGCTCGGGTCCGCAATTAAAGCGTTCAGCATACCTCGGGCAGATTAAGCCCGGCTGATCCGGCTGGCACCGGAAACAGGCAGGCGCGGCAAGGCTTGTTAGGATGGCCGTTTCGGCGCATGGCCGCGCCCCTCATGACCGGGAGACGCTTAGTGGATCATTTGTCGACATTTGCCGATGGCGCCCCGTGGTTCGTCGGCTGGGGCACGCTGGCGCTGATCAATGCCGCGCTGGCGCAGGGCAAGAACCGCAGCGGTTTGCTGTGGTTCCTGCTGTCATTGCTGGTGGGGCCGATCGCCACGCTGCTGCTGGTGTTGCTGCCCAAGGTGCGCAACACGCTGTTCTGAAGGAACTGGGGAACGGAAGCCGGCACACGGTCCGCACACGGCCGTTTCCCCTTTCCCCTTTCCCGTTACTCGCCCAGCGCCTCGCGCATGAATTCCGGTTGCGCCAGCGCACCCTTGTGGATGTCGGCGTTGTAGTAGCGGGTCGGGAAATTCTTGCTGATCGCGCCGCGCTCGCGGAAGCCGGACAGGTCGCCGCCCTTGCGCGCCATCGTGCAGCTCCACCAGCCGGTCGGGTAGCACGGCTGTGGGAACGGCAGCGTCTTCACCGCGCTGAAGCCGGTGGTGCGCATCGCCGAGCGCATCGACTTGATCAGATCCAGGTGCGCCAGCGGCGACTCGCTCTGCTGCACCAGCAGGCCGCCATGGCGCAGCGCCTTGTAGCAGCTGGCGTAGAACGCGGCGTTGAACAGGCCTTCGGCCGGGCCGACCGGATCGGTCGAGTCGACGATCACCAGATCCAGCGACTCCGGTTCGGCTTCGGCCATGTACTTGATGCCGTCGATGAACAGCAGCTCGGCGCGCGGGTCATTGTTCGATTCGCACAGCTCGGGGAAATATTCCTCGGCCAGCCGGGTCACGCGCTCGTCGATCTCCACCTGCACCGCAGACTCGACTTCCTCGTGCTTGAGCACCTCGCGCAGCGTGCCGCAGTCGCCGCCGCCGATGACCACCACGCGCTTGGCGCGCGCATGGGTGAACAGCGCCGGGTGGGTCATCATCTCGTGATAGAAGAAGTTGTCGCGGGTGGTCAGCATCACGCAGCCATCGATCACCATCAGGTTGCCCCAGTCGGTGGTCTTGTAGATCTCGATGGTCTGGAACGGGGTCTTCTCCGCGTGCAGCAGTTGCTCGGTACGGAAACCGATGGAGGAGCCGGAAGCCTGGTGGGCTTCGGTGAACCAGCTGAGCTGCTGCGACATGGCGGGTGTTCCTGGCGAACCGGATGGAAGGACAAAGACCGCCAATTGTAGCGACAACCGCGGTGAACGTCCCGGCGGCGTGACGCGGCCGCTTGCGCATATCGTCACAGGCGGCCATTACAATGTCGCCCTGGCACGGCCGGCGCAGCGCGTCGGCGGCCGACAAGTCCGATCGGCCCCGCGGCGTGCGAGGCTTCCGGTCGCTCGGGCTCGTGCTCTCCAGGAGCAGTACCGTCAAGGCTCGCCGCTGCGACTGCATCATCCGTTGGTAAAAGGAGCAACGCTGATGGCGAACCATTGGAATACCGACTCTGCCCGCCACACCTATGCCGTGCCGCATTGGAGCGACGGCTACGTGGATGTGAACGCCGCCGGTGAGATCGTGATGCGCCCGCGTGGCGCGAGCGGCCCGGCCCTCTCGTTGCCGCAGATCGTCGAGCGCGCCCGTGCCGACGGCCTGCGCCTGCCGCTGCTGGTGCGCTTTCCCGACATCCTCGCCGATCGTCTGGAGCGGTTGCAGGACGCATTCGCCAAGGCGATTGCCGACCATGGCTATGCAGGCGGCTATACGGCCATCTATCCGATCAAGGTGAACCAGCAGCGTGGCGTCGCCGGTGAGCTGGTCGCCGCCGGCACGCACGGCTTCGGTCTCGAAGCCGGCTCCAAGCCTGAACTGATGGCCGTGCTGGCGATGGCGCGGCCCGGTTCGATCGTGATCTGCAACGGCTACAAGGATCGCGAATACATCCGTCTCGCGCTGATCGGCCTGAAGCTCGGGCTGCGCGTGCATATCGTGATCGAGAAACTGTCCGAACTGGATCATGTGTTCAGCGAGGCAAGGGCGCTGAACGTCGAGCCGCTGCTCGGCGTGCGCGTGCGGCTGGCCTCGATCGGTGCGGGCAAGTGGCAGAACACCGGCGGCGACAAGGGCAAATTCGGGCTGTCGCCAAACCAGGTGCTGACCCTGATCGAACGGCTCGACGCGGCGGGCCTCAAGCACACGCTGAAGCTGCAGCATTTCCACATGGGCTCGCAGATTTCCAACGTGCGCGACATCGCCAACGGCATGCGAGAGGCCACCCGCTACTTCGTCGAGCTGAAGCGGATGGGCGTGCCGCTGGAGATCGTCGATGTCGGCGGCGGTCTGGGCGTGGACTATGAAGGCACGCGCTCGCGCAGCCACAACTCGATCAATTACTCGATCGAGCAGTACGCCGCCACCATCGTGCAGTCGCTGGCCGAGGCGGTGGTCGCCGAAGGCCTGCCCGCGCCGCACATCCTCACCGAGGCCGGCCGTGCGATGACCGCGCACCACGCGGTGATGGTGGTCAACGTGACCGAGGTCGAGCCGGTGCCGGCCGGTGCGATTCCGCCCTTGCGCGCGGACGAGCCTGCGGTGCTGCGCCGGCTGCGCGAAACCTGGGACGAACTGGATCGGCGCCCCGCGCTGGAGCTGTTCCATGAAGCCCAGCATCATCTGCAGGAAGGCCAGACGCTGTACGCGCTGGGTCAGCTGGCGCTGGCCGACCGTGCGCGGCTGGACGAGATGTACTACGCGATCGCCGGTGCCGTGCGCACGCGCCTGTTGCCGGCCGAGCGCTCACACCGGCAGGCGCTGGACGAGCTGGACGAGAAGCTGGTCGACAAGTACTTCGTCAATTTCTCGGTGTTCGAGTCGATCCCGGACGTGTGGGCGATCGGCCAGATCTTCCCGATCGCGCCGATCGCGCGGCTGGACGAGGAACCGACGCGGCGCGGCGTGATCGTCGACCTCACCTGTGACTCCGACGGCCGTATCGACCATTACGTCGATGCCGAAGGCGTCGACGTCAGCCTGCCACTGCATGCGTTGAAGGAAGGCGAAAGCTACCGGCTCGGCATCTTCATGGTCGGCGCGTACCAGGAAACACTGGGCGACATCCACAACCTGTTCGGCGATACCGACGCGGTCAACGTGCGCGTCGACGGCGACAGCTACACGTTTGCGCATGTGCGTCGCGGCGACACCACCGACCTGATGCTCGATTACGTCGGCTACGATCTCGAAGTGCTGCGCCAGAGCTACCGCGAGCGCATCGCCAGTGCAGGCGTGATCGGTGATGAGGCAGGACAGTTGTACGACGTGCTCAATGGCGGGCTCACCGCGTACACCTATCTGGCCGAAGATTCGCGTTGATTGAAAGCCCCTCTACCGATGGCGACCGAAGGGAGTCCCCCTGCGGGTGAGAGGGATGAGGGTTCGGCCGGAGCGGAATGTTCCGCAATCCCGAACCCTCATCCGTCGCTTCGCGCCACCTTCTCCCGAAGGGAGAAGGAAACCCCAGCCCTCTGGATCCTTGAAGGAGCAGTCATGACAAGTCTCAACG
The DNA here is from genome assembly GCF_006438785.1 of Rhodanobacter glycinis. Taxonomy (GTDB): domain Bacteria; phylum Pseudomonadota; class Gammaproteobacteria; order Xanthomonadales; family Rhodanobacteraceae; genus Rhodanobacter; species Rhodanobacter glycinis_A. The sequence goes on along the minus strand of NZ_RCZB01000004.1, from coordinate 24,315 downwards.
GCAAGGTCGCCCTGATCACCGGCGCGGCCAGCGGCCTCGGCAAGGCAATTGCCGAGCTGTACGCGAAGAATGGCGCCAGCGTGGCGATCGCCGACATCAACCAGCAGGCGGCGGATGCGGTCGCGGCAGAGATCAATGCGGCGGGCGGCAAGGCGATCGGCATCGCGATGGACGTCACCAGCGAGGATGCGGTCAACGCTGGCACCGACAAGGTGGTCGCCGCGTTTGGCCATCTCGACGTCCTGATCTCCAACGCCGGAGTGCAGATCATCAACCCGATCGAGCAGTTCGCGTTCGCCGACTGGAAGAAGATGCTGGCGATTCACCTGGACGGCGGCTTCCTCACCACCAAGGCCGCGCTGAAGCACATGTACAAGAGCGATGGCACCGGCAAGAGCCGCGGCGGCATCGTGATCTACATGGGTTCGGTGCATTCGCACGAAGCGTCGAAGCTGAAATCCGCCTACGTCACCGCCAAACATGGCTTGCTCGGGCTGGCCCGCACGCTGGCCAAGGAAGGCGCGCCGAACAATGTGCGTTCGCATGTGATCTGCCCCGGCTTCGTGCGCACGCCACTGGTGGAGAAGCAGATCCCCGAGCAGGCGAAAGAGCTCGGCATCACGGAAGACGAAGTGATCAGGAACGTGATGCTGAAGGACACCGTCGACGGTGTGTTCACCACCGTCGAAGACATCGCGCAGACCGCGCTGTACCTGGCCACCTTCCCGTCCGCCGCGCTGACCGGTCAGTCGATCGTGGTCAGCCACGGCTGGTTCATGCAGTGAACAGGGCCGGATGGCTCAGTCGCGGTGCACCTGCAAACCGGCCGCCGACTGGCTGACCGGCATCACCTCGATGCGGTTGATGTTCAGGTGCGGCGGCAGGTTGGCGATCCACCAGATCGTGTCGGCAATGTCGCTGGCCGTGATCGGATGGACGCCGGCGTAGAGCTGGTCCGAGGCGACCCGGTCGCCGCCGGTACGCACCAGGGTGAACTCGGTCTCGGCCATGCCCGGCTCCATCGAGGTCACGCGCACGCCGCTGCCGGGCAGGTCGCTGCGCAGGTTCTGCGAGAACTGGGTGACGAAGGCCTTGGTGCCGCCGTACACGTTGCCGCCGCGGTAGGCGTAGCTGCCTGCGATCGAGCTGATGTTGACGATCGCGCCGCGGCGCTCGATCAGTTGCGGCAGCAGCAGGTGGGTCAGCGTCACCAGGGCGGTGACGTTGACGTCGATCATCTGCTTCCACTGCGCCAGGTCTGCCTGCTGCGCCGGCGCGGTGCCCAGCGCCAGGCCGGCGTTGTTGACCAGCAGGTCGATGCCGGCGAACGCGGGTGGCAGGTTCGCGTGCGCTGCGCGCATCGCCGTTTCGTTACGGACATCGAACGCCGTGGCATGCACGCACTCGGCACCATGCTGCGCCACCAGCTGCTGCAGCCGTTCGGCGCGACGGCCGCTGGCGATCACCCGCCAGCCTCCGGCCACGAAGCGCTCCACGGTGGCGGCGCCGAATCCGGAGGTCGCGCCGGTGATCCATGCGGTCTTGGTTGTCATGTGGAAAGTCTCGCTCGGCGGATCGGTGTTGTTGCGGCCGGACAGGCCACGCCTACGCGGCCGCCGTTTCGTTGCGCGCAGGCTGCGCGCTATTTGCCTTCCTTCAGCGCAATCGCATTGATCCCCGCGCCGGCCAGCCGCCGCTTGGTCGATTCCAGTTCGGTTGCCGAACGGAATGGGCCCAGACGCACGCGGTTGTAGCTCTGCCCGCCGATGTTGACCGATTGCACGTTGGCGACGAAGCCCTGCATGGCGAGCTTCGCCTTCAGGGTCTCGGCATCGGCAGCGTTCGGGAACGCGCCGACCTGCAGCAAATAGCCGCTGCCGGCAGCCGGTTGCGGTACGGCCGTAGCCGGAGCGGCCGCAATGTTCTCGCTGACCGCGGCCGGCGTGTTGGCCGGCGGTGCTGCCGCCACCTGCTGGGCAGCGGCCTGTTGCTGGGCCTGCAACTGCGCGGCCTGCTGCTTCTGCTGTTGCTCGGCGCGCGCCTGCGCGCTGATCTCGGCGTCGGGGATGCGTACTTCCTTCTCGGACAGCACCGAATAAAAATCGAATTGCGGTTTCTTCGGTGCGCTGTCGCCGGTCGCCGGTTCAACCACGCCAGGCTCGCTGCCGCGTTCGGCGGTGGCCTGCGGGTTGGCTTGCGGACCGCTGGGTTTGTTCATGCTGGTCAGCAGGCTGCCGCGCATCATCACCGCCATCAGGATGGCGCCGATCACCACGCCGATGACGGCGTAGCCCCAACCCGGAAAACCGTTGCTGCCATTGCGCACGGCCTGCCGGCCCTTGCCCTTGCGTGATGCCATTACATCTTCTCCGGGGCGCTCAGGCCCAACAATTGCAGGCCATTTTTCAACACTTGCCGGGTCGCCACCACCAGCGCCAGGCGCGCGTTGCGCAGCGCGGCGTCCTCGACCAGGAACTGATGCGAGTTGTAGTAGGTGTGGAACGCATTGGCCAGTTCACGCAGCCACGCGGCAACCAGGTGCGGCTCCAGGTTCGCCGCGGCGGCATCGACCAGTTCCGGATACTTCGACAGTTCGGTCAGCAGGATCTGCTCGTGCTCGTTGTCCAGCCGCGCAAGGTTGGCGAGGCCGTCCTGCAGGTCGAACGAGAAGCCCTTCTCCGGTGCCTGACGCAACACGCTGCAGACGCGAGCATGCGCGTACTGGATGTAGTAGACCGGGTTGTCGTTGCTCTGCGAACGGGCCAGGTCGATGTCGAACACCAGTTGCGAATCGGACTTGCGTGCAATCAGGAAGTAGCGCGTGGCGTCGCGGCCGACTTCGTCGATCAGGTCGCGCAGGGTGACGTAGCTGCCGGCGCGCTTGGAGATCTTCACTTCCTCGCCGCCGCGCATCACCGTCACCATCTGATGCAGCACGTATTCCGGCCAGCCCTTGGGGATGCCGCAATCCAGCGCCTGCAGACCAGCTTTCACGCGGGCCAGCGAGCCATGGTGATCCGAACCCAGTTCGGTGATCGCACGCTGGTAACCGCGCTGCCACTTGCTCAGGTGATAAGCCACGTCAGGTAGGAAATAGGTGTAGGTGCCATCGGACTTGCGCATCACGCGGTCCTTGTCGTCACCAAAGTCGGTGCTGCGCAGCCACAGCGCGCCGCCTTCCTCAAAGGTGTGGCCGTGGGCAATCAGCTCGCGCACGGTCTCTTCCACCTTGCCGTCGCTGTATAGCGACGATTCCAGGAAATAGGTGTCAAAGGCGACGCCGAAGGCCTGCAGGTCGAGATCCTGTTCGCGGCGCAGGCTGGCCACGGCGAAGTGGCGGATCGCGTCGAGGTCGTCGACATCGCCGGCGCCGGTCACCGTCTCGCCATCGGCTACCACGGATTCGCGATCGAGGTAGGCGCGTGCCACGTCGGCGATGTAGTCGCCACGGTAGCCGCTGTCCGGCCAGCTGCTGTCGTCCGGGGTGATGCCGCGGGCGCGCGCCTGCACCGAGATGGCCAGGTTCGCGATCTGCACGCCGGCATCGTTGTAGTAGTACTCGCGCTTGACGTTCCAGCCGGTGGCATCGAGCAGGCGGCTGAGGCAGTCGCCGATTGCGGCGGCGCGACCATGGCCCACGTGCAGCGGGCCGGTCGGATTGGCCGAGACAAATTCCACGCCGATGGTCTTGCCCGCTCCGCTTTCGTTGCGACCGTAAGCATCACCCTGCACCATGATGCGGCGGACTTCGCCGTGATAGGCACCGGCGGCCAGGTGAAAGTTGATGAAGCCGGGGCCGGCGATTTCCACTTTTTCCACCAGCCCGTTGGCCGGCAGCGCAGCGACCAGCTTCTCGGCCAGCTCGCGTGGCTTGGCACGTGCCGGCTTGGCCAGCAGCATCGCCACGTTGCAGGCAAAATCACCGTGCTCGCGACTGCGTGCGCGTTCGATCACGAACCCGGGCAGGGTCAGGTCGGCAGGCAGGGTGGCATCGTCTTGCAGGGCCTGGATCGCTTGCAGCACCAGTTCGCGCAGCTGTTCTTTCACGGATGGGATCGGTTTCGTGATGGAACCGCCAATCCTAACAGACCGCCATGCGGGCGAGATGCGCCGGGCGCGGCAGCCCCGGCTCCATTCGGTGCGGCGGGTAGGGATCACGAATCCTGATGCATCGGCGTGGCGTGCCTTGTGGATAAGTCTGTGGGGAAAGCTGCAGCTGACGGTTCGAGCTCCGCCTCGGAAGGTAAAAAATCAACTTGTCACAATAATATATCCATACATATCATATAATTGCAGTTACAACTTATGGTCAAAGGCACGATAGGCCCGGCAAGTGCCGGTATCTTCATTTTGTGCATAAGTATCGGCGACTTGGCGGCACTTCATGCGAACTCCACATGTCATCGGTTCGTCATGCGGCGCTGCGACACTGGCGAGGCCTGGACATGACTCCCCTCCATGAAACGGCACCGGAGACGCCGCTCTCTCCCCCTCCCAAATCGGCCCTGCGGCGTGGATCATTCCACGCCGTTTTTTTGTGGCCGCGGTTGGCACTCAGAGCAGGCCGCGAGCCGCCATCGATACAGGCTCGCCGCTGCCGATCACCATATGGTCGAGCACACGCACCCCGACCAGCTGCAGCGCATCGCGCAGCTCGTGGGTGATCGCGCGGTCGGCCGCGCTCGGCTCGGCCACGCCGGAAGGGTGGTTGTGGGCGAAGATCACGGCGCAGGCATTGTGCTGCAGACAAGCCCGCACCACCTCGCGCGGATGCACGCTGGCGCCGTCGACGGTGCCGCGGAACAGTTCCTCGAATGCCAGCACGCGGTGGCGGTTGTCCAGATACAGACAACCGAACACCTCGTACGGCAGGTGCCGCAGTCGGGCGCGCAGGTAATCGCCGCTGTCGCGCGGGTTACCCAGGCTGGGCTTTGCCAGCAATTGCTCGGCCAGGCTGCGTCGAGCCAGCTCCAGCGCGGCGGCGATCCGCGCGCGCTTGGCCGGACCCAGCCCACCGGCACGGATCTGCTGCTCGGGGCAGGCCAATAGCGCGCCCAGGCTGCCAGCGTTGGCGATCAATTCTCGTCCCAGCGCAATGGCGTCCTTGCCACGGCTGCCGCTACCCAGCAGTACCGCCAGCAACTCGGCGTCGGACAGCGAGGCGCTGCCGCGTGCCAGCAGTTTTTCGCGGGGGCGTTCCCCTTCAGGCCAGTCGCGGATACTCATGATCGCAACTTGCCGGAGCGCGTCCCCGCAAGGCAGCGGCGAGGGTGAATGAATCCGGTAAGCTACGGCTCTGCCCGATTGTCAGGCCCGTCTTACATGAGTCTTGCCCAACGCCGCATTCTGCTGGGAGTGTCCGGCGGCATCGCCGCCTACAAGTCCTGCGAACTGGTTCGACGCCTGCGTGACCTCGATGCCGAAGTGCGCGTGGTGATGACCGAGGGCGCCACCCATTTTGTCAGCCCGACCACGTTCCAGGCGCTATCCGGCCAGGACGTGCGGGTGAGCCTGTGGGATGCACAGGCCGAGGCGGCGATGGGTCATATCGAACTGGCGCGCTGGGCCGAACGCATTGTGGTTGCGCCGGCCAGTGCGGACCTGCTGGCGCGGCTGGCGCACGGTCTGGCCGACGACCTGCTGACCACGCTGTGTCTGGCCAGCGCCGCGCCGCTGTATCTGGCGCCCGCGATGAACCAGCAGATGTGGGCGCATCCATCGGTGCAGGCCAACGTCGACACCCTGCGTCAGCGCGGCGCCCACCTGCTGGGGCCAGCCGTTGGCGACCAGGCCTGCGGTGATGTCGGCAGCGGGCGCATGCTGGAACCGCATGAATTGCGCGATGCGCTGCTGGCTTCATTCGGCAACGGCGTCCTGGCCGGCCTGAATGTGCTGATCAGTGCCGGGCCGACCTACGAGGACATCGACCCCGTGCGTTTCATCGGCAACCGCAGTTCCGGGCGGATGGGTTTTGCGGCGGCCGCGGCGGCCGCGGCCGCCGGCGCCACGGTGACCTTGGTGGCCGGACCGGTGAGCCTGGCTACGCCTTCGGGTATAACGCGGCGCATCGACGTGCGCAGTGCGGCGCAGATGCATGCGGCGGTGCTTGAGGCCGCGGCGCAGGCAGACATCTATATCGGTGCGGCGGCCGTGGGCGATTACCGCCCGCAGGATGTCTCCGCGACCAAGCTGAAGAAGCATGATGGCGCCAGCCTGACGCTGCGGCTCAGCGAGAATCCCGACATTCTCGCCAGCCTGTCGGCGCAAATCGCGCACCCGTTCCTGGTCGGATTCGCCGCGGAGACCCATGATGTGGCCAGCTATGCGCAAGGCAAGCTGCAGCACAAGGGGCTGGACATGATTGCGGCCAATCAGGTGGGGAGCGGACTCGGCTTCGAGGCCGCCGACAATGCGTTGACGTTGTACTGGGCCGACGGTGCGGTAGAGCTGCCACGAGCGGCCAAGCCGGAGCTGGCACGGCAGTTGATTGCCCACGTGGCCGAACGCTACCGGGCGACGCGTCGATGAGCGGCCGGCAGACCCTCGACATCGAACTGAAGATTCTCGATCCGCGACTCGGCGACAGCATTCCGTTGCCGCAGGCTGCCACGATCGGCAGCGCAGGCATGGACCTGCGTGCTGCACTGGCGACGCCGCTGACGCTGGCGCCGGGCGAAAGTGCGTTGGTGCCCAGTGGCATCGCGATCCATATCGGCGACCCCGGCTGGTGCGCGTTGATCGTGCCGCGTTCGGGACTGGGCCACAAGCACGGCCTGGTGATGGGCAACCTGGTCGGGGTGATCGACGCCGACTACCAGGGACCGTTGATGATTTCATGCTGGAATCGCGGCACGCAGTCGTACACCATCGCAGTGGGCGACCGGATCGCCCAGTTGTTACTGGTGCCGGTGGCGCAGGCGCGGCTGAGTGTCGTGACCGATTTTGCGCCGAGCGAACGCGGCAGCGGCGGGTTTGGCTCGACCGGTATCCAATGAACAGGCGCGGGTCCGAAACCAGTCGGGCTCGCGCGCAGGCACAGCCGTGGGGACGGGTATGGCGTTGAACATCGCGAAAGAACGGCTGCGCAACGTGCAGGTCGACTGGCATGCGCTGTTGCCGCTGGCTGGCGGCACTGCCCTGCTCCTGCTGGGGTTGTTCTGCGTGTGGCAGACCTGGCTGATCGCCGATGAAGGCAGTGCCATCGAGCGGGTCCATGTCGCCCAGGGCCAAGCCGTGCAGGCGATGTCCGACGAGGTTGCCAGGCAGCGCGGCACGGTCGAAAAAGTACTGGGCACCCTGGATCCGTCCACCCTGATGAGTGACCCGGTGCAATCTGCCGCGGCGCTGCGCCAGCAGTTGCCCCAGGCAATAAAGCTGGAGTTGTACAGCGGCGATCTGAACGAGGTGCTAAAGGCCAATTACCGCGAGTTCGGCTACGCCAAGGCGGCCCAGTTGATGGCCGCGCAAAGCGCCGAGGGCGTACCGCTGGTGCAGAGCGTTTCCTATGGCGGCGATCGCCGGCTGAGCCTGGTGATGCCACTGGGGCCACCACAGCAGGCCCAGGCATGGGCGTGGATCGAGCTGCCCTTCGCGCCACTGCGGCAACGTTTCGACGCGATCTCGCCGGCCGGTGGCCGCCTGGATCTGCGCCAGGGCGATGAGCACGGCAACGTACAGCTGTTTTCCCACGGCGCCGCATCGGCCGAAGCCGAAGCGACCAGCAAGCCGGTCGCCGGCAGTATGTTCAGTGTCGGCGCCGGTCTGCCAAGCGCCTTCATCGTGTTGCCGCGGGTGTGGCCCCTGACGGCGTTGCTGGCTCTGTTGGGGTTGGGTGCCGGTGGCTTCCTGTTGCGTCTGCGGCTGCGTTTGCGTGAGACACCGGCAGACGAACCCCAGGAAGTGGCATTGCCTGCGAGAATCGAGAATATCCCGGGATTGACCAAACCAGCGACGCCATCAGCTGCCCCGCCACCGGTGACCCCGGTCAATCCGACGATCAATGTGGATCCGAGCATCTTCCGTGCGTACGACGTGCGCGGCGTGGTCGGCAAGACCTTGAACAAGGAAGTTGCGTACGCACTTGGCCAGTCGATCGGCACGTTGATGGGCGAGAAAGGCCTGCGCGAAATCGTCGTGGGCCGCGATGGCCGCCTGTCCGGACCGGAGCTGGCCGGTGCGCTGGCTGATGGCTTGCGCGCGGCCGGCATTGACGTGATCGACATCGGCGCGGTGCCCACGCCGGTGGTCTATTACGCCGCCTATCGCTTCAACACCGGCTGCGGTGTGGCCGTCACCGGCAGCCACAACCCGCCGGACTACAACGGTTTCAAGATCGTGGTCGGGGGTGAGACCTTGTCCGAGGGCGCGATCCAGGACCTGTACCAACGCATCGCCAGCGGTGCGCTGGAAAGCGGTGGCCAGGGCGGCCTGCGCCAAGTCGACGTGGCGCCCGACTACATCGAGAAAATCGTTTCCGATGTGCTGGCCGAGCGCCGCCTGAAGATCGTGGTCGACTGCGGCAACGGCATTCCCGGTGCGATTGCGCCACAGGTGCTGGAGGGCGTCGGTTGCGAGGTGATCCCGCTGTACTGCGACGTCGACGGCAGTTTTCCGAATCACCATCCGGATCCATCGGACCCGCATAACCTGGAGGACCTGATCCTGTCGGTGAAGCAGACCGGTGCCGACCTGGGCATCGCCTTCGACGGTGACGGCGATCGCCTGGGCGTGGTGACGCAGTCCGGCGAGATCATCTATCCGGATCGCCTGCTGATGTTGTTCGCGCGTGACGTGCTGTCGCGCCAGCCCGGCGCCACCGTGATCTATGACGTCAAGTGCACCAGCCATCTGAAGGGCCAGATCCTCGATGCCGGCGGCAGCCCGTTGATGTGGCGCACCGGTCATTCGCTGATCAAGGCAAAGATGCGCGAGACCGGTGCCGAACTGGCCGGCGAGATGAGCGGGCATTTCTTCTTCAAGGAGCGCTGGTATGGCTTCGACGATGGCATCTATGCCGCCGCGCGATTGCTGGAGATACTTGCCGGCGATCTGCAGGGGCGCAGCCCGGAAGAGATCTTCGCGACGTTGCCGACCAGCGTGTCCACCCCCGAGCTGAAGGTCGAGCTGGAAGAGGGCGAGCACTATCGCTTCATGGACAAGTTGCGGCAGCAGGCGAACTTCGACGATGCCACCCTGATCACCATCGACGGGTTGCGCGCAGACTGGCCGGATGGCTGGGGTCTGGTGCGCGCATCCAATACCACGCCGGTGCTGGTACTGCGTTTCGAGGCGGACAATGTGGCGGCGTTGAAGCGGATCCAGCAGTTCTTCCGCAAGCAGTTGCTGGCGGTGGATTTCAAACTCAAGCTGCCTTTCTGAATGCTGCGGGCTCCGACGAAGTCGAGGCCCGCTCCAGATGATTCCTCCCGCAGCGAGAAGATGTCCTCAGGGTAGGCGAGGAAGCTCCCGCCACCGCCAATCGTCCGCTCCCCGCAGAGCTGACGCCTCGCCTACTGTTGCGATTGCGCTTGTGCCGCCTTGAGTTCGCGATAGCGCACCAGCTGCTTGGCCTGCAGTTGCACGGTCTGCGCGCGCAAGGCCTGCTGACGATGCAGCGTATTGCGCTGCTCGGTGACGACGCCGCGTTGCTGGGCAATGCTGTCGGCCAGGTACTTGGGTACCGGCTGTTTGGCATTCTCCATTTCGGCTGCGCGGCCGAGCAGATCGGTCAGCGCCTTTTCCTGGCTGCGCAGGTTGATCTGGGTCGTGTGGATCTGCTGGTCGATGGTGTCCAGCGTCTGCTGTTGCGAGATCTTGTAGGACTCTTCGTCCGGATAGGCCTCCAGCATCTGCGTTTCGGCGTTGACGATTTCCTGCGCGGCGCGCTGCTTCGCGGCCTCTTCGGTGGCCAGCTTGTTGGCGGCGGCGCGTTCCTGGGCGTTCAACTGGCGCGGCACGTGCTGCACCACCAGGCCCCGGTCGTTGACCAGGTCGTAGCCGTACTTCATCGCATCGGCGGTCAGGCTGTCGCTGAAGTGCATCAGGCCCTGCCCGTCATACCATTTGTAGCGGATGTTGCCGGTGTTTTGAGCGTGCGCCGACAGGCTGGCAACCAGCATGACGACAGCAAAAACGAGCAGTGACTTGCGCATGAATTCCCCCTTGTTTCCCAGTATAGCCATCGTCATCGCGCTGCCTAGCTCTGTACCCGCGGCAACGATTGCCACTGTGATCGGGTTCGCTGGAGTTTACGGGCCTGTGGGTGAACCAATGTGCTGTACCCCGTAGCGTTCACGATAGGTAAGCAGGCGCGCGTGCTCGGCAGCCAGTCGGGGGTGCTCACCGGCATAGGCCAGCACATCGTCCAGACTGGTGATCGCAATCACCGGGATGCCATAGTCCGCGGCCACTTCTTGCGCGGCGGAGCGCTCGCCCTGGCCGCGCTCCTGCCGATCCAGCGCGATCAGCACGCCGGCCGGCTCCGCGCCGTTCGCGCGGATCAGCGCCAGTGATTCGCGCACCGCGGTGCCGGCGGTCATCACGTCGTCGACGATCAGCACGCGACCCTTGAGTGGTGCGCCGACCAGCACCCCGCCCTCGCCGTGATCCTTCGCCTCCTTGCGGTTGTACGCCCACGGCAGGTCGCGCTGGTGCTGCTCGGCCAGTGCGATGGCGGTGGCGGCGGCCAGCGCGATGCCCTTGTAGGCAGGACCGAACAACATGTCCACCGCGATGCCGGCATTCACCACGGCGGCGGCATAGGCACGGCCGAGCCGGGCCAGCGCGGCGCCCGAGTCGATCCGCCCCATGTTGAAGAAGTACGGGCTCTGACGGCCGGATTTCAGGGTGAATTCGCCGAAGCGCAGCACCTCGCGCTGCAGGGTGAGTTCGATGAAGTCGCGCTGGTATTCGTGCACGGGTCGTCTCGCAAACAATGGGAATCAGGGTAGCGGCCGCAGCAATAGGTGCCGGGGGCCAGAACGACCGCCATGGTACAGCTCGCCGCTGTCATGGAAGCCGGTGCGCAGATACAGCTGCAGGGCAGCGTGGTTGTTGCAGTTAACCGTCAATGCCAGCTGGCGTGCGTCGGGGTGGCGCCGGGCGAGGTCGACGAGCATCGCCTGCAATGCCTGTTTGCCCAGCCCTCGGCCTTGCCAGGTGGCATCGATGAAGAACCCGCGCAGGCCCAGCGACGGCAATTCGAAATCGCGTCCGGCCACGCTGCGAGCCGTGGGTTCGATGCAGTAGTAGCCGATCGGCGTGTCGCCCTTCAGTATCGCCATCGGTTCGTTGCCGGGGCACAGCGCGACATCGGCGAGCAGGTCGGCGATCGCGCCGACCCAATCACGCTGTACCGGCAGCACGCGCAGGCCGAGCAACGAGGGATGCAGTTTGGCGTCGACCTGGATGACGCAGAGGGTGGGATGTTCGTGCATATTCGTTTCCACCGGCGATCGCAGGGTAGCCCGGTTGTTATGATCACGCATCACGAGATCGGGAGAGCCCATGCGCATCATCAGCCTCAACGCCAACGGCATCCGTTCAGCCGCGAACAAGGGTGTGTTCGAGTGGTTGCGCAAGCAGGAGGCCGACGTGGTCTGCCTGCAGGAGACCAAGGCGCAGGAGCACCAGCTTGCCGACGCCATGTTTCGCCCCGACGGCCACCACTGCTTCTACCGCGATGCCAGCAGCAAGAAGGGTTACAGCGGCGTGGCGATCTACGCGAAGCGCGAGCCCGACCAGGTGCTGACCGAACTGGGCTGGGACGAGTTCGACAACGAGGGTCGCTACATCGAGGCGCGCTTTGGCAACCTCAGCGTGGTCTCGCTGTATTTCCCGTCCGGCTCCTCCGGCGACGAGCGCCAGCGATTCAAGTTCAAGGCGATGGAGTGGATCACGCCGATCTTCGACAAGTGGCTGGCGAGCGGCCGCGACTACGTCATTTGCGGCGACTGGAACATCGTGCACACGAAGAACGACATCAAGAACTGGTCGTCCAACCAGAAGAACTCCGGCTGCCTGCCGGAAGAACGCGCATGGCTGGACCTGTTGTTCCAGCAGCGCGGTTGGGTCGACAGTTTCCGCGCGATCAAGCCGGACGCGGTTGAATACACCTGGTGGTCGAATCGAGGCCAGGCGCGCGCGAACAACGTGGGTTGGCGCATCGATTACCAGGTCTGCACGCCGTTGCTGCGCGATCGACTGAAGGATTGTTCGGTCTACCGCGGCGAGCGCTTCTCCGACCACGCGCCCTACACCGTCGACTATGCCGACTGAGCCGCTGGCGCCCAGGCCGGTGAAGCCGTCGGTGTGGCGAGCGTTCGCCCAGCCGGCGGCGTGGACGATGTTCCTGTTCGGCTTCTCCTCCGGGTTGCCGTTTCTGCTGGTGGCCGGCACGCTGGCATACTGGCTGAAGGAAAACGGCATCGTGCTGAAGGACATCACGATGATCGCCAGCGCCGGCATGGCGTACGCGCTCAAGTTCGTGTGGGCACCGTTGCTCGATCACTGGCGGATCCCCGGTTTCGCCCGGCTAGGACAGCGCCGCGGGTGGCTGCTGTTCGCGCAGTTGGGCGTAGTTGCCGGCCTGCTGGCGATGGCCTTGTTGACGCCGGCGCTGCTGGTGCCGTTCGTGATTGCCACGCTGTTGGTGGCGTTGTTCGGCGCAACCCAGGACATTGCGGTGGACGCCTATCGCATCGAGATTGCACCGATCGAGGCACAGGGTGCGCTGGTCGCTACCTATTCGCTGGGCTACCGGATCGGCTTGCTGCTGGCCGGTGCGGTGGCGCTGATCCTGGCCGACCATGTGTCATGGCGGCTGGTATATGCGGCAATGGCAGTGGTGATGGTGGTGCCGGTGGCGACCACGCTGATGGCGCGCGAGCCGGACGTATTGCGCAGTCGGCCCGCGCGCTGGCGCGACGCGATGCGTGAGAGCGTGATCGATCCGTTCGCCGACTTTTTCCACCGTTACGGCTGGGTGCTGGCCGGCGTCATCCTGCTGTTCCTTCTGCTGTTCAAGATGCCCGAGCAGGCCACCATCGGCGGCATCATGAGCCCGTTCTACCGTGACATGGGCTTTTCGAAGACCGAGATCGGCGCGGTCACCAAAATCTACGGAATCTGGATCGGCATCGTCGGCGTGTTCATCGGCGGCGCCGCAGTGGCCCGGTGGGGGGCGTGGCGCCCACTTGGAGTCACCATCGTGCTATGCGGTTGCAGCAACTTGCTGTACCTGTTGCTGATCGCGCATCCGGCCAATCTGGTGGTGCTGACCCTGGTGATCTCGGGCGAGAACCTCACTCTCGGCATGCTGGGTCCGCCGACCGTGGCGTTCCTCTCTTCGCTGGTCAACCGTCGGCATACCGCCACGCAATATGCCTTGCTGAGTTCGCTGGTCAACCTGCCGGGCAAACTGCTGGGTTTCTTTGCCGGCGGTATCGCCACGGCAACCGGCTACGGCGGCTATTTCATCATCACGGTGCTGGCGGTGCTGCCTGCCATGTTGCTGTTTGCCTGCCTGTGGCCACGCTTCCGCAGCTTCGAACGCGAGCGCGCGAGCGCCGAGGCGGCGAGTTAGCCCTTCGGCATATCCGCATTGCGTCGGTGCAAGGCCGGCGTGGCGGTGTTCACAGTGCAACTGCCAAGTCGTCCACGAAATCGTGGTCGCGACGCTTGGTTGCGCCGTGGCTGTGCAACCATCCGGTGCTACAGGGGCATGTGCAACATGGAGTGACGCTTGTGCCGGACATGATCTTGCAACACGTCGACAGCCTGCTGGCCGAGCGCGTCAAGGCGCTGGCGAGAGATAGGCAGTGGTCGATCAATGATGTCTTGCTGTATGCCTTGCGCAATGGCCTGGGTATGTCGGCCGCGCAACAGTTCAGCGAAACTCTGTGCGATCCGCAGGCGCTGACCCAGCTGGGTGGGCATTGGGAGGCGGCGGAACAAGGCGTATTCCAGGAAGCGCTGCATGCCTTGGCGCAGACCCACCCGACTCAGCTGGCGCCGGAAAGTATCCGGTTTGGTGAGTCTGGAGCGGGTGCGGAGTAGATTGCCCCCAATACCCGTGGCCCAACCGCCCCGGTCACCGCCGGCAGGTTGCCGGGTAGGCCGAGCAGGCGCCGTCGCGCCAGCCACGCAAAAGCGGTGGCTTCGAGGAAATCCGGATCGATGCCGTAGCGCGACGTGCTGAGCACGATGCGCGGAGCCAGCAGTTCGCCCAGTCGCCGCATCAACGCAACGTTGTGCACGCCACCGCCGCAGACCAGGATCTCTTCTGCCGTCGGCGCCTGTTGGGTGATCGCGGTGACCACGCTGCGAGCGGTAAGCTCCAGCAACGTTGCTTGCACATCGGCCGGTGTCAGTGCAGCCAGCTGCGCATGGGTGGCGAGCCAATCCAGATGGAAGTGTTCACGTCCGGTACTCTTCGGTGGCGGCAACGCGAAATAGGAGTCGGTCAGCATCGCATCGAGCAGGCCGGGGCTGACATGGCCGCTCGACGCAAACGCGCCGTCGCGGTCGAACGGTTCGCCTCGATGACGCTGGCACCAGGCATCGAGCAGGCCGTTGGCCGGACCCGTGTCGAAGCCGCGCACGCTGCCATCGCTGCCGAGTACTGTGATATTGGCAATGCCGCCGAGATTGAGCACCACTCGCGCGAAGCCCGGTCGGCCCAGCAGCATCGCGTGCAGCGCAGGCAGCAGCGGCGCACCCTGCCCGCCAGCGGCGATGTCGGCGCGGCGGAAATCCGCCACCACATCAATGCGGCAACGCTCGGCAATGACGCTGGGATCGCCCAGTTGCAGCGTGAACGGGTAGGCGCCGGTGGGGCGGTGGCGCAAGGTCTGGCCGTGCGAACCGATCGCCCGCACGTCTTGCGCCGCGGTACCGCTTTGCTCAAGCAACTGCAGGGCGGCGTCGGCGAAGCAGCATCCGATTTCGACGTCCAGCCGTCCAAACGCATCCACATCCAGCGCTGCTTCGCCTTGTGCCAGCGCGAGCATGCGGTCGCGCAAGGTCGGTGGCCATGGAAGGGCGTGACTGGCCAGCAACTGCGGCACGCTGCGACTGAAACTGACCAGCACCGCATCGATGCTGTCGGCGCTGGTGCCGGAGATCAGCCCGAGATAGGGCGCCGAGGCGTCATTCACGCGTGCGTTGCGCTCAGTTGTCGTTGTTGGCGGGAGCGTTCGTGCGGGCCAGCTTGATGCGGGCATCAAGCTCGGTCAGCCGCGCCAGCTGAGGCCCTACCACCTGCGCCTTGAACCGCGCCAGCTGGGCGGTCGGCAGGGGCTCGGGTTGCGGCAACGTCACCGTCTGCGGGTTGCGTTGCGCACCGTTGACGCGGAATTCGTAATGCAGATGCGGGCCAGTGGCCAGACCGGTCATGCCGACGTAGCCGATGACCTCGCCTTGCCGTACGTGCTCGCCGACGTGCTGACCCTTCACGAAGCGCGACATGTGTCCGTAGGCGGTGCTGATCGTGTTGCTGTGCTGGACCACCACGAAGTTGCCGTAGCCGCGCTCCCAGCCGTGGTACTTGATCACGCCATCGCCCGCGGCATGGATCGGCGTGCCGCTGGGCGCCGCGTAATCAACACCCTTGTGCGCGCGCATGCGACCCAGGATCGGATGCAGGCGTGCCACGCTGAAGGTCGAGGAGATGCGGGTAAAGTCAACCGGAATGCGCAGGAAGGACTTCTGGATCGGCCGGCCATCCTCGCTGAACCAGCCGTAGTCGCCGTCGGCCTTCTTGAAGCGATAGGCGGTGTAGCGTTTGCCCTGGTTGATGAACTCGGCGGCGATGATGTTGCCCTCGCCGTAGCGCACGCCGTCACGGTAGATGTCGTCATAGATCACCGTGAAGCTGTCGCCGAGGCGCAAGTCCTGCACGAAATCGACGTCATACTTGAACAGATCGGCAAGCTTGCCGACCATCGCCGCATCCATGCCGGCCTGGTCGCCGGCCGCATACAGGCTGCTGCGAATGACGCCATGTGCCACCTGCTCGCGCAGGTCCATGTCGCGCCGCTGGATGGAAACGATGGGCTGCGCGCCGTCGAGGCGAACGATGGCTCGGCTGGCCTGATCCTGGTCAAATCGGAAGCCATTGAGGCTACCGTCGCTGCCAATCAGGAAATCGAATTCCTGGCCTGGACGTATGTTGTGCAGCGCGGATTTTGCAGTACCGGCGGCGTCCATCACCTTCTGCAGGTCGGCCATGCCGAGGCCGCGGGCATTGAAGATATCCGACAGCGTCTGCCCCGGCTGCACCCGCACGACCTGCCAGTCGTCCACGGTGGCGGCGGTGGCGTTGATCGGTGCCACCTTTGGCAGCGCCAGCGGCAACAGAGAATGTATCTCGGGCGTCGGGGCAGGACGCATCGCGCTGGCCCACGCGGGCATGATGAAACCGGAAAGCAGGGTAATCAGAAGTGCGGTACCGGCGAGAACGAGGCGTTCGCGATGCCAGCGGATGGGTTCGATCTCGCCCGAACGGTTGAACGACCAGTGCGAGCAGCGCTCGTAGAAGTGGGAGTGCCGACGCTGTGCCTTGCGACAGATCGCCAGCTTGCGGCCAAGCCGCGCGCCCTGCTTTTCTTCAGCCATGCTATGAACGCCCCGCGGTACAAAGTAACAAACTGCGCGTACCATAGCGGTCATGTGTAAATGGCGTCAACGCCTTTTCCATCAAGGGTTTGCACGACATTCCTGGTTAACACACAATTAACGGCGACAGCACGGCCGGGTTTTCCGGCGGATGCCCGCCCCACGGTAACTTTGAGAGAAATGCATGAGCGAGCTTGAGCAGGCGCTGGCCACGATTGCGCGTGGCGCCGACGAAATCATCAAGCGGGAGGATCTGGCCGAGCGCTTGAAAAGTGGGCGCCCCTTGCGAATCAAGGCGGGCTTCGACCCGACAGCGCCGGATCTGCACCTGGGTCATACCGTCTTGCTGAACAAGATGCGCCAATTTCAGGACTTGGGCCATCAGGTGATCTTCCTGATTGGCGACTTCACCGGCATGATTGGCGATCCCACTGGCAAGAATGTCACCCGCAAGCCGCTCACCCGCGAGGATGTGCTGGCCAATGCAGAGACCTATGCCGAGCAGGTCTACAAGGTGCTGGATAAGGAGCGCACCGAGCTGCGCTTCAATTCCGAGTGGTTTGGTCAAATGTCGGCAGCGGACATGATCAAGCTTGCCGCGCAGCACACTGTGGCGCGCATGCTTGAACGCGACGATTTCACCAAACGTTACGCGGCACAGCAGCCGATCGCGATCCACGAATTCCTGTATCCGCTGGTGCAGGGTTACGACTCAGTTGCGCTGAAGGCCGACGTCGAACTCGGCGGCACCGATCAGAAATTCAACTTGCTGATGGGTCGCGCGCTGCAGGAGCACCACGGTCAAATGCCGCAGATCGTGCTGACCATGCCGTTGCTGGAAGGCCTGGATGGCGTCAACAAGATGTCCAAGTCGCTCGGCAATTACATCGGGATCAACGAACCGGCAATCGACATGGTTACCAAGACCATGAAGATCGGCGATGAGCTGATGTGGCGCTGGTTCGAGTTGCTCAGTTTCGACGTGTCGCTGGACGAGCTGGCAACCATGAAGAAGGAGATCGCCGGCGGTGCGCTCAATCCGCGCGACGCCAAGCTGCGGCTGGCGCGCGAGTTGGCTACGCGCTTCCATGGCGCCGCGGCGGCGGAACTGGCGATCGCCGGCTGGCATGCCGTGGTGCGCGGCGAGGGTGATACCTCGCTGCTTCCGCAGACCGACCTTGTCGTGCCGGCCGAGGGCATACGCCTTGCAGCATTGCTTACCGCGGCCGGCCTCACCGCGAGCAATTCCGAAGCCACTCGCAAGCTCAAGGAGCGCGCCGTTCGGATTGATGCCGAGGTCGTGGAAGACCCGCAACATATCTTCACCATTGGTTTTGAAGGCGTACTGCAGGTGGGCAAGCGCAACTTTGCACGGATAAAGCTCATTCAAGCCTGATCGATACGCCATCCGGGCAGAGAAGGTGGTCGCGGCGGCACGCAGGAAAAAGAAAATTCCGCCCCTGCTCAGCTATTTGCGCCACATCTGCAAAATACTTATCAAGTAATGCTTGCCAAAAAACCGGCAGCTCTTATTATTCGCGTCCCGCAGTCGCCCAACGTTGCTTGACGGACCGCTGGGACCTTCAAAAAAGCTTCAACGAAGGTGTTGACGGTCGTAAAAAGCGATGTAGAATGGGCGGCTCACCTAGGACGAAACGTCCTCGGGGCGATCGAGAAATCGGTGGCAAGTGATTGATCTTTGACAGTGTGCGCAGGTGAATTGTGTGGACGTCTTGCGATGGAGGGTTACGACCTGTCCATAGAAATGCAAGCGTCCAACCAAAGAAACACAGTAATGAGTTTGTTGGTTGGGACATACGCTTCGGAAAGATAGATGGCCGAGCCCGCGAGGGTGAGGTTGTCGAAAACTTAAGTGAAGAGTTTGATCCTGGNTCAACGAAGGTGTTGACGGTCGTAAAAAGCGATGTAGAATGGGCGGCTCACCTAGGACGAAACGTCCTCGGGGCGATCGAGAAATCGGTGGCAAGTGATTGATCTTTGACAGTGTGCGCAGGTGAATTGTGTGGACGTCTTGCGATGGAGGGTTACGACCTGTCCATAGAAATGCAAGCGTCCAACCAAAGAAACACAGTAATGAGTTTGTTGGTTGGGACATACGCTTCGGAAAGATAGATGGCCGAGCCCGCGAGGGTGAGGTTGTCGAAAACTTAAGTGAAGAGTTTGATCCTGGCTCAGATTGAACGCTGGCGGCATGCCTAACACATGCAAGTCGAACGGCAGCACAGCAGAGCTTGCTCTGTGGGTGGCGAGTGGCGGACGGGTGAGTAATGCATCGGGACCTACCCAGACGTGGGGGATAACGTAGGGAAACTTACGCTAATACCGCATACGTCCTACGGGAGAAAGCGGGGGACCTTCGGGCCTCGCGCGGTTGGACGGACCGATGTTCGATTAGCTAGTTGGTAGGGTAATGGCCTACCAAGGCGACGATCGATAGCTGGTCTGAGAGGATGATCAGCCACACTGGGACTGAGACACGGCCCAGACTCCTACGGGAGGCAGCAGTGGGGAATATTGGACAATGGGCGCAAGCCTGATCCAGCAATGCCGCGTGTGTGAAGAAGGCCTTCGGGTTGTAAAGCACTTTTATCAGGAACGAAATACTACTGGTTAATAACCGGTGGGGCTGACGGTACCTGAGGAATAAGCACCGGCTAACTTCGTGCCAGCAGCCGCGGTAATACGAAGGGTGCAAGCGTTAATCGGAATTACTGGGCGTAAAGGGTGCGTAGGCGGTTGTTTAAGTCTGTCGTGAAATCCCCGGGCTCAACCTGGGAATGGCGATGGATACTGGACAGCTAGAGTGTGTCAGAGGATGGTGGAATTCCCGGTGTAGCGGTGAAATGCGTAGAGATCGGGAGGAACATCAGTGGCGAAGGCGGCCATCTGGGACAACACTGACGCTGAAGCACGAAAGCGTGGGGAGCAAACAGGATTAGATACCCTGGTAGTCCACGCCCTAAACGATGCGAACTGGATGTTGGTCTCAACTCGGAGATCAGTGTCGAAGCTAACGCGTTAAGTTCGCCGCCTGGGGAGTACGGTCGCAAGACTGAAACTCAAAGGAATTGACGGGGGCCCGCACAAGCGGTGGAGTATGTGGTTTAATTCGATGCAACGCGAAGAACCTTACCTGGCCTTGACATGTCTGGAATCCTTGAGAGATCGAGGAGTGCCTTCGGGAATCAGAACACAGGTGCTGCATGGCTGTCGTCAGCTCGTGTCGTGAGATGTTGGGTTAAGTCCCGCAACGAGCGCAACCCTTGTCCTTAGTTGCCAGCACGTAATGGTGGGAACTCTAAGGAGACTGCCGGTGACAAACCGGAGGAAGGTGGGGATGACGTCAAGTCATCATGGCCCTTACGGCCAGGGCTACACACGTACTACAATGGTCGGTACAGAGGGTTGCAATACCGCGAGGTGGAGCCAATCCCAGAAAGCCGATCCCAGTCCGGATCGAAGTCTGCAACTCGACTTCGTGAAGTCGGAATCGCTAGTAATCGCGGATCAGCTATGCCGCGGTGAATACGTTCCCGGGCCTTGTACACACCGCCCGTCACACCATGGGAGTGAGTTGCTCCAGAAGCCGTTAGTCTAACCGCAAGGAGGACGACGACCACGGAGTGGTTCATGACTGGGGTGAAGTCGTAACAAGGTAGCCGTATCGGAAGGTGCGGCTGGATCACCTCCTTTCGAGAAAAGACGGTCGCGAGCTCTCCTCGCAAGACGTCCACACAAGACACCTGTACTTTACGCAAAGTCCCTTTTGCGAAGAGCAAAACCGACCATCCATGGGCCGGACTCTTCAACAAAAGCCGCTTCGGATTAGCTTCCAGGCAGGCTGGTGTAGGTTCTGGGGCTCGATCTCTGGGTCTGTAGCTCAGGTGGTTAGAGCGCACCCCTGATAAGGGTGAGGCCGGTGGTTCGAGTCCACCCAGACCCACCATTATTCCAAGGATTCCTTGGGGCCTTAGCTCAGCTGGGAGAGCACCTGCTTTGCAAGCAGGGGGTCATCGGTTCGATCCCGATAGGCTCCACCATGGTTTGGTCCGGCGCGTAAAGTATCAGCACACAAAAGATTTGAAATCATCCGGCATTGAGGCCGGCGTGATGTTCTTTGAAAACAAGTAAACGAGTGACAAGCGTCTTGGTTCGAACCGAACCGAGACAAGTGTTAAGGCACGAAAACGAAGTAACTTGGCTGCACCTGATGAGGGTGTTGGCCCCGAGGCGACTTGGGGTTATATGGTCAAGCGACTAAGCGTATACGGTGGATGCCTTGGCAGTCAGAGGCGATGAAGGACGTGGCAGCCTGCGAAAAGTGTCGGGGAGCTGGCAACAAGCTTTGATCCGGCAATGTCCGAATGGGGAAACCCACTCCGCAAGGAGTACTGCATGGTGAATACATAGCCATGCAGGGCGAACCCGGGGAACTGAAATATCTAAGTACCCGGAGGAAAAGAAATCAACCGAGATTCCCTGAGTAGCGACGAGCGAACGGGGACTAGCCCAAAAGCACATTATGTTTTAGTCAAACGGGATGGAAAGCCCGGCCATAGATGGTG
The DNA here is from genome assembly GCF_006438785.1 of Rhodanobacter glycinis. Taxonomy (GTDB): domain Bacteria; phylum Pseudomonadota; class Gammaproteobacteria; order Xanthomonadales; family Rhodanobacteraceae; genus Rhodanobacter; species Rhodanobacter glycinis_A. The sequence continues at coordinate 3,115 of NZ_RCZB01000004.1, read as the reverse complement.
ATAGCCCAGTCGACGAAAAGGCATTTTGTGTGAAATTGAGTAAGGCGGGGCACGTGAAACCTTGTCTGAACATGGGGGGACCATCCTCCAAGGCTAAATACTACTGACTGACCGATAGCGAACTAGTACCGTGAGGGAAAGGCGAAAAGAACCCCGGAGAGGGGAGTGAAATAGACCCTGAAACCGTATACGTACAAGCAGTGGAAGCCCTTCATTGGGTGACTGCGTACCTTTTGTATAATGGGTCAGCGACTTACTGTCAGTGGCAAGCTTAACCGTATAGGGGAGGCGAAGAGAAATCGAGTCTGAATAGGGCGCATAGTCTCTGGCAGTAGACCCGAAACCGAGTGATCTATCCTTGGCCAGGTTGAAGGTGCGGTAACACGCACTGGAGGACCGAACCCACATCTGTTGCAATAGATGGGGATGAGCTGAGGATAGGAGTGAAAGGCTAAACAAACTCGGAGATAGCTGGTTCTCCTCGAAAGCTATTTAGGTAGCGCCTCGTGCGAATACTGTTGGGGGTAGAGCACTGTTATGGCTAGGGGGTCATCGCGACTTACCAAACCATGGCAAACTCCGAATACCAACACGTACTACACGGGAGACACACGGCGGGTGCTAACGTCCGTCGTGAAAAGGGAAACAACCCAGACCCGCAGCTAAGGTCCCAAAGTCATAGCTAAGTGGAAAACGATGTGGAAAGGCATAGACAGCCAGGAGGTTGGCTTAGAAGCAGCCACCCTTTAAAGAAAGCGTAATAGCTCACTGGTCGAGTCGGTCTGCGCGGAAGATTTAACGGGGCTAAGCTATGCACCGAAGCTCGGGGTGTGCACATTTATGTGTACGCGGTAGAGGAGCGTTCCGTAAGCCTGTGAAGGTGGATTGTAAAGTCTGCTGGAGGTATCGGAAGTGCGAATGCTGACATGAGTAACGATAATGGGGGTGAAAAGCCCCCACGCCGAAAGCCCAAGGTTTCCTCGCGCAACGTTCATCGGCGCAGGGTGAGTCGGCCCCTAAGGCGAGGCAGAAATGCGTAGTCGATGGGAAGCAGGTTAATATTCCTGCACTTTTCCATAGTGCGATGTGGGGACGGAGAAGGTTAGGTCTACCGGGCGTTGGTTGTCCCGGGGAAAGGCGGTAGGCATGGGTCTTAGGCAAATCCGGGACCCTTTATGCCGAGCACCGAGACGAGCCCTATTGGGCGAAGTGACTAACACCACGCTTCCAGGAAAAGCCACTAAGCTTCAGCTATGGAAAAACCGTACCGCAAACCGACACTGGTAGGCAGGGTGAGAATCCCAAGGCGCTTGAGAGAACTCGGGTGAAGGAACTAGGCAAAATGGCACCGTAACTTCGGGAGAAGGTGCGCCCATTGACGTGGTCACGTGCGTGACTGAGCGTCGATGGGTCGCAGTAACCTGGCCGCTGCGACTGTTTATCAAAAACACAGCACTCTGCAAACACGAAAGTGGACGTATAGGGTGTGACGCCTGCCCGGTGCTGGAAGGTTAATTGATGGGGTCAGCCGCAAGGCGAAGCTCTTGATCGAAGCCCCAGTAAACGGCGGCCGTAACTATAACGGTCCTAAGGTAGCGAAATTCCTTGTCGGGTAAGTTCCGACCTGCACGAATGGCGTAACGACAGCGGCGCTGTCTCCACCCGAGACTCAGTGAAATTGAATTCGCTGTGAAGATGCAGCGTTCCCGCGGCAAGACGGAAAGACCCCGTGAACCTTTACTATAGCTTTACACTGAACGTTGAGTTCTTCTGTGTAGGATAGGTGGGAGGCTTTGAAGCGCAGACGCCAGTTTGTGTGGAGCCAACCTTGAAATACCACCCTGAAGTGCTTGACGTTCTAACCTAGGCCCGTAATCCGGGTCAGGGACCGTGTATGGTGGGTAGTTTGACTGGGGCGGTCTCCTCCCAAAGAGTAACGGAGGAGCACGAAGGTACGCTCAGCGCGGTCGGACATCGCGCACTGTGTGCAATGGCATAAGCGTGCTTGACTGCGAGATCGACGGATCAAGCAGGTACGAAAGTAGGTCATAGTGATCCGGTGGTTCTGTATGGAAGGGCCATCGCTCAACGGATAAAAGGTACTCCGGGGATAACAGGCTGATACCGCCCAAGAGTTCATATCGACGGCGGTGTTTGGCACCTCGATGTCGGCTCATCACATCCTGGGGCTGTAGCCGGTCCCAAGGGTATGGCTGTTCGCCATTTAAAGTGGTACGCGAGCTGGGTTCAGAACGTCGTGAGACAGTTCGGTCCCTATCTGTCGTGGGCGTTGGAGATTTGAGGGGGGCTGCTCCTAGTACGAGAGGACCGGAGTGGACGTTCCGCTGGTGTTCGGGTTGTCATGCCCATGGCATTGCCCGGTAGCTACGAACGGAAGTGATAACCGCTGAAAGCATCTAAGCGGGAAGCACGCCCCAAGATGAGATCTCCCGAGAGCTTGACTCTCCTTAAGGCACCATCAAGACTAGGTGGTTGATAGGTCAGGTGTGGAAGTGCAGCAATGCATGGAGCTAACTGATACTAATGAGCCGTGAGGCTTGACCATATAACCCCAAGACGCTTCGTACGTTCCTCGAAGCTTGTCTGATTCGAATTCACCTCGACGCTTGTCACTCGTTTACACCCTTATTTCACGTGAGATCCGTCTCACGCGAGAGCAAAACCGGCCATTCGTGGCCGGACTCTCAAAGTTGCCGAGTTGGCGCTCTACAGCGCTACTCGCACCCCTTCCCTGGCGGCCATAGCGGCGTGGTACCACCTGATCCCATCCCGAACTCAGAAGTGAAACGCGCATGCGCCGATGGTAGTGTGGCTTTGCCATGCAAGAGTAGGTCACCGCCAGGGGCTTTATCCCAAAAAACCTCCACCCGAAACGGTGGGGGTTTTTTCTTGCCTGCGCGTTGCTGTGGCGACCGCAGGTCGCGACCCGCAACAGGTCACCGCCAGGGGCTTTATCCTGGAAGGCCTCCCCATCCGGGGAGGCCTTCGTCTTTGTGGCGTTTGAGAACGCTTGCTGCCGCGATCGAAGATCGCAGGCTGCAACAGGTTACCGCCAGGGGCTTATCCCAAAAACCTCCACCCGAAACGGTGGGGG
>NZ_RCZB01000003.1 GCF_006438785.1 Rhodanobacter glycinis | reverse complement strand
CGGTGATTTGCGTGACACCGCCGGTCAGACTCACGGCACCGGTGAAGTCGTTGCCGCCATCAGCCAGCGTGATTGCGCCGCTGCCTGCGTTTATCGTGGTGAGGCCAGTCACGGCGATGTTGCCCGCTGTCTGCGCGATCGCCGCATTCGTGCTGGTCAATGCCAGTGTGCCCAGGGCCGTTACATCGCCGCCGAGCGTCACGCCGTCGCGACCGGTCAGGCTCACATTGGTGCCATCCAACGCGCCGCTGGTCGACAACACGCCACCATTGGCCGCCAGGGTCAGGTTGCCGGTACCAGCCGACAGCGCACTCGCCGGCAAGGTCAGGGCACCACCAGCGACCAGGCTCACGTTGCCGTTCGCGTTGTCGGTCAGCGAAGCCACGTTCAGATCATTGACGTCCACCAGCGACACACCGGCACCGGTCGCCGAGACCGTTCCCTGGAAATCGTTGCCGCCCGAAGTCAGGCTCACCGCTCCGCTTCCGCCATTGATGCTGGTGTTGCCGGTGGCGAGCACATTGCTGCCGACGCTCTGCGAAATGCCGCCCGTGCTGCTCGTCAAGGTCAGGGCCGCGGCGCTGACATTCGCGTTCAGGGCCAGCCCTGCATTGCCGGTCAGCGACACCGTGCCGCCGGTCAGCGCACTGTCGATGGTCAGCGCGCCGGCCGAGGTGGTGAGCGCAATATCGCCGCCCGCACCCACCGAGACCGGCCCGGTTACATCCAGTGCCCGGTTGTTGAGGACGCTCAGCCCCTGCCCGGCACCGGTCACGCTGAAACTGCCCAGCTGCTGGATCTGATTGCCCGTGCCGGCCAGCGAGGAGCTGTTGACTGCGGTTCCGTTCAGCGTGGTCGCGGTGATCACGCCACCCGCGGCCTCGCTGATGGCGCCTGCCACGCCAAGTGTGGTGGTGGTCCCGGTGATGCTGCCGCTGATCGTGAGGTCGCCCGCGCTGGTGGAGAGGCTGGCGCTGCTGCCGCCATCGACCGCACCGGCGACATTGAGCGCGGCGGCGTTGGTCAGACTGAAACCTGCCGCGCTGAAATTGCCGAGCGTACTGATGACATTGGCTTCGCCCAGCGTGGTCGCGCCGACTGAGCTACCGGTCAAGGTACCCACCGTGATGGTCGCACCCGCCGCCTGCGAAATGGCACCCCCGGTATTCAGCGAGAGGTTGGCGGCATGAGCGGGCGCGATCGGCGCGAAGATTCCCAAATCACCGCTAAAGGCATCACCGATCACGATCGTGTTGGCTGTGATCTGGTCGAGCTCAGTACCGGTCAGGCCGAGCCGCGGAGGACCTGGCGGGACATCGACTCCCAGTGAAATCTGCCTTCCCGACGTGGCCTGCAGGATGGCGACGGTACCGGCGGTACCGGCATTGACAGTTCCGAAGATGTCCGCGTTGTCGCCAATCAGGCCGACGTCCGCGCCAGCGGTGACGGCGCCCGCGTTGGTAGTGTCCACCGTGGCACCCGCACCGATGTTGATTCGTGCACCGCCCCCGGCGGCTTTGAGGGTTACCGCCCCGCCGGCAGTGGTGATGCCGGACGCCACCACGCCGAGGTCAGCCGTGGTGCTGGTGATGCCGACATCGCCGCTGCCTGCGGTACCACTGACATTCGCGCCGTTGGCTTCGGTGATATTGACCGCGCCGGTACCGTTCGCACTGAAGGCGATGCTGTTGGCATCGGTGAGGACCGCGCCCGCTGCACCGATCGCACCATTGGTGCCCGCTGCCGTAAGAGTCAGCGCATTGCCGCTGATCGTGCCCGCAGTGCGCACGATATTGCCGGCTGAAGCCGTCAAGGCCACATTGCCGGTGGTGCTGATGTTGCCGCTGACCGTCAGGTCACCCGTCGTGCTGGTGACGCCGACATTGCCGCTGCCCGCGGCACCGCTGACATTCGCGCTATTGGCTTCGGTGATATTGACCGCGCCGGTGCCGTTCGCACTGAAAGCGACGCTGCTGCCATCGGTAAGAATCGCGCCCGCTGCACCGATCGCACCATTGGTGCCCGCTGCCGTAAGAGTCAGCGCATTGCCGCTGATCGTGCCCGCAGTGCGCACGATATTGCCGGCTGAAGCCGTCAAGGCCACATTGCCGGTGGTGCTGATGTTGCCGTTGACCGTCAGGTCACCCGTCGTGTTGGTGACACCGACATTGCCGCTGCCCGAGGTACCGCTGACCGTCAAGGCACCGGCATTCGTGACGGAAGCGCCGCCAGCGCCACTGTTGGCGAACGCCAGCGTGCCCACTTGCGTGTCGATCTCGTTGCCAACGCCGGCAGCGCCGATGCCGGTTGCGGCGCCGAGCGTGGCCTGTCCGCCAGCATTGGTGATGCTGGCCGCCGTACCGCCATCGGCATCCGTGATCGCGCCAGCCGTCGCCGTCAGCGTGACCAGTCCACCTTGGCTCAACACGGAGCCATCGTCGATGCCGATATTTCCCGTGGCTGAAGTCAGCGACACCGTGCCGGCGGTATTGGCCGCATTGGTCTGCTGCAGGGCCTGCACCGTGGCGCCATCTGCCTCGGTGATCGCGATGTTGCCGGTGGCGCCGGTGTTGACCACATTGAGCAGCGTTGCCGCCGTATTCAGGCCGATACCCGTAGCGGCGGTCGCGTTCAACGTGCCGGCAGACAGCAGTTTTCCTGCCGTTTGCGTGATGCTCCCCGCCGTGGCGGTCAACGTGGCCGAGCCGCCGCCGAGCGAGATGTCGTTCGCAAGACTGATGTTGTTGCCGGCGATCAGCGACAGGTTCAACACGTCGCCACCAGGCGTCGAATCGAAGATCTTGTTGTTGATCACGATGTCGTGCGCAGCGTTGAACGTGAGCGCGTTGGTGCCCTTGCTGTTGTAGTCGAGATCGGCATTGAGGGTAATGTCCCCGGCCTGCGCGTTGGTGCCACCGCTGCCGGTGGTCACCGTGACGTTGGCGCCGCCGGTCAACGCGGCGGTGATCAGGTTGACGCCGAGCGACGCACTGTCGTTCGTTGAGAGAAAGGGACTGGCGGCGTTGATGTTGGTGCTGCCACCACCGGCAACGATGTTGATGTTGTTCGGATCGATCAGCCAGTCGCCGCCGAACCCGTTGGCATTGCGTGCAGTGACTTGCGGGGTGCCGGTGACTGTCAGGCCACCGTGACTCGAGGTCTCGACAAAGCCGCCATTGCCGCCGCCAACGCCACCGCGCGCGGACAAGCCGCCGGCGATGACGGAGTTGTCCTGTGAGAACACGGCAATGCTGCCACCGTTGCCGCTGCCGGTTGCATCGGCATTGAGCATGGCGCCATCGGCAACATAGGTCCGGTCGGCAATGACGAGCCCCTCACCGCCGCGAACGCCGCCGCCGACGCGAATCGCACCACCACCCTGAGTGCCCGAGGCATCCAGCGTGCCGCCGGTTACCATCACATCCTTGTCCGACAGCAGCTCGATGCGGCCACCGTGTTTGCCGCTGGTGTCGATGATTCCGGAATTTTCGGTGTTGCCGCCGCTGGCGACCAGGCGCACCACGCCACCGTCGGTGCTGATGCCGCTGGCATCGATGACGCCGCTGTTGTTGACCAGGTTGGTGAACAGATCCTTGGTGGCCGCCGCCTGCAGTACCACCGTGCCGTCTTCGGCACTCAGCCTGCCCTTGTTGGTGACGGCGGCTTCCTTGGCGTCCAGACGCTGCTTGAGTTCGCCGGTGATCTGGATGTTGATCAGGCCGTTGCCATCGAAGTCGAGCGTCGCGTGATCGGCGCCATCGAGATTGATCTTGCCGTAGTTGGCGAAGATCAGCCCGTCATTGAGCACACTGCCGCCGACCAGGCTGACCGAACCACCGCTCGCTGCCTGGATCAGCCCGTGGTTGACCACGCCGGCAGCGGGAGCGACCGCATTGAGGTTGTAGTGCCCGGCGAGAAAATCATTCGGGGTCAGGTCCAGCGTGCTGGCAAGCAGGCCACCGACATTCATCTGCGCCGTGGCGCCGAAGATGATGCCGTGCGTGTTGATCAGGAAGATCTGGCCGTTCGAGTTGATGCGCCCGAAGATCTGGCTGGGGTTCTGATCCAGGATCCGGTTCAACGCCACCGCCGAGCGCGACGGCTGGTTGAACAATACCGACTCGTTGGCGCCGACGTTGAACGTCTGCCAGTTCAACGCCAGCCTGCTCGAGGCCTGGTTGATGACCGTGTTGTTTCCGCTTTGCGTGATCGTGCCCGAACCACCGACGACGACGCCTCCGGTGGGGCCACCGGCCAGCGCATCGCTGCTGAACACGATCGAGCCGACGACCAGGCCGACGCACAGGCTGATCGGCCAGGTCTTGCGCAATGGCAGAGAGGTGACCAATGCAGGCGTCGCATGCCTGCGCGCCGAGGTGCGCGGGTTGCGTCGATTGATGCGGGTGCTCTTGCTCATGGTCATCATCCGTCAATACGTGAAGCTGAACCCACAGTAGATGTGGAAGCCTTTGCCATCAGACGCATCTTGCGAGCTCAGCGGTACCGCACCGTCGAGGTGGAACGCGAATTGGTTGAACCGTGGCAGGCGGAAGATCAGGCCTGCGCCCGCGCCACTCAGCGTGGCGGTATCCGGCGTGACGAGCCGGTTCGCGCCCGCCGAGAAACCCTTGGCATAGTCGACGAACACCTCGAATTCGAGCAGCTCGCGCCATGGCCTGCCGTAGAACGGCGAGACCACGTCACCGAAACCAGGCGCATCGACGTGGTATTCGAGCGACGCGTAATAACCCTTGTCGCGCAGGGCGTCGGCAATCGGATAGGCGCGGGTGCTGTCGGGCCCACCGAGCACGAACTGTTCGAGTGGAACCAGCGCATCGCGGGTGTACTGGCCGACGAACTTGAAGTTGAGTCGCTGCGACTTGCTCAGAAACTGCAACCGCGTATACGAGAGTTTGGTGACGAGGAAATTGCTCGCATGCTGCGGGCTGACCAGGTCGGGTTCGGTGGAATCGTCGTTGATCGACTTGCGCACGCTGAGTTGCAGGAGGTCGACACCATGAAAGCGGCGATCGGTGTGGATCATGCCGTAGGTCAGTTCGCCGACGCTGAATTTTTCATCCGACAGGCTCACGCCGAGGCCGTCCAGCCTGGACTCTTCCTTGAGGACATGCAGCGTGCCTATCGTCTTGAGGTCGTCCCGGTTGATGAACTTCCAGTCCATGCCCGCGTAATAGAGCGAACTCGGACCCTTGACGTGAAGCGCGGAGAAGGTGCCAGTATTGACCTGCAATTCGCTGCGCGAAGCACCGATGACGGCAGTCAGGCCTGGTGTGATGCCGACGGGCGCGCGATAGCTCAGCGCGCCATATACGTTGTTGCTCGGATCCAGTGCATAGTCCACGTTGGCGTTGAAGGTATCGCCGATGCGCAGCGGGTTGTCCCATTCAAGGCCGGCCTGGGCACGGTACTTGCCCGTGAGGTCGGTACCGTAGTTGTTGGCGCCCAGCATGATCTTGTACGGCCGCTTGGCCTCGTTGGCGACCATCACCAGATCGGTATCGCCGGTATGCTCGCCGGGCTGGAATGTCGACGAGACTGTGACTCCCGGCAGGTCGCGTGCGTACAGCAGCGCTGTATCCACGTCGCTTTTCAGCAGCGGCTTACCCCTGAGTTTTTCCGCCGGCGCCGAGATGACCCCAGGTCGATAGCGTTTGGTACCCTTGACGATGATCTTGCCGATCTTGCCCTCAAGCACCTGGATCTCGACGATCTGATCGGCACCCACAGTCTGTGCCGGCAAAAATGCGTTGGATACGATGAACCCGGCCGTCCGGTAGCGCTCGACGATCTTGTCGGCCACGCCCTGCATCTCGGCGAAGCCCAGCTTCACCGGATTGCCCGCCGTGCTGGCCAGTTGCCGGTATTGCGCATCGGCCAGCGCCTGGATGCTCGCCGGTGTCACGCCAAGGCTCGCATGATCGGCCACGCCGGTGACGCGAAAGCCTTGCACCGCGATCTTCTGCGCAGTCTCGGCATCGCGATCCTTCACCGGAGGCACGACGTTGCCGGATGCTTGAGGTGGCGGCGAAACGGTCGCCGCGGCGTCACTTGATGGCGGCGACGGAGCGTGTTCAATCGTGGTTTGTGATTTGCCGGACGCCTGGCCTGACGAGGCGGTGCCGGCGTCTTGCGCGCAGGCCATTCCTCCAGTCAGCGCCAATGCCAACGCTGCCGCGAAGCAAACAATTCGCACGATACATTCCCCCGGGCCGCTTCAACTTCCGTAGACGGCGCACCTGGGTTATCCAAGGTCACGCCGTTGCGAACTTTCCCCCACTGCAAGGCAATTGCTGCCTGTGCCAGTACGTGTTACTCCTCACAGAATACACCCTAAGACGTTCAGCGGAACAGCCATCGGCAGGCGCAAAAGATCGCGAGAATCGGCGCCTGCTGATCACCCGGGCAACGCGAGGAACCCTGCTTTTCCAGGCCGGGTTTTTGTCGGCGCGATGGCGCAAACGGATTGCAAATCGCGTCGTGGCAAGGTGTTTCGGCCATGGCCGCAGACGGGAAACTTCAACCCGTCACCCGCACCCGTAGCGTTGACTCCGCTCCGCCCGGCAGGCTTGCGAAAGCGTCAAGCCCACGGGGTCGGCGAAGGCTGCCGTATCGAGCCGACCACCACGGGCAAGCTGCGATGACAGGTATTTTCATGCGCCGCGCAACAGCCAGTACGCCAGCAAAACCAAAAGCACGGCGCCAGCCAGGATAGCCAGCAATGGCTTCCAGGCAATCCCCGGCCGCATCGTCAACAGGGTGGTCAATGCCCGTCCGGAAGCCGCCGATGCGTCGCCAACCGACGCCGGATGGTCATGGCGCGCGCGCGATGAGGTCGTTGCGACACCCGGGACCAGGGTCTTGCGTGCGGTGACCACGCCGCTGCTGTCGTACAACGATTCGAGTACGCGACGACGTCGGGCACGGTATTCAGCACGCGTGATTCGGCCCAGCCGATGCGCTTCGTCCAGGACGTGCAGATCCTGATTGATGGCCCGTTCGCGTTCAGTCATTTCAGCTCCCTGAGCACTCGGAAACCTACGTCTCGCTGGGGTGAGCCGCTGTCGGCACGATGCGTGTCGACGCTACAGTCGGACCAGTAGCTGCTGAAGCTGCCGCCACGCGCCATCACGCTACCGCCGTTGACCACCCATTCCCACACATTTCCGGTCATGTTGACCAAGCCCCACGGATTGCGCGAACGGCCCCGCGCCGACACGACCGCTCCGCTGCCTTCGCCACCACCTGCCGTGGGCGGCACGCAGTTGCTGTCCTCGGCCTGCTTCCAGCCGCTGCCGCCCTTGGCCGCGTGCACCCATTCCTCGTCGCCGGGCAGGCGGTAGATATAGCCGCCACTGAGGTCGCTGAGCCAGCGTGCATAGGCTTTGGCCTGATCCAGGCTGATGTTGCTGATCGGCGCGTTGCCCAGGTCCTGGTCGTTCACCGTCGTGGCAGCGCATTTGCCGGTAGCCCTGCAGAACTGATTGAACTCGGTAATGGAAATTTCTGCACGTGACATGGCGTAGGCCTTGCCACCGCCGATTCCGGGCACCACGACCAGCAACGGGCCGCGCGTACCGCCGATGTTGTCGGAGCAGAACTTGCCCTTTCCGGCCAGTCCGGGCTTGGCGCACGAGTCCGCTCCCGGCGGTCCCGCAGGCGCGGCAGGCGCACCGGTCGGGGTCGGCCGGATTGCCGCGCCCGGCTTGCCGGGGACCGTGGGTGTCTTGCCGGGAAGGACCGGAGGCGGTGCCTCTTCAACGGGTTCGGCTGACGTTGTCGCCAGGGGGACTGGCGAACCTGCCGGTGCGGCACCGGTGGGCTTGAGCCGCTCGAGTTGCTCGGCAAGCGATTTCGCGGACAGCTGGCCGCGGATACGCATATCCGATTCGAGCTCACCCAGCGCGCTGGCGTCCGTTCGACGAACTCCATCGAGCTGCTTCTTCAATCGATCGTAATCGGCACCGGCAAGCGGCTGCCTGCCGGCTGCCATGATGGCGGCAACCAAATCGTAGCGTGCCTTTGCCGAGCGCAATTCGGCGTTGCCACCCAACGCCTTGAGAGCTTGACCGAGGACGTCAGCCGCCTTCTGGTAGCGCCCCTTCTGGAACGTATCGTGGGCCTGGCCGAGATACGCATCGGCCAGCAGTTTCGGTCCTTCAGTCTTGAGGAACGGGTTATCCGGCTGCAAGGTCTGGATACGTGCCAGCGACTGGCTGGCCTTGCCCACATCGCCGGCCGCCACCGCACTCTTCATCGATTCGATGCGCGATTTCACCTCGGCATCGGCACTCTCCTGGGCAGCCTTCGCCTGCAGGTTCTGCTGGAGCGCGTCAAGCTTGGCGCTTTCGGCGAGCAGCTGGGTCGACTTCGGTATGTACTTGAGGCCGAAGTCCACCGCCAACTTGGCCTGCGGCAGATGTTGCGGGTTGGCAAACCGATCGGCTTCATTCGCGATAGCAGTGCCCAGCGCGTCGACTGCGCGCTCGGTCTCCGGCGATGTGTCGGCACGCAATGTCTCCATCGCCGCCGCCACCGATTGCTGCCAGTCCGGCGTAAGCGCCGGTTTGGCGCTGAGTCCTGCCAGGCTGGTGCGGGCATCGGCGAGAGCCTGCGTCTGTTGCTGCAAGGTCTTCTGCTGGGCGACGGTACGGGCGTTGGCGACCTCGGCCAGCACCTTGGCAAAGCCCGCCTCGGCCGGATCGATCTGCTGCCCCGCCTTGCCGACGCGCTCGGCCGCATCGAGATCGCCAGCGGCGATGCGATCACGGACCAGCTTGACCAGGCTGGCATCGACGCTGCCCCGCAACCCGGCATAGTCCGGCGAGCCGGCCCCGACCTGGGTCCGCGCATTGTTCAATGCGCTCTTGACGTCCTGCAGCCAGACCACGGTACCGAGCGGCTGCGCCAGCAGGTCGGCGACCCGGCTCTTTGCCAGGGCATTGCGCTGCGCTTCGGTAGCCGCCTGCTGCGCCAGCTTGTTCTGCTGCTCCAGCAGGGTCTGACGCGTCGCCGACAGCGCCGAGTCGCCCGGGAACAGGTCGATGCCGAACCCGGCAATGCTGATCGCGCTGGCAAGATCTCCAGCGGTCTGTTTTTCCGCTGCCTGTGCCGACAACGATTGTTTCAGCCGGGTAGCCTGCTGCGCCAGCCGCGGATCGTCGGCGAGCAGTTTTGCCGCATTGCGGTACGCTGCCGCCGCCTGTCCGCGCCAGTCGTCGGCGTTGTTCGCGTGGTCGAGCAAGCCGGTGAATGTCTGCAGGCTTTGCTCGCGCTGCTGCTGCAGCTGCTTCGCTTCCTGCTCCTGCTGCTGCTGCGCCGCCAGCGCCTTGCCCAGTTCGTCCAGCTGTGCGCCGCGCTGCTTCAACCGGCTGGAATCGGGGAACAGGCTGCTGGCAAGCTTGAGATCCGCCACCGCTTCGTCCACATGTCCGGCATCGATCGATTTGCCGATCGCCGCGTCGTACTTGAGCTCGAGCTCGGCATTCTTGAGCAACGCGCTGCCGGGGTCGATAGCGCGGATGTGGGCCAACGTCGTGACGACGTTGTCTGGCTGGTTCTCGAAGATGGCGTCGGCACTGATCTGCTGGCTCAGCTGGGTATCCAGTGAATTGAGCAGGTCGTTCCTCTGTTTTTCCACCGCGCTGCGCTTGATGTCCAATGCCGGCGAATACAGTTTCAGATCGTCGCGCAACTTGAATACGCGCTGCGTTCCGGCGTAGTCATAGCGATCCTTGGCCGGATCCCAGTAGGCATCGATGCGGCTCAGCAGAAAATTCTGGATCAGGTCGTTCTGGTCGACAATGATTCGCTTGCGGTCGTCGTCGTTGAGCGTATTGAGCGCCTGCAGCGCCTGGTTTTCGTTGGCGTAATGATCCGGGCGCACCATGGTGAAACGCCCGATCACCTCCGCCACCTGATGGCCATGCCGGTAGCTGGTCCAGGCCCAGACGCCACCGGCAACCACCAGCAGAGCCGGCACGCCATAGATCAGGTAAGGCATCGCCCGCTCGCGCAGACCCACCTCGCGCAGCCCCTCGACCAGCTCGTTGGCGCTTTTCAGGCGCTGTGCATTGGTGAACGCCACGCTCGCGCACAGTACCTTGTACTGGTGCTTGGTCAGCCCCTTCACCAACGGCGGCTTGCGGCCTTCCTTCATCGCCACTTCGGCGCTGGCCTTGTCGTAGGGATGCTTGCCGGTCAGCAGTTCGAACGTGACGCAACCCAGCGCATAGACATCATCGCCGGGCACCGGATCCTTGCCCTGGATCATCTCGAGGCTGGCGTACGCCGGAGTCAACGCACCCAGCGTACCGGCATCGAACACGGTCTGTTCGCCAACCGCATCGCCCATGTGCTTGCCGGCGCGCGCGATGCCGAAATCGAAAACCTTCGGCACGCCTTCGCGCGTCACCATGACGTTCGCCGGCTTGAAATCGGAGTGCACCACGCCAGCCGCATGTGCCCGCGTGAGCGCTCGCGCCATGCCCTCGATAAGCGGCCGGGCCTCGGCCAGCGACAAACCGTTGTAGGCACGTTCGCGAATGAGCTGCTTGAGGTCGGAGCCGTCGACGTACTCCATCGTCATGAAGACGATGGTGCGGTCCTTGTCGAAATCGTAGACGCGCACGATGTTGTCATGCGCCAGCTGCTGCGAACGGCGCGACTCTCGCTGCAGCGAGATCAGCGAATCGGGATGCCGGCGGAATTCGTCATTCAACACCTTCACTGCGACGTAGGGATCGCGGTCACGCGCCTCGACCTTGCGTTCGTCGCGGGCTTTGAACACCACACCCATGCCGCCGCGACCAATCTCTCTCTCGAGGTAGAAGCGTCCCTTGAGCAGCGAGCCCACCGTGACAAAGTCAGCCGTTTCCGCGTCGGAGATATGCTGCCAGCTGGACTGGCTGCTGCTGATGCTGGAACCGGTGCCTTGCGTGCCGGTAACGCCGGCGGCGCGCTCCTGCGTTGGCGGCCGTGACGCACCCGACGCGGGCTTGACCACCGTTGCTTCATCCGCGACGGGCGGCGCGGAGGAATGCGACGTGGGCTTGACCACGGTGATCTCGTCCAGATCCACCGGCGGCGGCGCGGGACGCGAGGTCGGCTGCAAGCGGGTGACATCATCGTCATCGGGCGCAGTCACCGGCGCAGGCGGGCGCTGGGTCGTCGGCTTGACCATGGTGATGTCGGCATCATGCTCGGGTTCCGCCGGAGCCGCCTGCGACTGCACGACGGCCAACTTGGCCAGCAGCGCCTTGATGATGAGCGGTTCGACACTGCCCTCGCTGCGCTGCTGCTCAAGCCACGCTATTTCTGCCTGATATTCGGCCTCGGGCAACGCGCCACGCGCCGCCACTGCTTCGAACAGGGCGGGGAGTTTGAGCTTGTCGCCCTGGTAGGCGGAAACCAGTTCGGCTATGGAATTCATGGCTGGGAAGTTTTCATCATGCTTGGAGGCGTACGACGACGGCTGAAATGTTGTCCCGCCCGGCACGGCTCAAGGCAAGCTCGAACAGACTGACAATGAGGTCTTGCGGTTGCCGGTTGCGGCGACATTCGCCATCGAGCTCGGCATCGGACATTTCCTTGTTGATGCCATCGGAACAAAGCACGAATTCCGTGCCCGGGCGATTGTCTGCAATGACCCAATCCACGAACAACTGCTCTTCGGCACCGACCGCGCGCGTGAGCACGCCGGAACCGGCCTGCGGCGGCGCCGGAGTGGCGCCGAAATGGGTGATGTCGTCCTCGCCACCGTGCACGTGGTCGCGCGTGATCTGGCGCAGGCGATTGTCTTCGAAGCAATAGGCACGGCTGTCGCCGACCCAGCCGCACAGCATGAAATTCCTGTCGTGCACGAGCACCACGACGGTCGACCCGATCAGGTCAACGCCACGAGTGGCAGCAGTCTGCAGCAGGTCGGCATTGACCTGGACCAGGGTGTCCTCGATCGTTTCGATGAAGTCGAACACGCTGCCGGTGCGGGGCAACGCAGCGAGCCGCTCGACGATCATCGTGCTGGCATAGTCGCCAGCCGAGTGTCCGCCGAGGCCATCGGCGACGACCCACAAGCCGACCTCGTCACGGATCAGAATGGCGTCCTCGTTGTGCTTTCGGACCTTCCCGGTCACCGTGCGGCCCGCGGAAACGTATCGAGTCGTCATGCGTCAATCTCGATGATCGCCAATGGCCATTGGGTCGCGTCCGCGCCAAGGCCTGCAGCGGTGGCAAGGTGCAGGCGCGCGTCGTCGCATGACGGCATCGCGAGGCTGCGTGCGAGGACTTCTGGTGGTAGTTGCAGCAATTGCTGGGTCGCCATCAGCAACAGGCGATCGCCTGCCTGGATCGCACAGAAGACCTCGCCGCAGGTCGGCTGCGCCGTCGCACCAAGACCGGGTGCGGTCAGCGAAACCCGGCTGAACAGCAGATCATTGAAATCATCATCGACGCCGGCCTCGACGGCCGGCGGCGCCGTGCTCTTGGCGAAGAATGGTTGCAGCTGCCCCTGCCGCCAATGCCATGCCGCCGCCGTGCCGATCCGCAACAGGTCGGCCTGGCCGCCCGCGACGTGCGCGGCGATCACCGCGCAATCTTCCAGCACCGGATCAATCAGGTCCTCGCTGGACTGCCGCAGCTGCGGGTTCAACGCCATGATCCGCGTGCGCAAGGTCTGCATGCCAGCGGCCAGGTCGGTGGCGGGCAGGTCACGACCGATCGAGGACACCGCAGTGACTGCCCGCTGCCGCGGATCGGGGCTGCCGACTTCGGCCGCCAGCAGAGTCAGGGCGCAGTCCACTCGGCTCAATACCATGGCACCCGCGCCGGCACCAACGGGTGTCGGCGCAATGGTCACGGCATGTACCGGAGGGGCTGTTGAAATCACCGACTCAGGCACCGCGCCCAGATCGGAAAACAGTTCCGGATCGTCCGGCAGCCACGCAACCGGTGTCGCCGGCAGTGGCATCGCGGTCGGCACATCGATGGGGCTGGTGACAAAGTCAGCGACAGTTTGTGGATACCGAGCCACAGCGTCGAACGTCCCCATCGACTGCCATGGCGTGATGCTGTACCCGGCATCGAGAAACCCGGCATAGGCCGTCGGCTGCGGCAGACCGTTGGTGATCAATACACTTGCCGGTACCCGCTCGACTCCCGTCGTCCACCACAGACACCAGTTGCCGGGTGTGGCCGCCAGGCGCGTCCATAACCCGCCCAGGAACGTGCCCGTGCCACCGCGGGCCGGCAGCGGCAGGCGCCAATGGCTTGCCGCGTTCCAGTCGATGCCATGCAGAAGCTCCAGCGCATCCGGCCGCCCTGCATCGAGCGGGCTCGCCAGCGCGGCCACCTGCTCGTCAAACGCATCCACACTGATCGAGGCGTCGGCCTGCGCGGCGAAGTGCACCTGCTCGGCCAAGTCGAACCAGCTGCCGCCCTCCGTCAACGCGCGGGCGCAGACCCCGGCATCAGCCGCGATCGGCGTGGCGATGACCATTGGAAAGCAACGTCCGACCCGGTCCACGCCCGGCCCCATGATCCCTGCCCAGGCCGACTCTCCACATATCGCTGGCGCGAGCAGGAAGCGCCACGCCGGACTGGCGTGATAGGCCTCATACCAAGCCCCATTCAACGCGCTGCGGCTTTCCGCCACCGCGCTTTCGAAATGGTGATCCCACACATCGACGAAACCGGGTGGCAACCGACGCTGCACGAAATCCCCGGCGCTGGGCAGCTTTCCGAAAAAACCTGCAGCGGGATTCGGCACGCGCTTAGCCCCCGCACCGGAAGCTGGACAATGCGTTGCTCAGGAACGGGTTCTTGAGGTTGTTGGCCTGGATCGTCACCTTCGCCAAATGGCCGCCGAAGTTGAAGCTGGCGACGAAACGCAGATCGGATTGCTTCTGCAGGCTGGCCGCCTGCAATGCGCGGAAGAACGCCCAGTCACCGTGATAGTCGAACGTCGTCAGCAACGCGCCGGAAGGGTCGTAGGCGGAAATCGAAACGGATCCCGGCGTCGGCCCCGGCCACTTCATGGCGACGTTCGTTGCGCCGCCCGGCTGGTATTCGTACTTCTGGCCATCGACATTGATGACCAGCTTGCCGATGCCGGCATCGAGTACCGGCGTGAGCAGCGTGAAATCAACCTCGGGCATGTTGCCGCTGCGGAAGAACATCTGCTTGATCCGGTCGGCACCCTGCATCTGCGCCAGCATGCCGGCCGAGCCGCTGACCGCACCGGGTCCGGTCTTCCATTGCCAGTTGCGGCCGCTGGCATCGATCAGCTTGCCGAGCGTCTGCGTGTAGAAGCTGTCGAAACGGCCACCGTAACCGAACATCTCACCGAAGTTCTGCAAAGGAATGTCGTTGTTGCTGGATGGCGAGAACGGATAGCGACCGCGCGTGTAGTCGGCGCAATCCTTCGCGACCACCTGCTGGAACTGGTCGTCGAGCGCGCCCTTGGTGCCGCTGGCTACCAACGCCTGGCTCTTGCCGGTGAGTGCCGCAAACCAGCCGGAAGCCGGCGCAGGCAATTGCGTGGCTGCCTGCTGCGCCATCAGCAATTGCGGGTTGGGCTGCCCGGCGGCGGAGCTGAAATCACCCATCGTCAGCAAGGTCTTGCTGAGATCATCGAGCACCTTCAGCGTCTGGTCGATCGGTGCGGCACCGGGCGCCCCATCGCTGAGCTTGTTGATCTGCTCAAAATGATCGCTGATCACCTGCCCGGGTTTTGCACTCGTCGCATCTGCCCCGGGTGTACCGCCGCTGCCTGCACCAGCCTGTGCCAGCGCCCTCGCCAATGCGGTCTGCGTGGCCTTTTTCTGCGCCAGCTTTTTCGCCACATCCTCGGCCTTGTCTGCGGCATCCGCAGGCGGCGCACGCATCAGGTCGTTGGTGTTGTCTCGTACCACCTTCAGCAACAGCTTCAATGGCGAATTGGGGCCGGCAAGCTTGGCGGCGATGGCGCTGGCATCCTGGATATTGCTGATCGGCTGCAATTCCAGATCGTTGAGGATGGCGTCCCAGGCCTTGATGTAATCCTGCTCGTAGAGCGCGAGCACCTGCTGGGCCAATTGGGCCTTCTGCAGGGAATCGATCTTGCTGGCACCGAATACCCAGTCGTCGTCGGCGAATTGCGTCACCGCCTGCTCGATACCCTTGTCGACCTCGTTCTTGAACGCCGGCTGGGTGAACAGCGCGGGCAGTGGCTCGGACAGTGCCGCACCGCTCTTGCGCCGATACACATTGCCGAGCAGGCCAAGCTCCTTGTCCAGTTGCAGAGGCGCATAGCCGTCGTTGTCCGCCGTGAGCTTGATGTTGCCATAGATCAGGGTGGGCAGATCCGCGGTGCGCAATGTGTTGCGCGCCTGCTCCACCAGACCGGCATCCAGGGTCAATGCACGCAGGCGCCCCTCATGCCCGACCAGCGCATCGAAGTGCTTGGTCAGCGCCTTCTGCAGGACCGGATCGGCCGGGAACAGGCGACGCCACTCGATGCCGGCCAGGGCCACGATCTGATCATGGTCCAAATGCTTGGGCTCACCCAGCATCAGGTAGCCCTTGAGGTAGTAGTAGAGCATCTGGGGATCGGCTGCGTTCGCGGCGAGGCCCGCACGAAACTGTGAAGCCACGCCTGGCAACAGGATGCCGTTGAGTTCGCGGTAATAGGCGTCGCGCACCTCGTCGCCTACGGCGTTGCCCTGATACAGGCCGAAACGCATCGACAGCGGCACATTACCCTTGTGCTGGTCGGCGACATCCACCGCGGCCGACAATGCCTCCAGCCGTTCCAGCACCAGTGCGAAATACGCCTGCTGATTCGGCGCCAGCGACATGTCGCTCTGCGCCGGGTATTTCTGCAACGCTGTCTGCACTTGCGCCAGGTAATTGCCATTGCGGCGATAGCTGCTGGCCAGCCCGAAAACCAGCAACGCACACGCCAGCAGCACACCGATATAGGACGCGGCCTGCAGCAGGATCTTCTGCCGCTCAAGCTTGGGGTTGGTACCGGCGAAACCCGATTCCTTGAACAGTACGTCCTTGAGCAGGCGCTCGACGAAGAACGTGCGACTCTGTGCGCCCGGTACGTGCAGACGCGAGGCATCCAGGCCGAACGTGCGTGCCACCGCGCCCATCATGCGGTCGATCGGGGTGCCTTCCTGCGTGCCGGAAGTGAAATAGGCGCCGCGCAGCAGCAGCGGCGCGTCGTACTGATGCCCGGTGAATACGCCTTCGACAAACTGCCGGGTGATTTCGCGCAAGGCGCCAAGCTGCTGCGGGAACGACAGGATCGCCGCGCGCCGGGTGCGGTCGCGCTCGCCATGCAGGCGGTCGAGGATGCGCGTGTTGAGCCGGTCCAGCAGCAGGTTGAACTCGTCCAGAAATTGCTTCGCAGCAGTGCCGTCCATGGTCTTGCCGACCGGAAACGACATGCCCCAGACCTGGCTGCGCAGCTCCGGATTGAGGTCATCGAAGAATTCGGTAAAGCCCGCCACGAGGTCGCACTTGGTGAATACCAGGTAGGCCGGCACGCCGATGCGCAGGTGCTTGGCGAGCTCGTCCAGACGCTGGCGAATCGCCAGGATGTGCTGCTGGCGGCCGCTGGCATCCAGTGTCAGCAGATCCGACAGGCTCATCGCCACGATCACGCCGTTGATCGGCCGCCGCTTGCGATACTTGCGCAGCAGATTGAGAAATTCCTCCCACGCCGAGGCGTCCGCACCGCGGTCGGAATCCTGTGTGGTGTAGCGGCCGGCGGTGTCCAGAAACACGGCTTCGTCAGTGAACCACCAGTCGCAGTTGCGGGTACCGCCAACACCGCGGATCGCTTCCTTGCCGAACTTGTTCGACAGCGGAAAATTGAGCCCGGAGTTCTGCAAGAGCGTGCTCTTGCCGGAACCCGGCGGACCGATCACCACGTACCAGGGCAAGGCATAAAGATTGGTGCCGCCGCTGCGATTCTTGCGCAACGTATCCACGGCTTCCTGGAAGCGGCCCTGCAACTGCGCACGCTCGTTGGCAGAGCGCTCATCGCGCTCGCCACCGCCGGCTGCAGGTGCACCCTGGTCACTCAGGTCGCTGGCCATCTGTTTGGCCTTGCCGCGTACCCGCAGTTGCTGGATCTGCAGCCACACCGCCCAGATCACCACGATCACGATGATCAGCAACAGCCGCACGACCGGGCTCGTCAGCGGCTGTGATTCGCCGAAGCCAAGGTAGGGACCGCCAAACCAGATCAACAGCGACAGCAGCAACAGGCCGACGAGGGTGATGAACAGGCGGGATTTGAACAGCGCAAGAAGCTTGCCCACGATGTTCAGTCCTCCGGGCTGTAAAGGATTTCGACGCGGCGATTGCGCGCGCGATTTTCCGGAAGGCTGGCCGGCAGCGCGATCGGCTGCGATGACCCCGCACCGCTGGACTCCAGCCGCCCCGTATTGTCGATGCCCTGACTCAGTATCTGCAGCACCGAACGCGCGCGTTCCGCCGAAAGTGCGTAGTTGTCCTTGAACTTCAATGAATGCACGGGCTGATCGTCGGTATGGCCGACCACAATCACCCGCCCCGGCACCTGATTCAGCGCGGCGGTGATGGCGTGCAGCATCGGGACCTGCTTCGCGGTGACTTCGGTGCCGCCCGAGGCGAACATCGCCGTCGCATTGAGGCGCACCAGCGCGGACCCGTCCGGCTTTTCGTCAACGGTCAGCGCGCCGGCCTGTTCTTCTTGCGCCAGCAGCTGCTTCAGGCTCTTGCGCGCGACCTTGGGCTGCGTCTGCCTGAGCCGCGCCTCATCCGGCGGCACCGCACCTTTCAGACCAATCTGCGCAACCTGCGCGCTCACCGGCGAGGACCGTTCGTTCAGCCGTGTATAGAAGTACAGAAAGGCACCGAGCAGCAGACAGGCACCGGCGGCCACGATCACCCATAGCGGTACATAACGAACCAGCGGATTGCGCCGATCCTCGATGCCCTTCCAGTGCGGCGCCAGCTCCTCCGCAGCCGGAGCGCGCTGTCCCTTCAGTCGCCGGTACAGGTCTTCCTGGATGTCGGCCAGCTTCGCGCGGCCATCGGCCTCGATCTGGTAGCGCCCGCCAAAACCCAATGCGAGGCAGATGTACATCAGTTCGATCAGATCGATATGGCGCGAGAAGTCCGCGCACAGCCGATCGAGGATGACGAAGAATTTCTCGCCACCGTAGGATTCACCGTGAAAGATCACCAGCAGGGTCTTGGCCGCCCAGCCGCTTTGCTGGCCCCACGGCGTGTTCATCACCGATTCGTCAAGCGTCGAACACAGCACGTAACGCGCCGCGGTAATGGTCTGCGCCGCAATACCGGCCGCTTGCGCATGACTTTCGAACTGACGTACCTGGGCGATCACTTGATCGCGCAGGTGCGCTGCATCCGGCTGGGACACGCTGTTGCGCAATTGCACGGCAAGCAGCAGCAGCGGGCTTGCCGCCTGTACCAATGCGTTCAACCCGCCGCCGAGAAAATCACTGATGGCTGCGGGTGGCCCCATGTCGGCACGCGATGCAGGCCCTCTCGCTGACGCAACTGCCGGCCTCGCTGCAGGCGCCGGGGCGGGTGCGGGTGGTGTCGGCGCGCCACGCGGACGCACTACCGTGGCATCCCGCAGGGGATCGTCGTCGTTGGGACCATTGCTGCTCATGCGCTCAACCTCTGATCGCCCACAACTGCAAGTCGAGACCGGCGAACTCGCCACCGAAATGGAAGGCAATGCCGCCTGACGTCTTCAGCTCCCGCCACATCGACGAATTCTTGTCGAACTCGAAATACAGATAGCCGGAGTTGTACGGAATCTGCCGCGGCGCCACCGGCATCGGTGCCACCGGAATACCGGGCAATTGCAGGTTCACCAGATCGCGGATCTTCTCGACCGGGCCGATCTTCGATTGCGCCGGCAACTGCCGCCGCAGATCCTCGGACTTGAGATCGGCCTTGGCTGCCAGTACGAACGCGGCGGTGTCGAGCAGGCTCAGATCCGGCACCACGGCAACCCATACGCCAAACTTGCGCTGCTGCAGCGGGATCGGAATGGCGGTCTGTTCCATCACCGCACTGAGACTGTTGCGCAACGCGACAATCAGCGGCTCGAAGGTTTCACGCAACACTTCATGTCGATACGGTGGAAACGCCGGCGGTCGCTTGCCGCTCGCCGTGAACGTGGACAGCTCGCCGGCCATGCCCGCCAGCACGCGGTAGAAATCTTCCGGGTGCAGGATCGGCGCGGCAGCCAGATGCGCGATCAGCGGCTGATAGCGATTCACCACCTGCAGCAGCAGGAAATCGGCGATCTCGGCGGCACCACCACGATCGGTCACCGCCACGCGACTGGCCAGCGCCTCGCCGCGCTGATGCAGCAGGCCAAGCAGCTCGGTGAGAAAAGTCGTGAGCCTCGGCGCGGCATGACAGCTGAGCGCCGTAGGCATGAAGGATTCTTCGAGGATCACGCGACGGTCGGAGCGGCATTCCACGATCCGCGCCAGCGGAATCTGCGCCAGGCCTTCAAGTGGCTGCGATTGCGGCAGCAGGCGGCTATTGAGACCGCCCACTTCCAGCGGGGTCAGCCCATCGACGCTGCCGGAGGCGTCGCGCACCTCGGTTTCCCGTACCCGGAAGCGGAACAGCTTTTCGGCAGGCGCCTCGGGCCGGCCGCTGTCCGGTTGTGCCGGCGAGCGCAGCGGCAGGGTCAGGAATACGGTCTGGTCGCGCCAGTTGCCGTCAACTTCCAGCGCCAGCGGCAACGGGTCGTCACCGGGCATCGAAAAAGGCGTGCCATCGGGGAATACGCCGCGGGCACGCTTGATGCCCAACTTGCCGATCGCCAGCAGGTCGGACTCCAATTCCAGTTCGGAGAACCCCCATGTATAAGGGCGCAGGCTGCCGGCGCGCAGTTCCACGAAGCGCTCAAGGTAGCGCTCCTGCTGCTGCAGATGCTGGGGACGAAGGAACAAGCCCTCGCTCCAGACGACCTTGTTGTTATCCGTCATGCGTCGCGCCTGCCCCTGTGAGATGCCCCCGGCTGCGCTGCCGGGCATTCCCGCGCGGGCGGCATGTTGCTCGCCTGCGCGTCCCCTGGATGTTTCCTGCCTGTAACCCGCGTCCCCAGTGCCCCTAGTGACGTGCCGACTTCTGCATTCTCCGCGCCGATTTCAGGCGTGACAACTGTTCTTCATAGGCGCGTGCGAATTCGTCGCCGAACAATCGACGAAAGCACTCGTCGGGATCGCGTGACAGTCCGTCGAAGTTCTCGCGGTACTTGTCCCAGTATTTGCCCTTGCCGGCGAACGCCGAACGCTTCGACGAGCCATCCGCTTCCTGCTCGAACCGATCCGGGTTGAAATGCACCAGCAGCGATTCGAACGCCGCGCGCACCCCGGCGAGCATCGCCATCTGATGGCAGCGGATATCGTCGAAGGCATCCTCGAACGCGGCCGTGCCCGACATGAAGGCGCCGTTGGACGGCGCCATGATCTTCTGCAGCGCCTCGTCCGGGTTCGGCGCGAATTTCAACGGGTTGTTCTCGGAACGCTGGATGATCGTGACCGGCAGGCGGAACGTGTTCTTGATCTCGGCACGGGCGCGCAACACATCCATCACGCCGTCGACAACAACACGGAATATCTGATCGACATCCGGCGGCAGTGTCGCTGAGCCGGTCGTCTCTGCAACCGGGGTGGCGGGGTTATAAGGTGGACGCGCCGGGACGGCCACCGGTGACGCCACAACCGCGGCGGGCGGCGCTGGCGAACTGGGTGGCGCCGGCGGCGACGCGAAGTCACCCACCGTCAGATCCCAATTTTCCGGGAGCGCATTGGCTTGCCGTTGATCGGTCGTCATCGGCGGATGGAAATAGTCGTCGGTGCTGGCCGAGTGGTTCCAGCTCGAGCTGGCGTTACCCGTGGTGGCCCCTGACAGGAGCCCGGACGACGTGTCGGCCGAGCCAAGAAAACTCAACGGGTCAAGCTCTCCACCCGCCTGTGCATCGATGGCGCCGGGGATGAGACCCGCGTCCATCGGCATGGCTGACGTAGATGGTGGATAAGCCGCAGCCCGCGGCACCGGATCGAGCAGATCGAAATCCAGCGGATCGATCA
Organism: Rhodanobacter glycinis; assembly: GCF_006438785.1. GTDB lineage: Bacteria > Pseudomonadota > Gammaproteobacteria > Xanthomonadales > Rhodanobacteraceae > Rhodanobacter > Rhodanobacter glycinis_A. The sequence goes on along the minus strand of NZ_RCZB01000003.1, from coordinate 751,491 downwards.
CCATCGCCGTCGGGACGGCCGCCGCGGGTGCCGGCGCCAGCAGGTCGGGCATTGCTGACGCGACGGTGGCTGCCTGCAGGTGAACTTCGACTTCGAAGGTATCAATCAGCAGCCGGTCGCCGTCTTTCAACGCCGAAGGATCGCCCTTGATCAGCGGAGCATCGTTCAACAGCATGCCGTTGGTGCTGCGATCCTCGATGAAATACATGCCATTGAGGTAGCGGATCATCGCGTGGACGCGGGACACGCCGGAAGCACTCAGCACCCAGTCGCAGTCCTCGGAGCGGCCGATGCTTCCGCCCACAGCCTCAAACGTCTTGCGGCTGCGACTGCCAAATTGGGCAGCCTGGCGGCCAGCAACTGCGAGGATCAGGCTCTGCGACATCGACACGCTCGTATTTCCCCTGCAACTGTCAGCCAACCAGGACAGCGATGAATGAATCGCGCTTACTCATGCAACGGGTCAGCGCATGAAATCCGGATGGTCGTCCCGAATGATTGTTCGCGAACCACCGAGGCTTCGCGACTGTTGCAGGTTGAATGTACCGCCCCGATAGCGCACCTGATCGCCCTCTGCATCAGCGTAACCAGACGCCCCGATGGCCGACCGACGCAACCTCACACCCCGCGGAAGCCCTGCTATTCCCGAGCCGCAAACCCCGACCCTACCTGTTGATGAGCTCGCCGGACGCAATAAAACTACGGTTCACAATCGTATCGCCCATCTGCGCAGTGGGCAAGCTTCCGGAAGACCGGCTGGGATTGACTCAAGCAGAGCCCGAAGCGGCTCCGCCGGCGTTGAGCAGGTTCATCGCAGGCTCGATGTAGCCGGCACGGCGGGCCTCGAACTTGTCGATCACCAGCGCTGCCAGCATGTTGATCCCGGCCACCACGGCACACGCCGTCAGATGATCCGCCGGAGGCACCGGCGTCTCCTGCGATGCCGGTGCCAGGCTGCCTCCCGACCATCCAGCGGCGGCGGCCAACCATGCGCCCGTCGATTTGTAGCCGCCGGCGTTGGCGAATTCGAATGCCGCGCGCCGATTGCTCTCGTTCGGTTCTCGCACCCACTTCTCTGCCAACGAGGCGCCGGCCTTGTCCTCGGGGCTCAACGGTTGATCGCGCGCGCACTGGCACAGCCAGGCTACCGCATAGCGCTTGGGCAAGAGCCGCGCGAGCAGCTTCAGCGCATCCTGCACCTGGCCGGCACCGACCAGGGCCTGCACCGCTACCTGCGGAGTCATGTCGGCCTTGAGCATCGCACTGGCCGGCTCGGACAATTCCATCTGCATGGATGCTTGCAACACTGCTGACATCTGCGTGTCCTCCCGCTTACCCGATCATGATGATGGCGCCGGACACCTGCGTCATCGCATCGCCCTTCAGCGTCAGCATCGGCCCTTTCACGGTGGCCATTGCGCCACCGGCAACTTCCAGCATCGCGTCCGAGTGCATCTTCAGGGATGCTCCCGCGCCGATGTCCATGGTGGCGCCGGCCTTGATGCCGACCTCCACCTGGCCATCCACTTTTACTCCCATGCTGCCGCTGACCTTGATATTGACGCCCTTGATCTCGATGGAGCCATCGCTTTTCATCACGATGCTGGAGGCACCGGTGACCAGTTCAATCTCGGTACCCGCGCTGAGCTTGAACTTCTGACCGACCGTGGTCGTGGCATTCTGCGTAACATCGAGCTTGTCATCGTTGCCGACTGTCAGCTTGCGATCGTGCTTGATGTTCTCGGTCTGGTCGTTCTTGATGTTGACGGTTTCGTCGTGGTCGATGTCGACGAAGTGGTCGTTCTCCACCTCTTCGCGCATGTCCTTTTGCGCGTGAAGGTACAGTTCCTCACTGCCTTTCTTGTCCTCGAAGCGGATCTCGTTGAAGTCATCCGCACCGCCGCCTTCATGGCTGCGGCTCTTGATGCCGCTCTGCGTCTTGTTGTCCGGCAGGGTGTAGGGCGGCATGTTGTCCGCGTTGTAGACGCTGCCGATCACCAGCGGTCGATCCGGATCCCCTTCGAGGAAACTGATCACCACTTCCTGGCCGACGCGAGGGATGTTCACGGCCCCCCAGTTCTTGCCGGCCCATGCCGAGGCCACCCGAACCGGGCAGGAAATGTGCCAGTTCTTCTTGTCCGTCTTGTTCCAGTGAAAGATCACCTGGATACGACCGTACTTGTCGACCGAGATGTCCTCGGCAGTATCGCTGCCCGCCACCACCGCGGTCTGCAGGCCCACCACCATCGGTCGGACAGCGGTAGGCATGGTGCGGAACGGTTGCCCGCTCCGGATCGCCGAGAAATTGCAGAAGAAAAGGTCGCCACCCTGTGCCTTGCCGGAGTGGTAGGCGTCATCCTCGATATGCACGGTAGAACCCGTGACGAGGTATTCCAGGTTGAGCTCCTTGCGGGGAAACTCAGCCAGCTTGAACAATGCGCCGGTCAACAGCCCGCTGGCCGTGGTCGAGCCCGAACACAGCGACTGCTGCACGTTCAGCGCTTCGATCCGTACTTGCGCGTAGTGCTTGCCGACGTCACCGGTCACATGGTCGCCAGGGTAGTCGAACGACTCCAGGCCCATCACGTTGTGGTTGCTGTCCGCGTTGCTGATCGTTTCATCTCCGAGCAGCGAAGTGCGCGGCTTCAAAGGGTCATAGTCGGTCAGCGAATACTTGGTGGTCTGCATGGAGCGTACGGCGGAAAAATCCTGGATGGCTGGAGTCTGTGCGCCGCGACTCGCCTCTCCCTGCGGCCGATACGGCAGCTCGTCAAATCCGCCAGTCGCCGAGTGAGCTCCAAGCGAGTCAGCCAGCACCATCGTGTGCGTATTGTCGGAGTGCTGGAAGAAGTAATAGATGCCCTCCTGCTCCATCAGCCGACTGATGAAGTTGAAGTAATCCTCGCGATACTGGACGCAATATTCCCGAACCGGGTAGCTGCCGCTAAGGCTGAGCTTGACATCGGTACAACCCACCTCGGACAGCACGGTCTTGATGATGTCTGGAACAGACAGATCGGTGTAGATCCGGCAGTCCACCTTGTGCAGCAGCAACCAGGGCTTTGGCACCAGGGTCACTGCGTACTCGGCGTGACGTTCGTTCTGGAAACTCTCGAAACCGATCTGGGATATTTCCGAGACGATGCCATTGAAATGACGCTTGAAGTCACCCGTATCAAGAGTAACCGTCATCGATGTGCCGAGCAGGTCGAGCAGCTTGATCCCGCTGTCCTTGCTCAGCAATTTCAGCTGGTAGGAAAAAAGCCTCCCGAGTTGCTCGCTGCCCGACAGGCTTGCGGGCAGCAGCTTGTCACCGAGGTCTGACTTCAGTGTCATCCGATGCGTCATATCCACTCTCCCCCGCGAGCCCGCAACGGCAGGCTGGCAACTTCAGCTGTGTACCATATTGTCGCCCCCAACGGGAGGCCTTTCGAGACGTGGCAGATCGAGGCCGTCCGTTCTTCCAGCGCATCCGCCCATGGCAAACCCCTGCTTTCATGAGCGGCAGGTATGTTAGCAACGTTTCGCTGCGGCAACGGTCAACGGCCACCACATGGTCAGCAGCAGCGATCATCCCGCGGAGATCGCTGCCGCCGCCAAACGATTCCCGACCATTCCGGTCGACACAAAATCCTGAGCCGGATCCGCCTCGTGCCACTCGATCCGCACGATGTCGAAACTGTCCTGTCTGTTGCTGCCGATGGCGAAAGCCTCAACCCTCCCGGCTTTCCTTCTTGCGTGCCAGCACCACCCAGCCAGCAACCGGCGCACCCATTTCCTTGCGAAGTGACTCGGGCGCGATTGCCACGCCGGTGAATCCATTGGCGTCCAGTGCATCCATCACGTAGCGGCGGGTGTGCTGATAGCGCCCACTTGGACTCAGCTCCGTGCGACTCTCCTCACCCTCCAGCGCTTCCAGCGTGAAGGCGAGCCATCCATCCAGCCGCAAGGCATGACAGGCGGCAGACAGCACCACGTGCAGATCCCCAAAATAGACCAGGGTGTCGGCGGACAGCACCAAGTCCCAGCTATCCGGGTGTCGTTGCAGATACGCAGTCAGTTCGGCCACGTCCAGCACGTCGTAACCGCCGCGCGCACGCGCCTTCTCGACCATGCCGCCGGAGAGGTCGACGCCACTCAGGCGATGTGCATACGGTCGGATCAGCGGGCCACACAATCCGGTGCCACAGCCGGCATCAAGGACATCCAGCACGCCAGCGGGCAATCCAAGCATGGGCCTCAGCGCATCGACCAGCACCTGCGGCGCCCGGTATGCGAGGTTGTTCAGCAGTTGCTCGTCAAAGTTGTCGGCGAATCTGTCGAACACATTGCGCACGTAGTCGTCGTCCGCCCGCGACGGCGCTGCCATGCCGCCACAGGCGGCCAGCATATGCCGGGGCACGGGGTTGTCCGGCTCGCGGCTCAGCCAGTCGCGGTAAACGCCGATGGCTTCGTCGTGCCGATCGAGCACATAGAGCGCGACACCGAGTTCATCGAGGGCCCGCACGTTGCTGCCGCCGAAGCGGATCGCGTTCCTGAAGCAGACCACTGCCTGCTCCACATCCTCGATCTCGCTCGCATGCCTGCGCAGCTGCATTCCCATCAAATAGTGCGCGCGACCCAATTGCGGAGCCTGCTCGATCAACGTGCGGCAGGCTTGCCGCGCCTCCTCCGGCCGCTGCTGGGCCTCAAGCACCACGGTCAGATTGCCCAACGCATCCTGATGATGTGCGTTGCAGGCCAGAGCACGTCGGTAGCACGCCTCGGCCTCGGCGAGGTTGCTGCTTTCCTTGTGAACATTACCGAGATTGTTGTGCGCATCGGCGTGTTGCGGAGTGGCCCGAAGCGCCAATCGGATCAACCTCACGGCATCCTCGCTGCGACCACGCTGATGACACAGCACGCCGAGAAAATGCAGCGCGTCGGGCTGCCCGGCCTGCATCTGCAGTACTCGGCGATAGAGCGTCTCTGCCGTATCCAGCTCGCCGCCTTGATGGGCCTCGACCGCCTTGCGCAGCAGAGCCATCACGCCGTGGGCGACATCGGTGGCGCGGCTCCCGCATCTGCCCCGACCAGACGATGTCCGCTTCAAACGGGCACCCAAGCGCCAGCCATGAACGACTTGCGATTTCCTCTCACCGAATTCTCCCCACCCTTCGCCACGTGGCGCCACGATGCATGTCTCGCCGAATCAACCCGGCGCAGCCGTGGCCATTCCCATGTCCTGGCTCAGCTGATCAACACCGTGGGGCAGCCGAGCACAATGGATCCGCCATGGGCAGTCGGATCCCCGAGGCGCGCTGCCGGCAAGCCACTTATGAGAACCTTGGTGGATCCCATGGCGATGACATCGGGCGGGCCCACGCAGGTCACCATGTCGGTAGCCCGTGCGGCGGGCAGTGCGCCGATCAGCACGGTGGGTGCGCCAGGCGCCAGGATCGGGCCGCCGACGTGGGGCACCACGCCGGTCACCATCGGGCAGACATGCATGTCGGTAAGTCGTGCGGCTGGGGGCATTAGTGATGGACCTGGCAGGTGGACTCAGTGACAACGACCCGATGTTACGCTTCCGGCGGTTCATGAGCAGACCGCCCGTTTGGCTTTGCCGCTCCATTCAATCGCGCAGTGACCGGAAACACCCAGCAACCTTACGACAGCCCGATCTGCTTGAGCGCCTTGCTCTTTATCCCGGCGAAGAAACCCTTCTTGACGTGCGTGCCCTTGTCGCTGCCGAGCCCCTCCAGTTGCAGGCGCGAGCTAGTGATGTTCTTGGTGGCGATCTTGAGCAGGGGATCCATCTGCTTCTTCTTCATCAGTTCGACTTTGTCCATCCAGCCCGGCAACCCGATGTCGGCAATGAACATGTTGGCGACGGCCGATGTATCAGCGCAGGTGAGCAGATAGCAGCCAAGGATAGGGCACTCGTTGAACACCAACAGATCCAGCGAGTTCGGTGCCGCCAACCGCTTGTTGCCGGCACGCATGTCCTTGATGTCCAGGCCCAGGCCGTACAGTTGCAGCCCAAGACTGGCCAGTGAATTGGCGATGCCGATGCCCGCCGTGGTGGCCGTGCCGAAATCCGCGAAAAGCCCACCGATCTTGGCGCCGGTGGCGAGCGCCTGCTGCCCCAGTTGCACCGAGTGTTTGGCGAGGTCGCGCTTGATGATGAGCTGGATCGCCTCGGCCGCTGCACTGGGATCGCCGAGCCGGAAGCCAGCCTTGTAGTCGTCGCTCTTGTAGAGGTGATATCCGTCCTCTGCGACTGCCTTGCCAGCCTTGGCCAGCTTCACTCCGCTGGTCACCACGCCGAGAATCGGCGTGATCTCGTGCACCAGGTTTGCCAGCACCTCACCCGTGATCGCCGCGATCACTTCATGGATGTTATCGACATCCGCGCATTCGACGATGAAGTCCTGCACCGCCTCCTTCATGCCCGGCATGCTTGCCGCCGTGCTGGCTGCCTTGCCGCCTTTTGCCAGTTTGTTGGCCGAGGAAACGATCTTCTTGCCCGTCGACAGCACCTGCTTGGCCGTGGACAGCTGACTGCTGGTGCCGAACTTGAGCTTCGTGCCGCCGAACATGTTGACGACCAGTTGCTGGCGCGCTCGCGCCAGTTCGCCCATGGCCTTGAACTCGCCCATGCTTAGCGGTTTGGATGGCATCGCCTGTCTCCCCCTGTTGTCTGCACTCTGAGTACCGCATGGATGAAAACGGGGTGGTTCAATCTGACCCCGTTTTCACCAACACGCTGTGGATTCACAACATACGCGCGGTAGCCGCACCGAAAGTGCTGCCAGGCTTGACGAGCGTGCTCATCAAATCCCTGAAGTCGGTTGCGATCAGACTGAAATGCCGCGGATAAAGGGTAGATCCCCGGCTCGACACCGTGTTGTTCATGATGCTCTTCGTGCCGAACGGCGGCTGGTTGTAGATGGCAGCGTCGACCGCCACGCCGTTGTACTGCGTCGTGAGATATTCGTCTGGAAGGCCGATCGTATGGCCGAATTCGTGCGGCACCGCTTCGCTGTCGTCCGCACCCCACTCGAGCATGTTGGGCGTGCCATGGAATACGTTGTCCCGATCCACGTCGTGCAACAGCGCCGTCTTCTTCCACATGGGCCATGCGATGTCGTAGGTCGCGGCCTTGACGCTTGGAACGCCGAGGGCCTGGACGTGAGCGCAGCGCGCTCCTGGGGTTGCTCCGCTGTCGATGGACGCAATCAGGCCGGCCATGCCAGGCGTCGGCCGACATTGGACCGTGTATTCGGCGTTTGCATCGTTCCAGGAAATGTCGAACAGAATTCGCCGGGTATGGGTCTTCACGACACCTCCAGCGGTTTCATTGATCGACACCGAGGCCTTGTCGCTCCAGACGCGTTTGATCGCCAGAGACCAGCGCGTTGCGACCTCGGCCGTGAAGCCTCCACCACCGTCGGTCGCGCCTATCAGCACGTTGACCGTCAGCGCCGTCGACGCGGCGGAGGTCGACAGTTCGTACACCGCGGGCCACGTGCTGACCCCGTCGCCATAGGTGACACCGCCCTGCTCCTGCGTCCAGATGTGCCGATATCGCTTGGTGCACACCGGCGACGCCGCCGATCGGGCTGCGAATTTGGCTGCAAGTTCGTTCATACCAATTTCCCCTTAAAGTGATCCACCCAGATCAGAGCGCACTTTCAAACCCCTGAGCGGTGAAGGCATTTCCTGACCGCACCGCCTCACCCAAACCCGTACGAAAACTCCCCGTCCGTCACCCCGACCTGCACCCGTGCAATCGCGTTGCCTTCCATCATCCGGGTGAGGAATTCACGCGAGACATCCGGCAGCATGGTGTTGGTCAGGATCGCGTCGATCATGCGACCGCCCGACTCGGTTTCGGTGCAGCGCTCAACCACCAGCTTCACCACGTCCTCGTCGTATTCGAACGGGATCTTGTAGCGACCCTCGACCCGCTTCTTGATGCGGTTGAGCTGCAGCTTGACGATCTTGCCCAGCATTTCCGGGCTCAGCGGGTAGTACGGAATCGTCACCAACCGGCCCAGCAATGCTGGCGGGAATATTTTCAGCAGCGGCTCGCGCAGCGCCTTGGCCATGCCCTCGTGATCGGGCATCAGCTCAGGGTCCTTGCACAAGCCGGCGATCATGTCGGTGCCGGCGTTGGTGGTCAACAGAATCAGGCAGTTCTTGAAGTCGATCGAACGGCCTTCGCCATCTTCCATCACGCCCTTGTCGAACACCTGGAAGAAGATTTCGTGGACGTCCGGGTGTGCCTTCTCCACCTCGTCCAGCAGCACCACCGAATACGGCTTGCGTCGCACGGCTTCGGTGAGCACGCCGCCTTCGCCATAACCGATGTAACCGGGCGGAGCGCCCTTGAGTGTGGAAACGGTGTGCGCCTCCTGGAACTCGCTCATGTTGATGGTGATGATGTTCTGCTCGCCGCCGTACAGCGCCTCGGCCAGTGCCAGCGCGGTCTCGGTCTTGCCGACGCCGGAGGTGCCGGCGAGCATGAATACGCCGATCGGCTTGTTCGGGTCGACCAGGCCGGCACGGGAGGTCTGGATGCGCTTGGCGATCATCTCCATCGCGTGGTCCTGACCGATCACGCGCTGGCCCATCAGCGTGGCCAGGTTCATCACCGTTTCCAGCTCGCTCTTGACCATCCGCCCGACAGGGATGCCGGTCCAGTCGGACACCACCGAGCCGACCGCCTGGTAGTCCACCGATGCCAGGATCAGCGGATGCTCCCCCTGCAACTCGGCGAGCTGGTTCTGCAGGCGTTTCAGTTCGCCCAGCGCAGCGGTGCGCTCGTCACCCTCAAGCGCGGCCACACCCTTCTCGGCGGCTTCCTTGTTGGCCGATTCCTCCAGCGAGCTGCCGGTGCCCTCCACCGGCGCGCCGGTTCCCCGCAGCGTGGCGCGGATCGCGAGAATCTTCTCGACCAAATCCTTTTCGGTGACCCAGTTCGCCTCCAGCGTTTCCAGGCGCGCCTTCTGCGTGGCGAGTTTCTCGGTAGCTGCTTCCTCGCGGGCCGCGACATCGACGCCGACGTTTTTCTCGCGGTTGATGATGCCGAGCTCGGTCTGAAGTGCATCGATGCGCTTGCGGGTGTCGTCCACTTCTGCTGGCACGGCGTACTGGCTGATCGCGACGCGCGCGCAGGAAGTGTCGAGCAGGCTGACCGCCTTGTCCGGCAACTGGCGTGCAGGGATGTAGCGATGCGACAGCTTGACTGCGGCTTCGAGCGCCTCGTCGAGGATCTGCACCTTGTGGTGCTTTTCCATGACGCTGGCGACACCGCGCATCATCAGGATGGCCTTCTCCTCGCTCGGCTCGTCGATCTGCACGGTCTGGAAGCGGCGGGTCAGCGCCGGGTCCTTCTCGATATGCTTCTTGTACTCGGCCCACGTCGTGGCGCCGATCGTGCGCAGGTTGCCGCGCGCCAGTGCCGGCTTGAGCAGGTTCGCGGCATCACCGGTGCCCGCCGCGCCACCGGCGCCGACCAGCGTATGTGCCTCGTCGATGAACAGGATGATCGGCCGGGTCGAGGACTGCACTTCCTCGATCACTTGCTTGAGGCGATTCTCGAATTCGCCCTTCATGCTGGCACCGGCCTGCAGCAGGCCCACGTCGAGCACGCGCAGTTGCACGTCCTTCAGCGGCGGTGGCACATCGCCGGCGACGATACGCAAGGCGAAGCCTTCGATCACGGCGGTCTTGCCCACGCCGGCCTCGCCGACCAGCATCGGATTGTTCTGGCGCCGGCGCATGAGGATGTCCACCAGCTGGCGAATCTCGTCGTCGCGACCGACGATCGGATCCATCTTGCCGCTGCGCGCCTGCTCGGTCAGGTCGACGGTGAATTGTGCCAGGGCCTCCTGCTTGCCCATCTGGGCGGGCGACATTGCGCTGCTCGCCTCACCTGGTGCACCGCCACCGCCCATCCGGAAGCCGTCGTTCGCGCTTTGCCCGTCTTCCGGCGAACCAGCCACCACTTCCGCGAATTTCTCGACCAGGGCCTCTGGCTTGATCTTGTCGAACTCGGCCGAAATGTTCACCAGCGCATTGCGCAGGTTGCGCGTACGCATGCAACCGACGACAAGATAGCCGGTGCGCACCTGCGCCTCGCCGAACATCAGGGTGGCGAATACCCACGCGCGCTCGACGGCCTCCTCGACATTGCTGGAAAGGTCGGAGATGGACGAGGAGCCGCGCGGCAGGCGATCCAGCGCATCGGTGATGTCACGCGCCAGGTTCGACGGATTGAGGTTGAACTGCTTGATGATGCGATGCAGGTCCGAGTCCTGCAGTTGCAGGATCTGATGGATCCAGTGCACCAGCTCCACATACGGATTGCCGCGCAGTTTGCAGAACACGGTGGCGCTTTCGATACCACGGAAGGCCAGCTTGTTGAGTTTTCCGAACAGGGCGCCGCGACTGATTTCGGCCATGGTCATTGATCCTTTTGTGGTAGTTGTCCGATCCGGATGTCTTGGTGCGAAGTCAATCCAGCGTTGCGAATTCGTGATTCCAGCTCATGCCACCATGCCGTGTGCAAGCCCGCGCGATCACCTACCCCACGGGCTTCAATACGACATCATCGACATCGGCATCCTGCTGCGGCTGTCCCATCCATGTGGTCAGGCCCATCCGCCCGTTCCGGCCCAATCGGGTGGCGGGCACATCGGCCCTTTTCAGCACCAGCTGTACATCCCACGCCTTTTCCTCGCCCACGTAGGTCTTTACGGCGGCAACCAACTGGTTGAGCGCCACACCGCCCGGCAGAAAATTGTTGAACTCGGCACAGCTCAATGGCCCCAGTCGCAGACGAAAACGCTGCTGGCTACCCCAGACGTATTCGCCAGTGACAGCGGTAAGCCCCAGCGCTGCCACGTCACCGGACCCACCGAGCCGAAGATGGGAAGTCGGCGGCAGTCGCATCCATTCGGCGACAAATTCCACGATGCCGACAGGGATGCGGAAGAACCGTTCGATCAGCCCCTTGAGTCCTTCGGCGTTGCGGGTCTGCTGGAGCAGACGTCCTGCAAAAAAGCGCTTGAACTGATCCGGCAACGCGTCGCGATTGTCGAGATTCGGTGTAGCCAGACCCACCAGCGCACCCATGTAAAGGCGAAAACGGTCCTCGGCCGGACGGTCCAGTTGCACGGTCGGCTGCGCGTCGGCCCAGGCCCGATAGAACAGACTCATCATGCGGTGATGGAAGATGTTCGCGAATGCGGTGAAGGTGGAATCCTTCGCGTTGAGCTCGCGATCCATGGCGTATTCGGTGAGGTGCAACGGCAATGGCGCGTTGGGACCGAACAGCCCGAAGAACAGGCCATGCAGGCGCGCTGGTTTGCCGGCACCGCCAGGCTGATAGCGATCGACCGTCTTCGGCGCGAACGACAGCGACGGTGTCTGGCACAGCCGCACGAAATCATCCAGTGCCTTGGCCGAGTGACCCAGCCGAGGCCGCTCGGGAAACGCGCACTCAAGCCTGCGGGCAGCTTCGAAGAACTCGAAGGCCTCGGGGTGGTCGCGCAGCGCGTTCTCCAGCGCTACAGCGTCTGCCGTGTTCCCAGCCGGGCGGGCCATCGGGCGACCTCGTTGCGTTCCAATGTACGCAGAACGGTTTCTGTGAAGGAATTGATCGAAACGTAACGCGTGAAGAACTGCTGCATCACCGCACCCAGCAGGAAGGCGCCGGTACCTTCGAACGCGCCGTCATCGCAGGTAAGTGTGATTTCCAACCCACGGCCAAACGTGATCGGCCCCGGTACGGGCACTCGCCGCACGATGGCTTGCGAGCTGACCGCCTTCACGCCTTCGATCTGACGCAATGCGCTCGAATCGAATTCGTCGCAATACAGCGTCAGCATTTCGCGCAGAGCCGAGGCCCCTTCGCCACTGTTGTTCTCGAGCAGCGACACGTAGTTCAACTGCAGATGGCTCAGCAAGCGCCAGGCGGTCTCACCAGTGGCCACTGAAGCACGTGGTTTGGTTGGCCCGGCGACGCAACGGATCGCCTCCACTGGCGCGCCGGTCTCCAGCGTGAAATCGGTCTTGGACTTGCCCACCGGCATCTGCAACGGAAGGTCGCGATTGGTGCACATCAACTGCATGCCGATCTGACGCAATTGAGTGGAATAAGGCGCTTCGCTGGAGTCCACCAGGGCGATGAACATTTCATTGCCGATATAGCTGGAGCGCGCGCCCTGACGCTTCTGTCGGGACGAGATCAGCCTTGGCTCGCGACGGATGGTGTAGTAGGCGGAATGCTGGCTGTGCCAGGTACGCTCGTCGCAGCCGTAGAACGGCAGGAAGCGCTGCTCCGGCTCCTGCTTGTCGCCGAAGCCCTCGACGTTGCCGATGCTGTGGATCTCGAAATCCATCGGCCGGGTGCGATCGGCGAGGATGTGGTACTCGGTCTTGCCCTGCTGCAGATGGATGCGGTCTGCACGGCGCGGAAACAGGTTGATCGCCGGAGTGCAGAACAGACGGAAGTTGTTCACGTCGATCGCGTTGTGCAGGCTGGCCACGCTGCGGTCGAACAGCACCACGATCTCGAACTCGCTGCCTTTGGAACGGGCCAGCACGGACTTCAAGCCGGTGAATTCGGCAAACAGGAAACGCTCGGGGCAGGCGAAATATTCCTGCAGCAGCCGATAACCGCTGAACGAACGGCCGCTGTAGGGAATCAATGCCTCGTCGTCCTCGAAGCCTTTGCGATGGATGTGCGAGGCGTCGAAGCTCTGGCTGATCTCGCCGCTGGCGCCTTGTGCGCGCACGACGAAACTCACCGCGTTGCCCAGCAACTGTTCATACAACCGCTTGGGCAGCTCGTCCGCGCCGGCGATGAACACCGGCAGGCTATCGAGTGCGAGCATGTTCGCCTGGGCACCGGCAGTCACCCTGAACTTCAAACGCAGGCCGGCCCGCACCGGTTTGCCTGGCGGCAGCGTCACCCCCGCCGCAGCGATCGCCGCCGGGGTCTCGAAATACTTTGCGTCGGTAAGCTCCAGCGGCCACAGGGTTACGTCGTGAGCGGTGCGATATTCGCAGGCCGTGCGGTCATCTTTTCCGGTCAAGCTGCGCAATGCCGTATGCCGGGCAACCGTGTGGCCGGCGAGCAGCCCGCTTTCCTTCAGGTCCGGCTGCATCTGCACGACGGCCATCGAAGGTACCGGTGCCAGATAGTGCGGGTAGATCATTTCCAGCAGGTGCTGGGTGAACACCGGATACTGCGCGTCGAGCTTGAGCTGAACCCGTGCTGCCAGGAACGCGAACCCTTCCAGCAGGCGCTCCACATATGGATCCGCGCATTCGAAGCCCTCCAGTCCGAGACGTCCGGCAATCTTCGGGTACTCGCGCGCAAACTCGCCCCCCATCTCACGGACGTGTTGCAGTTCCCGGTTGTAATAACGCAGCAGGCGTGGGTCCATGATTGATCAGCCGAAGCCCTCCGATACCTTGAAGTTGCCCGTCTCCAGGTCCACCTCGGTTTTCAGGTAGAGATTGAGCGGGATCGGCTGGGCCCACATCTCCGACTCGATGCTGAACCTCAACGCCTGGCGATCCATCCGCTTCTGGTTCGCGTTCGCCGAAACCCGCAACGTACTGGCCGTCAGACGCGGCTCGAAGGCGAGGATCACGTCCTTGATCTGACGTTGCAGGGTTTCCGAATTGATACCCGACAGGGATGCGCCGGTAAGGTCGGGGATACCGAAATTGAGCACCGAGCGAGCCACCTCCGGGTAATCGTCGAGGTCCACGCTCACATCCAGGCTCACGCAATTGAGCAACCACGAGACATCGCGTGTAACGCAATCGCGTAAACGCATGGCCGAGATCACGCGTTTCTCGCGGCTCTCTTCCAGCTTGCCAGGTTCGTCGTCGGTAAGCCGATCCAACAGCGAGGGTTGGAGCCTTTCCTGGGTCGTCAACTCAGCCATGTCACGCACGCACCTTCATCAGTTGGCGTCGAACGAAATCAGCCTGATATCGAGCAACGGGTAGTCGCCCGCATCGGTAGCCAGCATCCGTTGACCGAGCCCGGTCTGGAGCCCATCTTCGGCACCCACCCATTCCGTCTTGCGGCCCAGCACCACATCGTTGTCGTCGCTGCGCTCGGAGCCGGGATAGCGACCGGGAATGAACCCGATGGCTTTGCCGCCATTTGCCCAGGTAACTTCCACCGGCACCCAGATCTTGTCGCGAAGATCCGTAGGCGCCTCGAATTTCAGTTCCCGCAGACGCGAGAACGGTACCCAGGAATATCCGCCATTGACGACGATTTCCAGACAGGGACCCAGTCGCGGATCCGCATCCGCAATCCACTCAAACGGGGTACCGTCGATACTCCCACTTACGGCTGTCGCCTGATCGAACGCCTGATCGCGCAGGCTGACGGCCTGTTCGTGGCGTCCCTTCGCGGTCAGCTTCAACGCCTGCAACAGCAGCGCCAGCCATTGTTCCGGCTCGCCAATGACCACCGGCAGCCGCGCCCCCGCAAAAACATCGGTACGCACCGCCTCGCCTTTCAACGCCTCGGTATAGGCGCCGACCATCATTGCGTTGAGTGGTTCCAGCTCGCCACTCACATTCAACTGATTCTGCGCGCGCTCCCACTGACCAAGCAGAGCCAGCAACTGGAATAAAAAAACCCGGCGCTTGGCATCTGCCGGGTTGTTGCGGACTTCCACTGTCAGCAGTTGCAGCGCTTCAGCCAGTCGACCTTCTTTGAGTTTGCTCTCTGGTGTCATTTCATCTCTCGCAGGCCGGCATTGACCAAGTCGTGGACACGGCCAAATCAAGAAAACACCCGGTCCCAGGCGGTCTTTGCACATCCAGCCAGCAGCGGGACATCCGGCAACTCCCGTCACCGGATGCCTACCCATTCCTGTACAGAGACCCCTGGGAAACCCAACCTCTAATCAAGAGGTAGAGCGTTGAATCAGGTTGCCACCATTTCCTCGACGCTGTACCCGACCTTGCCAGCCGAGGCCACCGCGCCCTTGTCGGTCTGCGCGAAGTACTCGACATCGAATTTCGCGAAGCTGATCGTGACGTTCTCGGTAAGCATGTCTTCACCGCCAGATCCCCCAGTGGAGTAACTGGTCACCATGGCGCTGGTGAGGGTGATCGTGAAGTAGTCTTCCTGCTTGCCGCCTGCCTTCGAGATCGACAAGACCACAGATCCGATATGGTCACCGGTCACGACCGCCTTGATGAATGCCGTCGAACTCTTGTCGATGTATTTGGTGAAGCTGATGTCCTGCACGTTCGCCTTGCCGGCACCACCACCAGCGCCGTGACCGAACGAACCGCTCTGCGACAACCCCCACGACCATGCCAGGACCTGGATTTCGTCTTTATGACTGGTGTGCTTCGACTCACCCGTGAACGTGATCGCACCACCTGTCAATTTCAAATGCATGTCTAGTGACATCAGAATTCTCCTGGACTGATTATTTCAGTTGAACCGGCTGCATCATGCGAGTCTTGCTGACACATGCCGGCGATTGTTGATGTTGCGATTACTACCTGCGACTTCCAGAACCAAATGACACAACGCCTGATTAGCTCTTGGCAGCCGACGGCAAACGGGACACGAGCCTCAAGGAAACAGTCAAGCCTTCCAACTGGTAATGCGGCTTGAGGAAAAACTTCGAGGTGTAGTAACCCGGAGCTCCTTCCACTTCTTCAACTACTACCTCTGCAGCAGATAGCGGCTTGCGTGCCTTGGTCTGTTCACTGGAGTTGGCCGGATCGCCATCGACGTACTGCATGATCCAGGACGTCAGCCAGCGTTCCATCGCATCGCGGTCCTTGAACGAGCCGATCTTGTCGCGGACGATGCACTTCAGGTAGTGCGCGAAGCGGCAGCACGCGAACATATAGGGCAGGCGTGCACCGAGCGCTGCATTGGCGGTGGCATCCGGATCGTCGTACTCCTCCGGTTTGGCCAGCGACTGCGCGCTGATGAACGCGGCCATGTCCGAGTTCTTGCGATGCACGAGCGGCATCATGCCCATCTTGTCCAGCTCGGCCGAGCGACGGTCTGTGATCGCGATCTCGGTAGGGCATTTCATGTCCACACCGCCATCGTCGGTGGGGAAGGTGTGCGACGGCAAACCTTCGACTGCACCACCGGACTCGATGCCACGGATCCGCGAGCACCAGCCATATTCCTTGAAGGAACGGTTGATGTTCACCGCCATCGAATAGGCCGCGTTCTGCCAGGTGTACTTGGCCGAATCCGCACCGCTGGTATCTTCCTCGAAATTGAACTCCTCCACCGGGTCCGTCTTGGCACCATAGGGCAGCCGAGCCAAGGTGCGTGGCATCGTCAGGCCGATGTACTTGGCGTCGTCCGACTCGCGCAGCGAACGCCAGGCGGCATAGTCCGGCGTCGAAAAAACCTTGGCAAGGTCGCGCGGGTTGGCCAGTTCGTTCCAGCTGTCCATGCCCATCAGGGTGGAATTGGCGGATGCGAGGAAGGGTGCGTGCGCAGCCGCTGCGACCTGTGCGATGCCAGCGAGCAGTTCGACATCGGGCGGGCTGTGGTCAAAATAGTAATCGCCGACCAAGCAGCCGTAAGGCTCACCACCGAGTTGGCCGTACTCTTCCTCATACATCTTCTTGAAGATCGGGCTCTGGTCCCAAGCCGTCCCCTTGTAGCGCTTCAGGGTCTTGGCCAGTTCCTTCTTGGAAATGTTCATCACACGGATCTTCAGCTGCTGATCCGTCTCGGTGTTGTTGACCAGGTGATGCAGGCCGCGCCAGGCGCTCTCCAATTTCTGGAAATCAGCGTGATGCATGATCAAGTTGATCTGCTCGCTGAGCTTGCGATCAATTTCAGCGATGTAGGCGTTGATGGTCTGGGCGACATCGTCGGAGACAATGTCGGACTTGTTCAATACCTGCTCGGCCAAGGTGCGGACGGCGGACTCCACCTCTTCCTTCGCGCGGTCACTCTTGGGCCTGAACTCCTTGCTCAGTAGCGCGGCAAAGTCGCCGGCATCCAGAGTTTGAACGGCGCCGCCCTGTTGTTCGGCCAGATTTTCAGTTGCCATGCTTGCTTACTCCCCGTCTTTGTTGGTGTCATCGGCGGGCTTGGGCGCCGATACCAATGACTGCAGCAGTGCCGGGTCCTTGAGCGCCTTCGCGATAAGGCTCTCGGCGCCGGCCTTGCCATCCATGTATGTGTCCAGATTGGCGAGCTGAGTACGTGCCTCAAGCAGTTTGGCCACCGCGCCGACCTTCTTGGCCACGGCGGCGGGGGAAAAGTCATCCATGCTTTCAAAGGTGATGTCGACAGCCAGATTGCCTTCGCCGGTCAGTGTGTTCGGCACGGCAAACGTCACCCGCGGCTTCATTGACTGGAGACGTCCGTCGAAG
The DNA here is from genome assembly GCF_006438785.1 of Rhodanobacter glycinis. Classification (GTDB taxonomy): domain Bacteria; phylum Pseudomonadota; class Gammaproteobacteria; order Xanthomonadales; family Rhodanobacteraceae; genus Rhodanobacter; species Rhodanobacter glycinis_A. The sequence goes on along the minus strand of NZ_RCZB01000003.1, from coordinate 734,091 downwards.
TTGTCGACATCGATTTCCAGCGCCTTGCGATCCTCGATCGGCGGCAATTCGCCCGCGTTGGCGCCGGAGAGATCCGACATCACACCCATCACGAAAGGCACCTGCACCTTTTTCTGAGCGCCATATACCTCGACGTCATACTCGATCTGCACGCGCGGCGCGCGGTTGCGCGCGATGAATTTCTGACTACTTTGCTTGGCCATGCGATGTCTCCCAGTAAATGCTCTTCCGGTTTTTGAATGGAGCGGTCGGTTCTGCGCGGCATGGCTTTGGTCTGCCACGGGGAAGCAGGACGTCAGTACAACGGTCGTCAGAACGGCGCAATCACTTGCCGTTCGCCAACTATCCTCATGTGGATGGCTCCGGCATTGCTGCCTGCTCGACACGGCAAGCGCAACCCGCAAGGCGCAGGCCGTCGATCGGACAGGTCCGGATCAATTTGGATGCGCGTGTTCTCGAATACCGCGCTATGCGATGCCTGGCGCCAGGTTCGGTGCATTCCGGACGGCCGCATGCCCAACACGGCCCGACCCGTCGTCGCCAAAAGCGTTCGCAAGCGTGATCGTCACCCCCTTCATTCCTTGTGTTGGACAGGCAAAGGCGCACCCATGCCCGCCCCTCCCAAGCCCACCCTGCTGCCAAGTGCTCATCAGTCGACGATGAACAATGACCCCGCCTCCCGGCAGGCGTACTGACGCATTCCACCTTGGGGCGTCGTCATCGATGCGCCGCCCTGGCAGCGCAGTCTCTGTGACAGACGGAAGCCCCCCAACCTTTACTGCAACGGCACGCCGGAAGACTGGCGCACGCGGCTATTCTGAACGAGATCGGTTCGTTCCTTAACGTACATCTGTCAACGACTGTCTGCAAGCTGAATTTGAGCCTGACCACCACATGCGCGGCGCATGCGTCGTCAACGGCCCCGAGTCATCAGACGAGAGGACACAAAACCGTTGTCTCCTCTCCTGAGTTTCCGTTTCCCGCTCGCACCAGTCAGCTTTCAACACAGTAGCGGCAGCCAGACGCCTGTGGTGAAACGGGGGGGGATGAAGGGTCAGAAACAGGAAAGCCGCCCTGATGGGCGGCTTTCCTGGACCGTCTTCGTGCAACCGCCCAGAGCGTCGCATAGCTGCCTGGGCCAGTGCCATTCAATATTGGTGGGCGGTACAAGGATCGAACTTGTGACCCCTACCATGTCAAGGTAGTGCTCTACCGCTGAGCTAACCGCCCGTCTCGCGTTCTGGCTCTGTACGCGAGCCGCGCAGTATACGGGAGCCGCCGGCTCTCGACAATATCCCGGCAAGCTGGGTGGGCGGTCAACGCAGGGCCTGTTCCCGCAGCTGATGAATCTGGTCGCGCAACCGGGCGGCATCTTCGAACTCCAGGTTCTGTGCGTGCCTGTACATCTGCGCCTCCAGTTTCTTCAGCATGCCTGCTGCCTGCTGCGCATTGAGTCCGGCGTAATCAGCGCCCTGCTCGGCCACCGCACGGCTGCGCGTCGAGGATTTGCTGCCGCGACGGTTGCCCGCCTCGCTGCGTGCGCCCTCCATGATGTCGGCGATGCGTCGCACGATGGTGGTCGGCACGATGCCTTGTTGCTCGTTCCAGGCCAGCTGCTTCTCGCGGCGGCGGGCCGTTTCATCAATCGCCGCCTGCATCGAGCGGGTAACCTGATCGCCGTACAGGATCGCCTTGCCGCGAACGTTGCGGGCGGCACGGCCGATGGTCTGGATCAGCGATCCGGTAGAGCGCAGGAAACCCTCCTTGTCGGCGTCGAGGATCGCCACCAGTGAAACCTCCGGCATGTCCAAGCCCTCACGCAGGAGGTTGATGCCGACCAGCACGTCGAATTCGCCAAGACGCAGATCACGGATGATTTCGCTGCGCTCGACCGTCTCGATGTCCGAATGCAGGTAGCGCACCTTCACGTCCTGTTCGGACAAATATTCGGTGAGATTCTCGGCCATCCGTTTGGTCAGCGTGGTGACCAGCACGCGATCGCCCATCGCCACACGCTTGTGCACCTCGCTGAGCAAGTCGTCGACCTGGGTGCGTACTGGGCGCACTTCCACTTCCGGATCCACCAGGCCGGTAGGGCGTACCAGCAGCTCGACTACGGCCTCACCGGATTTGTCCAACTCATAGGTGCGCGGCGTGGCCGAGATGAAGATCGAGCGCGGTACCCGCTGCTCCCACTCCTCGAACTTCAGCGGCCGGTTGTCCATCGCCGATGGCAGCCGGAATCCGAATTCCACCAGGGTTTCCTTGCGCGAGCGATCGCCCTTGTACATGGCGCCCAGCTGCGGCACGGTGACGTGCGACTCGTCGACCACCAGCAAGCCGTCGGACGGCAGGTAGTCGAACAGTGTCGGCGGCGGCTCGCCGGGCGCACGCCGGGTCAAGTGGCGCGAATAGTTTTCGATGCCCTGACAGTAACCGACCTCGGTCATCATCTCGATGTCAAAGCGCGTGCGCTGATCCAGCCGCTGCGCCTCGACCAGCTTGTTCTCGCGATAGAGCAACTCCAGCCGCTCCTTCAACTCGACCTTGATCGTCTCGATCGCGTTGAGCACGCTCTCGCGCGTGCTGGCGTAATGCGTTCGCGGATAGACGGTGTAGCGCTGCACCTTGCGAATGGTCTCGCCTGTGAGCGGGTCGAACAGCGCCATGTTTTCCACTTCGCCGTCGAACAGCTCGATGCGCAGCGCCTCGGTCTCCGATTCAGCCGGAAACACGTCGATGATTTCGCCGCGTACCCGATAGGTGCCGCGCCGCAACTCCATCTCGTTGCGCGTGTATTGCAGCTCGGTCAGCTGGTGGATCAACTTGCGCTGCTCAATACGCTCGCCCTTGGCCAGGATCAAACGCAGGCTCAGGTAATCCTCGGGATTGCCGAGGCCGTAGATCGCCGACACCGTGGCCACGATGATCGAGTCGCGGCGCGACAGCAGCGCCTTTGTCGCCGACAGCCGCATCTGCTCGATGTGCTCGTTGATCGACGCGTCCTTCTCGATGAAAGTATCCGACGCCACCACATAGGCTTCCGGCTGGTAGTAGTCGTAGTAGCTGACGAAGTACTCCACCGCGTTGTGCGGGAAGAACTCCTTGAACTCGCCGTACAGCTGCGCGGCCAGCGTCTTGTTCGGCGCCATCACGATGGTCGGCCGCTGCACCTGCTCGATCACGTTGGCGATCGTGTAGGTCTTGCCCGAGCCGGTCACGCCGAGCAGGGTCTGCGCGGCCAGACCGGCCTCGAAGCCATCGGACAGGCGCTGGATCGCCTGCGGCTGGTCGCCGGCGGGCTGATAGGGAGCAACGAGCTGGAAGCGGTCAGTCATCGGCTACATATGTGGGCGTGGTGGGCCATTCTAAATCGGACCTGCTGACAGGACGCGTCAGCACACACTGACATCCATGCGACCTTGAGGCCACTGGCCGCACGGCACCGGCGTCCTAGCATGGACATCCCCGGACAACGCAGGAAGCGACGCCGTGATGGTTCCCCGGAATTCAAGGCTACGTCGCAAGCAAAGTGGCATGACCCTCGTCGAGCAGATCATGGTGCTCGCCATCATGGCGGTGCTTGCCGGCATCGCCATGCCGCCTCTACGAAATCTGTTGAATCGCAACCTACTGCAGGTCGCCCAGACCGATTTCATCGCAGCACTGCAGCATGCCCGCGAAACCGCCGCCACCAGCGGCAAGCGCACGCTGTTCTGTCCCACCCGCGATGGCAGCAGCTGCAGCGACGATATGCGCTGGGACAACGGCTGGCTGCTTGGCCATGATGCCAATTTTGACGACCAGCCCGACAACGGGCCGTTGTATACCGGCCACGGCTATGCCGGAAAACTGATCGTCCACAGCAGCTCAGGTCGGCACATCGTGCGCTTTCGTCCCGATGGCAGCGCCAGCGGCAGCAACATCACCCTACTGTTCTGCCAGCCATCCGACGCTGCACATGCGCTCAGTGTGGTGGTCTCCAACTCGGGCCGTATCCGGGGCGCTCCTGCCAGCGCAGAGCAGGCCGCTACCTGCGCACAAACGAATTGACTGGCGGGGTGCCGGCGCTAGAGCGCAAAAAGCCGGCAATATGCCGGCTTTTTGCGATACTTGGCGCCCGAAGCTGGACTCGAACCAGCGACCCCCTGATTAACAGTCAAGTGCTCTAACCAGCTGAGCTATTCGGGCGTGAGCTGCGTAGTTTGTCGAGGGCGTGCCTAGCTGTCAAGCCATCGCTGATAGATCCCTGCACATTTTCTACGCCGTCACCACCCGATAACAGGGTACGTATGCGGTGCCACCAGGCAGCTTCATCCGGTGCTGTTCGACGAACGCCTGCAACAGCTTGTCCAGCGCACGCATGATGTCCGCGTCACCGTCGATGTCGAACGGGCCATGCTGCTCAATTGCCTGCACGCCCTCCTCCTTCACGTTGCCGGCAACAATGCCGGAAAATGCCCGGCGCAGGTCCGCCGCCAGTTCGTGCCGCGGACGGTCGTGATGAATCTGTAGCGCACGCATGGCCTCATGTGTGGGGCGAAACGGCAGCTGGAATTCCAGCGGAATCTGCAACGCCCAGTTGAAGAAGAACGCATCCTTGGTGTCAAGCCGGTTGTGACGCACCCTGTCGATGCCCTTGATCATCGCCCGTGCCACGGCCGCCGGATCGTCCACGATGATCTGGTAACGCTGCGCCACTTCGTCACCCAGGCTCAGCCGCAAGAAACGATCGATCTGCTCGAAATAGGCTGCCGATTCGCGCGGCCCGGTGAAGATCAACGGGAAGGGTATGCTGGAGTTGTCCGGATGCAACAAGATGCCAAGCAAGTAGAGGATTTCCTCGGCCGTGCCCACGCCACCGGGAAACACTAGGATGCCGTGACCCATGCGCACGAAGGCCTCAAGTCGCTTCTCGATGTCGGGCATGATCACCAGATGATTGACGATCGGGTTCGGCGACTCGGCGGCGATGATGCCCGGCTCGGTGATGCCAATGTAGCGATTGTTCCGACGCCGCTGCTTGGCGTGCGCGATGGTCGCGCCCTTCATCGGCCCCTTCATCGCACCCGGCCCGCAGCCCGTGCAGATGTCCAGTCCACGCAATCCGAGTTGATAGCCGACCAGCTTGGTGTAGTCGTATTCGTCGCGCGAGATCGAGTGACCGCCCCAGCACACCACCAGGTTGGGGTCGATGTGCGGCTTGAGGATGCGCGCATTGCGCAGGATCTCGAAAACGCCTTGGGTCAGCCCGGCCGAACCGTCCAGATCGAGGCCGATCTGTTCCAGCTGGGTCGACACGTAGACGATGTCGCGTACCACCGCCACCAGCAGTTCGTTGATGCCGCGAATGATCTGCCCGTCCACGAAAGCCTGCGCCGGCGCATGACTGAGTTCGATCTTGATGCCGCGATCCTGCTGCAACACCTGGATGTCGAAATCCGGATAGTGCTCAAGAATGGCGCGCGGATCGTCGCTGATATTGCCCGAGGTCAGCACCGCCAGCGCGCAACGGCGCAGCAGCGCATGCAGACCCGAATCGCTGGCGCCACGCAGCCGCGCCACCTCGTTGCGCGACAGGATATCCAACCCACCGACCGGTGAAATGCGGGCGCTTACCGTAGCTGACTTGCTTCGCGATCCGGCCTTGATGTCATTCATTCGAATCATTCTCCTGTCTTCTTGTGTGCAGCATGTACTTCAGCGCAAGACCGCAGCTGACCGGTTAGCTTCACGCGGCCGGCACGGCTCGGTCAAGCCACAAAAAAACCGGCACCCTTGCGGGTGCCGGTCATGCTTTCCGGACAACGGTTCGGTCAGAAGGTGTAACGGACGGTGGCCAGGATCGACCAACGCTGGGTCGGCCCGTTCAACTCGTCAGCACGCGGCAGTGGCAGCGGGCTGTAGTTGCCGTTGCTGTCCTTGTAGGCCGCCTTGCTGATGTCGTAGATCGGCTTGCCGGCGGCATCCACACCTGCGAAGTCGGCAAGGTTGCGTACCAATGGGAAGCTGGCACGGTGATCGACACCCCACTTCTTGTTGAGCATGTTGCCGAGATTGTAGACATCCAGGCGGAGCATGCCCTTGTTACCCTTGAACAGACCCGGGATCTCCTGGCTGAAACTCAGGTCGACCTGGTTGATCCACGCGGCACGGGCACCGTTGCGGCTGGCGATCGCACCCTTGTGATCCTTCAGGTACTTGTCATTGTCGATGTACTGCCAGAACGAGTCCTGCAGTGCCTGCGTGGTTCCCGGCGCGAAGCTGATATCACCCTTGTTCGGAATGTAGGCCAGGTCGGAGGTGAAGCCGTCACCGTTGGCGTCATTGCCGTAGCGCCAGCTATACGGAGTGCCCGAATGACCGTCATAGAACACAGTGGCGCTGGTGGCATAGTCGCCGAAGAAGCGATGCTGCCAGGTCAGCGAGGCGATCACGCGCTTCGGGATCGAATAGCTGGAGGTGCTCGCCTTGTTCTCGTTCGGGTTCACCCAGACATTGTTGCTGTAGCTCGAACGGGCCACGCTCGAGGTGCCCGGGTTCACTTCCGTGGCGCGGCTCCAGGTGAAGCCGGCCATGGCGGACCATTCGTCCGCGAACGGCTTCTTCAGTGCGAGGCTGAGGCTGTCGGCACTGCCCTGGTCACTGTTGGCCAGGTTGATCACCGCATCGCCAAACGCCGGGTTGGCGTTCGCGCGCGATGTGTTGCCGGTGCTACCGCCCTTCGGGTTCTTGTAATAGGTGAATCGGCCATCAGGCAGCACGCCGGTGGGCGCACCGATGTTCAGGTTCTGGTACCAGATCGCATTGCGATTCTTGATGTGCTCATAGTCGGCACTGAACACCACCCCCCACCACGGCAGCTCCCGGTCAAAGCCGAGCGACATCTTCCACACGCTCGGGATCTGGAAATTATCGCTGACCGTGCTGACCGCCATCTGCGCACCCTTGGCACCCGGAATCGGTGCCGAACCGGCATTCTGGCCGTTCGGATCAGTGCTGAACACCGGATAGCCCACCGAACCAGGTTTGCAGGCCGCCGATGCCGAGGAACTCGGACCGCAGGCGAACTGCACCTGGGTCACACCGGAGTTCTGGTAGATGTTGCCCAGCCACACGCTCGGTGGGTTGGAAATGAACAGGCCCGCACCACCACGCAACTGCGTCATGCGCTCGGTGTCAAAGGTGTAGTTGAACGACGCGCGCGGCTGCACCTGACGATTGCCATTGATGGTACTGACGTTGGTGCGACCAAAACCACCCTGAGGCGAAACACAGTTGGCGGCAATTACTGCCTGTCCCGGTGCCGCGGCGTAACAGGGGTTGTAGAGCGGACGATCGCTGGTAAGCGGAATATCGACGCGGAAACCGTACTGTACCGACAGGTTCGAGTTCACCTGCCAGGTATCCTGCAGGAACAGACCGTATTCCTTCAGTTCGAAATTGGCAGCGACGTCACTCAGGCCAAGGCCAGCAGCCGGCGTGTTGAAGCGATACAGGTAATACTTGCCGGCGTTGAAATCGGCCAGGTTGTTGAACTGATAGCTGCCAAATGCGTTCTGCAGGAACAAGTTGTAGTACTGACCGCGCTGGAAGTCGAAGCCACCCTTCACGGTGTGGTCGCCCAGATACAGCGTTCCAGCCCAAGCCGCGTTCAGCGTCTTCACGTGCAGCACGTTGGCCTGGCTGGAATACTCGGTGCCGAATTCCACGCCGGGCGAGCTGCTGCTGGTGCTGCCGCAACCGTTGACAGAGTTTACGCAAACCGAAACGTCCGGCATGGGCGTGCCGTTGTACGGGCCGCGATTTTGCTGGAAGTCGGCATAAGAGATCGTGGTATCGGTGGAGAAGACGTCCGACCAATCATCATAGAAATGCAGCGCGTAGCTCTTGTTGTCTACCTGCGTCTTGTACCAACCGCTCGACAGCACCAACGTATTGTTGTTGCCGGTGATGATCGGCTTGTTTTCCTTGGTCTGGCTGTAAGTGAAGCTGGCGCGGTGATTGTTGGTGATGTTCCAGTCGATCTTGGCCAGGTAACGCTTGTCCTGCAGATCGGAACTGCCGCCGTTGAGGCCACCGACATCGCCCAGACCCTTGGCCTTGGCTGCCGCGGTGATGTCAGCGACGTTCTGCTGGGTCAGGCCGCGGATCTCGGTGGTCGCGCCGGAACCCTGCACGCCATACTGGGATGACGGGCCGATCTGCTTGCTCTTCTCGTACGACGCGAAGAAGAACAGCTTGTCCTTGATGATCGGGCCACCCACGGTAGCGCCAGCGGTCCAGGTACGACGAAAACCACCATACGGCTGACCATTGTAGTCGGCGATCATCTGGTCGCGGTTCTGGAACGCGTAATACGCCGAACCGTGAAAATCGTTGGTACCACTCTTGGTCACGGCATTGACGATCGCACCGACGCCGCGACGGGTGGCCACGTCGTAGTTGGCGGTCGAGATGTTGTATTCCTGGATCGTGTCCTGCGAAATCGGCGTGCCCAGCGTGGGCAAACCATTCGCGTTCAGACCGAACGGATCGTTGGCACTGACCGAGTCCACCGTAATGTTGTTGTAGCGGCTGTTCTGACCGATGGCGGAGATCTCGCCGCGGTCCCGATCGGAAATCACGATACGCGGATCGAGGCGCACGATGTTCTGGATGGAACGACCCGGCGTCGGCGTTGCCTCCAGCTCGCGCTGCGAAACATTGGTCGAGATGCCCTTGTTGTCCGACGAGAACGTCTGCGCAAGCGCATTGGCCGACACGGTGACGCCGGAGAGATTCTGGACGTCCTTCGCCTGCTCTGCGCCAATGGTCAAATTGACCGGGGTTTCCTGAGCCAGCTGCAGATACACCTGACCTTGCTCAGCCTGCGCCATGCCCGCCTTGGACACCGTGACGTCGAACGGACCACCCACACGCAAACCCTGCGCGGCATAGCGGCCGCTGGCATCGGTGGTCGCGATCTTGGTGGTGCCCGACGGCTCATGCACGATCTGCACGGTGGCGCCGGCGACCGGCTGGCCGTTTGCGTCGAGTACGCGACCGCTGATCGAGGAGGAGGTGTCCTGCGCAATGGCGGGCACCGCAGTTGCCAGCAATGAGGCAATGGCAAACGGCAGCAGTTTGGCGCGAATTCGGCTATTCATTCTTGATCGACCCTTTGGTTCGCAACGAAAAATTTTACGTTTCAGAGTGAAAACGCGACCTTGCCTGGCACACGCCAAATGCGGCATCGATCACTCGTGATAACCCCAATTGTGGATACTCCGAACTCATCGTAAAGCGATGGACTCGGGCATTTCAGCTAGCCGGACCTTCCCGCCCGCCGACTGATTGTTAAATCAATTTTAACGACATTGTATGACACTTTTGTAACACTGACACGTCACTGTCGATTCATGCCACCCACGCCACAAACCAGCGGAACTGTTGGAAATCAGCCATATAGAAGCTGCTGTTGAAATGGCCTCGGGTAAAGGCTGGTCGCCACCGCAGCAACCTGCGCCGCACTTAGCGCTCAGGCAGACTTTCCGAGGTAGCGTGCACGCTTGGCGGGTTTCAGGCTCGCCAGATCCAGCATCACCAGTCCATCCACGCAGCCGGAAAAATCCGGATCCTCGCCGAAGTCGAGGAACTGCACGCCTTCGGGCTCGACCAGGTCGACATACTGGCGATACAACATCGGCAGGCTGACGCCCAGCGCATCCAGGTGATGTTTCAGCTTGCCGAGGCCGGCTGGCGCATCCAGACCTTCCAGTGCCGCGCGCACGCCTTGCACCACTTCAGGCGAGATAACGAATGGCTGTCGCGCCGCGGCCAGTCCCGGCGCACCGAAATAATGCTGGTGTGCTGCGGCGATCCATTCGCGCGCCTCGCGCGGCAGGCTCACCGACATGCTGACCGGACCGAACAGGTAATGCAGTTCCGGATGCCGCTGCAGATACAGGCCGATGCCCTGCCACAACTGGTCCAATGCGCGGGAACGCCAGTACGCCGGCGCCACGAAACTGCGCCCCAGCTCCATGCCCTGCGCCAGCCGCGATTCCAGCGCCGGCGAATAGCTGAACAGGCTGGAGGTATACAGCCCGGCCATGCCGCGCTCGGCAATTAGCCGGCCGCCATGCCCGAAGCGATAGGAACCGACAATGCGCAGCGCCTGCGGATCCCACAACACCAGATGTTCATAATGAGGGTCATAAGCGTCCAGATCACGCCGCTCGCCAGTGCCTTCGCCGACCTTGCGGAAAGTCAGTTCGCGCAACCGGCCAATCTCGCGCATGACCGCGCTGTCGAGCGCTCCCTTGAACAACCACGCCTGCTTGCCGTCGCCGAGGTCCGCCAGTTTTTCGGATCGGGTCAGTTCCGCTGCCACCTGTTCGGCCGATTCCGGCAAGGCCAGCGGCGCCTGCCCGCCAAAGATCAGGCCACGATGCTGGCCGATCCGATACACATGCCGACGCATCAGCTTGGTGGCCTGTTTCGACGAGCCGCCGCTGCGCTGTTCGAGTTCCTCGGCGCTGACCAGCGCACCGATGCTGAAACCGATCCGCCGCTTGCCCGGCGCCACCGCCTCGCGCGGCAGCATCGCCGTGCTCAGCGGTTTGGCCAGCATCGACAATCCATAGAACATCGCCGAATTGCGTGCGGCGACATGAATCGGCAACACCGGCGCCTTGCTGCGCAGTGACAGCCGCGCAAACCCATCCGACCACTGGCCGTCACGCACGCCACCCGGACGCACACGCGACACTTCGCCGGCGGGAAACACGATCAGCGCCTCGCCGTTGTCCAGCGCACGGTAGATCCCGCGCAGACGCGACGCAGCGCCCTTGCCGAACACGTCCACCGGCAGCATCAGCTTGCTCAGCTGCGGAATCACCGCCAGCCAGTCGTTGCCGAGAAAGCGCACATCCCGGCGCACCGAGCCGATCAGCTGCAGCAAGGCCAGGGCGTCCTGCATGCCGAGCGGATGATTGGCCACCACCAGCAACGGGCCATCGACCGGGATGTGCTCGCGTTCGCGCGGATTGACCTGATAGCTGGTACCGAGGATGTCCAGCACACGCTCGACAAAATCAAAACCTTCAGCGGTGCCGACCCTATCCAGCACGCGATTGAAACCGTCCTCATCGGCCAACCGCCCCAGCACGCCCGCCATCGGGCGACGGATGCGCGGATACTGCGCCAGCCATGGCATTCGCTCGGTAAGGGATTGCTCGATACTCAGCATGTCTGCGTCCTCGGATTTCCCCCATCCTGGCGATCAATTATGACAGCTGGGCAATCATCCGAAGCGTCACGGACGGCAGATCCGACGGTGTCGCTGTTTCAAACGTTCAGGTGCAGGAACGACGCCACACCGGCCATGAACATCTGCACCGACAGCGCAATCAGCAGCATGCCCATCACGCGCTCCAGCGCCGTGAGCACGCTTTCACCGAGCCAGCGAAACAGGTAGGTGGCGCTGAGCAGGATCAGCGAGGTGGCGAGCCACGCCAGCAGCAACGCGATCACCCAGTCGGCGGTGCGGCCGGGCTGGCTGTTGGTCAACAGCAACAACGCAGCCATCGCCGACGGGCCGGCAACACCCGGAATCGCCATCGGCACGATGAACGGTTCGCCCTGGCCGGGCTTGCCGAAGATGCCGCCGCCATCGGCCGGCGGAAATACCATGCGAATGCCGATCAGGAACAACACGATACCGCCGGCGATGCTGATCGATTCCTGCTTCAGCTGCAGCAGCTTGAGGATGTACTGGCCGCCGAACAGGAACGCCAGCAGCACACCGAGTGCGATCAGCAGTTCGCGCACCATCACCCGTCGGCGACGCTTGGGCGGCACGTCTTTCAACAGGCTCAGGAAGAACGGGATGTTGCCCAGCGGGTCCATGATCAGAAACAACATGATTCCCGCCGACAACGTGGTCATCTGCGTTTCCATCTCAGCTCCCTTCTGGTGAGGCGCGCACTGCTCCGGCCGGACCGGAATTCCTATTCAGTCGACCCGAAGGTCCAGTACTGCACCGCGTGCCGCTACACCCTGCGCACTGAGCAGATAGATCGCCGCTGCAGCCGCGGCATCCGGCGGCGGTCGCTGCATGATGTCTTCGCCGAAATACGCCAGTTGCCGCAGCGCCGTGCGCATCGGCCCCGGCAGCATGGCATGAACGCGCAACGCGCTGCTGTCTGTTTCCTCGTGCAGGATCGCCACGAACCGTTCCAGCGCCGCCTTCGACACGCCGTAGCCGCCCCAGTGTGCGCGTTGCAGCAACTCGGGATTATCCAGCACGAACACCACCGCACTGTCGCCGGCCTGGGTCAGCAACGGCAGGCAGGCCTGGGTCAGCGCAAACGGGGCGGACACGTTGACGTGCATCGCGCGCAACCAGGCGTCAGGCTTGTGCATGGTGATCGGCGTCAGCCCACCGAAACTGACGGCTGCATGCACGATGCCGTCAAGTCGGCCAAAGTCGCGCTCAAGCCCTTCGGCCAATGCGGTGTACTCGCGCGGTGTGGCCGCCTCCATGTCCAGCGGGTGGATCACCGGCTCGGCCAGACCCTCGGCGCGCATCGCATCGTACAACTGCTCCAGCTGGCGTTTGCGCTTGCCGGTGATCACCACCGTGGCACCCGCGCGCGATGCCGCCCGCGCCACCGCGCCGCCCAGCCCGCCATAGGCCCCGGTTACCAGCACCACCCGATCGGCCAGGGTGTCGGCAGCCGGCAGCCAGCCGCCCGGCAAACGGGAAACCGGCAGTGTCATCAAGGTGCCGCTCCGGCCACGTCCCCGGCCATCCGGCTCAACTCGCCGGCGGACTTCAGATCCTCGATGATGTCGCAGCCGCCGATCAGTTCGCCCTGGATGAACAGTTGCGGGAAAGTCGGCCAGTTCGCGAAATGTGGCAGCGCCGCGCGAATCTGGGGATCGGCCAACACGTTCACCGCGTGGAACGTGGCGCCCGCTTCGGTCAGCGCCTTCGCGGCGCGGCTGGAGAAACCACACATCGGAAACTCCGGCGTGCCTTTCATGAAAAGCACGATGGGATGCGCGGCCAGCATCGCCTTGATTCGCTCGTTGATGTCCATAGCTCGGTGTTTCATCTTTACAATGCAGGCAGACCGATATTGTATCAGTCACCCGTCGGCTGCCGTCCTCTGCGCCGACCTTTTCTCCCCCAGCCAAAGCTAAGGAGCCTCATCATGGCGATCGAACTTCCCCCGCTTCCGTACGAAAAGAACGCACTTGAGCCGCATATTTCCGCGGAAACGCTGGAGTTCCACTACGGCAAGCACCATCAGGCCTACGTGACCAATCTCAACAAGCTGATCGAAGGCACCGAGTTCGCCGGCGCTGCGCTGGAAGACATCATCAAAAAGTCCTCCGGCGGCGTGTTCAACAATGCTGCGCAGATCTGGAACCACACGTTCTACTGGAACTCGATGAGCCCCAAGGGCGGTGGGGAACCGACCGGCAAGCTGGCCGACGCGATCAGCAAGGCGTTCGGCTCGTTCGACAAGTTCAAGGACGAGTTCAGCAAATCCGCTGCCGGCAACTTCGGTTCGGGCTGGACCTGGCTGGTGCAGCGCCCGGACGGTTCGCTTGGCATCGTCAACACGTCCAACGCGGCCACCCCGATCACCGGCAGCGACAAGCCGCTGTTCACCACCGACGTGTGGGAACACGCGTATTACATCGACTACCGCAACGCCCGTCCGAAGTACGTGGAAGCGTTCTGGAATCTGGTGAACTGGGAATTTGCGGCCAGCAACCTGGCCTGATTCACTACTGAAACAAAAACGGAGCCCATGTGGCTCCGTTTTTTGCGGCGGGGTCCGTGCCTGACTCAGTCCAGCACCTGCAACACCGGCTCGACCTGCGTCTCGCGCCCGAGCGCCGCGGCAATCCCGGCAAGCCGCGTGGCCAGTTGGCCCGCATCCGGCGCGCACACCGTGGTGTGACCTACCTTGCGGCCTGGACGGGCCTGCTTGCCGTAGTCGTGCCAATGCGCATCGACCGTTTGCAGTATCGGAGACGCGTCAGGCAGATCACCGATCCAGTTGAACATCGAAGATATGCCGCGCGCGCCAGTATCGCCCAGGGGCAAGCCGAGTACGGCACGAACGTGGTTCTCGAACTGACTGGTGTGCGCGCCCTCGATGGTCCAGTGGCCGGAGTTGTGCACCCGGGGCGCCATCTCGTTGCCGAGCAGCTCGCCGTCCCTGACGAACAGTTCCAGCGCAAACACGCCCACGTAGCCCAGTCGTTCGGCCAGTGTGCGGGCCAGTTCGGCAGCACGCCGTTGCAGCAATTCGATATCAGGCGCCGGCGCCAAGCTCATCGACAGCACGCCGTCCACATGCCAGTTGCGGGTCAGCGGCCAAATGCGGAAATCGCCGTCGCGGCCGCGCACGGCGATCACTGACAGCTCGCGCTCGAACGGCACGAACGCTTCCAGGATCAAGCCATGTTTCGACGCCTGCGCGCCGAGCGCGGCCCATGCCGCATCGGCATCGGCCGGTTCGCGCAGCCGGAACTGGCCCTTGCCGTCATAACCGAGCCGGCGCGTCTTCAGGATCGCCGGCGCGCCGACCGCGACCAACGCCAGGTCCAGTTGCTCGCGGGTGTCCACCGTCATGAAGTTCGGAGTGGGCAGGCCGCACTCGCGGAACAGGGTCTTCTCGGCCAGCCGGTCCTGCGCCACCGCCAACGCCTGCGGCGCGGGAAATACCGCGACCCGCTCGGCCAGCCAATGGGCGGTCTCCGCCGGCACATTCTCGAAATCGAAGGTGACCACGTCGACCCGGGCGGCAAACGCTTCCAGCGCGGCGTAGTCGGTCCAGTCGGCCACCACCAGTGGCGCGACCTGTCCCGCACAGGCGTCGGCGGAACTGTCCACCACCAGCGTATTCACACCCAGTGGCGCCGCTGCCAAAGCCAGCATGCGCGCCAGCTGGCCGCCACCGAGAACGCCCAGCACGGGCTGCCGCCGTTCGCTCATTGACGCGGGTCCGGCTGATCGAGCACGGCCTGGGTCTGTCGCGTGCGCCAATTGTCCAGCGCCGTGGCCAGTGCCGGATCGTGCAGCGCCAGCACTGCCGCGGCCAGCAGGCCGGCGTTCACCGCGCCGGCACGGCCAATCGCCAGGGTGCCGACCGGGATGCCGGCGGGCATCTGCGCGATCGACAGCAGTGAATCCATCCCGTTCAGTGCCTTCGATTGCACCGGCACGCCTAGCACCGGCAGGCGGGTTTTCGCCGCCAGCATGCCGGGCAGATGGGCGGCGCCGCCGGCACCGGCGATGATCACCTGGATACCGCGCACCGGCGCCTGTTCGGCGTAACTGAACAGCAGATCCGGGGTGCGGTGCGCGGAAACCACCCGCACCTCGTGCGCCACTCCCAGCTCGGTCAGCACATTGGCTGCGTGCTGCATGGTTTCCCAGTCCGAACGCGAACCCATCACGACGCCAACGCGCGGCGGCTTGGTTGTTCCTGTCATGGCCCGGTCGTCCAAAAACGGCTATTGTACGGGCTTTCCCAGCCTCGGCACACCCGCAAACCCATCATGGACAAGCGTCTACTCGACATCCTGTGCTGCCCGGTCAGTAAAACGCCGGTGCGTCCGCTGAGCAAGCGCGAGCTCGATGCCCTGAACGACGCGATCGCTGCCGGCACGGTCGATTCCGTCGCTGGCGTCGCAGTGCGCGAGCGAATCGCCGAGGCTTTGATCACCATCGATCGCAAGGTGATCTATCGGGTCGAGGATGGCATCCCGGTAATGCTCCCGGAGGAAGGTATCGGTACGCTGCAGCTGACGGACTTTCCGGCAGCCTGACGCATTCGTTGGCCGCCAGGACGGCCCCGCCACCCTAGGAATGACACGGGCACCCGCTTTAGCTTATCGTCGACATCTGCACGGCCCGTTCGGGCTCAGTTGCGTGTAGCAAATGTTTTCAGGGGTTTGGCGATGAACGAAGCCAGTGATCCATCCAGAGTCGTCAATTTGAGCCAGCGCCTGGATCCTGCCAGTGAGCGCGTCGGTGAATTGCTGAACGCGGTCCGAAGCATCGCCGGCAAGCGTCTGCAGCAATGGGTCGGCAATGCCTTCGAACATGTCGACGACGCGCTGTTCGACCTCGCCGAAAAGGCAGAGAACAACGCCGCCCAGATGCATTATTTCGATGGCATGCGCGAGGTGCGCAAACGCCGTCCCGCGGTGGAGCGCAGTTTCCTTGGCACGATCAGCCGCGATCTCGGCGAACTGACCCGCCCAGCGCAACAATCCCAGGCCACCACCGCAGCGATGTCGTCGGGCACGGTCGAGCTGTCGCTGGTGGCGGACAACGAGCTGGAGGAATCGCTGGCGATCACCAGCATGATCGGCAAGAACGAATCGCGGCTGTCGCGCGATCTGTTCGCCGTCAATCAGCGGCTGTCGGTGATCTGTGGCGGCCACAAGATTGATGACACCAGCAATCCGGTGGCACCGGCGATCCTGGCACAGGCATTTCGCCAAGCGCTGCATGAACTCAGCGCGGACATGCGCGTCAAGCTGATCATCTACAAGCTGTTCGATCGCTACGTGCTGTCTTCGCTGGAAGAGCTCTATCAGGAAATCAACACTGAGCTGGTGCGCGCCGGCGTGCTCCCGCAAATGCGCCACGAAGTGGTGCGTGGCGGCAACGCGAAGGCTGCCGGTGCCGCCACCCACGGTGGCGACGGCCAGCAAGCCGGTGCGGCCACCGCGATGGCAGACGAAGTCGGCGATATTCCCAGCGACCTGCTGCAGACGTTGCATGCACTGTTCAGCGCGCGCCGCGGCCCCGTTGTTGGCGGCAACATGGGCAGTGGCAGCATCGCCGGCATGCACGTGATGAGCGGGCCGCTGCCTTCGGCGAACGAGTTGCTTGGCGCACTCAGCGTGCTGCAGAGCCAGATCGCCAGCGCCGGCCCATTGCCCTACGCACAGCCGGGCGATGCCGCCGAACTCAGCCGTGAAGTGTTGCAGCTGAAGAGCCAACTGCTGACCCAGATCGGCGCATTGCGCGGCGAGCGGCCCAGCCATGTCGCCACCATCGATGAGGACACCATCGACCTGGTCGGCATGCTGTTCGAATTCATCCTGGAAGACCGTAACCTGCCTGCCGCGATGCAGGTGATGCTGGCGCGGCTGCAGATTCCCTATCTCAAGGCGGCGATTCTCGATCGCAAGCTGTTCGCCCACCGCCAGCATCCGGCGCGCCGGCTGCTGGATTGCCTGGCCGAGCAGGCCAAGGGTTGGTCGGAAGAGTCCGATCGTGACCGCCGACTGCACGAGAAAGTGAAATCGATCGTCGATCAGCTGCTGCACGACTTCGACGACGACATGGGCATCTTCGAGCGCCTGCTGGTCGACCTACAGCAGTTTCAGGACGTCAACAAGCGGCGCTCCGAACTGGCCGAACAGCGCGTTGCCGAGTCCACCCGCGGCCGCGAGAAACTCGAACAGGCGCGCCGCCGCGCCGCACGTGAAATCCTCGATCGCATCGGCGAGCAGAAACTGCCGCCGCTGGTGCATGGCATCCTCGCGCGGGCCTGGGCCAATCACCTGGTGCTGACCTTGCTGCGCCAGGGCGAAACCTCGCCCGAATTCAAGAGCGCACTGCGCTTCGTCGACGATTTCATCGCCAGCACTCGGCCGGCCGCGAACCCGGAAAGCCGCCAGGCGCTGCGGCAGATGCTGCCTGGTGTCGAGCGCGCATTGCGGCAGGGTCTGACCAATGTGGCGTTCCAGGAACAGGACATCGAACGCCTGCTCAGTCAGCTGCACACCTACTACCGGCAGCAGCTCGGCGAGACGCTGGACGCAACCGAGGTCGTCACCATCGAGGAGGACGCTGCCATGCTGGCGATCCCCGACAGCATCCAGCCGATCATCGACCACGATGCCGCACCGGCCGCAAATGTCGACGCTCAGGAGGAAACCGTCGAGGTACCGCTGGACAGTCCCGAATGGCATCAGGTGCAGGCGCTGCAACCGGGCACCTGGCTGGAGTTCTGCTTCGCCGACGAAGCTATGACCCGCGCCAAGCTGTCCTGGATCAGCCCGATGAGCGGTCGCTACCTGTTCGTCAATCGACGTGGCCTGAAAGTGGCCGACTACCCGCCACAGGAACTGGCTGTGCTGCTCGCCGGCGGCCAGGCTCGCGTGCTCGCCGCCAACGCGCTGTTCGACCGTGCGATGAGTGCCATCGTCGGCAAGCTGAGCCAGCCGGATACGACGCCGGCCGCGGGTACAGATTCCGAATGAGTCACACGTCATCGCTTGCAGTACCGGATGCTGCACAGATCGCCGTCGATGTCGCACGCGCCCTTGCCGAGGATCTGGGCCAGGGCGACGCCACGGCGGGGCTCCTGCCTGGCGACGCCCTGGCCCACGCCGTCCTGACCTGCCGCGATGCGGCAGTGATTGCGGGCACACCGTGGTTCGACGCCTGCTTCCGCCAGCTCGATCCTGCCGTGCAGATCGACTGGCAGGCCCGTGATGGCCAGTCGGTCGAGGCTGGCGCCGTGATCTGCCGCCTGTCCGGACATGCCCGTTCGCTGGTCACGGCTGAACGCTCGGCGCTGAACTTCCTGCAGCTGCTCTCCGCAACCGCTACGGTAACCGCCGCCTACGTCGCTGCCGTCGCCGGCACCAGCGTGCGTATCCTGGATACCCGCAAGACCATCCCGGGCCTGCGCATCGCCCAAAAATACGCGGTGCGGTGCGGCGGTGGACACAACCACCGCATGGGTCTGTACGACGCGATCCTTATCAAGGAAAACCACATCATCGCCGCCGGCAGCATCGCCGCCGCAGTTCTGGCTGCGCGCCAGCTGTATCCGGATCTGCTGCTCGAGGTCGAGGTGGAAAATCTCGATGAGCTGGCGCAGGCGCTTGACGCAGGTGCGGACCGGATCATGCTGGACAACTTCGATCTGGCCCGGATGGCCGAGGCGGTGAACCGCACCGCCGGTCGCGCACCGCTGGAAGTATCCGGCAACGTCGACCTGCAGACGATCGGCGAGTTTGCGCGCACCGGCGTCGACTTCATTTCGGTCGGCGCATTGACCAAGCACGTGCGGGCCGTAGATCTGTCGCTGCGTTTGCAGCTGACCTGAGCGGCGCCCAGCTTGCACGCGGCCGGTCGCGCCCACACACTGCAGGCATGAGCGATCTTTCCAATCTTCTGCTGTTGCTGGCCCTGGGAAGTATCGTCGGGCTATGGCTGAAGCTGAGCGTGGCGCGCGAGCGGGCAGTGCAGGAGGCGCGGCGACAATGCCAGCAGCACGGCCTGCAGTTGCTGGACGAAACCGTGGGACTTCGCAGCGTGCGCCTGCGTCGGGGCGTCAATGGCCTGCGCATGATCGAACGCTGCTACGGCTTCGAGGTGAGCATTGATGGCCACGACCGCGAGCCGGGGCGGCTGTGGATGATTGGCAATACGCTCAGCAGCCTGAGCCTGCCGACGATCGAGCTGCTGGCGCATGAAGAAGCAATCGCCAGAACGGCATTGCCAACGCCACCGAGCAATGTCGTGCCGCTGCATCCACGCACGAACAACCGGCTGCACTGAGCATCCGGTTTTCCGGAAACCCGGCGACCCACAGCCATTGTGCCTACTTGACCACCCGCAAATGCGGCGCGCCGCGCTTGGGCTTGGCGCCACCTACGTCGGCATCGGGGGCCGGCGACGCATCGTCAGGTTCGGGCGCGGATGGCGGCGGAGTATCACCACCCTCTTCATCCGCCGGAAACATCATGCCCTGGCCGTTTTCCTGGGCGTACAGCGCCAGCACCGCCAGCACTGGAATCTGGATGGTCTGGCTGACGCCGGAAAAACGCGCCTGAAAGCTGATCCATTCATTGCCCAGATCCAGATTCGCCACCGCGCGCATCGCCAGGTTGAGCACCACCTGGCCATTCTTGACTACCTGCGGCGGTACACGAACGCCGGCGAAACCGGCGTCGACCAGCACGTACGGGGTCAGGTTGTTGTCGCTGATCCAGTCATAGATCGCCCGCAACAGGTAGGGGCGATTGGAGGTCATGGGTACTGTTTCATTCTTGCTCATGGAGTTGCCGCATCGCCTTTTCCTGATCGGTCATGCTGCGCGCAAAACCCTGACTGTGAAACAAACGCTCACCGTAGTCGATGACCGGCTTGCCCTCGCGCCCCAGCTCCACGCCTAGCCACGGTAACCGCCAGATCACCGGCGCCACCAGACAATCGGCCAAGCTCATCTCGGGATTGAGGAAGAATTTCGACGCCTTGAACAGCGGCACCGTGGACAGCATCTGCTCGCGCAGACGTTTGCGCGCAGCATCCGCCGGGCGACCACCGGCCCGAATGATGTCCACCTCGGTCAGCCAGTCCTTCTCGATGCGCACCGCAGCCACCCGCAGGCGCGCGCGCGATTGCGGATCGATCGGCATCAGCGGTGGGTGCGGATAGCGCTCGTCCAGGTATTCGCAGACTACCGAGGTATCGAACAGGGTCAGGTCGCGGTCGACCAGGGTCGGCGTACTGGCATAGGGGTTGAGGTCGATCAGGTCTTCCGGTGGTTTCGCCGGATCCACCAGTACCCGTTCGTAGCTGACCCCCTTGGCGGCCAGCACCAGCCGCGCGCGATGACACTGGATGTCATCGGCCGTGGTGTAGAGCGTCAATACGGTACGCGAGCGAGCGCTTTGGACCATGCGCGATTCCCCATCGGTGAGACGATTGCGGCGGCTCATGGCCGCCGCAATCGGATGATGCCACCCGGATCAGTGGACGTCTTTCCAGTATTCCTTCTTGAGCATGGCTGCCAGCAAGGTGAAGAACGCCAGGAACAGCAGCACCCAGATGCCGTAGTGGTGCCGCTCCAGGGCGGCCGGCTCGGAGGCGTATTCCAGGAAGCTGGTCAGGTCACGGGTAGCCTGCTGGAACTGCGCCGGGGTCAGTTTGCCCGGCTGCGACAGCACCAGCTTCTCCACCACCGGATCCGCACCGGCCTTGACCGGCTTCATCTCGGCGGTCTGCAGCCCCTGCAGTTCCCACAACGGGAACGGCATCGACGCATTCGGGAACACCGTGTTGTTCCAGCCCACCGGGCGGCTCGGGTCCAGATAGAACGAATTGAGATAGCCGTAAACCCAGTCCGCACCCTTCGCCCGCACTTCCAGCGACAGGTCCGGCGGGGCCTTGCCGAACCACTTGGTGGCCGACTCCGCCGGCATCTGCGAAACCACGGTTTCACCGAACTTAGCGCCGGTGAAATTGAGGTTCTGCATCACTTCCTGTTCGGACAGGCCCAGGTCCGTGGCGATTCGCTCATAGCGCATGTACTTCAGCGAATGGCAGCCAACGCAGTAATTGAAGAACAGCTTGGCGCCGCGTTGCAGCGAAGCCTGATCCTGCACGTTGGTACCGGCCGCAGGCAGGCCGCCCTCCTCCGACGCCTGCACCGACACACTGCCGACGATCAGACTGAACGCCAACGCCACCGGGAAGATGTATCGCTTCATTAGCAGCTGCCGCTTAGTCATGCGTCGTCACCCGTTCCGGAACCGGCTTGGTCTTTTCCCAGCCGAAGTATGTGTAAGCCCAAAGGAATGCGAAGAAGCCGAAGTAGACCGCGGTCATCACGCGGCCGAACAGGTTCTCCCAGAACGTCACGTCGATGTCGCCGAACCATACCGGCATCACCTCGGCGGTGATGCCCGCGCCGACCGCACCGAGCATGAAGAACGACAGCACGAACAGGCCCAGCGCCACCTTGAAGCCGGTGCCGCGATAGCGGATCGACTTGACCTTGCCGCGATCCAGCCAGGGCATGGCGAACAGCACGCCGATCGAGCCGAACATCGCGATCACGCCCCATACGGCCGAGCCGAGGAAGGACGGGATCATGCGCACGATCGCGTAGAACGGGGTGAAGTACCAAACCGGCTTGATGTGCGACGGCGTAGCCAGGTTGTTGGCCGGGATGAAGTTGTCGTGCTCCAGGAACCAGCCACCGAAGGTCGGCGCAAAGAAGATGATGAAGGCGGCAATCAGCAGGAAGAAGCCCACGCCGACCAGATCCTTGACCGTGTAGTACGGGTGGAACGGGATGCCGTCGGCCGGCTTGCTCGCATCCCAGCGATTGCCCTTCGGGCCCTTCTTGATCTCCACGCCGTCGGGGTTGTTCGAGCCCACTTCGTGCAGCGCGGCGATGTGCAGCACCACCAGCAACAGCAGCACGATCGGCAACGCGATCACGTGCAGCGCGAAGAAGCGGTTGAGCGTGGCATCGGCCGGCAGGAAGTCGCCCATGATCCACTCCACCAGCGTGCCGCCGATGTAGGGGATCGTGCCGAACAGCGAGATGATCACCTTGGCGCCCCAGAACGACATGTTGCCCCATGGCAGCACGTAACCCATGAATGCCTCGGCCATCAGCGCCAGGAAAATCAGCATGCCGAGCAGCCACACCAGTTCGCGCGGCTTCTTGTACGAGCCGTACATGATGCCGCGGAACATGTGCAGGAAAACCACCACGAAGAACAGCGAGGCACCGGTGGAGTGCATGTAGCGGATCAGCCAGCCCCACTCCACGTCACGCATGATGTATTCGACCGAGTTGAAGGCTCCCGCCGCACTCGGGTTGAAGTTCATGGTAAGGAAGATGCCGGTGACGATCTGGTTGACCAGCACCAGCAGCGCCAGCGAACCGAAGTAGTACCAGAGGTTGAAGTTCTTCGGCGCGTAGTACTCGGTCATGTGCTTGCGGTACGCAGGCATCATGTTCGGCGCACGCTCGTTGACCCAGTCACCGATGCTCGTGAATACGTTGGCCATTAGCCAGCCTCCTTCGGATCCACGCCAATCTGGATGGTGCTGTCGTCGATGAAGTGATACGGCGGCACCTGCAGGTTCTTCGGTGCCGGAACACCGCTGAACACGCGGCCGGCCAGGTCATAGCGCGACTTGTGGCAGGGGCAGTAGAAACCGCCTTTCCAGTTCGGATCGAACGGCTCGGGCTTGATCTCCGGCACGAAGTCCGGCACGCAGCCCAGGTGCGTGCAGATGCCGACAATCACCAGCCATTCCGGCTTGATCGAGCGGCCCTCGTTCTGCGCGTACTTCGGCTGCTGGTCGGAGGAGGCGCCGTTGGACTTGGGGTCCACCAGGCGCGAATCCACCATCGGCAGCGTGGCCAGCTGCGCCGGGGTGCGATTGAGCACGAATACCGGCAGGCTGCGCCATGACACGGTCAGCATCTGCCCCGCCTCGATCTTGGCCAACGACTGGGTAACCGGAGCGCCAGCGGCCTTGGCGCGCGCGCTGGGTTCCCACGACTTGATGAAGGGCACAGCTGCCGACACGATTCCTATGCCACCAACCACCGCTGTGGTTGCTGTCAGGAAACGGCGGCGGCCGTGATCGACGACTTCGTTCGCCATCAGGCTCTCCGGTACTTGCAATGTCATGTCTATGGTGGGGTTTGGGACCCCGCAAAAATCGCGTTAGTGTAGCGTCAGGCCTTGCCTCGTACAATAAACCGGATCCGGGCGAAGCCCTTTCACCGCAACATTCGCCACGACTCGCCGGGACTCTCTCCTTTCGACATGAAACATGCCGCCGGCACGCTCCTCTTCATCGCACGATTTGCCGTCCTCGGGTTGGCCATGGCGTTTGTCGTGGGCCTGTTCTGGCCCGGCAGCGGCGAGCGCCTGCGCGCACGCTTCGGCCTGACCACGCCCCCGGCGACACAGGTCAGTCAAAACCATGTGGGCAGCGGACCGGTCTCCTATGCGGACGCGGTAGCCGCCGCCGCGCCCTCGGTGGTGAACATCTATGCCAACAAGATCGTCACCGAGCAGGCCGTGCGCATGTACGACAACCCGGTGCTGCAGCAGCTTTTCGGTGGCCAGCCCACCACCTATCAGCACCGCGAGCAGACGCTCGGCTCCGGCGTGATCGTCAGTGCGCAGGATCAGGGCTATGTGCTCACCAACAACCACGTGATCGCCCACGCCGCCGACATCCAGGTGCTGCTCTACGACGGTCGCATCGCCAAGGCCACCCTGGTCGGGGCGGACGAGGAATCCGATCTGGCGGTGTTGAAGATCGACGCCAGCAACCTGCCGGTGATCCAGATAGCCGACCAGCAGCTGCGCCCCGGCGATGTGGTGCTGGCGATCGGCAATCCGCTGGGGCTCAACCAGACCGTGACGATGGGTATCGTCAGCGCGATCGGTCGCCAGTTGAACAGCTCCAGCGCCGAGGACTTCATTCAGACCGACGCAGCCATCAACCTCGGCAACTCCGGTGGTGCGCTGGTCAATGCCGAGGGACAACTGGTCGGCATCAACACGCTGCTGATCGGCAAGGCTGTCGGCGCCGAAGGCATCGGCTTTGCCATTCCGGTGACCACGGCCAAAAAAGTACTGGATCAGATCATCGCCACCGGCCACGTGGTGCGCGGCTGGATCGGCGCCGACTATGCGTTCGTCCCGGTAGCCGCCGACAGCGGCCTGCCGGCGGCGGCGCGCGGTGCCCAGGTGACCACGGTCTATCCGGGCAGCCCTGCAGCCCAGGCCGGCATCCAACCCCGCGACATTCTGCTGCGCATCGGCACCGACGACATCCGCGATCCGGCCGACCTGCGTCGGCGCGAAGCCGCGCTCAAACCCGGCAGCAAGGTGCAAATCTCCGGCCTGCGCAACGGCAGCCCGTTCCACCTCGAGATCACCCTGGCGCAACGGCCATTGATGAACGCCAACGCGGCGCTGGACAACTGAGTCAGCCCGGCCCGCGCGACGCCAGCGGCGGATGGATCGCGGCACCATAGCGCTTGCGCAGGGTATCCACCCGCTCCACGTAAACCATGGTTTCGGCGTAGGGAGGTACGCCCTTGTAGCGCTGCACCGCGCCGGGGCCGGCGTTGTAGGCGGCGGCGGCCAGCCGTTCATTGCCATCGAAATTGTGCAACAACAGGCCCAGGTAACGCGCGCCGCCGCGAATGTTCTGATCGGAATTGAACGCATCCAGCACGCCCATGTCATTGGCCGTGCCCGGCATCAACTGCATCAGACCCTGCGCTCCCTTGAGCGATAAGGCGCGCGGATTGAACGCACTCTCGGCATGGATGATCGCGCGCAGGAACGCCTCGTCGACGCCGTACTCGATGCTGGCCGCGCGGATCGTGTCCGCATACGCGGTGAGGTTGAGCGACACGCTGCCCCAGCGGATGGTCGAGTGCAGGTTGCACGCGGCGCAGGTGGCGATGTAGCTGAAGAGCATGGTCACGGCGTGACCCTGTTGCCCGGCCGGCCGCAGGTTGGTGTACTCCACGCTGCCATCCTGGCGCACGATGCGGTAAACCGCGCCACGCAGCACGCGGTCGGCGGAAGCGACTGCCACCGGCGCAGCCAGCGGCACCGCATCAGGCGACTCGTGATAGTTCCACCGGCCTGGAGTGCCCGCGGTGGCAACAGCCCCCAGAGGATGTTTGGCACTAGTCTCGACCGAGCCCTCGATGGCGGCCAGCGACACCCTCTGCATCTGCGTCTGTCCGATCCGCTGCGCGCTGGTTTCCACCATGCCGCGCACGCCGATCAGTGAAGTCGGCTCGACACCACCTGCCGCGAGATTGTGCGCCGTGGTCACGACCGAGCCCGTCACTCCGGTCAGCGATACCGACGGTGGCGGCAGCGCCAGCCGGCGTGGGACCGGTGCTGCATAGGTGCTGATCGCCTTACAGCCGTGATACCCCGCCTTGCTGCTGCTGAACACGGCTTCGCCGCTGGAACCGGTGCATTGATACATCGTGCCTGCGTGGGCGGTTGGCCACCACAGCAGCGCACAGCCCAGCGCGACCCAGGACAGGATCGAGCGTAATGGGAAGCTCCCGGCAGGATCGACGCTTCCCCCATGACGTGCGACGTCGAACATGGTGGCAGTGTGCCGCCATGCGCCGCCCGCGCCAAGTGTGTGCGGGCCATTTCGTGAGCTACCAAACGCTAATGTAGGGCGGAGATTGCCCACCGGCTCTTCGATCCGCCGCCGTGGTGCTGGCAAAGGCAGGCGGGCAGTGCCTTCCCGTGAAAGGCCTCCCGGCCAGCGCAAGTGCTTGATCTGTCATGTCGAATTACTGGCGAGTACGCCGTCACGCGGGTAAACTGCGCGGTTCAGCGGATCGCACCTCCTGCTCCACGAACCACGGTATCCACGCCATGACCGGCAAACTCTTCATCAAGACCCACGGCTGCCAGATGAACGAGTACGACTCGGCCAAGATGGCCGACGTGCTGAAGGCGTCGCACGGCATGGAGCTGACCTTGGACGAATCCGAGGCGGACGTGATCCTGATCAACACCTGCTCGATCCGCGAAAAGGCGCAGGAGAAGGTGTTCAGTCAGCTCGGCCGCTGGAAGCAGCACAAGCAGGACGGCAGGCCGGTGCTGATCGGCGTGGGCGGCTGCGTGGCCTCGCAGGAAGGCGCGGCGATCGTCAAGCGCGCCCCCTACGTCGACCTGGTGTTCGGCCCGCAGACGCTGCACCGCCTGCCGGAGCTGATCGAGAAACAGCGCGCCAGCGGCCTGCCGCAGGTGGACATCAGCTTCCCCGAGATCGAGAAGTTCGACCGCCTGCCCGAGCCGCGCGCCGAAGGCCCCACCGCGTTTGTGTCGATCATGGAAGGCTGCTCCAAATACTGCAGCTACTGCGTGGTGCCGTACACCCGGGGCGAGGAGCTCAGCCGTCCGTTCGACGACGTGATCGTCGAAGTCGCCAAGCTCGCTGCCCAGGGCGTGCGTGAAGTGAACCTGCTCGGCCAGAACGTCAACGCCTATCGCGGCCCGACCCACGACGGCGGCATCGCGGATCTCGCCGTGCTGATCCACGCGATCGCGCAGATCGACGGCATCGGCCGCATCCGCTTCACCACCTCGCATCCGCTGGAGTTCTCCGACTCGCTGATCGAGGCCTACGCCAACGTGCCGCAGCTGGCCAACTACCTGCATCTGCCGGTGCAGGCTGGCTCCGACCGCATCCTCAGCGCGATGAAGCGCGGCTACACCGCGATCGAGTTCAAGCAGAAGATCCGCAAACTGCGCGCGGTGCGCCCGGACATCTGTGTGTCGTCCGACTTCATCGTCGGCTTCCCCGGCGAGACCGAGGCGGATTTCGAGAAGACCATGAAGCTGATCGACGACATCGGCTTCGACCAGAGCTTCTCCTTCATCTTCTCCTCGCGTCCCGGCACGCCGGCGGCGAACCTCGCCGACGACACCCCGGCGACGGAAAAACACGCGCGCCTGATGCGGCTGCAGGCGGCGATCAACGCCAACGCGAAAAAAATCAGCGAGGGGATGGTCGGCAGCGTGCAGCGCGTGCTGGTGGAAAAGCCCAGCACCCGCGACCCCAGCGAGCTGATGGGCCGTACCGAGAATATGCGCTACGTGAACTTCGCCGGGCACCCGCGCATGATCGGCCAGTTCGTCGACGTGCTGATCACCGACGCGATGGCCAATTCGCTGCGCGGGCGAGTGCAGCTGAGCGAAGAAGCCGCAGCCTGACTCCCGCACGCCGCGACCGTTCTGTCCGTGGCAGGGTACCTCCTCTGCTCGCAAGGAGAGCTGGGGAGGGGGCGCCCTGCACCGCTCAATCCAGCCGCTTGCGGAAACGCAGGATCGCCGCGGTCATCATCACCAGCGTGAACACCGCCAGCGCCAGCACCTCGCCCCACAGCTCCCACAGGCTGGCGCCGCGCAGCATCACGCCGCGGATCAGCCGCAGGAAATGGGTCAGCGGCAGGATCTCGGCAAACCACTGCGCGAACTTCGGCATGCCGGCAAACGGAAACATGAAGCCGGACAGCAGGATCGAGGGCAGGAACACGAAGAACGTCATCTGCATCGCCTGGAACTGCGACTGCGCCCGCGTCGAGATAAGCAGACCCAGCGCGAGGCTGGCCAGGATCAGCAGGCACGTCGCCAGATAGACGTCCAGCACGCTGCCGCGGATCGGCACGTGGAACAGCCAGATGCCCAGCGCCAGGATCACGCTGGCCTGCACCAGGCCGATCGCGATGTACGGCAGCACCTTGCCGATCATCAGTTCGGTGCTGGTCAGCGGCGTGGCGATCAGCAGCTCCATGTTGCCGCGCTCGCGCTCGCGCACCACCGCGATGCCGGTGAACAGCACCATCGTCATGGTGAGGATCACGCCGATCAGGCCCGGCACGATGTTGACCGTGGACAGCCGCTGCGGATTGTAGAAACTCACTACGCTGATCGGCGCCGGCGCCGGCGTGCTGGCGAGCGGTGCGCGCAGGCTCGGCCGGGCGCTGTCGATCGGCGTCTGCGCCAGCTGCGCCGCGGCGCTCTGTACCGCAGTGTCACTGCCGTCCACCAGGATCTGCGCCACTTCGCGACCGTCGATGCGGCGGCGTTCGAAATCAGGCGGGATCACCACGCCCACGCTGATCTGCCCGCGCCGGATCATTTCCATCAGCGCCGCGGGCGTGTTCGCCACCGCGACCGGCGCGATCACGCCGCTGGAAAGCATGTCCATCACCAGCGCGCGCGAACCGGCGGTACCGGCCTGGTCGGCGATGCCGGCGTTGAGCCCGCGCAAGGTGAAGTTGATCGCGTAGCCGAACAACACCAGCTGGATGATCGGGATGCCGATGATCATCGCCAGTGTCACGCGGTCGCGGCGAAGCTGGCGCAGCTCCTTGAGCACGATGGCCCACAGCCGGCGCCAGCTCATGCCGCGTGCTCCCGTTCGCGATCGCCCGCCCCCGTCACGCCGCCGCGCGTGGCAGCGACAAAGACATCCTCCAGGTTCGCTGCGGCCGGCGCCACGCCGGCGTGCTGTCCGGCGGCGGCAAGCGCCTCGTCCATGCGTTGGATCATGCCCTTATCGTCGCCAGCCAGCACGCGCAGGCTGGTGCCGACCTGGGCCACGCCGAGCACGCCGGGCACATCGACCAGCGTGCGCTGGGCGCGGCGCGGATCGGCGGTGTCGATGAGGAAGGTGCGTCCCGCCAGCGCGGCGGTGAGTTCGCCCGGGGTGCCGTCGGCCACCAGCCGGCCGCGATCGAGGATCGCCAGCCGATGGCAGCGCTCGGCCTCGTCCATCAGATGCGTGGAGACCAGCAGCGTGGTGCCGAGGTCGGCCAGTTCGAACAGCTTCTCCCAGAAGTCACGGCGCGATTCCGGATCCACCGCGCTGGTCGGCTCGTCCAGAAACAGCAGCTCCGGCTCGTGGATCACCGCGCCGGCCAGCGCAAGCCGCTGCTTCTGGCCGCCGCTCAAGGTGCCGGCCAGCTGCTTCTGCCGGTCGGCGAAATGGTATTGATCGACCAGCTCGTCGATGCGCCGTTTCGTGCGCGACTTCGGCACGCCCTGGATGGCCGCCAGAAACTCCAGGTTCTCGCGCACGGTAAGGTCTTCGAACAACGAGAACCGCTGCGTCATGTAGCCGATGTGCGGACGCAAGGCATCGGCCTGCGCGGGGATCTGCAGCCCCAGCACCTCGATCTGGCCGTCGCTGGGCGTGAGCAGGCCGCACAGCATGCGGATGGTGGTCGACTTGCCCGATCCGTTGGGGCCGAGAAAACCGTAGACGCGCCGGGCCGGCACGTCGAGGTCGACGTGATCCACCGCCACCAGTTCGCCGAAACGCCGGGTCAGGCCGCGTGCGCGAATCGCCAGGCGGTCGGCATCGCCTGCGATCGACGTGCTCACTTCGCAGCCCCAGCAAATTCGACGCGCACCGGCAGCCCCGCGGGCAACGCGTCAGCATCCGCACCGAGCGCGATCTCGGCGAGATAGCTCAAACGCGCCGCGTCCTCGCCGATCAGCGCGTAGTACGGCGTGAACGCGGGCTCACTGCGCAGCATGCGCACCTTGCCCGCATACGGCGTGGCGCGTCCGGCCACATAGACGTCCACTGCGTCGCCGACATGCACGCCGGCGCGCTGCTGCTCCGGCACGTAGATGCGTGCGTAAGGTGTGTCGCCGGCCAGCAGGATCGCCAGCGGCGAGCCGACCGGCGCCTGGTCGCCGAGCTTGTACGGGATGCTGTCGACCCAGCCGCCACGCGGCGCCACCACGCTCAGCTTGTCCAGCAACACCGTCTGCGCGCGCACCTGGGCGGCTGCAGCGGCCACCGCGGCCTGTGCCTGCGCGATCTGTTGTGGACGCGATCCGTGCACCAGCGCGGCCAGCGCCGCGCCGGCCGCAGCGGCCTGACCGTCGGCATTGCCGGCCGCGGCACGGGCGCGATCCAGATCCGCCGCGGCCACGTAGCTCTGACTCTTCAGCGGCAACAGGCGCGCGTAATAGGCCCGCGCTTCGCGCGCCTGCGCCTGCGCCGCTGCCAGATTCGCACGGGCCTGGTCGATGTTCTCAAAACGCGGCCCCGCCTCGAGCTCGGCCAGCACTTCGTGTTGCTGGCGCAGCTGCGCCTCGGCGGCGGCGAGCTCCGCCCGGGTATGGGCCGGGTCGAGCCGCAGCAGCAGCTGCCCTGCCTGCACCTGTTCGCCCTCGCGCACCTGCACCGCCACGATGCGTTCGGCCGCCGCCGCCGGCAGCGTGATGCGGTCGTGCTCGAGCGTGCCCAGCGCCTCGGGCGGCGTCTTCGTGCAGGCGCCCAGCAGCAGGCCGAGGCCGGCGACGAGCGGTGCCAGGCGATGGATCATGCCCGTGGTTTTCATGTGTGCCTCCCCGGATTCATGCCGGTTCCGTGCCGCGCCGGAGCAGCGCCAGCGTGTGTTTGAGCAGGGCGCCGGCATCCAGCTCGCCGCCGCCGAATACGCCGCGCCATACCGGCGCGCTGGCCAGCGGAAACATCGTCAGGCCGACCAGCGAAACCATCAGCAGTCGCGGGTCGAGATCGACGTTAAGGCGGCCCGCGGCCTGCGCCGCGGCAAAGCGCTGCGCCAGCATCTGCGGCAGCGACGGGGCACCCCGCAGCAGCATCGCCTCGCGCAGCACGCCGTCCTCACTCAGCACCTCGCGCACCCACAGCGACGGTAGCCACGGATGCCGGGTGACGATTTCGGTGATGCCGCGGGCAAAGCCTTCCATCAGCTCCAGCGGATCGTCGCCGACCTGCTCCAGCTGCGCGCGCAGGCCGCCCAGCGCGGGCAGCAGGCGTTCGTCGAGCAGCGCCTGGGTGAGCCGCGACTTGTCGCCGAAGTAGTAATGCAGCAGCGCCGGGGTGACCGCCGCCGCGCTGGCAATCGCGCGCAGCGAAGTGGCGGCGATGCCGTGCCGCGCAAACTGCGCGATCGCCGTATCCAGCAGCAGCTCGCGCAGGTCGGGCTGGTCGGCGCCGGGGCGGCCGGCGCGACGGCGGCGGGTGCGGCTGGGGGGTGGGGTTGCTCGGGCCATGCGCCTAAATTAATTGATTGGTTAATTAGTTTCAAGCACCACCCCCGTCGGCGCCCGCGCCCGCCTGCATGGATGAGTCACGTGCGATCCGCGCGTCACCGCTGGCGGTGGCCCTCGTGCCGCTTGCGCGCTACTCTCGCGCGTCTTATGAGTGAACTTATCCAACGCGACTTCGCGCTCGACCCCGAAGACAATGCCCGCCTCGCCAACCTGTGCGGGCCGTTCGACGAACACCTGCGGCAGATCGAATTGCGGCTGGGCATCGAGGTCAACCATCGCGGCAACATCTTCCAGGTGATCGGCGAGGAAGTGGCGGCGCGTGCCGCTGACAAGGTGCTGCGCGTGCTCTACGCCCTGACCGAGGACGAAGCCCTGACCGGCGCGAAGATCAACCTGCATCTGGCCGAGTCCGGCATCGACGCGATCGGCGCCGACGCCGCCGAAGGCACACAGGAGGTGGCGATCCGGGTCAAGCGCGGCGTGATCAAGGGTCGCGGCCCCAACCAGGCGCGCTACCTGCACGCGATCGCCAGCCACGACATCAGCTTCGGCGTGGGTCCGGCCGGCACCGGCAAGACCTATCTGGCGGTGGCCAGCGCAGTCGAGGCGCTGGAGGCGAACCGCGTGCAGCGCCTGCTGCTGGTACGCCCCGCGGTCGAGGCTGGCGAGAAACTCGGCTTCCTGCCCGGCGACCTGTCGCAGAAGGTCGATCCGTACCTGCGCCCGCTGTACGACGCGCTGTACGAGATGCTGGGCTTCGAGAAGGTGGCCAAGCTGATCGAGCGCAACGTGATCGAAATCGCGCCGTTGGCCTACATGCGCGGACGCACGCTCAACGATTCCTACGTGATTCTCGACGAGGCGCAGAACACCACCGTCGAGCAGATGAAGATGTTCCTCACCCGGATCGGCTTCGGCACGGTGGCGGTGATCACCGGCGACGTCACCCAGGTCGACCTGCCGCGCAACACCCGCTCGGGCCTGCGTCAGGCGATCGAGGTACTGCGTGGCGTCAACGGCATCAGCTTCACTTTCTTCACCTCGCGCGATGTGGTGCGTCACCCGCTGGTGGCGAAGATCGTGCGCGCCTACGAGGCGTTCGAACAGAAGGAAGAGGATAGCCAGTGAATCGGCGGATTTCTGCAACGGTGAAAACAGCTTCGGTCGCGAGCGTTCGTTCACAAGAGGCAAAATCATCGCGGCTGAAGTCGCTCCCCCCAGGCAGCGCCACGGTGCACGTCGGTTATGCGGTGCCGCGCGCCGGCCTCCCGGCGTCGGCCAGTTTCCGCCGCTGGGTCGAGGCGGCTCTGCATGGCGCCAGACGCCGCAAACCGGCGGAGCTGTCCATCCGAATCGTCGATGCCGATGAAGGTCGCGCGCTCAACCGCGACTATCGCGGCAAGGACTACGCCACCAATGTGCTGTCATTCCCCGCCGAATTGCCGCCCGGCGTGGCCCTGCCGCTGATCGGCGACCTGGCGATCTGCGCGCCGGTGGTGCTGCGCGAAGCCGCCGGGCAAACCAAGTCGCCGCGCGATCACTGGGCCCACCTGACCATCCACGGCGTGCTGCATTTGCTCGGCCATGACCACATCGAAGACGGCGAAGCCAACGTGATGGAGGCGCTGGAAACCCGCATTCTCGCTGGCCTGGGTATCGCCGACCCGTACACCTGAACCTGCCTGCGCCTGGCAAACCCTCGGAAGCGTCAAAATTTTTCCGCTAGAATCGGCCTTCCGCCCGTTTACGGGCTGCATTCAAACGAGTGATGAACGACGACCCTGGCAGTACCAGCGGCCCGGCACACCGCACCTGGTGGGACCGGCTGGGCCACATGTTTTCCGGCGAGCCACGCAACCGCAGCGAACTGATCGAGGAGTTGCGCTCCGCCCAGACCAACGGACTGCTGTCCGTCGACACCCTCACCATGGTCGAGGGTGCGATCAAGGTCACCGAACTGAGCGTGGACGACGTCATGGTCCCGCGCGCGCAGATCGTGATGCTGGCGGCCGAGTCGCCGCTGCCCGACATTCTCGCTGCCGTGGTCGAATCGGGTCACTCGCGCTTCCCCGTGCATGGCGACGACAAGGACGAGATCCTCGGCATCCTGCTGGCCAAGGATCTGCTCAAGTTCTTCGGCGCGGCAGAGCATTTCGACATCCGCGCCATCCTGCGCCCGGCCGTGCTGATTCCCGAATCGATGCGATTGAACGTGCTGCTGGAGGAGTTCCGGCTGTCGCGCAACCACATGGCGCTGGTGGTCAACGAATACGGCGGCGTCGCCGGCCTGATCACCATCGAGGACGTACTCGAGCAGATCGTCGGCGAGATCGACGACGAACACGACGACGAGGAAGAACCCAAGCTGATGCACCAGCAGCCTGGCGGTGACTGGCTGGTCAGCGCGCTGACGCCGATCGAGGATTTCAACGAATACATCGGTGCCGGCTTCTCCGACGAGGAATACGACACCGTCGGTGGCATGGTCACCTCGGAGTTCGGCCATCTGCCGGAGGTCGGCGAGGAAGTCCGCATCGGCGACTACCAGTTCCACGTCACCGAAGCCGATGATCGACGCGTGCAGCAGTTCCGCGTAGATCGCCAGAAAGACTGAGCCGCCCAGACGCAGCCCTGAAAGGCGCGATCCCGTGGGAGCGACTTCAGTCGCGACGCTCTGGTGTTCAATCAGCGACGCATCGCGACTGAAGTCGCTCCCACAGAGCACCACTACGACAAGGTTGGATTCATGCGATACATCGGCTCCGCGTTCTGCCTTGCCATGCTCTGGATGGCCTTCGCACTGCCTGCCCACGCCAGCATCGCCAACGCCCCCGGCGCCAATATCGAGGTATCGCTGATCACCTACGGTCCCGGCGAAACCTACTGGGAGCGCTTCGGTCACGATGCGATCGAACTGCGCGACAGCGGATCGGGCGAGGCGGTCAACTTCAACTACGGCGTGTTCGATTTCAACGAGGAGAACTTCTTCCTCAACTTCGCCCGCGGTCGCATGCATTACCTGATGGACGCGGCCCCCAGCGGCATCGACGAGCGCTTCTACATCGAGAGCGGCCGCTCGGTCACCCGCCAGACACTGGCGATGACTGCCGACCAGGCGGCCGCGCTGCGCGATTTCCTGCTGTGGAACCTGCGCCCCGAAAACGCCGGCTACAACTACGACTACTACGCCGACAACTGCACCACCCGCGTGCGCGACGCGCTGGACAAGGCACTGGGCGGCGTGATGAAAGCCCAGCTGACCGCACGCCCCGGCGGCATGACCTACCGCCAGCAGACGGTGCGCCTGATGAGCGCGCAGCCATGGCTGATGCTGATCATGGATCTGGGCCTGGGGCCGTATGCCGACCAGCCGCTCGACGCATGGCAGGAAAGCTTCCTGCCCGAAGTACTGCAGACCCAGTTGCGCGAGGTGCGTGTCGACAACGGTCATGGTGGCCTGCAGCCGCTGGTGCGCGGCGAACAGCTGACCTCGCCGAATCGGCTGGACGTGCCGCCGACCGCCGCGCCCGACCTGCGCCTGCCGCTGGCGCTGGCTGGCCTGGTGATTGGCGTGTTGATCGTATTGACGCGGCGCCGGTGGCCAATTGGCTATGCCCTGCTCGGCACCTTGTACCTGGTTTCGGCCACCATCGTCGGCCTGATCTTGCTGGCGCTGTGGACACTCACCACGCATCACTCGGCGTGGGCCAATGCCAATCTGCTGCTGTTCAACCCGCTGGCCTTGCTGCTGCTGCCGACGCTGTGGCGCTCGCGCCGCGGCTTCGCCGCCTCGCGTTTCATGGACGGCGTGATCGCACTGCAACTGCTCGCTATCGTGATCGCCGTGCTGTTGCACCTGCTGCCGGGCACCGTGCAACAGAACCAGCCGTGGCTGCTGCTTGCGCTGCCGTGCTGGCTGGCACTGGCCTGGAGCCTGCGTCGCAACCGCTGATATCCGGCGATGTGCAATTGCCCCGTCTTCCGGTGCGGGGCATGATGCGCGCATGAATCTGCTCACCCCGCCAGCGCCAATCGCACCATCAACCTCCGACCAGCCGATGGTGGTCAACTGCATCGCCTATCGACAGGACGGCAGCCGGATCGGTGACGTCACCCTCGACGCGATCAGCGATGTGCTGGCGCAACCGGGTACCTTCGTCTGGGTCGGCCTGCACGAGCCGGATGAACACCTGCTGCTGAAGCTGCAGGAAGAGTTCGGCCTGCACGACCTGGCGATCGAGGATGCCCACGCTGCGCATCAGCGCACCAAGATCGAGACGTACGGTGATTCGCTGTTCCTGGTGGTGCAGACCGCCCAGCTGATCAACGGCCACCTGGCCTTCGGCGAAACACATATCTTCTTCGGCCCGCGCTACATGGTCACCGTGCGCCACGGCGCTTCGCTGTCCTATGCACCGGCGCGGCGCACCTGCGAGCACACACCGGAACTGCTGGCCAACGGACCAAGCTATGGCCTGTACGGCGTACTCGACTTCATTGTCGACAACCTGCTGCCGATCGTGCGCGAATTCCGCGAGGAATTGCAGCAGCTGGAGCAGGACATCTTCGCCGAAACCTTCAAGCGCAGCACGGTGCATCGCCTGTATGACATGCAGCGCGACCTGATGACACTGCGCCTGGCAGTGGCACCACTGCAGGACATCATCAGCCAGCTGGTACGTTTGCATCCGCAGCTGATCCCCGACGAACTGCGCCCGTATTTCCGCGATGTCTACGACCACGTGTTCCGCGTCAACGAATCGATTGGCGCGATGCGCGAAATGCTGTCTGCCGCCATCAGCGTCAACCTCTCGCTGGTCAGCTTCGGCCAGAACGAGGTGATGAAGAAGCTCGCCGGCTGGGCCGCCATGCTCGCCGCGCCGACCCTGCTCACCAGCTGGTACGGCATGAACTTCCAGCACATGCCCGAACTCAGCAAGCCATGGGCCTATCCCGCGATGATCACCGTGATGGTTCTCGTCGTCGGCGGCATCTACCTGGGGCTGAAACGGGCGAAGTGGCTCTGAGCTGGCGGATCGCGGTGGCTGTTTCCGCGTCAAAACAACCAGACATCGCGACTGAAGTCGCTCCCACAAAATGACGTGCGCTGCTTGTGGGAGCGACTTCAGTCGCGATGCTCCTACACATGTGCCCGATAACAACTACAAGCCAGCAAACCGCTGACTGCATGACTGCCATGCTTCGGCCCTGCAAACTGGCCCCATGTCACGCCTCCCCACTCTGGGCTATCGACGGTTACGCACTGGCAGACGTTCCCTGTCGGGCCAGCTCTATCTCATCACTTGGACCACCTCGCAGCGCAAACCCCATTTCCTCGATCCGGAACTGGCACGGGCGACCGCTCGCACAATCTCCTCCGCGGAACTCTGGTTGCCCAGTCGTTGCCTGTGCTGGGTATTGATGCCGGACCATTGGCATGGCCTGATCGAACTTGGCGAAGGTGCAAACCTCTCGACCGTAGTTCAGCGCATCAAGGGCGTAACGGCTCGTCACGTGAATCAATCCTGTGCATTTGATGGACCACTCTGGGCCAAAGGTTTCCATGATCATGCGCTGCGCCGGGACGAGGCCATCGAGCAGACAACCCGCTATATCATTGCCAACCCTGTACGCGCAGGGTTGGTGGAAGACCTGATGGACTATCCGTATTGGGATGCGTACTTCATCAATGGCGCTACTGGTTTGCAACTGGATTGATCGCGACTGAAG
The DNA here is from genome assembly GCF_006438785.1 of Rhodanobacter glycinis. GTDB lineage: Bacteria > Pseudomonadota > Gammaproteobacteria > Xanthomonadales > Rhodanobacteraceae > Rhodanobacter > Rhodanobacter glycinis_A. Next base: position 696,963 of record NZ_RCZB01000003.1, on the reverse strand, counting down.
TCGCTCCCACGATCGCAGAGAGTCCCTTATGGGCAGGATCCGCGTGGTTTTGTGGGAGCGGCTTCAGCCGCGATGGCCCAGCCTCAAGGCAGCAAGAGCATCGCGACTGAAGTCGCTCCCACGATCGCGGGGAGTCTCTTGTGGGCAGGATCCGCGTAGTTTTGTGGGAGCGGCTTCAGCCGCGATGGCCTAGCCTCAATGCAGCAAGAGCATCGTGACTGAAGTCGCTCCGACGACCACGGGGAGTCCCTTGTGGACAGGATCCGCGCGATTTTGTGGGAGCGGCTTCAGCCGCGATGGCCCAGCCTCAAGGCAGCAAGAGCATCGCGACTGAAGTCGCTCCCACAATGTAGTCATGACACGAGAAGATTCATTTCGCTGGCGTTTTCGGCGCGTCTTTGGCCGTCCATTTCTTCAGCCAGCCATTCACCGTGTCGTGCCACTGCACGCTGTTGTGCGGCTTCAGCACGAAGTGGGTTTCATCGGGGAAGGTCAGGAACTCACTGGGGATGCCGCGGCGCTGCAGTGCGGTGAACGCACCCATGCCCTGGGTGATCGGGATGCGAAAATCGTTGGCGCTGTGCACCACCAACATCGGTACGCGCCAGTCCTTGACGTGGTTGACCGGATTGAATTTCTCGTAGTTCTCAGGATGCTCCCAGGGCGTGCCGCCGTTTTCCTTCTCTTCGAACCACAGCTCCTCGGTGTCGTAGTACATCGCGCGCGTATCGAACACGCCGTCGTGATCGATCAGGCACTTCCACGGCTGATTCCACACACCGGCGATCCAGTACGTCATGTAGCCGCCATAGCTGGCACCCATAGCGCAGGCGCGGTCGCCATCGAGGAAGCTGTACTTGTCCAGCGCGGCCTTCCAGCCCAGCTTCAGATCCTCCAGCGGCTTGCCACCCCAGTCGCCGGAAATCGCGTCGGTGAAGGCCTGGCCGTAACCGGTGGAGCCGTGAAAATTCACCGTCACCACGGCGAAGCCCTGGCCGGCATAGGTCTGCGGATTCCAGCGGTAACTCCAGCCGTTTTCCATCGCGCCCTGCGGGCCACCGTGGATGATGAACGCCACCGGATAGGTCTTGCCGCTCTGGTAGTTGGCCGGCTTGACCACGTAGCCCTGCACGGTTGCGTTGTTCGCGCCCTTGAAGTTGAAAAACTCGAAATCGCCGACCTTCGTATTCTTCAGGGCCGCCGCGTTGTAGTGGGTGACCTGTCGCAGGGCGCTGCCATCGGCTTGCGCAAGATAGACATCCGCCGGGCGCTTCAGATCATCGCGCGTCAGCAGCAACTTGCCGGCAGCCATGGAATAGCCGCCCACCGTGCCCTCGCCGACCAACTGGCTGACCTTGCCATTGGCCGCGTCGATCGCGAACAGCGGATGCTGGCCGTTGTCGTCGGCGGTGGCATACAGCGTCTTGCCATCGGCGGAAATCGTCAGGCCACCGGGCGAACGATCCCAGTTCGGGTCCACTTCACGCCGGGTGCCGCTAGCCAGATCCAGCGCCATGATCGCGAACCGATCGGCCTCGGAACCCGGCGTCTTCATCGCCAGGTAGTACAGCGTCTTGCCGTCCGGTGAGGCCACCGGATATGCATCCCACGCCTTGTTGTCAGCGGTGAGATTCTTCGGCGCGGTGGAACCATCCACCGGTACGCTGTACACGTCGAAATTGGTCGACCACGGCTCGGTCGTGCCGGCAATGCGCACGTCGAAGTACGCGCTCTTGCCATCCGGCGCAAACGCGAACTCGCCCTCGTCACCGAAAGGCTTGCTCGGGACATCCCCGTCGATGCCACGGCTCAGCAGTTTCGGTTCGGCGGGCAACTGTCCCTTTCCATCGAAGCTGGCCACGAATAGCTGATTGCGCCGGCCGTTAGCCCAAGTGTCCCAGTGCCGCACGAACAGCTTCGTGTAAAGCGTGCCGCTCGCCTTGTCCTTGTCACGCGCCGCGGCGCGCTGCTGGGTGCACGCCAGCGTGGTGCAGTCGGTGAACACCTCGTACGACAACAGTACCTGCTTGCCATCCGGCGACAGCTTGTAGCCGCCGAGGTCCAGCACGCCATGACTCACCTGTGCGGCCGCCGCATGTTTGGCAAGGTTCAAACCACCCTTGCCGCCCAGGTCCACTCGCCACAACTGCGCCACGCCCTTGGCCGGTGCCACGAAATACAGGCTGCGCCCATCCGCCGACCAGCGCGCCGAACCACCCTTGTCGACCACCTTCACCGGCTGGCCACCCTTGTCGAGATCCAACACATAGATCGCGCTGACGCCCTTGTTAGCTGCGTAATCGGTGCTGCGCACGCCAAACGCCGCGTAGCGCCCATCCGGCGACAGCTGCGGATCGCTGACCCGATCCATCATCACCAGGTCGCGCACATTGAATGCATGCACGCCCTCAGTCTTGACGAAGGTGGTATCCACAACATCGCCCGCCATCGCAGGCGCAGCGGCCAGCGCAAGCAGTAGCGCGGCAATCAGGGGTTTCATGGAACTTCCTCGGGTTGGACGAAACCTCGACGTTAAGCGCGGCGCGGACACGAAGCAAGCAACCCGTCATTTACCAACCAGGTCACGAGAGGAAGTCCCATGACTCAAGTCTTGTGGAACCTCGTACGGCAATGTGATCCAGCTCACGCCGGCTCTTCACATTTGGTACAAAACGTGCCTGCTACTGGCACTCACAGGGGAGTCCACCATGTTGCGCCAGCGCATTTCCGCCGGTTTTACCTTGATCGAACTGATGATCGTCGTTGCAATCATTGCGATCCTTGCCGCGATTGCCATCCCGGCCTATCAGGATTATTTGATACGTACCCAGGTCAGCGAGGGCATGGTTCTGGCCACCGGGGCCAAGGCCGCAGAATGGGACTTCGTCTCCAACACCGGACGGTTCCCTAAATCCAACGCGTCCGCAGGCCTGGCAAAAAACACCTCGATTATCGGCGAATACGTTTCCAGCCTGGACCTGACTCCCGCCGGCAAGATCACGGTCGTCTTCAATGGTCCCAAGGCCAACCAGGGCATTCGAGCTAGCACCCTTGTGCTTTCTGCCATCACTCAGGCCGGAAGCATTACCTGGAGTTGCAACGGTGGGACTGTGGCGGACAAATATCTGCCTACGACTTGTCGCAAATAGCGTCGCTGACTTATCACGACCACCACACAAACTGACAATGAGCGTCACTAAGTGCCCGGCATGGACAACACCCCGTACCGCCTTTGGGTCACACTTCCAAAACCTCGCAGACATGTCGTACCAGTGGTTGCGAGCTTTCGTGACCCCGGGCACAATCCTTTCACCCGCGAATATGCGGGAATACACCCGCAGCAGTTATGGCATACAACCTGCTTGACTCTGCCGCGAGCTTCCTGGTCGTTCCTGACCATGAGTATGGGGTCCGATCCCGCCTAGGGGGATACGGGACTGGGGCTCAGGGGGCATCACACGGTTAGCTAACCAAATACAGAGGAACTATCATGAAGAAGATGCAGAAAGGTTTTACCCTGATCGAATTGATGATCGTGGTTGCGATCATCGCGATCCTCGCCGCCATCGCCATCCCGGCCTATCAGGATTACCTGATTCGCACGCAGGTGTCTGAAGGTGCCGTGTTGGCTGATGGTGCCAAGACCGCGGTCGGCGAGTTCTACAGCAATACAGGTCGCTTTCCAGGGGGCAACACATCTGCCGGGCTTGCAGCACCATCGCTGATTTCCGGACAGTACGTGGACACGCTCACTGTGACGAGCGGTATCATCACGGCCACATACGTGGGTGCCAAAGCGAATAAAGCACTGGCAAGCGCTCAGCTGTCGATGTCTGCGATCACCCACGCCGGCAGCGTCGAATGGCACTGCAAGGGCAATGCGGCCCTGTTGCCCAAGTACTTGCCGACCTCCTGCCGATAATAGTTTCGGCAAGATTGCTACCAGAAGGGCCGCCTCGGGCGGCCCTTTTTTTCGGATAACAGATGCAAAATCGCTACTCCATAAGGCCGCTATTCGCATGGGCAGCATTCGCGCTGCTTACACTGGCCGCTTACTGGCCTGGTCTGCATGGTGGTTTCCTGTTCGACGATTTCGCTAATTTGCCGGCTTTGGGCGCCACCGGCCCGATCGACACTTGGCCAACTTTCTGGCGCTACATTACTTCCGGTACCGCCGACCCCACCGGTCGACCATTGACGTTGCTGACCTTCTTGCTCGACGCGAACGACTGGCCAGCCAATCCATTCCCTTTCAAGCGCACCAGCTTGATCCTGCACCTGTTCAACGGGGCATTGCTGTATGTCCTGCTCGCCAAACTTGGGCAATCACTGGTAGTTGAAACTCGCCGTTACCAGACCGCCGCCCTGTTCGGTGCCGCGCTATGGCTGCTGCACCCGCTGCTTGTATCCACCACCCTGTATATCGTCCAGCGCGAAGCAATGCTGCCGGCCACCTGCGTAATGGCCGGCCTGCTGATCTGGCTACACGGACGCAATCAACTGTTCCGTGGAAACATCCGCGGCGGCCTGATCTGGAGCGTGATTGGACTAGGCGGTTTCACCCTGCTGGGCATCCTCGCCAAAGCCAACGGCGCCCTATTGCCTTTCTATGCACTGCTGATAGAAGTCATTGTCTTGAAACCGCGGCACGCATTGCCATCAGGGCAGGCGATACTCGCCCATCGCGGCGTCATGTGGATACTGGGGGTAGTTCCTGCGGCGACCATTCTCGCGTACCTGACCCGTATCGCCGTGCTTGGCATGCTGCATGGTGACAACATGGGAATACGGCCTTGGTCGACCGCGCAGCGCCTGTTGACCGAGCCGCGAATACTGCTGGATTACCTGTCGTTATTGTGGGTGCCGCGGGCGTTTTCGAGCGGACTGTTCAACGACCAGTACGTCGCATCCACCTCGTTGTTGCATCCCGCCACAACGTTACCGGCCATCATTGCCATTCTTATAATGATCGGTGTCGCCTGGCGGTTGCGGAAACACTACCCCGCGTGGTCGCTGGCTATCCTGTTTTACTTCGCAGGCCAGTTGCTCGAATCCACATCGATTGGTTTGGAGCTGTATTTCGAACATCGCAACTACGTGCCCGCATTACTGATGTTCTGGCCGCTGGGGCTGTGGCTGGCGGACACCCGGACACTGTCCTTGCTCAAACGTGGCCTGATGATTGTGCTGCCGCTCGGCTTGGCGGTGATGACCCATGCCAGTACCGAGGTGTGGGGTAATGTGCATGCGCAAGCGCTGGTTTGGGCAGACATCAACCCCAACTCGGCTAGAGCACAGACCAATGCTGCGCAAAACCAGATGCAAACCGGACATCCTTTCGATGCGGCGCGCCGACTGGAAAATCTGCTGATCGCTCAGCCTGACCAAGTACAACTAGCCTTCAGCCTGATCGGCGCGCACTGCATGACCGGCGGAATAACATCGGGCGACATTGCCGCTGCGCGCACAGCCATGCGCGGCAGCGCCAATACGGGATCGTTATTCGCCAATTGGTTTGACCGCACCCTGCCTGTAGCCGCGACCGGCGAGTGCCCCGGCTTGACGCTGGCGGTCCTGCTCGATCTGATCAACGATGGCCTCCACAACCCAAAACTGGCGGACTCCGGGCGGCAGCAGGACTTCCTTTATATGCGCGGCCGAATTGCGCTCGCACAGCATCAGCCCGATGAGGCGCTCGCGGACTATCTCCGCGCACTTGATTTGCAAATACGCCCCGGATTTGCACTGGAGGTCGCCGCGATACTGGGTTCCGCTGGCTACCCGACGCAAGGCCTCCAATTGCTTGATCACTATCAACAGGTAAAAAGCCACGCCATGCCGCCGGACTTTGGCATGCCTATGGTGCACGAGTGGGTGCTCACGCGACAGGACTACTGGCCGCATGAGCTCACGCACTTACGCGCCACCCTTAGCGAGCAGGCGGAAGAACACACAACACCCGACGGCCAGTCACCCGTCGATATCCCGCATCGGTCAGACAATACACCTCGTCATTGAATCAAGAAAATCGATTATGACTCAAGGATTCACTTCAAATCGCAAGTGGGCGTTGATCGCCTTGTTCTCGCTGTTTGCATTGTTAATGCTGCCCAACCTGATCTGGTGGTGGTACGGGCGCGGCATTGCGCTGTGGATACAGGCTTTGATGGTGCCGGTCATTCTTCTGTTGGTGTTTTTTGCATTGCTGGGCGACGCACCGTGGCTGGCCTGTCTCCTGCTAGCTCCATTTGCATTACTAGCCCCGATGGAGGCGTTCTTCATCGCCACCTATCGCCATCCCACTTCAGCAGAAATCATCGCCACGCTGGTCGCTACCAATCCTCGGGAAACGCGCGAATACCTGGGTGGCTCACTAACCCCCATCCTACTTTGCCTACTGGCCGCTGTGACTCTGGCACTGCTGGCCGCGCGATGCAGCGCACGCGCGCGCGTGCGCTGGCGAGGTCGCGGACGGTCGTGGATTCTCGTCATCGTTATTACCACGCCGCTAGTAGCCATGGCGACAACCTTGGCCACGACATCCGGGAATCTGCGCCAGCGTATGCATGGAGCAATGAAACTGTGGTCGACCCTTGGTGCGCCAGTCGAACTCGGTTATCCATTCGGGGTGTTTCAACGTGTAACCAGCTATCGGGCGGAATGGACCGCCATGCGTGCCAGCGCCTCACGACTGGACGCATATCGTTTTCACGCCCATCGCATTAGTCCAGTGCACCAGCGCCAAGTGTATGTGCTTGTGATCGGTGAAAGCAGTCGACGCGCCAATTGGCAGCTTTTCGGTTACACACGCGCAACCAATCCAAAACTAAGTCGCGTCACCAATCTTGTCCCGATTGGACACATGGTGACCTCATGGCCGGAGTCAATCGATGCCATCCCACAAATCCTGACGCGCAAGCCAATCACAAGCAAAAGTGCGACCTTCGATGAGGCCTCAATTTTGCGGGCCATGCAGGAGGCGGGCTACGAAACCTACTGGATATCCAATCAGCTAGCGATCGGCGAGTTCGATTCGCCCGTGTCGATGTATGCCTATCAGGCCCAGCACGTCCAATGGCTGAATCATGCCTCATGGGCAGCACCGGGGAGCTACGATGAGGATCTGTTGGCGCCTCTACGCGGCGCGCTGCATGATTCAAATAATGATCTATTCATCGTGTTGCATATGATGGGAAGTCATCTGAGCTACGATTATCGCTATCCAGCAAGTTTCAAGCACTTCCGGCCCACTTATTCCGATCAGGACGACAGCATTCTGCCAGGCATACGAATGCAGAACAGCTACGATAATACGATCTTGTATACCGACCATGTGCTTGCCGAAGCGATTAACATTCTGCGTCAAAGCGACGCGACCACCGCATTGTGGTTCGAGTCGGACCACGGTGAAATGCTGGTAACGCCGACGTGCTCTTTCGCGGGGCATGGTCTCGGCACACATTTCGAGTTTCAGATTCCGGCTTTTTTCTGGTATTCGGATACCTACGCACAACAGTTCCCGGAACGCGTGGCCAACATGCGCGCACATGCAGGAGAACGCACACTTAGCGCGAACACTTTCGAGTCACTGATCGATATGGCTGGCGTGAACTTTCCCAGTCATGACGCGACGCGGAGTCTGTTCAGCCAGCAATGGCATTACCGCCCTCGCATCGTCAACTCGGCGTGGCAGAGCGATTTCGATCATGCCGTGCTTGGCAAGAAGTGTCCGATTGTCATTCCGGCGAACCCGAAAGCCCCACTCGCGCTTCCCGGCGAATCTTCGAGCGCGGCAACCCCGCGACCAACGACGACAAAGCAGGTGGGCGGCTGACCAGACCCAGCATCCATGTGTCCGTTACGATGCATGACCCATTGAGTGCCCGATGTGTCTATGAATTTGCTTCCGTCTCGCCGTAGTGGCCTATGGCTAGTGCTCTTGTTGCTGGCAATCACAGCCGCCGTGTATTGGCCAGGCCTTCAAGGCAGCTACCTGTTCGACGACTACCCCAACATTGTCGACAACCAGGGCGTACAACCGCCGGATGCAAGTCTGCCTTCATTGATCAACGCAGCCCTTTCTTCACCAGCGAGCGATTTCAAGCGCCCGCTCGCTTCGCTCAGTTTTGCGATCAACTACCTGATCAGTGGCCTCGATCCATTCTGGATGAAGGCGACCAATCTCGTCATTCACCTGCTGAACGGGCTGTTGGTCTTTCTGCTGGCAAGGGCGCTACTACTGGTACAAGAAGATGATGCACTGGTGGCCGATCGTTTCCCCGCGACGGAGAGCGGCATGGCCCGGGCTGACGTAGTGGGCGCGCTGGTCGCCGGTGGCTGGTTGCTGCTGCCGATCAACCTGACCGGCGTGCTGTACGTCGTCCAGCGCATGGAGAGCATGGCCAATCTATTTGTATTAATTGGCTTGCTCGGCTATGTCAGCGGTCGCCGCCTTATGCTTGCCAGCGCGTCTACTTCTTCGCCTCCAAGCAAGGAAAGCGTCGGCTTTTCGACATACGTTCGCGGCTTCGTTCTTTGCTTGATCAGCGTCACGATTCCAACGGCCTTTGGCCTTCTTGCCAAGGAAACGGCGGTGATGTTGCCGCTGTATGCACTGCTAACCGAGTGGGCACTGTTTCAGTTTGGCGAATCGGTCGAAAACAGACCTTTCCCGGGGGCTCCCGATGTGAAGGCACCCCGACGCGACTTGCGCGTCGTCGGTCTTTACCTCTTCGTTCTGGTTCTACCGATGCTGCTTGGTTTGGTCTGGCTGGTTCCCGGCCTGTTGAAACCCGAAACATGGGCATCGCGCGACTTCACCCTCGGCACGCGCCTGCTCAGCGAAGCACGCATTGTCGTTGACTACATAGCGTGGACTCTTCTACCTACGCCCAATGCGCTTTCGTTCTATCACGATGATTTTCGCATATCAGTGGGATTGACCACTCCATGGAGCACGCTTGGCAGCATTGCATTTCTGATCATCTTTATCGGCGCGGGCATCTGGCTACGGTCGCGCAAACCCCTGATTGCCCTGGGAATGGCGCTCTTCCTTGGATGCGAGCTCCTAACCGGAACCATCCTTCCGCTGGAACTGATCTACGAACACCGAAATTATTTCGCCAGCTTCGGGCTGCTCATGGCGGTCGTGCCGATACTGGCGGTACCGTGCAACCGACCCTTTGCCCTGCCCCGTCACGTTTTGCTCGGGGGGTTGTTCTTGTGCTGGACCGCTCTAACCGCTCTGACATCCTACGCGTGGGGTGATCCGTTGCGGCTGGCCGAAGATTTGGCGTCCCGTGCGCCAGACTCCCCAAGATCCCAGTATGAACTGGGTCGCACCTATATCATCTATTCGCACTACGCTCCGGCCTCGCCTTTTACAGCACTTGCCTACGCTCCGTTGGAGAGATCCGCGGCCTTGCCGGGTTCATCGATTCTCCCCGAGCAAGCCTTGATCTTCATGAACGCAAAGATGCATCTGCCACTAAAAGATTCCTGGTGGCGTAGTTTGATCGCCAAGCTCAAGGCACACACACCGGGGGTGCAGGACGAAAGTTCGTTAGGCGCGTTGACTCAATGTGCGCGCGAAAATCACTGCGACCTGCCCCGAGACCGCATGATCGATGCATTTATGGCTGCGCTCGCACATCCCCATCCCAGCGCGCGTCTACTTGCTACCTATGGCGATTACGCCTGGAACGTATTGAATGACAAGGAGCTGGGCGCGCGCATGACGAGGGAAGCCATCGAAACCAGCCCAAATGAAGCTGCCTATCGGATCACATTAGTCCGGATGATGGTTGCCCAGGGCCGCGTGGATGAAGCCGCTCAGGCGTTGCAGCAATTGGAACGACTCAATATCGGTGGTCGGTTGAACAATAGCCTTGAGCCCTTGCGGGAGCAATTGGCCCGGCTGTCGCGCGAGTGAGAAAAGGCACTCTACGCGCAGGCACCGGCAACGCTTAAACTGACAACTTGCGATCCCCATCAGGCGATGAACCTCGTGAAGCGAGCACTTATTTCTGGAATCACCGGTCAGGATGGCGCCTATCTGGCGGAATTTTTGCTGGAGAAGGGTTACGAGGTTCATGGCGTCAAGCGCCGGGCATCGTCATTCAACACCGAGCGGGTCAACCACCTCTATCAGGACCCGCATGAATCGGGGCAGCGGTTTTTCTTGCACTACGGCGACCTGACCGATGCCACCAACCTGATCCGGATCATCCAGCAGGTACAGCCAGACGAGATCTACAACCTCGGCGCGCAAAGCCATGTACAGGTGTCGTTCGAGACGCCTGAATACACCGCCAACACCGATGCCATGGGTACGCTGCGGATACTGGAAGCGATCCGCATCCTGGGAATGGAGCGCAAGACGCGTTTCTACCAAGCCTCCACCTCCGAACTCTACGGCAAGGTGCAACAGGTCCCGCAGTCGGAAGCTACGCCGTTCTATCCCCGCTCGCCGTACGGCGTGGCCAAACTGTACGCTTACTGGATCACGGTGAACTATCGCGAGGCTTACGGCCTGTACGCCTGCAACGGCATCCTGTTCAACCATGAATCGCCGCGGCGCGGCGAAACCTTCGTCACCCGCAAGATCACCCGCGCCCTTGCGCGCATCCACCTAGGACAAGAGGATTGCCTCTACCTGGGCAATCTCGATGCACGCCGTGACTGGGGCCATGCACGCGACTTCGTCGAAGCCCAATGGCTGATGCTTCAACAGGACAGCCCGGAAGATTTCGTGATTGCCACCGGAGTCCAGCATTCGGTGCGGGAGTTCGTGGACGGCGCCGCCGGCGAACTGGGCATTCGCATCGAGTGGATCGGTAGTGGTATCGAAGAGCACGGCATCGTCGCCAGCGCGCCCACCGAAAGTGCCGTCAAACCTGGGCAGCGGATCGTGGCCATCGACCCCCGCTATTTCCGTCCGGCAGAAGTCGAGACATTGCTGGGCGATCCGAGCAAGGCGCGTCAGCAACTCGGATGGCGCGCCCGCACCGATTTCAATGAACTGGTGCGTGAGATGATGCAGGCCGATCTGCAGCTGGCCCGGCGTGATGCGTTGGTCCGCAGCGCCGGCTATGCCTCGCCCAACTATCACGAATAATTCGACCATGGACATACACGCACGCATCTACGTTGCCGGGCATCGCGGACTGGTTGGTTCAGCCATCGTGCGGCGTCTCCTTGCCGAAGGCGCCGACAACCTTCTACTGCGTACGCATCAGGAACTCGATCTGACTCATCAAGCACAGGTTGAAGAGTTCTTCACCACTGAGAAGCCGGAATACGTATTCCTGGCTGCCGCCAGGGTCGGCGGCATCCATGCCAACAGCACCTATCCCGCCGAATTCATTCGCGACAATCTCGCGATTCAGACGAATGTGATCCATAGCGCATGGAAACACGGCGCCAAGAAACTGCTGTTCCTAGGGTCGTCCTGCATCTATCCGCGCGACTGCCCTCAGCCGATCAAGGAAGAGTATCTGCTGACCGGTCCGCTGGAATCCACCAACGAGTGGTATGCCATTGCCAAGATTGCCGGCCTGAAAATGTGCCAAGCGTATCGCCAACAATACGGTTTCGACGCAGTCTGCGCGATGCCGACAAACTTGTATGGGCCCGGTGACAATTTCCATCCAGAAAACTCGCATGTCATGCCTGCACTGATCCGGCGCATCCATGAAGCGAAGCTGGTCGACTCTTCGGAAGTTGTCATTTGGGGCAGTGGGCAACCGTTGCGAGAATTTTTGCACGTCGACGATCTGGCCGATGCGCTAATGTTTCTTATGAATAACTACAGCAATGGCAGCATTATCAACGTCGGCTCTGGCCAGGAACTCAGTATTTCAAATCTTGCGCATCTCGTCTCCGATGTAATCGGCTATCAAGGCGAATTGACGTTCGATCGCAGCAAGCCCGATGGAACGCCCCGCAAATTGCTAGACATCGGCAAGCTTGGAAGACTGGGCTGGAGAGCCCAACTTGGACTTAGCGCAGGCATAGATGATACCTATCGTTGGTTCAAGGCATCTCAGACTCATTCCCGTGCATGAGTTCTTGTCGATGAGCACGCCGTGATGTTGAGAAAGCTCGCCAGCCCAGCCTGGGCGATGCTGGAGTACGGCTCCTACCCCTTGTTGTTGTTCATCGCCACGCCGTGGTTTCTCCATCAGCTCGGCACCGGGGGCTATGGGCACTGGATGCTGCTCACTGCAACGGTGGGATTCGGCGGCGTGCTCAACGCCGGGACCGGCGCAGCAACGATCAAGGCAGTCTCAGCCGGAATCGGTCGCAGCGATGGTTGCGATATTGAGCATGCGGTGAAAATTTCACTCGCCATCGCTTCGTTGGGTGGTGGTGCTCTTGCGTTGTTGGTGCTTGCTGTCTTTTGGCTTGCAGGGCCAGTCTTGCTCAGCCGCATGGGCGATCCCGCACTGATACGGCTAACCGGCGTCGCGGCTGCTGCCCTGATCTGGCTGGAGCAGGTGGACAATGTGTTCAGTTCTTCGATAAAGGGCGCCGAGCATTTTGGTCAAGCTGCCCGAATCGAAATTGCAAGCAAGACCACGCAAATCATTGGCGCCGGGCTGGTTCTATGGGTGTGGCCAATGCTGTGGGCGTTGTATATGGCGCTCTTGGTAGTTGCAGTGCTCCGATTGATTGCCAAATCAATCATTGCAAGGCGACTGCTTGGTTTGGCCAACCTGCGTCCTACATTGATTGGTGCCAACACCATTCTGCATTTCGCCAAGTGGGGCTGGTTGCAGGGCGTAGGTGGCATGCTGTTCGGCGTCGCCGATCGGATGCTGGTGGGCTCACTGCTCGGCGCTTCGAGCCTCACCTACTATTCGATCGCCTCGCAACTCGCGATGCAGATTCATGCCGTTTCCGCCGCTGGTCTTAGCGTGATCTTCCCGAAGATAAGTCGCAAATTGGAAGGGCAAGGGCATTTCTCGCTTTGGCGAGTAACCAAGCTGACCGTGGCAGGGAACCTGCTACTGAGCAGTTTCCTTGCCTTGGTGTTGCTTCTGCTTGGCCCGATGATCCTTCGAAGCTGGATCGGCGCAGATTCGGCTGCTTCAACAGCGAAAATATTGCCTTGGCTAGTAATTGCCTATTGGATATTGGCGCTGAACGTCGTTCCTTACTACATCCTGCTCGGCATGGGGCGAATGCGTTTTGTCGGCCTTACTGTCCTGTCTTGCGGCATCATCGCCATAACGACCATGTACTTTGCAATTACCCGCGAAGGGCTGATCGGTGCGCCCGCGGGCAGGGGCATCTATGCACTCCTGTCACTTGCATTGGTTTTTCCGTTGGCCAGACACTTTTTTCAAGAGAATCGTACTCGTCGCGTCGGCCGGCGAAGTTCTCTCGCATCGGGCGACGGATCTCTACCATGAACGACAATTCAGATATCACCTGCCCCTACTGTGCCGCTCATGAGCTTCGTCTATTGGGCAAGCTTCCAGATAGCCGCTGGTTCGCTGGAAAGCACCTCGAAAAGCAATTGCCAGGGGGAGCTCTATACCGCTGTTGTAGTTGTCGACTGAAATTCAGGTATCCGTTGCATGACGCGGATGTCTACCGTCGACTATATGACAACACTGCCGTCTCGACTTGGCCGGTAGATGCTATCAGACAGGACTGGGAGCTGATCATCGATTACATTCTCCAGCGCCTGCCGCTGTGCGGCCGGATTCTTGATTTCGGCTGTTACACAGGCGGCTTACTAGCGCGACTGAGTCCCAGCTACGAACGACACGGAGTCGAAATCAACAAAGCTGCCGCCGCCTTCGCGACTGACAAACAACTCGCACAGATCTGGTCATCGCTCGACGATATCCCAGGCGAATTGCGCTTCGATATCATCATCGCGTCCGATGTCATCGAGCATATGCCTAACCCGGGTTGCCTGATCGACAAGCTTTTCACCCAACTCGCTGCCGGCGGTGCCTTGATCATCACCACTGGCGATGCGGACAACTATTTATGGAATCGCTTCCACGCCAATTGGTGGTACTGCTTCTATCCCGAACATATCTCCTTTCTTTCAAGAGACTGGCTTGGCCATTTTTCAAACGCGCGTGGTCTTTCCATCGAACACTGCGACAAATTTCGTTACTGCCACCTTTCAATTTGGCATCGCTGTCTTGCGACTGCACTCACCTATATTTACGGCTATTTTCCTTCTGCATACTTGTATTTAAGGAATATGCTTAGGAGTATGTTGAGTCGTCCGGATGTGACTAGCGTTCCGGGAAACGGGGTCAGCGCTGACCATTTGTTTATTGTCCTGGTTCGGAATGGAAAGTATCCATGAGCACTGGTAGTTTCGAGAGCCTGATTCGACAAACTGCGAACCGACTCGGCATTGATATACACCGCCACCGTCCAGAAAAATCCGACATGGGTCGGTTATCGCTCATGCTCGCAGAACAGAAGATTGATCTTGTATTCGACGTCGGCGCCAATACCGGCCAGTTCGCGAAGTCATTGCGAAAAGCAGGCTATACGCAACGATTGATCTCTTTTGAGCCGCTGTCGATCGCACATGCGCAACTATTACGGGCCAGCCGAAACGACTCGAAATGGGACATTGCCCCAAGAGCCGCAATTGGCGATCGCGATGGTGAGATCGAAATACACATCGCCGGCAATTCCGTCAGTAGTTCGGCACTTCAGATGTTAGACAGTCATACCGCTGCTGCACCGGGTTCGGCTTACATAGGTAGCGAACGCGTACCACTGTCGCAACTGGACACAGTGGCGCGCAATTATCTGAAGCCTGGAACGCGATCCTTTGTCAAAATTGACACGCAGGGTTACGAGGATCGCGTGCTGGACGGTGCGACCGAACTTCTCCACAAAGCCAGAGGACTACAATTGGAACTGTCGTTCGTACCATTGTATGAGGGGCAAAAATTGTTCAATGACCTCATCGAGCGTCTGCGCACGTTGGGATTTTCGATCTGGGCCATCTGGCCAGGCTTTTGCGACCCTCGCTCAGGTCGCATGCTGCAGGTTGATGCAACCTTTTTCGCAACTGATCCTTATCAATGAGCGCAATGACTCCTGCTATAGAACAGTTCCATACAGCCA
This sequence comes from Rhodanobacter glycinis, assembly GCF_006438785.1. Taxonomy (GTDB): domain Bacteria; phylum Pseudomonadota; class Gammaproteobacteria; order Xanthomonadales; family Rhodanobacteraceae; genus Rhodanobacter; species Rhodanobacter glycinis_A. Next base: position 681,849 of record NZ_RCZB01000003.1, on the reverse strand, counting down.
CTCCACAACTCTCGATCATCGTCGCGACTTGGAATGCAGCGCGAACTTTCGAACGCTGCCTGAAGTCAATCGACGAGCAAAGCTTCACAAATTGGGAGCTGTTGATCGCGGATGGCGCTTCCACCGACGGAACTGTCGACTTGATCCGCAAGCATGAATCGCACATCGCTTGGTGGCAGAGCAAAAAGGATGGCGGCATATACGATGCGTGGAATCAGGCACTGACGCACGCTCAAGGCGAGTATGTCTGCTTCCTCGGCGCCGACGATGCGTGGGCTGATAGCGACGCATTGGCAAGACTGATTACCGCTGCCCGTACGCAAGAATATGACCTGGTGACATCGCAGGGGCTCATCTTCGATCCTGCGACTTCCAAAGAGATGCATTATGGATCGGCATGGAACTATCGACGCATCGGTCGCCACATGGTTGTGTGTCACCCAGGACTGCTGCACCGGCGTTCCCTGTTCGAACGCTATGGATCTTTCAACACCCAGTACCGAATCGCCGGCGATCTCGATTTCCTGCTGCGTCTTCCGGTCGAAACGCGCGCTATACATTTAGATGTCACCAGCGTCCTGATCGAGGCGGCGGGAATAAGCCGCAAGAATGTACTTGCACGATTGCGTGAACAGCGCGAAATTCTGGCACGGTGCAAACGCTATGGAACGTTCCGCGCCTATCTCTGTTGGCTAGACAAGCTCTGGCGATACCCGATCGCGCGCCTGTTCAATATCTCACACTGAAAGTGCTCATTAAGGCTCTTCACGCAAATGGATGCCACGCTTGCGCCTTCTTTTTCTGTCAAAACGCCACCCTCAACAGCGCGATCTGATCGAGCGCCCCTATGGCCGTTTCCATTATTTACCAGCTGCGTTGGCTGCCTTCGGCCATGAGGTGCAAGTGCATTTATGCAGCCACACACACCTGCCCTCAACGCAGCGACGCTTCGCCGGTGTGGAATGGACCAGTGATGATGTGCGAACACTAGGACCCAGAAGGATCTATCGAAAGTTCGATCAAGATGCGCGTGCGTTCCAGCCCGACTGGGTAATCGGCGTTTCCGATACCTACTATGGATGGCTGGCCCAGAAGCTGGCCAGAAGCACGGGGGCGCGGCTCGCCATCGATGCCTATGACAACTACGAAGCCTACATGCCATGGAACCTGCCGCTGCACGCACTGTGGCGACGATCCATCCGTGCTGCCGACCTGGTAACAGCAGCCGGCCCGCAGCTGGCGCAGAGACTGCAATCGCTGCGACCAACGGGACATCCGGTCGAGATGCTGCCCATGGCGGCGGATCCAGAGTTTGTTCCTTTGGACAAAGTCGCATGTCGCAAGACGCTGGGCTTGCCGATCGATGCATCATTGATCGGCTATATCGGCAGCTGGTCTCAGAGCCGCGGAACGGAAGTTCTTCTCGAAGCGTTTCGTCAGGCGCGACTTGCAAAACCGGGGCTTCGCCTGGTGCTCAGTGGCAGCCCCCCCCAACACGCATTGAACGAACCGGGGGTCATCGGCACGGGTTACGTCGCTGACGCACAGTTGCCCAGGCTGATCAATGCGCTCGACATTTCATGTGTGATCACCGCCGATACCAGCTTCGGCCGTTACAGCTATCCGGCCAAATTGTGCGAAGCCATGGCTTGTGAGGTGCCTGTGATTGCCACAGCGACGGAACCGGTTCGCTGGATGCTCGCTGAAAGCCGAGAACATCTCGTGGTTCCCGACAGTTCCGAGGCTCTTTCCAAGGGAATTCTTGAAATGCTTGCCAGACCCAGCGCCGATTACGGCGATCGCCTGACCTGGCAAATGCAAGGGGAAAAATTGGAGAGCCTTCTGAACGGCTTGCGTTGATTGAACGGCGGCTGCCTGATGGTTTCGGAATGAATACCCACCAAGTCATCTTCCATCATTTCAAAAGCGATCTCACCACTCGCTCCGAAGGTCCATCAGCCTCCAGTTTAATGGGGCTGGCAAGCAATCTCCCAAAATCACCTTTCAAAAGAAACGACCGCACCCCTTCGGATATATCCGCTTCCATTACGGCATTGCCGCCCAAGCCATCAGGCCGCTCCGTGGCCTTGCGCATGATGATGGTCGGGACTCCCAAGGCTGCCAGTTCCTCCTGATTCGAGCCACCATCGGTCATTACGCAAGCCGCACCTGCGGCGAGGCGCAAAAAGTCGCCATACCCCAACCTTGGTGAAAGGACCATGCCGGGAGCCGCAGCCAGTCGGTCGAACAGCTTTTCGTGAACCAGACGTTTGCGGGTCGCGGGATGCAACACAAAATGAATTGGGTATCTCGACGCAGCCGCCTCCAGCAACACCACCAGTTCCAACAAGCGCGACGAGTCGTAGATATTTTGAAATCGATGCAGTGAGACCACCAGGTAGGCTGGCTTCTGATCGCGGGCAACATCCATCGCTCCAACCATCGCGACGGCGTCAAGAATCGTATTGCCTCTCGTATCCTCCACCCTGCAGCGATGTCTGCTTCTCATGTATGCCGCCGCCTCGTCGTTTGGACACATGGCCAAGTCGATCAGCCTAAAAACGATGCGTCGAGACAGCTCTTCCGGGAAGGGGTCGAAGAGTTTGCCGGAACTCAGACCGCTTTCCAGGTGCACCACGCGAGCGCCTACGCGCCAGCCTGCGAAGGCCCCAATTAGCGTCGACAGCGTATCCCCGTGGACAATCACATCGAAATTGGCGTTTTCCGCCTTGATTTTCTGCAGGCTCTTGCGAAGACCAAAATATGCCGACGGCAACCACCACAACAATGAACCCACAGTCGACCGCTCCATCGCCTCGACGGTTCGAGTGAGCGGTGTACGAATGCCAAATTCGTCAACCAGATCCTGAATCGTTTCCAGATGCTGGCCAGTCATCAGCAGACATATGGGCAACCCCTTGCTCTCGCACAGAACTATGACCGGAGCCACCTTGATCAACTGAGCACGCGTCCCTATGACGAAGACGAAGAAATTTGCCGTTGCTTTTGACTTCGGTGATATGCGTTTCATCTCGACGTATTAACCATGTAGATCCTGAATCTGTGTCACCCGTGGTGCCGAGCGTATCCGAACCAGTGGTTATCCAATTTATTGATCCCGGCGATACGTCAGCGCCGTGATCTGCTCGGACACCAGCCCAATGAGGAACACGATTACTGCAGCGCTCCATAACAGCGTGCTCATGTTGGTGAGGCGCCCTTCGTGAATGAAAGTCCATGCGTAGTTGACGCAGCCCATCAGAAAGAACACCACGCTGGCCGGCACAAACAACTTCAACGGCGAGTACAACGTGGCGATCTTGAAGATGATCAGCAGGAACCGCACGCCATCCCGCAGCGGCTTGATGTGGCTCTTGCCGATGCGCTGGGCTGCCTTGATCGGCACGTAAGCAACCGGGTAGGCGCTGCGGAAGAACGCCATGGTGCTGGTGGTGGGGTAGCTGAAGCCGTTCGGCAGCAAGTGCAGGAATTCACGGAACTTGTCTGCGCGTACGGCGCGGAAGCCGGAGGTGAGGTCGAGCACCGGATGGCCGGTCATGCGGGTGGCCAGCCAGTTGTACAGCGTATTGGCGAGGCCGCGGCCGACGCCGGCCTGGCTGCCCCAGTCGCGGGCGCCAACGACCATGTCGTAGCCGCGGTTCAGTTGGTCGAGCAGTCGGGCGACGTCGGCTGGATCGTGCTGGCCGTCGCCGTCCATGAAGACCAGGATGTCGCCGGTGGCGGCACGTGCACCGCGCTTGATCGCCGCGCCATTGCCCATCGAATACGGCGAGGACAGGCATTCGACGCCGCTGCCCTTGCAGACGCTGCGGGTGTCGTCGATGGAGCCGTCGTCGACCACGATGATCTCGGCCTCGGGTTGGGCAGCGCGCAGGCGCGGCAGCAGTACGGCCAGCGCGGGCGCCTCATTCTTGGCAGGCAGGATGATGCTCAGACGGTTCAACAGGTGGCTCCCCTGGGTGAAGGGGGATCATAGCGTGAAGGGCGGATGGTGGTTGAGGAAGGGATTGGGTTTTGGGGCTTTCCCCCTCCGAGTCCAAACAGCTACCCCATCGCGACCTTTTCCTGCCAGCAGGAAAGGAACAGAACGCGTACGAAAAGCCTGCGCACGGCATCACCCCGCGGGTTCCGGATTGCAGGGAAAGGGATGACCTGCGGGCTGGACTGCGGTAGATTCAACCACATACAGAGGAAAGGTCGAATCTGGTTATGTCATCTCAATTGCAACCGTCGCTCGCAGGTCTGTCCGGCATGGCGCGCCGACTGGTGTCCGAAGGCGTGCTGCCGGAGTCGGATGTACGCAAGGCGATGGCGGACAGCGGTCAGCAGAAGGCCACGCTGGGTGCCTGGCTGCTCGATCACAATCTGGTCGACAGCGGCAAGCTGACGCAAATCGCCTCGGCCGAGTTCGGCATGCCGATGATGGATGTGGCTTCGCTGAATCCCGCGACCATGCCTTTGGACCTGATCAGCGAGGCACTGATCAACAAGCATCAGGCCTTGCCGCTGTTCCGTCGCGGCAAGCGGTTGTTTGTCGGCATTGCCGATCCGATGCAGTCGCATGCGCTGGACGAGATCAAGTTCCACTCCAACTGCATGGTGGAGCCGATCCTGGTTGAGCGGGGCTCGCTGCAGCGGGTGATCGAGGGTTTGCTCAACAGCATGCGCGACACCATGCCCGACATGGGGGGCGGCGAGCTGGACGGGCTGGAGCTGGAGGTTGGCGACGACGAGGCCGAGGCAACCGGCATTGATGCCAATGCACTCGACGACGCACCGGTGGTGAAGTTCGTCAACAAGATCCTGGTCGACGCGATCCGCCGGGGTGCCTCGGATATTCATTTCGAGCCGTTCGAAACCCAGTATCGGGTGCGCCTGCGCATGGACGGCATGCTGAAGGCCGTGGCCAGTCCGCCGATGAAGATGGCCAATCGCATCTCCTCGCGCATCAAGGTGATGGCGCAGCTGGATATTGCCGAGAAACGGGTGCCGCAGGACGGCCGCATCAAGCTCAACCTGTCCAAGACCCGTGCGATCGACTTTCGCGTAAGCACGCTGCCCACGCTGTTCGGCGAAAAGATCGTGCTGCGTATCCTGGACGGCTCGTCGGCCAAGATCGGCATCGAGAAGCTCGGCTACGAGCCGGAGCAGCAGAAGCTCTACCTCGATGCTATCCAGAAGCCCTACGGCATGGTGCTGGTCACCGGCCCCACCGGCTCGGGCAAGACCGTGTCGCTGTATACCGGCCTGAATATCCTCAACACCGCCGAGCGCAATATCTCGACGGTGGAAGATCCGGTGGAAATCCGTGTCGAGGGCATCAATCAGGTACAGCAGAACGTGAAGCGCGGCATGACCTTCGCCAGCGCGCTGCGCTCGTTCCTGCGCCAGGATCCGGACGTGATCATGGTCGGCGAGATCCGCGACCTGGAAACCGCCGAGATCGCGATCAAGGCGGCGCAGACCGGCCACATGGTGCTGTCCACCCTGCATACCAACGACGCCGCGCAGACCATCTCGCGCCTGATGAACATGGGCATCGCGCCGTACAACATCACCTCGTCGGTGACGCTGATCATTGCCCAGCGCCTGGCTCGGCGCCTGCACGATTGCAAGAAGCCGCAGAACCTGCCGCCACCGGTACTGCTGGCCGCCGGTTTCAGCCAGACCGACATCGACGCCGGGTTGACCATCTACGAGGCCGGCGGCTGCGACGGTTGCAATGAGGGCTACAAGGGCCGCGTGGGTATCTATCAGGTGATGCCGATGCTGGAGGACATCCAGAAAATCATCCTGCAAGGCGGCAATGCAATGCAGATCAGCGAGGTGGCCAAGGCCGCCGGAGTGAATGACCTGCGCGCGTCGGCCCTGCTCAAGGTCAAGCAAGGCTTGACCAGCCTGACCGAGATCGACCGCGTGACCAAGGAATGAGGCATGGATCTGGGACGCCCGTAGCATCGAACTTGCGTCCGGCGCCACGGTTTGGCACGACAGAAATGACATAAGCTGTACAAATACCTTGTCAGCCGCCTACTTGGACGGCTTCGGCACTGAACCACTGGGGGAACATGCGCATGGCCACGGCTACCGCAAAGCTAAACGCAAACGCAGACAAGACGCGTGCGCTCGGTGCGCAACGTGCCGAAGTCAGCCGCCTGACCACCTACGAGTGGGTCGCGCTGGACAAGCGTGGCAAGCGCATGAAGGGCGACATGGCGTCGAAGAACGCCTCGCTGGTCAAGGCCGAGCTGCGTCGCCAGGGCATGAACCCGCAAACCGTGCGGGAGCGCTCCAAGCCGCTGTTCGGCGCCACCGGCAGCACGGTCAAGCCCGGTGACGTTGCCGTGTTCAGCCGCCAGATCGCCACCATGATGGCCTCCGGCGTACCCATGGTGCAGTCGTTCGACATCATTGCCGATGGCCAGAAGAACATCCGCTTCAAGAACATCCTGCTCGACGTGAAACAGAACATCGAAGGCGGCGCGGCGCTGCATGAAGCGCTGGCCCGCTATCCGGTGCAGTTCGACGAGCTCTACTGCAACCTGGTACATGCCGGCGAGACGTCGGGTGTGCTGGATACCGTACTGGACACCGTCGCCACCTACAAGGAGCGCACGGAAGCGATCAAGAAGAAGATCAAGAAGGCGCTGTTCTACCCGATGATGGTGCTGGCCGTGGTGTTCATGGTCTGCCTGATCATGCTGCTGTTCGTGGTGCCGGTGTTCGCCAAGACCTTCCAGGATGCCGGTGCGCAGCTGCCCGCGCCCACCCAGCTGCTGGTCACCGCCTCGGAGTTCATGCAGAGCTACTGGTGGGTGGTGATCGGCGTGATCGGCGGCAGCATCGCCGCGCTGATCATCGCGAAGAAGCGTTCGGTGAAATTCGCGCACTTCCTCGACCGGATGGCGCTGAAGATGCCGGTGATGGGCAATATCGTGCGCAACTCGGCAATCGCCCGTTTCGCCCGCACGCTCGGCGTGACGTTCCGCGCCGGTGTGCCGCTGGTCGAGGCGCTGGACGCGGTGGCCGGCGCCACCGGCAGCGTGGTTTACGGCGATGCCGTGCGCCAGATGCGCGACGACATCTCGGTCGGCCACCAGTTGCAACTGGCGATGAAGCAGACTGGCCTGTTCCCCAACATGGTGGTGCAGATGACTGCCATCGGCGAGGAGTCCGGCTCGCTGGACAACATGTTGTTCAAGGTTGCCGAGTTCTACGAGGAAGAGGTCAGCAACGCGGTCGACACCCTGTCCACCTTGCTCGAACCGATCATCATGGTGGTGCTGGGTACCCTGGTCGGCGGCATGGTGATCGCCCTGTATCTGCCCATCTTCAAGCTCGCTGGCACGTTCTAGCACTTGAATGCCCCTCTCCCATCGGGAGAGGGGTTGGGGTGAGGGTCCGGTCGAAGCCATGCGTCACAAACCGCCGCTACCCACCCGCACCTTGACCACAGCAAAAGCCCTGCGCACCACCAGCACCGACGCCGAATCCAAACTCTGGTACCACGTGCGCGCCCGCCGCCTGGGCGGATTCAAATTCCGCCGCCAGCATTCCATTCCGCCTTATATCGCGGACTTCTATTGCGAAGAACTTCGCCTTGTCATCGAACTCGACGGTTCGCAACATAATGAACAGGTCGACAGCACAAGGACAAACGCTCTCGAAAGGCAAGGTTTGCTTGTCCTGAGATTCTGGGACAATCAGGTGTTGCAGGAGATTGACGCGGTGCTTGAGGTGATTTTGAGTATTGCGCGAGACCGTACCCTCTCCCCAACCCCTCTCCCGATGGGAGAGGGGCTTTAAAAAAAGCCCAGGCCTACCGATGCCCGAACTTCCTCTCGTCCTGTGGATTGCCCTTGCCGGCGTGCTCGGTCTGCTGGTGGGCAGCTTCCTCAACGTGGTGATCCTGCGATTGCCCGAACGCATGGCGGCAGGCTGGCGGCAGGAAGCACGCGAGGTGCTGGAACTTGAGGCCGATGTGACGCCGCTGCCGCCGGGGATCGTGCGTGAACCTTCGCATTGTCCGCACTGCAAGCACCCGCTGTCGGCGATGGACAATATTCCGTTGTTCGGCTGGCTGCTGCTGCGGGGACGCTGCCGTTACTGCCAGGCGAAGATCTCGATCCAGTATCCGCTGGTGGAGTTGCTCAGCGGCGTGCTGAGCGCGGTGATCGTGTGGAAATTCGGGCCATCGTGGGCAGCACTGGCGGGGCTGGTGCTGACCTGGACCCTGATTGCGTTGTCCGGTATCGATTTCCGTACCCAGCTGCTGCCCGACCAGTTGACCTTTCCATTGTTGTGGCTGGGCCTGGTGCTGGCGTTGCTGCCGATGTTCGTGACCGCGCCTTCGGCGATCATCGGGGCTGCCATCGGTTATCTGAGCCTGTGGAGCGTGTACTGGGTATTCAAGCTGCTCACCGGCAAGGAAGGCATGGGCCACGGCGATTTCAAGTTGCTCGCTGCGTTGGGCGCATGGATGGGGCCGGTATCGCTGCTGCCGATGATCCTGCTGTCGTCACTGATTGGTGCCCTGGTCGGCGGCACCTTGATCGCATTGCGCAAGCACGAACGTGATATCCCGATGCCGTTCGGACCATTCATCGCCGCCGCGGGCTGGGTGTGGTTCGTCGCCGGACACGGCTTGCTGCAGGGCTACATGCAGCTGACCGGCCTGCGATGAGCGCACGCACGCACGCCCTGACCATCGCGCTGACCGGCGGCATCGCTGCCGGCAAGACGGCGGTGGCGCGGCGCTTCGAGGCGCTGGGTGTGCATGTGCACGACGCCGACGTGGCGGCGCGCGAGGTGATCGAGCCGGGTACGCCCGGCCTGGCTGCCGTCGTCGGCGTGTTTGGTCCCGAGGTACTGGATGCCTCGGGGCGGCTGGATCGCCCCGCCATGCGTCAGCGCGTGTTTGCCGATCCTGCAGCGCGGAAGAAGTTGGAAGCGATCATCCATCCAGGGGTGCGTCAATGGCTGCGCGAGCGTGTGCTGGCCGAACAAGGGCCGTATTGCCTGCTGGCGATTCCACTGCTGGCTGAAAACATCGAGCACTACCGCTGGGTCGACCGCGTGCTGCTGGTCGATGTACCCGAGTCGGTGCAGATCACTCGCCTGATCGCCCGTGACGGCATCGACCAGACACTGGCCCGGCGCATGCTGGCCCATCAGGCGAGCCGTGCCGAACGACTCGCGCTGGCCGACGACGTCATCGAGAACGACGGCGACGAAGCTGCCCTGGATGACGCGGTAGCCACCTTGCATCAGCGCTATCTGGCCCTGGCTTCGTAGGCAGACCCTGCCTGCGCCCAAGTGTCTAGATCAGCCAGAACTCACGAATGCCAGCCACGCCCTGCCCGCTGCATTGACGGGCCTGCATGATATGCGAGGGCGCCATGCCACCGAGCGCGTATACCGGCAATGCGGCAGCCTCGGCCAATCTGTGGAATCGGGGCCAGCCCAGTGGCGGCCGCTGCGGCAGGTTGCGTGTAGCCGCAACCGGCGACAGCGTGGCGAAGTCCGCGGCAATACTCGACGCCTGCGTCAGGTGCGCCGCATCGTGGCAGCTGGCGCCGACCAGTTGCGCCAGCGGCAGCGGTCGCGCGGTCAGGGCAGCCAGTTGTGTGCTTTTCAGTTGCACGCCGATACCCAGCGCCAGCGCGCCTTCGATATCGCCATTGAGCAGCAACTGGGTGCCACGCCGACGGGCCAGCGGCAGCAAGGCAGCAGCCAGTTCGCGAACCAGTTCACGCGGCCATAACGGCAACCGCAACTGGACCAGTCGCTCGCCGCGCTCGATCGCCCGACCGATGCGCTCGAACCAGACGCCGCGTTGATCCGGTTTCACGCCGGGCGGCGTGATCGGGTAGCGGCGGGGTAGCCGCCATGCCTGCAGGATCGAGCGATCGGCAGGAGTCAGGATCGACGGATCGATCTGTGCCGGCGTGAGCCACTGCAATGCCTGTCCTTCCAGCGATTGCGGCACACCTTCCCATTGATCGGTCTGCCACGCATCCAGCAGCAACTCGCGGTCGACGTAATGACACGGCACCCGGATCAGCGGTTCGGCACGCTGCAGGGTGATACCGAGTTCTTCGTGAAGCTCGCGCGCCAGTCCCGCCAGCGGCGCTTCGTCGCGTTCAAGTTTGCCGCCGGGAAACTCCCACATGCCGGCCAGATGCTTGCCGGCGGGTCGCTGCGCCAGCAGCACGCGCCCCTCGGCGTCATGCATCACTCCGGCCATCACATGCATGACCGGCCTTGGCGCGATCGGCGCCGGCATCAGCTGTTGCGCAGGTATTCGACCATGTCGAAGTCGTACGCATGCTCGGCATCGGCCTTGTGATGCACGCGGGAAACCTCGGTCCAATCACTGAAATGCACGCCCGGGAAAAACGCATCGGCACCATCGATCGCGGCGCTTACCCAGGTCAGATACATGCGACGGGCCCGCGGCAAGGCTTCGGAAAACACCATGCCGCCACCAATCACCATCAGCCCGGTATTGTCGGTGCGCGCCTGCGCCTCTTCCACCGAACGCACCGTGATCTGGCCGGGGAACGGCGCCTCGTGCCGACGCGACAACACCAGATTGACCCGATCCGGCAGCGCGCGCCCGATCGACAAAGCGGTGTTGTAACCCATCAGGACATTCTTGCCGGTGGTCAGCTGCTTGAACCAGCGCAAGTCATCCGGCAGATGCCAGGGCAACTGGCCCTTGCGGCCAATGGCGAAGTTTTCGTCGAGCGCGGCAATCAGCGAAATAGCCATAACGGATCCTTGAAAGGCGTTGGTCGGTGAGGTGGCCGGCGCCTGCAAATGGCGCCACCGATGGCATCGAATCTTAACAGGATGGTGCTATGTCGCGACGGCAAACCGGGCGCCTCGCAGGTACTTGCGAGAGGCTTCGGCTGTCGGCTCCCGCGCACGGCAAAACGGCTAGACGGCCACGTCCGCCTTGATCGCCGGATGCGGCTGGTAGCCATCGATCGCGATGTCCTCATAGCGAAAATCGAAGATCGAACGGATCTCGGGATTGAGCTTCAACCACGGCAACGGCCGCGGCTCACGGGTCAGCTGAAGTCGCGCCTGTTCCACATGGTTGTTGTACAGATGCGCATCGCCCAGCGTGTGCACGAAATCGCCCACGCCCAGCCCGCATACCTGCGCAACCATATGGGTGAGCAACGCATAGCTGGCGATGTTGAATGGCACACCAAGGAAGATGTCGCCCGAACGCTGGTACAGCTGGCAACTCAGCTTGCCATCGGCCACGTAGAACTGGAACAGGCTGTGGCAAGGCAGCAATGCCATCTTCGGCAGCTCGCCCACGTTCCACGCGCTGACGATCAGCCGGCGCGAATCCGGGTTGCGCTTGATCTCATCGATCACCCATGCGATCTGATCGACCACACCGCCATCGGCGGTAGGCCAAGCACGCCATTGCTGGCCATAGACCGGGCCGAGATCGCCATTCGCATCGGCCCACTCGTCCCAGATGCGCACACCGTGTTCTTTCAGGTAAGCGATGTTGGTGTCGCCGCGCAGGAACCAGATCAGCTCGTGCACGATCGACTTCAGGTGCAGCTTCTTGGTGGTGACCAGCGGAAAACCCTGGCTGAGATCGAAGCGCAGCTGCCAGCCGAACACGCTGCGCGTGCCGGTGCCGGTGCGGTCGGTTTTTTCGGTGCCGTGATCGAGAACATGACGAAGCAGATCGAGATAGGCGCGCATGTTTCAAGCCTTTGCGGCAGCGGGTACCAGCGGCAGCGTGGGCGCCCGTCGCGACAGCGCGATCAGCAGCAATCCCACCACGATCAACGGCAGCGACTGCATCTGCCCCATCGTCACCCACTGCGTGCCGAACAGATAGCCGAGCTGCGGATCGGGCACGCGCACGAATTCCACCGCGAAGCGGAAACAGCCGTACAGCAGCGCGAACAGGCCCGACACGAGGTAACGCGGGCGCGGTTTCAGCGACACCAGCCACAGCACCACGAACATCAACACGCCTTCGAGCAGCATCTCGTACAGCTGCGAGGGATGCCGCGGCAGCCGATCCGGCGCTTGCGGAAAGATCATCGCCCACGCCACATCGCTGGGCTTTCCCCACAGCTCGCCGTTGATGAAATTGCCGAGCCGCCCCAGGCCCAACCCAAGCGGCACCAGCGGCGCCACGAAATCGATGGTGTCGAAAAAATGCAGCTTCTGCCGGCGCGACCACCACCAGCCGGCAACCAGCACGCCGAGCAAGCCGCCGTGGAAGCTCATGCCACCGTCCCACACCTTGAACAGCGTTTGCGGCGCAGTCCAGATCCAGTCGATGTCGGCATAGAACAGCATGTACCAGATCCGTCCGCCGGCAATCACGCCCAGCATGCCGTAGAACAGCAGATCGCCCAGCGCATCGCGGCTGACCGGCAGGCGCCCGCGCCGGCGCCGGTACTCGCCCAGCACGGCGACGAAGAAAAAACCGAGCAGGTACATCAGCCCGTACCAGTGCACCTGGACTGGGCCGAGCTGGAAAGCGACGGGGTTGATATCGACAACGAAGGGCTGGGACATGAGGACAAGGCTGGCTGACAAAGTGCAAGTGTAGCGGGCCGGGAATGCATGGCGTCAGCAGCCCTTTCGATCGCGGCTGCGCCGGCGCTAGAATCGCCGTTGACGCTGTCTGCACCGGGGGACGGGAACCAGGCAGCCGTCGTCACCGCCAGCGATATCCACATCCAGTCAGCCCGTCGTGCGCTCCAGGCGAGGCCGGCTCATCACACGGAGCGTGTCAGGGGGAAATCCGATGTCCTACCGTTTCGCGCGGACCATGCTGTCCGCTGCCTGTCTGTTATTGCCTGCGGCCGCCGCAGCGGCCGATCTGATCCCGGTGGAAGATTTCGCGCACCATCCGCTGTTGACGATGCCACGGCTCTCGCCGAATGGCGAATACCTCGCCGTCAACATGAATGACCCCGATGGCGAATCGCACCTGCTGGCCATCTACAAGGTGGACGACATGAGCCAGCCGGTGAGCATGTTGCGTCTACCCAAATATGAGATTGCCGCAAATATCACCTGGGTCAGCAATACCAGACTCGTGGTGGACAAAGGCAAAATGTACGGCTCGATCGACAAACCCTTCCTGACCGGTGAAGTGATCGCCACGGATCTGGACGGAAAGAATCAGGACTATCTCTACGGCCGCGACAGCATGAAGTACGGCACACGTGCGGGTACGCGCGGCACCGATCGCGGCTGGGGCTATGTCGACGACCTGCCGCAACCGACCAACGGCCACTTTTACATGGGCACGCAGAGTTGGGAGGAGACCGATACCAGCACGCTGTATGACGTCGACGCAGGCAAGAACACCCGCCATCTGATCGGCCAGATCGGAGTAGGCGGCATGAGTTTCATGGTCGGCGCCGATGGCAAGGCCCATTTTGCCTACGGCCGAAACGACGACTACGACTATGTCGTCTATCACCAGCAGGCAGCGGGCTGGGCCAAGATGACGCCCGCCCAGATCGGCGGCAGCTTTACACCGCGCTCTTTCGCCCCGGACAAACAACGCATCTACGCCGAATACAATGCTGGCGGCGGCCCTACCGAACTGGTGGAACAGGACGAGAACGGGGGCAACCGCAAGGTGCTCGCCAGTGACAGCTTCAGCAGTATCGGCAACGTCGAATGGACACCGTTTCCGAACCAGCCGTTCGCCACCGTGCCTGCCACCGGCATGCCGACATTCACCTATATCGATCCGAATCTTCCCACGGCGAAACTGCATCGCGCGTTGAGCCTGAAATTCCCCGGCAGCTACGTCCATTTCATCGACTTCAGCGAGGATGGCGGCAAGCTGCTGTTCTCGGTCAACAGCGACCGCGATCCGGGCACCTACTACCTGATCGACACGCATACCTACAAAGTGATCAAGCTGTTCGCCACGGCGCCGTGGATCGATCCAGCAAAGATGGCTGAGCGCCGCCCTCTGCACTTCAAGACCAGCGACGGCATGGAGCTGGAGGCGATCCTGACGATTCCGAACGGCACCAACCTGGCCAACCTGCCGATGATCCTGTTGCCGCACGGCGGGCCGATCGGCATACGGGACAACTGGGACTACGACCACGACGCCCAGTTCCTCGCCAGCCGCGGCTACCTCGTGCTGCAGGTGAATTACCGCGGCTCCAGTGGCCGCGGCGAGGACTTCCAGGAAGCCGGCTATCTGAAATGGGGCACCCGCATCCAGCAGGATCTGATCGACGGCGTGAAATGGGCTATCGCGGAAAACTACGCCGATCCGAAGCGCGTTTGCGTCTACGGCGGCAGCTTCGGCGGCTACTCGGCAATGATGACAACGATCCGCGCCCCGGGCATGTTCAAGTGCGCGGTGGGCTATGCCGGCGTCTACGACCTGGCCATGATGTACAAGAAGGGCGACATCAAAACAAGCAAGTCCGGCCGCAGCTATCTGAACACGGTCATCGGCAAGGACGATGCCGATCTCGCTGCCAACTCGCCTGACAAGCTGGCCGACAAGATCGACGTACCGGTACTGTTGATCCACGGTGAGGATGACAAGCGTGCGCCGTTCGCGCAGGCCAAGGCGATGCGTGCAGCACTCGATGCCGCGCACAAACCGTACGAATGGATGAGCAAGCCGGGCGAAGGCCACGGTTTCTACGACGAGAAGAACACCGTCGAGTTCTACAACCTGTTGCAGGCGTTCCTGGAAAAGCACATCGGCAAGGGTGTGTAGCCCGCGTCGCACGTGATAAACGAACGGCCACCTTCACGGTGGCCGTTTCGCTCCGTCGCCAGCCGCCGCGCGCTGTTCAGAGCAGTATCGGGCGATCGCGCAACTCGTCTGGACGGGGTTCGCCGCCGTCGGGAAAGTGCCGCTGCAACAGCACGTTCGCGGCGGCTATGCCGGCAACGCTGCCGTTGCGCCACTCCCCGCGCGCATAGCACTCGCGCATGTGCGCACAGATCGCATCCCATTCGCCTGCCGCCACCTTCGCCGCGATGCCGCGGTCGGCGACGATCTCGATACGGTGTTCGGCCATCAGCACGTAGAACAGCACGCCGCTGTTGCACTCGGTATCCCATACCCGCAACTGGGCGAATACCTGCTGCGCACGCGCAGGCGCATCGAGGCCATCCAGCACCGCCAGCGGGGACAATCGCGATTCGATTGCGAAACAGATTTCCCCACGGTGGGTGCGCTCGCCGGCCGCTACGGCGGTGGCCATGTCGTCCAGCAGTGCCGCGGGAAATCGCCGTGGCAGCTGGAACCAGCCGCCGAACAGGTTGGCCAGAAGTCGCCGCATGCGTGTCATCACCAGCTCCCCGAAGAACCGCCGCCACCGAAGCTGCCGCCACCGCCGCTGAAACCGCCGCCACCAAAGCTTCCGCCGCTACTGCCGCCACCCCAGCCACCACCGCCGAAGCCGCCCCAGCCACCGCCGCCGATCGAGCGCCCGGCGCCGCCCGGCAGCAGCATCAACACGCCGCCGATCAGCGCGCCGAGCATGCCTGCGCCCATCGATACCAGCAGCCACAACAGGCCGCCGACCAGCGCGGCGCCCACGGGCGCGCGCAACCAGGGCCGGGCGCGGCCGAACACGCTGCGCAGGAACAGCGCCGCGAACACGCCAATCATCAGGCTGTTCTGCAATCCCGGGCCGGAGCGCTCGTCGGCGGGCGAACCCTGCACCGGTGGCGGCAATGGTTCGCCATTGATAAGCAGGGTCAGCGCGCCAACCGCGTCGCTGATGCCGCCGAAATAATCGTTGCCGCGAAACTTTGGCGCGATGTATTCGCGGATGATCCGCGCGGTGGCCGCGTCGGGAATCGCGCCCTCCAGGCCGTAACCGACCTCGATGCGCACGCGGTGATCGTTCTTCGCGATCAGCAGCAGCACGCCATCGTCGATACCCTTGCGACCGACCTTGTTCGCCTCGGCCACGGCCAGCGAATAGCTCTCGATGTCCTGCCCGGATGTGCTGCCGACCATCAGCACGGTCAGTTGCGCACCCTTGGCGTTTTCCAGCGCAACCAGTTGCCCATCCAGCTGATCGACCTGTTGCGCCGTCAGCGTGCCGCTAAGGTCGGTGACGTGACGCGTCAGCGTCGGCGGAGCATCGGCGGCATGCAACAGGGCAGGCAACAGCAACGCCATCGCCAGCATCAGGCACAGGCGCGGCAAGCACCGAAACATCATCAATGCGTCGAGGTGGCGGAGGCCGGCGTGCCGGTGCCGAAGTCAACCGTCGGTGCAGTGGAGATCGCCTTCTCGTTATCCACGCTGAAATTCGGCTTGACCTTGTAGCCGAAGATCTTCGCGGTCATGTTGTTGGGGAAGGTGCGGATCATCCCGTTGTATTCCTGCACCGCCTGCACATAGCGGTTGCGCGCCACGGTAACCCGGTTCTCGGTGCCTTCCAGTTGCGCCTGCAGGTTCTGGAACAGGCCGTCGGCCTTCAGCTGCGGATAGTTTTCGCTGACCACCATCAGTCGCGACAGCGCGCTGCCCAGTTCGCCCTGCGCGGCCTGGAACTGCTGCAGTTTCTGCGGATCGTTGAGCGAGTCGGCGTTGACCTGCAGGCTGCCGACCTTGGCGCGCGCATTGGTCACCTCGACGAAGACCTTTTCCTCATGCTGGGCATAACCCTTGACCGTGTTGACCAGGTTCGGCACCAGATCGGCGCGACGTTGATACTGGTTGAGCACTTCGGACCAGGCTGCCTTGACCGCTTCGTCCTGCTTCTGGATGGTGTTGTAACCGCAGCCGGTCAGGCTGACGGCGAGCAGCAACAGCACGAGATTTCGCAGAAGTTTCATGGGGTCGCTCCGCTCCGGTGGAAAGTCATTCCATCATCCCATGCGAAGCGACGCAATCGTGTCGCCGCGGGGTGAAAACGCGCAGCTCAGCCGAACAGGCGTGGCCCGAGGATCAGGCCCCAGCTCAGTGCCACCATGACCAGCAGCACAAACACCGCCGCCGAGCCCATGTCCTTGGCGCGCCCGGCCAGTTCATGGAACTCGGGGCTGACCTTGTCGACCACCGCCTCGATGGCCGAATTGAGCAATTCGGCCGAGAGCACCAGCAACGGCGCCAGGATCAACGCGAATTTCTCCAGGCCGCCGTCACCGAGCCACAGGCCAAGCGGCACCATGATGATCACCAGACAGGCTTCCAGCCGGAATGATGCCTCGTGGCGCCAAGCGGCCCTGAAACCCTTCATCGACCACTGGAACGCATTCCAGAGCTGCTTCGGACCACGAAAACCTTCGGCGGCCATCGCGACGCGCCTTCAGGCTGCCGCCGATAACGGCGACCTGGCAACGGTTATGAGGGCTGGCACGAACGGCGATATCCCGACAATCGGCATGGGTGACAACTTCCCTTCAAACAGGTTGATTCAGGCGGTCATGATGCCACAGGCACCCATCGCGAGCGCCTGACGCAGGCTTTTGCAATGTCGCAGTGCAGCTACACCCCGATGGCGAATAGGTTACGCTTCGACGGTTGTGATCCGTTCAGGCTCGCATGTCATAGGGCGCTTTGGCGTCGCCACAGTTTGAATCCCACGGAAAAGAGTATGGCTATCCAGAATCCGCCCGTCTCGCAGACGCGCTCCTTCACCACCGTCTTCATGATCGAGATGTGGGAGCGCTTCGGCTTCTACGGCATGCAGGTGTTGATGGTCACGTTTCTGATGAAGAAGCTTGGCTTCGTCGACACCAGGGCCAACCTCGTCTGGGGTGCGGCGGCGGCGCTGATCTACGCCACGCCGGCAATCGGTGGCTGGGTCGGCGACAAGCTGCTGGGTACGCGACGCACCATGCTGATCGGCGCGACGGTGCTGGCGATCGGCTACAGCATCCTGTGGATCCCGCCGGAGACGCTGGGTCTGACCGATGGCGGCAGCGGCCTGATGGCGTTGCTGACCCCGGCCAACCTCACCTATTTCGCGCTCGGCGTGATCGTGGTCGGCAACGGCTTCTTCAAGCCCAACGCGGGCAATCTGGTACGCAAGATCTACGAAGGCGACGACACCAAGATCGACAGCGCCTTCACCATCTACTACATGGCGGTGAACGTCGGTTCGATGCTCTCGATGACGGCCACGCCGTGGATCCGCGACTATATCGGAGCGCGATACGGCGATTCGATCGGCTGGCATACCGCATTCGGCTGCTGCGCGGTGGGCCTGGTCCTCGGTTTGATCATCTATTTTTTCATGCGTCGCGCCTTACGGGACATCGGCTCGCCTGCGGACGACCTGCCGATGAACATGCGCCGGGCGTTGCCGGTGTTCGGCACGGCGTTTCTGTTGATCTTCGTTGTCGCGTTCATCCTGCAGAGCGAAGCCGTGGCGAGGGTCTGCGTCTACGCAGCCGGCGTGCTGATCCTGGGTGTGTTTGCCCACCTGATCCGCAGCAGCCAGCCCAGCGAGCGCGCCGGCCTGATCGCCGCACTGGTGCTGACCGTGCAGACGATCTTCTTCTTCATCTTCTACTCGCAGATGGCGACGTCGCTGAACCTGTTCGCGCAGCACAACGTGGACCTGTCGTTCAACGTATTCGGGGTACACCTGTTCAACTGGATTCCCGAGCAATACCAGAACCTCAATGCGATCTGGATCGTCGTCCTGAGCCCGGTGCTGGTATTCGCCTACAACTCGCTCGGCCGGATCGGCAAGGATCCTTCGATCGCACTGAAGTTCGCGCTGGGGTTTGCCGCCGTCGCCGTGGGTTTCTTCATGTATGGCGTGGGCGCAAGCTCAGCGGTGGCCGGCCAGGTATCGTCGTGGACGATGATCTGGGGCTATGGCTGGTACTCGCTGGGTGAGTTGCTGGTCAGCGGCCTGGGCCTGGCGATGATCGCGCGCTACGTGCCTTCGCGCATGGGCGGCTTCATGATGGGCGCGTACTACGTGGCGGTGGGCCTGTCGCAATACCTCGGCAGCATCGTGGCCAACTATGCGCACATCCCCGACAACATCACCGATCCGGTGCAGTCGCTGACGATCTACGTGAGCCTGTTCAACAAGCTCGGTTTCGTCGGTATCGCCTGCGTGCTGATCGCGCTGGCCATGCTGCCGCTGATGAACAAGCTGTCGGCCAGCCACTCCGATCCCGCGAACAACCACACGCCGCTGCCCGCCGTACGCAGCGAGGAATTCAACAACCCGTGAGTTCGAGGAATCCGCCGCCAGCGACGGCGGGCTCCAAAGGCTTTCTGATCAGCCCATGAACGCGATGTCCCATCGCAGCACCACCCGAATCGGCCCGTTCGCTCTCGCCCGCACGCTGGCCTGGCTGCGCCTGTGTGCCATCGCCGGGCAGAGCGTGGCCGTGCTGGTGTGCGCGTGGTGGATGCGGCTGGAGATTCCGCTGCTGCCGCTGCTGCTGGGCATCGGCCTGCTCGCCGTGTTCTCGGTGTTCGCCGCCTGGCGATTGCGCCAGCCGTGGCCACTGCGCGAATGGGAGGCGATCGGGCACATCGCCGCCGATACCCTGGTACTCGGTTACCTGCTGTATTTCACCGGCGGTGCCAGCAACCCGTTCATCACCTTGCTGCTGGTGCCGATCGCACTCAGCGCAGCGGCATTGTCGGCACGCGCGATTCTGGCGGTAGCGGCACTGGCCGGTGTCGCCTACGTGATCCTGTTGTACTGGCACGTGCCGCTGCCGATGCCGACACACGACGGCCCGCCTGGCCGTTTTTCACTGCACGTGGCCGGCATGGGCGTGAACTTCGTGATCAGTGCCTTGCTGCTCGGCTTCTTCATCAACCGGCTGGCCTACGCACTACGCGTACAACAGCTTGAAGTACAGCGCGTGCGCGAACGTGCGTTGCGCGACGAGGGCATCCTGGCGATCGCCACCCAGGCCGCCGGTGCCGCGCACGAACTCAATACGCCGCTGTCGACGATGCGCACCCTGTTGCCCGAATTGCGTCGCGAACATGCCGGCGACACCTCGCTGGCCGAAGACCTGGAACTGCTGGAGGGCCAGGTCGACCGCTGCCGCACGATCCTTCGCGAGATGGTCGCCTTCGGCAAGGCACAGCTGTCGCAGGAGCCGGAACGACTCAACGTGGAGCAGTTCATCCACGGCTGCCTGGAGCGTTTCCAGCTGCTGCGTCCGGAGGCCGAATTGACCCTCGAACTGGACGAAGCCACCGCACAGACCGTGCTGCGCACACCGCCGGGACTGCGCCATGCGCTCATCAACCTGCTCAACAACGCTGCCGATGCCTCGGCCGGCAACCACTCGCACGCGGTGGCGCTGCAGGTATCGCGCGAAGGTGGTTGGCTGCAGTTGAACGTGCGCGATCACGGTCCCGGCATTGACGCCACCGGCGAGCTGACCTTGCTGGGTCATTCGCAAAAGCAGACCGGGCTCGGCCTTGGCCTGGCCCTGGCCGAAGCCACCGCCGAACGATTGAACGGCGAGCTGATCGCCGGCAATACCGAACACGGTGCAGAAGTGTGCCTGCGCCTGCCGCTGGCGGTGATCGCCGAAAAATAGCCCCGCCCTTCGGCCCGGCAGGCGTGCAAGCGTCGTCGCTTCCGGCAAGAATGGGCATTGCTCCACTTCAGGAAACATCGCAATGACCGAGTTGCCCCACGCCGCTACCGTGCGCCCGCTGCTGCTGGTCGACGACGACGCCACGTTCCTGCGCGTGCTGGCGCGTGCGCTCGGCTCGCGCGGCTTCGAGATCATCACCGCAACCAGTTTCGACGAAGCGCGCACGCTCACGCGTCGGCATCAGCCGCGCTACTGCGTGCTCGACCTCAAGCTGGGCGAGGACAACGGCCTGCGCCTGATTCCCGAACTGCACGCGCTGGTGCCGGACCTGCGCGTACTGCTGCTGACCGGCTACGCCTCGATCGCCACCGCGGTGGAAGCGATCAAGCGCGGCGCCCACGACTACCTGGCCAAGCCGGTCGATGCCGATGCCGTAGTGCGAGCGCTGCTCGATGGCGACAACGATGCCGATGACTACGATCCGCCGGACGCCCCCGAGCAGCCGCTGGCGCTGCGCCGGCTGGAGTGGGAACACATCCAGCGCGTACTCACCGAATGCGACGGCAACATTTCCGAGACCGCGCGCCGCCTCGGCATGCACCGCCGCACCCTGCAGCGCAAACTGAGCAAGCACCCGGTGCGCGAGCGTCCCGAACGGGACGACTGATCCGGCAGTCAGCCGCCGTCGCAACGTCGGCGGGCACCTTTCACCGCATACCGGCGTCCCATGCACGCCGGACGATGCCGTTGTGCATCCGCCTGCACTCCCGCTGCGACAACGCGCCATCTGTTGCGCGCGCGACAGCGGACTATCCTTGCAACCCTAGACCCCCATCCAGAGTGTCGCTTGAACGCCTTTCCAATCGGCCTTTGTGCAGTCGCACTTGCGCTGTCCACCAGCCCGCTGTGGGCGACTGATCCTGCCCCTGCCACAACGACGCTTGCACCGGTCTCGGTGCACGCCAGCGACACCATGGTGATGGAAACGCCCAGCGTGCAGGTACGCGTCAGCCGCCTGAAGCTGCAGCAACAGAACGTCACCGAAAGCGCCGATGCCCTCAAGTACGCGCCGAACATGATGGTGCGCAAACGCTACGTCGGCGATCCGAATGCAGTGATCAGCGGCCGCAATGCCGGCACCCTGCAGAGTGCGCGCAGCCTGGTCTATGCAGACGGCCTGCTGCTCTCCAACCTGATGACCAACGGCTATGACGGCGCGCCGCGCTGGGGCATGGTGGCGCCGCAGGAAATCGGCGCCGTCGACATCCTGTACGGCCCGTATTCCGCGCTGTATCCGGGCAATTCGCTGGGCACCACGGTGCTGATCCACACTGTGCTGCCGCAACGGCTGACGGCCAGCGTCAGCAGCCAGTTCTTCAGCCAGGACTATCGCGATGCCTACGGTGCAGGCGGCCATTACAACGGCCACCAGGCGGCCGCCACGCTGGGCGACCGGCAGGGTCGCTGGAGCTGGCTGCTGGCGATCAGCCAGCTCGACAACCGCGGCCAGCCGATGCAGTACGCCAGCGCGAAGGCCGGCGGCGATCCGGCCACGGCGATCGCCGTAACCGGCGCCACGCCCGACCGCAATCCGAACGGCACATCGCGGCTGGTGTATGGCGCCAACAGCATCGAACACACCGTACAGAACCAGGCCAAGCTGAAAGTCGGCGTCGACGTCACCGACCATGTCGCCGCGTTGTTCAGCGTGGGCCGGTGGCATAACCGCGCCGACGACCGCACCCGCAGCCTGATCCGCGATGGCGCCGGTCAGCCGGTGAGCGGCGGCGTCATCAGCGTCGGCGGTCGGACCTGGACCCTGCCGGCCAGCGGCCTGGCGCCCACGTCGGCCCGCGACACGCACATGCTCTACGGCGTCGAGTTGAATGGCCACCTCGACAACGGCTGGCGCTGGACCGCGGTGGCCAGCCATTACGATTTCCTGCGTTCGCTGGCGAGCACAGCCAGCCTGCCCGAGCCCGGCTCGCCGCGTGGTGGCCCCGGCACGATCGCGAACAAGGCGGGCTCCGGCTGGGACACCTTCGACCTGCGCAGTTCCGGCCCGCTCGGCGAACAGCACATGCTGTACGCCGGCGTGCATGGCGACCGCTACGTGCTGGAGACCCGTGTGCGCAATGCCAGCGACTGGCGCGATGCGGCCGACGGCACGCCGGTCAGCGCGTTCGCCGGACGCAGCCAGACCCGCGCCGCCTATCTGCAGGACGTGTGGAGCTTTGCGAATGCATGGTCGCTCACCCTCGGTGGGCGGCTGGAGCAGTGGCGCGCCTACGGCGGCCTGCTGGCCAACGCGAGCCACACGTTGCGTTATGCCGATCGCCAGCGCACCGATTTTTCACCGAAGGCAGCGCTGAGCTGGGATTTCGCCGATGGCTGGGAACTGCGTCTGGCCGATGGCAAGGCGGTGCGTTACCCCACCGTGGCGGAGTTGTTCCAGGGCAGCATCTCGGCCAATGCGATCGTCAACAACAACCCCGACCTCAAGCCCGAGCGCGACGAGTCCACCGACCTCACGCTCACCCGCCAACTCGCCAACGGGCACTGGCGCGTATCGCTGTTCCAGGACCGCATCGCCGACTCGCTCTACTCGCAAACCGACATCACCGTCACCCCCAGCATCACCAGCGTGCAGAACATCGACCGCATGCGCAACCGCGGCATCGAGGGCGAGATCGGCCTGACGGACGTCTGGACGGCCGGACTCGACCTGCAGGCCAGCGTCGCGTTCAACAACGCCAGGACGCTGGACGACCGCCAATACCCGCTTGCCAACGGTAAATATTTTCCGCGCATTCCCAAACTGCGCACCAGCGTGTTCGCCGACTACCGCTTCGCGCCACAGTGGGATGCTTCGCTGGGCGTACGCCACTCCGGTCGCCAGTACGGCTCACTGGACAACAGCGACTACGTGGACACCTATGGCGCGGTGAGCAGCTTCACCGTGGCCGACGCCAGGCTGCGCTGGAAGTTCTCGCCGGGCTGGAGCGCCTCGCTTGGCGTGGACAACCTCACCAACGAGCAGTACTGGGTCTACCATCCCTATGCCGGCCGCACCTGGTTCGGCGAGCTGCGCTGGGAGTTGTGAACAACGCGGCTTTGCTGCTCCCCCTGAAGGCAGCGGGCAAGGCCGCAGATTAACCCGAGGAATTGCGATGCGTCGCCTGCTGATCAGCCTGCTCTGCCTGTTGTCGCCCGTGCTGATGGCGCATGACGGCATGCACATGGACATGCCCAAGGGCCCCGAACTCGGTGCCAGTGCCGCGTTCGACAGTCATGGCCGCCTGTGGCTGGTGGACGCGGCCGATGGCCATGTGCGGCTGCGCCATTCGGATGACGACGGCCGTACGCTGAGCGCACCGATCGAGGTGAACACGCTGGCCGAGCGCATCTACGCCGAAGGCGAGAATCGACCGAAAATCGCGCTCGGCCCGCACGACGAAATCTACGTGAGCTGGTCGCAGCCGCGCGCCAAACCGTGGACCGGCTTCGTGCGCTTCGCCCGCTCGCTGGATCGGGGCGAACATTTCAGCGAACCGCTAACCGTGCATCAGGATCGCGCCGAGATCACCCACCGCTTCGACGCGCTGGCCGTGGACGGCGGCGGCCGCATCGTGATCGCGTGGATCGACAAGCGCGACGTGATCGCCGCCACGGCGCAGGGCAAACCGTATCTGGGCGCCGCCGTGTACTACAGCTGGTCCAACGACGGCGGTGTCAGCTTCGTACCCGAACAAAAGCTGATCGACCAGAGCTGCGAATGCTGCCGCATTGCCCTGGCGCGCACGCCCGGTGGCGAAATAGCCGCGTTCTTTCGCAGCATCTACGGCGACAACATCCGCGACCACGCCTATGCCGTGCTGCATGTGGGTGGCCAGACGAGTCATGCCGAGCGTGCCACTTTCAGCGAATGGCAGATCGCCGGCTGTCCGCACCACGGCCCAGGCCTGGCGATCGGCAACGACGGCATTCGCCATGCGGTGTGGTACGAAGCCAAGGGCCCGCCGACGATCTGGTACGGACAGCTCGATCCCACCCGTCCACCGCAACATCCGCTGGCCATCGCCGCCGCCGGCGCCAGCCATGCCGATGTGGCCGTGCATGACCACACGGTGTGGGTGGTCTGGAACCAGGTCAGCGCTGATGGTTATGCGCTGATGGCCCGCCACTCCGCCGACGACGGCGTGCACTTTGATGCCGCCCGCGAGATCGCCCGCAGCCGCGGCGCCGCCGGTTCACCGCAGTTGCTGCACAGGCAGGGGCGCGCCGTGGTGGCCTGGAACACCGCGGCCGGCTTTCGGGTGATCCCCGTGGAGGCCCCGCGATGAACCGCCTGCTGCTCGCGTTCGCGCTGCTGTTGCCGGCTTCGGCATTCGCCGGCCCCGTGCAACCATTGACCGCGGCCGAGGTGCCGGCACTGCTGCAGCCGCCGGCGCATGGCGAGCGGATCATTGCGCTGTGGTCGCTCGATTGCGCCTACTGCGAGCCGAACCTCGCGGCACTGGCTGCCTTGCAGCGCGCTCATCCGCGGGACATTGAACTGATCACGCTGGCGACCGACAGCGTCGAACAGCGCGATGCGATCGAAGCCCGTTTGCGCGGCATGAAGATGGCCGCATATCCAGCCCGCGCCTATGCCGAAGCGTCTCCCGAACGGATCAGCTTTTTGCTCGATCCCCACTGGGGTGGCGAAACACCCCGCGTGCTGGTGATCCGTGCGGACGGCAGCCGGCTCGGCATCAGCGGCGCGCTGACAGCCGCACAACTGCAAAGGATTCGGTAACCGCGCGAAGGGTGCTCAGGGCTGCGCCGAACTTTCCGCTGGAGCCGGCACCGGCAGCTCGGCAGTGCCGTCGTCCTCGTCGCCGTAGAGCGCCACGTGCGCCACACCGTCGGCACCCATCCAGCCACGGTACATGCCATCGGTATTGAACGGGATCGAGATGTGGCCGCCGGCATCCAGCGCGATCGCGCCGCCGTTGCCACCCATCGAAGGGATGTCCTGGTTGATTACCTCGGCGGCGGCGCGCTTCAGCGGCACGCGCATCTCGGTGACCTTCATGCAGATCGCATGCGCCGCCACGGTGCGCATGTAGAACTCGCCCCAGCCCGTGCCGGATACCGCGCAGCCGGAGTTGGCGTAGGTGCCGGCGCCGATGATCGGCGAGTCGCCAATGCGCCCCCAGCGCTTGTCGGTCATGCCGCCGGTGGATGTGCCCGCGGCCAGGTGCCCCTGCGCATCCAGCGCCACCGCGCCGACCGTACCGAAGTGTCTGGCCGTCTCGACGTCCGCATGCGGCTTCTTCGCAGCGTCTTCCTTCAACGCCTTCTGCAGCTGCTGCCAGCGCTCGTCGGTGCGGAAATACGACGGATCGACCAGCGGCATGCCGATGCTCTGCGCGAACGCCTCGGCGCCATCGCCGGACAACATCACATGCGGCGACTGTTCCATCACCGCACGCGCCAGCAGGATCGGATTCCTGATCCGCCGCACCCCGGCCACCGAACCGGCACGCAGCGTATAGCCGTCCATGATGGCCGCGTCCAGTTCGTTGGTTCCGTCGTGGGTGAACACCGCGCCTCTGCCCGCGTTGAAGTTCGCGTCATCCTCCAGCACGGCGATCGCGACGGCCACTGCGTCCAGCGCACTCTTGCCCGCCTTGAGCTGGGCGTAACCGTCGTGCAGCGCCTGGCTCATTGCGGCACGCACCGCCTGCTCCCTCGCCGGCGTCATCTCCCGCTTGATCACCCCGGCTCCGCCGTGGATCACCAGTACGGGTGAGACGGCGGCGTGGCTCATGGCGGAGATTCCGAGGGCAGCAAGGGCAAGTAACACGTGGTGCGGCTTCACTTCACTCTCCGGATGCGTGACGGGGCGAGTATAGCCAGCCCGTCGATCACTTCGGCTCGAAGTGCACCCGGTTTCCGTCGAACACCGCTTTCGCGCCGTCGACATCGGCAATCAGCTGCATCGCGCGCTCAGCCGGAATCTTGTCGAAATTCAGCGTGACCAGACGATTGTCCAGCGCTTCCGGATTGACCAGGGTCAGCCCCGCGCCCAATGCCACCGAGACGGCGACGGCACGCGCGGATTCATTGCGTACCGCCTGGCTGATCAGGCGCAGGCGGGCGCCGGTGTCGGCGGTCGTGGCGGTACGCGCCGGACAGCCAGCGAGCGACGTTATATCGACGGCATACCCATGTTTGCCGTCCTCGCCCCTGCCTTCGGCATGCACGGCTTCACCGAGCGCGCCATGCAGCTGGGTATGGGCCACAGGCTCGCCGCCGGCACCGGTCACTGCAAGATCGATGCGCAACCGGCTTTCGCCTTCGGGCGACGGCGTGGCTTCAATCGTCCAGCCATGGGTGCTTACCGTCCCGCTCTTGCCGGGGGCCATGCACAACGCAAGCGTCATCCGTTCGGCAGGGCTGGCATGCGCGTCGCCGGTGGTGAGTTCAACCATCATGTCCAGCTGGTATTCGTCGACAGCAGCAGACCCTTGGACAGTTCCGTGGCGCTGTCCGGATGGTGCACTGGCGGCATAGACAGAGCCGGCCACGACGCAGGCGAGCATGACAACCACCATGCTGCCCGTACTGCGACGAAGACGACCAGGCAAGGGCAATTTCAACATGGCAATACGCTCCGTGAGTGGGTGACGAGGTGACCAGGGACAACCCACCGGCAGCGCAAACAGCGCCGACTGGGTCTTCAACATCGCATTCGCATAGCTGCGCCGCTGCGCGCCGTGTTCGCGCAATACGGCGGCGTCGCAGGCCAGTTCCTGGTCGTGGCGCAGCGCACCGAGTGCCCACCACGCCAGCGGATGAAACCAGAACATCGCAGAGACGATCTGCGCCAGCAGACACCACCAGCCATCGCGCCGGCGAGCATGCATCGCTTCGTGGGCAAGGATCAACGCCCGCTCGATGGCGCCGTAGCGACGCTCGAAATCGGCGGGCAGCACGATACGGGCTTGCCACGCACCGACCAGCGCCGGTCCGACATCGGCGTTGGCAGCACGCAGCACCGGCCAGCGCGATGGTGCGTGGGCCATCGGTGTGGCTCCACGCAGGCGGGAGCGATAGCGCGACTGCGCCATCGCGGCCAGCGCCAGGCTCGCCACGATGCCGGCAAGCCAGACCAGTCCGGCACAGCTGCGCCAGCCGATACTTGTCGATGCGCTGGCATGGATGGGCGACGCACCGACCACCGAGGTGATCATGTACACCAGCGATGGCAGCGGCGCGCGATCCGTGCCGGCGATGTGCGGCAACTGGCTGGCCAGCATCGCCAGCGGCACAAGCAGCCACAACTGAAATGCGTGTTCGGCGCCGAACGCGCGGCGGCAAGGCTTGCGCAGCAGCGCCACGCAGATGGCAGCCGCGGTAAACGCGAGGATCAGCAACCAACCGCGCCCGATCCAGTCGATGCTTGCCAGATCAATGTTCATCGTCGAGCTCCTGCAGCAGCTTGCGCAACTCGGCGATGTCCTTCTTCGACAACTTGCGCTGCTCGGAAAAGTGCGCGACCAGCGGCGCCACGCGACCGCCGAACAGGCGATCGAGCAGACCCTTGCTCTCCTGCTGCACGTAGTTCTCGCGAGTCAGCAGCGGTGTGTACAGGTAGCGGCGACCGTCGCGCTCGGCATGCACGGCCGTCTTGCGCAGCAGCCGGTTGAGCAGGGATTTCACCGTACCCTCCTGCCAGTTCTGTGCCGGACCGACCTCGGCGAGGATCTCCTCCGCACTGAGCGGTGCCTCGCGCCACAGCACATCCATCACCACCGCTTCCGCTTCGCTGATTGCCATGCGTCACCGTTTACGCGTGTAAGTGCAATTATGTTTACACGCGTAAATGATGCCGTCAAGCCTCGATGCATTCATTGTCCTGGCGCCTCGTCACATCATGAAGATGGCAAAGGCCGATCGCCACGAAGCCACGCCGTGTGCGGCTTCGGGACAACTTCAGATAGGCACCTGGCTCCTTGCGCCGGTTGGCCTGCGCGTCCTCGAAGCGGCCACTGTCGCTATGACGTGAGCGTTTGCTGCAGGCGAGCTGAAGTCCCTATCGACAGGAGCGCAGGCGACCCGGCTCCTTGCGCTCGGAATCGTGCCACGCCCAGCGATCACCAGCGACGGCATCTCCGCTGTGATCATCCAGCGGGAAGACCACCGCACTGCGCGGCGCCACCCGCAGCAGGCTGCCCGGCTGCAGGTCGAGACGGGCCAGATCTTCGCTGGCAACATCGGCTTCGAGCGTCTGGTCGAATGCGGCGACATGCAGCTCCAGATGCGCCACGCTGCCGGCGAGGTAGATGTGGCGCAACCGCGCCGTCCACGCCGGCTGCGAAGCGGGCACCGGCTGCGAAGCGGGCACCGCCAGCGACAGATGTTCCGGCCTCACGTAGGCCACGGCCTGCGCATGGCGACCGCCCCAGGGATCACCGGGCAGCGTCCATTCGGCCGCCGAAAAATGGTTGCCGTCGCGGCGCAAGGTCAGCCGGTTGGCCTTGCCGATGAACTCGCACACGAACGGCGTGGCCGGCTGTTGATAGATGATCTCGGGCGAACCGACCTGCTCGATGCGCCCGTTGTTCATCACCACGATGCGGTCGGCCAGCTCCAGCGCCTCCTCCTGGTCGTGGGTGACGAACAGCGTGGTCAACTTCAGCTCTTCATGCAGCTCGCGCAACCAGCGGCGCAGGGTCACACGCACCTGCGCATCCAGCGCACCGAACGGCTCGTCGAGCAGCAACAGGTCGGGCTCGACTGCCAGCGCGCGGGCCAGCGCGACACGCTGGCATTGGCCACCGGACAGTTGCGCCGGATAACGGCCGCCGAGGCCTTCCAGCTGGACGCGCTTCAGCAGGCGTTCCACCCGTTCCCTGACCTCGGCGCGTGCAGGCCGTGAACGCCACGGACGCACGCGCAGGCCGAAGGCAATGTTCTCGGTCACGGTCAGGTGGCGGAACAGCGCGTAGTGCTGGAACACCAGACCGACCCGGCGCTCGCGTGTGTGGATTGCCAGGAAATCCTCGCCGTCGCGCAGCACGCTGCCGCTGTCGGGATAGTCCAGCCCGGCCAGGATGCGCAGCAGGGTCGTCTTGCCGGATCCGGAGGGTCCCAGCAGCGCGATGAATTCGCCCGGTGCGACCGTCAGGCTGACGTCCTTCAGCGCGGCGAAGTCGGTGAAGCGACGGCTCAGGTGAGACAGTTCCAGATTCATGCGATGTCCTTCAGTGGCCGCCGGGCGCATGCGCCGCGATCTCGTTGCCATAACGCCACTCCAGCAAGGTCTTCAGCGCCATCGTCATCAGTGCCAGCAGGGCCAGCAGCGAGGCGACGGCGAACGCGCCGGCAAAGTCGTATTCGTTGTAGCGCATCTCCACTTCCAGCGGCATCGTGGTGGTCAGTCCGCGGATGTGACCGGATACCACCGACACCGCGCCGAACTCGCCCATCGCACGGGCATTGCACAGCAGCACGCCATACAGCAGCGCCCAGCGAATGTTGGGCAAGGTCACCCGGAAGAACATCTGCCAGCCGCTCGCGCCAAGCACGCGGGCGGCTTCCTCTTCCTCGCTGCCCTGCGACTGCATCAGCGGGATCAACTCGCGCGCGACGAACGGCAACGTGATGAAGATCGTCGCCAGCACCAGCCCCGGCACGGCAAAGATGATCCTGACCCCGTGCGCATCCAGCCACGGGCCGAACCAACCCTGCGCACCGAACAGCAGCACGTAGACCAGGCCCGAAATCACCGGCGAGACCGAGAACGGCAGATCGATGAATGCACCGAGCAAGGCCTTGCCGCGGAAATCGAAACGCGTTATCGCCCATGCCGCCATCACGCCGAACACCAGGTTGAGCGGTACCGCGATCGCCGCCACCAGCAGGGTCAGTCGGATCGCCGCCAGCGATTCATGCTGCCGGATGCTGGTCAGGTAGATGGCCGCGCCCTGGCGGAATGCCTCGACGAATACCGTCGCCAGGGGCAGCAACAGGAACAGCGCCAGGAAGCCGACCGCCAGCAGCACCAGCGCCCCACGCACGAGACGCCGCGACCAGGCCACCGGACGGGCGGACACGAGTGCGCTCATCGTCCCGACTCCGTCCAGCGGACGCTCCAGCGTTGCAGCAACGCAACCACCACCAGCAGCACGAACGAGAACAGCAGCATCACCACCCCCAGTGCCGCCGCGCCGGCGTAGTCGAACTGCTCAAGCTTCTGCACGATCAGCAACGGCGCGATCTCCGAGCGCATCGGGATATTGCCGGCGATGAAAATGACCGAACCGTATTCGCCGACCGCCCGCGCCAGCGCCAGCGCGAAACCGGTCAGCAGGGTCGGCGCCAGCATCGGAAGGATCACGCGCACGAACGTCTGCCAGCGTCGGGCGCCGAGGCTCTCGGCGGCGTCCTCGACGTCGCGGTCGAGCGATTCGAGCACCGGCTGCAGCGTGCGTACGACGAATGGAAAACCGACGAACACCATCGCGAGCAGCACTCCCAGCGGCGCGTAGGCGACCTTGATACTCCATGTCGCGAGCCAGCCGCCCAGCCAGCCATTCGGCGCATACAGCGTGGTGAGTGCGATGCCCGCCACCGCCGTCGGCAAGGCGAACGGCAGATCGACCAGCGCGTCGAACAGGCGCCGACCGGGAAAGCGATAGCGCACCAGCACCCACGCCACCAGCAACCCGATCACCGCGTTGACCGCCGCGGCCAGCAGCGCACCGCCGAAACTCAGCCTGAGCGCGGCCAGCGTGCGTGGCGACGACAGCAGGTGCAGCAGTCCGGCGACGCCGATGCCGGAGGCTTTCCAGGCCAGTGCCGCCAGCGGCAGTAGCACGATCAGTCCGAGATACGTCAGTGCGTAGCCCAGACTGATGCCGAATCCCGGAAGGACGTGACGCCGCATGATGCTCAGTTGCCGGGGCCGATCTGGTCGAAGATCGCGCCGTCGGCAAAGAACTTCGCCTGTACCTGGCGCCACGTGCCGAAGACATCCTTGATCGTGAACGTGTTCACCCTGGGAAACTGCGCGGCGAACTGCTGCGCCACGTCCGGCGAGCGCGGCCGGTAGAAATGCCCGGCCTCGATCGCCTGCCCCTGCGGCGAATACAGGAACTTCAGATAAGCCTCGGCAATCGCGCGCGTGCCGTGCTTGTCGGCGTTGCCGTCGACCACCGCGACCGGCGGTTCGGCCAGGATGGTCACCGAGGGCACCACGACCTCGAACGCATCCTTGCCCAGCTCCTGCCTGGCCAGCAGCGCCTCGTTTTCCCACGCCAGCAGCACATCGCCGACGCCGCGCTGAGCGAACGTGTTGGTGGCGCCGCGCGCGCCGGCATCCAGCACCGGCATGTGCTTGAACAGCTCCTGCGTGAATGCCCGCGCCTTCGCCTCGTTGCCGCCGGGCTGCTTCAGCGCATAGCCCCACGCCGCCAGGAAGGTCCAGCGCGCGCCGCCGGAGGTCTTCGGGTTCGGCGTGATCACCTGCACGCCGGGCTTGATCAGGTCGGGCCAGTCCTTGATGCCCTTGGGATTGCCCTTGCGCACCAGGAACACGATGGTCGAGGTATACGGCGAGGAGTTCTGCGGCAACCGCTGCTGCCAGTCCTTCGCCAGCAACCCGTGATCGGCGATGGCATCGATGTCCCAGGCCAGCGCGAGCGTCACCACGTCGGCCGACAGCCCATCGACCACCGAGCGCGCCTGCTTGCCGGAGCCACCGTGCGACATCTGGATGGTGACGTTGTCGCCGTGCCGTGCCTTCCATTGCGCGGCGAATGCTGCATTCACGTCGCGGTAGAGCTCGCGCGTGGGGTCGTAGGACACATTGAGCACGGTCACGTCCCTGGCGGCCGTCGTCGCCGTCACCAGGGTAGCGACGAGTGCCAGCAACACGGGGAGTTTCTTCATCGATGCGTCCGGTTTCGACAGGGAGACGATCAGCCTATCGACTGGTCACTGCGCTGCGAACTTGCGAAATCGCATAACGTTATGAGCGCTGGCAACGCCACGGCGAGCCGATTGTGTGCAGGCTGGCCGAGGTTCCTGCTGCTCCCGGCGCCGGCTTGCGACCTTGGTACAGGGCCGGCCACGGTCGATCCGTCGTATCCTTGGCAGCTGACTCTCCCTGCAGGAAGGCACAGCAATGAACAAGGTTTACCCGAGCGCGGCGAAAGCACTTGATGGGCTGCTGGTCGACAATATGACCATCGCCGCGGGCGGCTTCGGCCTGTGCGGCATTCCCGAGAACCTGATCGGCGCGCTGCTGGAAGCCGGCACCAAGGGCCTGACGATCGTCGGCAACAATGCCGGCGTGGACGACTTCGGCATGGGTCCGTTGCTGAAGACGCATCAGGTCAAGCGCGTCTACGCGTCCTACGTGGGCGAGAACAAGGAATTCGAGCGGCAGGTGCTGGCCGGTGAACTCGAACTGCATCTGACCCCGCAGGGCACGCTGGCCGAGAAGCTGCGCGCCGGCGGCGCCGGCATCCCCGGCTTCTACACACGCACCGCGTTCGGCACCAAGCTGGCCGAGGGTAAGGAAACCAAGGTCTTCGGCGACAAGGAATACGTGCTGGAAGAGGCGATCCACGCCGACCTGTCGATCGTCAAGGCGTGGAAGGGCGATGCGCACGGCAACCTGGTGTTCCACGAGACCGCGCGCAATTTCAACCCGATGATCGCCACCTGCGGCAAGATCTGCGTGGCCGAAGTCGAGCAACTGGTACCGGTCGGTTCGATCGATCCGGACCAGGTGCACGTGCCGGGCATCTACGTCGACCGCATCGTGCAGGGCGCGAAGTACGAGAAGCGGATCGAGTTCCGCACGATTGCCGGCGTGGCCGGCGGCAAGGAAAGCCCGATCCGCGTGGCGATGGCCAAACGTGCCGCGCAGGAGCTGCAGGACGGCTTCTACGTGAACCTCGGCATCGGCATCCCCACCATGGTGGCGAATTACATTCCCGACGGCGTCAATGTCACTTTGCAATCGGAGAACGGCCTGCTCGGCATCGGCCCATTCCCGAGCGAAGACAACATCGATCCCGACCTGATCAACGCCGGCAAACAGACCATCACCACCCTGCCCGGTTCCAGCTTCTTCTCCAGCGCGGAGTCGTTCGCGATGATCCGCGGCGGCCACATCGACTTGTCGATCCTCGGCGGCCTGGAAGTGTCATGCAACGGTGATCTGGCGAACTGGATGGTGCCGGGCAAGATGGTCAAGGGCCCGGGCGGCGCGATGGACCTGGTCAGCGGCGTCAAGCGCGTGGTGGTGCTGATGGAACACAGCGCGAAGGACGGCAGCCCGAAGATCAAGACCGACTGCGACCTGCCGCTGACCGGCAAGCAGGTCGTCGACCTGATCATCACCGACCTGTGCGTGTTCAAGGTCAACAAGGGCGAGGGACTGGTGCTGATCGAACTCAACGACGGCGTCAGCCTCGACGACGTGAAGGCCAGAACCGGCTGCGGGTTCGCGATCGACCCTGCACTGAAAAACGGCTGATTCGCGCGCGAGCGCATCCGATACCGCTGCGATCAACTCTTGTCGGACGCCTCAACCGGCAGGGGATGCGAAAAACGGATGCGGGCGATGTTTTCCCGGCCGACGCGCGTCTGCAATTCCAGCGGCCAGCCAAAACGGTCGCTGATGCGCTGGGCAATGGCCAGCTCGAATCCATGCCGGTCGGCGCCGTGCACACGCACTGGGCGCGAGCTGTCGCCGGGTATGTGGGGGTCGGCATGATTGCTCACGCTCACGACGCCAGGCAT
This sequence comes from Rhodanobacter glycinis, assembly GCF_006438785.1. Lineage (GTDB taxonomy): Bacteria > Pseudomonadota > Gammaproteobacteria > Xanthomonadales > Rhodanobacteraceae > Rhodanobacter > Rhodanobacter glycinis_A. The sequence goes on along the minus strand of NZ_RCZB01000003.1, from coordinate 647,481 downwards.
CACGGTGATCACCACACTGCCCTGCTCGGTCTGCTGGCAGGCGTTGCGGATCAACTGCCAGCAAAGCACTGAAAAAGCCTGCGCCGAGCCGCGCAAGGCGAAGCTGGCCGGCTCTTCCAGCAGCAGTTCGATGGGGCGGCCGGTCAGCAATTCCCGGGCGGATGCCAGCTCCGTGTGCAGCACGTCGTTGACGACGAAGCGTTCGCTGTCCGTGGCATCCGTCTCGCGGGCGAGCAGCAGCAAAGCCTCCACCAGCACCTCCATCTCGCGCGTGGCGCGCTTGATCCGGCGTACCGAGCGCGCGCCGAACTCGCTGAGGCCCTCTTCTTCGGTCAGCATGTCCACCGACATCTTGATCACGGTCAGCGGGCTGCGCAATTCGTGGCTGGCATCGCGGGTGAAGTTGCGCTCGCGCTGGTTGTAGCCGGCGATACGCGTGGCGAAACCGTGCAGCCCGTGCACCAGCGAGGCCACGTCGGCATCGGTATGCGTGGACAATTGATCCAGATGCAGGGATTCCGGATCGAGTTGCTGACCATCCCAGTGATTGACCAGTCGCGCCAGCGCACGCACCGGCCGCCATTCCCGGCGGGTGGTCAACCAGGCGATGGCGGTGGTGATCACGATCACCGCAATCACCACCGCTGTCGGCATGACGTTGTAGATGCCAAGGATGCAGACGATCGCAACGATCACAAACTGCAACCCGAATACCCACGCAATCCGCCGCCGGAAGGCACCCACACGAAATGTGACTGCTTTGACCCTGCTATCCATTACATGTTTGTGTCATGTCGATGTGATGTCAGGCCGTCTGTGTCGTTGACGCCACTTCTGATTCCAGATCCGCCAGACGATAGCCGGCCGAATGGATGGTGTGTAGCAGGGGCCGCGCGAAGGGCTTGTCTATGACCCGACGCAAATTATAAAGATGCGAACGCAAGGTGTCCGAGTCGGGCAACGTATCGCCCCATATCTCGCGCTCGATATCGCGCCGGCTGACCACCCGCGGCGATTCACGCATCAGGATCGCCAGCAGCTTCAGCCCGATCGGCGACACGGTGAGCTCCTGCCCTTCGCGGGTCAGGCGCAGCGTGGCGGTATCCAGTGTCATATCGCCGACCGTGAGCACTTCGGTCGATACCTGGCGGCGGTCGCGGCGGATCAGCGCGCGCAGGCGCGCCTCCAGCTCGCGCACCTCAAAGGGTTTCACCAGGTAGTCGTCGGCGCCCGCTTCGAGACCCACCAGTTTGTCTTCCAGCGTGTCGCGCGCGGTCAACATCAGCACCGGCGTGGATTTCTTCGCCTCCTTGCGCAGCTTGCGACACACTTCCAGCCCGTCCAGGCCCGGCAGCATCAGGTCCAGCACGATCACGTCGTAGCTGTTAGACACCGCCAGATGCAGCCCACTGACACCGTCGGCGGCATAGTCGACCGAATAGCCGCGGCGTTCGAGAAACTCGCCCACCATCTCGGCGATCTGGCGATTGTCCTCGACCAGAAGGATCAGCCCTGCTTGCTCGTCATGTACGGTCATATCGTCCCCACTTCCGTTGGTTTCACATATGTGAAGATCTAACCGGCTGGCAGGTGAGTGTTGTGTGAAACAGTGACCGGCGATTCAGAGATCGTTCGGTTTGAACTCAACGCAGCAGCGGCTTCAGAGCGCGCCATACGGTTTCGAGTACCGTCGGTTCCGCCCTCGCCACGGGGTGAAGGCCATCGTCCTGCATCAGCGCGGGATCGAGCGCGACGCCATCGAGCAGAAACGGCACCAGCGCGGTGTGCCGGCTGCGCGCCAGCTCGGCGTAGATCGCACGCAGGCCATCGCGATACTGCGGCCCGTAATTCACCGGCAGCTCGATGCCCACCAGCAACACCCGCACTTTCGCCCGCTGTGCCTGATCGATCATCGCAGCCAGGTTGTCTCGCAGCGCCGGCAACGGCAGGCCACGCAATCCGTCGTTGGCGCCCAGCTCCAGCACCAGTACGGCGGGTCGATATTTCGCCAGCAGCGCCGGCAGGCGGTTGCGTCCGCTCAACGAGGTCTCGCCACTGATGCTGGCATTGATCGCGGCCCACTTCGGCACCATCTTGCCAAGACGCGCATCCAGCAGGTGCACCCAGCCGGACTCGACCGGTATGTTGTGCGCCGCGGACAGCGAATCACCCAGTACCAGTACGGTTTTCGGCGTCGCCGCCAAGGCGCCGCCGCTGCCGCACAGAAAAACCAACCCGCTCCACAACAACCAATCAAGGCATCGACGCATGAGTGATTCTTCCCGTCCTCTTCTTCAGGCCTGCGATGTTAGCAAGTCGGTCAGCGGCCCCGAGGGACGACTGGAGATCCTCAGTCAGGTCAGCCTGCAGATCCGGCCGGGCGAGAGCTTCGCCATCGTCGGTGCCTCCGGTTCCGGCAAGACCACCCTGCTCGGCCTGCTGGCCGGGCTGGACACCCCCGATACCGGCAGCATCGAACTGGACGGGCATGCACTGCAGCAGCTGGACGAGGAAGCGCGCGCGGACCTGCGCCGGCGGCTGGTCGGCTTCGTGTTCCAGTCGTTCCATCTGCTGCCCGCGCTCACCGCCGAGGAAAACGTGATGCTGCCGCTGGAGCTGGAAGGCGTCAGCGCGGCACGCGAACGCGCGCGCGCAGCGCTCGACGCGGTCGGGCTGAGTTCCCGTCGGCGGCACTATCCGGCTCAGCTTTCCGGTGGCGAGCAGCAGCGCGTGGCGATCGCCCGAGCGTTCGTGCATGGCCCGCGCGTGCTGTTTGCCGACGAGCCCACCGGCAATCTGGACCAACGCACCGGCCACCATGTCTGCGACTTGCTGTTTGCGCTGAACCGCGATCATCACACCACGCTGGTGCTGGTGACTCACGACGCCACGCTGGCCGCGCGTTGCGATCGGCGGATCGAACTGGAGGAAGGCCGCGTGGTGCCGCACGATGTGAGCGCACACGCATGAAGATGCTGCTGCTCGCCCTGCGCAGCCTGCGCCGCGAATGGCACCTGCCCGAACTGCGCACGCTGGCCGCGTCGCTGGTGCTGGCGGTGGTCGCGCTCGGCGTGGTCGCCACACTGGCAACGCGGATCGAGCGCGGCATGCTGGCCAGTGCGGCCGAACTGATCGGCGGCGACATCGGCGTGTCGTCGCCACAAGCCGCACCGGACGCCTTTGTCGACAAGGCCCGTCAATACGACCTGCAGATCGCGCGCACGGCAAGCTTTCCCAGCGTGGCGTTCGCCCACCAGCAGACCCAGTTGCTCGACGTGCTGGCCAGCGGGCCGAACTATCCGTTGCGCGGCACGCTGGAGCTGGCGGACGCAGCAGGCCACACCCGCAAGGGTCACGCACCGACCGCGGGCGAGGTCTATCTCGATCATCGTGCGCTGGTCGCGTTGAACCTCGAGGTCGGCCAGCCGCTGCAGCTGGGCGGCCGTGAATTGACCATTGCTGCCGAACTCGTGCGCCAGCCCGACGGCGGCCAGCTGTTTGCGCTGGCGCCGCGCGCGTTGATGAATCTGGCCGATGCCGAACAGGCCGGCCTGCTCGGCGTCGGCAGTCGCGCCCGTCACCAGCTGCTGCTGGCGGGCGCTCCCGACGCGGTACAGCGCTGGCGCGACTGGGCGCAAGCGACGACGCTGCCGCAGGGCGCGCAGTTGATCACGCCGGAACAGACCCAGGAACGCATGCGCACGTCGTTCGACCGGGCGGGCGCGTTCCTGCGCCTGACCGCGTTGCTGTCGGCGCTGCTGGCCGGCATCGCGATTGCGCTGTCCGCGCAACGCTATGCACGACGCAAGACTTCCGAAGTTGCCCTGCTGCGCGCGCTGGGCACCTCACGCCGGCGCGTGCTGGGCCTGTTGCTCGGCACGCTCGGCGCACTCGCGCTGCCGGCGGCAGCACTCGGCCTGTTGCTGGCACTGGGGCTGTCGCAGCTGGCATGGCTGTTCGCCAGCCAGTTGTTCGGCAGCCTGCCGACCGTGCTGCCGCTGGCACCATCGTTCGCTGCTGCCGCGATGGGCATTGCCGTGCTGGCCGGCTTTGCACTGCCGCCGCTGGTACGGCTGGCCGAGGTGTCGCCGGTGGCGGTATTCCGTCAGAGCGTGACGCGGCGGGTACGCCGTTTCGACGTGTTGTATCTGATCCCCGCGCTGGTCGCGCTGGGCCTGATCTGGAGCCAGAGCAGTTCGCTGCAGCTGGCCGGCATCCTTGCCGCCAGCCTGCTCGGCGTAGCGGTGGTGGCCGCCTTGCTGGCCGCCTTGCTGCTGTGGCTGGCGCGGCGCATCGCACCCGGCGCACATCCGGCGCTGCGGCTGGGTCTTGCCGCGCTGGCGCGGCGGCGCACGCTGAGCCTGATCCAGGCCACCGCGCTCAGCCTTGGCCTGTGCGCGCTGTTGTTGCTGGCGATCGTCGCGCCAGCCCTGCTGCAGGGCTGGCGCCAGGAATTGCCGGCGGATACGCCGAACTGGTTCGCGCTGAACCTGCAGGATGACCAGCGCACCGGCTTCGAGCACGCGCTGGCCGGCATCGGTGGCGACCAGCTCAACATGCTGCCGCTGGCGGTGGGCAAGCTCACCGCGATCAACGGCGCGCCGATCGACCAGCTGCATTTCGAGGACGAGCGAGCGAAGGATTGGGCCGACCGGCAACTGCGCCTGTCGTGGGCCGATGCCTTGCCACCGTCGAACCAGGTGATCGCCGGTCAGTGGCAAGGTGCGCATCCGGCCCAGGCCGAAGTGTCGATCGACACCATGTGGCGCGACATGTTTGCGCTGAAGGTGGGTGATACGCTGAGTTTCAATGTCGGCGAAGGCAGCCTCGATGCGAAGGTCGGCAGCATCCGCAAGGTCGACTGGAGTTCGTTCCGGGTCAACTTCTTCCTGCTGCTCGATCCGGCCCACGCCGGCAACCTGCCGCATACCTGGCTGGCCAGTTTCCATTTGCCGCGCGGCCACGCCACGCAACTGGCGCAGCTGTCGCGCGACTATTCCAACCTCAGCCTGGTCGACGTGGACTCGCTGCTCGACCGCGTGCGCGAAATCGTCGACCGGGTCGGCAACGCGGTGCGCTGGATCCTCGGCTTCAGCCTGCTCGCCGGCGCGCTGGTGCTGGCTGCCGCACTCGCCGCCAGCGCGGCCGAACGCCGGCACGAGGCCGCGCTGCTGCGCACGCTGGGCGCACGCCGCAACCAGCTGCGCGTCGCCGCCGCCTGCGAATTCGCCCTGCTCGGGCTGGTCGCGGGCCTTACCGCCGCGCTCGGTGCCGCGGGTGCCGGCCTATGGCTGGGTCATGCGGTGTTCCACATCGAAGGCTTCGTGCCGCCGCTGTGGCCACTGGTATTCGCAGCACTCGGCGCAGGCTTCGTGGTGATGCTGCTGGGTCTGGTCGGCACGCGCAAGGTGACGCGCACGCCGCCGATGCGATTGCTGCGCGAAGGCTGAGTCGCGTTGCACGGCGGCAGGAAGCGATCACCGGTGTGGGTAAAATGTGTCGCCCGCGCTTGCACTTAGAGGATCGATGACTCCCATGTACACGCTGTACTACTCCCCCGGCACCGCCAGCATGGTGGTGCACCTGGCCCTGTTGGAAATCGGTGCGCTGCATGAATTGCGGCTGGTCGACTTCGACACCGACGCACAGCACGATCCGGCCTATCTGAAACTCAATCCGCGTGGCGTGGTGCCGACGCTGGTGATCGATGGTCGGCCGTTGTCGGAGTCGGCGGCGTTGTTGATGGTGCTGGCCGAGCGTCACCCGGAAGCGAAGCTGGCGCCAGCACCGGGTACGCCCGAACGCGAGGCGTGGCAGCAGTGGATCGTCTATCTCAGCAATACGCTGATGTCGACGTACCGCTTCTGGTTCTATCCGTCGGAGCTGGGCGCACCGGAGCACACGCCGGAAGTGCATGCCGCCCTGCAGCGCAAGGTCGAAAGTGTGTGGGATCTGCTGGATGCGCAACTCAACGCGAACGGCCCCTACCTGCTGGGCAGGGAATTCTCCGGCGCCGACCTGCTGCTGACCATGCTGATGCGCTGGTCGCGCAACATGCCGCGTCCGGTCACCGAATGGCCGGCACTGAAGCGGCTGGCCGATCTGGTCCGTGCGCGCCCGAGCTGGCAGAAGCTGTACGAGATCGAGGGACTGAGCGAGTGGTGAACTACGGCGTTCGGGCCGCGCGTGTCGACAAGCGGCTGGGAGCGACTTCAGTCGCGATCGGCACAGGCAGCTCTGCAACACCATCGCGGCTGAAGCCGCTCCCACAACACCAACGCATCGTCCGGTGGTGAACGAGCTCGCACACTCGCGCACCGACTGGCGCGCAAAGCTTTGGGCCGAATGGCTGTTGCTGCTGTTCGCCGCATTGACGATCGCGCTGGCCCTGCTCGACCCGCAACCGCTGACGAAATATCAGCACTGGTTGCAGTTGCCGACGCTGGCCGGCCTGATGGGGCTGCTGATCGCGATCCAGGGCATCCGCGACAGCGGACTGGTGCAGCACGCAGCGGTCGCCGTGGTGGCGAAAGCACATTCATTGCGCAGTCTCGGCTTGCTGCTGGTAATCGCGACGGCGTTGTTGTCGATGGTGCTGACCAACGACGTGAGCCTGTTCCTGATCGTGCCGTTGACGCTGGCGATCGGCAGCATGTCGAACCTGCCGGTGCTGCGCATGGTGGTGCTGGAGGCGCTGGCGGTGAATGCGGGTTCCACCCTGAGCCCGATCGGCAACCCGCAGAACCTGCTGTTGTGGCAGCACTCGTCGTTGCCGTTCCTGCATTTCGCGGCAGCGATGCTGCCGGCGGCGGCGGTGATGTTCGTGCTGGTGGCGGCATTCACCCTGCTGTGGTTGCCGCGCGATCGGGTCGAACTGACTCCGGACAAGATCGATGGTCAGGTGACATCGAACCGGCTCGGCGCATGGTCGATGGTCGCGCTGGCCGGCATGGTGCTGTTGATGGAATATCACCAGGCGCCGCTGGGTGCCGCGCTACTGCTGGGGCTGTTCGCGCTGCTGGCGCGATCGAGTCTGGCGCGGATCGACTGGCTGCTGCTGTTGACGTTCGCCGCGATCTTTCTGGGGCTGGGCCACTTCGCCGAGCTGCCGCTGGTGCGCGATGCGCTGGACCGGCTCGATTTCAGCCAATCGCTGACTTTGTATGCCAGCGGCATCGTCGCCTCGCAGCTGATCAGCAACGTGCCGGCCACGGTGCTGCTGCTGGATCGCACTCCAGACGCGATCGCGCTGGCAGTGGCGGTGAACGTGGGTGGCTTCGGCGTGGCGATCGGCTCACTGGCGAACCTGATCGCACTGCGTCTGGCGAAACAGCCGCGCGGCCTGCGGCTGCTACACCTGGTATCGATTCCGTTCCTGCTGGTGTGCGCGCCGCTGGTGTACCTGGCCTGGCGCTGGCTGGGCTGATATCCGGCCGCTCCTGCCCACGCGAAGCGCGGGCAGGAGTTCAAGCCATCTCAATCGTCATCGCCGTCGTCGTTATCGTGCGGCACACTGACCTTGCCCTTCACCCCGGAATGATTGACGTCGCCGCTGCCCTTCGCACCGAGACTGAAATCGCCGGCCACATCGCTCACCGTGAGATCGCCGGAACCCAGCGTATCGGCATGCACGCTGCCGCCGACATTGCGCAGCGTGACATCACCCGAGCCGATGCTGCCGACCCTGGCATCGCCCTTGATGCCATCGGCCTTGAAGTCGCCGGAGCCGACTGAGCCCAGCTCCAGGCTGCCGATATCGGTCGCGTCGACATCACCCGAACCCACGCTGGTACCGAACTTGCCGGACACCTTGCGTACGTGCAGATCACCCGAGCCGACGTTGCTCTGCAGCTGTTGCACGCCACTGACGTCGGCGTCGCCGGAGCCCACGCTGAGGGTTACCGGCAGGTTCGCCGGCAGCTGCACGGTGACCTCGAGATTCGCGTAAGAGTTGCCGAACAGGCTTAGCGAGAAATGGTTGTTGCTGCCACCGATGTCGAGCAGCAGTTGATCGCCTTCGCGCTGCTGGGTGACCTGCAGATCGTCCAGCGCGGCCTTCTCCGAAGCACAGGCGCGCCCCGTAACGGTAAGGCCCCTGGCGCTGTCGCTACCGGTCAGGTGCAGGTCCTGGCTGTGCACTTCGATCTGCACGGCACGCACGCCGGCCAGATCAAGCTGGAGGTTTCGCGGCGCTTCGTACTTGCACGGCGTGGCGGCGAAGGCAGCGAACGGCGCAAGCAACAGGGCGGCGGTGAAAAGACGGCGCATGATGAACTCCTCGGGTTGGCAACAGGCTTGAGATGCAGCTCGGCGCAAAAGGGTTGCATGCCACTCCAACGCCGGCGGATGCCCCGATGGGGTGCCGCGCCTCGACGTTCGTGGTCAAGGCTCGCGCTCGATCGCTTTGGCACGCTGCCATAGTTGTTCCTGTTCGGCGAGCGTGCGTTCCCCGAATACCGCACCTTCGGCAGCAGCCAGTTGCTCCATCTGCCGGAAACGCCGTTCGAATTTCGCATTGGCATGCCGCAGCGCCTGCGAGAAATCGATGCCGGCATGGCGTGCCAGATTCACCGTCACGAACAGCACGTCGCCGATTTCGTCTTGCAGTCGCGCCGGATCGGCGCCGTTGGCGAACTCGGCACGCACCTCGTCCACTTCCTCGACCAGCTTGGCCAGTACCGGCTGCGGATCGGTCCATTCGAAACCGGTGCTGGCCGCGCGTTGCTGCAGTTTCAGCGCGCGCTTCCATTCCGGCAGACCGGCCGAGATACCGGCCAGCGCGCTGTCGTCGGCAGACTCCCCCTTATCCGCGCGTTCGCGGGTCTTGATGTCTTCCCACGCACGCTTCTGTTCGTCTAGATCCGCGTAACGCACGTCGCCGAATACATGCGGATGGCGCCGCTGCATCTTCGCGCTGATCGCATGGGCGACATCGGCGAAATCAAACAGCCCCTGCTCCTGCGCCATCTGCGAATGGAATACCACCTGCAGCAGCAGATCGCCCAGTTCGTCGCGCAGATCTGGCCAGTCGCGGCGGTCGATCGCGTCGGCCACTTCGTAGGCCTCCTCGATCGTGTACGCCGCGATCGACGCGAAATCCTGCTGCACGTCCCACGGGCAACCCCGCTGGGGATCGCGCAGGCGCGCCATGATTGCAAGCAGGTCGTCGAGGCTGTATCGGGGTGAATCGCTCATGCCGTGCCAGATCCCATCAATGCATCGAATCAGCGTTGTATCGCCGCCTGCAGTCGTGCCGCCCAATCGACGGCCATATCGCCGACGGCGATGAATTCGGGATTCAGCAACGACTCGCCACGGTTGTAGCGGAACGGCTGGCCGGACAGATCCAGTACCGCGCCACCAGCCTCGTCCAGCACGCATTGCGCGGCGGCGGTGTCCCACTCGCTGGTGAGGCCAAGGCGCAGATAGACGTCCGCCGCACCGCGTGCGATCAGGCAGAATTTCAGCGACGAGCCGAGCGGTACCAATTCGTAATCGTTACCGATCAACTGCTGCAGCAAGCTGCTCTGCGAGCCGCCATGCGAACGGCTGCCCGCCACCAGCGGTGACTGCCCCAGTGGGCGGGTGCGGATGCGTTGCCAGTCACCATCGGCCTGGATCTGCAGCCACGCGCCCTGCCCGTGTGCGGCGATGTACAACTCCCCGGTGACCGGCGCCAGCACCACGCCGAGCACGGGCTGGCGCTCGTCGATCAGCGCGATATTGACGGTGAACTCACCGTTGCGCTTGACGAACTCGCGGGTGCCATCGAGCGGGTCCACCAACCAGTAGCGTGACCAGTGCCGGCGTTCGGACCACGGCAGCGCCTTTGCTTCTTCCGACAATATCGGCAACAGCGGATCGAGGCTGCTCAGGCCGGCCAGGATGACCTGCTGAGCGGCCAGGTCCGCGGCGGTCAGCGGCGACTCATCGGCCTTGGTCTGCACCGCGAAGTCGCTGTGGTAAATCGACAGGATCGCCGCGCCGGCGGCACGTGCGATATCGCCAATCTGCCGGGCAAGGTCGGGGGCGGTACTCATGTGCGCTGGAAGCGCCCAGCAAGGTATTCGCGGGCCATGAACAACGCGGCAATCGAGCGCCCTTCGGTCACGTCATCGCGACCGAGCAGGGTGTGCAGCTCGGCCATCTTCCACGGCACCACTTCGAGCTCTTCCGGTTCGTCGCCGACCAGCTTTTCGGGATACAAATCCTGCGCCAGCACCACGTGCGCCATATGCGTCATGTACGAGGGCGACAGCGACAGGTTGTGCAGAATCTTCAGCTTGTGCGCGCCGTAACCGATCTCTTCCTTCAACTCGCGCTCGGCGCCCTGTTCGGCGGTCTCGTCCTGATCCAGCCGGCCCTTCGGCAGGCCCAGTTCATAGCGGCCCACACCACCGCCGTATTCGCGCACCAGCAGCACGGTTTCATCATCGAGCATCGGCACGATGATCACCGCGCCCAGGCCGCTGCCTTTCAATCGTTCATACGTACGCCGTACGCCGTTGGAGAATTCCAGATCGAGCTGTTCGACCTGCAGGAACCGGCTGTCGCTGACGTCCCGCATGGCATGGATGATGGGTAATTTTGGCATCTGCACATTCTAGCGCGCGTCGCTCAACGCCGCAGGCGCTGCAGCGCCTGCGGGTGGACAGCCGACGTGCCGGCCAGCACGCTGCGCGTCTCCAGCGTCAGCGGCGCGCCATCAAGATCGGTGAACACGCCGCTGGCTTCGCGCACGATCACCGCCAGCGCCGCGATGTCGAGGATGTTCACGTCCGACTCGATCACCAGGTCCAGCGAGCCACGTGCCAGCAGGTGGTAATGGCAGAAATCACCGTAACCGCGGATACGGTTGCTGTCGCGGATCAATGCCCCCAGTGCGTCCCAGCGGGCATCGGCGGTGAGCGTCTTGACGTTGCCGATGGAAATGGATGTCTCGCCGATCGTGCTGGTGGCAGCCACTTGCACGCGTTCGCCATCGAGCCACGCGCCGTTGCCGGCGCTTGCCCACATCGTCTCACCGTAAATCGGCGCACTGGATACACCGAGCACCAGTTCATCGCCATCCATCAGCGCAATCTGGGTCGAGAAGAACGGCGTGCGCCGCACGAAACTCTTGGTGCCATCGAGCGGATCGACCAGCCACAGCAGCCCGCCGCGCTCACCCTCCAGACCGAATTCCTCACCGTAGATGGACGCCTGCGGCAAGGCGGCTTGCAGGATTCTCCGGATCGCCTGCTCGGCCTCGCGGTCGGCGATGGTCACCGGCGTCGCATCGGACTTCAGCTCGACCTCGACGCCGCGACGCCAGTAATGCCGGATCACTTCGGCAGCGGCTTCGGCGGCCTCGCGTGCGGCAGTCAGCGCTAATGCGGTGATGTCAGGATTCATGTGGGTCTCGTGTCCTCATTTCGATGGCGCCGCCGGCAGGGTGCCAGCCAGCCCACCACTGCGCTGGATATGCACGCTGCCGTCAGCGGCTGGTTGCCCCAACCCGGCCAGCCATCGGCGCAGTGCCGGATCAGTCTGTCGGGGACGCAGCGTCGCGTCCAGTCGCCAGCCGAGCGGACTGAGCTGCAACTGACCGTTCGCATGCAATGGTCCGTTCCCGTCATCATGTACTTGCGCCTGAATCACGCCGCCATGCGCCTGCGCCTGCCACTGCAGTTCGCCGAGCGCCACGTCGCCGCCATGCGTGTGCATGACGGCATGCCGCCAGTGCGCCTGCGCCTGCAGTTGCAGCGGCCAGCCACCTTGCAACAACGCATGGTCGATCGTCACCAGCAGCTCGCCACGGGGCTGGTCCAACGGCGACTTCACGTAGGGATCCAGCGCAGCCAGATCGGCCCGCAGGCTCACTTCGCGCCATGCGACCTGATTGTCGGGCAGTCGTTGCACCCCGCCGGAGAAGGCGAGTTGCGGCCCATCGAAGTCCAGGTGCAGCTGCAGCTCTCCCAGCAGTGCACGCCGCGATATGTGCCATTGCACCTGCCCCAGCACATGGCCATCGGTGGCCACGACCTGACCGGCGCGGCCATCCCACAGCAGCCCCTGCACCTGCTGCAGACGCAGTCCATGCAGTTGCGGCTCGAGCCACAGCATCGCCCAGCGCGCCGGCAGAAACCACAGCAATAAAGCCGCGGCCAGCAGCACCACGCCGAGACCGAGCAGGTGTTTTCGCAAGTACTTCAAGCGTCGAGTTCCGGGATGATTCATGCGCGGACTTGAGCGTCCATGGCGCAACGCCGATGATAGCCGGATGAGCAAGCCCGCAAGCAGCAACGCCGCACTCGCCACGCGCGACCTGAAACACCTGTGGCATCCCTGCACGCAGATGCACGACCATGAAAGCGTGCCGATGGTACCGATCGTGCGCGGCGAAGGCGCGTGGCTGGTCGACGCCGACGGTCGCCGCTACCTGGACGGCATCAGCTCGTGGTGGACCAACCTGTTCGGCCACACCAATCCGCGCATCGCCGCCGCACTGGCCGAGCAGGCACGCACGCTGGAGCATGTGATCTTTGCCGGCTTCACCCATGCACCGGCGATCGAGCTGGCCGAGGAACTGGTGCGTGTCACGCCGCCCGGACTCGATCGCGTGTTCTACGCCGACAACGGCTCGGCGGCGATCGAAGTGGCGCTGAAGATGAGCTTCCATTACTGGCTCAACCAGGGTCATGGCGAGAAGACCCGCTTCATCGCGCTCAGCGGCAGCTATCACGGCGAGACGCTGGGTGCGTTGTCGGTAAGCGACGTGGCGCTGTACCGCAAGACCTATGCGCCGCTGCTGCTGACGCCGTTTCTGGCGCCATCCCCGGACACGTATGAGGGCGAGCCGGGTGAGTCGCCCGAACAGACGGCCAAACGCCGACTCGCCGAACTACGCGCGCTGCTCGAACGTCATGCGCATGAAACCTGCGCCGTGATCGTCGAGCCGCTGGTGCAATGCGCCGGCGGCATGCGCATGTATCACCCGAGTTACCTGGCCGGCCTGCGTGCACTATGCGATGAGTTTGCGGTGCACTTCATCGCCGACGAGATCGCGGTGGGCTTCGGCCGTACCGGCAGCTTGTTCGCCTGCGAGCAGGCCGACGTGACCCCGGATTTCATGTGCCTGTCGAAAGGCCTCACTGGCGGTTTCCTGCCGTTGTCGGCGGTGCTCACCACCACCGGCGTCTATGAGGCGTTCTACGCGGAATACAGCGCCGGCAAGGCGTTCCTGCATTCGCACAGCTATACCGGCAACCCGCTGGCCTGCCGGGTAGCGCTGGAAACACTGGCGATCTTCCGCGATGAGCCGGTGCTCGAACGCAATCGTCAGCTCGCCACGCATCTGGCCCGTCGGCTCGAACCACTGCGTGACCACCCGCATGTCGCCGACGTGCGCCAGACCGGCATGATCGCAGCGATCGAGCTGGTCGCCGACAAAGCCAGCCGACGTCCGTTTCCGGCAGACGAGCGCCGCGGTCTGCGCGTGTACCTGCATGGCCTGCAGCAGGGCGTGCTGCTGCGCCCGCTCGGCAACGTGGTGTATTTCATGCCACCTTACGTAGTCACAGAAGCGGAAATCGATCTGCTGGTCGACACCGCGATCGCCGGCATCGAACGCGCTGTGACCGGCTGACCTCACCCGACACTGCGGAACACGATACTCATGCGCACCATTCGCATCCACGCCGATCTACCGCTCATTCCGGGCGCTGAACTGTCACTGCCGGCGCAGGCCGGCGAGCACGTTGCCCGCGTGTTGCGACTGGTGGCAGGAGATCCGCTGACCCTGTTCAACGGCGACGGCAGCGACTACCCGGCCAGCATTCTCGCGGTAGGCAAGCGCGAGGTCACGGTACGGATCGATTCAAGACAACAGCTGCACAACGAGTCGCCACTGTCGCTGACCTTGGCGCAAGGCGTGGCGCGCGGCGAGAAGATGGATCTGATCGTGCAGAAAGCGACCGAGCTGGGTGTCGTGCGCATCGTACCGCTGCTGACCGAGCGCTCGGAAGTGAAGCTGGATGCCGCACGGGCCGAGAAGCGCTTGGCGCACTGGCGCGCGGTAGCGGCCAGCGCCTGCGAGCAGAGTGGCCGCGCATGCTTGCCCGAGATCACCCCGGCATTGCCGCTGCCGATCTGGCTGGACAGCCTTGCCACGGACGGCGCACTGCGTCTTGCGCTGCTGCCCGAAGCCACACACTCATCCCGCGAACTGCGTTTCGCGGCAAGCGGCGGCGTGCTGGTAGTCGGACCGGAAGGAGGGCTGGGCGAGCGTGATACATCGGCGCTGACCGCCGCGGGCTTCGAAGGCTTGCGACTGGGGCCGCGCATCCTGCGCACGGAGACCGCCGGGCTGGCCGCCCTCGCGGCCCTGCAAGCATTGCACGGCGACGGTTAGACCGTCGCCTGTTGCAACCGACCTCAGTCTTCGGTGTCGAAGGGTTCCGAAACCTCGGCAGACTCGCCGGATTCCGTCGCCGCGGTCAGATTCGCATCATCGAGCAGGTCCAGCAGCTCGGCTTCGAGCCATTCCAGGTCGGGGATCATCGCCACGTCATCGCGCACCAGCACTTGGGCACGCACACCCGGCGGCAGCGCACTGCCGTCGTGAGTGGGAATGATCAGCTCGGCATTCAACGTGGTCAGACGTGGAAAACCCTGGGTCAGCACGGCGATGAACGGCAACCTGGGATTGCCGCCAAGCGCCTTGAGCACGGCCACGCGCACACTCAACTCCGCATCGCCTTCCTCGGTTCCCGCCAGCTTCGTGAACGACACCAGCGGCACGCGCCAGCCACGCCAGGCAATGCGTCCAAGCAGCCAGTCCGGCGCGTCGGCCACCGGCTCGGGTTTGCTCTGAGTGATCACCTCGGCGATGGTGGCATTGGGCAACAGCAGACGCAGGTTGCCTACGGGCACCAGAACGCAGCGGATTTCACGCGGCAACGGATCACTCATGGAAACACCTCGATCAGATGCGCCGCCAACTCAGGCGGCGTACCGGAAAAACTGACCAGTCGTTCGGCGAATATTCCGCTGACCATGTCGGCAAAATGTTCACCGGACGACGACTCTACCCAGACCCGGCCGCCGCGATCATGGATCGCCTGCGCACCAGCAACGGCGTCGTTGCCGCGCCCGGCAAAAATGATCGCCAGCGCATCGCGACCGAAGGCATTGGCCGCCATGGTCAGGCTGGCGTCGATCGAGGGATCCGGAGACGCATCGGCGCCGTTTGCCAGCAGCTCGATCTTGCCATCGCGACGCACCCGCACCTGATGCCCGGCTGGCACGACCAGAAACTCGCCGACTCCGGCGCGCCCACCCTGTTCGGCCAGGCGAACCGGCAAGGCGCAAGACGCAGCAAACCGTTCCACCAGCGCCACGTCCGATTGCTCGCCCAGGTGCTGTGTATGCAGGAAGGTCAGCCGCGTGGTCGCCGGCAGCGCTGCCAGAAAATCGCAGACGGAGTCGGTTCCGCTGACCGCCGCACCAAGCACCACGATCCGGCTCAGCGCCGTACCGAGATCATCGAGCAGCATCTCATGGTCATGCACATAGGCCTGCGGCGCGATCGCCTCTTCCATCGATACCAGCTCCAGGCTCATTACCGCTTCGACCCCGGCTGCCATCGGCTCGACATCCGGCGCAAGGAAGTCGGCAGCGCTCAATTTTTCGATGCCGAATGCTGCGGCATCGGGCCTTCCAGCTGCCACTGCCGCAGGCGGAACAGCGTCGTCCAGCAGCGCCCAACCTTCGGGCGCGCGCGCGGACGAAGCTACATCGCGCAGAACCGGCTCAGCTGCCGTGGCGGGTATGGTCGTGATCGATGAATCAGTCGGCGTGGAGAGCTGCAGATGAGCGGTCTCGAACGACGATGTCGGCATGTCCGGCAGGGTTTCGGCGTTCGACACGGACCAGGACTGGGCCAGCGACGCCTCGGACTCCGGCATTGCCAACGCCGCGCCGAAATTGCCGTCATGCAGTGGCGGCAACTCCTCGTCATCGAGATAGAGCAGACCGGAGCCGGCGCCTTCCTCCTCGTCGGAAGGCAGTTCGCCGGAAGCCAGCAATGCCTCCAGTTCAGCCGCCAGGTTTTCCGACTCGGCGGTGGCGGTTTGCTCGTGCTGCTCCGGGTCGTCGTGCATGAGGAAATCGGGTTCCGATTCCGATTCCGGTTCCGGTTCCGGCTCCGGCTCCGGCTCCGATTCCATTTCCATGGCCGCGGGCTCCGCGTACGGCTCGACCGGCGGTTGGCTGGCAGCAGCAACCTCGACGATCGTGACCGGCACTTCTACCGGTACGGTATCGCGCGGCACCGATTCCAGCACGGCTGTCTGCGGCGCTTCGACGACTCGGGCATCCTCGGGCCGTGGCGGGTCGACATCGCCCACCGCCAGGACCTTGACCGCCAGGTGACGTGCCCAGCGGGCGCGGTCCCAGCCGACCAGCGTACGGCTGGCATGCGCATCGTTGAAGACCACGCGTGGCCGATTGCCATCGATCACCTCATACAGTTGGTCGAGCGCATCGTCGGCGCTGTCGTCCAGGTTGACCACCAGCACATCAGCGCCCACCTGCTGCAGCAATTCGCGGGTAATGCTGGACACACCGCCTTCATGGACAATGCGTGCACCGCGCTCGTGCAGCGCCTCGCGCAATTGCGCGCCCAGTTCGGTGTCGTCAAACAGCAGAGCGACTGCCGGAGCCGTATCAGTCATGAACCAGCTCCGCCGCGCGCTGCTCCAGTACTTCACTGATCTGCACCAACAGCTCGGCTTCCTGATACGGCTTGCCGAGATAACGATCCACCCCGATGTCGAATGCCCGCTGGCGGTGCTTGTCGCCGCTGCGCGAGGTGATCATGATGATCGGCACATCGCGCAACCGCGGATCGGCCTTCATGTGGGTAGCCAACTCGTAGCCGTCCATGCGCGGCATCTCGATGTCGAGCAGCATCAGATCCGGTACACGCTCGTGCAGCTTCTCCAGTGCGTCGACACCGTCCTTTGCCGTGCTGACCTCGTATTCGTGACGTTCCAGCACACGGCCGGTGACCTTGCGCATGGTGATCGAGTCATCCACCACCATCACCAGCGGCCGCACCTGCACTTCCTCGATGATCGGTGCCTGCACGGCACTGAGGCCTTCGGCAAGACGCTGGTCGCGACGGATGATGCCGTGACGGACCAGCGGTGCCAGATCCAGAATGATCAGCACCGAGCCGTCGCCCATGATGGTCGCGCCAAGCAGGCCTGGCACCGAACTGATCTGTGGGCCGACCGACTTGACCACGATCTCGCGTGAGCCGAGCACGGCGTCGATCCGGATCGCCGCACGCAGGTCGCCCGCGCGGGTCAGCAGCAGCGGCTGCTGTTCGCCCTCGGCCGGGAGCCCCGGCGGCAGGCCCAGCAACTCGGCCAGATCGTGGATGCCGTACTCTTCGTTGCCGTATTGGAACGACGGCTCATCGGCGCTAAGCAGGACGGTCAGGTCATCCGGACTGACCCGCGCAACACCTTGCACCGAGGTCATCGGGATCGCGAACGTCGCCTCACCGATGCGCACCAGGATCGCCTGGGTCACCGCAAGAGTGAATGGCAGGCGCAGCACGAACGTGGTGCCCTTGCCCTCCTCCGACTCGATCGAGAGCGAACCGCCAAGCTGCTTGATCTCGTTCGCCACCACGTCCATGCCGACGCCACGACCGGCCAGCTGGGTGACCTTGCTTGCCGTGGAGAAACCGGTCTGGGTGATCAGCGAGAGCAGTTGGTTGTCGGTTGGCTTGGTCTCGGCACGCAGCAGGCCGCGCTCGATGCCGCGCTTGCGGATAGCTTCACGATTCAGCCCGCGACCGTCATCGCTCACCCTGATGACCACTTCGGTGGCTTCGCGCGCAACCTGGATATGCACGGCACCTTCGGCCGGCTTGCCAGCCTTGCGGCGTTCGGCCGGAGTCTCGACGCCGTGCGCGATCGCGTTGCGCAGCATGTGTTCGAACGGCGCCTTGATGCGGTCGAGCAGGTTGCGATCCATTTCGCCGTGGGCACCGTCCACGTAGAGCTGGGCGTTCTTGCCCTGCTCCTGCGCAGCCTGACGCAACGTGCGGCGCAGATTCGGCACCATCGTGTCGAACGGCAGCATGCGCGTACGCAGCAGGCCGTCCTGCAGTTCGGTACTTACCCGCGATTGCTGGATCAGCAGTGTCTCGGCCTGACGCGTCAGCTCGTCCAGCATGTTCTGGATGGACACCAGATCGGAGACCGACTCGGCCAGCGCACGCGAATACTGCTGCAGCTGCGAGTAACGATCGAGTTCGAGCGGATCGAACACGGTCAGACCCGCTTCGCGATGCTCGCGCTGGAAGCGCGCGATGATCTGCGCCTCGGTTTCGATTTCCAGCATGCGCAACTGGCTGCGCAGGCGTGCCACGGTCTGCTCGAGTTCCACCAGGTTGAAGCGGTAGCCGGCAACCTGCTGCTCCAGTCGCGAACGGTAGATCGCCACCTCGCCGGCATGGTTGACCAGACTGTCGAGCAGATCGGCGCGGACGCGGATCTGTTCCTGCGAGGAGC
Organism: Rhodanobacter glycinis; assembly: GCF_006438785.1. GTDB lineage: Bacteria > Pseudomonadota > Gammaproteobacteria > Xanthomonadales > Rhodanobacteraceae > Rhodanobacter > Rhodanobacter glycinis_A. Next base: position 628,912 of record NZ_RCZB01000003.1, on the reverse strand, counting down.
GTACTTCCTCTTCCATCTCCGGCAGCAGCTCGGGCAGATCGAGTGCATTGATCGGCAACGGCGTCACTGGCAACGCGGTGACCCGCGTAGGTGCGATGTCCGACTCCGGCATGGCAACGGCAGCCAATATCGCATCGTCGGTCAAGGTCGTTTCACCAGCCAGTATCAGCAGATGATTGATCATGGCCTGCGGGTAATCCGGCGTCTGGCCCTGGGATATCTGCTGCACCAGCGAGTGCAGCTGGTCGAAACTTGCCTCCAGCGCGGGGATCAGCGCGCCGGTTTTTGTCTTGTCGCGAATCGGCTTCTCGAGGAGGGTTTCGATCGCGTGGGAGAGATCGCCCACCGGCACCAACCCCGCGATTCGCGCGCCACCCTTGAGGGTATGCAGGTCGCGCTGCAACTCGGCCACGTGTGACAGCTCGGTCGGCTCAGCATGCCATTGCGCCAGCACACTGTCGGCGTGGTCGAGGATTTCGCGCGCCTCGTCAATGAATACTTCCAGCAAATCGGCGTCGATCTGGCCGGAACCTGCCAATGCATAGGCCGGCTCCCGGGTTGCTTCGGCGCCGATTTCATCCGCTTCCTCATCGGATGCAGCTTGTTCGGCGGCCAGCTTCTCGGCGGTGGCAAGTTCCGCGGCAGCCCGCTCGGCTGCCAGCTTCTCGGCGGCAGCGAGTTCCGCGGCAGCCCGCTCGGCTGCCAGCTTCTCGGCGGCAGCGAGTTCCGCGGCGGCCCGGTCCGCTGCCAGCTTCTCGGCGGCAGCGAGTTCCGCGGCAGCCTGCTCCGCTGCCAGCTTCTCGGCGGCAGCGAGTTCCGCGGCGGCCTGCTCGGCTGCCAGCTTCTCGGCAGCAACGAGTTCCGCGGCGGCCTGCTCGGCGGCTGCCCGTGCCGCACTGGCTTCCGCAGGTTCAAACGCGTCCAGTGCAGCTACCAACTCAGCTGCCACCTCGGCGTGATGCGCATCGTCCGGACTGATCTCCTGCGGCCGGCCGTTATCGGACAAGGCCTCGACAGCAGACTGCCCTGCCTGCGCCTCGGCTTCCAGCATGCTTGCATCCAGCGAGGCGGCCATGGCCGCTTCGCCAGTATCGATATCCTCCGTCGCCACAGCATCCGCTTGCTCCACCTCGTCGGCGCGCGGCTCGTAAACAACGTGCGCCACCTGCGACTCGGGGTAGTGGTCGCGCATCTCGATGATCTGTGCGGTCAGCGCATCCGCGTTCGGCAGCTGCGGTTCGGCGGCATCGAACTGACCCATCACGTGATCGACCATGTCGACCGACTGGCCGAGCAGGTGCACGCCATCGGATGGCAGCGGCAGGTTGGCTGCACGCAGACGCTTGAACAGCCCCTCCAGCGGCGACAACAGTTGGGTCAGCAACGGAATGTCGACCATGGCGATCGCGCCATGCAGAGTGTGTACGGCGCGCAGCAGTTCTTCACCAATCGGCAGCTCGTTTCCGCTGCGCTGGATGGCGGCGCGAATGGTCTGCAGATACTGCGCCACTTCGCTGCGCAGGATCTCCAGCAGCACCGGATCTACTGGCGGCATCACCGGCAGGGCAATCGCCGGCTCGGACTCGGTCCATTGAGGCGCTGCGGCAGCGGCTTGCGCATCGGTCAGACTGGCTTCCGGAACAGCATCCGCCATGGCATCCAGGCGCGGCACACGGCGGCGCACGATACGACGAACCGTTTCAGTGGCCAGCGGTGCGTGATCTTCCAGACGCAACTGATTGCCCGCGGCCAGCTGCTCGGCGGTATGCATGATTGCACTGAGCGGTACTGCAGGCGTGCCCTCGCCCTTGAGCGCAGCCAGCAATGGCGGTAGCGCCTCGATCGCGTGCCGCACCAGTGCCTGCACGTTCTGATTCGGCTCGATCGTGTTGTCGAGCACACGGTTGAGCATGTCCTCCACTTTCCACGCAAACTCGCCGAGCACACCGGCACCGACCAGGCGGCCCGAACCCTTCAGCGTGTGGAACGAACGGCGGATGCTGATCAGTGACGAGGTCTGCGCCGGATCCGCCAGCCAGAGCTGCTCGGCGCCGCGCAGGTTGTCGATTTCCTCCTGCATCTCTTCCAGGAAGATCTCGCGGATATCGTCGTCGATGCCCTCCGCGTTGATGTTGAAGCTGGTATTTGCGGCCAGCGCATCGCGCACGGCCACCTGCTCGAAAACTTCTTCCTCGACCTCAGTCCAGTCGCCTTCCTGAAGATCCGACGCATGGTCCTCCAGCATGGCGGGCGCGGTCGCCTCGGTCTGGGTCAGGCGCAATCCATCCAGATCGTGGGCGGACGCGACATGCGGCTCGGTGTCGCCCACGAACAGGTGGCCCAGATCGCTGCCAGGAAGCAGGCTGACGGACTCGGACAGTTCCGGATGCTCTTCGTACTCGATCCCGGGGCCGGCAGTGGCCTGCGGCGCCATTTTTGGCGTTTCGACCGTTTCCGTCGTGGATACCGCGCGCGCGGCTGGCACCGGCCAGTAACCGAGCTGGCCAAGGCTGTGCTCGGCCACGTCAAGGATATGTTCCAGACCACCGCGGTGTTCGCGTGCGGCTTCGAGGTAATACTCGAGCGCCGCCAGCGCATCCGCCAGGTGATCCATCTGCGTACCGCTGGGAACGCGTCGATCATCCAGCAGCTCATAGCCAATGAAACGGCCGACACCCTGGGCCAATTCTGCGGGCCGCGGCGACGACAACATCCGCATGGCGCCGGCAACCTCGTCCATCAGAGACTGCGCACCGGCGAGACGGTCGTGTTCCCAACCGGACTCGACGAACGCGACGATCGCCTCCTTCACCCTGCCGGTATTGCCAATCGCTTCCTGCATCAAAGTGGTGACCACGCCCAGCGCTTCGCTGCGTGGCAAACCATGCATGGCGCCGCCGGCGCCTGATTCGTCCTCGGAACCGAGGCTCTCGATGTGATCGTCCAGCGATGCCTCGACGTACAACAACGCACCAGCCACGTCGAGCAAGGTCTCCTCGTCGGCGGCGCGCATGCGGTTGGCGATCTCGTCGAGCACTCTGCGCTGTTCGGTGACCACTCGGCGCGGCACGGCCAACGCGAGCATCCCCAGTGTGTCGCCGACGCGCTCGAGCACTTCGCCTTGCGCCGACAGTTGTGCTGGATCACCGTCCTGCTGGCGCAGGAACAGATCCAGCGCTTCCTTGACCCGCAACAGATCGTCCTTCAACGCGCGCGATACTGAATCGAGCAGCGCGCGGTTGTGCCCGGCCATCGAGCCACGGGCATGCTCCAGCTCACCGGCATCCGGCAACAGGCTGTCCAGTGCATAGGTGGTCCGCAGCAGTTCCATCTGCGGACTACGCTGCTTGGCCTGAGCCACGATGTAGAGCAGCTTGCACGCCACATCGTCCGCCTCGCCACCGCGCAGGGCGACCTCACCCTGCTCGATCAGCAGGCGGATGTTGCGGTCGACCTTGCCGATCAGCTGGCGCACTTCACCGGCGTAACCCTTGAGTGCACCCTGTTCGAGGCCTTCCAGCACACCGGCGGCAATCCACCAGAGGCGCCGGCCATGCACGTGATAGCAACGCGCACTGATCGCCAACAGGGTCTTGCGCATGCCGATCAGCTGCTGCGCCGCATTCTGCCCGCGGAACCAGCCGAGAAGCTGCTGCTGGAAGCGCAGACGCAGGTCCACCAACTCGCCACGGTGCGCTTCGGCATACGCCTCGCTCATCGCGGCGGGCGCCTGCTCGGGCAGGAACGCGTCCAGATTGGGGTGGAACATCGCTGACTCGGTCAGCGGCTCCTGCTCGCGACTGGCACGCAGGTCGTTGAGCAGCGGCAGCAATACCACCGGCACATCGCGATGGCCGCTGGACAACCGCTCGAGGTAATCGGGCAACTGCATCAGGCCACGCATCAGCGCGGCATACGCTTCCTCGCGATAGGTGATGTGATCTTCGAGCAGCGCAATCGCAAGCGCTTCCATCTCCGCGGTCACCATCGCGGCACCATACAGCTCGACCATCTTCAAGGTGCCATGCACCTGATGCAGATGATCCGCGCAGGTGCGCATGAAGTCGCGCTTGCCCGGGTTGTCGACGTAGGACTCCAGCGCCTCGCGGGCGATCGACAACGTATCGTCGAGCTCCGGCTTGACCCACTGCAGCGTGGTGAAATCGATGTGGTCTTGAAGTCTCATGCGCCTCTCTCAGCGGTTGCATCATGCAAGCATCACGCAACCAGCGAGACTGCCCCCTGTCTTGTGCTTGTCTCAATCGGGCTGACATCAGCCCGGCCGATATCAACCCGGTAACTTGAAATGCGCCACCGAGCGCCGCAGGTCGCTCGCCAGTTGCGCCAACGTACCGATCGAGTCGGCTGTCTGGCTCGCGCCCTGCGAGGTCTGCGAGGTAATTTCCTGAATCGCGTTCATCGAATGCGAGACATCCGTCGCCGCTGCGGACTGCTCGCGCGCCGCCGTGGAGATGTTCTGAATCAGTGCGGAAAGATCGTGCGAAACGCGCTCGATGTCACCCAGCGCGCTGCCGGCGTCTTCCGCCAGACGCGCACCGGCGACCACCTCGGCGGTGGTCTGCTCCATCGAGTTCACCGCTTCATTGGTATCGGACTGAATCGTCTGCACCAGCGTCTCGATGCGCTTGGTCGCGCTGGTCGAACGTTCCGCCAGTCGCTGCACTTCGTCCGCCACCACCGCGAAACCGCGACCCGCCTCACCGGCCGAAGCCGCCTGGATCGCCGCGTTCAACGCGAGGATGTTGGTCTGTTCGGCAATGTCGTTGATCAGTTCCACGATCGAGCCGATCTCCTGCGAGGATTCGCCCAGCCGCTTGATGCGCTTGGAGGTCTCCTGGATCTGGTCGCGGATCGAATCCATGCCCGAGATCGTCTCGCGCACCACTTCGGCGCCGTGCGAGGCGATCTTCACCGAGCGCTCGGCCACGTCGGCCGATTCGGCGGAGTCCTTCGACACGATATCCATCGAGCTCACGATCTGGTTGATCGCCGAGGTCGCCGAACTGATCTGCTGCGCCTGCTGCTCGGCCGCATCGGCCAGATGGCGGGCGGTAGTCTGGGTCTCCTGGGCCGACGACGACACCTGTTCGGAGGTCTCGTTGATGGTGGTTACCAGTGAACGCAGCTCGTCGATGGCGTAGTTCACCGAGTCGGCGATCGCGCCGGTGATGTCCTCCGATACCGTCGTCTTTACGGTCAGGTCACCTTCGGCGAGCGAGCCCATCTCGTCCAGCAGGCGCATGATCGCCTCCTGGTTGCGCTGGTTGAGCTCGGTACTGCTGGCGAACCGGCGGCGCTGATCGCGCACCAGCGTGATGACCAGCAAAAGTGCGAAGGCCACGGCAGCGATCGCGCCGAGCAGGCCCCACCAGACGTTCGGGAACAGCCGACGCAGCGGCAACTTGCCGATCTGCTCGGACAGGTCGTTTGCACGCAGCAGCACGGTCTGCGAATCCAGCGAAGCCTGGTTGCCGGCGTGCTTCACGTCGGCCAGGTTGCCGGCGGCGGCTACCAGTTTGGCCACCGGGTCGGCCAGGGTGGTCCAGCTGGCGTCCATGTCCGTAAGAATCTTGCGTGCATTGGCGTCGCCGATCGGCTTCACGCCGCTATCGGGATTGCCCGCGATCAGTCCCTTCAGAACGCTGCCATACAACTGCGCATCGCGGGAAAGGCCATCGGCTGCCGACTGGGCGGAATCGCCACCCTGCAACACCTCCTGCACGCGGCGGATGATGCGGTCAGCAGACAGCATCTGGCGGGAGGTACCCAGCATCTGTTCGGAACTGCCATTGCGCTGCTGCAGGATGTTGACCACCTGTTCCATGCTCGAGTTGAGCAAGGGCATCTGCTGCGACAGCGTGTTGGCACGCTGCCCGGAATCGAGCACGACGGCCTTGTTGGAGAGGATCTTGCCGATATCGGTGTCGAGCTGTTTCCAAGAGGCGTCAAGCGCGCTTACCGCGCGGCCGGCAGGCGTGGCATTGTTGTCTGCATAGGGCTGCATGCCGCTCTTCGGGTCACCCTTGTTCAACCGCTGCACCGCCGAGTCGATGCTGTTCCGGGTGCTTTCGAGCTCCTTGAAGGAGTCGGTGTTGCCGTCTGCCGATTCCAGCGCGAATTTCGCCGTCTGCTGCGACAGCACCTGAATCTGCGTGGTCAGCGCGATCGCCTGGCGATCCTCACCGTTCTTCTGGTTGAGCAGGAAGAAGTCCAGTGCCGCAAAGCCGATCGCAACCAGCAGCAGGACAATGAGTGCGGTGTAACCGCGTTCCCTGCTGACGCCCCCTGTAGTACTCATGTTCACCTCATCCGTCTAACTAATACGTTGCCGGCTCAGCATCCATCGGACGCGAGTACTGGCCAGGGAATTGCGGTCCCAAGTTTCCGGCCCCAACCGGCGCCGGCCCTTCACATTGCTGCAGTCCGACCTGGCATCAGGCCGCGGCGTGCCGAAAATCTGGTGCGCGTACCAGCCGGTTCATGCTGAAAATCGCCAATTGCTGTTCGCCCACCCTGCTCTCGACGAACCGGGTGAGGCGCGGATCATCTTCGTGTCCGGCCTCGCGGCGCTGTTCCTCATCTACGGTCCGCTGACCGAACACCTCGTCCACCAGCAGCGCCACGCTGCCGCCGCCCTGGCGCACTACCAGCAGGCGGGTGCGATCGGAGTGTTGCGTGCGCTCGCCAAACAGGAAGCGGGCAAAGTCGATCACTGGTACCAGGTTGCCGCGCACGTTGGCTACGCCAAGCAGCCAGGGCTGGGTACCCGGCACAGGAGTAAGCACGGGCACCGCCAGCAATTCGTTGATTTCGTCGATGCCACTGACCAGCAAGCGCGAACCAACCCGAAAACCGATGCCACGCCACAGCCCCGGAGCCTCCAGCTTGTCCTGCGTGTCGGACGCGTGCGCCAGCGACAACCGCTCGTAGCGAGCCAGAATTTCGAAAGGGGTACGGTTGACGGACTGGTTCATGTCTTGCTCGGCAACAAATCGTTGATGCAGGCCAGCAGTTCCTTCTCGTTCACCGGCTTGGTGATGAACGCGCGGGCACCCTGGCGCAGGCCCCATACGCGGTCGGTTTCCATCGACTTGGTGGTGATCATCACAATCGGCACCACCGCCGTGACCGGATCACGGGTCAGGGTGCGGGTCGCCTGGAAGCCATTCATGCCAGGCATGATCACATCCATGATGACAAGGTCGGGCAGCTCGGCGCGAACGCGTTCGATGCCTTCTTCAGCGGTGCTGACGGCGACAACCTGATGCCCTGCCCTTTCGAGCAGCGTGGTAAACACGCGCACGTCGGTCGGCGAGTCGTCGATAATGAGAATAGTGGCCACAGGTCCCCCTCAGAATCTGCAGTCAGTGGTTCGATACCGTGCTGACATGGCGATGAATGGCACCAAGCAACTCGTCGCGGGTGAACGGCTTGGTCAGATACTGCTCGGCACCCACGATACGTCCACGCGCCTTGTCGAACAGGCCATCCTTCGAGCTCAACATGATCACCGGCGTGGCGCGGAACTGGGGATTGTTCTTGATCAGCGCGCAGGTCTGATAACCATCCAGCCGCGGCATCATGATGTCGACAAAGATGATGGCAGGCTTCTGGTCGGAGATCTTGGCCAGTGCCTCGAACCCATCGACGGCGGTCAGCACCTCGCAACCCTCTTTCTTCAGCAGGGTTTCCGCGGTGCGGCGGATGGTCTTCGAGTCATCAATCACCATGACCTTGAGACCAGCCAAGTCGTTAGCGCTCACGTTCAAATTCACTTACTCCCCCTGCGGCCCGCCCCGAGCTCAGGATAGGCACCAAGACATGCAACAGCCATGCCGTGTAGTGCGCATATAAAAAAATACCGAAAACGAACCATCCGACACCCGCTCTACGGCGGTCATCCCAGGCTTTGTTGTTTACTGCCTGCCCGCCGAGACTGTCAAGCGATAATCACCGTTGCTACCTGCCACCCGCACAAGATGACCCATATTGGCACCATCTGGCCACTGGCGACAGCAGCAGCTCGCATCAGGTTGTCGATGGCGATAGGGTCCAGCGACCATCCACTTTAGTATAGCCATCTGACGATTCACGCCTGCCCGCATGATGTACGGATCAGGCCACCAATGGAGAACCATGATGACCCTTTCGGTCGGCGTGCTGATGGACCCCATCAACACGATCAAGATTGCCAAGGACACCAGCTTTGCGATGCTGCTGGAGGCCCAGCGCCGCGGCCACTCGCTGCATTACCTCGAGCAGGGCGACCTGGCGTTGCGCGACGGTGCACCGTGGGCACGGATCGCCCCGCTCGACGTGCGCGAGGATCCGCAGCACTGGTTCACGCTGGGGCAGCCGCAGTGGCGCGACCTGCGCGAACTCGACGTCGTGCTGATGCGCAAGGATCCGCCCGTCGATGCGCAGTTCATCTACGACACCATGGTGCTGGAAGCGGCCCAGCGTGGTGGCGTCATGGTGGTCAACGACCCGCGATCACTGCGCGACTGCAACGAAAAGTTGTTCACGCTGGCCTTTCCGCAGTGCATCGCGCCGGCCCTGGTCGCACGTGATGTGGGCGAGCTGCGTCGATTCACTGCCGAACACGGCGAGGTGGTGCTGAAACCACTGGACGGCATGGGCGGACGCGGCATCTTCCGGGTCAAGGCTGGCGACAGCAACCTCAATTCGATGCTGGAGACCCTGCTCGGCGGCAATGCCTACGGCAAGGGGCGGCAATTGGTGGTCGCGCAGAAATACATCCCGGAGATCAGCGCCGGCGACAAGCGCATCCTGGTCATCGACGGCAATCCCGTGCCGTATGCGCTCGCGCGCATCCCGCAGGGCGACGATTTCCGCGGCAATCTCGCGGCCGGCGGCCGCGGCGTCGGCATACCGCTGTCCGAGCGCGACCGCTGGATCGTGGCCCAGGTGGCACCGGAACTGCGCCGCCGTGGGCTGCTGTTTGTGGGGCTGGACGTGATCGGCGACTACCTGACCGAGATCAACGTCACATCCCCGACCTGCGTGCGTGAGCTCGATGCGCAGTTCGGGCTTAACATTGCCGGCCAGCTGTTCGACGTCATCGAGCAGCACGTCATCGGAACCCGCGCCGCGTGAGCACCACTGCCACTGTTTCCTCTGCACCGAACCCCATCGGTGCCACCCTGCTGTTCTCGTTGCTGCTGCACGGCGTGCTGCTGCTGGGCATCACCTTCCAGTTTGTGAAACCCACCCCCAGCCTGCCCACGCTGGATGTAACACTGGTCAACGTGGCAAACCAGGAAGCGCCCGACAAGGCGGATTTCCTGGCCCAGGCCAACAACCGCGGCGGCGGTCAGAGCGATCGTGCTGCACGGCCGTCACAGATGTTCTCCGGCGCGCTGCCCAAGCCCGATCCGGGCATCGCCGCTCAACCGGTCGATGCCGCGACCCCGCAACCGCGCGAGGCCACGCCGACGCGGATGGTCACCACCAGCGGCGCCACCGATTTCACCGTGTCCAGTGACACTGCACAGACCGAAATCGATCCGCAGGATCACACCCCGACCGCAGCCGAGCTGAAGCGCCAGCAGGCGATCGCCCAGCTGGCCGCCGAACTGCGCCAGCAAACCGAAGCCCTGGCCAAGCGGCCGAAGAAGAAATTCATCTCGGCCAACACCAAGGAGTACGTCTACGCCAGCTACATGCGCGGCTGGTCGGACCGGGTGCAGCGGATCGGCAACCTCAATTACCCGGACGAGGCGCGCCGGCGCCGGCTGTATGGCGATCTGCTGCTCACCGTCGGGCTCAATCGCGACGGCGGCATCAAGAACATCACGATCATCAAGAGTTCCGGCCACCCGTTGCTGGACGCCGCCGCCGAGCGCATCGTGCGGCTGGCCGCGCCATTCCCGCCGCTGCCCAAAGACGCCAACGTGGACGAGCTCTACATCACCCGTACCTGGCAATTCCTGCCTGGCGACGTCTTGCGCAACAAATAGGCTCCTTTCACTCGGGATTCGCGCGCGTCCCGGCGCCAGTCGGGCTTACAATGACGCCATGGTCACCACCGCACCGAACACCCTCACCGGGCATTTCCTGATCGCCATGCCGAACCTGGCCGATCCACCGTTCTCGCGTGGCGTGGCACTGCTGTGCCAGCACGATGAGGATGGTGCGGTCGGCCTGCTGGTGAATCAGCTGTCCGAGTACCGGCTTGGTGACGTGCTGGCCCAGATGAAACTCGAATGCATGGATAGCGAGTTGGCCGACTCACCGGTATTGATTGGCGGTCCGGTGCAACAGGAACGCGGTTTCGTGCTGCATCACGAACCTGGCGACTGGGAATCCAGCTACCGCATCAATCCCGACTGGTCGGTCACTACCTCGCGCGACATCCTGGTCGCGATGGCCGCCGGCGAAGGCCCGCGCCAGGCCGTCATGGTACTCGGCTACGCTGGATGGGATGCCGGCCAGCTGGAGCAGGAACTGATGGCGAACGCGTGGCTCACCACCGAGGCCTGCGGCCGGGTGGTGTTCGACACGCCGCTGGAAGAGCGCTGGAGTGCTGCCGCCGGACTGGTCGGGGTCGACCCGCGCCAGTTGTCCGGCTACGCGGGCCACGCATGAGCTGTGCGTTCGGCTTCGACGTCGGCAGCCGGTTTACCGGCGTGGCGATCGGCAATACCTTCACCGCCAGTGCGCGGGCCTTGGCCACCGTCACGGTCCATGATGATGGCCCGGACTGGAGCCGGCTCGACGCCTTGCGCCAGGAGTGGCTACCCGACACCCTGGTGGTCGGCCTGCCACTGACCCTCGAAGGCGCCGAGCAGCCCGCCAGTCGCCGCGCACGCCGTTTTGCCGCCCAGTTGCAACAGCGCTACAGCCTGCCGGTGATCTTCGTCGATGAGCGCCACAGCTCGCGCGAAGCCGCGCAGCGATTTGCCGCCGCGCGCGCCGCCGGACTCAAGCGTCGCCGTGACGCGGCCAGCATCGACGCCGAAGCCGCTGCGGTCATTCTCGAGCGCTGGTTGAGCGGAGACGCTTTGCCGTCAGCCGACATCGGGCACTGAAACACGTCACTTCCCTCTACCCTCAGACCTGCCGCCATGAGCCCTCGCCTGCGCCACCTGACTACCCTGGAAAACCTCCCGCGCGAAACGATCGAGCGCCTGCTTGACCGCGCCGAGGCGCTGCGCGACGCGTGCGCCCACGGAACCCGCAAGCTCGACGTGCTGGTTGGGCGCACCGTGCTGAATTTGTTCTTCGAACCCTCCACGCGCACCCGCACGTCGTTCGAACTGGCCGCCCGGCGGCTTGGCGCCGACGTGATCAACTTCGATATCGGCCTGTCCTCCACCAGCAAGGGCGAGGAACTGTTCGACACCCTGCATACGCTGGAAGCGATGCACATGGACGCGATCATCGTGCGCCACAAGCAATCGGGTACGCCGGATGAACTGGTGCGCCACGCGATGAGCGGCGTGTCGGTGATCAACGCCGGCGACGGCAACCACGCGCATCCCACCCAGGGTCTGCTGGATGCGCTGACCATCCGTCAGCACCGGCCGGATTTCGAGAACCTCAGCGTGGTGATCTGCGGCGACATCAAGCATTCGCGGGTGGCGCGTTCGGACATCAACGCGTTGAGCACGCTTGGCGTCAAGGAAATTCGCCTGTGCGGGCCAGCCGAACTGATGCCGACGACGGAGGACGTTCCGCAAGGCCGCCGCGTCGATGATTTCGACCAGGCTATCAAGGACGCCGATGCCGTCATCATGCTGCGCCTGCAAAAGGAGCGCATGGCGTCCATCGACCTGCCCGACGAAGCGGCGTATTTCACCCATTTCGGGCTCGATCGACGCCGACTTGCGCTCGCCGCCAAAGGGTGTCTGGTGATGCATCCGGGGCCGATCAACCGCGGCATCGAGATCGCCTCGGACATTGCCGACGGCGCGCAATCCCGCATTCTCGAACAGGTGGGCAACGGCGTATTCGTGCGCATGGCCGTACTGAACGAAGTGCTGGCCCGCTGAGCCGCCTGCCAGCGGCTGCGGGCGTTGGCGCCGCGTCGAATCGCCAGCCTTCTGTTGCAACGTCGCCATGCGCAAGCGGGCATAATGAACCGCGCACCATTCATCACCTCTGGGGATCACCATGCGATCGACAACGCGATACATCGCGCTGGGCTTTGCCGGCGTCATGCTGGCGGCCTGCGCACACAAGGACAAGGACGCGCCGCTGGCTTTCGTGCCGGCGGACACGCCATACGTGGTGGCCAATCTGGACATCATGGACGACAGCACCCGCACGGCGCTGCTGGCCCAGGCAGACGCACAGTTGCCGTCGCAGCTGACCCAGCTCGACGCCGCGGCTGACCGCCTGGCCGCGAAGGATCCCGACGGTGCTCGCCTGCTGCGTGCGCTGCATACCGAGTTCAATGGCAAGACCATCGAGACGTTCGCCCAGGGTGCCGGGCTGGACCTCAAGGGCTACTCCGCCCTCTATGGTCTGGGTCTGGCCCCAGTCCTGCGCTTCCAGCTGAGCGACCCCAAGGCGTTCGAGGGTTTCATCAGCCGGCTCGAAACCGCCTACGGCAAGAAGCTCGATCTCGCCAACGCCGACAAGCAGAGTTACCGCAAGTACGTATTTGCTGCTTCGGGCACCGAGATGATTCTGGCCATGGTCGGCAAGCAGGCCGTGGCGGCGCTGCTGCCGGCCGATGCGTCACCAGCGCTGCTGCGCCAGGCACTGGGTCTGGACCGGCCGCAGAAGAACCTGCAGGACGACGGTCGCCTGGCCGCGCTGGCCAAGGCCAAGGGCTACCAGAAATGGCTGGTCGGCGACCTGGACCTGACCCGCGCACTGCCGTTGGCCGTCAGCGGCAAGGACCCGCTGATCGGCGCGATCCAGAAAGCACACGCCGAGGCCGAATCGCTCAAGACCGGCGAGCCGGTGGCCAACCAGCTGCAGTCCTCGCCAAGTTGCGCGACCGACGCCGCGCGCATCGCTGCGCGCGTGCCGACGCTGAGCTTCGGTTACACCCAGCTCGATGCAAAACATCAGGATGTGCGTTTCGACGTGGCGCTGGCTGAAGACATCAGCAAAGCCTTCGCCAGTCTCAAGGTGAGCCTGCCCGGATTGGGACGCAGCAGCGCCGCACCATTCGATCTGAGCCTGGCCCTGCCAGTTGCACAGCTGCGCACGTTCTGGTCGGCCCAGGCCGATGCGGTGGCCGCCAAGCCCTTCACCTGCCCGAGTCTGACCGATCTCAACGACAGTTTCGCCAAACTGGGGCCGGCCATGCAGAAGGCGGCGATTCCGCCGTTCGGCGACATGCTCGGCCTGCGCATTGCACTCGATTCGCTCGTGCCCGGCCAGAACTCCAGCCTGCCGACATTCAGCGGTCGCCTCGTGCTCGGTACCAACAACCCCGCCGGCCTGCTTGCGATGGGCCAGATGATGGTGCCCGCACTGACCCAGTTGAAACCCACCAACGACAGCAAGCCGCTACCGCTGCCCAAGGACATGACCAGCATGCTGGGCCACCCGGCATGGCTCGCCATGAGCGACAAGGCGCTCGCGCTTGGCGTGGGCGCGGGCGAAGACGGCAAGCTCGGCGATACCCTGAAGGATCCGGTCGGCGATGCCGGGCAGATGACCCGCATGCATCTGACCGGCGCGATGTACCTGAGCTGGCTGCAGCTGATGGAGCAGAAGGTCGACAGCCTGGCCGCCGCAACCGCCGCGATCAGCAAGAGCGACGAGCCGTCGATCGATGGCGCCGATGGCGAGGACAGCAGCACCCAGGCCGCTGCCGATGCCGCTCGCTCGAAAACGCAATTCGCAGCCATGAAATCCCAAGCCGAACGTGTCGAGAGTATCGACGCCGAAATGCACATCGACGACGGTGGCGCGGTGATCACCAGCCACACCGTCCTGAAGTAAAGATTCATCGTTAAAAAAACCGGGACGCCGCGGCGTCCCGGTTTTTTTATGGGCGCGCTTCACGGCACGCCATGCATCACAACATCAAGACAACATTGGCATGACCTGGTCTTCGCCTTCGTAATCACCCGCTGAACCGCCGCGGCCACAACCACCCGGCGTTCACGGCGTGGCTGTTGCCATGGACACCCGGAAGCCGGCGATCAGCGACAACGGCTGCTATCGCCGACAGACCTTCATCCAGCAAGGAGATAGCCATGCATACCTATACGAAGATCCGCACCAGCATGTTCGCCGCCGGCCTTGCGCTTGCCTTCGCCCTGCCACTCAGTCAGGCCATCGCACAAGGCGCCAGCCAGCCGATGCAGAAATCGACTGACAATCAGACCGTCCCGGACAAGGCTGCCGACGCGTGGATCACCACCAAGGTGAAATCCGAGTTCGGCACCACCAAGGGTGTCTCGGCCAGCGATATCTCGGTGTCCACCAATGATGGCGTGGTGACGCTCACCGGTACCGTCTCCACCCAGGACGAGAAGATGCGGGCGCAGCGCGTGGCCCAGTTGGTCAAGGGCGTGAAAAGCGTCGATACCAGCGGCTTGATGGTCGGTGGCATGCCGCCAGCCGAGAAATAGCAACGGGCTGTAATGAAATAAGGAAGGCGCCCATCGGGCGCCTTCCTTATTTCATCGCGCGGGAGAACGTTTCAGCGGTTCAGCAAATTGCTGCCGCCGAAGTTCTGCGTGTCGCGGGTTTCCTCCAGCTCCACGCCGTCCAGCCCTTGCGACAAGGTATGCGCGTCACCGCCTTGTGCCAGCTTGATGCGCAGACGCACCTCGTTGGAACTGTCGGCGTGGCGCAGCGCGTCCTCGTAGCTGATCTCGCCGGCGTGGTACAGCTCGACCAGGCTCTGGTCGAACGTCTTCATGCCGAGCAGGGTCGATTCCTTCATCAACTCCTTGAGCTTGTGGATCTCGCCTTGACGGATGTAATCCTGCGCCAACGGCGTACCCAGCAACACTTCCACCGCGACTCGGCGCGCCTTGCCGTCGGGCGTGGGGATCAGCATCTGCGCCACGATGCCCTTCAGGTTCAGCGACAGATCCATCAGCAATTGCTGGCGACGATCCTCCGGGAAGAAATGCAGGATGCGGTCCATCGCCTGGTTCGCATTGTTGGCGTGCAGAGTGCACAGCACCAGATGGCCGGTTTCGGCAAACGCGATCGCGTGATCCATGCCCTCGCGCGTGCGCACCTCGCCGATCATGATCACGTCAGGCGCCTGGCGCAGCGTGTTCTTCAGCGCATTGTCCCAGCTATCGGTATCGATGCCGACTTCGCGCTGGGTGATGATGCAGCCCTCGTGCTTGTGCACGTACTCGATCGGGTCCTCGATCGTGATGATGTGACCGGTCGAATTCAGATTGCGATAGCCGACCATTGCCGCCAGCGAGGTCGACTTGCCCGAACCGGTGGCGCCGACGAAAACGATGATGCCACGCTTCGTCATCGCCAATTGCTTGATCACCGGCGGCAGGTTCAGTTCCTCGGGCGTCGGAATCTTCGACTCGATCCGGCGCAGCACCATGCCGACGCAGTTGCGCTGGTAGAAGCACGATACGCGGAAGCGGCCCACGCCCTGTGCGGAAATCGCGAATTGGCATTCGTGGGTTTTCTCGAATTCCTCGCGCTGCCCTGGCGTCATCACGTTGAGCACCATGTCGCGCGATTGCTGCACACTGAGCGGGCTCTGCGTGATCGGCACGATCCGGCCCTGCACCTTCATCGAAGGCGCCACACCGGCCGTGATGAACAGATCCGATGCCTTCTTGTGCACCATCAGTTTCAGGAACGAGGTGAAATCGAAATCGCTCATGGCTCTACCCCTGGGAATCGGGAATGGGGAATAGGGAATCGGTGCACGCTGCGAATCGGTTGCAGGATCCCGGCGCCGTCAAGCCGGAAGCATGGACGCCCCCCCGCTTTTCAACGATCCCCGGTTCCCCATTCCCGATTCCCGGCTTCACTTGAAGCTGTCCTTGTTCTTGGCGTAGCTGGACGCCTGCTGGCGCGTCACCAGGCCACGCTTGACCAGATCCTGCAGGCACTGATCCAGCGTCTGCATGCCGAACTGCTGGCCGGTCTGGATCGACGAATACATCTGCGCAACCTTGTCCTCGCGGATCAGGTTGCGGATCGCCGGGATGCCGACCATGATCTCGTGCGCCGCGATGCGCCCGCCGCCGACCTTCTTCAGCAGCGACTGCGACACCACCGCGCGCAACGACTCGGACAGCATCGAGCGCACCATCGGCTTCTCGCCGGCGGGGAACACGTCGATGATGCGGTCGATGGTCTTGGCCGCCGAGCTGGTATGCACGGTGGCGAACACCAAGTGACCGGTTTCCGCCGCGGTCAGCGCCAGCCGAATGGTTTCCAGATCGCGCAACTCGCCGACCAGGATGAAGTCAGGATCCTCGCGCAACGCCGAGCGCAGCGCCTCGTTGAAACCCAGCGTGTCGCGATGGATCTCGCGCTGGTTCACCAAGCACTTCTGCGAGGTGTGCACGAATTCGATCGGATCCTCGATCGTGAGCATGTGCCCGTATTCGTTCTTGTTGATGTGGTCGACCATCGCCGCCAGCGTGGTCGACTTGCCCGAGCCGGTCGGGCCGGTCACCAGGATCAGGCCCTGCGGCTGCTCGATCAACTCCTTGAAGATGCGCGGGCAACCGAGGTCTTCCAGCGTCAGCACCTCGGACGGAATCGTACGGAACACCGCACCGGCGCCGCGGTTCTGGTTGAACGCGTTGACGCGGAAACGCGCCAGCCCGGGAATCTCGAACGAGAAGTCGGTTTCGTAGAACTCCTCGTAATCGCGCCGCTGCTTGTCCGACATGATGTCGTAGATCAGCGAATGCACCTGCTTGTGCTCAAGCGCGGGAATGTTGATTCGGCGGACATCGCCGTCAACGCGGATCATCGGCGGCAGCCCGGCGGACAAATGCAAGTCCGAGGCCTTGTTCTTCACCGAGAAAGCAAGCAGTTCGGCAATGTCCATCTTGTCGTTCCCCTCAACCGATCGTCTGGATGGCATGAATTCGTATGCCACATCAGGGGACCGATGGCATTCGCCGGCGTGGTATGCCGCAGCGCATGGCGCAGGCGCCATGAACCACCTGAACGAACTACCCGAATCCCCCTGTAGCCGCGTCGATACTACTCGTGCAACCGGCTGTGCGGCCAGTCTTTCCAAACCTCGGCACGGAAACTGTCGACCGGTTTGCGTACCCGCCCGATAAATCGTCCTTCGACCCGCATCACGGCATTGGGCGATCGCCCGGGACCGGCCGAACCGCCAAGGGTCGACGCGTCCACGAAACTCCTTCGCGGTGACGCCGGCTCCGGTAAGGTATGCAGTCTGGATGGCTTGAGGAACCCTGCATGACACGACTTGCCTTCATCGGCGGCGGCAACATGGCGCGCAGCCTGATCGGCGGCTTGCTGAAAACCGGCGTGGCCCCGGCCACGATCAACGTGGCCGAACCGCTGGCTGAAGCCAGGCAAGCGCTCGGCCGCGAATTCGGCATCGCGTGCTATGCCGAGAACCGCCTCGCCGCTGCCGAGGCTGAAGTCATCCTGCTCGCGGTCAAGCCGCAGATCATGCCGGCGATCCACCTCGAACTGCGCGACATCCTGCAACGCAATCGGCCACTGCTGATCTCGATCGCCGCCGGTGTGCGGCTGGACCAGCTGGAGCGCTGGTTTGGCAGCGGCCTGCCGATCGTTCGCTGCATGCCGAACACGCCGGCGCTGATCGGCGCCGGCGCCACCGGCCTGTGCGCGAACAGCCGGGTCAGCCCGTCTCAGAAGGCGCAGGCGCAGCACATCCTGGACGCCGCCGGCATCACCCGCTGGATCGACGACGAGGCACTGATGGACACCGTCACCGCTGTGTCCGGCTCCGGCCCGGCGTATTTCTTCGCCCTGGTCGAAGCACTGGAAACCGCCGCCGTCGCCCAGGGCCTGCCACGCGATACCGCCCGCGCGCTCGCCGCCCAGACCTGCCTCGGCGCCGGCCGCATGCTGGCCGAAGGCGGTGAGGATCCTGCCGTACTGCGCCAACGCGTCACCTCGCCCCATGGCACCACTCAGGCTGCCCTGGAAAGCTTCAGCGCCGATGACCTGCCACGCATCGTGGCCCGCGCCATCGCCGCCGCCACCCAACGTGGCGTGGAACTCGCCGCCGAACTGGACAAGGTCTCGTGAGCTATCTGCTGAATGCACTGTCCATGCTGATCGAGCTGGCATTCGACGCCGTCGTCACGCTGCTGTTGTTGCGCGTATTGGCCGAAGCCTGCCGCGCGGACTTCAACAATCCGCTCAGCCAGTTCGTCTACCGCTACACCAACCCGGTGCTGGCGCCGATCCGCCGCGTGCTGCCGAACTGGCGCCGGATCAATCTGGCCGCTCTGTTGCTGGCGTGGCTGGCGATGCTGGTCAAGCGCCTGTTGCTGTTCGCCCTGCTCGGCGTGATGCCGCACCCGGTCGGCGCCGTGGTACTGGCGCTGGCCGAACTGCTCGACTTCGTGCTGCTGTTCTATCTGGTGTTGATCTTCGGCTGGTCCCTGCTGAGCATGTTCGCCGTCGATCGCCGGCAACCGCTCCTGCGGCTGGCCGGCAGCATCGTCGCTCCGCTGCTGCGACCCCTGCACGGCAAGCTGGTCGCCGGCAACATCGACTTCGCCCCGATGGTCGTGATGCTCGTGCTGCTGCTTGCGCGCCTGTTGCTCGCCGCACCGCTGCTCGACCTGGGCGCCCGGCTGGCCATGAGCGGCTGAGCCGCGTCGTTGTGGGAGCAGCTTCGGCCGCAATGCTCGGATCTGTTTGTACTGCGAAGAGAAACGGCATCGCGGCCGAAGCCGCTCCCGCAAAAATCAAAAAGGATCAGCGCAGCGCCCAGTCGGCAATGATCCGATGGATCTCGTCCAACCCGTCGAACAACGCCGCCGGCCCCGGCTGCAGGATGATCGGCGACTTGATCTCATGCAGGTCGCCGTGGCGCACCGCCGGGATGGTGTCCCAGCCAGGCCTCGCCACCATGCGTTCCGGCCGGAAGCGTTTGCCGCACCAGGAGCCGAGAATGATGTCCGGCGCGCGCCGCACCACCTCATCACCGTTGGCAAGGATGCGCTGTTTCGCCAGCGGCTCGCGCGCGAGTTCGGGGAAGCAGTCATCGCCGCCAGCGATGCCGATGATCTCGGCGACCCAGCGGATGCCGGTGATGATCGGTTCGTCCCACTCCTCGAAATACACCTTCGGACGCCGCGGCAACTGCGCGACGGCGGCGCGGATGTCGGCGATGTGCCGCTCGGCGCGCTGGGCGTAAGCCTCGGCTTTTTCGTAAGCGCCCACCATCGCACCGAGCCGGCGGATATAGGCGAGGATGCCATCGACGCTGCGATGATTGCTGATCCACACCTCGACGCCGGCCTTGATCAACTCGCGGGCAATGTCCGCCTGGATATCTGAGAAGCCGATCGCCAGGTCGGGCTCCAGTTTCAGGATCTCGCCGATCTTTGCGCTGGTGAACGCAGAAACCTTCGGCTTCTCCTTGCGCGCCCGCGGCGGCCGCACGGTGAAACCGGAGATGCCGACGATGCGGTGATCCTCGCCGAGTGCGTACAGCACCTCGGTCGGCTCCTCGGTGAGGCAGACGATGCGTTGCGGGTACGCGTCACCCGGCATCGCGCCGGGACTCACGGGTACAGCAACCGGCTCGTCCAGGTCTGGCCGTGTCGGCTCCAGCGTACGCGTTCATGCAGGCGGAACTCGGCGCCGTACCAGAACTCCAGCATGTCCGGCTCCACCACGTAGCCGCCCCAGTGCGGCGGCCGGGTCACGTCGCGCCCATCGAACTCGTGTTCGTAGCGTGCCACCCGTTGCTCGAACGCGTCGCGGTCGGGCAACGTCTGCGACTGCAGCGACGCCCATGCGCCGATCTGGCTCTGGCGCGGGCGGCTGGCGAAGTACGCGTCTGACTCCTCGTCCTGCAATTTGCGCGAGGCACCTTCCACGCGCACCTGCACACCGTCGCGCAGCTGCTTCCAATGGAAGCACAGGGCGACCTGCGGATGCGCCTCAAGCTGGCTACCCTTGTCGCTCTGGTAGTTGGTGTGGAAACGGAAACCGCGCTCGTCGACGCCCTTGAGCAGCACGATGCGCGAGGCAACCCGGCCGGAGCTGTCGACGGTGGCCAGGTTCATCGCCGTCGGCTCGCGGTCGCCGCTGGCCTTGGCCTCGTCCAGCAGTCGCAGGAAGGTGTCCAGGATCTCGGAGTTGAGCATGATGTTTGAAACTTTCCTTTTGCATCGTGGCCGACACGCGCCATCATGGCGCAGATGAACCTGACAGATGATAGTGCAATGCCCCATTCATCCAGTACCACGGCAGCGCCGCTGGCGACCCCATTCCCCGCCATGAAACGTGAACGCGGCGCATCCGTTTGCGGGATACTGCGTGACCGCCACCTGCCGGTAGCGGAAATCCTTCCCGGAACCAGGGTATCCCGCGGATGATGTCTCACGCCGACATGCAGAACGAGGCGCTCGCCGGTCATCTGCTCGACCAGTACGCCGGGCGCATTGCCCGCTCGCGACGCCCCTACATCCTCGGCCTGTCCGGCCTGCAGGGCAGTGGCAAGAGCACGCTGGCGCGGGTGATGAAAGGCCAGGCCGAAGCCCGCGGCTGGGCCACCGAGGTGCTCTCGCTGGATGACTTCTATTACGCCCGCAGCGACCGCGAGGCACTGGCGCGCGACGTGCATCCGCTGCTCCGCAGCCGTGGCGTTCCGGGCACGCACGAGATCGAGTTGATGATGTCGGTGCTGGCTGCGCTGCCGCACGCCTCGGACAAGCTGCCGGTATCGCACCCGCGTTTCGACAAGGGCCGCGACACCCGTTTTTCGCCCTCGCGCTGGCCGCGAATCACACGGCCGCCAAAGCTGGTGATCGTGGAGGGCTGGGCGCTGGGCATCCGCCCGCAGCTGCAGGCCGCACTGGCCAGGCCGGTCAACGCGCTGGAGCTCAAGGAGGATCCGGACGGCAGCTGGCGGCACTGGGTCAACAAGCAGCTGCGCGGCTATCAGCCGTTATGGCGCAAGTTCGATGCCTTGATCGTGCTGCAGGCGCCAGGCTGGGAGATCGTGCGACGCTGGCGTGGCGAGCAGGAACAGGACCTGCTGGCGCGGCATGCGCCGCTGGCGATGGATGCGCCGGCGATGGAGCGGTTCCTGGCACATTTCGAGCGGCTCAGTCGACACGCGCTGGCCACCTTGCCGGCACTGGCCGACACCTGTGTGGAATACGACGACGATCGCCACGTGACCGGACTCAGCCACGGCTGAAGTCGGGGAACGGGGAACCTCGCACTCCTGCGCCCCGCTCCCCTGCCTGCTCAATCGACGACGAAGTTCACCTTCATGTTGACGCGCCACTCGGTCACCGTGCCGTCGTCCTTCGTGACCACCTTGATCTCGTTGACCCAGGCGCCCTTGATGTTCTTCACCGACTCCGCGGCCTTGCGCAAACCGTGTTGCACGGCATCTTCAACGCCCTTGGCGGACGAAGCATTGATTTCGATGACCTTGGCTACCGACATGGCGTCAATCTCCTGTGGAATCGTGCAAGCGGCACGCAGCGCTTCCCCCGCCCCGAAAGCCGAGTCTGGCCCGCTGCCATGCGCCAGGACAAGCCGCACTGCAAAATCACATCACGTTGACGCTTCGACCTGCACCGCCGTGCCGTAGGCGAGTACCTCGGTGACGCCCTGGGCGACCTCGTTGGCGTCGTAGCGCATCGCCACCACGCCGTTTGCACCCATGGCGGCGGCGTGCTGCAGCATCAGCTCGAACGCTTCCTCGCGTGCCTTCTCGCACAGCTCGGTGTAGATCGAGATGTTGCCGCCGACGATGGTCTGCAGTGCTGCGCCGAGATTGCCGACCACGCTGCGCGAACGCACGGTGATGCCACGCACGATACCCAGCGAACGCACGATGCGGCAGCCGGGAATCTCGTTGCTGGTGCTGACCTGATGATGTGGAACGGCGCGACTCATATCAGTTCTCCATGGTGAGTGATTCAACGGTGGTGATTCAGGTAGCGAGCAGCGCCGCGTAACCATCGCGTGCATCCTGCCATTGCGGCACAAATCCGCTCGCGCGCAGCCGCGCATTGCTGAGCCGCTTGCTGCCGATCCCGGCCGGCGCGGGGCCGTCGCCGGCCAGCGGGGCGCCGATCAAGCCGGCCAGATGGTCGTATAGCGCATCAAGCGGCAACGGCATGCTGTCCACGCCGACATACAGTGGCAGCGGGGCGGCCAGTGACAGCAGATGCACGATCGCGGCAGCGGCATCGTCGACATGGATGCGATTGGCCCAGTGCGGCACGCGGCGCGGCACCTTGAGCTGCCCCGCGCGCAGGCGCTCAAGCAGTTGCGTGCGGCCGGGGCCATACAGCCCGGCCAGCCGCAACACGATTGAAGCGACCGGTTGTGCGACCAGCCATTGTTCCGCCTCCAGCAACACCGCACCATTGAACCCGGGCGGCGCCGGCGGCGTGCCTTCATCCACCCAGTCGCCGCCGTGCTCGCCGTAGACCGCACTGGACGACACCAGCAATACCCGTTGCAAGGTGGCTCGCCCGAGCGCATCGAGCAGCTGACGCAGCCCGTCCAGAAACGTGGCTCGGTACGCCGCCGGCTCGCGCCGATCCGGCGTCGGCAAATAAACCAATTGCGTGATCCCGCGCGGCAGGCTGCCCAGGCTGTCCGGTAGGGTCAGGTCGCCACGCAGCCAGCGGATGCCGCTGTCATCCTGCGCTGGCGGCGTACGCCGCAGTGCCCATACCTCATCGCCACGCGCCAGCAGTCGCTGCGCCACGCGCCGACCGAGGTCGCCACAGCCTGCCAGCAACACCCGTTCGCTCACCACCGCATACTCCCCACAGGCGCCATACCCGCCCTGTTAGCATTTGCCCATGAATCCGTCGCTCAACCTGTTCATCATCGGTCCGACCGGTGCCGGCAAGACCTCGATCGGACGTCGTCTTGCCACGCATTATGGACTCCCGTTCGTCGATCTCGATCAGGAGATCGAACGCCATTGCGGAGTGGACGTGAACACCGTGTTCGAGATCGAGGGTGAGGCCGGTTTCCGCCAGCGCGAAAGTGCGCTGCTGGACGAGTTCAGCAGCCGTCGCGGCGTGCTGCTGGCCACCGGCGCCGGCGCCGTGCTGGCCGAGCACAATCGCCAGCAGTTGGGCGAGCGCGGCTACGTGGTGTGGCTGCAGACCACGATCGAGCAACAGCTGGAACGGCTGGAACGCGACCATCGCCGTCCGCTACTGGCGGTACCGAACCGGCACGAGCGATTGCAGGCGATGGCGCAGGTCCGCGAGCCGATCTATCGCGAACTCGCCGACCTCGCCGTGCCCGGCGAGCACGGCAGCGTCGCCGCCGCCAGCGAACGCTGCATCGCGCTGATCGACCGTCACTGGCAGCGCCAACCCACCGCATGGCCCCGGCAGAACGCATGAACAACCCCGCACTCCAGACCATCACCGTCGCGCTCGGCCAGCGCAGCTATCCGGTGTGGATCGGCAGCGGCCTGCTCGCCGACCACGCACGCTGGCGCGCGATGCTGCGCGGCCGGCACGCGCTGGTGATCAGCAACACCACGGTGGCGCCGCTGTACCTGCCGTGCATCGAGGCAGGACTGGACGGTCTGAAGTGGTCGTCGTTCCTGCTCGACGATGGTGAGGCGCACAAGAGTTTCGCCAACGTCGGCCGCGCACTGGAAGCGCTGGGCCAGCTCGGCGCCACCCGCGACGCCTGCGTGATCGCGCTCGGCGGCGGCGTGGTCGGTGACCTGGCCGGCTTCAGTGCGGCGTGCTGGATGCGCGGCATCGACTTCATCCAGATGCCGACCACCTTGCTGGCGATGGTCGACTCCTCGGTCGGCGGCAAGACCGGCGTCAACCTGCCCGTCGGCAAGAACCTCGCCGGCGCGTTCCATCAGCCGCGCGCGGTGATCGCGGACATCGACACCCTGGCCACCCTGCCCGAGCGCGAATACCACGCCGGTTTAGCCGAAGTGATCAAGGGCGCGGCGATCGGCGACGAGCCATTCTTCGTCTGGCTGGAACAGCACGCCGATGCACTTGCCGCACGCGACCCCGCCGCCGTGCTGGAAGCGATCGCGCGCAAGGTGCGCTACAAGGCCGGCGTGGTCGCCCGCGACGAAACCGAACAGGGCGAACGCGCCCTGCTCAATCTCGGCCACACCTTCGGTCATGCGCTCGAGACTGCCGGCCACTACACCACCCTGCTGCACGGCGAAGGCGTGGCGATCGGCATGCGGCTGGCCGCACAGTTGTCCGAGCGGCTGGGCATGAGCGTTGCCGCCGACACTTCACGATTGCAGCGACTGCTGGAAAAACTCGGCTTGCCCACAGCGATTCCGCCCGGCATGGAGGCGCAGCAATTGCTTGCGCTGATGCGGCTGGACAAGAAGAACACCGCCGGCGTGTTGCGGCTGATCCTGTGGCGCGGCATCGGTCGCGCCGAGATTGTCGCGGGCGTCGCTGAAGCCGATGTACTGGCCGTGCTGCAGGCGGCCACCGGGCACTGATCGATCCCCTGCGTCACCGGCGCCCTCGCTACCCGGCCGCCAGCCTTCTAGAATGCCCAAGTTTGCGGCGTGCCGCACAGTCCCTCCGGAACCCATGCGCCTCTATCTGCAAACCGTGCCCGGCAGCACCGAGGCACCCCGCTACGTCCAGATCACGCTGGAGCAGGATCTGCTCGGCGGCTGGACGCTGTATCGCGAATCCGGCACCCAGGGCGGCCGCGCGACGATGAAGCGCGAGCAGTTCCTGGAACGCGACGAGGCGGTCAGTGCGTTCGAGAAAGCACGCGATGCCCAGCTCAAGCGCGGTTTCCGCCTGATGTTTGCCCAAGGCCTCGAAGGCCCGTACGGACGTTGATTTGATGAATACCCCGCTGAAGAATGATCGCTTCCTGCGCGCGCTGCGCCGCGAACCCACCGACACCACGCCGATCTGGGTGATGCGCCAGGCCGGCCGCTATCTGCCGGAATACCGCGCTACGCGCGAGCGCGCCGGCAGCTTCATGGGCCTGGCGCAGAACCCCGAGTTCGCCTGCGAGGTCACCCTGCAGCCGCTGGAACGCTTCGAGCTCGATGCGGCGATCCTGTTCTCCGACATCCTCACCATTCCCGATGCGATGGGGCTGGGCCTGTCGTTTGCGCAGGGCGAAGGCCCGCAGTTCGCGCATCCGGTACGCACGGCAGCCGATATTGCCAAGCTTGCCGTGCCCGACATGGACGGCGAACTGCGCTACGTGATGGACGCCGTGCGCCTGATCCGTCGGGAGCTGCACGGCCGCGTGCCGTTGATCGGCTTCTCCGGCAGCCCGTGGACGCTGGCCTGCTACATGGTCGAAGGCCAGGGCTCGAAGGATTTCGCCACGCTCAAGGCGATGTGCTGGAACGAACCGAAACTTGCGCATCAGCTACTCGACACGCTGGCGCAGTCCGTCGCGCACTACCTGATCGCCCAGGCCGCCGCCGGCGCGCAGGCGCTGATGATCTTCGACACCTGGGGCGGCCTGCTCGGCCCCGCGGCGTTCCGCGAATTCTCGCTGCGCTACATGGCGCGCGTGGTCGAGGCGCTGAAGGCCGACCCGCACGCCCGCGAGCTGCCGGTAATCCTGTTCTCCAAGGGCGCCGGCCAGCATCTGGCGGAAATGGCCGACACCGGCTGCACCGCGCTCGGCGTCGACTGGACGATGGATCTGGCCGATGCCCGTCGCGCCGTGGCAGGCAAGGTCGCCTTGCAAGGCAACCTCGACCCGGCGGTGATGCGCGCCAGCCCCGATGTGATCCGCCGCGAGGCCCGCGCCGTGCTCGACAGCTACGGCAACCACCCCGGCCACGTGTTCAACCTCGGTCACGGCATCACGCCGGAAGTCGATCCGGAGCATGTCAAAGTGCTGGTGGACGAAGTGCACGCCTACGGGCGCATCCTGCGCGGCAACTGAGCAACGCTCCAGGGAGTCGACCGATGGGATGGCTAGTCACCAAGTACCTGATCACCGCGGCCGTCGTCGTGCTCGTCTCCGAAGTCGCCAAACGCAGCGACCGTCTCGGCGGCCTGTTCGCGGCGCTGCCGCTGGTCACCGTGCTGGCGCTGATCTGGCTGTACGTCGAACGCCAGCCGCAGGTGAAGATCGCCAATCACGCCTGGTACACGTTCTGGTACGTGGTGCCGACGCTGCCGATGTTCCTGGCCTTTCCCGTGCTGCTGCCGCGCCTGGGCTTCTGGCCGACGCTGCTGGCTTGCGTGGTGATCACCGTGGTGTGTTTCTGGCTGTTTGCGCTGGTGGTGCGACGGTTCGGCATCGAGTTGCTCTAGGCCGAGGCCGGGCTACGGCTGCGGGCTGCGCAGGCGGACAGATCGCAGCAGCCGCCTCCGGAGTCCCGACCGCGCGACAAAAAGACCCGGCCTCCGACAAGAAAGACCCACGCACCGCCCAAAAAGACCCACGCACGACTCCCCGGAGCCCCAGGCGGCGACGAAAAAGTCCCGCGCTCGAAGCGGCATGACCCACACGCCATGCAAAAAGACCCGCGATTGGGGCTGCTCGGCGCGGGCGTGACTCGAATGGAGCGGCGTTTGGGGCACCACCGTCCCGCGCATGGGTCTTTTTTCGCGACGGACGGGTCTTTCCGTGTGGCAAGCCGTCTTCGCCGCCTGCCGCTTGGGCCTCGCGGCCCCTCCCCGTACAATTCCCCGTTCACGCCACCAACCACCGCGCGCGCCCATGGCGCGCCATCGCGAGCCCCTGATGGAAAAGAGTTTCGAACCCGCCCAGATCGAGTCGAAGTGGTACGAGCGCTGGGAAGCCAGCGGCGCGTTCCAGCCGTCGGGCAAGGGCGAGCCGTATTGCATCCTGCTGCCGCCGCCGAATGTCACCGGCACGCTGCACATGGGCCATGCGTTCCAGCAGACGGTGATGGACATGCTGGTGCGCTACCAGCGCATGCGCGGCATGAACACCCTGTGGCAGGTCGGCACCGATCATGCCGGCATCGCCACGCAGAAGATCGTGGAGAACCAGCTGGCGGTCGAGGACAAGACGCGGCATGACCTCGGGCGCGATGCGTTCGTCGAGCGCGTGTGGAAATGGAAGGAGGAGTCCGGCTCCACCATCACCAACCAGATGCGCCGCATCGGCGCCGCCGCCGACTGGTCGCGCGAGCGCTTCACCATGGATCCGGGTCTGTCCGCCGCGGTGCAAAAGGTCTTCATCGACTGGTATCGCGCGGGGCTGATCTATCGCGGCAACCGGCTGGTGAACTGGGACCCGGTGCTGGGTACTGCCGTGTCCGATCTGGAAGTGAACAACGTCGAGCGCGACGGGCATATGTGGTCGATCCGCTACCCGGTCGTGGGCAGCGACGAGAGCATGGTTGTGGCCACCACGCGTCCCGAGACCATGCTGGGCGACGTCGCCGTGGCGGTGCATCCGGAAGACGAGCGTTACGCGCATCTGGTCGGCAAGATGCTGATGCTGCCGCTCACCGACCGGCTTGTTCCCGTCATTGCCGACGACTATGTCGACAAGGATTTCGGCACCGGCTGCGTGAAAATCACCCCGGCACACGATTTCAACGACTACGCGATCGGCCAGCGCCACAAGCTGGCACCGATCACCATCTTCACGCTGGCCGCCAAGGTCAACGACAACGCACCAGAAAAGTATCGCGGGCTGGACCGCTACGACGCGCGCAAGCGCGTGCTGGCCGATCTCGAAGCCGCCGGCCTGCTGGTCGAGACCAAACCGCACAAATTGCAGGTGCCGGTGAGCGATCGCTCGGACGCGGTGATCGAGCCGATGCTGACCGACCAGTGGTTCGTCGACCTCACCTCCGACACGCTGGCCGATGGACGTCCGGGCGGCCGCCAGGCGATCACCCAGCCGGCGCTGGATGCGGTGCGTTCGGGCGAAATCACCTTCGTGCCGGAGAACTGGGCCACCACCTACACGCAGTGGCTGGACAACATCCAGGACTGGTGCATCAGCCGCCAGCTGTGGTGGGGGCATCGCATTCCGGCGTGGTACGACGAGGCCGGCAATATCTTCGTGGGCGAGGACGAGGCCGATGCACGCAAGTCCGCCACTGCCGCGCCGGTCGGCGCGCTGCGCCAGGACGACGACGTGCTCGACACCTGGTTCAGCTCGGCGCTGTGGCCGTTCTCCACGTTGGGCTGGCCGGCGAATGGTCCAGTGAAGAACGAGCGCGGCGAAGTTGTGGCGAACTGGGAGCAGGACAAGATATTCCTGCCCAGCGCGGTGCTGGTCACCGGTTTCGACATCATCTTCTTCTGGGTCGCGCGCATGGTGATGGCGACCAAGTATTTCACCGGCCAGGTACCGTTCCGTGAGGTCTACATCAACGCGATCGTGCGCGATGCGGAAGGCCAGAAGATGTCCAAGTCCAAGGGCAACACGCTGGACCCGCTGGACCTGATCGACGGCATCGAGCTGGAGCCGCTGGTGGCGAAATCCACCAAGTCGCTGCTGATTCCGCAAGTGCGCGAGAAGGTCGAGAAGCGCGTGCGCAAGGATTACCCCGACGGCATCCCGGCGATCGGTACCGACGCGCTGCGCTTCACCTTCGCCGCGCTGGCCAGCTACAGCCGCACGATCAACTTCGACATCAAGCGCGCCGAAGGCTACAAGGCGTTCTGCAACAAGCTGTGGAACGCGGCGCGATTTGTGTTGATGAACATGCCGGACGAGAGCGGACCGGAAGGTGAGGTCGCGGCACCCACTGGTGCGCCAGTGACCGAGGCGGAACGCTGGATTCTCACTCGTTTGAAACAGACGCTCGGCGAAGTCGAAAAGCATTTCATCAGCTATCGCTTCGATCACCTCGCACAAGCGCTCTATGAGTTCACCTGGAACGAGCTGTGCGACTGGTTCCTCGAACTGGCCAAGCCGGCCTTGAACGGTGAGGATGCCGTCGCCGCCGCATCGACGCGACACACCTTGCTGGTGGTGCTGGAAAGTGTGCTGCGCGCGCTGCACCCCGTGATCCCGTTCATCACCGAAGAGATCTGGCAGTCGGTGGCACCCAAACTCGCCCTCACCGAAAACAGCTTGATGCAGCGGCCGTGGCCGTGTGCCGACGAGATCGCTGCCGATGACGCGGCGACAGCCGAAATCGAGTGGTTCAAGAACGTGCTGAGCGGCATTCGCAAGATCCGCTCCGAGATGAACATCTCGCCCGCCAGGACGATCCCGTTGCTGCTCGCCGACGGCGACGCCAGCGATCGCGCCCGCGTGGCGAAATTCGCCGCCCAGATCGCCTTCCTCGCCCGCACCGAAGCCCCGCAATGGATCGAAGCCGGCACCGACGAACCGGCCGCCGCCGCGGCCGTGGTCGGCACGCTGCGCGTGATGATCCCGCTCGCCGGCCTGATCGACCTCGGCGCCGAGAAGACGCGTCTGGCCAAGGAAATCAGCCGCATCGAAGTCGAGATCAAGAAGTGCGAAGGCAAACTGGGCAACGCCAACTTCGTCGCCAACGCTCCCGCCGAGGTCGTCGTCCAGGAACGTCAACGCATCACCGACTGGAACACCACCTTGATGGCACTGCGTGAGCAGGCGCAGAAGCTGGGCTGACGTTCGGTATCTCGCGGATTTGCCGACTACACGTTCCGCCCTGCCGCGTCCGGAGCGAAAGATCAAGGGCGCCTTTACCTATTTCTCGATATGGCCTTCGGCCATATCGAGGGCCATCACGATCGCATCTTCGCGTCCATTCCGCGCCGGGTAATACCGCGGCCGCCGCCCGATCTCGCTGAACCCCACCGACTCATACAGCGCCTTAGCCAGCGGATTGGACGGGCGTACTTCGAGAAATACCCGCTCCGCGCCATTCCAGCGCGCGATGTCCAGCAGCCGGACCAGCAGGTGCCGGCCCAGCCCGCGGCCGCGATAATCCGGCCCGATGCAGAGGTTCAGTACGTGCGCCTCGCCTGCACCCATCGACAGAATGCCGTACCCGGCAACCACCGAATCGACACAAAGTACCCAGCACGGATGCCCTGCTTTCACGCAGTCGCTGAAGATGCCGGCCGACCACGGGAAGTCGTAGGAGATGTTTTCCATGGTGCTGACCGTGGCCAGATCCTCGGTGCGCATGCCGCGCACCTGGATCACCGGCTTGATGACCGCGACCATCGCGGCTAGCTGCCCGCTGTGGCCAGCGTGCGGCGCAAGCTGCGCAACGCGCTCCACAGACGTCGTTTGGCGCCAGCGCTGGTCAGCACCAGAGCCGGTTCATCGGCCAGCACGATCTGCGCCTGATGCATCGCCGCAGCCGGCAGCGTGCGCCCCAGCGCATGCGCCTGCGCCTCGCCGAACACCAGATAGGCGCGTGCCTCGGGCACGCCTGCGGCGAGTTGGCCGCCACGCACCGTGACGCGCGCCGCGCGCGCCAGCGTGGCTCCGCACGCGTTGAGCGCGCGCCCCAGCAGATCGAGTTCGCGCGTGCTGCAGCCTTCCGGCAAAACCACCACGCAGGCAACTCCCTCGTCCGGATCCGTTGCAGGCGGTGCGGGTTCGGCAATATCCGCCGGCACACGCCGCACCCATGGCGTCACACCCAGCGCGCGCAACACACGGTCGCGATGGCTGGCCGTCACGTGCTGGCGCAGGCCCGCATTCATGCCGGGTTGCGCCGGGTCCGGCGCCGATGCGTGGCCAGTCCCCAGATCGTCAGTACGGGCCCGGACAACAGATAGATCGTGAAGCCGGCGAACAGCACCCGCGCGGTATCCAGGATCAACAGCGCCAGCAACAGCACGGCGCCGACCATCCAACCGAACGGCACGCGCTGGCGCTCGCCGGTGGGCAAGGACTTGAAGCTGAAATAGCGGAACCGGCTGACCATCAGCAAACCGACGACCACCGCGATCACCGGCGTGATGAAGCAGAAATCGCTGCCGGCCAGGCCGAACTTGTCCACGCTCCACACGAACGACATGCACACCGCCGCCGCAGCCGGGCTGGCCAGTCCCTGGAAATAGCGTTTGTCGGCCACGCCGACCTGGGTGTTGAAGCGCGCCAGCCGCAGCGCGGCGCAGGCGGCATAGATGAACGCGGCGGCCCAGCCCAGCTTGCCCCACAGCGGACCGAAATCGCGCAACGACGACAGCGACCACGTATACATCACCAGCGCCGGCGCCAGCCCGAAGCTGACCAGGTCGGACAGCGAGTCGTACTGCACGCCGAATTCGGTCTGGGTACCGGTCATCCGCGCCACGCGCCCGTCCATGCCATCGAGCACCGCGGCAATGAACACTGCCACCGCCGCCTCGGTATAACGACCGCCGATACTGGCGATGATCGCGTAGAAACCCGCAAACATCGCCGCGGTAGTGAACAGGTTCGGCAGCAGGTAAATGCCCCGGTGACGGGGCGGCCGGACGGGCGTGGACTCGCTCATGTATCAGGACCGTGACAGGATGCGCGCAGTGTAAACCATAGGCTGCTTGAGTCCGGACCGCCGGAGTGATAACAAGGTAGCTGCCGAATCCCCATGAAATGGAGAACATCATGCATCGTTCGCTGATTGCCGTGGCGCTGCTGCTGCTGGCCCCGCTGGCCACCGCCCAGGTCTACAAATGGACCGACGCCAGCGGCACCGTGCACTACTCCGAAGCGCCTCCGGTACAGGGCACGAACTACAAGGAAGTGAAGACCACCGGCACGGTGGCGCCACTGGCTGCACCGACCCGAAACACCGGCGAGGGCGACGGCAACGGCAACAGCGAGCCGTCGCCGGAACCAGCCAAGCCGGTGGCCGACACCCCGGAAAACCGCGCCAAGCTGTGCGAATCGTTGAAAGCCAATCTCGCCACATTGCAGGGCAGCGGCCCGGTGGTCATGCAGCAGGACGGCAAGGCCACGGCGCTGGACACCGACCAGCGCAAGCAGCAGGTCAGTGCGGCGCAGAGCCAGTACGACCAGTACTGCCAAACCAAATAGTCGCCCGTTGCATGCCGACGGCAGCTCCGGCCTGCCGTCGTCGCACGCCATCAGCGACGGCGACGGCAGGCCGCTACAATGGGTGTCTTCATTCACGCCGGACACACCCACATGCGCCTCAGCCAATTTCATCTGGCCACCGTCAAGGAAGTCCCCGCCGACGCCGAGATCGCCAGCCACCGGCTGATGCTGCGCGCCGGCATGATCCGCCGGCTCGCATCGGGGCTGTACACCTGGAGCCCGCTGGGCCTGCGCGTGCTGCGCAAGGTGGAGCACATCGTGCGCGAGGAAATGAATCGCGCCGGTGCGATCGAAATGCTGATGCCCTCGATCCAGCCGAAAGAGCTGTGGGAAGAAACCGGCCGCTGGGAAAAGTTCGGCGGTCAGCTGCTGAAAATCAAGGATCGCAAGCAGCAGGAGTACTGCTATGGCCCGACCCATGAGGAAGTGGTTACCGACTTTGCCCGCAACGAGCTGAAAAGCTACAAGCAGCTGCCGGTCAACTTCTATCAGATCCAGACCAAGTTTCGCGACGAAATCCGTCCGCGTTTCGGCGTAATGCGCGCACGCGAATTCCTGATGAAGGATGCCTATTCGTTTCACCTGACCCAGGAGTCGCTGGCCGAGACCTACGCAGCGATGTATCAGGCCTATGTGCGTATTTTCACCCGGCTTGGGTTGACCTTCCGCGCGGTGCAGGCCGATACCGGCGCGATCGGCGGCAATGCCAGCCACGAGTTCCAGGTGCTGGCCGATTCGGGCGAAGACGCGATCGCGTTTTCCGATGGCTCCGATTACGCCGCGAATCTGGAAAAGGCCGAGGCGCTGGCGCCGACTATCGCGCGCCCCGCTCCCGCTTCGTCGTTGCAGCGGGTCGATACACCGACCCAGAAAACCATCACTGATGTCAGCGGCTTCCTCAAGGTCTCGCCGCAGCAGTGCGTGAAGACCCTGCTGGTGCGCGGCCGCGATGGCCTGGTGGCGCTGTGCCTGCGCGGCGACCACGAGATCAACGAGGTCAAGGCCGGCAAGCTGGCCGAACTGCCGGATCAGTCGGTGCTCGCCAGCGAAGAGGAAATTCTCGCCGCCACCGGCGCCCGCCCCGGCTTCATCGGCCCGGTCGGGCTGCCGGACTCGATTCCCGTCATCGTCGACCGCGATGCCGCCGTGCTCGCCGATTTCGTCTGTGGCGGCAACACCGATGGCAGCCATTACACCGGCGCGAACTGGGATCGCGATGCACGCATCACCCGCGTCGTCGATCTGCGCAACGTGGTCGAGGGCGATCTGTCACCCGACGGCAACGGCGTGCTGCACATCGCCCGCGGCATCGAGGTGGGTCATGTGTTCCAACTCGGCCAGAAGTATGCCGAGGCGCTCGACGCGACCGTGATCGACGAAACCGGCAAGGCGCAGCTGATGACCATGGGCTGCTATGGCATCGGCGTCAGTCGCATCGTTGCAGCCGCGATCGAGCAGCGCCACGACGACGCCGGCATTCTGTGGCCGGAGGCGATGGCGCCATGGCGCATTGTGGTTTGCGTGATCAATCCCAAGAACCTGCCCGAAGTGAGCGCTGCCGCCGAAGCGCTGTACCAGTCACTGGCCCAGCATGGCATCGAGGCAGTACTCGATGACCGTGGCCTGCGTCCGGGCGGCATGTTTGCCGACATGGAACTGATCGGCATTCCGCACCGTGTCGTGGTCAGCGAACGCGGGCTGGCCGCCGGCACGCTGGAATATCGCGCCCGCGAAGAAAGCGAAAGCCGTGCACTCAGTCAGGACGAATTGTTTGCCTTGCTGGACTGAGTCCCGCGGCATAACACCGTGTTAACCGAAACGGCCGCCCTGTGCGGCCGTTTCTTTATCCGGCGCGACGAAATCCGGAAAGCCGATTATTCAAATCAGTCGCAACTCTATTAATTGCGCTTAATGTGAATGCATGCTTCAAAAGATGAACTGCGCTTTACAAATATTCCGCATATCAGCGAGAATCCGAACTGCAACAAGTTTTCATGCACCTGGCTCTGCTCCCCGATAATAATCAGATCCTGGTCAGACCGTTTAATCGTCGATACTCACCCCGGAGTCAATCATGGCCGTCGATATCAAGAATCTCAATCATACCCAGCTCAACGACCTGATCAACAAGGCACAGGTTCGCCAGAACGAGTTGCGCAAGGAAAAGGTCGTCAAGCTGCGCGAGAAGGTGCACGCGCTGCTCAAGGCCGAGGGTTATGCCTTCGAGGACATTTTCGGCAGCACACGCGGCAAGGCCAAGCGCACCACCGGCACGGTGGCACCGAAGTACCGCAACCCGGCCAATCCGGCGCAAACCTGGTCCGGCCGCGGCAAGCGCCCGCACTGGTTCAACGACGCATTGAAGGCCGGCAAGAAGGAAAAGGATCTGACCATCTGACCCCGGATGCTCAAGCCGCATTATCCCGCATGAAGAACGCCGGCCTCGCGCCGGCGTTTTACTGTTCGCGGCAGACGCAGCCGATGCGCAGTCAACGCACGGGTCAAAGCGACCGGCGTGGCGAAACCAGTAGATCGCCGAACATCAGTCCGGCCACCAGGGAAACCAGCAGAGTCAGCAACAGCAGGCCGGTATCCATGCCCAATGAAGTATCCCGTTCGAGCAGAAAGGACATGCTGCGAAAACCGACACTGCCCGGCACCAGCAACAGAATACCCGGCTCGCGGATTACTGCACCCGGCCGGTGCGCGAATCGCGCATAGATATTTGCAAAGGCACCCAGCAACAGCCCGCCGAGGAATACGCCAAACGGCGCACCCGGCAGTGACCCGGAAATGGCACCACCCCAGCGCGTGGCCAGATAACCCACGATGACGGCCGCGATCACCACCGGCCAGTCGCGGCGTGCGGCACGGAACAGGATCGCGAACGCTATGGCCGCGACCAGCAGCGCCGGATAATCCGTCCATGTCGGCAACGCGGGCAAGGCAAAATCGCGGGCCGTAATCCCCAGCGCAGCACACAGCTGGGTGGCGGCGATGGTGCCGAAGGTAAGCTTGAGCAGGGTCGCCATCGCGCCGCCCATGCGCGCCATGCCGGACACCAGGTGCTGGCTGGAAATCTCACGCACCGCGGTGGTCAGCGACATACCCGGTATCAGGATGATCAAACTGGCCAGCACTACCGACTTGATCGCCAGCGGCACCACGAACGCGCTCACCACGATCGTCACCGCGGTGGCCACCAGCGCACAGATCGCATCGCTGGCCACCGCCAATCGCGGCCGACTGGCGGCCAGCAGGGTAATGCTGCCGATGATCACGCCGATCACGCCGGCCACCAGCAGATCCACCCACGAACTGTGCAGGAACAGCGCCGCAATGCTGGCAGCGGACAGGCCATAACTGGCGATCGAGCCGATCTTTTCGCGGCGCGTGTCGGGCAGACCCAGCACGCGCAGCAGGCGAAAGCCTTCGCGCAGGTCCAGCTCGCCGGCGATGGCGCGATCGGCAATCGCGTCGACCTCGCACAGGCGCTCCAGATTCACCTCACCCGGCGCCAGCCGCATCACCTGCGTGGTCTGCGCCACGCCTTCCTCGCCCTGGGCCAGGTCGGCGAAGGAAATGATGATCGCGGTGGGGCTGGACCATACATCGGCGACAAGCCCCAGCCGTTGCGCCGCGCCGGCCACCGCCATCTCCAGTCGCGGCGCCGAGGTGCCGTACTGGTGCAGCCGCCGCGCCAGCTCCAGCAGAAACGCGATCCGTGTCGTCAGCGCCGTGGTGGCGAACTGCTGCCGGCTGATGGTGTCGCCCGTGCTCATGCCGCTGCGCGCACCTGCAAGGTGGTGCCTTCGACGGCCACCACTTCCACCGTGCTGCCCAGCGGCAGGTCCGGCCCGCTGACCAGCCACTGGCCATCACCCACGCGCGCCTTGCCGCGACCGTTGACGATCGGCTCGACCAGCACGTAACGCTGGCCGATCATCTGTTCGCCGCGACGGTTCAGCCGCTCGTCGCCGGGCGCGCTGCGCTCCAGCCGCGGCCGCAGCCAGCGCGCGTAACCGACGCAGAAAGCGAATGCGAGCAGTGCGAACCATACCGCCTGCGTCAGCAGGCCCAGCGTCGGCACGGCCCACAACACCACACCCATCGCGGCGGCGGCCAGGCCGATCCACAGCATGAAATAGCCCGGCAGCAACACTTCGCCGGCGATCAGCAGCAACGCGAGAATCCACCACAGGTAATGCACTGAGAGATCCCACATGGCCCGGCCTCAGCGCAGCGGCGGCTGGATCGCCGCCGACTTCTGCTGCTGGCCCAGCGACTCCTTGGCCAGCTCGGCAATGCCGGCCAGCGAACCGAGGATGCCGGTAGCCTCGATCGGCAGCAGCAACATCTTCTGGTTCGGCGACTTCGCCATTTCCTTCAGCGCCTCGACATAGTTGTTGGCGACGAAATAGTTCAACGCGTTGACGTTGCCGCCGGAGATCGCGTCGGAGACCATCGTGGTCGCCTTCGCCTCGGCCTCGGCCGAACGCTCGCGCGCCTCGGCGGCACGGAATGCGGCTTCCTTCTCGCCTTCGGCAGCGAGGATCACCGACTGCTTCTCGCCCTCGGCCTTGAGGATCGCGGCCTGACGGAAGCCCTCGGCGTCGAGAATGTTCGCGCGCTTCTCGCGCTCGGCCTTCATCTGCCGCGCCATCGCGTCGATAAGGTCGCGCGGCGGCGCGATGTCCTTGATCTCGATGCGGTTGACCTTGACGCCCCACGGATGGGTCGCCTCGTCGACCACGCGCAGCAGCTTGGCGTTGATCGCGTCGCGCTGGCTCAGCGATTCATCCAGGTCCATCGAGCCGAGCACGGTACGGATATTGGTCATGATCAGCGCCAGCGAGGCCTGCTCCAGATTGGAAACTTCATACGCGGCCTTGGACGCGTCCAGCACCTGGTAGAACACCACGCCGTCGACGCGCACCACCGCGTTGTCCTTGGTGATCACGTCCTGCGACGGCACGTCCAGCACCTGCTCCATCATGTTGATCTTGCGCCCGACCGCCTGGTAGATCGGAATCAGGAAATGCAGGCCGGGGCTGAGCGTGCGGGTGTACTTGCCGAACGTCTCCACCGTCCACTCGAAGCCCTGCGGCACGATGCGCACCAGTTTGGCCACGCCGACCACGACGAAAAACACGATGACCAACGCGAGAAGCTGTCCCATTGCCTACCCCTGATTCCCTGAAGAAGCCTTGAGTATAGGCGAGCCGGCGCCTGTCACGTCGTGATCGAGGTGTCGTGCTTGCATGGCTCTGAAATGCCCATCGAAGTCGCCTTCGCGGCGGCTACCTTATGCGACCGCCACAGCATCATGTACTGACATCGGGAATGACCGTCGGGAACGAGCCCAACCATCGGCGGTTGTCCACACGGCCGCTGATGGGTCACGACTGATTACCGGCCTGAGTGGACATGACCGGCCATACCTCGGGCATGCGCCGGTACCGTGGAGTCCTTTCCGTGGATGCTGAAGGAAGGACGCCGAAATCAGGGGCGGCGCCGTACGCCGCCCTGCCTTCATTCGCGCGCAAGGCCCCATATCAGACGGGCGTCGACGAGCAGCCGGTAGTAGGAGCGGAGTGCGGCAGTACGTGCGTCCAGGGCCGAGTGCATGGCATCCACCGATTGGCGCCGGGCCAGCAGAAGCGTCTGCAGATCGGCCTCGCCAAGGCCATAGGCGCGCTGTGTCAGCTGGGCATTCTGGCGGGTTCTCGACGCCCCCTCTTCCGCCAGTTTCCAGCGGTCGTAGTTGCTCGTCGCATCGGTATAGCTGTCCGCGATTTCCGATTCGAGCTCACGCTGCCGACGATCACGCGCCGCACGCGCGGCATCCACTTCCGTCAGCGCTTGCCCCAGCCGCTCGGTCCGGTAGCTGCCTGGCAAGGGCATCGAGACACTGACGCCAACGATACGCTCGCGGCTGAATGCTTCCGACGCGGCATACAGACCGATCGTGGGATCCGGCAACCGGTCCGCGCGTGCGCGCGAGGCCGCGAGCTCCGCCTGCTCCAGGCGCAGTTGTGCCATCCGAAGCGGATCGCTGGCTGCCAGTACCCGATCCTTCCAGACCGCCTCGGACTCCTCCAGCTTGACCGGCTGGCCGAGCATGGGCGGCTCGGCATCGGCGGCACCGGGAAACCGGACGTTGAGTCGTGCCTGGGCCTTGGTTTCGCTGGCCAGTGCCTCGCTCATGCCCTGCTCGACCTCGGCGAGGTCGGCCGCGGCCACATTCACGTCGAGCGCCGCCGCATCACCTGCCTTGTGGCGCTTCTGCACCGCCTGGAGGTTGCTCCTCGCCAGTTGCACCTGCTCCGTCATGAAGGCGCGCGCCTGACGCGCACTCAGGCGTCCCATCCAGAGATCGACCAACCCACGCGCGGCTTCTTGAATGGCTTCACCGAGTTGCGCGTCAGCCAGTGCGATACCGGCATCGCCGAGTTGCCGGTCCAGCTTCTTCTTGCCGGGCAGCCGCACCGTGCGCTCAAGCCCCGCCGTCCATTCCCGCGAGGCGGGACCGCTGGTGTAATTCCTGCGCTGCGTGGAGCCTTTCACGGTCCACTCATTGGGAGAGGCTGCAAGCATCCCCGCCGCATGCCCCGCCCCCATCCGCCCACTCTGCGCCTCGACCACCGCCGGATCCTGCGCGATCCAGGTTTTCGCCGCGATGGCCGACGGCAGGTCCGCTGGTGTGGGAACTTCCTCCATGGCATGGCCCACCGTGCAAAGACCCATCAGCAGTACGAACAGGATGGTCCTCATGCGACTTCTCCTTCGAGGGTAAGCGGTGTGGCCCAGTAGCGGATGCCCGTACCCGCGAAGTCATCCGCCAGCAGAGTCAGCAGTGTCTGCATTTCAGGATCGCTCACCAGGATCTGCACCAGAACCGAACGGCTGCGCCCCATGACCTGCTCGGCAGGGCTCAGCCGCCCCATCGCGGTGCCATGACTGCAGGTAGGCGTACTGGTGAAGACCTCCTCGTTGAAGGCGGTCAACAGGGCGTCCAGAAGTTTTTCTTCCACGTCTGGCACGCAGACCAACGAGAAACAGTACTTATCCATGGCGCACCTCCACGCGTGCGTGCGCGAAGCGCAGATAGAGAATGGGCAAAAGGAAGAGTGTCAGCGCAGTCGCCGTAACCAGGCCGCCGATGACCACGATCGCCAGAGGCCGCTGCACCTCCGATCCCGGCCCGCTGGCAAACAGCAACGGAACCAGACCGAAGGCCGTGATCGAGGCAGTCATCAGCACCGGTCGCAAGCGGCGATGGGCACCCTGCACCACGCAGGTGACCGGATCGAAGCCTTCGGCGTGGAGCTTGTTGAAATAACTCACCAGCACCACGCCGTTGAGCACCGCGATGCCGAGCAAGGCGATGAACCCCACCGAGGCCGGTACCGAGAGGTATTCGCCGGTGATCCACAGCGCGACGATGCCACCGACGAGCGCGAAGGGAATATTGCTGAGGACCAGCAGCGACTGGCGCACCGAGCCGAAGGTGGAGAACAGGATCAGGAAGATCAGTCCCAGCGCCAGCGGAACCACCAACGAGAGCCTTGCCGCGGCCCGTTGCTGATTCTCGAACTGTCCACCCCAGCTGATCCGATAGCCTGTCGGCAGCTTCACGGCTTGGGCGATCTTCGCCTTCGCCTCGGTCACGAAACCGACCAGATCGCGACCGGCGACGTTGGCGATGACGACGCTGTAGCGACTACCCATCTCGCGATCGATCTTTACCGGGCCGCTGTCGCGCTGCAGGTGCGCGACGGTTTCCAGCGGCACGCTGACACCGTCGGCGGTGGTGATGCGCAGCGCGGCGAACTCGGCGGGGGATACCTTCACGCTGTCCGGACCGCGCACGAGGATCGGCACGCGCTTGTTCCCTTCGATCACCGTACCGACGCGCAGGCCCTCGATCTGTGCGCGCAGTGCATCCTGCACGTCTTCCACCGACAGGCCGAAGCGTCCGCTGGCCAGGCGATCGACGATTACCCGCAGGTACTGCACGCCGTCGTTCTGGACGGTATAGACATCCTGGTTGCCCGGTACGGTTTTCACCAACGCCTCGATCTGACCGGCGAGCTGGTTGAGGATCGCCAGATCCGGCCCGAAGACCTTGATCGCCAGATCGCCGCGCACCCCGATGATCATTTCCTGCACACGCATGTCTATCGGCTGGGTAAAGCTGTACTTGATGCCGGGCAGCTGATCGAGCACGCCCCGGATCTTGTCGATCAGCGCGTCCTTGTTCTTCACGGCCCAGTCCGCCCGCGGCTTCAGCACCAGAAATGTATCCGTCTGGTTCAGACCCATCGGATCCAGTCCGATCTCATCCGAACCGGCGCGGGCCACAACGCCGGTGATCTCCGGAATCTGTGCCATCAGTGCCTGCTGGATCTTCAGATCCAGCGCGGCGGTCTCCTCCAGGCTGACCGAGGGCAGCTTCTCGATACCGACGATAATGTCGCCCTCATCCATGGTCGGCATGAAGGTCTTGCCCACCATGGCGTACACGCCACCGGCGAACACCAGCATGACGACCGCCGCGATGATCACGATGCGCTGGTGGGCCAGTGTCCATGCCAGTGCCGGCTGGTATCGACGCAGCAGCTGGCGCGGCAACCACGGCTCCTGGTGAGACACCTTCTTCAGCAGGAATGACGCGAGGACCGGAATGACCGTCAGCGAAAGCACCAGCGAACTGGTCAGCGCGAACACGATGGTCAGGGCGACGGGCACGAACAGCTTGCCTTCCAGACCTTCCAGGGTAAGCAACGGCAGAAAGACCGTGATGATGATCAGCACGCCGGCGGCGACCGGCACGGCAACCTCACGCAGTGCGCGAAACACGATGTGCAGTCGGGGCAGCTTGCCGCGGACCTGATCGTGCCCCAGATGCTGCACCACGTTCTCGACGACCACGATCGCCGCATCCACCAGCATGCCGATCGCAATGGCGAGTCCACCGAGGCTCATCAGGTTGGCTGACATCCCCGCCACGCGCATCAGGATGAAGGTGGCCAGCGCCGACAGCGGCAACACTACCGCCACCGTGACGGCCGCACGAAGATTGCCCAGAAACGCACCCAGCAGGATCAGCACCAGCACGGTGGC
This sequence comes from Rhodanobacter glycinis, assembly GCF_006438785.1. Taxonomy (GTDB): domain Bacteria; phylum Pseudomonadota; class Gammaproteobacteria; order Xanthomonadales; family Rhodanobacteraceae; genus Rhodanobacter; species Rhodanobacter glycinis_A. The sequence continues at coordinate 587,680 of NZ_RCZB01000003.1, read as the reverse complement.
TTCGATCAGGGCTTTCGCCACCGTTCCCACCGCGTTGTCGACGAGCTGGGCGCGGTTGTAGAAGACCTTCAACGCGACGCCGGGAGGAAGGCTGGGCTTGAGCTCATCGAGTTTCGCGGTGACGCCTTCCACCACGTCACGGGCGTTGGCACCGGCCAGGCCAAGCACCAGCCCTTCGACGGCTTCGCCGCGCCCGTCCTTGGTCACCACGCCGTAGCGGGTCAGCGCGCCCATGCGCACTTGCGCCACATCGCCCAGGCGAACCGGCGCAGTGCCCTTGCGCCCCAACACGATGGCACGCAAGTCATCCATGGTTTGCACGTTGCCCTCGCTGCGCACCAGCAGCACCTCGTCGCCTTCGCCGAGCCGACCGGCACCGTCGTTGCGATTGTTCGCCTCGATGGCGCGCTGGATGTCCGCCGTGGATAACCCCACGGCCGCCAGCCGGGTAGCATCGGGAACGACTTCGAAGCTGCGCACCGCGCCGCCGAGCGCATTGACGTCGGCCACACCGGGAACCGCGCGCAGCGCGGGCCGGATCACCCAGTCGAGCAGGCTGCGACGTTCGTCCAGCGAAAGCCCGCCGCCCTCCACGGTGAACATGAACATTTCGCCGAGCGGCGTGGTGACCGGTGCCATGCCACCGCTGATGCCGGGCGGCAGATCGCCGGCAATCCCGCCCAGGCGCTCGGCGACTTGCTGGCGCGCCCAGTAGATGTCCGTGCCATCCACGAAGTCGATGGTGACGTCGACCAGACCGTACTTGGAGACCGAGCGCAGGATCCGCTGGTGCGGAATGCCGAGCATCTCCACTTCGATCGGCAGGGCGATCCGGCTCTCGACCTCTTCCGGCGTCATGCCGGGAGCCTTCATGATGATCTTGACCTGCGTGCTGGATACGTCGGGGAAGGCATCGATCGGCAAATGGCGGAAGGCATACCAACCTGCGCCAGCGAGCAACACGGCCGACAAAAGAATGAAGAGGCGCTGCGCCAGCGCGAACTGAATCAGGCGATCAAGCATCTCATTCGCCTCCGCTTTCGCCGAGCCAGGCCGCTTTCAGCGCAATCACGCTGCTGATCGCGATCTGGTCGCCGGCCTTCAGCGGCCCTGCCACGCTGACCGATGGCCCCGAGCTGGCAACCACCTCGACCGGCTGCGCTACAAACCCCTGCGCGGTGCGAACGAAGACGTAGGCCTGCCCGCCTTGGCGCACCACCGCGGCAAGCGGCAGCGTCCACGCGCCCCGGGTGCCGGCGAGCGGCACCTGCGCCTGCACGAATTCGCCGGGACGCAACTGATCGGCGCCGGCAGTCACCTCGGCCCGCAAGATGAGCATCTGGCCTTCGCCGACTACCGCACCCAGGCTCAGCGGTTTGGCCGTTGCCTTGCGGCCGACCACGACGATCTGCCCATTCCTGGCCCATGCGTTCGCACGCTCGGCCGGGATCTGGATATCCAGCCAGAGCCGACTCATGTCCGCCACCCGTATGAGTGGATCCGCAGCAGCTACCCGTTGGCCCGGCTTGGCCTCGATGCTGACCACCACGCCGGCGCCCTTGCTGTGCAGTACCAGGGCGTCCTTGAGCACCCCGCTCTGGATCAGCTGGGCGATGGCAGCGCCGTCCACGCCAGCCAGCCGCAATGCCCCGCTGGCCTGCCGCACGCGGGCCTGCGCATCGCTGGCGGCCGCTTCGGCCTCGAACACCCGCCGCTGCGGAATGATGCCCTCGGCAAACAGCTTGCGCTCGCGCACCACGGCCGCTTGTGCGAGCCGACTCTTGCTGGCTGCCTCCAGCGCACGGAGCTGCTGTTCTCCATACTCGGGGCTATTGAGGTGCAGCAGCGGCTGGCCACGGACAATGGTCTGGTGTTCGTCCACCAGCAGCTGATCGACCAGGCCGGCCATCGGTGCGCTGATGACCTGCTCTTGCTGCAACGGCAGCACCACGCGCGCCGGATAGATCGGCCCACGGATGTCGACGGGACGGTCCAGGCGCTGCACGGTTATCCCGAGCGCCTTCATCTGCGCGGCGGTGACCGGAAAAGTATCAGCCGCATATAGAACTGAAGATGGAGCAAGGCAAAGCAGGGCAAACGCGCCGAGCGCGCGCCGGATGGAAAAATTCATGCAAAAGCTCCCGGAAAAAGGCTCAGCTTGGTGATGCATCGATGGACATCAGCGCTCCGCGCAGACACGGGGGTGCGCATACAGCCGGAATCCACCTGGGCGACCCGCAGGTCCGGACTGGCTTCCCGGATGCGGCGCGGCGCGGCGCGCAACAGGGGCGACGCCGGTAGCTCAACTGCCGTTGGCGATGGACCGGAAAGAGGTACGGCGCCGGGCAGCGCCGCATGCAACAGACACACGGCGCCAATCGGCACCGAACGTGGAACAGACATGAAGCCATCTCCTGAAAACGATCACGAGGCAACGAACCGCACAGGCGGTTTCATCGCGGAACGGAACGGTTTCAGGCGATAGGGGGACGCAGCAACGAGCCGGTCGTCTCCGGAATCATGCCCGGAGGGAGGCGGGAAGATTCCGCGCTCGTCTCGATGAGCGCGACGGAGAGCGTCACGCTGCTCACCAGGGTCAGCGCGTGGGCACACGCGCAATGGCAGCCACCGGCTTCACCCAGCAGGCATGCGTTGTCGTCCGGCGTGGCGGCGGTCGCCGAGTCCATGGCGGTGAGCACGCTGGTGGTCGCCTGCACATCGGCCAGCGCCGTTGCGGCGGGGTTGTCACCCAGGCAGATCGAGCCCGCGACCAGCTTGATCAGCAACACCGCAACAGCCAACACCCACAGGCCGCGGTGGCGGCGCAGACGGGTCAGCAGGGGTGAGGTGGTACGGATCATTCGATCATCGTAAGCAAACATCGACGTGTTAGACAATTGCATTGCCGGCCGGAGTTGCTTGTGGGCCGCGTAAGATGCGCTCATGAAACTCACGAATTCCGACCACACCCACGGTATTCTCCAGGCGCTCGCAGCGGCTGCGCTGTTTGGCATCAGCACGCCGCTTGCCAAGATGCTGCTGGGCAGCATGCCGCCGCTGTTGCTGGCGGGTTTGCTGTATGCCGGATCGGGTATCGGCCTGTCGGTGTGGATGCTGCTGCGTCGCCTGCGCGGACATGCGATCACCGAGGCGGCATTGACGCGGCGGGATGCGCCGTGGCTGGCCGGTGCCGTGCTGTTTGGCGGCGTGCTTGGCCCCATCCTGCTGATGCTGGGTCTGGTGTACACCGCAGCCTCGACGGCGACGCTGTTGCTCAATCTGGAAAGCGTGCTCACCGCCGTGCTGGCCTGGGTGGTGTTTCGCGAGAACGTGGATCGGCGCGTGTTTCTGGGCATGCTGGCGATTGTCGCCGGCGCCTTGCTGCTGTCGTGGCAACGGCAGAGCGCGCACACGATGCCGTGGGGAGCGTTGGCGGTGGCAGGAGCCTGCCTGTGCTGGGCTATCGACAACAATCTGACCCGCCCGGTGGCCGGTGGCGACCCGGTCCAGATCGCAGCGATCAAGGGCGGCGTGGCCGGGGCGATCAACATCACCATCGCGCTCGCCATCGGCTACCGTTTTCCCCACATCGGCCCCTTGCTGGCCACCGGCGTGCTCGGCTTCTTCGGTTATGGCTTGAGTCTGGTGCTGTTCGTGCTGGCCCTGCGCAACCTGGGCACGGCGCGAACCGGCGCCTATTTTTCCACGGCGCCTTTTCTGGGTGCCACGCTCTCGCTGGCGTTGTTTGCCGAACACGCTGGCCCGGCCTTCTGGTTGGCGGGCGCCTTGATGGCCATCGGTGTCTGGCTGCACGTAAGCGAGCGCCACGAGCATGAGCACGCGCATGAGGCGCTGGCACACAACCACCGCCATCACCACGACGACCATCATCAGCACACGCACGATTTCCCGTGGGACGGCGAGGAGCCGCACACCCATCCGCATGTACACGAACCCATGGCGCACTGTCACCCGCACTATCCGGATCTGCACCATCGCCACGGGCACTGACCGCCGATGCAACCCGTTGGCAGCGGCCGCATGGGGACAGGTCGCTTGCCCTGATCGAACAGGTCACGTCAGATCGCCATGCCGCCACGAGCGATGTCGGTGGCGGTTCATTTGGACCAGACAAGTTCGATCAGCGCGGGGTGAGAACCGTCGACAGCGACAGCGCTACGGCCACGCCGCTTCACGCGACCCGAGAGCAGGCCTGATCTTGCGTCACCGGCTCAACACCTGCGGCAGCCGCAGGCTCACCCTCAAGCCACCGCCTTCGCGATTGGCCAGCAGTACGCGGCCGCCGTGCGCCTCGGTGATTTCGCGCGCCAGTGCCAGGCCCAGGCCGGTGCCGGAGCGCTTGGTCGAATAGAACGGCAGCAGCGCTTGCGCCAGCACGGTCTCGCTCATGCCGGGGCCACGATCGGCCACTTCGATGCGCAGCTCGTTGCCGACCTCCAGAATCGACAGCGTGACTTCATCTTCCGCACTGCCCGATTCATGCGCGTTCTTGATCAGGTTGATCAGCACCTGTTCGATCTGGATCGCATCGAAAAGTCCGGGCTGCTCCGGCGGCGGTGCTGCCAGCCGATAACGGCAATGCAGTGACAGGCCCTCAAGAAACCGCGCCCATTGGACCGCCACCGGCTGCGGTGTAGGCAGCTTGGCAAAGCTGGCATAGCCGGCGATGAAACCGTGCAGGTGCAACGCACGTTCGCTGATGGTGGCGAACACGCTGGGCAGGCGGTCGAGCTGGCCACGCCGCGCCAGCTCGGCGCCGGAATGCGCCAACGAGGAAATTGGCGCCAGCGAATTGTTGAGCTCGTGGCTGATCACCCGGATCACCCTTTTCCACGTCGCCACTTCCTGTCGCGACAGTTCGCGCGTCATGCGTCGGAACAGTTGCAGCCGATGCGGCCGGCCCTGCAGGCGGAACGCACGCTGCGACAGATGGAAGGTTTCCTCGCTGCCGTCCATCTCCACGCTGAGCAGCGCATCCTCGCCACTTTCCACCGCCTTGCGCAGTGCCTCGGGCGCATCGGCCAGCAACGCGGCGAAATCCAGCCCGACCAGGTTGCGCCCTTCGTTGAACAGGTGGCGCGAGGCGATGTTGGCGTAGGCGACCCGACCGATCGAGTCGGTCAGCACCAGCGCCACCGGCGTGTTCTGCACCACCGTGTCGAGCAGCAATTCACGCTGCACCAGATGCTGGCGTTGCTCGCGCAGGGTCTGCCCCAGCGCGTTGTGCATGTGGATCAGCTCGCCCAGTTCGTCACGCCGGTTGATCGCGATCGAGAAACTGAAATCGCCGTCGCGGTAGCTCGCCACCGCTCCCTCGAGCGCACGCAGCAGACGACTCACCGGTGACATCGCGCGACCCGCCAGCCAGAACGCCAGCAGCAACAACAGCACGGCACAGACGCCCAGGCCACCGTAGATGCCCAGATGAGGCGCGGGCGGCGCCTTGATCACCGCCGTCGCTGGTTTTGCCGCCAACGCGGTCTGCAGCCACAACAACAGCTGCGGCAGTGGCCATTGCGTGACACCGGCATAGATCAGCGCGCCAGCGACGCTGGCGAAACCCAGCAGCAGCGTAAGCCGGCCCTGCAGCGAGTTCAGCAGACGCCACATCAGCTATTTCCCGACACGAAGAAGACCCGGCTCAATGGCATGCAGGATCCATCGGTGCGCTCGCACAGTCGACTGGCGGGCGCCCGTTCTGCCAGGCGCGGTCCTTGCCCATTACCGCAGCCTTGTCGTTCGCACTGGGCGGTGGCTGGTTCAACGGATTCGACGGATCGTCCCGCCGGCGATCCTTGAACTTGAAATGGCTTTTGCTCGTCGACTCGGTCGACGGATGACTGCGATAGCTGGATGAACTGGCAGCAGCCGGATGCGCCGTCCAGCTGTCGCTCTGGTTCGACAGTGTCGTCGGCGCCGTCTGCGCCATCGCCACCGCGGCCATCAGCCATGTCGAAGCAGTCAGGACAAGTCGATATCGCATGGCACCACTCCAGCTGTTTCGGGTATGGCCATCTTTGTACGCCATGTTCGCAACGGCAAGCCTGACAACAGGCCTATGAGGTCACGCCGGCGTCGCCAGACCGTAGCGCTCCATCCGCCGATACAGCGCCTGCCGCGACAGTCCGAGGTTCTGCGCGGCGCGACTGACCACGCCGTCGGCCTTGTGCAGCGCCGCCTCCACCGTCTCGCGGCTGGGCTCGTCGAGATTGCGGGCCGCCACGGCGGTATGCGCCGGCAGGTTGAGCAGTTCCGGCGTGATCGGGTTGCCGCCGGCCAGCAGCGCGGCGCGTTCGATCGCATTCTTCAGTTCGCGCACGTTGCCCGGCCACGGATAAGCCAGCAGCGCTTCGCGTGCGACATCGCCAAGCTCCGCACGACCATCCAGGAAGAATTCGGCCAGCGGCAGGATGTCGTCGCTGCGCTCGGCCAGCGATGGCAGGTTCACCTCGATCACGTTGAGCCGGTAGTACAGATCCTCGCGGAAGGTGCCGGCGCGGATCATCGCCTTGAGGTCGGCGTTGGTCGCGCTCAACACGCGAACCTTGACCTGGCGCGTGCGGCCGGAACCGAGCCGTTCGAACTGGCCGGTCTCCAGTACGCGCAGCAGTTTCATCTGGCCGGGCAGCGGCAGATTGCCGATCTCGTCGAGGAACAGTGTGCCGCCGTCAGCCAGTTCGAAGCGGCCCTCTCGCGCCTTGTTCGCACCGGTGTAGGCACCGGCATCGGCACCAAACAGTTCGGCCTCGATCAGTTCGCCGGGCAACGCGCCGCAATTCACCGCGACAAACGCGCCGCGCTTCACCGCCGAGTTCGCATGCACGATCGCCGCGATGCGCTCCTTGCCGGTGCCGTTCGGCCCGGTGATCAACACCGGCACATCCGAGCGGGCGATCTGGCAGGCCAGGTCGAGCGTGCGCGCCATTGCCTCGGAGGCGAACACCAGGCCATCGAGGTCGTACTTGCGCTGCAATTCTTCGCGCCGCTGGCGTCGCTCACGCCGGCCACGCGTCACTTCGCGGGTGGACTCGGACAGCTCCAGCAGGTTCTCCACCGTGGCCAGCAGCTTGTTGTCGTCCCACGGCTTGGCCAGGTAGTCGGCGGCACCGGCCTTGACCAGCTCCACCGCGGTTTCCAGGTGCGTCCACGCGGTGAGCAGGACCACCGGCAGGTCCGGATGCTGCTCGCGGATGGCCCGGAACAGCGCCACGCCCTCTTCGCCCGAGGTGGTGTCGGCGGTGAAGTTCATGTCCTGGATCACCACGTCGACCGCCTCACGCCGCAGCGTGGCGAGGCCCTCATCCGGCGTCAGCGCGGTGAGCGGGCGGATCTCGTGCAACGACAACGCCAGCGAGAGCGCCTCGCCCACGGCCGGGTTGTCGTCGATGATCAGTACGGTTCGCATCTTTCTTCTGCACATGCGGACATGGATGCCGCTCCGACCATAAAGGTTGCCATGACTATCGTCATGCGTATACCCGAAAACTCACTATTCATACCGATCTCGTCGCCACCACCGGCGGTACCGCCGCCGCGCGCAGCGCGGGGCCGAGCACCGCCAGCTGACCAAGCGCCCACAGCAGCAGTGCGCCGATCGGCAGGTAGTACAGCGGCAGTCGCGGCAATTCGTAGTGCTGCATGAGGATCAGGTTCAATGCGAACGCCAGCAGCATGCCCAGCACGATGCCGCCGCCGACGATCAGGAAGTTCTCGGCCTGGAAGTAGCGCAAGATGTCACCGCGGCTGGCACCGATAGCGCGGCGAATGCCGATGCTGCGACGACGCTGCTGCACCCAGAAATTCGCCAGTCCGGTAATACCCAGCGCCGTGACGAACAGCAGCCCGAGCGCCGATGCCAGCAGCAGGCTGATCATGGTAGTGTCGTGCCGGAAGTACTGCTCGCGCATCTCTGCATAAGTGCGCATCCTGTCGGGTGGGATGAGGCGGTCGGGATCGAGCCCAGTCAATGCATTGGCGGCAGCAGCCAACACCCGCTCGCGATCCTTTGGCGTACTGCGTAGTACGTAGGTCACCTCGTTATCGCCGGGCACCGACGGCACCAGCACGCTGTACTGGTTGACGTCCGGCGTGCGCAGGCGCGGACGCAGCAAGGTATCAACAACGCCGACCACCCGCATCGGCGGACGACCGCCCATGTAGAGACTGCGACCCAGCGCATCCCGTCCGTGGTACAGCCGCTCGGCCAGCGCTCGACTGATGATGGCACTGGGCACATTCGCCACGGTCCAGCCGGGAGCTGCCTGCGCATATTCGTCTGCAAGGAAATCACGCCCGCCGACCAGCTTCAGGCCCAATGCTGCCAGTTCGCCCGGCGTACCGCTGTAGACGCTCGGCTGCACGCAGCCGCTGTTGTCTTCCATTGACCGGGCGGCCATGGCACGGATGAAGGTTTCCAGGCTGTCACAGGTGCCATAGCTGGAATCGCTGCGGCTCAGCGGCAGCGAATCGACCGCCACTGCGGCAGTCACTCCGGGTATCGCTCGCAGTGCGGCAAGATCCGCAGCATGCCGCGCCTGTGCGTTTTCGTTCTTGTCGATACCGATAACCTGCACCATCGACAGCTCGCTCTCGGCCAGCCCGCTAGGCAGGGTGACCTGGCCCACGCGGTTGGCGATCATGAACACCACGTTGCAGACGATGGCGCAGGTGAGGGCCACCTGCAGCATCAGCAGCAATGCGGTGAGCTTGTGGTGACGCAGGCTGGAAAGAATCGGGCGCAGTTGCATGTCGTTATCCGTCCGCGTCACAGGGTCTTCAGTTGCAGCGCCGGGGCCACGCGGCACGCGCGCCATGCCGGCAACAGGCCGGCCAGCACACTGGCGGCAATCGCCAATACGAACGTGCCGAGCAACATGGAGACGTCCATCTGCGCCAGCTGTGCGTAATCGTCGGGACGATGTCGCACGCTCCACAATCCAAGCTGTGCGATCAGCAGTCCGAGCACTCCACCCGCCAAGCCGATGACCGCCGACTCGATGCCCAGCTGCAGGAAGATATCGCGCCGCCGCGCGCCCAGTGCACGGCGCACGCTGATCTCGCCGCTGCGGCGCAGGAACTTAGCCAGCAGCAGCGCCACGATGTTGGTCATGCACACCAGCAGAAAGCCCAGCGCCAGCCACAGCTGCAGGCGCACGTCGTTCGGCACCAGATCCTGATGCCCGAGCCATGCCATCAGGCCATAGAGTTTCGCATCGGTCGGCGGCCGCTGGAAACGGCCCAGCGCATTCTGCTGCGCAGAATAATCGACCATGAACTGGTGATAGGCCGCGACCTGCGCCGGATCCCGCAACTGCACCCAGAATTGCAGCCAGGTCGTGCTGGCGCTGACCATCCGGGTGTCGGCCTGGTCCTCGCCCCAGCTGCTGAAATTGCCGTTCACATCCAGCTTCAGGTCCACCGCCGTGGACAGCGGCAGGAAGAACTGGTCGGCCTCGCCGAAGCGGTTGGCCGCAGCGTCGGTGTAGAACACCGGCTGTGGCTGCCAGTCGCCGACCACGCCGACCACGCGGAAATCATGCTCGCCCAGCCGCACGCTCTGACCGATACCGTCGGCGCCGCCGAACAGCTTGCGACTGAGCGTGTTGCCGAGCACCACCACGTGTGCGCGCGCATCATCGTCCGCCGCGGTCCAGCCCTGACCTTGCGCGAACTGCACCCCGAACATCGCAAAGAAATCCGCCGTGGCATAACGGCCGTGGATATTGAACGGCCGCGTACCCGGTCGCCCCGGGCGCAACAACAGCTCTGCGCCGGCCATCGCCGCCTGCCTTTCCGCCCGGTGCGCCTTAAGCAAGGCCACCGCGTCCGGCCAAGTAAGGTTGTCACTGGGATCGGGGCCATCGCCACTCTGCCTGTAATCCAGCGGCAGCGGATTCAAATGCGGATAGAACAACTGTCCACTGCGCCTCGGCATGGGATCGTCCGTCATCACGTGCAGCACGGTGATCATCGTCATGCTGGCGCCAATGCCCAGACCGATCGCCAGCACCATCAGTGCGGTGAGCACCGGGTTGCGCCTGAGGCTGCGCAGTGCGATGTCGAGGTAATAACCGAACATTCCGTGTACTCCATTGAGCTTCAAACTCCCTCTCCCCGGCAACGTCGAGGGAGAGGGCTTCAAGCAATCACACCGACCGTGTCGCCACCACCGGCGGCACTGCGGCCGCGCGCAGCGCGGGGCCGAGCACCGCCAGCTGGCCCAGACCCCACAGCACCAGCGCGCCGATCGGCAGGTAGTACAGCGGCAGGCGCGGCAGCTCGTAGTGCGTCATCAGCGCCAGGTTCAACGCGAATGCCAGCAGCATGCCGAGCAGGATGCCGCCGGTGACGATCAGAAAATTCTCGGTCTGGAAATAGCGCAGGATGTCGCCGCGGGTGGCGCCCAGCGCACGCCGCACGCCGATCTGCCGGCGTCTCTGCTGCACCCAGAAACTGGCCAGGCCGACGATGCCCAGCGCGGTGACGCCAAGCATGGTGACGATCACGCCGATCAGCAGGTCGATCATGATGCGGTCGGACTTGAAGTAGTCCGTGCGCAGATCGGTGATGGTCTGGCTGTTTTCCTGATCGAGCACCACGTCCGGCGCGATCTTCGCCACGGCATCGCGCGCGGTGCGCAGCACGCGCGGCAGATCGGCCGGACTGGCCCGCAGCAGATACGTGCCGGCCAGTGAACCTCCGGGCAGCGTCGGGGTGAACACCGTCCACTCCGCCGCCTGCGCGCCCCATTCGCGCGGATGCGCACGCGCAAAATGGTCGACCACGCCCATCACGCGGAAGTGAAGCTTGTCGCACCAGAATTCCTTGCCGATCGGGCTTTCTCCCGGCCAGGCGTGTTCTGCCAGCGCGCGGCTCACCAGCACCTGCGCGTCCATGGGAGCGAAATTGGTGGCGGGACGATAATCGTCCGCCTGCGGCATGCGGCCCTCGACCAGTTTCAGGCCCAAGACCTGGAACGTACCCGGCTCGGCCAGCACGAAATCCACGATACCAATCGTGTTCTTGAAACTGTCGGCATCGCGCGAAATGCCCGCAGCGCCTGCTTGCGGTCCGAACGGCACCTGGCTGATCAGGGTGACCGCTTGCATGCCTGGTATCGCACGCAGGCCAGCCAGCATGCGGGCGTTGACATCCGCGGCCTGGGTCGGCTCGAAGCCATTTACAGTCAATACGGCCAGCGAGTTTTCGTCGACGCCACTCTGCGTCTGGATCAACTTCCAGCGCTGGGCCACCAAGAAGCAGGCGTTGCACAGCACTGCGCAGGCCAACGCGACCTCCATCGCGATCAGCAACGTGGCAAGCCGGTGGCGGCGCAGGGCGGCGAGTATGGGTCGAATCTGCATATGCGTTCTCCTCACAGCGCCTTGAGTTGCCAGGCGGGAACCACGCGACTGGCCCGCAACGCGGGGATCAGCCCGGCCAGCAGGCTGGTCGCGACCGCCGTCACAAACGTAGTTAGGAACATGACGGTATCCACATGCGCGAGATGCGCGTAATCCACCGGCTGCTGACGCACCAGCCACAAGCCGGTCAGGGTCAGCAGCCAGCCGAAGAAGCCACCCAGCAGACCGATCACGCCAGCTTCGACCAGACACTGCGAGAAAATCGCGCGGCGGCTTGCACCAAGCGCGCGGCGCACGCCGATCTCGCCGCTTCGGCGCAGGAATTTCGCCAGCAGCAGACCCACCGCGTTGAACAGGCAGATGGCGAGAAATGCGGATGCCAGCCACGCCTGCAGGCGCACGTCGTCCGGCACCATGCCGCGGGCAGTCAGCATCGTCATCACATCGCGCACCCGGACGTGCTCCTTGCCTATCGCAAAACGCCCCATCGCCTTCTGCTGCTCCGCGTAATCGGTCACGAAGCGCGCGTAGGAGTTGGCCTTCGCTGGGCTGTCCAGTTCCACCCACAGCCATACCCACACGCAATCCGAGTTCTGCAGATGGTGCGTGTCGTCCGGCACATGCCAGCAGGTATAGGCCTGGAAGTTGCCCTCGTTGATTTCCATACTGCTGGCGAAAGGCGCGAATACGTCTTCCGTCTTGCTGAAGTTCTGGCTCCACGGGTCGTAGAACAGCGGTGTGGGCCGCCACGGCTTGAGCACGCCGACAATGCGCACGTCGGTGTCGCGCACCCGCAGGCTGCGGCCGACGCTGTTGGCGCCGCCGAACAGCTTGGCGTTCAGATCGGCCGAGATCACGGCCACGCGAGCGTGGCTCGCATCGTCCTGAGCACTCCAGCCGGAGCCGTACTGGAACGGCACCTCGAACATCGGGAAGAAATCCGCAGTCGTGGAAAGCATGCTCAGGATCAGCGGCGGGCGCCCCGTTTCCGGCGCCCGCACTTTCACGGGACTGCTGGTGACGAGAGCCTGACGGTCGGCGCGGTGCGCGTTCCACAGGTCCGTCGCCGAGCGATAGTCCATGGCGGGATAGGGTTCAGTGTGGTCCGCCCTGGCGGGATTCTCCGGATCGACCTGCGGGAAAAACAGCACGCCGCTCTTGCCGGGTATCGGGTCGCCGGACAACAGGTGCACCACCGTCAGCGTGGTCATGCTGGCGCCGATGCCTACGGCAATGGCTAGCACCATCAGCGCGGTGAGTACCTTGTTGCGCTTGAGGCTGCGCAAGGCCAGGTCGAGGTAATAGGCAAACATTTTTTCAGGCTCCAATAACGATTTGCATCACACCGACCTCGTCGCCACCACCGGTGGTACGGAGGCCGCTTTCTGCGCCGGCCCGAATACCGACGCCTGGCCCAGCAGCCATAGCGCCAGCGCACCGCCCGGCAGGTAGTACCAGGGCATGCGCGACATTTCGTAGTGCTGCATCAGATAAAGATTGATGCCGAAGGCCAGCGCCATGCCAACGACCACGCCGACGCTGGTCAGCAGCAGGTTCTCGGTCTGGAAGTACTGCATGATGTGTCCGCGCGTGGCGCCCACCGCACGGCGGATGCCGATCTGTCGGCGTCGCTGGCCGACCCAGAAGCTGGTCAGGCCGACGATGCCGAAGGCCGTCACCGCCAGCATCACCACGCACACCAGCACCAGCATCCAGGCCATGCTGCTCATGTCGGCGAAGTACTTCTCGCGGATGTCGCTGTAGGTCTGGGCCTTGGTGACTGCGCCAGGATTGAGACTGGCCAGCTTCTGCTCGGCCTCGCGCAGGATGCGCTCGCGATCCTGCGGCGCGCTGCGGATCACATAGTAGGCCAGCACGCCCTTGGAGCCGCCGGCGCTGATCGGGTAATACGTGCTGTCGTAGGTGTACGGCCCGGAGTGGGTGCCGATCGCCGGGCGCAGCACGTCGGCCACCACGCCGATCACGGCGTAGTAGTGCGGCATCGAATACAGCGTCTTGCCCAGCGCCGACTGCCCCGGCCACAGCTTCTTGGCCAGGCTCTGGGTGATCACGACCACGTGGGTTTCCGGCAACGGCGCCGTGTCGAACTTGCTGCCGGCGTATTCATCGCCGTTGAAGAAACGCCCCTGCAGCAGGCGCAAGCCCAGCGCCTGGTCGGCACCCTCACCGACGAAGTACAGCGAGACGTTGTGGCTCTTCTGGTCGCTGATAGTGGCGTCGGGATCGAGGCCGAAACTCCAGCCCCAGTTGTTGTGGCTGAGCGGCAGCGTGCTGGTCACCGCCACCGCCTGCACGCCGGCGATGCCACGCAGCGCGGCAAGGTTGCGCGGAATGTCGCTGCCGACCAGCTTGTCGTCGGTGCCGCGAAGGACCACCGTGGCGGTGCCCTGCTCGTCGATCGCATTGCCGAGATGGATGTCGGACACGCGCTGGCTGATCATGAACACGGCGTTGCACAGCACCGCGCAGGCCAGCGCGATCTCCAGCACGATCAGGCAGGCGGGAATGCGATGCTTGCGCAGGCTGGCGAAGATGGGACGGATTTCCATGGCCACCTCAGGCAGCTTTCAGTTGCGGGGCCGGCGCCAGCACGCACGCGCGCCAGGCCGGCAGGATGCCGGCGATCAGGCTGGCGCCCAGGGCGACGACGAAGGTGAAAAGGAACATGCCCAGATCGAGATGGGCGAGGCTGGCGTATTCCGCCGGCTGGTGACGGATGCCCAACAGGCCGAGCTCGGCGAACAGCAGGCCCAGCACGCCGCCGGCCATGCCGACGATGGCCGCCTCGACCATGAACTGGGTGAAGATCTCGCGCCGGGTGGCGCCCAGCGCACGACGCACGCCGATCTCCTGCGAGCGGCGCAGGCATTTGGCCAGCAGCAGGCCGACCGTGTTGACCACGCAGATCAGCAGGAAGCCGAATGCCAGCCCGGCCTGCAGGCGCACATCGTCGGGCACCACCTGCTGGTCGCGCAGCCATCCCATCAGATCGAGCAGCGCCGTCTCGGGTCGCTGGAAGCGGCCCTGCGCGATCTGCTGCTGCGCGTAGCTGGACAGGAAGGATTTGTAGCCGGCCACGGCGGCGTCATCGACCAGCTCCACCCAGACACCGAGCCACATGCAGGGTGCCGTTTCCAGGTGCTTGATGTCGGTGACGGCCGCGTAGCATTCGGTGTCCTGCGGGCCCATGTCGACCGCGCGCGCAGTCCGCAACGGCAGGAACACCGCATCGCCGTCGCCGTAACTGCGGCCGCCCAGGTCCTGCGCGTAGAAGCGCGGCTGCGGCGCCCACGGTTTCAGCACGCCCACGATGCGGAAGTCACGATCGTTCAGGCGAATGGTCTTGCCCACGCTGTTGGCACCACCGAACAGCTTGTCATTGAGGAAGCCGGCGATCACCACCAGTTGCGCGCCGCTGTCGTCGTCCGCGGCGGCCCATCCGTTGCCGTACTGGAACGGAGCATCGAACATCGCAAAGAAATCCGCCGTGGTCATCACCGCGTCGCTGAAGAACGGATGGTCGCCACCCTGCTGCGGCAGAACCTTCGCCTGGCTCAGCGCCATCGCCACCTGGCGGGTGGCGCGGTGCGCGTGCAACAGGTTCATCGCATCGACATAGGTCATCGTCGGCGCCGGCTCGGTCTGTCCGGCGATGTAGCCGTCCTTCTCATTCGGATCGAGTTGCGGGTAGAACAGCTGCGCGCTCTTTTGTGGCAGCGGATCGCCGGAGAGCAGCCGTAGCACGGTCAGCGTGGTGATCGTGGCGCCGATGCCCAGCGCGAGCGCCAGCACCATCAGCGTGGTGAGGACCTTGTTGCGCCTGAGACTGCGCAAGGCCAGGTCGAGGTAATAGGCAAACATCCGTCAGACTCCAATCATGGGTTGCATCACACCGACCTCGTCGCCACCACCGGCGGCACCGCCGCGGCGCGCAGCGCAGGGCCTAGCACTGCCAGCTGCCCGATCAGCCACAGCGAGATCGCGCCGACCGGGAAATAGACGGCTGGAAGTCTGGGCAATTCGTAGTGCAGCATCAGGAACAGGTTGATGCCGTAGGCCAGCAGCATGCCGAGCGCGATGCCGATGGTGGCGAGCAGGAAGTTCTCGGTCTGGAAGTAGTTGAGGATGTCGCGGCGGGTGGCACCGAGCGCGCGACGCACGCCGATGGTGCGGCGGCGCTGCGCTACCCAGAAGCTGGCCAGGCCGACGATGCCCAGCGCAGTGACGATCAGCAATGCTGCGATCACGCCGACCAGCATGCCGGCCATCGCGCGGTCGTCCTGAAAAAACTTCCGGCGCACGTCATCGAAGCTGCGCTTGGTGGTGACCCCGCGCTGCGGATCGGCCTTCTTCAGCGCAACCAGCACGGCGGCCATGACGCTCGCGCGATCTTCCGGGCGGGTGCGGATCAGGTAGCTCTGGTCTTTGTTCGCTCCCATGCGTATCGGCACCACCATGGTGTACTGCGCCTTGGCCTTGTCGTAGGCATTCGGTCGCACCAGGCTGTCCACCACGCCGACCACGCGCAGGCCCACCACGGGAGTGAGGTAGATGACACGACCCAGCGGGTTCTGTCCCGGCCATAAGCGCTCGGCGAGGGTCCGAGTGATCAAGGTCACGTGCGGCAGGCTCTTGCTGTCGCCGTTGCCGAGCCCCTTCATCGCTGTCTCCACGTCGACGAAATCATCAGGCTTCAGGTCGCGCCCGGACACCAGCCGTGTGCCCAGCGTCTGCACCAGGTTTTCGCCGAAGTAGGTGGTGGCGAAGAGTGTGCGCTCGGGCTGCGCCGGGTCGAGCCGGATGTTGCCGTTCGACGACGAAGTGCCGAACGGTACCTGGTTGGAGGAAGCCACCGAGATCACCCCCGGCACCTGCCTGAGCACCGCCACGTCCTCCGCCATGCGGGCGTATGGATTGGATGGCGCGGTCACATCGGCAACCTGGATCTGCAGCAACTCGTGCTCGGCCACGCCGCTGGGCATGTCCATGCGCTGCAGACGCTGACCAATCAGAAACACCGCATTGCAGACGATGGCGCAGGTCAGCGCGATTTCCAGGATCAGCAGCCAGGACGTGAGCTTGTGCCGGCGCAGCGTGGAAAGGATCGGAAGAATGTCCATGCTCACCTCAGTTGCTCTTCAATTGCAGCGCGGGTGCGATCTGGCAGGCGCGCCAGGCGGGCAGCAGGCCGGCCAGCACGGTGGCGCACAGCGCCAGCACGAAGGTGATGAACAGCATGCTCAGATCCAGGTGTGCAAGCGCGGCATAGGCAGACGGTCGCTGCCGCACCAGCCACAGCCCGAACAGCGCCAGCAGCAGGCCACCGATGCCGCCGACCAGACCGATCACGCCAGATTCGATCAACAGCTGCGTGAACAGCGCACGCCGCGACGCACCCAGCGCGCGGCGCACGCCGAGCTCGCCCGCCCGGCGCATGAACTTGGCCAGCATCAGCCCCACCGTGTTCACCAGGCACACCAGCAGGAAGCCGAACGCCAGTCCGTTCTGCAAGCGCACGTCGTCGGGTACCACCATCTGGTAATCGAGCCACTGCATCACGTTGCGCAAGCGCACGTTCGGCGCGCGCTGAAAACGACCCAGCGCCTTCTGGTCCTGCGAGTAGTGCACCAGAAACTCCTTGTATGCGGCTGCTTTCGCGGGGCTGTCCAGTTGCGCCCAGAACTGCAGCCACACGCAGGTGTCCGAAGGCAGGATGCTGCCGACGCCACCGCCACCATTGCCCCAGCAATCGGTCGATCCATTTCGATCCAGCCCCAGCTCCAGCATGGTCTGCAGCGGCAGGAACACCTGCTCGCCATAAGCGTAGGAGCCGGTGTTGAGATCATAGAAATGCGGATTTGGCTGCCACTTGTCGAGCACGCCGACGACACGCCAATCGACGCCGGCCATGCGCAACGTGCGGCCCACGCTGTTGGCACCGCCGAACAACTTGTCGTTGAGCGCGCGCGCGATCACCACCTCGCGCGCCTTCGCCTCATCGTCCGCCGCCGTCCACGCGTGACCGAACAGAAACGGTGCGTCGAACATCGGGAAGAAATCCGTCGTGGTGTAGCGTGTTTCCACGTAAAACGGATCCACGTTGGCCTTTTCCGGATCCAGCGGTGCCGATCCGCCAGACATCAGCGCCTGGCGATCTGCGCGCGCCGCATGCAGCAGGTTCAGACCGTCGATCAGCGTGACCTGTTCCGGCGGCTCCTTGCTCGGCATCATCCCCTTGATGTCCTGCGGGTCGATTTGCGGGTAATACAGCTGCGCACTCTTGCCCGGCAGCGGATCGCCCGACAGCACGTGCAGCACGGTCAGCGTGGTCATGCTCGCGCCGATACCCAGCGCGATCGCCAGCACCATCAGCGCAGTGAGCGCCTTGTTGCGCGCCAGGCTGTGCAGGGCAAGATCCAGGTAGTAGGCGAACATTGCATTGACTCCATGAAGGTGCCGAACTCCCTCTCCCCCGACGATGCAATCGCTGGGGAGAGGGTTCAAGCAATCACGCCGCGCGCGTCGCCACCACCGGCGGCACGTTGGAGGCGCGCCGCGCCGGCACGAACACCGCACCCTGCCCCAGCGCCAGCACCACGACGATGCCGATCAGTACATAGGCCGCCGGCAGGCGGTCCATCTCGAAACTCTTCATGAGCAGCAGGTTGAGACCGACCGCCAGCATCAATCCGATCACCGCGCCGACGCTGGCGATCACCAGGTTCTCGATCTGGAAGTAATGCAGGATGTCGATCTTGCGTGCGCCCAGCGCACGCCGCACGCCGATCTGCCGATGCCGCTGGCCGACCCAGAAGCTGGTGAGGCCGACGATGCCGGCGGCGGTGACCGCCAGCAGGATCAGACACACCACGCCCATCAGGATCGCCATGCCGACGTCGGCGCGATAAGCCTCGGCACGGATGTCGGCGAACGACTTGACGCTGTCGTCGTCGAGCACGCGCAGCGGGTTCGTCGCATACAGCGCGGGCGTCACCGCACGCATCGCCGCGTCCAGCCGGCCCGGTTTGGCACGGATGGCGTAACGCGCGAAATTGGCATCCAGCCGGGTCGGCGCCAGCGTCGCGTTCCACACGAACGCGTTGGTCCAGCTGCCGGTGCCCGGCACCTGCATCCGCTCCACCAGGCCGATGATCGTGGTGGGCGTCGTCGCACCATTGAGAAAGATCACCTTGCCCAGCGCATCTCCCTTCGGAAACAGCTTGTCGCCGAGCGCCTTGGTCAGGATCACCTGCGTCGGCTCGCCCTGGTCGCGAAAACCCTGGTGCCCAACGTCGGCCGCGGTGAAGTTGCGGCCGGCTACCAGGCGCAGGCCAAGGGTGGAGAGTGCCTGCTCGTCACTGAAGTAATAGGTCGTGCGCGTGCCACGAAAGCTGCCCTGGCCCTTATCTCCCGGCTTGAGGTCGACCGCACCGTTCCATGACGAATTGAGCAACGGCAGCGAATTGATCGGTGCCACCGAAGCCACGTCCGGCAGCCCGCGCAACGCGGCAAGATCGGCCTGCTGCATGCTGTCGAGCTTTTCCACGCTGCCTGGATCGTCGCCGCTGGGTGCACCCACCCATTGCTGGCTGACCAGGAACAGATTGTTTTCGTCCAGGCCGGTCGGGCGATGCACCCGCTCGATGCGCTGGCCGATGATGAACACCGCGTTGCAGACGATCGCCAGGGTCAGCGCGATCTGCAGTGCGATCAGCACCACGCCCGCCTTGTGCCGGCGCAATGCCGCGATCATGGGATGCAGAGTCATGACGTAATCCTCAATTGCTCTTGAGCTGCCACGCGGGTTGCACGCGTGAGGCACGGAAAGTGGGATAGAGCCCCGCCAGCGTGGTCGCGATGACGGCGACCAGCAGGGTGAGCGCGAGCAGCGAGAAATCCAGCCGCGCCAGCGACGCGATGTCCTTGGGCAGCACCCAGCTCACGCTGGCCACGCCGACGCCGGTCAGCAGCAGGCCCAGCACGCCACCGGCCAGTCCGATCATGCCGGCCTCGGTGAGGAACTGCGCATAGATCGCCAGCCGCGGCGCACCCAGGGCGCGGCGCACGCCGATCTCGCTGCTGCGACGCAGGAATTTTGCCAGCAGCAGCCCGGCAGTGTTGACCAGGCAGACGATCAGCAAGCCAAGCGCCACCAACAGCGATACCTTGGTGTCGCTGGGCACCACCTGCTCGTGGTCGAGGAAGGCCGGCACGTCGCGCAGCCGGTTGTTCGGCGCCCAGCCGAAGCGGCCCGCTTTCTGCTGATCCTTCGCGTAGCCGTCCAGCCAGGAGCGATAGGCGCTGACCGCGGCGGCGTCATCGAGCTGGACCATATAGGCGAGCCAGATGCAGCTGGAGCGCTGCAGGCCGACGAAGCCCGATTCGGCAGGCGTCTCGCTACAATTGGTATTGCCGTCGTTGGAGATGCTCATTGCGATGGCACGCTCGAAGGGAATGAACACGTCTTCCACACCGGTGGAGAAGCCGCCGGTGTTGACCACGTCGTAGAAGCGCGGCTGCGGGTTCCAGTTGCCCAGCACGCCGACCACCCGATAGTCCTTGCCTTCGATGCTGACCGTGCGACCCACGCTGTTGGCGCCGCCGAACAACTTGTCGTTGAGTTTGCCGCTGATCACGGCGACGGCGGCGCGCTGGGTATCGTCGTCCGCGCTCCAGCCATTGCCGTAGAGAAACGGCACGTCGAGCATCGGGAAAAATTCGCTGTAGACCGCGTGCCCGCTGACATTGATCGGATGCTTGCTGGCATCGGCCGG
Organism: Rhodanobacter glycinis; assembly: GCF_006438785.1. GTDB lineage: Bacteria > Pseudomonadota > Gammaproteobacteria > Xanthomonadales > Rhodanobacteraceae > Rhodanobacter > Rhodanobacter glycinis_A. The sequence goes on along the minus strand of NZ_RCZB01000003.1, from coordinate 567,501 downwards.
CACCACCGACGGCGAGATCTGGTACATCGCCGACTGCAGCTTGCCGCGATGCGCGCGCATCAACGCCATCGCGTCGGTGTAATCCAGCGCATCCGGCGGCTCATTGTCACTGTTGTTCGGGCCACGACCTTTCGGCCCCCACATGTCGATCTGCGGCACGAACAGCTGCGACGATTTCCACGGGATCGGGTCACCCGACACGGCGCGAAACACCGACCAGGTGGTCATCGACGCGGCCACGCCGAAGCCGATCGCCAGCACCATCAGCGCGGTAAGGCCAGGGCTGCGCCTGAGGCTGCGCAATGCCAATTCGAGGTAGTAGCTGAACATGTTCCGGTACTCCGTTATTTGAGCCCCTCTCCCACCGGGAGAGGGGTTGGGGTGAGGGTTCGGTGTGAGCGGACATCCACTCCATCGGAACCCACATCCACCCCGCGGGGCACCTTCTCCCAAAGGGGAGAAGGAAAGAGCATCACACCGAGCGCGTCGCCTCCACCGGCGACACGTGCGAGGCACGCAACGCCGGCGCCAGCACCGCGCCCTGGCCAAGCAACAGCAACGCGATCACGCCGACCACGACATAGCCCAGCGACAACCGCGCCATTTCGAACTGGGTCACCATCCACAGGTTGATGCCGATCGCCAGCACCGCACCCACCAGCACGCCGCCGATGCCGATCAGCAGGTTCTCGGTGAGGAAGTAGTTGAGGATGTCGCCACGCGTGGCGCCGAGTGCGCGGCGCACGCCGATCTGCTTGCGCCGCTGACCGACCCAGAAACTGGTCAGACCGACGATGCCGGCGGCGGTAATCGCCAGCAGCACCACGCTGATGATGCCCATCAGGATCGCCATGCCAACGTCACGTTCGTAGGCGTGCTGGCGCACCTGGGCGAAAGTCATCACGCCGTCCTTGCGGTCGATGATGCGCATACGGCTTTGCGCATACAGGGCCTTCGGCGCATCGCGCAGCGCGGCGGCAAGCTGGCTGGGCCGCGCGCGCACCAGGTAGTACGTGTAATCGTTCAACAGTCGCGCCGGTACCAGCACGGCGTTGTACGCGTAGGGACCGGCCCAGCTGCCGACCATGTGCGCCTGCAAGGTATCGGTGACGCCGATGACGGTGGATGGCTTGTTTCCCATCGACACATAAATGGTCTTGCCCAGCGCCGAACCATCGGGATACAGCCGCTGCGCCAGGTCCTTGCTGATGATCACCTGCGCGGAATGCATCGCGTCACGTGGTTGCTGGGCACCGATCTCGCTCGCGGTGAAATTGCGCCCGGCGATCAGGTGCGTGCCCAGTGTCGCCAAGGTGTGGTCATCGGAGAAATAGATCGCCGAGTCGGTCGTCATCTTGACCTGGTCGGGCTGCAGCTTGATGAAGTTGTCCCAGCCGGTACCGTGCAGCGGAAAGCTGTTGGCCGGCGCGGCATCCTGCACGCTGCCGAGCTGGCGCAGGGCGATCAGGTCGGCCTGCATCTGCACGTCGATGCGCTGCGGATCGGATTTGTCGGCCCAGTCGCTGCGGATCACGAACAGATTGGTTTCCTCCACGCCACTTGGGCGTGCCATCCGCGCCATGCGCTGGTGGATGATGAACAGCGCATTGCAGACGATCGCCAGGGTCAGCGCGATCTGCAACGCAATCAGCACGGTGCCGGCCTTGTGGTGGCGCATCGCGGCGAGGATGGGTTTGATCTGCATGATGGTCCGGCCCTCCTCTCAGTTGGATTTCAGCTGCCACGCCGGCTGCACTTTCGCGGCGCGCCAGGTGGGGTAGAAAGCAGCCAGCACGGTGGCCACGACCGCCACCAGCAGGGTCATCGCGACCAGCGAGAAATCGAGATGCGCAAGCCGGGCGATCTCCGGTTCGAACAGCAGCCCGACACCGAACATGCCCAGCGCCGTCAGCAGCAGACCGAGCACGCCGCCGACCAGGCCCACCGTGGCCGCCTCGATCAGGAACTGGCGATATATCTCGCGGCGCGGCGCACCGAGTGCACGACGCACCCCGATCTCCGCCGCGCGACGCATGAACTTGGCCAGCAACAGGCCGATGGTGTTGACCAGGCAGATCACGAAGAAACCCAGCGCGACCATCAGCGAGATGCGGCTTTCCGGCGGCACCACATGCATGTGGTCGAGCCAGTTGTTGACGTCGCGCAGGCGTACGTTCGGTGCCCAGTGAAAGCGGCCGGCACGTTGCTGCTCGGCGGCATAGCGGGTGAGGAATTCGCGATAGCTTGTCGCCGCGGCCTGATCGGCGAGCTCCACCCATACCGGCACCCACACGCATTCGCCGTGCAGCCAGGCATCACGGCCGGTGCCGAAATCCACGTTGCTGCCGCAGTTGTTGCGTCCGGAGGTATCCATCGCCACGTCGACCGCACGGGTGAATGGCAGGTACAACTGCACCGGATCGCCGAACTGGTTGCCGCTGAACACGTCGTAGTAGCGCGGTTGCGGATCCCAGTGCGCCGTCACGCCGACGACGCGGTACGTATGCCGATCCATGGTGATCTCGCGGCCCACGCTGTCGGCGCCGTTGAAAAGCTGCTGGTTGAGTTCGTGGCTGATCACGGCCACCGCGGCGCGCCCCTCGTCGTCGCTCGCGTGCCAGGGGCCACCGTACTCGAACGGCACCTCGAACATGCCGAAGAAATCCGCGTTGGTGGCGTACCCGTCGGCGATGAACGGAATGCTCTGGTTGCCCTCCGGCAGCACCGACGGCGCCACATCGAAGAGCAGCGTCTGATGCGCGGCCTTGCGTGCCGCGACCAGCGCGGTGGCGTCGGTATAGGTGAGCGCTTCCGGCGGCTCGCCCTCGTCGTTGTATTGCGGGCCGCGGTTGTCGACCAGCACCGTGTACAGCTGCGAGGACTTGCCAGGAATCGGATCACCCGACACCGCGCGGAACACCGACCAGGTGATCATCGATGCCGCCACGCCGAAACCGATCGCCAGGACCATCAGCAAGGTCAAGCCGGGGCTGCGCCTGAGGCTGCGCATCGCCAATTCCAGGTAGTAGCTGAACATGTTCCGGCACTCCGTTTGTTCGAGCCCCCTGCCGCCAGCAGGGGAAAGCATTCACACCGACCGCGTTGCCTCTACCGGCGATACCCGCGATGCCCGCAACGCCGGCGCCAGCACCGCGCCCTGGCCCAGCAGCAGCAATGCCACCACCCCGGCAGCCACATACGTCATCGACAGCCTTGCCATTTCGAACTGGGTCACCATCCACAAGTTGATGCCGATCGCCAGCAGCGCGCCGATCACCACGCCGGCGATACCGATCAACAGGTTCTCGGTGAGGAAGTAGCCGAGGATGTCGTGCCGCGTGGCGCCGAGCGCGCGGCGCACGCCGATCTGGCGGCGCCGCTGGCCGACCCAGAAACTGGTCAGGCCCACGATGCCCGCGGCGGTGATCGCCAGCAGCATCGCGCACACCACACCCATCAGCAGCGCGATGCCGCGGTCACTTTTGTAAGCCTGCGCGCGCACCGTCTCGAAGGTGCGCACGCCACGATCCCGGCTGAAGGTGCGCAAGCGGTTGTTCTTGATCAGCAGCCTGGGCGCCGTCGCGGTGATGGCGGCGAGCTGGCCCGGCTTGCTGCGGATCAGATAGCTGCCGAAGTTGCCGGTGAGCTGGGTGGGTACCAGCACGACGCAATCGCTGAAACTGTCGCTCCAGGTGCCCGACCATGGCACCTGCAGATGCTCGACGATGCCAATCACCGTGCTCGGCCTGGCCGTGTCGGTGATGTAGACCGTTTTGCCCAGCGCGGATCCGTTCGGGTACAGCTTGTCCGACAGCGCCTTGGTAATGATGATCTGCGGTGATGCCGCGTAGGCCTTCTGTTCGACCCAGACGATCTCGTCGCTGCGGAAATTGCGGCCGGCGATCAGCTTGGCCCCCATGGTCGACAGCGCATGATCGTCGACGGCATAGATGGCGGCGGACGAGACCGGCTTCTTGGCATCGGGATCATGGCGAACCCCCATCGACCAGCCACCGCCGCGCAGCGGAAAGGAGTTGGTGGAAATCGCGTCCTCGACACCGGCCAGCTGTCGCAGGGCCTGCAGGTCGGACTTGATCAGCGGCCCCGTGGCATTGTCGTCCACACCAACCCAGCGGTTCTGAATGGCCAGCAGATTGCTTTCCACCATGCCGGTGGGCCGGGACAGCCGCCCGATCCGCTGCTGGATGATGAACAGCGCGTTGCAGACGATCGCCAGGGTCAGCGCGATCTGCAGCGCAATCAGGACGGTGCCGGCCTTGTGCCTCTTGAGCGCGACCACGATGGGCTTGATGTGCAGCATGGCGGTCGTCTCAGTTGGACTTCAGTTGCCAGGCGGGCTGCACTTGCGCCGCCCGCCAGGTGGGGTAGAACGCCGCCAGCACGGTCGACAGCACCGCCACCAGCAACGTCAGCGCAATCAGCGACAGGTCCAGCGTGGCCAGGCGCGCGATCTGCGGATCGAACACCAGGCCAACGCACAGCACGCCCACGCCGGTCAGCAGCAGCCCCAGCGCGCCACCGGCCAAGCCGACGGTTGCCGCCTCGATCAGGAACTGCGCATAAACCGTCTTGCGCGACGCTCCCAGCGCCCGGCGCACACCGATTTCCGGCGCCCGGCGCATGAACTTGGCCAGCAGCAGGCCGACTGTGTTGACCAGGCAGATCAGCAGGAAGCCGAGCGCGACCAGCAGTGAAATCTTCGCCTCCGGCGGCACCACCTTCAGATGGTCCATCCATTGCTCGACATTGCTCAGGCGCACATTGGGCGCCCAGCGAAAGCGACCGGCCCGTTGCTGCTCGGCGGCGTAGCCATGCAGGTACTGGCGATAGGCCACGGCCTGCGCACGATCCGGCAGCTCGGCCCAGTACTGGATCCAGATGCACTCCGAATGCAGCCAGGCGTCCCAGCCCAAACCGGGATCCCGGTTGCAGTTGTTGTTGCCGGCGGTGGCCATCTTCAGCTCCACCGCGCGGGTGAAGGGAATGAAGATCTGCACCGGGTCGCTGAAACCGGACGTGTTGACCGCATCGAAGAACAGCGGCTGCGGGTCCCAGCTGTCCATCACGCCGGTGATGCGGTAGTTGCGGCCATCCAGGTTGATCTGGCGACCCACGCTGTTGGCGCCGCGAAAAAGCTTGTCGTTGAGCACGCGGCTGATCACCGCCACAGCGGCGTGCGCATCGTCCTCGGCCGCACCCCAGCCGCTACCGTGGAGAAACGGCACATCGAACATCGCAAACGCGTCGCCGTAGGTGGCGTACGTACTCTCCGGCGATGGCAGCTGGCTCTGGTCATCCGGCACCACCGAGACGCCGACCGGATACAACGCCGTCTGCCTGGGAGCGCGATGGGCAGCCATCAGCGCCATGGCGTCGGTGTAGTTGAGCGAGTCCGGCGGCTCGCCCTTGTCGGAATCCTCCGGCCCCCAGTTGTCGACCTGCACGGCATACAGCTGCGACGACTTTTGCGGGATCGGATTGCTGGAGGTGGCCAGGAACACCGAATACGTCGTCATCGACGCCGCCACGCCGAAACCGATCGCCATCACCATCAGCGCGGTAAGCACGGGGTTGCGCTGGAGGCTGCGCAGACCAAGCTGGAGGTAATAGGCGAACATTGCGGCGGTGACTCTCCGGAGATGGTTGCGGCGCCCTCGGCGGTGCCGAGGGCGTTTTCATGGCGCCTTGTGGCGCCCGGCTCAGGCAGTCGTGCCGGTGTGCTCTGCGTGCACGGTGTGGAAGCGCGGATCCTCCGACAGGTCCACCACCTGGCCGTCGATGATGTGCACGTTGCGCTGCGCGCGCGCGGCCAGCTCCGGGTCATGCGTGACCATCACGATGGTGGCGCCCTCGCGATGGATGTCTTCGAGCAGCTCCAGCACGCTGCGCGCCATCTGCGTATCCAGGTTGCCGGTCGGTTCATCCGCCAGCAGCAGACGCGGCGAGCCGGCCAGCGCGCGGGCGATCGCCACACGTTGCTGCTGACCGCCGGACAGTTCGGCCGGGTAGTGCTTGGCGCGCGAGGCCAGGCCGACGCGCTCGAGCGAATCCATGATCCGCTGCTTGCGCTCGGCGGCCTTCATGCCGCGGTAGCGCAGCGGCACCTCGATGTTGTCGAACACGTTGAGGTCGGGGATCAGGTTGAATGCCTGGAAGATGAAGCCGATCTTCTCGTTGCGGATCTTCGAGCGGGCGTTGTCGTTGAGGTTGCTCACCTCGATGCCGTCGAGGTGATACTCACCGCCGCTGAAGGTTTCCAGCAGACCGGCGATGGTCAGGAAGGTGGTCTTGCCGGAGCCGGACGGGCCGGTGACGGCAACGAATTCGCCCTCTTTCACGTCGATGTTGAAATCGCGCAGCGCATAGGTCTCCACCACTTCGGTGCGGTAGACCTTGGACAGGTGGGTCATCTTCAGCATGGTTGTTCCTCGGTGGTGGTGATGGTCTTTGCTCCTCCCCCTGCAGGCAGGGGGAGGGAGTGAAACTGCGTCAGTTGCTGATCGCGACGGTCGCCGCGCCCTTGAAGCTGTCGGTACCGGAGATCACGATGCGGTCGCCTTCCTTGAGGCCGTCGAGGATCTCCACCTTGTCGATGCTCGAGGTACCGACGCGGATCGGGGTCTTGGTGGCGATGCCGTCGCGCACCAGGTAGGCATAGCTGCCGCCGGATTCATCGACGAACGAGCCGCGCTGCACGGTCAGCACGTTGTCGCGCTTGTCCAGCAGCACGCGCACCGACAGGCGCTGGTTCTGCCGCAGCTGCTTCGGTGTCTCGCCGTCGAAGCGCAACCGCGCCGCCACCTGGCCGTTGACCACTTCCGGCGAGATCGCGCTGACCAGGCCTTTCCAGACATGCCCGTTGCCGCTGATCTCGCCAGTCATGCCGATGCCGAGCGAGCGCGCAAAGCTTTCCGGCACCTGCATTTCCACTTGCAGGGCCGACAGGTCGATCACGCTGAGCAACTGAGCGTCCTTGGCCACGGTGGCGCGTTCGGCGATGAACAGCTGGCCGACCTGGCCATCGACCGGCGACTTCACGTTGAGGTCGTCCACCTGGCGCTGCAGATCCTTGACCAGCAGCAGCTGGCGCTCATGCGCGAGCTTCTTGGACTGGATGTCGAAGTTGAGGCTGGCGTTGTCCATGCCCAGATCCGCCTGCGCATGCTGCAGGGTGATCTTCGCCTTCTGCAGGGTGTCCTTGGAACGGTCCACGTCCATGTTCGGCACCGCGCCCTTGGCGAACGCTTTCTCGTTGCGGTCCAGGTCGCGCTCGGCGGCCTGCAGGTCGATCCTGGCGTTGTCGAACGCCTTCTGCAGTTCGCCGCGCTTCTTGCGCGCGTCGATCTGCGCGCGCTGGTAATCCACTTCCATCGCGTCGGCGTTGCTTTGTTCCTGCGCCAGCTTGTTGGTCAGCTCGGGGCTAACGATGGTGGCCAGTACCTGGTCGATTTTCACCGTGTCGCCGGCATGCACCTTAAGCGTCACCGCGCCACCGGAAGTGGCATACAAGGTGGGGCTGACCGCGGCAACGACCTTGCCTTCGGCCGCGATGTCGTTGACGAATAGGCCGCGCTCGACGGTGGCGAACGCCAGCCGCGAACTGCTCACCGAGGCCGACGCTGAAAACAGCCGTCCGATCCCCGGCGCCAGCCAGGCCAGCAGGCCGAGCACGATCACGCCGGCACCGAGCATGATCAGCTGGCGCTTGCGATTGGGTTTGACTTCGACCAGGCGGTCTTGTGCGGAAGTGTCGCGAATCATCATGCCGTTCCTGACCGCGTACAGCGCGGTTGCACGAGGATCTCTGCAATCCGCGTGCCACAAGAAAACTTCCAGATGATTCCATGCTTTTCAGCAACTTGAGGCGCGCCCTGCCCGACGCGCCACTGTCCGCGGACAGCCCACGGACATCCGGACGCGCAAGCTCAACCGCTCGCCGCCGGCCGCCGGTCGCAGCGGCAGCGTGCGCGCCGATCCCTCAGGACGCTTCCACGACCTGCCGGATGCGTTGAACGATCCCGGCATCGAGTCGCGGCACAAGATCCAGTGCGTCCAGGTTCTGCTCCAGCTGCTCGCGCCGGCTGGCACCGAGCATCACCGTGGAGACGTGTGGATTGAGCAGGCACCAGGCGATCGCCAGCTGCGCCAGGCTGGTGCCCAGCTCCGCGGCGATCGGCTGCAGCGCGCGTACCTTGCCCAGGCGTTCGTCGCCGTGGCCCAGCACGCTCTCGCGCAGCCACTCGTAGCCGGGCTGGGCCAGCCGCGAGTCGGCCGGCACGCCGCCGTTGTACTTGCCGCTGAGCAGACCGGACGCCAGCGGCGACCAGATCGTGGTGCCCATGCCGTAGGCCTCATACAGCGACGCATATTCCACCTCCATCCGCTCGCGATGCAGCAAGTTGTACTGCGGCTGCTCCATCACGGGTGCGTACAGGTGGTTCTCGCGGGCGACGCGATGCGCTTCATGGATCGACTCGGCCGGCCATTCGCTGGTGCCCCAGTACAGCACCTTGCCCTGTCGGATCAGCGTATCCATCGCCGCCACGGTTTCCTCGATCGGCGTATCCGGATCGGGGCGATGGCAGAAATACAGGTCCAGATAGTCGACACGCAACCGCTGCAGTGCCTGCTGGCAGGCCTCCATCACATGCTTGCGCGACAACCCGCGCTGGGTCGGCAGCGGCTTGTCATACGCACCGAAGAACACCTTGCTGGAAACGCAGTAGCTGTCGCGCGCGAAGCGCAGGTCGGCCAGTACGTCACCCATCACCTGCTCGGCCACGCCGTTGTTGTAGGTCTCGGCGTTGTCGAAAAAGTTGACGCCGCGATCGTGCGCCAGCGCCAGCAGCTCGCGCGCCTGCGTACGGGCCACTTGTTTGCCAAAGGTGACCCAGGCGCCGAACGACAGCGCAGACAGTTGTAGGCCGGATTTGCCAAGACGGCGGTATTGCATGGGGATGCTCCTGTGCTGGGGAAGACCACCAGCATGCCAACAGTCATGTTGCCGCGTCCAATGCCGGAACCATGCGCGGCTGCCGTCGTCGATGCATCGGCGTAATCTGGCATCCCCCCCAACCACGGAGTTCAACATGTCCACGATTACAGGCTGGGCCGCCACTGCCGCCGGGAAACCGCTCGAGCTGACCACGTTCGACGTGGGCGAACTGGGCGTCGAGGAAGTCGAGGTGGCGGTCGACTACTGCGGCGTCTGCCATTCCGACTTGTCGATGATCAACAACGAATGGGGCGGCTCGGCTTACCCGTTCATCCCCGGCCACGAGGTAGTCGGCCGGGTCACCGCCCTGGGTGCACAGGCGAAGGGCCTGACGATCGGACAGCGCGTCGGCATCGGCTGGACCGCCGAAAGCTGCATGCACTGCCGCCCGTGCCTGTCCGGCGACCAGAACCTGTGCGCACAATCGGTGGCGACCATCGGCGGCCGCCACGGCGGCTTCGCCGACAAGCTGCGCGCACACTGGGCATGGACGATTCCGCTGCCCGAAGGCATCGACCTGGCCAGCGCCGGCCCACTGCTGTGCGGCGGCATCACCGTGCTGAAACCGTTTCTTGCCTACGACATCAAACCCACCGCGCGCATCGGCGTAGTCGGTATCGGCGGGCTCGGTCACATGGCAGTGAAGTTTGCTGCCGCATGGGGTTGCGAAGTCACCGCGTTCACTTCCACCGCGGCCAAGGCCGACGAGGCGCGCAGCTTCGGCGCGCATCAGGTGGTCGCCAGCCGCGACGCGGCGGCGATCAAGGCCATCGCCGGCTCGCTCGACCTGCTGCTGATCACCGTCAACGTATCGATGGACTGGAGCGCGCTGCTCAATACGCTGGCGCCGAAGGGTCGCATGCACGTGGTCGGCGTGGTGCTGGAACCGATCCCGGTACCGGCATTCAGCCTGATCGGCAAGCAGCGGGAAGTCTCCGGCTCGCCCACCGGCTCCCCGGTCGACATCGCCCGCATGCTGGACTTCGCCGCACGCCACGACATCCGCCCGCAAGTCGAAATGTTCCCGATGGCGAAGGTCAACGAGGCGCTGAAGCACCTCGCGGACGGCAAGGCGCGCTACCGCATCGTGCTGGAAGCTCAAAGCCACTGATCAAGCACAGCGGTTCTTGCGCAGGACGGGCTCCACCAGTGCTCGGTATGCGTCATCGGCTTCGCACGCACTCGGGGCCGGCCGGCGGTGCAGCCACCAGTCGATGACCCCGAGGAACGTGGTGACAAGGTGTTTCGCCACCAGTTCGGGCGGCATGGCCCGATCGAGCGACGATCGCCGGATATCGGCTTCGACCCGTTCGAGCAGTAGCCTTTCAAGACGCCGATGAACTTGCCGATGGCCAGACCGCGGGGCATCGGCGGGTGCCTGCTGGCGGCGTGCCTCGATATGCTGCAGAACAGGCAGGCTGAAATAAAGCAGCTGGTCGACCGGATCGGACAATTCGGACAACTGATCGCGTGCAGCGGCAAGCACGTACCGGATGCTGCTGAGCAGAAGTTCCTCCTTGCCGTCGAAATGTGCATAGAAGGTCGATCGCGCCACGTTCGCACGCGCAAGGATCTCCTTCACCACGATGGCGTCATAACTCTTCTCGTGGATCAACCGCGCTACTACGACTTCGTCGCGCGACTGCTGACGCTCGGACATGGGGGCGCATTGCACGAGCGGTTCATCGAGCTGGCGAGGTTGGCTCCCGACGAGACGATCCTCGATGTGGGCTGCGGAACGGGCTCTCTTGCGCTCGCCGCGAAGGCCCGCGTGGACGCGGGCGGCACGGTACACGGTATCGATGCATCGAAGGAAATGATCGAGCAAGCCTCGCGCAAGGCGCAAAGGCGCCGCGTACCGGTGGACTTCCGGATCGCCACGGTGGAAGCGCTACCGTTTCAGGAACGCAGCTTCGACGTCGTGTTCAGCACCTTGATGCTCCATCATCTGCCGCGGCCACTTCGGCGCGCATGTGCAAGCGAGATAGCACGAGTGCTCAAGCCCGGCGGACGCGTTCTCATAACCGACTTCCATCCGCCGGCACGCCGGCGCATGGGGTGGGTGGCGCATCTTCATCGCCATGGCTCCGTCAAGGTGGAAGAAGTGCACGAGCTTCTGGTCAGCACCGGTTTCCGCATGCTGGAGAGCGGTGACGTCGGCGTAGGCGACCTGCATTTCACCCTGGCGACATGGGAAAGCAATTGATGAGGCACCACCTGCAGAAACTCCCCACCTGGCTGCTTGCCATCGGGATCGCCCTGGCCATTGCCGTACACGTCGCGCAGTCCCTTCGCCTGGGCACATGCTAACGATGGGCGACGCGCTAGGCGTGGCTGCGCTGGTTATCGTCGCCTAACACCTCGACCCGTTCCCGATACCCGTCAAGCCTGACCACCCACGTAAGCACCAAGCGCCTGCACCAAATAGTCGTAAAGCAATCGCACTCGTCGACTCGCACGCAGGTCCTCATGCATCACCAACCAGGTGTCGAGTTCGAGCGCAAACGCGTCCGGCAGCAAGTGCACCAGCTCACGATCGCGCCTAGCAATTGGGCACTGGCAGACGCCGATGCCGAAGCCGGCGCGGATCGCTGCCAGCTGGGCGAGGTCGTTGTCGGTGCGCAGGGCGAAGTCCTCGCGCGAGAACGGCAACCGGCTGCGCAAGGCACGCAGTGCGGGCGTTTCGCGATCGAAGCCGATCAGGGCATGCTGCTGCAGATCCGCCACCGTCAGGGGGCGGCCGTACGTCTTGAGGTAGGAGCGATGCGCGTGCAGGCCTAGCGGAATGCCGCCGATGCGGCGCGCGACCAGGGCAGTCTGTGCGGGGCGCAGCATGCGCACGGCGATGTCCGCATCCTTGCGCAGCAGATCCTCGGACTGGTTGGACAGCGACAGCTCGATGACGATGCCGGGATGCTGCCGCCGGAACGCCGCCAGCATCGGCGGCAACACTTCGGCACCCACCACTTCGCTGCAGGTCAGGCGCACCACGCCGCGGATTTCATGATTGCTGGCGGATGCCACGCGCCGCAGCGCTGCCGAAGCCGCGGCCATCGCCTGCGCGTGCGGCACCAGTTCGTGCGCGTTTTCGGTTGGCGCAAGACCCTGCGGCGAACGAGCGAACAACGCCACGCCCAGCTCCGTTTCCAGCTGCCGCATATGCCGCCCAAGGCTGGGCTGGGTCATGCCCAGCGCGCGTGCGGCGGCGGACAGGCTGCCCTCGCGCATGACCGCGAGAAAAGAGCGATACAGGTCCCATCCGGGTTCGTTCGTCGTCATGCATTTATGTATAGCAGAAGTTCGATCATGGCGAATTTTCATCGAGCCACGCCAAGGTCATGCTGGACCCACCTTAGAAAGGAGAACGTCCATGAACAAGCCACGTATTGCTTTGATCCTGGGAGCCACCGGCGGCGCCGGCGGCGAGATCGCCGCCGCCCTGCTGCGCCGCGGCTGGGAAGTGCGCGCATTGGTGCGCAATGCCGCGCAGCCACGGCTATCGACGGACATCGAATGGCGCACGGGTGACGCCATGAACGCCGCCGACGTGACACAGGCAGCGCGCGGTGTCGACGTGATCGTTCACGCGGTCAATCCGCCGGGCTATCGCGACTGGCACAAGCTGGTGCTGCCGATGCTGGACAACACCATCGCGGCTGCGCGCACCGCCGGTGCGCGGATCGTGCTGCCCGGCACCGTCTACAACTACGGCCCCGACGCGCTGCCGCTGCTGCGCGAGGATTCGCCGCAGCATCCGCTGACCCGCAAGGGCGCGATCCGGGTGGAGCTGGAACGTCGTCTGCAACAGGCGTCGGCCGACGGCGTGCGCTCGCTGATCCTGCGTTGCGGCGACTTCTTCGGCCCGCACGCCGGCAACAACTGGTTCGCAGCCATGGTAAAGCCGGGCCAGCCGGCGCACTCGATGAGTTATCCGGGCGAGCGCGAGCTGCGCCACGCCTGGGCCTACCTGCCCGACGTCGGCGAAACCGTGGCGCGTCTGCTGGAACGCGAGAACGAACTGGCCGTGTTCGAACGCTTCCACTTCGCTGGCCACTGGATCGATGGCAACGCCATGACCGATGCTGTCCGCCGCGCCGTGGACAATCCGACGCTTCCGGCTCGTGCCTTCCCCTGGTGGCTGGCGACACTCGCCTCCCCGTTCGTGACGCTATTTCGCGAACTGCGCGAGATGCGCTATCTGTGGCGGCAGCCGCTGCAGCTGGACAATGGCAGGCTGGTTGCGTTCCTCGGTAGCGAGCCGCATACCGGACTGGATCGGGCGGTCGAAACGACTCTGCGCGGGCTGCGCTGCATCAGCGCCGCCGCGGGAAGCCCGGCATCGACGTGAACCCACTCGTCCAGGCGGGAGCACATCCTGTGCGCGATGCTACGACAGAAAATGCAGTCCGCATGCCAGCACCACGGCGGCGAAGATACCGGCAACCACGTCGTCGATCATCACACCCATGCCGCCTTTCACGCGCCGGTCGAGCCAGCTGATCGGCCACGGCTTCCACACGTCGAACAGGCGGAACAGTGCGAAGCCGGCGGCCAGCATCCACCACCGGAAACCGCTGGCCGGCAGCAATGCGGGAACCAGCAAGGGGAGCAGCGCGGTCCACTGGCCGATGAATTCGTCCCACACCAGGCTGCGGTGATCGTCCACGCCGAGCGCGCGACCGGCCACGTCGCATGCCCACACGCCGATGCCGAAACCGATCAGCAACACGGCCACGTACAGCGGCCCTGACAATTCGCGCAGCAGCAGCCATGGCAGCAGCGCCGCCAGCGAACCGAACGTGCCTTGTGCAACAGGAGCCAGGCCCGAACCGAAGCCGCAGGCGAGCCAGCCGGCCGGCGTGGCCAGCAAGACGCGGCGCTGATCGCCACTGAGGCTTTTCTTCGCGTTCATGCGAAATGCTCCCAACCCGCCCGATCCGTGGTCAGCCACTCGCCATCGGTGCCGCGCACGCGCACACCGGCGCCTTCCACGATGCGCCCGATCCGGGTCACGCCGCAGCCCAGTCGCGACAGATCGGCCTGCACATCGGCCAGTCGCTGCGCGGGCACGGTGAAGCACAATTCGTAATCGTCGCCGCCGCTGAGCGCGAACTGCAGCGCGCCGGCTTCGTCGTACAGCGCCATCAGCGCCGACGAACGCGGCAACAAGGCGGCGTCGATCTCCGCGCCCACGCCGCTGGCCACACAGACATGGCCGAGATCGGCAAGCAGGCCATCGGAGATATCGATGCAGGCACTCGCCTGCCCACGCAAGGCGGTACCCGCCGCCAGCCGCGGTGTCGGACGGTTGAGCCGCTCGATCAGGAACTCGCGCAGGCTGGCGCGAGGGTCGTCATCGCGCAGCGGCGGCTGCAGCGCGTGCAGGCCGGCGGCGGCATCGCCGAGCGTGCCAGTAACCAGCACCGCGTCGCCGACGCGCGCGCCGCTGCGCACAAGCGCCTTGCCCGGCGGCACGAAACCATGCACGGCCACGCTGATGCTCAGCGGTCCCCGCGTGGTGTCACCGCCGACCAGTGCCAGCCGATGTGGCTGCGCCAGCTTCGCAAAACCTTCGGCAAGGCCTTCGACGAAAGCGGCGTCGGCATCAGGCAAGGTCAGTGCCAGCAGCGCCCACGCCGGGCTTGCACCCATCGCCGCCAGGTCGGACAGGTTTACCGCCAGCGCTTTCCAGCCGATGTCGGCGGCAGCGGTGCCGCGTGGAAAATGCACACCCTCGACCAGCGTGTCGATCGCGACGGCGAGCTCCTGTCCGGCCGGCACCGCCAGCACGGCGGCGTCATCGCCGATGCCGATGCGCACGTCGTCACGCGGTTGCGCGGTGAGTTCGCGGATGCGCTCAATCAGTCGGAATTCCATGACGCTCCGGGCTGGCAATGAATCCGCAAACGGAACCGCAGCTCAGCGGCCGTGCTGTTTCTCGATCGCGCGCAGGGTGTCGGCCAGCTTGTCCAGCACGCCGTTGACGTAACTGTGGCCATGATCGGCGCCGAAGCGCTTGGTGACTTCGATCGCCTCGTTGATCACCACCCGGTACGGCACATCGGGGCGGAATTTCAGTTCGTAGGCAGCGAGGCGCAGCGCGGCGCGCTCGATCGGATCGATCTGTGCCACTTCGCGGTCGATGTGCGGACGCAGGGCTTCGTCGAGTGCATCGACGTTGGTCTCCACGCCGTGCAGCAGATCCTCGAAATATTCGAGGTCGGCCACTTCCATGTCCTGCTCGTGGCGGAACTGATCGATCACCGCGTTCATGTGGCTGCCGCTCATCTGCCACGCGTACAGCGCCTGCAATGCGCGGCGGCGGGCACGCGAACGTGCCTGCATGTCGAAACCCTGCGGATGCTGGCTCATGCCAGCTTCCCGTACAGGTTGACCATTTCCAGCGCGGCGATGGCGGCATCCGCGCCCTTGTTGCCGGCCTTGGTGCCGGAGCGCTCGATCGCCTGCTCGATGCTGTCGGTGGTGAGCACGCCGAATGCCACCGGCACGCCGGAATCCAGCGCGGCTTTCGCCAGGCCCTTGGCGCACTCGCCGGCGACGAAATCGAAATGCGGCGTGGAACCGCGAATCACCGCGCCCAGCGCGATCACCGCCGCGTACTTGCCGGAGTTCGCCAGTTTGTGCGCGGCCAGCGCGATCTCCCACGCGCCCGGCACGCGGATCAGATCGATCGCGTCGTCCTTCACGCCGTGGCGCACCAGCACATCCCGCGCACCAGCCACCAGCGGCTCGACAACGAAGCCGTTGAAACGGCCGGCGACTATGGCAAAACGGCCTTTCGGCGTGGCGAAATCGCCTTCGATGATCTTCATTGCGTTCTTCCTCGGCGGACACTCGGCCCATGCTGACCGTCCATTTTACGGGTTTTCGGCAGTGCTGACCGGCACGGCACGATCCAGGTGCGGATAACCGGTGAAATCCAGCCGCGCCTGACCATCCGCCACGCGCAACCGTGCCGGTGCAGCGAACGGCAAGGTGAGCTGCTTGGCGGCGTGTCCGTGCGGCATGCCATCGACCACCGGAATGTTCGCCACGGCGCGGACCTGCGCGAACGCCGCGGCCAGATCGTAGCCGTTGTCACGCGCACCGGGCCGGCAATGACTGAAATCGCCCAGCACCAGCGCGCGCTGGCGGGCGAGCACGCCGGACAGATGCAGCTGATACAGCAGACGCTCGATGCGGAACGGCGGTTCGCCGACATCCTCGACGAACAGGATGCCGCCCTCGATCTGCGGGAAATACGGCGTGCCGAGCAGGCTGCACAGCACAGCGAGATTGCCGCCCCACAGCGGGCCCTGCACATCCACCTCGGCCGTTGTCGTGGCCGACCACGTTGCCGTCGACGCCGACGACGTCAGCGTGCCCCAGAAATGATGCCAGGTGTAGGCCGTGCACGATTCCGCCCCCAGATCCGCCAGCAACGGCCCGCTGAACGTGCGCAGGCCGCTCTTTGCGTAGAGCGCCAGCTGCAGGGCCGTGAAATCGCTATGCCCGACCAGCAGGACGGGCTCATCGGCCAGACGTTCGCGCAAGGCGTCGTAGTGCAGATGCTGCAGCAGGCGCGAGGCCCCGTAACCACCACGGGTTACCAGCGCCACATCCGGCAGCGTGCCGATGGCGGCCAGCGCATTGATGTCGGCTGCGCGCTCAAGATCGCTGCCAGCGAAACGCAGCTCGGTTCGTTCGAGCACCTCCAGGCCCTCCACCACGCATCCCGCTTCACGCAACCGCTCCACCCCGCGCGTCATGGCGGCGCGGTCGTGCGGATAGCCGGAAGGGGCGATCAGGCGGATACGGGTTTCAGGCATGGGCTTGGTCGACAGGAAGTCAGCGGATTATGCGGTGACGGAGCCACCACCGCATGGCACCGTGGTGGCGCGGGAGTGGCGGATCAGACGTATTCGACTACTTCCAGCCCGAAGCCGGCCAGGCCGACCAGCTTGCGCGGCGTACCGAGCACGCGCAGCCGATGCACGCCCAGATCGGCCAGCATCTGCGCGCCGAGGCCCAGCTGGCGCCACTCCTGCTGCTGCGCATCTTCCGGCGCCTGGGTGCTGGGCTGGCGCTGCAGCCGGGCCAGCAGCGCTTCGGGTGTGTCCTCGCCGGACAGCACCAGCAGCACGCCACGATCCTCGTCGGCGATCCGGCGCAATGCCGATGTCACGGTGAGGCCAAGGTCGTCGCGCTGCAGATGCAGCACGTCGGACAGGGTGTTGCGCACGTGCACGCGCGACAGCACCGGTGCGCCATCGTCGACCGTGCCGCGCACCAGCGCGAAGTGCAGGCCGCGGCGGATCGCGTCGCGATACGCGTACAGCCGGAACGTGCCGAACTCGGTCTGCACCTCTTCCTCGTGCACGCGCTGCACGGTCTTTTCGGTTTCCAGCCGGTAGCGGATCAGGTCGGCGATCGAGCCGATCTTCAGGCCATGTTTCGCTGCGAAGATTTCCAGCTCCGGACGGCGCGCCATCGAGCCGTCCTCGTGCAGCACTTCGATCAGTACCGCCGACGGCTCCAGCCCGGCCAGCGCGGCCAGATCGCAACCGGCCTCGGTATGACCGGCGCGAGTCAGCACACCGCCCGGCTGCGCGGTGAGCGGAAAGATGTGGCCGGGTTGCGCCAGATCCTGCGGCTTCGCATCGGCCTTCACCGCCACCTGGATCGTGCGCGCGCGATCGTGCGCCGAGATGCCGGTGGTAACCCCCTCGGCCGCCTCGATCGAGACGGTGAAGTTGGTGTGGTAGGACGAGGTGTTGTCGCTGACCATCGGGCGCAGGCCGAGCTGGCGCGTGCGCTGTTCGGTCAGCGTGACGCAGACCAGGCCGCGCGCCTCGCGCACCATGAAGTTGATGTCCTCGGCGCGCACCTTCTCGGCGGCCATGATCAGGTCGCCTTCGTTTTCGCGATCCTCGTCGTCGAGGATGACGACCATGCGGCCGGCGCGGATGTCTTCGAGGATTTCGGGGATGGTGTTGAAAGGCATGATGCAGGTCCGTTCTGTGGTTCCCTTCTCCCTTTGGGAGAAGGTGCCCCGAAGGGGCGGATGAGGATTCGGGCGGAGCCGGGCAGCATGTTTCGCCCGAACCCTCACCCCTGCCCCTCTCCCGTCGGGAGAGGGGTTCCAGTCAGGCGAAGCCATGCTGCTTGAGAAACGCCTCGTCCAGCCGCGGTGTCTCGCCGCTGGAAAGCAGTCGCTCGATGTAGCGTGCAATCACGTCCACCTCGATGTTCACCGCGTCACCCACGCGGCGCGCGTGGAACGCAGTGTGCTCGACCGTATGCGGAATCAGGTTGACGCCGAAGCGATGGCCGACGACCTCGTTGACGGTGAGGCTGGTGCCGTCGATGCAGACCGAGCCCTTCGCCGCGATATAGCGTGAGATCGCAGCGGTCACCTCGAACGTCCAGCGCTGCGAACGACCATCGGGCGCGATCGACACCACCTTGCCGAGACCGTCGACATGGCCGGAGACCAGATGGCCGCCGAGGCGGTCGGCCAGGCGCAGCGCCTTCTCGAGATTCACCGGATCGCCAGCCTTCAACTTGCCCAGCGACGTGAGCGACAGCGTCTCGTTGGAAACGTCTGCGCTGAACCCGCGCGGTTCCAGCGTAACCGCGGTGAGGCACACGCCGGACACGGCGATCGAGTCACCCAGCTGCACGTCGGCAATGTCGAGACCGGCCGTATCGACGACCAGCCGCACGTCGCCGCCACGCGGCTCAAGCCGCGCGATGCGGCCAACGGACTGAATGATGCCGGTAAACATCAGCGCACCTCCGGCAGGAGGGGGACGTTCGCAATGCTCAGAATCGATTTCATGAAACGTTTCCCGCGTCAGAAACTGCGAAAAACGCCCCAAGGCATGAGGCCAGGCATACGCCGTATGGCGTCCACCCCGCCGTCTTCTCTTTATCCGGACTGTGAGGAAACTGTCGCCAGCTTCCAACCGTCGGCTCCGGCATCTGACCGGATCTGCTGACCCCCGGCTTCTCCTCGCGGAATCGACCGGGGCGCTCGCGGGCTCGTTGTCGGGCGTTGACCCTTCAACCTACCGCCGGTGGGGAGTTTCGCCCCGCCCTGAAGACGCTATGTGATGTTTGCCGGTTTGGCCGGCTGGCGCAGTCTAGCACCGACACGCGAGACAGCCGACCGCCATCGGGGGAATGCAGCGTTCGCCAGTGCGCACAACGCCAGACTCAGGCGGGACGCAGTTGCAGCCGCCAGTCCGCACCGAGCTGGCGCTGGTCGATCACCCGCAACTGCCAGCGCCTCGCCATGTCGCTGAGCGTGGGCAGGTGCAACAACGGGCGCGCACTGTCGCCCAGCAGCAATGGTGCGATGTACAGCAGCAATTCGTCGACCAGACCGGCCGCAAACAGCGCGCCGCACAAAGTCGGACCGGCTTCCACATGCACCTCGTTGCAGCCGCGGCCCGCCAGCAGGGCAAGTACGGCGCGCAGGTCGAGCGCATCGTTCTGCGTGGCCACCGCCATCCGTTCAACCCGCTCGAAACGGTTGTCGGCACAGAATCCGGCTGCACCATGCAGCACCAGCGTCGGTGTCGAGCCATCCAGCACCTGGCTGCCGGCCTGCGTACGCAGCTGGCGATCGAGGATCACCCGCAGCGGCGGCGTGAACTCCTCGTCTTGCAGCAGCCGCACGGTGAGCCGCGGGTCGTCGGCCAGCACGGTGCCGTTGCCGCTGAGGATCGCCGAGCTGCGCGCGCGCCAGCGCTGTACGTCGGCGCGTGCGGCTTCGCCGGTGATCCACTTCGACTCGCCGTTGGCCAGTGCAGTGCGGCCGTCCAGACTCATCGCCAGTTTCACCCGCACGAACGGACGGCCGCGCTCGATCCGGCTGAAGAAACCGATGTTCAACTCGCGCGCAGCATCGCGCAGCAGGCCGATGTCGACAGTGATGCCGGCGGCACGCAACCTGGCCGTGCCACGACCATCGACCTGCGGAAATGGATCCTCCGCCGCGACCACGACACGCGCCACGCCCGCGGCAATCAGCGCCTCCGCACACGGCGGCGTGCGCCCGTGATGCGCACACGGTTCCAGCGTGACGTAAGCCGTGGCGTCCCGTGCACGCGCGCCGGCTTCACGCAACGCGTACACCTCGGCATGCGGCTCGCCGGCACGCTGATGGAAGCCCATACCGACGACCTCGTCACCCTGTGCGATCACGCAACCGACGCGCGGATTCGGCTGGGTCGTGTAGAAGCCACGCTCGGCCAGACGCAGGGCGTGCGCCATGTGCTGGTGATCGAGTGCGCTGAAAAATGGCGGGGTCGTGGACATGCGCAACATTCTGGCAGATGCGCCCGAATGAGGTGACGCCGCAGGAATCAGTTCTTCTTGCCGCGCCTTGCGTCGCCTTCGCCGAGCAGCGAAAGCTGCAGGCTCTCCAGCCCCGGCAGATCACGCTCCAGCTTCTCGATCTCCTCGCGGAACGCCTGCACGTCCTCGAATTTGCGGTAGACAGAAGCGAAGCGCACGTAGGCAACCTGGTCGAGATTCTTCAGCTCACGCATCACCAGTTCGCCGAGCTGGCGCGACGGTACTTCGCGCTCGCCGCTGCGCCGCAGGTCGTTGATGATGGCGCGCACGGAGGCATCGACGTTTTCGCTGGCCACCGGCCGCTTCTGCAAGGCACGCTCGAAACTCACCCGCAGCTTGCGCTCGTCGAACACCTCGCGCCGCTCACCACTCTTCACGATCGTCGGCAACTTCAGCTCCGCCGTCTCGAACGTGTTGAAGCGCTCGCCACACTGCTCGCATTCACGCCGACGACGCACGCTGCTGCCATCCTCGGTCAGCCGTGAGTCGATCACGCGGGTGTCTTCGTGCTGGCAGAAGGGGCAATGCATGGTCAGTAAGTGTCAACCATCGTCTGCACGAAAGCACGCACAGCAGGCGGCAACCGCCCCTGCAAGGCACCTCGCTCATGCTGGAACAGGGTGGCGACGAAGAACGGGTGGCCCTCCAGTTCGACACCACGTACATCGCCCGCATCGTCCACGGCACAGATCCGCAGCGGACCATCCGCAAGCGCCTCACGGAAGTCGGGACTCAAGCCGTAGCTGCAGTGATAACCCTCGGTGATCGCATCGACGCCATAGGCCCGCGCCAGCCGGGAGCCCTCGACCAGATGCACCGCATCGGTCACCTCGACCAGCGCGCACAGCAGCGGCACAATCACCTGGCGCCGAGCTTGTGGTGCCGTCTCGGCATGCTCGGCGTCGGCCCAGCCAAGCACGTTGCGCGCATATTCGATCACGGCATGCTGGAAACCGCCGCAGGTGCCCAGGAACGGGACGTGCCGCTCGCGCGCCACACGGATCGCCGCGAGAGCGCCTTCCATGCTGCGATACGGACTGGCCGGCACGCACCAGAGTCCGTCGAACTCCGCCAGCGCAGCGCCATCACCGACCTGGTCGGTCGGTATCCAGACCGGCTCGACCGTCACGCCGCAGGCAGCGGCCGCCATGTCCAACGCCAACGGAATGGCGCGATGGGCGACCACCTCATCGCTGTGGTCGCCGATCAATCCGACCTGCAGGGCGTGCATGCCGGCGACTCAGCCGTAAACCGGGAATTTCTTGCACTGCGCCGTCACCGCGTCGCGAACACGGGCGATCACCGCCTCGTCACCCGGTGCATCCAGCACGTCGCAGATCCAGTTGGCCAACTCGGTCACGTCCGTTTCCATGTAGCCGCGGGTGGTGACGGCCGGCGTACCCACGCGCAGGCCGGAGGTGACGAAGGGCTTGCGCGGGTCGTTCGGCACCGCATTCTTGTTGACGGTGATATGCGCCTTGCCGAGCGCCTCCTCGGCGGCTTTGCCGGTGACGTCCTTGCCGATCATGTCGACCAGCATCAGATGGTTCTCGGTGCCACCGGAGACGATCTTGTAGCCGCGTGCCATGAAAGTCTTGGCCATCGCCTTGGCGTTCTTCACCACCTGGGTCTGGTAAGTGGTAAACGCCGGCTCCAGCGCTTCTTTGAACGCGACAGCCTTGGCTGCGATCACGTGCATCAACGGGCCGCCCTGGATGCCGGGGAACACGATCGACTGCAGCTTCTTCTCGATCTCTTCGCCCGCCGGCCCCATTCCGGCATGGCTGGCCACGATGATGCCGCCGCGCGGGCCGCGCAGCGTCTTGTGCGTGGTCGAGGTGACCACGTGCGCGTGCGGCAGCGGGCTCGGGTACACGCCGGCGGCGACCAGACCGGCGACATGGGCCATGTCGACGAAGAACAGCGCGCCGACCGAATCGGCGATCTGGCGCATGCGCGCCCAGTCCACCACCTGCGAGTAGGCGCTGAAGCCGCCGACCAGCATCTTCGGCTGGTGCTCGGTGGCCAGGCGCTGCACTTCGTCATAATCGATCAAGCCGTTCTCGTCGACGCCGTACTGCACCGCGTTGAACAGCTTGCCGGAAATATTGACCTTGGCACCGTGGGTGAGATGGCCGCCATGCGCGAGACTCATGCCGAGGATCGTGTCGCCCGGCTGCAGCAGCGCCAGGTACACCGCCTGGTTAGCCTGCGAGCCGGAGTGCGGCTGCACGTTGGCGTAATCGCAATCGAACAGCTGCTTCAGCCGTTCGATCGCGAGCTTCTCGGCGATGTCCACGTACTCGCAGCCGCCGTAGTAGCGCTTGCCCGGATAGCCTTCGGCGTACTTGTTGGTGAGCTTGGAGCCCTGCGCTTCCATCACCCGCGGGCTGGCGTAGTTCTCCGAGGCGATCAGCTCGACGTGATCTTCCTGGCGCTGGCCTTCATCGGCGATGGCCCTGGCCAGTTCGTCGTCATAACCGGCAATCGTGCAGTCCTTGGGGAACATTCTGACCTCGTAAAGGGCGGGCGGGGAAGTCCCGAAGTGTAGCCCCGACGGGCACTCCGGACCACCGATGGGGTGCCCGGCAGGGCGCTCACGCAGATATTTGAATGACAGATATTGAAATCTGTCATTCAAATATCTACTATCAACTTCCAACCCCACGCAGGCGAGCCACCATGAAACATCACACCCTGGGCCATAACGGCCCGCAGGTTTCCGCCCTCGGCCTCGGCTGCATGGGCATGTCCGATCTCTACGGCAAGGCCGACCGCAGCGAAGGCATCGCCACCGTGCATGCCGCGCTGGATGCCGGCATCACCCTGCTCGACACCGGCGATTTCTACGGCATGGGCGACAACGAACTGCTGCTGGGCGAGGCGCTGGCCGGCCGGCCGCGCGACAGCTACCAGCTCAGCGTGAAGTTCGGTGCCCAGCGCGGCCCGGATGGCGCCTGGCTGGGCTACGACTCCCGCCCCGCCGCGGTGAAGACCGCGCTGGCGTATTCGCTGAAACGCCTGCGTACCGACTACATCGACGTCTACCGCCCGGCCCGGCTGGATCCGAATGTGTCGATCGAGGACACCGTAGGCGCGATTGCCGAGCTGGTGCAGGCCGGTTACGTGCGCCACCTGGGCCTGTCAGAAGTGGGCGCAGAAACCATCCGCCGCGCGCATGCCGTGCTGCCGGTGGCCGACCTGCAGATCGAGTACTCGCTGATTTCGCGCGGCATCGAGGACGCGATCCTGCCCGCCTGCCGCGAACTGGGCATCGCCGTCACCGCCTACGGCGTGCTGTCGCGCGGACTGATCAGCGGCCACTGGACGAAGAACCACGGCACCGACGCACGCGACTTCCGCCAGCACAGCCCACGCTTCCAGGGCGACAACCTCGAACACAACCTGCAACTGGTCGACGTGCTGCGCGGACTCGCCGACGCACGCGGCTGCAGCGTGGCGCAGCTGGCGATCGCCTGGGTGCTGGCGCGTGGCGACGACATCGTGCCGCTGGTCGGCGCCCGCACGCGCGAACGATTGAACGAAGCACTGGGCGCATTGCAGGTAACCCTCACCGGCGACGACCTTGCCACGATCGAGCGCGCCGTACCGCCCGATGCAGCGGCGGGCGATCGTTACGCCACCGCGCAAATGGCCATGCTCGACAGCGAACGCGACGCACGCTGAAGCAGACACCTCTCCCCCTTTCCAAGGAGCATCACATGTACGCCATCATGGGCATCACCGGCCAGGTCGGCAGCGCCACCGCTAGGCATTTGCTGGACAACGGCCAGCGCGTGCGCGCCATCGTGCGCGACAAGGCGAAGGCTGCGACCTGGGCCGCGCGCGGCGCCGAGATCGCCGTCGCCGACTGGTCCGACGCGCATGCACTGGCCGCCGCGTTCAGCGACGTCGACGGCGTGTTCGCCATGTTGCCGGCCAACTTCGCGCCCAGCCCCGATTTCGCCGAACCGCGCGCGCTGGTGCAGACACTGATCGCGGCACTGCGCCAGGCGCAGCCGCCGAAGGTCGTGGCACTGTCGTCGATCGGCGCCCAGCATGATCGGGACCTGGGCCTGATCACCCAGCTGCATCTGCTGGAAAGCGCGCTCGACACGCTGCCGCTCCCGCGCGCCCACGTGCGCGCTGCGTGGTTCATGGAGAACATCCGCTGGGACGTGGCGTTGGCGCAACACCAAGGTCGCCTCGTCAGTCATCTGCAACCGCTCGATCGCGCGATACCGATGGTTTCCACCGACGACATAGGCCGCACCATCGCCAGCACGCTCGTCGAAACATGGTTCGGTCGCCGGGTGATCGAACTGGAAGGGCCGCGGCGCTACAGCCCGCTCGACATGGCGCAGGCGCTGGCGGCGGTGCTTGAGCATGACGTCGAGACGGCCACGGTGCAGCGCGAACAGTGGGCGGCGCGCTTCGAGGACGAGGGCATGCCGGCCGACCGCACCGGCCCGCGCATCGCCATGCTGGATGGCTTCAACAGCGGCTGGATCGGTTTCGAAAACGGCACGACGGAGCACGTACGCGGCCGCATTCCGCTGGGCTACGTGGTCGACGAACTCGTCAGCGCCGGTCTCGACGTGCTTGAATCAGCAGCATGAACGACTCCGCACTGACTCCCGAACGCATCCTCGCCGCGGCCGAGGAGGTGTTGCGCCGCTACGGTCCCGGCAAGGCCACCGTGGTCGATGTGGCGCAGGCACTCGGAGTCAGCCACGGCAGCGTGTATCGCCATTTCGCCAGCAAGGTGGCACTGCGCGATGCGGTGCTGCGCGGCTGGCTGGAACGGGTCATGGCGCCGCTTGATGCCATCGCCACCAGTCGTACCGCGCCACCGGCCCGGCTTCGTCAATGGCTGACTGCGCTGCGCGACATCAAGCGCAACAAGGTTCTGGGCGAACCCGAACTGTTCGCCACCTATAGCGCGCTGGCGGCCGACGCGCGCGAGGTGGTCGGCGAGCATGTCGAACACCTGCTGGGGCAGATCGAAACGATCGTCGCCGCCGGCGTGAAAAGCGGCGACTTCCGCAAGGTGGATGCGCAGGCCACCGCGCTGGCGATCTTCGACGCCACCTCGCGCTTCCACTACCCCGGCATGGCCCACTTGTGGAACACGCCGGGCGAGGATGCCGCGTTTGCCCAGTTGCTCGACCTGCTACTGGCCGGCCTGACGCCGACAACCGCACCGCCCCGGCGCCGCAAATCGGCGAGCTGAGCCGCGGGACGCTGGCGCAACCGCTATAATGCGGGGTTTGCGGGCGCCCGACGGGCGTCTGCCGCGGCACATCTTCCCGGAGTCGACATGCAATACATCTACACCATGAACGGGGTCAGCAAGATCGTCCCGCCGAAGCGCCAGATCATCAAGGACATCTCGCTGTCCTTCTTTCCGGGCGCGAAGATCGGCCTGCTCGGCGTGAACGGCGCGGGCAAGTCCACCGTGCTGAAGATCATGGCCGGCGTGGACACCGACTTCCAGGGTGAAGCACGCGCACAGCCGGGCACCAAGATCGGTTACCTGGCGCAGGAGCCACAGCTCGATCCGGAGAAGACCGTGCGCGAAGCGGTCGAGGAAGGCGTTGCCGAGATCCTCGATGCGCAGAAACGCCTCGAAGAAGTCTATGCCGCGTACGCCGAGGAAGGCGCCGATTTCGACAAGCTCGCGATCGAACAGCAGAAGCTGGAGAACCTGCTGGCCGCCAACGATGCGCATGCGCTGGAGCGCCAGCTGGAAGTCGCCGCCGACGCGCTGCGCCTGCCGCCGTGGGATGCCAAGATCGGGCCGCTGTCCGGTGGCGAGAAGCGCCGCGTGGCGCTGTGCCGCCTGCTGCTGTCCAAGCCCGACATGCTGCTGCTGGACGAGCCGACCAACCATCTGGATGCGGAATCGGTCGACTGGCTGGAACAGTTCCTGCACGACTACCCGGGCACCGTGGTCGCGGTCACGCATGACCGCTACTTCCTCGACAACGCGGCCGAGTGGATCCTCGAACTCGACCGCGGCCGCGGCATTCCGTGGAAGGGCAACTACACCGAATGGCTGGAACAGAAAGGCGAGCGGCTGGCCCGCGAGGAAGCTTCCGAAAAGGGTCGCCAGAAGGCACTCGCACGCGAGCTGGAATGGGTGCGTTCGGCCGCCAAGGGACGTCAATCCAAGGGCAAGGCGCGTATCAACCGCTTCGAGGAGCTGAACTCGGTCGAGTACCAGAAGCGCAACGAGACCAACGAACTCTACATTCCGCCGGGCGAGCGCCTGGGCCAGGAAGTGATCGAGTTCAAGAACGTCAGCAAATCGTTCGGCGATCGCCTGCTGATCGACGACCTGTCGTTCAAGGTGCCGCCAGGCGCGATCGTCGGCGTGATCGGCCCGAACGGCGCCGGCAAGTCCACCTTGATGAAGCTGATCACCGGTGTGGAAAAACCGGACCAGGGCGAGGTGAAGCTCGGCCACACCGTGCAGCTGGCTTACGTCGACCAGTCGCGCGACAACCTCGATGCGAAGAAGAACGTGTGGCAGGAAGTCTCCGGCGGTGCCGACATCATCACCATCGGCCGCTACGAGCTGCAGTCTCGCGCATACATCGGCCGCTTCAACTTCAAGGGCACCGACCAGCAGAAGCTGGTGGGCAGCCTCTCCGGTGGCGAACGTGGCCGCCTGCACCTGGCCAAGACCCTGATGCAGGGCGGCAACGTGCTGCTGCTCGATGAACCGTCCAACGATCTGGACGTCGAAACGCTGCGCGCGCTGGAAGACGCGATGCTGGAATTCCCCGGCTGCGTGATGGTGATCTCGCATGACCGCTGGTTCCTCGACCGCGTCGCCACCCACATCATCGCGTTCGAAGGCGATTCGCACGTCGAGTTCTTCCCCGGCAATTACAACGAGTACGAGGCCGACAAGAAGCGCCGCCTCGGCGAGGAAGGCGCCAAGCCGCATCGGGTGAAGTACAAGAAGCTGGCGTAACAGCGGTTTCCTTCTCCCTTCGGAGACAAATCGGCAGGATTGCCGATTTGCGCGGCGAAAGCCGCCCGAAGGATGAGGCACATGGATGTGCCGAATGAAGGTGCCCGCAGGGCGGATGGGGGATCGGGCTTGCAAAGTATTTCGTTGTGACCGAACCCTCATTCCTTCCCTTCTCCCGAAGGGAGAGGGGTTTCACTGAAAAGGCGCGGAGACCACGATGAGTTTCATGCAGTCACTGCAGCAGGCATGGACCCGCAACAACTCGCTGGTCTGCGTAGGCCTCGACCCCGAGCCATCGAAGTTCCCCGCGCACCTGCGCGACAAGCCCGATGCAGTATTCGAGTTCTGCCGCGCGATCGTCGACGCCACCGCCGACCTGGTGTGTGCGTTCAAGCCGCAGATCGCCCACTTCGCCGCCCTGCGTGCCGAAGACGCGCTCGAGCGGCTGATCGCGCACATCCATGAAAAACATCCCGGCGTGCCGGTGATTCTCGATGCCAAGCGTGGCGATATCGGCAGCACCGCGCAGCATTACGTCAGCGAAGCGTTCGATCGTTACGGCGCCGATGCAGTCACCCTGAACCCGTACCTCGGCCGCGATTCGGTGCAACCGTTCCTCGATCGCGCCGACAAGGGCGTGATCCTGTTGTGCCACACCTCCAACGCCGGCGCCGCCGACCTGCAGGAGCTCTTCGTGTCGGATGAGAGCGGCGGTGGCAAGCCGCTGTACCAGCATGTGGCGCAGATCGTCGCGCGCGAATGGAACACCCACGGCAACTGTGCACTGGTGACAGGCGCCACCTGGCCGGAGCAACTGGCCGAAGTACGCGCCTTGGTCGGCGATGTGCCACTGCTGGTGCCAGGTGTCGGCGCCCAGGGCGGCGACGTCGAAGCGGTGGTACGCAACGGCCGCACGATTGACGGCAGCGGCCTGATGATCAGCTCGTCACGCGCGATCCTCTACGCCGGCAGCGGCGAGGATTTCGCCCAGGCTGCCCGCACCGCCACGCAGACATTGCGCGACACGATCAATCGGTACCGGCACGGTTGAGCGCCCTGCGCAGCAGTCCTGCGCCCGTACAACATCAGCCCAGGGCGGGCTTGGCTGCCTGCAGCATCTTCGCTTTCAGATCCATCGAATCGGCGGCGTCCAACAGTGCTCGCGCAAAGCTGCGCACCTCGGCGGGACGCAGGGCATACCAGTTGCCGGTCTTGCTGGCTTCGGGCACCTTGCGGCCCGCGCGGGACACGCAGTGCGGCCGGAAAATTACCATGCCGGTGAGTGATTCCGAACTGATATCCGCGGAAACAATCTGCATGTGCGTTTCGTCTTCTTTCTTCACCGAACCTCTCCCGGGCGGATAGCCGCCCGTGTACAGCTTACGCTACCGGGAGTTCAGCGGGCGTTGCCTGCATCACCGCGGCCGGCGATTCACGGCGTGGCGCCCGACTCGCCGGCCGCATTGAAGGCCGTTGTGTCGATGTACCCCGACTTCGCCAGCCGATGGCGCAGCCAGCGTTCACACGGTGTCGACAACCAGCGTTCCACCGCCGCGCCCAGCAGCCAGCACAATGGCAATGCCAGCAGATACCACAGGAAACCCAGGCGCTGGTCGGCGCCACTGAGCCTGAACAGCCGCACGACCGCGAACACCACGAACATGTGGCTGAGATAGATCTCGTAACTCAGGCGCCCCCATGAGCGCAGCCAGCCCAGACCACGCACCGGCCTGCCTGCACCGTGCGATTGTCGCTGCTGACTGACCAGCACCAGGCACAGCGTCGACAGCGTCAGTACCAGCAGGTAGCCATCGTGCAGCAGATGCCACAGCACGGCGCCATCCAGCATCACCGCCACCAGGCCAATTGCGCCAAGCCAGGCCAGCAGGGTGAGCGTGCGCGGCGGCGCCTGCCAACGCGATGCCAGCAAGGCGCCGAGCACGCCGATGGCGATCGCCGACATGCCGGGCAGATACGCCTTCTCCTGCCAGATCTCGTTGCCGCTCAACGCCGCGTGCGTCCATGGCATCGACAGCGCGAGCAGCGCCAGCATCGGTACCAGCACCCTGCGGCGCCGGGTGAGCAGGCACACGACCGGAAACGCGAGATAGAACACTTCCTCGATCGACAGCGACCACAACACATCCCAGTTGCCCGGCAGATAACCGGTCTGCCCCTCGTACCAGTTCAGATGCAGGCCAAGCGCCGCGACGATTGCGCGTGGCAGCGACTGGCCCGCGCGGGTGATCGTGTAGTCCTGCACGCCCAGCAGATGCAGCACGCTTAGCACGCCAACCAATGCCAGCAGGCACGGCATGATGCGGGCGAAACGCCGCGCATAGAACGCGCGCATGTCGATCTGCCCGAGGCTGCCCCAGCGGCGCAGTGCATTGCCCGCGATCAGGAACCCCGAGATCACGAAGAACACGAACACCGCTTCATAACCGTTGTAGTTCAGCCGGCTCAACAACCACGTCGGCAGCACATCGGCCAGCGCGGTTTTCTTCAACGGGATACGCAGGCCGATGTGGTTGAACACCACCAGCACGATCGCCAGCCCGCGCAGCAGGTCGATGCCGGGGTTGCGGGCGGCGGCATGTACGTGAACGGGCGGGGTCGATTCCGCAGGCTGCATCGAGTGGCACTCGCTCGGGGAGGCTGCATCATCGGCGAGCGCAGCGCGGGCGGCAACCGGCATCGTCGCTCAATCCACCACGTCGACCCCGCGCCAGAACGCCACCCTGTCCCTGATCTGCGCGGCGGCCGCCGAAGGCGTCGCGTAGTACCAGGCCGCGTTGGCATTCACCTCATCGCCGACGACCACGTCCAGATAACTGGCCGTGCCTTTCCAGGGACAGGTGGTGTGATGTTCGCTGTCGCGAAAATGTTCGCGCTGGAGCGAGGCCGCGGGAAAGTAGTGGTTACCCTCGACCACCACGGTGTCATCGCTCTGCGCCAGCACGGCGCCCCGCCACATCGCGCGCATCAGTCGTCTCCCATGTCCTGGCCAGGAAACAGCACGTCGGTATAACCGAACTTGCTGAAATCGGTGATGCGGGTGGGGTACAGCCGGCCGATCAGGTGATCGCATTCGTGCTGCACCACGCGGGCGTGGAAACCCTCGGCGGTGCGTTCGATGCGCGCGCCATGCGGGTCGATGCCTTCGTAGCGGATCAGTGAGTAGCGGCTCACCGCGCCGCGCAGGCCTGGCACCGACAGGCAACCTTCCCAGCCCTCTTCCATGTCCTGCGACAGCGGCGTGATCACCGGGTTGAGCAGGATCGTGCGCGGCACCGCGGGCGCATCGGGATAACGTTCGTTGCTGTCGAAGCCGAAGATCACCAGCTGCAGGTCCACGCCGATCTGCGGCGCGGCGAGGCCCACCCCATCGGCGGCGTGCATGGTCTCGAACATGTCGACGATCAATGCGTCGAGTTCCGCGCTGCCGAGCATCGCAGCGGGCACCAGAGGGGCGATGCGCAGCAGGCGCGGGTCGCCCATTTTCAGGATTTCGCGGATCATGTGGAGCCTCGACGTGGAATCGCCATCTCCTGGTGATTTAGGATCGATGCGGGTCAATGCAAGCCGCATGATTCAGCGCTTCAACCGCAAGAAGCACAGAGCCAGAGCGCCATGCTGATTTTGTTGAACCCGCAAGCGGGTTCAACCGCCGAACACCTTCTTCAGCAGATCGGTGGTGCGCGCGCCCGGATTGTGCCGGATCGACTGCTCCTGGTCGCCGATTTCGGTAAACAGGCCGTCCAGCGTCTTCGACGTCACGTAATCGTCAAGATCCAGCGGGCTGTTGCCGTTGCCCGCCTTGTGGCCGCCACCGAGCGAGCCCAGCGAACCGAGCGCGCCACCGAGCGCTCCGCTGCCGCTGCCGGAGGTGAACGCCTTGTATTTCTGGGTAACGCCGACCCTTTCGGTGGCCTTGGCCACGATCGGATGGATACGTGCGGTCAGTGCATCGCCGGCGACGCGGCGGAAGAAATCGGTGGCGGCATGATCCCCGCCGGTGAGGATGCCGCGCGCGTCGCTGAGGCTCATCTTGCGGATTGCGTCACCGAAGATCTGCGCCACCTGCGGCACCGCTTTCTCCGCCGCACGATTCATGCTCAGCTCGAACGCGTCGACCTTGGCGCCCTGCCCCAGCTGTTTCGCCAGCTTGCCGGCCTGTTCAAGTTTGCCGGGCAAGGGAATGCGCACCTTGCTGTTGTTCCAGAAACCGCCGTCGCGACCGAGACTGTTGATCGCATTGGTGGTGCCCTTGGCCAGCGCTTCCTTGAGGCCGGAAGCGATGTCGCTGTCCGGCAGGTTGCTGCCGAGCGAGGAATTCGAGCCGTGTGCCGACGACTTGACCTTGTTCAGCAGGTCCTTGAACTGGCCGGAACCGGCCGCAATCACCGGCAACGTGGCAACGACGAGAGCAAGGCCCAGCAGGCCATGGCGAACCGAAATACGCATGACAAACTCCTTGTAGCCGGCAGGGTGGCCAGTGTACCCCTGCGGCAAACCGCCGTGGCGCCTGCCCGCACCGGACTATTCGACCAATGGCTAATGCCGGCAGGCCTGTTTTGGCATTGACCCTCGCCGCCGACGGGGCGACCCTTGCGGCATTGCCGAGGAGCCACTCAATGCAAGCGCAAGCAGCCATCCCCAAGCCCAGTCCGGCCAGCAAGATCATGTGGGTCGCCATCGCCATCGTCGGCGCGTTCTGCCTGGGCGTGGTGGCGCTGCGCCGCGGCGAGCCGATCAACGCGATCTGGCTGGTCGCCGCGTCGATCGCGATCTTCGTGATCGGCTACCGCTTCTACGGCAAGTTCATCGAGCACTCCGTGCTGCAACTCGATCCCACTCGCGCGCCGCCCTCGGTGTTGCGCAACGACGGGCTCGACTACGTGCCCACCGACAAGTGGGTGGTGTTCGGCCACCACTTCGCCGCGATCGCCGGCGCCGGTCCGCTGGTCGGCCCGGTGCTGGCCGCACAGATGGGCTACCTGCCCGGCACCATCTGGATCCTGTTCGGCGTGGTGTTCGCCGGCGCGGTGCAGGACTTCATGATCCTGGGACTCTCGCTGCGCCGCGACGCCCGCTCGCTCGGCCACATGCTGCGCGAAGAGCTGGGGCCGCTGCCCGGCATCGTGGCGATGATCGGCGTGCTGGTGCTGATGATGATCGTGCTGGCGGTGCTCGCGCTGGTGGTGGTGAAAGCGCTCACGCACAGCCCCTGGGGTACCTTCACCGTGGCCGCCACGATTCCGATCGCGCTGCTGATGGGCGGCTACCTTCGCTGGTTCCGGCCGGGGCGGATTCTCGAAGTGTCGATCATCGGCCTGGTGCTGCTGCTGGTCTCGATCTGGCTGGGTCGCTACGTGGCCGAATCGGCCACGCTGGCGCCGCTGTTCGACTTCGACGCCAAGGCCCTGGCCTGGCTGCTGATCGCCTATGGTTTTTGCGCGTCGGTGCTGCCGGTATGGCTGCTGCTGGCGCCGCGCGACTACCTGTCCACCTTCCTCAAGATCGGCACCATCGCGCTGCTGGCGCTGGCGATCTTCCTGTCCGCGCCGATGTTGCAGATGCCGGCCGTGACCCGGTTCATCGACGGCAGCGGCCCGGTATTCGCCGGCAACCTGTTCCCGTTCCTGTTCATCACGATCGCCTGCGGCGCGGTCTCGGGCTGGCACTCGATCATCGCTTCCGGCACCACGCCCAAGCTGCTCGCCAATGAAGGCCAGGCACGCCTGGTCGGCTACGGCGGCATGCTGATGGAAGCGTTCGTGGCGATCATGGCGCTGGTCGCCGCCGCCTCGCTGCACCCTGGCGTCTACTTCGCGATGAATTCACCCAGCGCGATAATCGGCACCAGCGTGCAGGACGCCGCCACCACGATCAGCCAGTGGGGCTTCGTGGTGACGCCGGACGAATTGATTCAGACGGCCAAGAATATCGGCGAGAACAGCATCCTCAGCCGCGCCGGTGGCGCACCGACGCTGGCCGTGGGCATGGCGCAGCTGCTGCACAACATCATCCCCGGGGGCGGCATGATGGCGTTCTGGTACCACTACGCGATCCTGTTCGAGGCGCTGTTCATCCTCACCACGGTGGACGCCGGTACCCGCGTCGGCCGCTTCATGATCCAGGAGATTGCCGGCCTGATCCACAAGCCGCTGCAGGAAACCGAATCGTGGACCGGCAACCTGCTGGCCACTGCGATCTGCGTCTTCATCTGGGGCTACTTCCTGTACCAGGGTGCGGTCGATCCGCTCGGCGGCATCAACACGCTATGGCCGTTGTTCGGCATCGCCAATCAGATGCTGGCCGCGATCGCGCTGATGCTGTGCACCGTGGTGGTGGTGAAGTTGAAACGCGAGCGTTACGTGCTGGTGCCGGGCATCCCGGCGCTGTGGCTGATCATCTGCACGCTGACCGCCGGCTGGCAGAAGCTCACCGGCCCGATCAGCTTCACCGCCGCCGCGAACAAGTACTCGGCCGCGATGCAGCAGGGCCAGTTGCTGGCGCCGGCCAAGACGGCGGCGGAGATGCAGCGCATCGTCACCAACAACTACGTCGACATGGCGCTGACCGGCCTGTTCATGTTGCTGATCGTGGCGATGGTGCTGTTCTGCCTGCGCGCCCTGATTCAGGCCTGGCAGACCAACCACCCGACCGCACACGAAGAACCGTACGTGGCGCTGAGCAGCGTCGCCAACTGAGGAGACCGTGATGACCACGACCTTCCAGTCCGTACGCAAGTGGGCGGTACAAACCGCCCGCTTGTGCTGCGGCATCCCCGACTACGACGTCTACCTGAAGCACCTGCGCGAGCACCATCCCGAACGGAAAGTGCCCAGCTACGACGAGTTCTTCCGCGAGCGGCAGGAGGCGCGGTACAAGGGCGGTGGCGGGAGGTGTTGTTGAAGGGCGACTACGACGGGCTGCCTTCAACCCGAGGCGACTGCTGCAGTATCTGAATCTGTGCTCGTTCAGCCAATCAGGCTCAGCCGCCGAATGCCTGCACCACATCTACCGTCGCGGCCCGATGATTGCCGCGCAGGTCGTGACCGGCAGAGGTCGACCCGAAGGCGACGTCCACGACCGTCTGTTTTGCGGCTGCCAAGTTGAACAGGCGAATGTTTGGAGTTGCGCGATAGGGCGACCACTGGTTGGCACCTGTCGCCCTATCGTCGCTGTACGGCCAAAAGTGGTCGCTCGGACACGTCAACCATTGGCGCGGCGAGCTATCAATGCGTGCTCAGCTCAAGCCAGTCGAGCTCCTGTTCCACCTGGCGATAGGCATCGTCACCGATCTGTCCACTATCGCGTAATGTATCGATTGCCGTGCGCGCATGTCGTACGATTTCAGTCGGAGCGAGTTGTCCGCCGAAGCAGGGGTTTCACCCGGCAACGTCACGCCCTGTTGGCGCTCGCTGAAAACTGACCACCTCTGCGTGTCGAAGGCCGACCGCCCTGCGAGTACTTGCTGGGCCAAAAATCCCGCAGACCAAGTTGGAATTCCGTGGTCAATCTTCAGTGCGCAGGACCTCGCCTTTCTGGTCAATTTTCAACGCTCGGCAACAGGGCGGCGCTTCGCAGCCGCCGCCAGGCCGGCAGCCCTGCGCCAAGCGCGAGAGCGAAGATCCCGCAGAGCCACGGGAAGGCGTTGCCGATCCGCGTATAGAGCGTTGGCCCGGATCCCAGCGGCAGGTCGGCGACGATCATGGTCAGGCCTGTAGGCGCATCCTTCTTGAGAGCGACCAGACGCCCTTGCGCGTCGCTGGCGAACACCAGGCCGTCATGGGCAGCCCGCACGATCGAAAATCCGCCTTCGACGCCCCGCATCACGGACATGATCCCGTGCTGCCAGCCATCGATGCCCATGTCGCCCGCGGGCACGCCCATCAGGCGGACGCCCCTGGCGGCATCGGAACGAATGGTGTCGGGGAAATCCATGTCCTTGCAGATATCCACGGCACGCCCATCGCCCAACCAGCCCGGGACATGACCCGGCGTGAAATCATCTTCGATGCCAGGCACCGGGTGGCGCTTGTCGTAGCGCTGAATCCTGCCATCGGGCGTGATCGCAAGCGCGAAGTCGGCGGCTGGCGTCTCGGAATGGACGCCGGCAATGATCTGCACACCCGTGTCCCTGGCGGCGGCAACGAGCGGCGCAACGATCGTGCTCTGTCCGGCAGGGGTCGATGCCATTCCGCCTTCCGGCGTAACCACGAATCTGGCGCCTTCCCGGGCGGCTGCACGGATCTCGCGCGCATAGGTTTCGGTCACCGCCGTCTGAGCGGACACGGTCTTCGCCCGCCAGGAATCCGATACGGCCGTCTCATCGACGATTCCCGCCACCCGCAGCACGTCGGGCTGCGGGTGTGCGAGCCGCACGATACCGAACACCAAGTTGGCCGCACAGATCGTCAGGCCGAGGCCGACCGCGGCCGTGTTCCGTTTGAGCCACGGCGCCATGGCGAGGGTATTGGCAAAGAGGCAGATCAGGAACGTAACGGCGTACATCCCCAGGAGCGATGCGCTCTGGATCAGGACGGGCGCGGACATCGTGCTGTAGGCGAGCGATCCGTAGGTGCCGTTCGGGGACTGCAGTTCAATCAGGAACTCGAAGGCTGTCCAACAAGCCGGAAACGCAAACAGCGTGAGGAGCGGTGATACCCGGTGCTGCACGAAGCGCGCGAACCATACCGCGACGCAAAACAGCCCGATGTCGACCACCAGAACCGACGTGAGGACGAGCGGCGGTATGAGGGAGGTAGGGTGATTGCAACATGTAGCCTGCGCCGCCAAGGAGCGCGATGGCGCTTGCCCCAATCACTTGCCACGTGCGCGCATTGCCATAGGCGAGCCACAATAGCGGCACGGGCGCGAGCCAGACCAGGGCCCAGATGTGGTCGTATCCCTGTGAGAGATAAAACATGATGCCGCTCAGCACGGCGGCCAGCAGGGTGATCATTCGTTTTTTCCGGACGGTTTGAGGGAATCGAGGAACTGGCGCTGCGCCGCGCGGTACAGCGCCTTGAACTGTTTGTCGCTAGCGAAACGCCTGGCGCGCTGCATGGACACGAATCCCTGTCCGTAGGCCACGAGCGCCATGGCGATCCCGAATGTAGGCTCGTCGCGGAACCGGCCATCGGCCTTCGCCTGATCGATGCGAGCCATCACCAGCGCAATCGCCGGCGAGCGGCCCGCGGCGAAATCATCGGGGAACCGGCGCGCCGCTGGTGCGGGCAGGAAGAACGCCGCGTCGAACCTGTGCGGCTGCGTGAGCGCGAAATCGAGATAGGCCTTCATGAGCGCCTCCAGCCACTTCACCGGGTCTTGGGCGCGGATGCCGCGAACGATCGTCTCCCATGCGGAGATACCGTCCTGCATGAGAGCGTTGACCAGCTCGTCCTTGTTCTTGAAATGGCGGTAGAGCGCCATCGGCGAAAGGCCCGCCCGCTCGGCGACCCTGCGGATGGTCAGCCCCTCGAAGCCTGCGGATTCGAGCACTGCTTTCGCAGCGGAGAGTATGCGGTCCTTGGTCATGCGTACGTTGTACACTAATGTGTATTAAGTACACAAGCTAATCTCGCGGCCATAGTCCCAGGCATCCGAGGTGCTCAGGTTCATGCCATTGTTCTAAGTAATCCATGCCAACACAGTTGATCAGGCGCGCCGGACAACTTAACCGGCATCGTCAGCCAGTTGACGATCCTACTGAAGGCCGCTTGTCGACCCGAAGCGGACATACTCTCGCCACCACTAAGTCGCTCGACGCGACCAAACTTGGATCCTAAGCGCGCTTGGTGCAGCGAGCGCTTTGAAGCCGATATCCCAAATAACGATTGCGACTCCGCTGGCGCCTATCGTGGCCGCGGCGATAGGTGGGTTTTCATGAGTTCACTGGGGGAGCGATTGATGAAGCAAGCCACCGCAGCAAATTTGGCTGTCTTGTTCGCAGCATTGGCATGGATGGCTCTGTTCTCTGGCGCTACTCTTTTGATCGCTGATCCGAGGCCAGGAACACCTAGCGCCGAGATCGAGGCAACGCGCCACTTGGCCCTGGCAATCGAGTGCGCCGGATACTTGCTCATCCTTTGTTCGATTTGGTTATCCGGATACAGCTTCGTCGCGGCAAGATGGCGATCGATACTCGCGATGCTTGCTTGCCTTGTAGCTTTTGGTGTCCAGATCTACTTCGGCTAGAAGGCCATTTCGGCTAACTAAGAGCAGCGCCAATGAGGCGTTAACAAGATCCAAGTTCGACTTATCGCGGATATCGCCAACAACTGGCTTGGGATGACACCGTGAATCTTTCGCCACAAGACAAAGAGCTACTTCGTAGGATCGATGAAGTGCTTCACTACCGGTGGGATCCCATCGGAGTTGCTGGCGTTCCGCAGGCTAGCGACGAGTACGAAAGTTATGTTCCACAGGTGTTTCAGCTGCTCAAAGGGACTGTGGACGGCAAGGATGTCGCCGACTATCTCAATTGGCTAGGCACGGAACATATCGGTATGGGATCCGACCCTAGTCGCGACGCGGAGGTAGTAGAGGCACTGCTGCGATGGCGAAATCACCTGTTGGAATAGTCTCCCTAAACGTCTGCTCGTGGCCGATAGCGAACTTTGGTGTCGCCGGTCGGTAGTAGTTGTCCGATGGTAGCGGTGCGACCCGAAGCGGACATGTGTGCCTAAAATGGCGGGGCGCACCAGCATGATTGGCGGGGATGGAGTCTTGCTGGCAAGCTTCGCGAAAGTTCTGACCGGCCGTATCGGTCATGCCGAAGTTGCAAGCACAGGGGAAAAAGATGAGCAGAAAGACTTTGGCCGTGACGCTGGGGATCAGCTGTCTATCCATTGCTACGCTGGCTACCGCGCAACCGGCACCCGCCGGGCCACACATCACCGACTCGGTCTACACGAAGCCTGATCAGCTCGTGGATGTCGGCGGTGGCCGACGCCTGAACCTTCATTGCCGTGGGTCAGGGTCACCCGCAGTTATCTTCGACTCAGGCCTCAATGACTCGTCGATCGCGTGGGCACTCGTCCAGCCGGCCATCAGCAAGACGAATGCGAGCTGCTCGTATGACCGTGCGGGGATGGGTTTCAGTGACGCTGCCTCCCGACCGGGAACGGCAGCTAACGATGTCGATGACATTCACAAAGCCCTGCAAGTTGCCCACATCAAGCCGCCCTATATCCTCGTGGGGCACTCGGCTGGCGGCATGGCGGTTCGCGTCTTCGCCGATCGCTATCGCGACGAAGTGGTCGGCATGGTCATCGTCGACGGCTCGCACGAAGATCAATCGAGCCGTATGAAGGCCATTGCGAAGCCAGAGGTCCAGGCACACTGGGGTGATGACCTGAAAGACACAACCTGCATGGACGCCGCGAAGGGTGGCGCGATTGCCAAGGACTCCCCCGCGTACGAGAAGTGTGTTGGTAAACCGGATCCGCGCTTCAGCCAGGCGATCAACGATACGATGCTGGAATACCAAGCCAAGCTGAAGTACCAGGCGGCCAGGGCCTCGGAGTTCCAGAGCTTTTACGGTGCAAGCGCCGACCAGACCCGCGCAACCCGGCGGGATTTCGGTGACATACCGATCATCGTGCTCACGCATGCCCCCTATCCCCGCTACAAGACGTTGACCCAGCGGGAGCAAGACCAGCGAACCGCTACGTGGGAGCAGATGCACAACGAGGTCGCTGCCATGTCCACCCATGGCGTCAACGAGATCGTGCCGCGCGCGGGTCATCTCATCAACTATGACCGACCTGAGATCGTCATTGACGCCATCCGTCAGGCTTTGGCTGTTGCTGCGGAACAGGCGACTCCTCCATCGACAACGGCCACAAAATAACTTGGTCGCCATCTGAGTCACCACGCCTCGCTTACCGAAGCGAGCGACGGACTGTTAAGTAACGTGGTACGCCCCGCTCCGGTCAGCACTCAAGGTTCGGTTTCGACCCGGAGCCGACTAAATATAGGTCGTCTCAGTTCATCTGGCTGCCGCCTTTTTTGGCTGCAGCGGGCATGTTTATCGAGTAAGTCACGGACGCGATCTTCCATCCGTCATTGGTCAGTACAGTCGACCAGATAATTCGGCCATGACCAATCTTTGCGTAATAGTCCCAGGAGACAGTCCCTACCTCACCATCGGTCTGGATGGATAGATTCTTGATCTGATCAGGAGGGAGCTTGATCTCGCTGTCCGCATCCTCTTTCGCGTTCGAGGACAATGTTCGCGGCACCTGCTGCTTGTTGGTGCTGGAAATCAAGTCATACGACGCAGGAGCAAATGCGCCCACGAAAGGGACAGTTTCGTTCAAAAAGTATCCAAGCAACTCCTTGGAATTCTTTGCGGCAACGGCATGCTGGTACTGGTCAAACAGTTGGTGAAGCTCAATGACGCTCTTTTCAACCGATGGTACGTGGGCGGCGCTCAGCTCGGCCGACGCTGAGAAGACTGCGGCCACTGCGAATGCAGCAAAGATCTTTATCACGGGCGCCCCCCTAGAAGCGGCGAGCACGCCGCAATACGAACGACCACCATGAGAGAAGAGAGTTCCAGATTCAGATGGATATCAAACGTCTGCTTCTGGCCGAAGGCGGACATCTAGTTGAGAAACCGGGGTCGGGTTCGCTTACAGTCGCTGCTTGATTTATCGCGTGGCTGCAAAACACCAGCCACTTGCCCACCTTCGCCACAGCAAGTGACCAGTCTCGCCGCCGAAACTGACCACGGCCAGCGACCACGTTGCCAATTCCTGACATCGAGCCTGACCGCCGCCGCCAGTGGAACCCGGCCAGGCTCGCCTGCAGCGGAAGTCGACCGGCGGACTTCGAAGCGGACACTAGCTCGATATCTGTTGTGTAATGACCCAGTGAATTCCTGCTCAGGTGTTACCTTTCCGAGGAGACACAGATGAGCGCAGTAATGGACGAAGAGATCAAACGCTGGACAGCGCGACGGAAGTCGGCGCTGGTGCTGGAAATTATCCAGGGCAAGACCACGCTATCGGAGGCGAGTCGTCAGTTCGACCTGCCGCCGTCGGAGATCGAGAGCTGGGTCGAGGATGGCAAGCGGGGCATGGAAAACGCCCTTCGTGCCAAGCCCGAGGACGTGCGCGAGCAGTACGAGCGGCAGCTGAAGGATCTGCAAGAAGCCTANTGTAATGACCCAGTGAATTCCTGCTCAGGTGTTACCTTTCCGAGGAGACACAGATGAGCGCAGTAATGGACGAAGAGATCAAACGCTGGACAGCGCGACGGAAGTCGGCGCTGGTGCTGGAAATTATCCAGGGCAAGACCACGCTATCGGAGGCGAGTCGTCAGTTCGACCTGCCGCCGTCGGAGATCGAGAGCTGGGTCGAGGATGGCAAGCGGGGCATGGAAAACGCCCTTCGTGCCAAGCCCGAGGACGTGCGCGAGCAGTACGAGCGGCAGCTGAAGGATCTGCAAGAAGCCTACGGCGAAGCGATGCTGGAGCTGCGCGCGCGAAAAAAATTGGCGTCCCTGTTGGGCAAGGACGAGACCTGATGGTCACGATCCAGCAGGGACTGCGTGAGGACGGGTTTATCGTGTCGATGKTGAAGCTGTGCCGCTGGTTCGGGGTGGCGCGGCGCAGCGTCTACTATCGGCCAACCAAAGCGCCGGCGAAGGTCAAGCCGGCACTGGCTGAACCGATCAAGGCGTTAATCGAAGCGGAGCCATCATTCGGCTACCGCACGGTGGCCGGCCTGTTGCGGATGAACAAGAACACGGTGCAACGGATCTTCCAGCTCCAGGGCTGGCAAGTGCGCAAGCGGGCGGTGGGCAAGCGGCCGCGCATCGAAGCGTTGCCATCGGTAGCGAGCGCACCGGACCAGCGTTGGTCTTTACCAGCCGACACTACACGCGACTGGTACGCAGCTATGGCCTGCGGCAGGAATTCATCACACCACATTGCCCACAGCAGAACGGCATGGTGGAGCGTGTCATCCGCACGTTGAAGGAGCAGTGCGCGCATCGGCATCGCTTCGAAACACAGCAGCACGCGATGCGCGTGATTGGCGACTGGATCCAGTTCTACAACCACCGGCGCCCCCATCAGGCGCTGGGCATGAAGACCCCCGCCGAGGCTTATGCTTTAGCGGCCTGACCTGTGCAGGAAGTGCTGGGTCATTACATCAACGCGCCATCTTGTCGTACCCCAGTGGGGGCAACTACTTTGACGGAATCGTCGACCACCACGATGGCGCACAGTTCGTTCATGGCGCCATCGCATGGCCCGCACTGCAATGGCTGGCAGCATGGCCTGCTGGCGTATCGCTCGAAGGGGCCTGACAATTCCATCAAGCCGAAGCCGCTTCGCGGCACGTTTAAATCCTGGCGCTAAGCCGCACACAGGTATGGCATGAACGACCGCAAGATCACGTTCGCCAGTCAGGAAGACTGGGAAGCATGGCTTGGCTCATATGGAGAGGTTGTCGCTGGCGTCTGGCTGCGCCTGGCTAAAAAAACTGCGGAGCAGCCAACGCTTACTTATGCCCAGGCAGTGGAAGGCGCCCTTTGTCATGGCTGGATAGATGGCCAAAAGCAAGCTGAAAGCGAGCACTATTGGCTTCAGCGGTTCACCCCCAGGACTGCAAAAAGCCTCTGGTCGAAGATCAACAAGGCAAAGGCCGAGGCGTTGATTTCGGCCGGAAGGATGCAACCCACCGGGCTTCGCGAAGTCGATCGTGCCAAGCAGGATGGACGCTGGGATGCCGCCTATTCATCCGCAAGCACATCGACGGTGCCTGACGATCTGCAGCAGGCTCTCGACATGAATCCGAAGGCGAAGCAGTTCTTTGCGACCCTCGATAGCCAAAACCGGTACGCCATTCTTTTCAGGGTTCAGCATGTGAAACGAGCTGAAACGCGTGCACGGAAGATCTCCCAGTTCATCGACATGCTGAGTCGTGGCGAAAAAATTCATCCATAAACGTAAGCCGGCCCAACAAGGCCAGCCCACCCATAGGCCGTCGTTGAAGTTGTCGTCGCCGATCACGCCGTCGACCAGTTGCGTGGCGGTGCCGGCGTAGTGCGGATCGGGCGCGGTGAGGTAGGTGACCGGTTTGCCCGGCGCCTTGTTGTCGGCCGATCAAAGGGGACCGAAGGTGTACGTCCAGGTGAGATGAGTGCCGGGCTGCAAGATGACGATCCTCAGCCTTTGATGTAAGCGGCCAGCTCTTCGGGCTGTCCCAGCGGAAAGGCCTCTTTCAGGAATTCCAGGAAGGCCGAGACGCGCGAGCTCAGCAAGCGGCGCGAAGGATAGAGCGTCCAGATCTCTATCGGCGGGCCCTTGCCATCGCCCCAGCACACAAGCGTCCCTGCATGCAGGTCGCTGGCCACCAGTGAGAGAGGAAGCATGGCTGCACCTATCCCGGTGCGCACCGCATCGCGGATCATGATGAGTGAAGCCAGTCGCAGGATCGGGTCAATGGATACACGGACATCACCCTCTTCGGTCCGCAGGTCCCAGCCTGACTGATTGCTGGATACGCGCACCACCGCCGGCACCGGTGCATCTGCCACCGGCCTTGGCAAATCAGGACGGGCTACCGCCACCAGGCGATCGCGAAGCAGGATGCGCCCGACCAGATTTTCGTTGGGAT
The DNA here is from genome assembly GCF_006438785.1 of Rhodanobacter glycinis. Taxonomy (GTDB): domain Bacteria; phylum Pseudomonadota; class Gammaproteobacteria; order Xanthomonadales; family Rhodanobacteraceae; genus Rhodanobacter; species Rhodanobacter glycinis_A. The sequence goes on along the minus strand of NZ_RCZB01000003.1, from coordinate 524,495 downwards.
CAGGATTGACCCGGATCACCAGGTCATACCCTTCTTCCACCATGTCCACACCCCGATCTTCGGTCGTAATTTCCAGGCGCACTTCTGGATAACGCAGCGCGAACTCGGCCGACAGTTTGCCCAAGGCGGTCTGGGAGAACAGCAACGGTGCGCTGACGCGCAGCCTGCCGCGGGGCTTGTCGCCTCCCGAAGCGATCGCGGTAGCCGCTTCGGCCACCTCGGTGAGCAAGCTTTCGGTGCGCTCGAACAAGGCTCGGCCCTCCTGGGTCAGCTTCAGGGCGTGGGAGCCACGTTCGAACAGACGCACCCCCAGGCTGGCCTCCAGGTCCGTTACCCGCCGTGACAACGTGGCCTTGGGCCGGTCAGCCGCCCTGGCCGCCCGGCCGAAGCCGCCATGGCGTGCCACCAGGTTGAAGTCAGCCAAAGCCAGCAAGTCCATGTGTTCCACCAGCGAGACAGGTGGTCCAAGTATATGGGCTATCGGCTCAGCAGCGAATCATCAACCATAGGGCCTCCAAACCAACCCGGAGCAGTCCCATGACCATTCTCGTAACTGGCGCCACCGGCAATGTCGGCCGGCACGTCATCCAGCAACTCACCCAGCGTGGCGCCAAGGTGCGCGCCCTGGTCCGCGATCCAGCCGCTGCCAACCTGCCCGATGGGGTGGAGGTCGTCCAGGGCGACCTGCTCGATGTCGATGCCTTGCGCCGTGCCTTCCAGGGCATCTCCACGCTTTTTCTGCTCAACGCGGTGGTGGCCGATGAGTTCACCCAGGCGCTGATCACCCTCAACGTGGCGCGCGAAGCCGGCGTCAAGCGGGTCGTCTACCTCTCGGTCATCCACAGCGACCACTATGTGAACGTGCCGCACTTCGCGGGCAAGTTTGGCGTGGAGCGCATGATTGAGCAGATGGGTTTCAACGCTACCATCCTGCGGCCGGCCTACTTCATGAACAACGACGTGACGATCAAGGACGTGGTGCTGGGGCACGGCGTGTATCCCATGCCCATCGGCAGCAAGGGGCTTGCCATGATCGATGCACGCGATATCGGCGAGATCGCGGCCATCGAGCTGCTCAACCGCGACCAGGCACCGGATGGCAGCGCGCTGACCCGCATGAACCTGGTCGGCCCGGACACGCTGACCGGCACGCAAGTGGCAGCCATCTGGACGGAAGCCCTCAACCGCACGATTGCCTACGGCGGCGATGACACGGCCGGCTTCGAGCAGAACCTGCGCCAGTTCATGCCTGCGTGGATGGCCTACGACATGCGCCAGATGGCCGAGCGCTTTCTCACCGACGGCATGGTTCCCGAGACCGGCAACGTCGAGCAACTGAGCCGGCTGCTGGGTCGTCCCTTGCGCTCCTATCGCGACTTCGCCGCAGAAATCGCGGCTGCCGTCTGACGCGGCCTCCACTTCACCCTGCTCAAGGAACCCATCATGATTTACTCAACTGCCACGCTGCCGGTAAATGCTCCCGGCCAGACTCGGCTGACCCGCGCCCAGGTGTGGGAAGGATTGGGTCAAAAGGCCCGTGACGCGAAACTCTTCTTCCCGCCCGATGAGTGCACTCGCTGCGAGATCGTCGAAGAGAGCGACTCGCACTGGCTGCGCGAGGCGACCATCCTGGGCGACGACGTTACCGAGATCATCACCTTCGACGCAGAAACGAAGATCACCTTCTTCCAGGTGACGAGCCCGCGAGAGGGCGTGATCATCAACGAACTCTTCGAGGACGAGAACGGCGATCTGCAACTCCGCTTCTATTGCTATCTGGGTCTGCGTGGCAAGGCAGCCCATGGCCCCGAGGAACAGGCCGCCCAGGCGTGGATGGACAGCGACCAAGGGTTCAAGGCTGCAATTCAGTCGACGCTGAAGCGCATCCGTGAGCTGCTGGATGAGGGAAAGGTCTGATGGGCTGAGCGCCCACGGCTCCCTGCGCCTGGGCCATCATCACCGCGCCAGCGAAAGCCATTCGCGAGTTTCACTGCACCAGGATCTCGTCGGTGAACAGGAACGCCGGCTTCCCCGCGCCCTCGTGGCCCACGGGAAGCAGACCGTAGTTCTGCGCGGTGACGCGCAGGTAGCGGGCGGTCACCGGCGTGGCGGCGTCGAAGCGCACGGTGCGGACCATCACGCGAAGATCCATCGGCTGGACGTCAATCGGCGTGGACTGCAGCGTGCGCCAGCTCTTGCCGTCATCCGACACGGCGAAGGTGACGAGCCTGGGAAGCAGCGCCCAGGAACCGCTTTGCTGCAGGAAGCGCACCTGGATGCTGTGGAACGGTGTAGCAGGCAGCAGGTCGATGGTGGCGGCGAGGTCGCTGCCGCGCCAGCCGACCCACAAGCCGTCGTTGTAGTCGTCGCTGCTGCCAATGACGCCGTCGACCAGCTGGGTTGCAGTGCCGGCGTAGTGCGCATCGGGAGCGGTGAGATAAGTCACCGGTTTGCCGAGCGCCTTGTTGTCCACCATCGGGAACATCCGGCTGGTCAGATAAGGCACGCCATGACGATAAGGCGTGACCTTGAGCGTGGCCGCGGTATAGCGATCCAGCACGTCGCCGAACGTGGGCGACTGGGCATTCGGTTCGCTGCCGTCGGTCGTGTAGTGCAGCGCGATGTCGTCGAAGCCGCGCGCGGCGCGCAGGCGCCAGCGGTGTTGTACCGGGTTGTAGTCGAGCTTGTAATCGACCAGGTCGCGGTCTTCCGGGCCGTAGGCAATGTGCTGCGCGTCCAGCCACGGGTACTGCGCGCGCAGTCGCCGCTGGAAATCGGCGTAGTCGTGGACGTCGGGGTTCCACAGGCGTTCGGCCAGCGCGAGCACGCGCGGATACAGCATCGCTTCCAGATTGCGCGGGGTGACGTATTCGCTCCACAGCGGCGCCTCGGCGCCGAGCACCTGGTCCTGGTGTCCCGCAAAAGCCGGCGATGCAAACGGATTGATGCGGTAGATGTCCTGCGTGGTGAGCTCTTCGATCGGCGTGTCCAGGTAGAACGGCCCGGCGACGATCAGCCGGTTGCCGTTGGCCAGTGCCTTGGCCGCCTCGGCATCGCCGCGCCACATTTCCACCACCGCGTTGCGGTCGGCGCCGCCTTCGAGGATCTCGTCCCAGCCGACCAGGGTCTTGCCGCGCGCTTCGAGGTCGCGCTGGATGCGCTGGACGAACCAGCTCTGCAGCGCCTCGACGTCGGCCAAGTGTTCGTCATGCATGCGCTGCTGCGACGACGTGCTCTGCGTCCACTGCTGCTTGGGCACCTCGTCGCCGCCAATGTGGATGTACGGCGCGGGGAACAGCGCGGCTACTTCGTCGAGCACGTCGTGCAGGAAGGCGAAGGTCGCCTCGTCGCCGGCGCAATAAATGTCGGTAAAGACGCCCCAGGTGGCGGGCACCACGATCGGCTGCTTCGGACAGGACAGCGACGGATAGGCGACGACCGCTGCCGAGGCGTGTCCCGGCATCTCGATCTCCGGCACCACCATCACGTTGCGCTGGCGCGCGTACTCGACCACGTCGCGGATGTCCTGCTGCGTGTAGAAGCCGCCGCTGCGACTGCCGTCGGCCTCGGTGCGCCACGCGCCGACGCTGGTGAGCTTGGGGTACTTGCGTATCTCGATGCGCCAGCCCTGGTCGTCGGTCAGATGCCAGTGCAGCACGTTGAGCTTGTAGCGCGAGAGCAGGTCGATCTGCTGCTTGACCAGCGCCACCGGGATGAAGTGCCGTGCCGCGTCCAGCATCACGCCGCGCCAGGCGTAGCGCGGTGCGTCGTCGATGTGCACGGCGGGGATGGCGAGCGTGGTGGCGTGATGCCCGGGCGGCAGCAGCTGCCACAGCGTCTGCACGCCCCAGAACAGGCCGCGATCGTCGGCCGCCGCGATCACGACGCGCTGCGGCGTCACGGTCAGCCGGTAGGCCTCCTCGCCTTGCACGGAAGGGTCGATGCGCAGTTGGATGCGCGGCTGTCTGGTGGCGGCGCCTATCCGCAGCGCGATGCCGCTGTCCTCACGGATGCGATCGCGCAGGAAGGCGGCGATTTCCTGCGCGCGTCGTCCGGCCGGCGCATCGATGCGCACGTTGCGGTCCAACACGAAGCTGCCGTGGCCTGCCTCGATCCGGCTCGGCTGCGGGATGAGCGCCGCTTGCGCTTGCGCTGCCTGGGCGAACAGCGGGAATGCAAGGAGCATCAGGACAACGAGATGTCTGGGCATGGCCGATGTTCCTGGAGGATGCGGCTGTTCGTACGATGGAAACGATGCTCGGGCGAGGCTTCGAATAATTCAAGCAACCAGGCCCCAATCAATACAGCAAAGCCGTCGGCCTATTCGCGAGCAATGTTTGTCCTGCGCCTTTCGCAGCGACGCCAAGCCACTCAATCCGACAGTTCCAACACGCATGCGTCGGCACCGTAGCTGCGGCAACACACCGGGAAGATCGACATGCTGCCCGGCGCGATGGCAGGTCCCAGCAAACCCTCCAGGAAGCCGCCGAAGAAGCTGCAGCCGGAATGCCCATCCTGGGCGCACAGCGGGCTGTCGTGGATGTGCAGCTGGGTGCCCTGCTGATCGACTTCGACCAGCGCGTGCAATGCAGGTACGCCGATGCGTTCGATCGCTTCGCGCAGGTCGAGGCCATCATCCAGCAGGTATTCGCTCCGGAATACCCAGCTCCCCGTGCGCTTGCCTGCCAGCGCCAGCGATGACTCGCGCGCCGCCTCGGCCACGGACTGCTGCAGTGCCAGCAGCTGCGGCACGATCTTCGGGTAGTCGTATTCCAGCGCGCGCAGCACTTTTTCGACGGCTGGCTCGTCCGGTCCCAGTGGAACCAAGTCGACGAACGGTGTCGCGGCCACGGCGGCGGGCGCCGCTGCGGGTGGTCGCGGTGTGGGCTGGATGAATTCGAAGTCCGGCTCCGCGGCTGGTGCTTGCCGCGGTTCCGGCGCGTCGGGCGACGCGCTTGCGGCGGCCTTTGTCGGAGTGTCTGTCGGCGATGTCGCGGACGCGGTGACGGGCGGCGGTGCGGGCGCAGCCACGGGTGGTGCCGGCGGCGGCGTGTACGCCATCCGCGGCAGCGACGCTGCGAAATGCGGCTTCGGCTCGCCGTCGACAAAGGGGAACATCTGGAAGCTGATGAAGCGCTCGTACGCGCCCAGTGCGGCTTCCAGTGCTTTCCTTCCACGCGACGGGCCGCGCACGACCATCGTCAGCAGAATCCCGTGGTGGTCCTGCACCAGCCGTTGCCGCTGCAGGGTGAATCCGTGGGCCATCACGAACCGGCCGACTTCGATCAGCAGGCCTTCCCGAGTTGGCGAGAGGCCCTGGATTTCCAGCTCGATCATCAGTCTCCTGCAGGCAAGGCCGGTGGAACACCATGATGTGGGAGACGCCCGTTGCCGCGCGCAGGCCATGACCTGCAGCGGAGGACGTCCGCGATGTGCGGGAATTCTATGGTGAATCGGGTTGCGTGGGCAGCATCGTTGCCGGGGTCAATGGCGGCGCATGCGCGGCGTCATGGCATGCCGACGGTGAAGGACGTATCGTCAGCGCTCCCCAACCTCAGGCAACCCATGGACGCACCGAAGTCCTTCCCCCACGCGGGCTTCCTCAGCCAGCTGGAGTCGCTTGGTGCATCTGTCTGCGTCGGCGCACGGCCGCCGTTGCCGGCGCCGCTGGCACGTGTGCTGATGGCCGTGGACGAAACCGGCCAGCTGGCGACGGCGTCATTGATCCAGCTGCTGCAGGCGCGACAGGCCGTGTGGCAGGCATCGTTCGATACGGGCGTGGTGGCTGATGAGCTGCGTCGTTACCAGAAGTTCGCCCGGCCGGGTCAGCCATCGCCGCATATCGTTCAACTACGGCAGCAGCAGGCAGCGGCCCGGCGGGCGTCCAGCCAGTCGAAGCAGTCATTCATCACGGCGGCCGCCGCGTTTGTTCGTGACGCGGGCATCGCGGTGCCGCCGCGGGTGGGGCTGGAGGTGTTCATCACCGGCTGGATCGATGCCAACGTGCCGAAGATCTTCGTTGCCGCGACGGAATGAACCCCGCTATTTGCGTCGCGATCCGCGCAGGCTGTCGATCGAGAAGCTGGCGATCTCGCCGCCGTCGGAACCCCGCCGCGGCTGGCCGACAGGCGGACCCCAGGCATGCGCGGTGACGACTTCCCACGTTGCCGGAATGCGCTCGTCCACGCGCATCGCCTCGTAGGCGGCGAGCATGCGCTGGTAGCGTGACTTGCCGGTGAGGCCGCGTTCGCGCGCGCGGTCGGCGTTGGTGGCGCCCAGACCCTGCAGCTCTTCGAGCAGCTTGCGCGGTTCGCTGTAGGTCAGCGTGTAGCGGAACACGTCCAGCACCGGATCGCGCAGGCCGGCGTTGAGCATGGCGTCGCCGACGTCGTGCATGTCGAGGAAGCGGCTGACGTGCGGCTGCTGGTCGGCCTCGGCCCAGGCGGCGCGCAGCTCTTTCAAGGTGTCCGGGCCGAACGTCGAGAACGCCAGCAGGCCGCCCGGCTTCAGCACGCGCACGCATTCACCGAACAGCCCGGGCAGGTCGTCGATCCACTGGAAGCACAGGTTGGAATGCAGCACGTCCACGCTGTGGTCGGCCAGCGGCAGTGATGTCGCTTCGGCGCAGATGCGGATGAACGGTTTCAGCCAGCTGCTGTGCTGCTTCGCCGTGCGCAGCATCGGCAGCGCCAGATCGACGGCGATTACTTCGGCCTTCGCATAGCGTTGCTTGAGCAACGCGCTGCCGCGGCCGGTGCCGGCGCCCACGTCGATCACGCGCTGCGGTGTCTGCGTATAGAAGTCCAGACGCTCGAGCAGGGCCGCCTGCACTTCACGTTGCAACACGTCATGTTGTTCGTAGCTTTTGGCGGCGCGGCCGAAGTGACGGCGCACCAGCTGTTGATCGAGGTGGAACGTATCCATCAGGTCGGGCTCATCGTAGCGGGCTCATCGCGTGGGTGGATGCCAGCAAGGGTTGCAGTGCTTGCACGACCGCGTCGGCATGGCCGAAGAACGGTGCGTGACCGGCCTGCTGAATTTCGGCATGGCTGCCGTCGCACTGACTGGCCGACCACTGCATGGCCTGCGGCGGTACCAGCCGGTCGCGTCGGCCGCTGATCCACGCGCTCGGCACACGGAGGTCGGGCAACGCGGCGCGGCGATCGGCGTTTTCGAGGATACGGATGCCTTCCTGCAACACGCGCAGATCCGGTTCGCCGCGGGCAAACACCAGCGTGCGCAGATGGCGCAGTTCGGCACGTGGATCGGCACTGCCCATCGCCTCCAGCGCGAGGAAGCGCTCGATGGTGGCGTGATAATCGGTTTCCAGGTCGGTGGCGAGCTGATGCACCAGCTTGCCGTCGGCGCCGAACGACCAGCCGGCGTCGCGCACGAACTTCGGTGTGGCGCACAGCATCGCCAGGCCACGCACCTGCTGCGGCATCTCCAGCGCGGCGGTCAGCGCGACGATCCCACCCAGCGACCAGCCGAGCCAGATTGCCGGTGGCGTGATCCTGGCAATCGCCGCGGCACACGCGTGCGGTTCCAGCGGCAGCCCGCAATCGCGCGAGTAGCCATGGCCGGGCAGGTCGACCACGTACATCGTGCAGTGTTCTTCCAGCGCCTCGACCAGCGGCGCCAGTACGCCGCCGTGCATCGCCCAGCCGTGCAGCAGCACCATCGGCACCGGGCCGTGGCCACGCGTCTCCATGTACAGGCTCATGCGCCGGAATCCTTGTCCCTGGCGCGTGGTGCGGGCATCGGGATGCCGGCCGGCGTCAGCGCGCTGTCCACCGCAACGCGTCCGTCGAACACGAAACAATCGCCGTGCCAGTGCGTGCCGTCAGTCTGTTCCAGATATTTCAGGATGCCGCCTTCGAGCTGGTAGACGTGCGGCATGCCGAGATCCTGCATGTGCAGCGCGGCCTTCTCGCAGCGAATGCCGCCGGTGCAGTACGACACGATGGTCTTGCCCTCGTAGCGCGCGCGGTCGGCGGCGATCGCGGCGGGAAACTCGGTGAAGCTGGCGATGTGGTAATCCACCGCCTGCGGGAACTTGCCCACGTCGACTTCGTAGTCGTTGCGTGTATCCAGCAACACGACTTCGCGACCGTCGTCATCGTGGCCCTGATCCAGCCAGCGCTGCAGCGTGGGTGCGTCCACCGCCGGTGCGCGACCTCCTTCGGGCCGAATCGTCGGCAGCCGCATGGTGATGATTTCCTGCTTCAGGCGCACCCGCATGCGGCCGAACGGCACCTCGTCGGACAGCGACTCCTTCGGCTCGATATCGGCGAAGCGCGGATCCCCATGCAGCACGGTCATGAAGCCGTCGATGGCTGCGCGGCTGCCGACGAGGAACAGGTTGATGCCTTCCGGTGCCAGCAGGATCGTGCCCTTCAGCGCCAGCGACTCGCAGCGTTCGCGCAGCCGATCGCGCAGCGCGGGCAGGTCGTCCAGGCTGATGAACTTGTAGGCGGAGATGTTGACGATCGACATGCGGGAGAATCGGCGGAGCAGGCGGCGATTATACGTGGTCGCCCGGCGTGGCCTGGTGTGCTGTCGGCAGACGCAGTGTTTCCAGCGCTCCCAGCAAGCGGTCGACATGGGCTTCCTCGTGCGCCGCGGACAGCGTGATGCGCAAGCGCGCCTGGCCCGGCGGCACGGTGGGTGGGCGGATCGCGCTGACCAGCAGCCCGTGCCGCTCCAGCGCCTGCGCCGCAGCCAGCGCCGCATCGGCACTGCCCAGCAGCAATGGCTGGATCGCGCTGGCGGATACGGCCAGTGGCAGGCCCAGTTCAGTGGCGCCGCGGCGGAAGCGCGCTATCAGTGCGAACAGCTTCTCGCGACGCCACCCCTCGACCTGCGCCAACTGCACCGCCTCCAGTGCGGCGGCGGCCAGCGCCGGCGGCATCGCGGTGGTGTAGATGTAGGGACGTGCGAACTGGATCAGGCCCTCGATCAGCGCGGCCGGGCCGGCCACGAAGGCGCCCATGCAGCCGAGCGCCTTGCCCAGTGTGGCCATCAGCAACGGTACTTCATGCTGGCCGAGGTCGGCGGCGCTAACGCTGCCGGCACCATGCTCGCCGAGCACGCCGAGACCGTGCGCATCATCGACCAGCAAGGTGGCGCGCTCACGGGCACACAAGGCCGCCAGTTCACGCAGCGGCGCGACATCGCCATCCATGCTGAACACGCCATCGGTGGCCAGCAATGCGGCGGCATCGGGGCTGGCGGCCAGTTGTCGCGTGGCAGCTTCAACGTCCGCATGCGGATAGCGCTTCAGTTCGGCGCCGCTGAGTTTCGCGCCATCGAGCAGGCAGGCGTGGTTGAGCTTGTCCTGCACGCAGATATCGCCGCGCGCCAGCAACGCCTGCAGCACGCCGAGGTTGGCCATGTAGCCGGTGGAGAACAGCAGCGCGCGTTCGCGCCCGGTCCACACCGCCAGCGCTTCCTCCAGTTCGGCATGTTCGGCGCGGTGGCCGCAGATCAGATGGGCCGAGGTGCTGCCCACGCCGTGTTCCCTGGCGGCGCGAGTGAGCGCGGCGACCAGCTGCGGATGCTGCGCCAGTCCCAGGTAGTCGTTGCTGCAGAACGACAGCAGGCGCCCGTTGCCGACGTCGAGCCACGGCCCGTCGGCGCGATCGATCGTGCGCAGCCGGCGCAACAGGTGATCGCCGGAACGTTTGGCCGTCTGGACGGCCAGGCGTTCGAGCAGGTCAGGCCGCGGCGCTGCAACCACAGCCTTGCCCACAGCCAGCCGCATCCGTTTCGAGGATATCCGCATGCACGGTGCTGCTTTCCTCGACCACTTGCAGCGGATGCAGGTCGAGCCGGCGGAACAGCGCGCGATCGTGTTCCACGTCGGGGTTGCCGGTGGTCAACAGCTTTTCGCCGTAGAAGATCGAGTTGGCACCGGCGAAGAAGCACAGCGCCTGCACCGCATCGTCCATCTGCTGGCGGCCGGCCGACAGCCGCACCATCGAGGCCGGCATCAGCAGTCGCGCCACCGCGATCGTGCGCACGAACTCGAATGGATCCAGCGCCTCGATGCCATTGAGCGGCGTGCCTTCGACCTGCACCAGCTGGTTGATCGGCACCGACTGCGGGTGCTCCGGCAGCGTGGCCAGCGTCTGCAACAGACCGGCGCGCTGGTCGCGCGATTCGCCCATGCCGACGATGCCGCCGCAGCAGGTCTTCATGCCGGCGTGGCGCACGTGCTCCAGCGTGTCGAGTCGATCCTGGTACTGGCGGGTATGGATCACTTCGCCGTAGAACTCCGGTGCGGTGTCGAGGTTGTGGTTGTAGTAATCGAGCCCGGCGGACTTCAAGGTGTCGGCCTGCGCGCCGCTCAGCATGCCCAGCGTGGCGCAGGTTTCCAGGCCGAGGCCCTTCACCGCGCGGACGATCTCGGCCACCTTCAGCACGTCGCGATCCTTCGGCCCGCGCCACGCCGCGCCCATGCAGAAGCGGCTGGCGCCGGCATCCTTCGCCGCCTGCGCGCGTTCCAGCACCGCCTCCACGCTCATCAGCTTTTGCGCCTGCACGCCGGTGTCGTAGCGCGCCGCCTGCGGGCAGTAGGCGCAGTCCTCGGGGCAGCCGCCGGTCTTGATCGACAGCAGGGTGGATACCTGCACCGCGTTCGGATCGTGATGTTCGCGATGCACCGAGTGCGCGCGATGCAGCAGCTCGTTGAACGGCAACGCGAACAGGGCAGCCACTTCGGCGCGGGTCCAGTCGTGGCGGGTGGCAGTGTCGGGCATGGAACGGCAACTCCGGTGCATGAAGCGCGAGAGTGTGGAAGTCGCTCAGGGTAGTGTCAACTCGATGTGTTGATATCAAGTTGACGAAGGCGGAAACGCAGCCTAACCATTACCATCGCCCCATCGACGACGGCGACATGGAGCAGACCAGCATGAGTGAAGGACAAGGCAGCAGCGGCAACGTGCTCGCGGCCATCTGCAGTTTCTTTATCCCGGGACTCGGCCAGCTGGTGCAGGGGCGACTGCTGATGGCGATCGTCATGTTCGTGCTGGCCGCCGTGCTGTGGATCGTGCTGCTGGGCTGGTTGATCCACCTGTGGTCGATCCTCGACGCTGCGCTGTACAAGCCGCGGCCCTGAGCGGAGATGCGCATGGATGCGCTGATGACATCGTGGCGCCGGTTGCGGCATTTCGTGCTGCCCTGGCGCTGCCTGCTGTGCGGCGCCGCCGGCACCGAGGGTCTCGACCTGTGTGCCGATTGCGCGGCCGAGCTGCCGCGCAACCGCAGTTGCTGCGCGCGCTGCGCCTTGCCGCTGGCGACACCGGCAGCGTGCTGCGGCGAGTGCCAGCGCCGCACGCCGCCGTGGGAAGCGGCGTGGGCACCGTTCCGCTATGGCTGGCCGCTGGATCGCCTGGAAGCGCGCTACAAGTTCGGCGCCGACCTGGCCGCCGGCCGCGTGCTGTCGACGCTGTGGCGATGCGAGCCTTGTCCGGTCGAACTGCCGCAGTTGCTGCTGACGGTGCCCTTGCATCGCAGCCGGCTGCGCCAGCGTGGTTACAACCAGGCCTTGGAGCTCGCCCGTCCGCTGGCGCGCGAACTTGCGTTGCCGCTGCGCCAGGATGCGCTGCAACGCGTTCGCCGGACCGCCGCGCAAACCGAGCTCGATGCGCGCGGCCGCCGCCGCAACATGCGTGGCGCGTTTGTCCTTGGTGCGGACGTCGCGCTGCCCGCGCACGTAGCGATCCTCGACGATGTGATGACCACCGGTGCCACCCTGGCCGAATGCGCTCGCGTGGTTCGGCGCGCCGGCGTGCAGCGGGTGGATGTGTGGGCGCTGGCGCGCGCACCGTCGCCGCGGGTCAGTGGCCCGGGAGATTGAGATAGACCGGATTGCCGATCAGCAACGGCTTGCCGCTGGGGTCGCGGACTTCCACCCGCAGCCGGTGCGGTCGACCATCGCTGTTCCAATCGAAGCCGATGCGCTGGTCGGCGCCGTCGATGGCGGCATCGACCGCGGATGCGAAGGGTTGGCCGTCGAGCAGCACTTGCAGACGCGCCGCCGGCACATGGACGACATGCGCCTCGAAGTGCACGCGCACGCCGGCGGCGGCACGCAGGATCTCGCCCATCACGGCCCGCTGCTGGCCGCTGCTTGCGGCGAGTTCAAGCAGGCGGTCGCGGCTGCCTTCCACGTCGACGAACACATGGCCGGCGCGGATGCCGGCCAGGATCGCCGGCATCGACAGCTGCGCGGCATGCACCACCGTGGTCGGCCGGCCGATCAGGCTGGAGCCGGGCCGCGCCACGGTCAGTGAGGCATCGTGGTTGTCGCTGCCGCCGATGCCGGTGAGCCGGTAGCCGCGGGCCAGCTGCTGCTCCCAGAACGGCATGCCGGAGAGCGGCGTGCCGGCATCGCCATCGTTGACGATCTCGACGGCCTGCACTCCGGCCATGTCTATCGGTGGCTTGGCCGTCCAGCCGCAGCCCATGCAGCTCTCGCCGCTGGGTCGGATCGCGTGATTGATCGAGAGCAGTCCATGCAGCGGCGCGATCTGCTTCAACAAGGCGTTCCAGTCCTTCACCTGGCGGCCGTCGATGCGGAAATCCACCGGCGCGGTGCTGCCGAACAGGTTGGCATGGCCGCTGAAGGTGGTGATCTCACGGCCGGGGATCAATAACATGCGGTCAAAATACGGCTGCAGCTCGCGCATCGCGTTCGCCTGCGACACCGTGTTGTGGTCGGTGATCGCGATGAAATCCAGGCCCTGCTTCACCGCCGCCTCGACGGTGAGAAATAGCGGGCAGGGAACGCGCTGTCCGTTCTGGCTGGGGCAACTGCCGTCGCTGTGCGCGGTGTGCATGTGCAGGTCGCCCCGGTACCATCCGGCTTCGCGGCGCAGCGGCGGGTTCAGCACGGCCGGTTCCCATGCCGGGTCATCTGGACGGCCAAACCACAGCTTCGCGGTGTAGCGCGAACGGCTGCCCTTGCGGATATTCGGGACGCCGAGCAGCAAGCTCCAGCGGCCTGCCCGGATCGCTCCTGGCAGGAACGATGGCGTGGCATCGGTGGCGGAAACGGTGAACAGCTTCTTCGATCCGCCGCTCCAGCCGCGAAAGCCGTCCTGGCCGTGGAAGCCGTCCGGCCCGAGCAGGCCCAGATCGATCGTGGTGTGCTCGTCATCATGCCCGCTGTAGTCGAACTGCACGGTGATCCGGCTGCTGCCGGCGGGCACGTCGAACGGGAGCGTGCGATAGGTCTGGTTGTCCGTGCCGTCCAGTTCGCCGTGCAGCACGAGATCGGGTTGCTCGTGCCCGGCGGGGTGGTCGGTGGCCTGGACGACGCCGCACAGCAGCATCAGGCCAGCCAGCAGCAAGCCGGCGAACAAGTGAACCAAGCGATGGCGCAGACAAGGATTCATGGCGGACTTCCGGGAGTGGAGACATGGCGGGCGCAGATTGCAGCGCGCGCTGGCGGCGTTCGGCAGCTGCACGCAGCTGCCGAAACGCGCGATCGGGGTTCGAGGTAGTCGACGGAAATGTATTGAGCAGCGCTGGCGAACGCCGTCTCCCCGCACGCTCAGAACCGGTACATAACGGCGGCGCGGTAGGCGCGGCCCAGCAGCGGACGGGCGATGAAGGTGTTCGCCCCCGCATCGGCACTCTGCAGCTCGCCGGCGCGCGGGTTGCCCTCGGTCAGGCCCAGCGAGTTGGTGAGGTTGTCGGCGTACAGGAACAGCGAGAACGCCGGCGAGACGTCGTAGCGCGCGCTGGCGCTGACCACCTTGTAGGCCGGCAGCCGCACCGAGTTGGCGGTGTCGACGAAACGCGCACCCTCGTGCTCGTAGGCCAGCTGCAGGCGCAGCTTGCCGCCCAGCAGGTTCAGCCCGGGCACCACGCGGTAGCTCGTCTTCGGCACGCGGATCAGCTGGTTGCCGGTGTAGTTAATGAGCACCGGGCCGGTGCTGCTCTTGTCGGTGTAGCTCAGGCCCTTGTACTGCGGGTCCTCCCAGGTGGCGGTGACCTGCACGTCGAACCAGTCCACCGGGTACCAGGTGCTTTCCAGCTCGATGCCGGTGGTCTTGGTGGTGGCGTAGCCCTGCTGCGCGGTCGAGGTGCCGTTGTTGGGGTCGAACACGTAGTTGTTGAAGCCGACGTTGTCGTACTTGGTGTAGAACGCGGTGGCGTACAAATCGAGCGAGCGGTTGGAGAACTTGTAGCCGGCCTCGCCCAGCTTCATGGTCTGGATGATCGGCGTGGCCGTGGGACTGGTGATGTAGCTGCTCAGGTTGGGCAGGCGGAACGCCGAGGTCCAGCGCGCGAACACGCCGGAGCGCTCGGAGAACTGGTAGTTCGTGCCCAGCGTCCAGCCCAGCTTGTGGAAGTTGTGGTCGTAGGAGACGGTCTGGCCGGTGCCGGTCTGGATCGACGAGGTGGGCAGCGTGCCCTGGTTCAGCGTCTGCTTCTGCTCGACCCAGCCCTGGGTGTTGACATGCTCCCAGCGCACGCCGCCATCGATGCGCAGGGCATCGGTGACCTGCCACTCGTCGGACAGGTAGAGCGCGTTCGTCGCCGAGCTGCCGTTGGCGTTTTCCCACTCGTAGCCGTAGTGGTAGATGCCGTTGTCGGTGAGCGTGCCCAGCGGGTTGCCGGCGGCGTCCACCGCGACCAGGTCGAGCAGCTTCGCCCTGTCCTGCACGTCGAGCAGCGCGGTGGAGGAATAGCGGCTGAAGCCCTGGTTGAAGTGGGCGTAGTAGTAGCCCAGTGAAATGTCGTGGGTCTGCCCGCCGAGGTCGAACTTGCGCAGCAGCCGGGTATCGTTGATGAACTCCTGCGGCGGCATGGTGACGCCGCGCAGGCCGCCGATCACCATCAGTCCGTTGCCGTTCTGGTTCTTGTTGTCGAACACCTGCGAGGGGTTGTTCGCATAGCGCAGCTGCACGCCGGCGGTGCCGGCCGGCAGGTACGGCTGCCACGCGGCGAGGTTCGCCGCCGAGCCCAGGAAGCTGTCGGCGCTCATCAGCGTATTGGGGAACATGCCGTTGCGCTGGGTCTTGGTGTCGTCGTAGCGCATCGACTCGGCCAGCTTCCAGTCCGCACCGAGGTCGTAGTCGAATTTCAGCGTCAGCTGGTCGCGCTTCACGTGCGTGCCCTCGCTGTTGTCGAAGTCGTACAGGCTGCTGTCGCCTTGCTTCATCATCGCGTGCTCGGTCTCCGGCCCGGCCAGGGTGCCGAAGTTGCCGTCGAAGCCGGGCACCGCCTTGATCTTGCCGTTCGGGTCGGTGCGCATCGGGATGCCCAGGAACAGCGCGACCTTGTCGTCCATGTGCTTGTAGTCGACGCTGAAGCGGCCGTGCTCGAAATCCTTCGACAGGTTCAGGCGGATCTGGCCGCCCTTGTTGGCGTCGAAACCGGGATCGCGGATACCGTTGTCCTGGCGATAGAAACCGCCCACGCCGAGCTTCCAGCCATTGCCGACCGGGGTGCCGTACCAGAAGTCGGCGCGGTTCAGCCCGTAGTCGCCGACGGTGTATTTGAACAGGCCGTCCGGCGTGTCGCCGACCCGGCGCGGGATGAAGTTGATCGCGCCGGCCGGCGCGTTCGAATAGAACACCGACGAGGGGCCGCCACGCACCACTTCGATCCGCTCGATCGTCTCGTCCAGGCGGAACGCCTGATCGGCGTTGAGGTAACCCAGCGCCGGGTCGTGCTGCACCGGGATGCCGTCCTCGAGCAGGGTCACCGAGCCGAAGCCGTCGACCGGGATGCCGCGCGCGCGGATATTGCCACTGGCCTCGCCGCCGGAAGCCTCGACCCAGAAGCCGGGCACCGACTTCATCGCTTCGGTGACCGAGGTCGGCGCCTGCATGCGCAGCCGATCCTCGTCGATGGTGGTGATCGAATAGCTGGTCTCGGCCTTGGTGCGCGTCTCCACGCCGGAACGGGCGGTGACGACGACGCTGTTGAGCGTCTTGGCCTTTTCGATGGCGGGCGTGGTAGTGCCTGGTTCGGCAGCAGCGCTGTCCTGGGCGTGTGCGGAGAGAGCGAAGCCAAGTGTCAGGCTGCCGAGCAGAGCCGTGCCGATGGAACGGCTGATAAGGGAAGTACGCAAGTTGAATGCTCCGGGGGATGGGGAGATCGCGGAGCCGTGCGGGAAGTACGTACGAAATGACGCCGGCGCCTTCCAGCTGGAATGATCGGCATCGTCGGCGCAGGTTTCGTACAGAAGCGTCCCTGCCTGTGGATTTCCGATTTCCGTCACAGGCTCTAGCGAACATGCAGCCTAAGGTCGCCTTGTGACAGTTAGGTAGGCCGTGGCATGACAAGGCTGAAATTTAGACGTCTAAACCACGCATCATGGCAAGCAGATCGTCATGTGAGGATCGCAGCCGCGCACCTGCAAATCGCAAGATGGGTTGCCTCGCCGCGCAACGCGATTTTCTCAGCGCAACGCCAGCGCCAGCACAATGCCGATCCACACTGCCAGGCCGAGCCAGTTGTTGTGGCGGAATGCGGCGAGACAGGCGCCGCGCAGCCGGTCGCGGATCAGCCAGTGCTGATAGCCGAACAATCCGGCAGCCACCAGCAGGCCGAGCCAGTACGGCCAGCCCAGCGCGGCGCGCTGGCCGACGAACAGCATGGTCAGCAGGAACGTGCCCATCAGCACGCCGAGGATCGGAAGATCGGCGTCGCCGAACAGCACGGCAGTGGATTTCGCGCCGGCCTTGATGTCGTCCTCGCGGTCGACCATCGCGTATTCGGTGTCGTACACCACCGACCAGATGATGTTGCCGATGAACAGCAGCCAGCCCACCGGCGGCACGGTGTTCATCACCGCGGCAAACGCCATCGGGATCGACCATCCGAACGCGGCGCCGAGCACCACCTGCGGCATGTAGGTATAGCGTTTGGTGAACGGATACAGCGCCGCCAGCGCGGCGCCGGCGAACGACAGCTCAATGGTCAGCCGGTTGGTGAACAGCACCAGCACGAACGCGAACACCAGTAACGCGGCGAACACGATCAATGCTTCGCGCGGGGTCACCCGGCCGCTGGCGATCGGCCGTCCGGCGGTGCGCGCCACCAGTGGATCAAGCTTGCGGTCGGCGTAGTCGTTGATGGCGCAGCCGGCCGCGCGCATCGCGAACACGCCCACGGTGAAGATGATCAACGGCTTCCACGGCGGGAAATCACCGGCGGCCAGCCACAGCGCCCACCAGGTCGGCCACAGCAGCAGCAATGCACCGATCGGACGATCCATGCGGGTCAGCACCAGATAATCCAGCGCCTTTTCGCGATGGCGCGCCGGCAGCTTGCGCAAAAGCCAGGCCAGCACCCGGGTGGCGCGGGTGGAGCTGTCTGCCGGTCCGGCCGGGTTCTTGCCGGAGGGCTTCGATGCACCGGGTCGTGGACGCGTGGCGGGCGAGGGAGCGGGCTTGCGCGGTTGGCGTTTACGCGAGGAAGTGGCCATTGGCCAAGTTTAGCGTGAGTGGCTGCAGCCGATGGCGTGCCCGCCGATGCCATCGCGATAGCGTCGATCACGACACGTTCCCGGGCACCCGCAGCGCCTCGGCGGCGGGTTTCTCGGAGCTATCCGCCCAGTGCGCGCTAAAGCCCGGCGCGTGGCGGCCGATACGCTGGCAGGACTTCCCAATTGGGTAGCCCCTGCATGGGGCGTCGACGGCAAGTGTCGACGCCACCCGGAATCCCGATGGTCAAGTCCGAAATCACCCAGCGTGACTGCCCCACACCACTGCACACCGAACCTGGTGCACCAGTGGCTGGCGCCGTGCCGGTGCTGCGTGTGCCGCCTTCGACCAGTGCCGCCGGCATGCTGGCGCATTCGCGCCTGCTCGATTCGGTGGCCGCGTTCACCCATCACCGTGACATCGATGCGCTCGATCACAGCCTGGTGCTGTCACTGGCCGAACTGGCCTTGGCGCGCAGCGTGTCGCTGGCCAAACGCGCGGCTGGCGGTTGCGGCGAACTGGAGAGCGTGGTGCATTGCACGCCCGATGCGCAGGGTCACTACCAGCTGCAGGTGATCGAGCCGGATCAGGCCGATCCTGCGCTGGCCTCGATGCGCCAGTGCATCGAGCGGCCCGAGGTGCTTGCCGAAATCATTGGCCCGGGCATGCACCGACTGGTGGCGCCGATTCTCTGCGAAGGCCGCGCGATCGGCGCCTTGCAGCTCGACAGCGAAGTGCCGCCCAGCGCCAGCCGGTCGCTGGTGGAAGGCTTTGCACGCATCTACGCCAATTACACCGCGCTGCTCAACGAGAGCGAGCGCGACAAGCTGACTGGCCTGTACAACCGGCGCACGTTCGAACGTCACCTGCAGCGACTGCTGAGCCGGCATGACAGCCCGGCCCGTGCCGATGAACTCGCGGTCGACCGCCGCGGTGCTGCCGCGCCGGTGCAGGTGTGGCTGGCGATCCTCGACATCGACCACTTCAAGCGGATCAACGACAGCTATGGGCACATCTACGGTGACGAGGTGATCCTGTTGCTGGCGCAGCAGATGCGTGCCAGCTTCCGTCAGGGCGACGTGCTGTTCCGCTTCGGCGGTGAAGAGTTCGTGGTGCTGCTGAGTGCGAGCGACGAGTCAACCGTGCATGCGGCGCTGGAGCGCTTTCGCCGACGGGTTGCCGCGCAGGTTTTTCCGCAGGTCGAGCACGTCACCGTCAGCATCGGCTATGCGCGCATCGGCGACAGCGATTATCCGGCCACGGTGCTGGACCGCGCCGACAAGGCGCTGTACTTCGCCAAGAAAAACGGCCGCGACCGCACCCACGGCTACGAGAGCCTGGCCGCCCAGGGTCTGCTGGCCCAGGCGATGGCGCCCGGCAGCATCGACCTGTTCTGAGCGGCTTCTCAACCCTGCAACAACAGCCGATAGGCGGGGTGCCCGCTTTCATCGACATGCGGATAACCCAGCGTTTCGAGGAAGCGCTGGAACAGCGCTCGCTCGTGCGGCGGCACCTGGATGCCGACCAGGATGCGGCCGTAGTCGGCGCCATGACTGCGGTAGTGGAACAGGCTGATGTTCCAGTCCGGATGCAGCTGGTCGAGAAAGCGCACCAGCGCGCCGGGACGCTCGGGAAACTCGAAGCGATACAGCACTTCGTGCCGGGCCAGTGGCGAACGGCCGCCGATCATGTGCCGCAGGTGCAACTTGGCCAGCTCGTCGTCGGTGAGGTCGAGCACGTCGAACTGCTGCGCGCGGAAGGCTCCCGCCAGTGCTTCGCGCTCGGCGCGGTCGGCGATCTGTATGCCCACGAAGATATGTGCCGAGCGGGCATCGCCGATGCGGTAGTTGAACTCGGTGATGCCGTGCTTGCCTAGCGCGGCGCAGAAGCGGCGGAAGCTGCCGCGTTCTTCCGGGATGGTCACGGCGAACACCGCCTCGCGCTGCTCGCCGACCTCGGCGCGTTCGGCGACGAAGCGCAGGCGGTCGAAATTCATGTTGGCGCCGGAGACGATCGCCACCAGCGCGCCGGCACCGGTGCCGTGTGTGGCGACGTACTGCTTCAACCCGGCCAGCGCCAGCGCGCCAGACGGCTCCGGCACACTGCGAGTTTCCTGGTAGATGTCGCGGATCGCCGCACAGATCGCGTCGGTGTCCACCCGCAGCATCGCGTCCACATGCCGGCGACATAGCTCAAACGTCAGCGCGCCGACCTGCTTCACCGCGGTGCCGTCGGCGAACAGGCCGACCTCGTCCAGCACGATGCGAGCGTCGGCCTCGAGCGAGCTTGCCATCGCGTCCGAGTCCGCGGCCTGCACGCCGATCACCTGCACCTCCGGTCGCAGCGCCTTGATGCACGCCGCCACGCCCGCGAGCAACCCGCCGCCGCCGACCGGTACGAACACCGCCTGCAGCGGACCCGGATGCTGGCGCAGGATTTCCAGCGCGATGGTGCCCTGGCCGGCGATCACTGCCAGATCGTCGAACGGGTGCACGAACACCGCGCCGTGCCCGGCCTGCAGCTGCGCGGCGGCGGCTTGCGCATCGCTGTACGAATCCCCGGCCAGCACCACGTCGACCATCGCACCGCCGAAGCGTCGCACCGCGTCCACCTTCAGCTGCGGCGCGGTGACCGGCATCACGATGGTGGCGTGGATGCCCAGCTTCGCCGCGGCCAGCGCCACGCCCTGCGCATGATTGCCGGCGGAGGCGGCGACCACTCCGCGCGCGCGTTGCGCAGCGTCCAGCTGCACCATGCAGTTGTAGGCGCCGCGCAGCTTGAACGAGAACACCGGTTGCTGATCCTCGCGCTTGAACAGTACGCGCTGGCCCAGCCGCGCACTCAGCAGCGGTGCCGATTCCAGCGCCGATTCACGTGCCACCTCGTAGACGCGCGCGGCATGTATCTGCGCCAGCAAGTCGATCGCCACCGGTTCATCGTCAGCGACGGCGAGTGCACTCATGCGGCCAGTGCCGTCGCCGGATGTGCGACCTGCAGTACATCGACCAGCTTGCGGGTCTGCTGCAGGATCTGGCTGAGGGAGGCATCGTCGCATTGCAGGCTCAGGGTCAGCCGCGACACCGCCGGGTCGTGCGTCGCCGCCACCGTCAGCGTGTCGATGTTGTAGCCGCGCGCGGCGAACAGCCCGGCCACGCGCACCAGCGCGCCGGCTTCGTTCTGCAACAGGATGGACAGGGTGTGGTTCATGGCGGGACTCCAGAGGTGAATCCCTCTCCCTTCGGGAGAGGGTGCCGACAGGCGGGTGAGGGTTCAGGCGGAGCGAGGCGCCAAGGCTCGCCCGTACCCTCATCCGGCCCTTTGGGCCACCTTCTCCCTAAGGGAGAAGGGAAAGTCAAAAGCTCAGAACATGTGGGACGGTGAGTCCTCGTGCGCGACCGGCGCCGCCCGAGAGGGAATGAAGTCGCCGGTGATCATCTGCGCGTAACTGGCGCCGGGTCCGACCATCGGATACACGCCGGCATCCGGATCGATCATCACTTCGAGGAAGGCCGGACCTTCGAACGCGAGGAACGCGGCGATCGTCGCCTCCAGCTCCTCCGTGCGCTCCAGCCGCTGAGCCCATGCAAATCCGTCGGCCTGTGCGGCGAGCACGAAGTCCTTCTTGTGCAGGCTCTTGTCGGAGGCGGCGAAACGTCCCTTGAAGTACAGCTTCTGCCACTGCCGCACCATGCCGTCGCCGACGTTGTTGAGCACGACCACCTTCACCGGCAGGTTGTAGGTGGTGACGGTTTCCAGCTCGCCGATGTTCATGCGGATGCTGGCGTCGCCATCGATGTCGATGACCAGCTTGTCGGGATGCGCAAACTGCGCGCCGATCGCCGCCGGCAGACCGAAGCCCATCGTGCCCATCGAGCCGGAGGTGAGCCAATGCCGCGGCGCGCGGAAGTCGAAGTACTGCGCCGCCCACATCTGGTGCTGGCCGACGCCGGTGCTGACAATCGCGCGGCCCTGCGTGTGCCGGTTGATCGCTTCCAGCACGGCGTACGGCTGGACCAGCGCACTGGCGCGGTCATAGTTCATCGCGTGCGCGCGCTTCAGTTCGGCCACGCGCGCATGCCACGCGGTCAGCTGCGGATGCAGGCCGTGCGCGCGACCATAGGCGGTCAACCGATCCAGCGCGCGGGTGAGCGGGCCGACGTGATGCCAGTCGACGGCTTTCACCTTGCCGATCTCGGACGGGTCGATGTCGACCTGGGCGATGAACTTCGCACGCGGGGCGAACTTGTCCGGCACGCCGGCCACGCGGTCATCGAAGCGCGCGCCCAGCGCCAGCACGAAGTCGCAATCCTCCACCGCGTAATTCGCATACGCGGTGCCGTGCATGCCGAGCAGGTGCAGCGCCAGCGGGTCGGTGCTGTCGAATCCGCCCAGGCCCATCAAGGTGGTGGTCACCGGCAGGCCGAATGCGTCGACGAACGCGCGCAGCGCGTCCGCCGCCTCGGCCGCGATCACGCCGCCGCCGGCGTAGATCAGCGGGCGCTGCGCCCGCATCAGCGCGGTGAACAACGCAGCGCAGTCGGTGTCGCTCAGCGTCGCCTGTTCCACCGTGCGCAATCGCGTGCGGTAACCACTCAGGGCCAGCTCGCCGCTGCCGCGCCAGGCGAGTGCGGTGTTCTGCACGTCCTTGGGCACGTCCACCACCACCGGACCGGGCCGGCCGCTGCGGGCGAGCGTGAACGCGGTGCGCATGGTCGCTTCGAGCTGCGCCGCATCGGTGACCAGGAACACGTGTTTGGCACAGGCACCCATGATGTTGCTGATCGGCGCCTCCTGGAACGCGTCGCTGCCGATCGCCGCGGTGCCGACCTGGCCGCAGATCACCACCAGCGGGATCGAGTCGGCCATCGAGTCGCGCACCGGCGTGACCATGTTGGTGGCGCCGGGGCCGGAGGTGACTACCGCCACGCCGACCTTGCCGGACGCGCGCGCATAGCCGGCGGCCATGAAACCTGCGCCCTGTTCGTTGGCCGGTACGATCAGCGGCATCGCCTCGCCACCATTGGCGCGCGGATGTTCGGCGTTGTAGCGGAACACCGCGTCGTATACCGGCAGGATCGCGCCGCCGGAATAGCCGAACATCACCTCGACGCCTTCGCCGGCGAATACCTGCACGATCACCTCGGCGCCGCTCATGGCCTGGCCGGCGAGCGGATGCCGGTCTGTCGCGGTTTCGGCTTTCAGTGGTTGCGCATTCACAAAATAAATTCCCAGAGGATTCGATGCTGTGCTTCCTCCCCAGCAAAGCAGGGGAGGTTTGGAGAGGGGCGCTGTTGCTCGAAAGTCAAAAGCGGCATCCCCTCCCGACCTCTCCCGCGTTGCAGGGGGAGGGGCAGATGCAGTCAGCCGGTTTTCTTCAACGGCGCGACAGCGGCGGGTGCGGTGGTCGGCTGCAGCCACGGCATCTGCGCGCGCAGCTTCGCGCCAACCACTTCGATCGGATGGTCGAGGTCGGCCTGCTTGAGGCGCTTGTAGTTCGGCAGGCCGGCGGCGTATTCGGCCGTCCAGTTGCGCGCGAAGGTGCCGTCCTGGATGTCGGTGAGCACTTCCTTCATGCGCGCCTTGGTGCCGGCGTCGACAATCCGCGGGCCACTGACGTAGTCGCCGTACTGCGCGGTCTCGGAGACGAATTGCAGCATCTTCGCCAGGCCGCCCTCGTAGAACAGGTCGACGATCAGCTTCAGCTCGTGCATCACCTCGTAATAGGCGATCTCCGGTTGGTAGCCGGCCTCGACCAGGGTTTCGAAACCCTTGATCACCAGCTCGCTGGCGCCGCCGCACAGCACCGCCTGCTCGCCGAACAGGTCGGTCTCGGTCTCTTCCTTGAAGTCGGTCTTGATGATCATCGCGCGGCCGCCGCCGATGCCGTCGGCATACGCCTTGGTCTTCGCCTCGGCCAGGCCGCTGACGTCCTGGTGCACGGCCCAGATGCACGGCACGCCGCGGCCGCGTTCGTACTCGCTGCGCACCAGCGCGCCAGGGCCCTTCGGCGCAACCAGGATCACGTCGATGTCGGCGCGCGGTTCGATCTGCTTGAAATGCACATTGAAGCCGTGCGCGAACAGCAGCGCCGCGCCGGGCTTGATGTTCGGCTCGATCGACTCCTTGTACAGCGTCGGCTGCACCATGTCCGGCGTCAGCACGGCGACGAGGTCGGCGCCCTTCACGGCCTCGGCCGGCTCGGCCACCTTGAAACCGTCGGCTTTCGCCTTGTGCCAGGTCGGCCCGTTCGGGCGCAGGCCGACCACCACGTCGAGGCCGGAGTCGCGCAGGTTCAGCGCATGCGCGCGGCCCTGGCTGCCGTAGCCGAGCACGGCGATGCGGGATGAGGCGAGGGTGTTGTTGCTGCTCATGCGGTGACTCCCTGGTTGATGTCGGTGTGGATGTGTTTGGGTACGGACACGGAGGTTTCGGGATGGGTAGTGGCGCCGTCGGAGGCGGAGCCGACCAGCAAGGCGTATTTGGCCAGCGCGCCGCGACTGAGCTTCGGTGCGGGCGGTTGCCAGCTGGCGCGGCGTGCGACGAGGTCGGCGTCGGTGGTGATCTCGCGGCGGGCGGCATCGATCACGATGCGGTCGCCTTCGTGCAGCAGTGCGATCGGGCCGCCGCGTGCGGCTTCCGGCGCGATGTGGCCGACCATGAAGCCGTGGGTGGCGCCGCTGAAACGGCCATCGGTGATCAGTGCCACGTCATCGCCGAGGTCGCGGCCGATCAGCGCGGCGGTGACGCCGAGCATCTCGCGCATGCCGGGGCCGCCGGCCGGACCTTCGTTGCGGATCACGATGACGTCGCCCTTGACGATGTCACCGGCCTGCACCGCGGCGAACGCATGCTCCTCGCTTTCGTACACGCGGGCGCGGCCTTCGAAGTGGCTGGCGCCCTTGCCGGCGAGTTTCAAAATGCAGCCTTCCGGCGCGAGGTTGCCGTAGAGGATCGAGTAGCCGCCACGCGGCTTCAGTGGCGCGCCGACCGGATGCACCACGTCCTGCGCTTCGGCGCGCGGCGCGGCTTCGGCTTCGGCGAACAGCGAGCGGCCGGTGACGGTGGGCGTGTCCTCCAGCATGCCGGCGGCGATCAATTCCTGCGCCACCCGCGCGCTGCCGCCGGCGCCGAACAGCTCGACCGCGGTGTAACGGCCGCCGGGCAGCAGGTCGGCGATCACCGGGGTATGTGCCGAGGCGGGTTCGAAATCTTCCAGCGACCATGTGACGCCGGCTTCGCGCGCGATCGCCAGCAGGTGCAGCACCGCGTTGGTGGAGCCGGCGGTGGCGGCGACCATGCGTGCCGCGTTGCGCATCGAGGTGCGCGTGATCAGCTCGCGCGGCGTACGGTTCTCGCGCAGGCATTCCATCACCAGCTCGCCGCAGCGGAACGCGGCCGCGCCCTTGGCCGGATGGGTGGCGGGGATGTCGTTGTAGCCCATCGGCGACAGTCCCAGCGTGGAGAGCACCATCGCCATCGTGTTCGCGGTGAACTGGCCGCCGCAGGCACCGGCACCGGGGCAGGCGTCGCGCTCGACCGCGGTCAGTTCCTCGTCGCTGATCTTGCCCGCGCCGTGCGCGCCGACCGCCTCGAACACCTGCTGGATGGTGATCGGATGGTTGTCGTGGGTGCCGTGCGCGATGCTGCCGCCGTACAGTGCGACCGCGGGAATGTTCAATCGCGCCATCGCCATCGCCGCCGCGGGAATGGTCTTGTCGCAGCCGCACAGCACCACCATCGCATCGAGGCAGTGGCCGTCCACCGCCAGTTCGATCGAGTCGGTGATCACCTCGCGGCTGATCAGCGAGGCACGCATGCCCGGCGTACCCATCGCGATGCCATCGGTTACTGCGATCGTGTTGAACTCGATCGGCGTGCCGCCGGCGGCACGGATGCCGGCCGCGGCTTCGACCGCCAGTTCGCGCAGGTTGAGGTTGCACGGACTCACGTTCGACCAGGTATGCACCACCGCCACCAATGGCCGCGCAATCGCCTCGTCGTCGAGGCCGGTGGCACGCAGCATGGCGCGCGCGGGTGCGCGGTCGGGGCCGCTCTTGATCAGGTCACTGCGCATGGGTATTCCGTCGGCTGGATGAAAAGAAAAAGCGCCCCCTGCGTGCCAGGGAGGTTGGCGAGGCGGACAAGTGCTGGCGGCAACGGGGCGCGCGCAGTCCATCCGGTGCCGGAAGCACGCAGGGGGCGGCAGGAAATACGGACACGTCCCTGTGGCCGTCGGGAACCTTCTTGTGTCAGCCGCACGCGCGTGCTCCGCAGAAGAATGCGGCAGCGTTGTCGGCGTGATCCTCGATCGCGGCGAGCACGGCATCGCGCACTTCGTCGGTGCCGGCGTGGCCGCCGATATCGCGGCTGTGCGGGCCGTGGCGCAGCACCTGCTCGACCGCCGATTCGATCGCCACGGCCTCGGTTTCCAGGCCCAGCGAATGGCGCAGCAGCAGCGCGGCGGAAAGGATCGCGCCGACCGGATTGGCCACGCCCCGCCCGGCGATGTCCGGTGCCGAGCCGTGGATCGGTTCGTACAGGCCGGCCTTGCCATCACCCAGTGACGCCGACGGCAGCAGGCCCAGCGAGCCGGCCAGCGCAGCGGCCTCGTCGGTGAGGATGTCGCCGAACAGGTTCTCGGTGACCACCACGTCGTAGCGGTTCGGCTGGGTCAGCAGCAGCATCGCCATCGAGTCGACCAGCTGGTGCTCGAGCTTCACGTCGGGATACTCGGCGGCGATGCGCTGCACCGTGCTGCGCCACAGGCGTGAGGTTTCCAGCACGTTGGCCTTGTCCACCGAGGTGACGTGACGACGACGGCCGCGCGCCAGCTCGAACGCGCGGCGCACCACGCGTTCGATCTCGGCCACGGTGTACCTGCACTCGTCGGTGGCGGCCTCGTCAGTGCGTGTCTTGGCGCCGAAGTAGGCACCACCGGTGAGTTCGCGCACGAACAGCACGTCGATGTTCTTCAGCTTCTCGTTCTTCAGCGGCGACAGGTTGGCCAGCGCCGGATGCACCTGCAGCGGGCGCAGGTTGGCGTAAACGCCGAGCGCGGCACGCAGCGCCAGCAGGCCCTGCTCGGGGCGCACCGGCGCGTTCGGATCGGACCACTTCGGGCCACCGACGGCACCCAGCAACACCGCATCGGCGGACCGGCACGCCGCCAGCGAGGCGGCCGGCAGCGGTTCGCCGGTGGCATCGATCGCGATGCCACCGATCAGCTGCTCCTCGAACGCGAACACGTGTTCGTAGCGCGCGGCCACGGTCTTCAACACGGCCACCGCGGCGGCCGTGACTTCGGGACCGACGCCATCGCCGGGCAGGGTAACGATGCGTGCCTTCATGCCGCTTGCTCCTGGTGGTGTTGTTCGTAAAAGGTGATCCCATCGCTGTGCTGCAGCAGATAGCCGAGCTGGTCGACGCCGTGGAGCAGGCAGTGCCGCGCAAATGGCTCCAGCGCGAACGGGATGCGGCCGCCGTCGGGCAGTGCGATGAATTGTTCGCGCACGTCGATCGCCAGCTCGATGCCGGGATGCTTGAGCAACCAGCGGTGTTCCAGCTCGTCGATGACGATGGCGAGCAGGCCGTTCTTCAGCGCGTTGCCGCGGAAGATGTCCGCGATCTCGCTGCACAGCACCGCCTGGATGCCGTAATCCAGCAGCGCCCACGGCGCATGCTCGCGCGAGGAGCCGCAACCGAAATTGCGCCCGGCAATGAGGATCGAGCAGCCGCGCGCTTCGGGCCGGTTCAACGGAAAGGCGGGGTTGTCGCTGCCGTCGGTCTGGTAGCGCCAGTCGTGGAAGCACAGCTTGCCCAGCCCCTCGCGCGTGGTGGTGGTGAGGAAGCGCGCCGGGATGATGCGGTCGGTGTCGATGTTCTCGTCGGCCAGCACGGCGGTGCGGGAGTGGAGGCGGGTGATCGGTTTCATGCAGCTTGCTCCTGCGTTGCGTACTCGCGCGGATCGGCGATGCGCCCGGCGATCGCCGATGCCGCGGCGGTGGCCGGGCTGGCCAGCACGGTGCGTGCGCCCTTGCCCTGGCGGCCTTCGAAGTTGCGGTTGGAGGTGCTCACCACCAGCTGGCCCGGCTGCGCCAGGTCGCCGTTCATCGCGATGCACATCGAGCAGCCGGGCACGCGCCACTCGGCGCCGGCGTCGGTGAACACGTGGTGCAGGCCTTCGCGCTCGGCGTCGCGGCGCACCGCCTCGGAGCCCGGCACCACCAGCATGCGTACACCCTGCGCGATGCGTCGGCCATGCAGCACGCGCGCCGCTTCGCGCAGGTCGGACAGGCGCGAGTTGGTGCAGCTGCCGACGAACACCACATCGACCGGCGTACCCTGCATCGGCTGGCCGGGCTTGCTCTGCATGTAGTCGAGCGCGCGGCGTTCCTGCGCATTGGTCGCCGCCGGTACCGGCGCATCCATGGCGATCGCCATGCCCGGATGGGTGCCGTAGGTGACGGTGGGTTTCACCGCGCCGGCGTCGATGCGTACTTCACGGTCGTAGCGCGCGCCGTCGTCGCTGCGCAGCGCGCGCCACGTCGCCACTGCCACATCCCATGCCGCGCCCTGCGGCACGCGCGGACGACCTTTCAGCCATTCGAACGTGGTCTCGTCCGGCGCGATCAGTCCGGCGCGTGCGCCGGCCTCGATCGACATGTTGCAGACGGTCATGCGCTCGTCCATCGACAGCGCCTCGATCGCGGCGCCGCGGTACTCCAGCACGTAGCCGGTGCCACCATCGACGCCGATCGTGCCGATGATGTGCAGGATCAGGTCCTTCGCACTGATACCGGCGGGTGTGTGACCATCCACATGGATCGCCATGGTTTTCGGCTTGCGCTGCAGCAGGCATTGCGTGGCCATCACGTGACCGACCTCGGTGGTGCCGATGCCGAACGCCAAGGCTCCAAAAGCACCATGCGTGGAGGTGTGGCTGTCGCCGCAGACGATGGTCATGCCGGGCTGGGTCGCGCCCAACTCCGGGCCGATCACGTGCACGATGCCGCGGTCGGCGCTGTCCCAGCCGTGCAGCTCCACGCCAAACTCGCGGCAGTTGGACTCCAGCTGCGCGACCTGCGCCTGCGCGTCGGCATTTGCATACGGCCGGCTGCCATCGGCATTCGTCGGCAGGGTCGGCGTGGAATGATCCAGCGTGGCCAGCATGCGGTCGGGTCGGCGCAGTTTCAGTCCACGCTCACGCAGTTCGCTGAACGCCTGCGGCGAGGTGACCTCGTGCACCAGGTGCAGATCGACGTAGAGGATCGCCGGTGTGTCGGCGGTTTCCGCGGCGACGATGTGGGCGTCCCACACTTTTTCGAACAGGGTCTTTGCCATCACGCCGAGACCTCCGTCATTTCGTGCGCTCGTCCCTGAGCGCGGTCATCAACTGGCGCTGGTTCGCTGTCGGAAGGGGCCGCATTGACCAGGCTCAGCCAGGACCGGCGATCTTCCGTGCGGCCGTCGAACAGGCCGAAGAACGCCTGTTGCAAAGCCTTGGTAATCGGGCCGGGCGTGCCCTTGCCGATTGCCTTGCGATCGACCGAACGCACCGGGGTGATCTCGGCGGCGGTGCCGGTCATGAACACTTCGTCGGCGGAATACAGCGCCTCGCGCGGCAGGTCGCGCTCTTCCACCGCGATGCCGAGATCGGCGGCCAGCGTGATCACCGCATCGCGGGTAATGCCGGCCAGGATGCCGGCGCTGGACGGCGGCGTGAGCAACCGGCCGCGCTTCACCAGGAAAAGATTCTCGCCGGCGCCTTCGCTGAGCAGGCCGTTGTGGCCCAGTGCGATGCCCTCGTCGTAGCCGTTGCGGCGCGCTTCCAGACCGATCAGCTGGCTGGACAGATAATTGCCGCCTGCCTTGGCCCAGCTGGGGAGGGTGTTCGGCGCGGGGCGATGCCATGACGACACGCAGACATCCGCGCCGCGTACGGCTGCGTCGCCGAGATACGCGCCCCAGTTCAGCGCGATGATTGACACCTCCACCGGGTCATCCCGCTTCGCCAGCACGCCCAGCCCGCCGGCGCCACGGAACACGATCGGCCGCACGTAGGCCGAGGGCATCCGGTTCGCGCGGATCAGCTCGAGGCAGGCGGCGTTGATCTCGTCCTCGCTGTAGCCGATCTCGATCTCGTAGACGCGCGCCGACTCGAACAGGCGGCGGGTGTGCTCGGCCAGGCGGAAATACGCCGGCCCGCGCGGCGTGGCGTAGACGCGTTCGCCCTCGAACACCGACGAGCCGTAATGCAGCGCGTGTGCGCTGACGTGGACGGTGGCCTCGGCCCACGGCTTGATCTGGCCGTTGTGCCACAGGAATGGCGTGCTCATGCGATGGCTCCCTTGATGTGCGCGACGGCAGCGGTTGGCGTGGTTCGTTCGATCCGGTTGACGATGACCAGCGCAGCCAGCGCGGTGGCCTCGACGATGTCGGTGCTGGTGCCGTGGCCGCGCCAGTCGCGGGCGGCGTGGCGTGCGCTCAGCTGCGCGTGGCCTTGTGCATCGCCGCCTTCGCCCATCGCGTCGATCTGGAAACGGGTGAGTTCCAGCGGCGTGCCGGTGGCGCGCTCGATCGCGCGCAGCACCGCGTCGACCGGGCCGTCGCCGATCGCCGCCTCGCCGATCTCGTGGCCGTCGTCGTGGGCCAGCCTCACCGAGGCCGACGCGCTGCCGCCCAGGTGCGAGCTGGTGTGCAACTGCACCAGGTGCCACGGGCCGCCGGCGTGCGGGTCGTGGCCCAGCGCCAGCGCTTCCAGGTCCTCGTCGTGCAGCTCGCGGCCATGGTCGGCCAGCGTCTTGAAGCGGATGAAGATGTCGTCCAGCGCGGCGTCGTCCGGCGTGTGGCCGAGCGCCTGCAGCCGCTGGCGCAGCGCGGCGCGGCCGGAGTGCTTGCCCATCACCAGGCTGGTCGCGGCGATGCCGACGTCCTGCGGCCGCATGATTTCGTAGGTGCCGCGATGCTTGAGCATGCCGTGCTGGTGGATGCCCGACTCGTGCGCGAACGCGTTGGCACCCACGATCGCCTTGTTGCGCGGCACCGCCTGGCCGGTCAGCTCGGTCAGCAGGCGCGAGCTCGGGTACAGCTGGCGGGTATCGATGCGGGTGTCGACGCCGAAGTGCGGCGCGCGCACCTTCAGCGCCATCACCACCTCTTCCAGCGCGGCGTTGCCAGCGCGCTCGCCGATGCCGTTGATGGTGCACTCCACCTGGCGCGCACCGGCGCTCACCGCAGCCAGGCTGTTCGCCACCGCCATGCCGAGGTCGTCGTGGCAATGACTGGAGAAGATCACCTTGTCCGCGCCGCGCACGTGCTGGCGCAGGTAGCGGAACAGCTCGACGATCTCGGTCGGCGTGGTGTAGCCCACCGTGTCCGGCGCGTTGAGCGTGCTGGCACCGGCGGCGACTGCGGCGCTGAAGACTTCGGCGAGGAATTCGGGTTCGGTGCGCAGCGCATCCTCGGCGGAAAATTCGACCTCGTCGCAGAAGCCGCGGGCTCGTTCGATCGCCCGCACTGCGGTGTCCAGCACCTGCGCCTTGCTCATGCCCAACTTGTGCTCGCGATGCAGCGGGCTGGTCGACAGGAACAGGTGGATGCGCGAATGGCGTGCCGCCTTCAGCGCACGCGCGGCGCTGTCGATATCGCCGTCCTGGCAGCGCGCCAGCGCGCACACCGTGGTGTGTTTCAGCGCGCCGGCGATTTCCGCAACTGCAGCAAAATCGTCCGGCGAAGCCTGCGGAAAGCCCGCTTCGAGGATGTCCACGCCGAGCGCCTCGAGCTGCTGCGCCATGCGCAGTTTCGCGCGCCGGTCCATCGAGAAACCGGGCGCCTGCTCGCCGTCGCGCAAGGTGGTGTCGAAGATCCGCACGCGTTCGGCGACTACGTCGTCGTCGCTGCTCGGGGCGTTCTGCTGGTCGGGATTTTTCATCATGGCTCCGCTGTGGGCGGCGCCGAAGGCACAAAAAAACCCCGCATCCGTTTCCGGGTGCGGGGTTCTTTGGGTGTTTTCAGGTTTTTCTAGCTACCTGGACACATGCCCTCAGCCCGCACCTCCGTTGGTAATAAGGAGTACGAGTACGAGGGCAAGAAGGAGCGTGCCGCGAGCCTGCAGCAGCCCGGCAACCGTCGTGAGACGGTTTCCCTTGGCGATGCTGCGGTGGCTGTTGCGCTGCGACATGTGATCGACCGTAAAGCAGTTCGCTACGGTCTGTCAACAGAAACCTTATGAAAAAATCTTCTATGGAGACGGAATGTGATTTGGACGGCTATCCATCCATATAGATACAGATGAAACCATATGGAATGTTCATGCTCCGGCGGCGGGCCCGCACGCCACGAGTCAGAGAAAGGCGGCGTGCCAGCATATTTCGTTGCACATCAGGCGCGCGACGGGAGAGGGAATGCCGTTCTTCCTCACCGTGTTTCCGATTTCCCGCGGATGGAAGTCGAGCTTCGCAGCGTGGGCAGTGCCCCCTACAAGAGCCGGTCACGCAGTGCGGCGTCGCTGGCGGCCAGCGGCTCGGCGCTGGTGCCGCGAGCCAGCATCGCGGCCAGGGCGGGCGGCACCTCGACCGGGTGGCCTACCAGCGGCTCCACCACGCTTTCGAATTTGGCCGGGTGCGCGGTGGCGACCACCGCCCATGGTGCGTCGTCGCCGTCAGCGCGCAATCGGTCGAGAAGGTGCATCGCGGTGGCAGTGTGCGGGCAGAATACTTCGCGATGCCCTTGCGCATGATCGGTAATGGTGCGGCGGATGGCGGCGTCGTCGACACTGCGCGCCTGCAGTAGTTGGCGCAGTCGGGCTTCGTCGGGGAACGTCCAGTGCAGTCGCTCGAAGTTGCTCGGCGCGCCCACGTCCATCGCATTGGCCAGCGTGGCGATCGCTTCGCGCGGCGCGTAGTCGGCGCCGGCGAAGTAGTCGGGCAGGGTGGCGTTGGCGTTGCAGGCCAGCCGCACTTCACCGATCGGCAGGCCCAGCTCGCGTGCCCACAGGCAGGCGAGCGCGTTGCCGAGATTGCCGGTGGGCACGATGAAATTCAGCGGCGTGCCGTGTGCGCGCCACCAGCCCAGCGCCGCGTGCGCGTGGTAGCTCATCTGCGGCAGCAGACGACCCAGGCTGATGCTGTTGGCCGAGGACAGCGGCAGCTGCGCCTGCAGCGCCGTATCGTTGAGCGCGGCTTTCACCATTCGCTGGCAATCGTCGAAGCGGCCGGCCACGCGCAGCGCGCTGACGTTGTCGCCGAAGCAGCCCAGCTGGTGCGCCTGTCGCGGCGACACCAATCCGTCGGGATACAGGATCACCACCCGCACGTTCGGCTGGCGGTGGAACGCGGCCGCCACCGCGGCGCCGGTGTCGCCCGAGGTAGCGACCAGGATCGTCAGCGACCGCGCATCGGCATGCGGCAACCGGCGCAGGCAGGCCGCGAGGAAACGTGCGCCGAAATCCTTGAACGCCGAGGTGGGGCCGTGGAACAGCTCCAGCATCATGCTGTGCGGGTGGGCCGGCAGCGCGCGCAGCGGTGCGTCGAAGGTGAATGCTTCGGCGCAGATCGCAGGCAACTGGTCGGCCAGCGCATCGCCCGCGAAGAACGGCGCCAGCAGGGTGGCCGCGGTATCGGCCAGCGTACCGTGCGGATCGAACGCGGTCGGATCGATCGTGGGCAGCGCCTCGGGCACGTACAGGCCGCCGTCCGGCGCCAGGCCCGCGGCAATCGCCTGGCTGATCGGCACGGTCGGACCGAGGCTGCGGGTGCTGTGATAGCGCAACGGCCTGGGCCGACTCATGCGTCGGCTTCCAGCGATTCGATCAGTGCGGCGGCCGGGCCGTCGATCGGCGACACCCACGCATCGCTGTCCAGTCCGGCGTCGGCGAACGCGGCCTGCATCGCCACGCTGGCCGCTTCGGCGTCGGCGCGGTTGTCGTACCAGCCGAACACGCTGGGGCCAGCGCCGGAGATGCTGGCGCCAAGTGCGTGGTGGTCCAGCGCGGCCTGCTTCACTCGCGCGAAGTTCGGGATCAACGGCGCGCGGCGTGGCTCGACCAGCACATCCTTCAACCCTTCGCGCACCAGTGACGCGTCGCCGCGGTAGCAGCCGGCCAGCACCAGGGCGAGGTTCGAGCTTTGCGCCACGAACTCGCCGAGTTCGTAATGGCCGGCCAGCGCGGCGCGTGCCTTGCGCGTTTCCAGCACCACGTGCGGATGCACCAGCGCGCAGTGCCATGCAGCCGGCACCTCGATGCGCAGCAGCCGTTCGTGGGTGGCCAGCACCAGGCCGCCGAGCAGCATCGAGCCGAGGTTGTCGCCGTGGCGGCTGCCGCTGGCCACCGCCTCGCCGTCCAATGCGAATCCGTACAGCGATTCACGCTGCAGCGGCTGCACCAGCAATGCATTTGCGGCGACCAGAGCAGCCACGCACGAGGCGGCCGAGCCGCCCATGCCCGAGCCCAGCGCGATGCCTTTGTGCAGCACCAGCTCGAAACCGTGCTGCAGGCCGAGCGCCTTGCGCAACGAGAGCAGCGCGGTGCCGGCGGTGTTCTGGCGCGGGTCGGTCGGCAGATCGGTGACGCAACCGCGGATCGCCGCGATGCGCACCCCCGGTTCGTCGATGCGGCGCACTTCGGCGCGATCGCCGGCGCCGGTCACGCTGTGGCCGAGCAGGTCGAAGCCGACGCCGACATTGCCGACGCTGGCAGGTGCGAAGGCGCAGGCGACTTGCGGGGGTTTGGCGCGGCGCGGTGAAGCCATGACGGGTTCCAGCAAGTCGGTACATGTGAGAGCAGAGTTCATGCGCGTGCCTCCAGCGACTCGGCGATGCGCAGCAGGTCGGTGAACACGCCGGCGGCGGTCACCTCCGGACCGGCGCCGGGGCCTTGCACCGACAGCGGATTATCGCAGTAGCGGCGGGTGGTGAACTGCACGATGTTGTCGGTCAGCCGGGTATGCGCGAACGCGTGCGTCGTCGGCAGCACCATCAGCCGCACGCTGGCATGGCCACGCCGGTCCAGATGCGCCACATGGCGCAGCACGCCGCCATCGGCGTGCGCCTCGGCCAGTTTCGCCGCCATCGGTGCATCCAGCTCATCGAGTCGTTGCATGAAGTCGTCCAGTGGCAACGCGGCCAGTGCGGACGGCACCAGGCCCTGCAGGTCGACATCTTCCAGCGACAGCGGCCAGCCCGCCTCGCGCGCCAGGATCACCAGCTTGCGCGCCACGTCGAGGCCGGACAGGTCGTCGCGTGGATCGGGCTCGGTATAGCCCAGCGCGTGCGCCTCGCGCACCAGTGCCGAGAACGGCTGGCGGCCATCGTGGCGGTTGCACAGCCAGGCCAGCGTGCCGGAGAACATGCCTTCCACCGCGAGCAACGCGTCGCCGGTATCGAGCAGGTCGCGCAGCGTCTGCACCACCGGCAGGCCGGCGCACACCGTGGCCTCGTAGCGGAAGCGCGCGCCGCTGGCGCAGGCCGCGCGGATCGCCTGCCAGCGCGCCAACGGTCCGCTGCCGGCGAGCTTGTTCGGCGTCACCACATGCAGGCCGGCTGCCAGCCAGCGCGGATAGTGCGCGGCTACGTCATCGTTCGCGCTGCAGTCGATCAACAGCGCATGCCGACCATCGTTGCCGCGCACGTGTTCGGCAAACGCGTCCAGATCGTTCGGTCGCCAGATCTGCGCGCCGCCGTGGCGACCGTTGAGTTCGGTGTCGTCGCAGTCCAGCCACATGCGCCTGCTGGCCACCACGCCGCAGAGTTTCAGCTCCAGTCCGCTGTCGCGGAGCAGTCGCGGCTGCGCGGCCCGCAACTGCTCCAGCAAGGCGCTGCCGACGCGGCCGGGGCCGATCACGCCCACTGCCAGCACGCGTTGCCGCCGCGTGGTCGGCACGGCGAAACCGCATGACGGCGGCAGTTCGGCAAGTTGTGGCGCACAGATGTTCACGATGACCTCCTGTTGAGGCCCGTGCTCGCTGGCGGATCGGCTTGTGCTTGGGGAGTGCACCGGCCCGCCTCTGTCGAGGGCGGGGCCGTTGCGTAGTGAAGAACCTAGTCGCGCACGGACACCCACCCCGACCGAGTGGTAATCGTGGTCGTGGTGGTGGTGGTGGTGGCGAAGGAACGGTTGATGTCGCCGGCCGGCAACGGCGCACGTCCGGCGGAAACCGGGGCGAAATGCGTGCGTGCTGGCGTGGAAAGCGGCAACATGCGCTCGACCTTAGAGGGAAGGCTGCGCTGTGGTCAACAGATTCATTTGCAACTTTTCGGGTGGCGGGTGCGGATCGTCAAGCTGCGGCAGGTTGTCGCGATAGGCCATTTGCCGCCGGTCGACGCGGTTCGGCCAGCCTACAATTCGCGGATGATCAGGTTGGATTCATTGCGCCAGCGGCTGCGCAGGCATGTGCTGCGCGTGGCCCTCGTGCTGTTCGCCTTCGGCGCGTGCGGTGCGGCAGCCGCCCAGACCGGCGCGGCGCCGGCGGTACCCGACACCATGCAGCAGCGCGTGGCCGCATGCACCAGCTGCCATGGCGTGCACGGCGAGGGTTCGCCGGACAGCGTGGCGATTCCGCGCCTGGCCGGCAAGCCGGCGGGCTATCTGGTCCAGCAGCTCGAGTATTTCCAGACCGGCCAGCGCCGGCACGCGCCGATGGAATACGTGGTGCGCCAGCTGAGCCCGGCATACCTGCGCGACATCGCCGATTATTTTGCGCAGCAGGACGTGTCCTACCGGAAGCTGCCGGTGCCGGCGGTGTCCGCGGAGACCCTGCGGCGCGGCGAGCAGTTGGTAATGCGCGGCGACTCGACCCGCGGCGTGCCGTCGTGCGTCAGCTGCCACGGCGGCAAGCTCACCGGCGTGGAGCCGATGATGCCGGGCCTGATGGGCCTGTCGTACGACTATCTGAACACCCAGCTGGTGTCGTGGCGCACGCGCCAGCGCGCGGCCGAAGGGCCCTACTGCATGGGCGTGGTCGCCAACCGCATGCGCGAATCGGACATCGCCGCGGTGTCCGCGTGGCTGGCCAGCCACGAGCCGCCGGCCGACATGCGTCCGGAACCGGCCAGTGCGCAGACCGAACCGTTGCCGGGCTGGTGCGTGATGGGCAAGAGCGGAGCGGCTCAATGAAACTGTGGCGACGTGGATGGTGGCTGCTGGTGTTGCTGGCGATCGTCGTGCTGGGCTGGCGGTACGTCGGACGCGATGATCGGCAGGCGTCGTCGCCCGTGCAGCGCGAGGCGGATGTCGCCGCGCTGCAGGATCCGGCGTTGATCGCGCGCGGCGAATACCTGGCCACGGTCGGCGACTGCGCCGCCTGCCACACCGCGCGGGACGGCCAGCGCTACGCCGGCGGCCGCTCGCTGGGCACGCCGTTCGGCGACGTGCCGGCACCGAACATCACGCCCGATCCGGAAACCGGCATCGGCCAGTGGAGCTTCGACGATTTCTGGAATGCATTGCATCAGGGCAAGGGCCGCCAGGGCGAGCTGCTGTATCCGGTGTTCTCGTACACCTCGTTCACCAAGGTGAGCCGCGACGACGCGCTGGCGATCTTCGCCTACCTGAAGTCGCTGCCGCCGGTGCAGCGGCCCGACACGGCGCTGGGGCTGGAGTTCCCCTACAACGTGCGCAGCAGCCTGGTGGCGTGGCGCGCGTTGTACTTCAAGCCGGGCGAGTACCGGCCCGACCCGGCGAAGTCCGAACAGTGGAATCGTGGCGCCTACCTGGTGCAGGGCCTGGGCCACTGCAACGAATGCCACACCACGCGCGACGCGCTCGGCGGCATCGAGCAGGGCCGCCACCTCACCGGTGGCCAGATCCCGCAACTGGACTGGTACGCGCCCGACCTCAGCACGCAACCCGGCGGCGGCCTCGATGGCTGGCGCACGCAGGACATCGTCGACCTGCTGAAGACCGGCCAGTCGACCAGGGGCAGCGCGTTCGGGCCGATGGCCGACGTGGTGCGCAAGAGCACCCAGCACATGACGGACGCCGACCTGCAGGCGGTGGCGAGCTACCTGCAGTCGCTGCCGCCGCGCGCACAACCCGCACCGGCACCGTTCAAGCAGGCGGCCAGCCACGAGCAGGGCGGCAAGCTCTACGCGCAGCGCTGCGCCGACTGCCACGGCGCGGACGGTCGCGGCGTGGCCGGCGTCTATCCGCCGCTCAACGGCAACACCTCGGTCACCGAACCGACCGGCATCAACGCAATCCGCAGCGTGCTGCTCGGTGGCTTCGCCCCGGCCACCGCCGGCAATCCCAAGCCGTACTCGATGCCGCCATTCGCGCAACAGCTGAACGACGAGGACGTCGCCGCGGTGGTCAGCTACATCCGCCAGTCGTGGTCGAACCGGGCCTCGGCGGCAACGCCGGAAAACGTGGGCAGGTTCCGAAATACGCCGGTTGATTGAGCTGCCTCAGTCCGGATCGGCGCATCATTCGCCAGCCTCGCTTTCCCTGTCGTTCTGCATGCGTTTCCCCTGCTCCGGACCAAGGTGGCCCTCGCCGCTCACTTCACCTGGGCGGGGTCTACATTGATGCTATAGACCAAGGCATTGATCTTCCAGCCGCTGCCGGTGTCGATGAGCTGCCAGGTTTCGCTGCCACGATTCTGCTGCTTGCCGTTGCCGAGAAAGACGAAATCGAAATACACCGAAGCGACGGCACCATCGGTTTCGATCTTCACGTTGGAGAACTTCTCCTCCATGCGCTCGGTGCTGGTGCTGATGAAGTCGACGAACTCGGTGTAACTGCCCGGCATGAAGCGCCGCGCCTTGGGATGTTTGGCATGCACGATGCGATACGTCGCTTCCGTCGGCACGGCGATCCACGAGTTGTTCGTGGGCAGGAACAACTCGCTCAGGCCGGCCTTGTCCTTCTTGATGATGGCGGTCTGGAAGCGTGCGATCACCTGTTCGATCTGGCTCCGGGCATCGCTGGCGGGGTTGTTCGAGGCGGTGGCGGCGTGCGCCGATCCAGTCATCAGGGCGAGGCTGACGATGGCGAGAAGCAGAGTCTTCATACAGCAACTCCTGAAGGCGGAAACGGCCACGATCGGATACGGCGTGGAGCGTGGCGGCGGGGCAGGCGGCGATCGCCCGACTTGCCCCGACTATAAGGTTGGCTTGCCGCGCTGCGGCTGTGCGATGCGTCGAACCGGTAGATCGATGCGATGAACCGTGCATGGCCGATGCGGAAGCCGTGTCAACGGCAGCCCGTCACGGCAGGCTATCCGGCAAGTGCCGCGCGCAGGGCGTCGCCATAGGTGCGGCTGGCGCGTAGCGGGGTGCCATCGCGCAGTCGCAGCAGACTGTCGCGGTTGGACAGTACTTCCATTTCCGCGATGCGATCCACTCGCACGATGGTCGAGCGGTGGATACGCATGAACTGAGCCGGGTCGAGCCGGTGTGCCAGCTGGTGCAGCCGTTCGCGCAGCAGGTGCACCTTGCCGCCGACGTGCAGCCCGGCGTAGTCACCCATCGCTTCGATCCAGTCGACGTCGGCAGCGGCGATGAAGGCGACGCGGTGGCCGATGCGGACGGCAAAGCGCGACGCGTGGCTTGGGGTATTTCCCTGCGTCGCCAGCAACGCTTGCAGGCCCGATGAAAGGTCGCGGTCACGGCGCGTGGCCAGCGTCTCGCGGGCCCGATCTAGCGCCTCGGCAAAGCGTTCGTCGTCGATCGGCTTGAGCAGGTAGTCCAGCGCATGCACCTCGAAGGCGCGCAAGGCGAACTGGTCGTAGGCGGTAAGGAAGATCGTCATCGGCCGTTCGCGCGGCGACAGCAGTCCGAGTGCTTCCAGTCCGCCCATGCCCGGCATCTGCACGTCCATGAAGACCAGATCCGGCGTTGTGTCGACGATGGCGGAAAGCGCCGTTTCGCCGTCGCCGGCTTCGCCGATCACCTGCATGTCGGTGTGGGCAGACAGGCGTTGGGTGACGCCGCGGCGGGCCAGCGGCTCATCATCGACCACCAGCACCCGAACGGTCATGCCGACGCCGCCGGCGGTTCGATCGGCGCTGCCGACATGCGGCGAAACGGCAGATCGATGCGCACCTGGCAGCTGCCGTCGCCGGCCAGTGTCAACTCGAACGCATGGTCGTTCGCGTACAGGTGCTGCAACCGTTCGCGCACATTGCGCAAGCCGATTGCTGCCGAACCGGTGGGACTGGACGATGAGTCGGTCGGTGCGGCGATCAAGCCGTCATTGCGCAAATGGATTTGCAGACGTTCCGCAGTGCGATTCACTTGGATATCCAGACGACCCCCATCGCGACGTGGCGCGATGCCGTGGCGGATGGCGTTTTCCACCAGCGGCTGCAGCAGCAGGCAGGGCACTGCGGCCCGCAAGGTATCGGGACCTACCTGCAAACCGATCGCCAGCCGCTCGCCGAGCCGGGCTTTCTCGATGTCGAGGTAGTGCTCGGTGAGCGAGAGTTCGTCGGCCAGTGCAACTTCATGGCCGCCATCGCCTTCGAGAGTGGCACGCAAAAAATCACCGAGGCGCGCGATCATTCGTGTGGCGTCCTGGGTGCGCCGCTCCACCACCAGGGTCGAGATCGCGTTGAGCGTGTTGAACAGGAAATGCGGCTGCAGCTGATAGCGCAGCGCGCGCAGTTCGGCATCGCGCGCCAGCCCGGCGGCGGCCATCGCGCGCAAGCGTTCCTCCTGCGTGGAGATGTAGTAGCCGATCACCATGTAAACCGCACACAGCGCGATCAGCACGAACCAGACGATGTCCATGCTGGCGAAGACAAAGCTCCAGCGGAACGCGCCGTGCAGGGCGCCGACATGACTGCCGAGCTGGGTGGCCAGACCAACGATGCCTGCGGTGCTGACGAAGGCCAGCAAGAAGGAGAGGGGCAGCAACGCGGCGACGCAGCGGCGCCACGATGTGCGGCGTCGCCACAGGGTGCGCTGCACGAGGCAGAGCGGGATGGAGGGCAGCAGGCAGGTGATCAGCAGCATCGCGTGCTGGGCCAGCTGGTTCGGGTCGCCCAGCACGGTCGCCGCGGCGACGACGGTACCCAGCACGATCGGCGCCCAGCCGATCAGCATCGTCAGCCAGAATGACGGCAGCCGCCGCGCGACAGTCATCGGCAGGCTCGGCTCGCGCAGGTGGCTCACCGCGATAGATCGATCGCGTAAGTCGCCGTGCCGTCGCCGTGATCCTTCAACTGGCGGATGTTGTCGAGGCCGGCATCATGGGCCACACCCTGCTTGCCGCTGGCGCCGGTGAACACCACCGGGCC
The DNA here is from genome assembly GCF_006438785.1 of Rhodanobacter glycinis. Taxonomy (GTDB): domain Bacteria; phylum Pseudomonadota; class Gammaproteobacteria; order Xanthomonadales; family Rhodanobacteraceae; genus Rhodanobacter; species Rhodanobacter glycinis_A. The sequence continues at coordinate 483,814 of NZ_RCZB01000003.1, read as the reverse complement.
GCGGGTCTTCAGCGGCGCGAATTGCCATGAGGTGGGTTCGAGATTCTTGATGCCGATGGTCTTCTGGCGCTCCAGCCATTGCACCAGGATCTCGCGGGTGCCGTCGGGGGCGGCGAGCACGATGTTGTTGCCGTCGAGGCCGGGGAAGTGGCCGCCGCCGCTGGCGCGGTAGTTGTTGGTGACGACGATGAAGGGTTGATCCGGAGTGACCGGCTTGCCCTGCCAGGTCAGCGTGGTGATGCGCTGGCCGACCGCCTTCGACACGTCGATGACGTAGTGGATGCCGCCCTGGATCTGGTCGAAGTTGTAGCCGGTGTAGTGGCTGTTGATCAGCGCCTGTTCGCCGGCCTTGGCCGGATCGATGCGGTTGAAGCGCTGCGCGGATTTCTCCAGCCACGCCTTGAGGCCGGCGCCGTCGGTTTTCACGGCGGACAGCGTGTTCGGATAGAAGTACAGGTCGGCGGCACTGCGCAGGGTGAGCGGGCCGGCGGCCACGTCGGTGTAGTCGTCGGGGCCGCCGAAGCCGGTGCGGAACGCGGCGGCGGCGGACAGCACCGGCACGTCGGCCAGTTCCGGACGCAGCCGCGGCAGTTCGGTGCGCACGTAGTCGGCCTGCGCCGCATTGATCGGCGCCAGCGCGGTCATGTTGCCCTCGTCGGCGAAGTAGCTGCTCATGCGCAACGTGCTGCTGCCGATCGGCGTGTTGACGTAGGTGATCGCGGCCTCGTGCGCCTGCTGCACCAGCGGCGCGATGGCGGGATCGGCCGGCACGCAGGCCAGCTTCTTCGCCACAGCGTCGGCCGATCCGCGCGGGCAGATCGGGCGCACCTCGCTGTGCGTATTGTCGAGGTCGACCACCCAGCGACCCTGCTGACGATTCAGCACCAGCTGGATCACGCCAAGATCCCGGCCGAAGAAGCCGCCCATCACGGCCGGCACGTTGCGCACGAAGCCACGGTGCGCGTCGACGTCCTTCATGCCGGCATAGTGCGGGCCGGGGAATTCGGTATGCGAGTGGCCCAGCAGCAGCGCGTCGATGCCGGGCACGCCAGCCAGGTACCAGCCGGCGTTTTCCATCTGCGGGGTGTACGGCGAGGTGTCGAGGCCGCCGTGCAGGATCGCCACGATCAGGTCGGGATGCTGCGCCTGCAGCTCCGGCAGGTATTTGTGCGCGGCTTCGACAACGCCGCTGACGCTTACCTTGCCGGCCAGGTTCTGCTTGTCCCAATCCATGATCGGCGGCGGGGTGAAGCCGATGATGCCGACTCGCAGCGGTACGCGGATCCTGCTGCCGTCCTCGGTATACGCCTCGATGGTCTTGCTGACGATCGTCCACGGTTTGAAGATCGGGGCGCCATCGCGCGCGCTGTAGACGTTGGCCAGCACCAGCGGGAAGTGCGGGCCCGCACAGTGATCGGTATGGCCGCCGTCCACGTTCATCGGCGTGCCGGTGACCTGCGACAGGAAGCGCAGGCCGTAGTTGAATTCATGGTTGCCGGCGGTGCCGCCGTCGTAGCCCATCGCATCCATCGCGCGGTAGATCGCCAGCTCCTGGTCGCAGCCCACCGGCTTCACCAGCGCCTGGTAGTCGGCCAGCACGCTGCCCTGGATGGTGTCGCCACTGTCGAACAGGAGAGTGTTGGGGAACTCCGCGCGAGCGCGGCGGATCAGCGTGGCGGTGCGTTCGTAGCCGAGCGAGTCGTCCGGCTTGAGCTTGTAGTAGTCGTAGCTCAGCACGTTGGCGTGCACGTCGGTGGTTTCCAGGATCGCCACCTTCGCGCGAGCGCCGTCCGGTGTCTTGCCGGTCTGCCAGGGCAGCGCGACACAGCCGGCAAGCAGGGCGATGGCGAGGGCGACGAGCGGGGTGGCGAACGGGGTCAGGCGAGGCGACATGGCGATTCCGTGGGGCGTACAGGTTCAGACGGCGAAAACTAGCAGATCGGGGCGATCGTTTGCGCCCGGCCTGCGGCGGCAATCCCCAACGCCAGTGGAACGGCGTGGCGGTAGATCCTGTCTGCTGCAGGCGCAAGACCGTAAGATGGCGTTTCAGTGACATCGGGTCCTACAGGGGGACTTTTCCCATCATGCGTCGACTGTCTTCTTGCCTTACCCGGGTCCATGTGGTGTCGCTGTGCGCGGTGATTTTCTTCGCCGGCTGCATCCTGCTCACGGCATGGCAGGAGCCGTTCCTGGTGCAGCGGGTCTTCATTGCAGGACTGATGCTGTGCACGTTCGGCGCGCTGCTGTTCCTGTTTGCCCGGTTTGCCACGGCGCTGCTGGTCGGCGGCGCGCTGTTTGTGGCGCTGAAGTTCATTTCGGTGCTGAAGCTGCGTTATCTCGATTCGCAGCTGATGCCGTCGGATTTCATCTATTACGTGCGCACCAGCCTGGTCGACACCTTGCGGCACTATCCGCATCTGTACACGCTGGGTATCGGGCTGTGCGTGATCCTGCCGCCGCTGTTGTGGCTGGTATGGCGCTGGGACTGGCGCGTGCTGGGCAGGCTGCAGCCGCGGGTTGCCGCCGGCGTGCGCATCGGCGGCATCGCGCTGAGTGCGCTGGCGTTCTGGCTGTGCATGATGCCCACCGGTCTGTTCGCGCAAGTGCATTCGCGCAACGTGTGGGAGAAGTTGTCCGACGATGCGCAATTGACGAATTTCTTCGTCAACTTTCGCGATTCGGATGTGCAGCTGCCGGCGATGACCAGCGATGCCGTCGCCGAGCAGGCGTGGGGCGCCACCGCGGCGGGTACGCCGGGTGTTGCGCATGCGTCGTACCCGGACATCGTGCAGGTGCTGGAGGAGAGCACGTTCGACCCGTCGATCTACACGGCCTGCAACGTGCCGCAATGCCGGGTGAAAATGTTCCAGCCGGATGCGCGCACCCGTGCGCACGGCGTGCTGCGCGTCCACACGTTTGGCGGCGGCACCTGGGTCAGCGAGTTCGCCGCGCTGACCGGCATGCCGCAGGATATCTTCGGCCCCGGCGGCATGTATGCGCCGTATGTGCTGGCGCCGAAAGTGCACGACGCGCTGGCGCTGCAGCTACGCCGTCTCGGCTATCAGACGATCGGGATCTATCCCACGGAAGCCAGTTTCATCAACGGCAGCAACGCGTATCAGGCCTATGGTTTCGACCACCTGTACGGCGCCAGAGAGCTGGGGCTGGAAGAGTGGGAGGAGAGCGACGCGCAGATGTTCGCGGCGGCCAAGCGCCTTTACGACAAGCTGAAGAAGCCGGGCCAGCCGGTATTCGTGATGATCCTGACGCTGAACCAGCACGGCCCGCACGATGACGACCCGATGTCGGAGTTGCGCGCGCCGTACCGCAACCTGTTGCGCGGACTGTCGCCCGGCGCGGCGCTGAACTTCGATACCTACCTGTCGCGCCTGCACGATTCCGACGTGGCCATGCGCGGGCTGGAACACGATTTCCTCGATCGCCCGGAGCCGACCGTGCTGATGCACTTCGGTGATCACCAGCCATCGTTCGGCGGACAGATCCGCAAGCTGCAGCGCAGGCTGCCGGTAGCGCTGCAGTCGTACCACGACTACCTCACCTACTACATGTTGAAGAGCAACTTCGTCGGCGCCCCGATACCGAACTATCCGATGCTGGATATCGCGTTCCTGCCGAGCATGGTGCTGCAGGCGGCCGGCGTGCCGACCGACCCGTACTTCTCCGCGGCGACCGAGTTGCGCACGCGCTGCAACGGCCTGTACGACGACTGTGCCGTGCCGGGCCTGCTGGAGTCTTACCACGCCTGGACGATCGGCCGGCTGCACGTATACCAGTGAGTCACCCTGGCTGAGCCGAATGGGTCAGGCGCGGGCCACTTTCTGACCCGGGCGGTCACGCCGCGATGGTTTTCGCCCGGCTTCACATGGCCCGGCCGGGCAGTTGTCCTGGGCGCGCTGGTCTCGGGTGCGAACACCCGCACCGCATGCGCGGCGGCTCGCCTGAGGGCGGCTCTCCGTGTTCATGTTGTCGGCGTGCTGGCAGGCGTCTTGCTTTGCATTGCAGCATGAGCCACCGCAAACCCGCCCCTCCCGCAAGCGTTGCCCCCGCGTCGCAAGACCATCCGCCAGCGCTTGACGACGCAGCGCGCGAGCAGCACATGCGCGAGTTGGGGCTGTCCAGCGAAACCCGACGCTTCCTGCACGAACTTCACGTGGCCGAGAAGCAGCTCAACGACGCCTTCGACGTGGGCCACCAGGGCGGCGAACTGGAACAGCGGATTATCCGGGTCTATCGCGAAATGTACGGGGCCGGCTGAGCCGCCCCGCGCCGCCGCGTGCGGCTCAGTGCCGTTCCGCGGCGGCCTGGTCGAAGTAGGTCCACTGCCGGCCGCCGCTGCCGAGCCGCTTGAGTTGCACGGTGAAGTCGTAGCGGGTGGCACGCAACGGACTGCCGTCGATGCGCTGCATGCTCAGGCCGGTGGCCGGCTGCTTCGGCCGCAGCGCGGCGTGGGTGAGCCGGTAGGCGCTGAGCGGGCGGGCCAGCTGGCCGGCCAGCGCCTCGTGCAGCACGCGGCCTTGCGCCGTGGGCAAGGCCAGCCCCAGCACGGCCGCGAGGGTGGGCGCCAGGTCGACGTTGCCGCTGGGCAGCGGATCGGAAAAGCCGCGGCGGAAGTCGGGGCCGGCCGCGAGCAGGGTGTTGTGCACGTCGATCGGGCTGAAGCTGCCGTGCTGGCCGCGCTCGGTGCTGGTGGTGCCGTATTCGGTGCCGCGGAAGCCCTGGATCACCGCGTGCGCATCCCAGGCGTAGCTGATGATGATGTCCGGCCCGCGCGCGGCATTTTCCAGATGCACGTCCTCGGCCGGCAGCGTGCCGGGCAGGTCGCCGTAGCGGCGCGCCACGAAGATCGCGCCCACGTATTCGCGCGACTGCAGGAAGCGCACGGTGCGCTTCACCAGTGCCGCATCGTGCTCGGGCTGGTACAGGTAATCGGTGCCGTCGTTGGGCGCCAGCACCAGCGAGCCCTTCGGCAATTCGTCGGGCAGCGTGTAGCTTGGCGTGGTGTACGGGCCGGGCTTGCCGCAGAGGCTGCCGTCGTCGTCGTAGCGGGTCGGCTGCAACTGGCTGCCGTCCTGGCGCAGGCCGCTCATCACCGGCGCGTAGTTGCAGCCCTGGCCGTCGAATGCGCGAAAGCCGGCGCGGGTGAGCTGGTCGGCCAGCCGCACGCTGCCGGAAACCGAATAGCCCCACGCGTTGTCGACGCCGCCCACGCGGCCGTCGTTGATCGTGCGCAGCGGGAACAGGTCGCGCGCGCCGGCCACGTTGCTGTGGCCGTGGTCGGACACCACGATCAGGTCGGTGTCGCCGGCCATGCCCAGTTCGCGCAGCTTCGCCTCGAGCTTGCCCAGCAGCGCGTCCTGCGCCTGCAGCGCCAGGTGGAATTCGGGCGAGCCCACGCCGTACTGGTGCTGGGTGGTGTCCGGATTGCGCAGCCACACCACGCTGACATCGGGCCGATGCTTCGGCAGTACCTCGTCCAGGTACACCTGCATCATCCACGCGTTGGCCGGCCCCGGCGTGGTCTCGACCGCGGCGCTGGCGTCGGAGGTGACGCCGTCCCTGAGCGTGACCAGTTTGCCCGCCGCGGTGGGCGCGCCGTTGTCGTCGGCCAGCTGCAGCTGATCGGGTGCATAGGTGTGCACGGTATTGGCCGGCAGCGGGTAGCCGGCCTGTTGCAGCTCCCTGGCGAACGCCAGCGGCAGCGCGGTGTTCTCGTCCAGCAACACGTTGCGGCCGCCGGCGTCGGGCAGCTTGTAGTCCTGCAGGAAGGCCGGGCCGGACTTGCCGATCACCGCGGTGGTGAGGCCGGCCTGGTGCGCCGTGGCGAGCAGGGTCGGCACCTGCAGCAGGGCGCCGTCCTCGTGCGCGTCGAGGTCGCGCAGTACCGCGTAATCCTCGGTGTAGATCGGGTTCTGGAAATCGGCCGCCGCGCCCTTCGCGTTGAGGCCGCTGCCGCCGGGCGCGTAGAAGCTGTTGCCGTAGAAGCCGATCGGACCGGGGAACGCGCCGGTGGCGAAGCTCGATGCGTTCGCCATGGTGAAGGTGGGATAGGTCGAATGGTTGTCGCGGAAGTCCACGCCGCGCCGCGCCAGCGCCAGCAGGTTCGGCGTGTCCTCGGCGCTGATCGCGTCCGGCCGCATGCCGTCCCACACGAACACGATCACCCGGTGCGGCCGGGCGGCCGGCGCGGCTGCTGCCGCTTGGGCGGCCGGCGGCGCGCCCAGCAAGGCGAGCGCGAGGGCGAACGGATACGACAGCAGGTGGCGGCGGAACGTAACGGTCATGGCATGGCCCGGAAGGAAGCAGACCCGGCATGGTGCGCGACGGATGTTGCAGTTTGCGGTCGCCACGGCGGTGCGTGTCGCGGCGTTGTCAACGAACGTACATGCGCGCGCCGCATGCTGGGCGTTCAGCCTGCCCCGGAGTCTGCACCATGTTGCGCCTATGCTGGATTCCTCTGTTCGCCATCGGAACCCTGGGCATGTCCGCCCCCGTGCACGCCGCTGAAAAACCGCTGGCCGCCCGCGTGCTGGTGATCGGCCATCGCGGCGCCAGCGCGCTGCGGCCGGAGCACACGCTGGCCTCCTATGCACGGGCGATCGCCGACGGCGCCGACTTCATCGAGCCGGATCTGGTGATGACCAGGGACGGGGTGATGGTGGTGCGCCACGAGAACGAGATCGGCGGCACCACCGACGTGTCCAGCCATCCGGAATTCGCCGACCGCAAGACCCGCAGGATCGTGGACGGCCAGTCCGAGAGCGGCTGGTTCACCGAGGATTTCACGCTGGCCGAACTGAAGACGCTGCGTGCCCGCGAGCGCCTGCCCGAACTGCGTGGCACCCGCTACGACGGCCAGTTCCAGATCCTCACGCTGGACGAGGTGATCGATTTCGTGGCGGCCGAGTCGGCCACGCTGGGGCGGCCGATCGGGATCATCCCGGAGATCAAGCACGGCACGTATTTCCAGCGCATCCAGCGGCCGATGGAGGACGCCCTGCTGGCCACGCTGGCCGCGCATGCCTATACGCGTACCGCGCCGGTGGAGATCCAGTCGTTCGAGATCGCCAACCTCAAGTACCTGCACGACAAGCTGGGCGGCGCGCAGGCCCGTCAGCGGCACCCGAACATCCGCCTGCTGCAGCTGCTCGACGAGCCGCAGCTGCAGCCGTACGACGTGGTCGCCGCGAGCGGCACGCTCACCTACGCGCAAATGATGACGCCGGCTGGCCTGCGCCGGATCGCACGCTATGCCGACGCGATCGGGCCGGACTACCACGCGATCATCCCGTATCGCGCCGACGGCACGCTGGGCCGGCCCACCGCGCTGGTGCACGATGCCCACGCGGCGGGACTGCAGGTGCATCCGTACACGTTCCGTCCGGAGAACACGTTCCTGGCCAGGGATTTCTGGCACGGCAGCGATCCGCACACGTTCAACGCGGACGGCGCGGTGGCCGAGATGCGCGTCTACCTCGACGCCGGTATCGATGCGTTCTTCACCGACGATCCGGCGCTGGGTCGCCGCGCTGTCGACGCGCGCTGAGCGGGGCGCGCGCCGCACAAACGAAGGCTGGCTGTCACAAGCCTGCAGCGCGGGTCGCCGAGCATGCGCGCACCCTTCATCTGTCCAGGATCCACGCATGCGTCACTTTCTGCCCGCCCTGCTGCTGGGCGTCGTCGCGCTGTTCGGCGCCACCGGCAGCATCGCCCGCCCGGTGCTGCTGATCTCGATCGACGGCCTGCGTCCGGCTGACGTGATCGACGCGCAGCAGCGCGGCCTGAAGCTGCCGAACTTGCAGGCGTTCCTCACCCGCGGCAGCTATGCCAGCGATGTGCGCGGCGTGTTGCCCACGCTGACCTATCCGGCGCACACCACCCTGATCACCGGCGTGGCGCCGGCGCTGCATGGCATCAGCAACAACCTCACCTTCGATCCGACCAACAAGAACCAGCTCGGCTGGGACTGGTACGCCAGCGACATCCGCGTGCCCACGCTGTGGGACGCGGCACATGCGGCGGGCCTGACCACCGCCAACGTGCACTGGCCGGTGAGCGTGGGCGCGCCGGTGGACTGGAACCTGCCGCAGATCTGGCGCACCGGCACGCCGGACGACCGCAAGCTGCTGGCGGCGCTGGCCACGCCGGGCCTGCTGCCCGCGCTGGAAAAAGACCTTGGCCCCTACGCCGACGGCATCAACGAGGCGCTGGACGGCGACCAGAACCGCGCCCGCTTCGCGGTGAAACTGCTGCAGCTGCACCGGCCGCAGTTCATGACCGTCTACTTCGCGGCGCTGGACGACAAGGAGCACGCCACCGGGCCGGGCACGCCGGCGGCCAACCAGGTGCTGGAAGGCATCGATGCGCTGGTCGGCGAGCTGGTGGCCGCGGCGCAGCGGGTGCATCCGGACGGCGTGGTGGCGGTGGTGTCCGACCACGGTTTCGCACCGGTGCGGCAGGACGTGAACCTGTATGCGCCCTTCATCCAGGCCGGCCTGGTCAGCGTGAAGGACGGCGCGGTGAGCGGCTGGCAGGCCATGCCATGGAACGCCGGCGGCAGCGCGGCGATCGTGCTGAAGGATCCGGCGGACGTCGCCGTGAAAGCGCGGGTGGCCGCGCTGCTGGCGCGGCTGCAGGCCGATCCCGCCTACGGCATCGAACGCGTGCTCGATCATCCGCAGCTGGTGGCGCACGGTGCCACCGCGAAAGCGAGCTGGTTCGTGCTGTTCAAGCCCGGCCATGAAATGGGCATCAAGCCGGATGCGCCGATGCCCGCGCCGGGCCATTACCTCGGCATGCACGGCTACGATCCGGCGCTGCCGGCGATGCGCTCGACCTTCCTGATCGCCGGCGCGGGCGTGCCGGCCGGCAGGGATCTCGGCTCGATCGACATGCGCGACATCGCACCAACCCTGGCGGCACTGCTTGGCGTGTCGCTGCCGCAGGCGCAGGGCATGGCGTTGGCGGGCGTGACGCAGGCGACGGCTTCGCAGGCCGTCGCGGGTCGGCTGTCACGCAAATCCCATATGGACGTCCATACGGCCAGTGACACGCGGCTGTAAGAAGGGCTTCATGCAAGCCGGCCATGCTGGCATCGATCGGCGCGGCGACTCCGCTGCCGATCTCTCTCCTCCCCCACGATGTCGTGGCCTTCCGCGCAGGCGGTGGTCGCGCGAAGGATGTACACGCATGTCCGTACGCACGTTCTCTCTCCGCAGGACCGGTCTGGCGCTGGCGCTGCTTGCCGCACTGCATGGCACCGCCGCCGCCGCGGTCGATGCCGCGGCCCCCGCCCCCGCCGATGCCGCGGCGGTTACCACGAAAACGCTGGAGTCGGTCTCGGTGATCGGCCAGGGCGAATCGCGCCAGGTGCAGCGCATCACCAGCGAGGACGTGAAGATCCTGCCGCCGGGCACCAGTCCGCTGAAGGTGCTGCAGAGCAAGCCTGGCGTGCATTTCGAGTCGGCCGACCCGTTCGGCAACTACGAATGGTCGACCCGCATCAGCCTGCGCGGCTTCAACCAGAACCGGCTGGGCTTCACGCTCGACGGCATCCCGCTGGGCGACATGAGCTACGGCAACCAGAATGGCCTGCACATCAGCCGCGCGCTGATCGCCGAGAACCTCGGCGGTGCCGAACTGGCCGAGGGCATCGGCGCGCTGGGCACGCCCTCGACCAGCGATCTGGGCGGCACGATCCAGTTCTATTCGTCCGATCCGGCGTCCGAGTTCGGCGTCACCGTGGCGCAGGGCTTCGGCAGCGACAGCGCGCGGCGCACCTATGCGCGACTGGACACCGGCGATCACGACGGCTTCGCGATGTACCTGTCCGGTGCCTACAGCAGCACCGACAAGTGGAAGGGGCATGGCGCGCAGAAGCAGAAGCAGTTCAACGGCAAGGCCATCTACAACTTCGGCGACAGCAGCGTCGGTGCGCTGCTGACCACCTCCAGTCGTGACGAGACCGACTACCAGGATCTGTCGCTGTCGCTGCAGAAGCGGCTGGGCTGGAACTGGGACAACTACTCGCCGGACTGGAACCGCGCGGTGAACGCCGCCAAGGGCATCTACAGCGGCGGCGTGACCACGCTGGACGACGCCTACTACGATGCCCGCGGCCTGCGCGACGACACCGTGGCCAGCGTCTTCGGCGATTTCGCGCTGTCCGACGACCTGCGCCTGAAGGCCACCACCTACTACCACAACGATCGCGGCCAGGGTCACTGGTTCACGCCGTACCAGGCGTCGTATCCGGGCACGCCGCAGGAGACCCCGATCTCGATCCGCACCACCGAGTACGGCATCGACCGCGGTGGCGTCACCGCGGCGCTCAACTGGAACATCGGCATCCATCACCTGGAAGGCGGTTTCTGGTACGAGGACAGCAATCACAACGTGCAGCGCAACTACTACTTCATCACGGGCCCGCTGGACGACACCTTCTTCCTGCGCAACCCGAACCTGCGGCTGTTTCACCAGCACTACGAAACGACGACACGGCAGCTCTACCTGCAGGACAGCTTCAAGCTGCTCGACGACCGGCTCGCCGTCGACGTGGGCTTCAAGTCGCCGGACAGCAAGGTCACCGCCCGCGCCATGCCCGGTACGCTCAGCTACGGCACCACCGGCAGCTACGCCAATGGCTCGCTCACGGCGAAGAAGAATTTCCTGCCGCAGGTGGGCGCCAGCTACCAGCTCGGCGGCGGCAATGAGCTGTTCGGCTCGTACGCGAAAAACATCGCCGCCTACCAGGCCGGCATCACCGGCCCGCTGGCCACCACCCAGGCCGCGTTCGACCTGTTCGGGCGGCAGCTCAAGCCGGAGCAGTCGCGCACGTTCGAAGGCGGCCTGCGCCGTGTCACCGACAGCTACCAGGCTTCGCTGGCGCTGTACGACGTGAAGTTCGACAACCGCCTGCTGGTGATCGCGCAGTGCTCGGGCATCGTCGGCTGCCCGTCGGCGTATGCGAACGTGGGTTCGGTCAGCAGCCGCGGCGCCGAGCTGGCGGTGAACGTGAAGCTGTCGCCCACGCTGCACTGGTCCAACTCGCTGTCGTACAACCGCTCGCGCTACTACTCCGACTACCTCAACGGCACCACGCTGGTGGCGACCAAGGGCAAGACCGTGGTCGACAGTCCCAAGCAGCTGTTCTTCTCCGAGCTGGCGTGGACGCCGGGCGCGTGGGATCTGCGGATATCGGCGAACTACACCGGCAAGCGCTACTACACCTACACCAATGACGCGTCGGTGCCGTCGTTCTGGGTGGTCAACGCCGCAGCCGCCTACGACTTCGGCAAGCTCGGCGGCTCGGTGCAGGATCTGCGGCTGGCGCTCAACGTCAGCAACCTGCTCGACAAACGCTACTTCGCCACCATCGGCTCGAACGGCTTCACCGCCAGCGATCCGACCGGCGGCTTCCAGACCCTGCTGCCCGGCTCGCCACGGGCGGCGATGCTGACGGCCACGCTGAAGTTCTGAGCGGCTCCGCGACCGGGCCCGCGCCACGCGACATGACGCGGGCTTGGCTATGATCGGTCGGTACCCCGCCGGCCGTCCGCATGGTTGCCATACGTTCTCGCATCACCCGCCGCGCCGGCGCCGGCCGGCTCACGCTGGCGATCGTGGCGGCTGCGGCCATGGCGATCGCCGGCGGACTGGTCGTCGCGCACGATCCGGCCAGCCCGTGGCGCTGGCTGCACTGGGCGTGCAAACCGCTGGCCACGATCCTGATCCTGGCGGTGGCCTGGCGCAGCCGCTGGCCGGTGTCGCGGCGCTACCGGCGCTGGATCCTGGCCGGCATCGCCTGCTCGCTGTTCGGCGACGTATTCCTGATGTTGCCCGGCGACCTGTTCGTGCCGGGTCTGCTGGCGTTCCTGCTCGGCCACCTGTGTTTCATCGCGGCGTTGCTGAGTGACAGCCGCTTCGGTGCGCGGCCACGGCTGTTGCTGGCCAGCCTCGGCTACGGCGCGGTCAATCTGGCCCTGCTGTGGGATTCGATCGGCGCGCCGCTGCGTATGCCGGTGATCGTGTACGTGCTGGTATTGGCGTGCATGGGCGGGCAGGCGCTGGCGCGCGCGCGGGTGTTTGCGCAGCGTGGCGATGCGCAGTTGGCCAGTGCGCGGCGAGCTGCGGTGGGTGCGATGCTGTTCATGCTCAGCGACAGCCTGCTGGCGTGGAACCGCTTCCACGCCGCGATTCCGTGGTCGGGCCTGTGGGTGCTGTCGACGTATTATCTGGCGCTGTGGTGGATCGCGCATTCGGTGCAGCGCGACCGCATACTGAGTAAGGCAGGAACGATCGAGGCAGGTGCATTTCAGTGAATACGCAGGAACTCATCATCACCTGGGCCACGCCGGTGTTCTTCCTGTTGATCGGAATCGAACTGCTGGTGGCAAAACTGCGCGGCCGGCGCGCGTATGCCAGCGGCGACGCGGTCAGCAGCATCGGGCTGGGCGTGATCTCGCAGATCGTGGGCGTGTTCAGCAAGCTGCTGACGCTGGGCATCTATGCCTGGTGCGTGCAGCACCTGGCACTGTTCACGCTGCCGGCGGACAGCCTGTGGGTATGGGCCGGCGCGTTGCTGATGTACGACTTCTGCTACTACTGGCTGCACCGCTGCGGACACGAGGTGAACATCCTGTGGGCCGCCCATGTGGTGCATCACCAGAGCGAGCACTACAACCTCTCCACTGCACTGCGCCAGACCGGCAGCGGCGTGTTGCTGGGCTGGCTGTTCTACCTGCCGATGGCGCTGCTGGGCGTGCCGCTGAAGGTGTTCGTGGTGGTGGCGCTGATCGACCTGCTGTACCAGTTCTGGGTGCACACCGAGCAGATCGGCCGGCTCGGCTGGTTCGACCGTGTGTTCTGCTCGCCGTCCAACCATCGCGCGCATCACGCGGTGAACGATCGCTACCTCGACCGCAACTACGGCGGCATCCTGATCGTGTGGGACCGCTTGTTCGGCAGCTTCGTCGAGGAAGACGACAACGACCCGCCGGTGTACGGCACGCGCGCGCCGCTGCGCAGCTGGAATCCGCTGTGGGCGAATGCGGAGGTGTACTGGCACACGGCGATCGATGCGTGGCATGCGCAGCGCTGGCGCGACAAGCTGCTGGTGTGGTTGAAGCCGCCGGGCTGGCGGCCAGCCGATGTGGCGGCGCGCTTCCCGAAACCGGCGTTCGCGATGCCCTGCGCGCGTTTCGATCCGCCGCTGTCCTCGGCCGTGAAGTTCTACGTGCTGCTGCAGTTTGCCCTGCTGCTGGCGATGGCCACGCAGTTCCTGGGCATGGCCGGCACGGCGAGCCTGCCGACCTTGCTGGCCTATGCGGCCTATCTGGTGGCCGGCCTGTGCGTGCTCGGTGCGCTGATGGAAGGGCGGCACTGGGCGTGGTGGGTGGAAAGCCTGCGCGCGCTGGCGACCGCACTGGTGCCGTTGCTGAGCAGCCAATGGTTCGGCATCAGCCATCTGGACGGCCATATCGCGCTGGCCATGACGGCGGTCTTCGGCCTGAGTGCGCTGGCGTTGCCGTGGCTGCACCAGTCATCGCGATTCACGGGACTAGCTTCGGCCGCGAACTGAAGGGCATCGCGGCTGAAGCCGCTCCCACAACAGATCCGGATGTGCCCGTGTTGCACCGCGCTGTGTGTGCCTGCGCGCATTCGCTATGATCGCCGCTGGTTTCCTTGGGGTCAGGCAATGGGTTTCTTCAGCAAGCTGGTGCGCCACAAGACGATCGAGCAGTTGCAGGCAGAGGTGGGTTCGCGTGGCGATTTCCGCCGTGTGCTGGGCCTGTGGCAACTCACCGCGATCGGCATCGGCGGCATCATCGGCGTCGGCATCTTCGTGCTGGCCGGCCAGCAGGCGGCGACCAATGCCGGCCCGGCGGTGGCGCTGAGCTTCATCATCGCCGGCTTCGGCAGCGCCTGCGCGGCACTGTGCTACGCCGAGTTCGCCGGGCTGATCCCGGTCACCGGCAGCGCCTATACCTACGGCTACGCGGTGCTCGGCGAATTCGTCGCCTGGATCATCGGCTGGGACCTGCTGCTGGAATACGCACTGGTAGTCGCGGTGGTGGCGATCGGCTGGTCCGGCTATGTGCAGGTGCTGTTGAACTCCGCCGGCGTGCATCTGCCGGAGTGGGCGCAGCAGAGCATGAGCGCGCAGACCATGCAGTATTACCTGCAGCAGGTCTTCGGTGCGCATGGCGCGCAGGCGATCGCCGGGCCCAGCGACGGCCATCGCTTCAACGTGATCGCCGCAGCCGTATCGGTCGCGGTCGCCGTGTTGCTGACCGTGCGCACCGAATGGGGCGCGCGCTTCAACACGATGGTGGTGGCAATCAAGGTGATCGGCGTGCTGCTGGTGGTGGGCGTGGGCGTGTTCTACATCGACACGGCTAACTGGCATCCGTTCATTCCTGCGCGGGTGGTCGATGTAACGACCGGACTGGGCCATTTCGGCTGGCAGGGCGTGCTGACCGGCGCCAGCGTGGTGTTCTTCGCGGTGTTCGGCTATGACACGCTGACCACGGCCGCGGAGGAGTCGAAACATCCGCAACGCGACCTGCCGCGCGCGGTGCTGCTGTCGCTGGCGATCGCGATGGTGCTGTACATCGCGGTGTCGCTGGTGCTCACCGGCATCGTGCCGTACGGCACGCTCGGCGGCGAGGCTTCGGTATCCGATGCGTTCGAGTCGATCGGGCTGCACTGGCTCAGCATCATCATCGCGGCGGCCGCAGTGATCGGCGTCACCAGCGTGCTGTTCGCCTTCATGTTGGGTGCGGCGCGAATCTGGTTTGCGCTGGCGCGCGACGGCCTGCTGCCGGGCTGGTTCGCCAAGGTCAGCCCGCGCTTCGGCACGCCGGCGCGGCCGACCATCATCCTTGGACTGTTCACGGCACTGATCGCCGGGCTGCTGCCGATCGGCGAGGTCGCCGAGCTGGTCAACATTGGCACGCTCAGCGCCTTCATCATCATCTGCGGCTCGATCATGCTGCTGCGCGTGCGCCGGCCCGACCTGCAGCGCAACTTCCGCACGCCGGCGGTGTGGTTCACTGCGCCGCTCGGCATCGTGTTCTCCGCCGTGCTGATCTATGGATTGCCATGGATCACCTACGAGCGCTTCATCATCTGGATGGCGCTGGGTTGCGTGATCTATTTCGCCTACGGCATCCGGCATAGCAAGATGGCGGGACAGACTCGGCGCAGCGCGGGTTCGTGATGTCCGGCGCGGCGGAATGGCAGTAGGACGGAGGCAGGAAATGCATGAGCCAGCCGGTTTGCCCGACGAGCCGCTGCCGGTTTGCGTGAACTGCGGCGCGCCGCTGGCGGGTGCTTTTTGCGCGCAATGCGGCGAGCGGCGATTGCAGCCGGGCGAGCACACGCTGGGGCACATCGTGGCGGAGTGGTTCGAGGCGTTCTCTCACGGCGAGGGCCGGTTGCTGGCCTCGCTGCGCATGCTCATGTCGAAGCCGGGCGAGTTGACCTGCGAATATTTCCGCGGCCGCCGGGTGCCGTATGCGCGGCCCGTCGCGCTGTTCTTCGCGGTGAACCTGCTTTTCTTCGTGCTTGGCACCGTGCGAACGTTCACCACGCCGCTGTATTTTCAAATGAACACGCAGCCGCTGGCGCAGACGAAGCAGGCGCTGGTGCTGAAAAAGGCGCTGGGCGAGAAGGCTTCGGCGACGGATCGCGTCGAGACGATGGGGGACTACTCGGCGTTGTACGAGTCGTTGAAGGCAGAGGTTGATGCAGGTCGTCCATCCGCCACGGCCGAGGTGGCCAAGCGCGTCGCCACGAGCCGTCATCCGGCGGAGCTGACAGCGTTGCAGCGCTACGAACAGAGCTTCGACGAGCATACCGAAGCGTTGTCACGCGCCCTGCTGGTCGTGCTGGTGCCCATGCTCGCAGGATTTCTGTGGCTCACGCTGGCGCCGTTGCACCGCGGCCTGCCTGAGCTGGCCATCTTCGCCACGCATCTGTGGAGCGGTCTTCTGCTGGTCCTGCTTCTGTTCGGATGGCTGTTGACGGGTGTGGTCCATCTGTCGCGATGGCTCTCGGCAGGCCGTGTGCCCGCGGTGTTTCAGAACGACAATTTCGCGAGCATGGCGATTGGCGCGCTGCTAATGGTCTACGTGTACCGCGCATTGCGGCGATATTTCGAGTTCCCGCGCGCCGGGTGTGCCGTCTTGACCGCCTGGATGCTGGCGGGGCTGTATTTGTCGCTGCAGCTGTATCGCCTCATGTTGTTCTATGTGACGGTTTATGTGATGCACGGCTGAGCGGCGCTGACGATCCGGTCGCGTCCGTCGCGCTTGGCCTGGCGCATGGCCTGATCCGCGCGCGCCAGCAGGGCCTCGATGGTCTCGTCGGCATCGCGGCATTCGGCGATGCCGATGCTGACGGTCAGCGGACCGTCCGGGCGCAGGATCGCGCGCACGGCCAGCCGCAATTTTTCGCCCCGCTGGTCGGCCTGTGGCTGATCGATGCCGGGCAGCAGCAGCGCAAACTCCTCGCCGCCAATACGGCCGATCAAATCGCCCGAGCGCGTTTGTGAACGCAGGACCGCGGCCAGTGCGACGAGCGCCGCATCGCCGGCCGCGTGGCCGTGATCGTCGTTGAGCTGCTTGAAGTGATCGGCATCCAGGTACAGCATGCATCCCGGCTTCTGCTGGCGGCAGATGTCGCCCAGCGCAAGCCGCGCCAGTTCGAGAAAACGGTTGCGCAGCAGCAGGCCGGTGAGGCCATCGGTGCTGGCCTGCTCGCGCAGTTGCCGCTCCAGCCGGAACTGTTCGAACAGCGTGCGTGCCATGAACGCGCGCAGCACCGTCGACAGGGAAATGGCGATCGCCATGTAGACCAGATACTGGAAGATCTGCACGCTGCTGGCGGCGCCGAGCAGCAGCATCGGCAGCGGCCCGAGCGCGCACAGCGCCATGGCAATGGCGAAATCCCAGCGACCGAGCCAAATGACCGACGAGGCTACCGGCAGCAGCAGGCCGGGCATCACCCACGGCTGTCCTGGCAGCCGGCCGATGCTGTTGAGGTTGATGCCGATCTCCAGCAGCAGCACGCACAACAGCGCCAGCCCACTGAGTACTCGCGGGCGCCACACGTGCCTGGCGGCCATGGCCACCAGCAGCAGCGGCAGCAACAGCGTCAGTCGCAGCAACAACGGCACCGGCGAGCTGCGGATCAGCATGCTGGCGATTACCGCCACCCCATACGCCAGCGTTGCCATCAGCATCAGCGCATGGATCATCGGCCCCATCTGCCGCGCCAGATAGTGGCTGTACTCGCGGCGCTGATCGGGGTCGCTGGTGCGCTGTCGGTGCTCGGGAAACAGGACGTGCATGCGGGTCTCGGGGGAATGGGGTGGGAGTCGGTGCCGGCTGCAACCCGGCCGACTTCAACCCGATACGAGCAAGATGGGTGCCATGACCGGGTGCGGCGACCGGATCGAGGTGACGGCAACCTGCGGTCATGACCTTCGGCATGGGTTAAGCGCGGGGCTGCCGGTCTAGCATCGGCCGTCTGGATTCATGTCGCGACAGCATTCGTCGGCATGGATTCCCGGAGTCCGTCTGGTCTTGTTCGATTCGCGCCGCAGGTTTTTCGGTTCGTACGGCAAGGCTTGTGTACCCCAACCTTCCCACACGGAGAACGCATTGAAAGTCACCCGTCTCGCTTCCGCCCTTGCCGCCGCTGCCTTCGGGCTGGCCAGTTTCGCCGCACTCGCTGATGTCCCGGCGCCGCAGGATGTGCCGTATCAGGGCACATTGAAGATCAGCGTGGACGCCACCGATGTGGCGCACCGCATCTTCCGGGTTCACGAAACCGTGCCGGTGGCGGCCGGTCCGCTCACCCTGCTGTATCCGCAATGGCTGCCGGGCAATCACTCGCCGACCGGTCCGATCGACAAGATGGCGGGCCTGGTGGTGAAGGCGAACGGCCAGGTGCTGCCGTGGACGCGCGATCCGCTCAATGTCTACGCCTTCCACCTCGACGTGCCGCAGGGCGCGACCAGCGTGGAGGTGACGTTCCAGTACCTGTCGCCGCAGAACCCGCGCCAGGGTCGCGTGGTGATGACGCCGGAAATGCTCAACCTGCAGTGGAACGCGGTCACCATGTATCCGGCCGGCCACTACGCGCGCCAGATCCATACCGAGGCCAGCGTGAAGCTGCCCGCCGGCTGGCAGGCCGGCACGGCGCTGGAAGTGGCCTCGAAAGACGGCGACACGCTCAATTTCAAGCCGATCAACTACAACGATCTGGTCGACTCGCCGATCTACGCAGGCAAGTATTTCAAGCGCGTGGACCTGGACCCGGGTGCCAAGGCCCCGGTGCACATGGACATCGTGGCCGATGACGCGAAGTACCTGGAGATCAAGCCCGAGCAGATCAAGCTGTTCCAGAACCTGGTGCAGCAGATGTACAAGATGTACGGCGCGCACCACTACGACCACTACGACTTCCTGGTCTCGCTCAGCGACAAGATGAGCGGCAACGGGCTGGAGCATCACCGCTCCAGCGAAGACGGCACCTCGGCCGACTTCTTCACCGAGTGGAAGAAGAATGCGCTGGCGCGCGACCTGTTCTCGCACGAGTTCAATCATTCGTGGGACGGCAAGTACCGCCGTGGCGCCGATCTGGCCACGCCCAACTTCAACGTGCCGATGAGCGACAGCCTGCTGTGGGTGTACGAAGGCCAGACCCAGTTCTGGGGCCAGGTGATGGCCGCGCGCTCGGGCCTGTGGGACACCGAGCAGGCGCACGACATGTGGGCCTTCACCGCCGCCACCTACGACCGGGGCCGCCCCGGCCTGGCCAGCTTCCGCAATGTGCAGGACACCACCAACGACCCGGTGATCGCGCAGCGCGCACCGCTGCCGTATCGCAACTACCAGGCCAGCGAGGACTACTACTCGGCCGGCCAGATGATCTGGCTGGATGTGGACGGCAAGCTGCGCGAGCTGAGTGGCAACAAGAAAAGCATCGACGATTTCGGCAAGGCGTTCTTCGGCATGGAGAACGGCAAGTGGGACGTCAACACCTACGTCTTCGAAGACGTGGTCAAGACGCTCAACGCCATCGCGCCCTATGACTGGGCGAAATACCTGCGCACGCGTCTGGACGGCCATGGCCCGCTGACCGGCGGCATTGCGTCGCACGGCTGGAAGCTGGTCTACACCGACAAGCCGTCCGATGCGGTGAAGGCGATCGAGTCGCGTCGGCATTTCGTCGACCTCACCTATTCGCTCGGCCTTTCGATCGGCAAGGGCGGCGGCATCGGCGACGTGCTGTGGGATGGCCCGGCCTTCAAGGCCGGCATCTCGCCGGGCATGAGCGTGATCGCGGTCAACGGCCGCGACTACTCCGCCGATGCACTGAAGGAAGCCGTCACCGCCTCGGCCAAGGACAAGAGCGTGCCGGTCGAGCTGCTGGTGAAGAACTTCGACCAGTACCAGACCATCCGCATCGACTACCACGACGGCCTGAAGTACCCGCACCTGGTGCGCGACAGCAGCAAGCCGGACACCCTGAGCACCCTGCTCAAGGCGCGTTGAAGCCGCACCTTGCACCCTCTCCCCCGTCGGGGGAGAGGGTGTGGGTGAGGGGCGGGCGCTCGCGCCGGAATGCAAAGGAACGTTCGCCCACCCGCATGCCCGCCCCGCACCATCTCGGCTATACTGTGCTCCCCGCGGTGCCCCCGGCATCGCGCGCGGCCATACATGCGCCCGTAGCTCAGCTGGATAGAGTACCGCCCTCCGAAGGCGGTGGTCGTGGGTTCGAATCCCGCCGGGCGCACCATTTTCTGTACATCCCTGGCGCACCTGTGCGTTTAAGCATAAATTTGCCGTTTTGGCAGATTTATGGTTGAACGTTAAGCATAAATTTGCCGCCTCCGTCTTGGTCCGGCGTGCCAGTCTGGCTCTGGATCGGTGCGAGGTGTACCGAGAGAGCTGGTGGCAATTGGCCACTATCGTCCGGCGGCCTCAACCGGCCGACCCAACAGATACCCATACTTTGGGGCAAAGGATGGGAATGCAGTTCCTGCGCCTTGTTGCTCTAGCTCGGAGACGTCGGAAATTAAGAACTGCCGATCAGCCCATTTTCTGGCAGGGATGCTTTTGCAATGAACGCACTTCCCAATTTCATTGACATTGGTACGACAAGCCGGAGGTTGGCCGTCCCAGGTGTGGCGGAAGACGATCACCTTGTTAACTCTACTTGTCTTATGCAGGAATTCATGAATCTCTTGTTCTATTGCTTGAATCGCGTGTTCACCTAGGTTGTGGCCCTCGTACTCTGAGGCAATCGAAATACCGATTACCCCGGGCCTGTCGACTGGCAGCTGTGATCGGGCTTTCTTCAGGGCGTTCCGGATGGTGTTCGCGTCCTTGAGCGGGCCATTGCGACGAGTCTTTGCCTCAACGGCGATCCATTTGTGATCGACCAACACGTCGAAGTCATAATCTTCCTGCTTGCGGCCGCTCGGCTTTACGAATCGTACGGTGTAGCCATTTTGAACAAATAGCGAAGCGAAATTCAGTTCAAAGAAAGAGGCCTCGATTTCTGCTGTGCGAAACTCTTCAATGCGATCAACAAAGCCATCGCTAGATTGCAGAAGATAAATCATGTGACCGATACGTATCCGCGACACTGCGCGTTCTCGATCTGCGAGATCACCTGGCAGCCCTCGGAGATCCTTGCGTTCAGTAAGATGACGTTCGAAACGATCAAACCAGTCCAGCCCGAGCGCTTCCAAAACGACTATATCTGCCAGTTGAAAAATCGGAATCTCAACACCTCGATTTATGAAAAATTCTTCCCAATATTCGAGTGTTTGCTGCGTTATAGGTATCGTCATACGCCTGGCCAACGAGGATGTTAGGGTTTCCTTGGGCTAAAGAAATGACCGCCATAGAAAGCGGATACTTCGTATATGCGGTTCATTACATCAGCAGAATGCACATGTCCCGTCATGAGGACTTCTACGTGACCACTCGCTTGCCTGATCCGTAGCCGGGAAACCGCTGTAGCGAGGGGGACCTCTAAGGAGCCTTCGGCATCCGGAAGGAATGAAAGGCGGGATCGGACTGCCCGAACTCGAATTCAAGTGTGTCGTCGTCGGCATCTCCACCCGAGACGACTGTTACCTTCGAAATCATCTGCCCGTGCTGAAGATACCTGAGAAAGTGCTCCTGCCAGTTTGCGGGCGGAAGAGGAGCATCGGGAGGGCTTCCGAGAGGTGGAAGGCCGTGGGACGGGATGCCGGCGAGTGTCTCGAGTATCTGTCTGGAAGAAATTTTCATCGTGTTTCCGGATATGGAATAGCCGCCATGAAGGCCGATCAGAAAGCCTTCCTTTTCACACCAATTCACGGCGTTTAGTGCACTGAGGCACGGCTTCGGCATGTTGGTGAGGAAGGCATTTAAGTGGGTTCTAAGCGCAATCTCGTTCCGCCCGGCCATCACGACGCGTGCCCCTGCTCTCCTGGCGTAGAAGTCCGGCACTAGGGAAATCGCACTTTTCTGCATCATAAAATGACGCGTCTCGACCACAGGGAGCAAAAGCACGGCATCGACCGTCGAGGTCCGACGCAGAAAGTCCTCCACGATGGCTCTCGTGCTGAAGTGGCCACCCATCGGAGACTTTTCCTTGAGTGTCTTGCAGTCACCATCGCAGACTATAACGAGGCGGATGCTGTCGGAGGGGGACGCGCGGAGCTGGTTGGCCTTGTCCTTGAGGGCTGACCAAAGCGGGTTTCTGTCGACGGAATATGACACGTCGTAGCTGGGATGGCCCATGCGGAAGAACATCTGCTCTGGGTCGTAGGCCACGGTCAGAACGGCATCCGGTCGCTGGATGTCTATCGAGGCGCTCCTTCCCGGGGCGTTCCTTACGGTTCCCAGGAACGGGACGATTTCTGTGCGGACAAAGTCGGCGATGTCGCTTTTCGCGGGAAGACTGAGGGTCATCTTTGCATCCCGATACTGGCCGATGGTCTTGCCTTGGACCCGGATGTCAAGCCTGTCTGGATTGACGCGCATCTTGCGGGCAGCACGAACAACCGGGTTCTACCCCGTTAACGCGGACACTTCCAAGAAGACCGATCATGGTCAAAAAGGAGTGTCATGTCCAAGCGAAGAAAGTTCAGCGAAGAGTTCAAGCGGGAGGCCGTCGGCCTGACCCGTCAGCCAGGTGCGCAGCTCAGTCAGGTGGACCGCGACATTGGCGTGGGTGCGGGGGTTCTTGGCCGTTGGCGGCGTGAGTTGGAGACCGATAAGGCGAAGGCCTTCGCCGGCTCGGGCGTGCCGCGCGACCAGGAGATGGCGTCGCTCAAGCGCGAGCTGGCCCGGTATAGAAGGAGAGAGATTTTTTGCGCGATGCGGCAGCGTTCTTCGCCAGGGAATCGAGCTGAAGTATCAGACGATCCAACGCTGTCGCGGTCTCTATCCTGTCCAGCTGATGTGTCGATGCCTGAAGGTGTCGACCAGCGGCTTTCATGCCTGGAACAAACGGCCGATGAGCGCCCGAGCCACCGACAACCAGCGTTTGCTGGCCCGGATACGGGAGTTTCATGCCGCCAGCGATGGCGTGATGGGCATGCCGCGCATGCATGAGGATCTGTCCTATGCCGGCGAGACGGCCAGCCGTAATCGTGTCGCCCGGCTGATGGCCAGGGACGGTTTGTTCGGTGTGCCGCAGAAGCGTTCGTGGCAGCGCAAGCGCACGGGTGTACGACCGGATCACGTAAGGAATCACCTGGAACGCGACTTCTCGGCGCTGGAGCCCAACACGAAGTGGGTGACTGACATCACCTACATCCACACTGCCGAAGGGTGGCTGTATTTGTGCACCGTGCTCGACCTGTTCAACCATCAGATCGTCGGATGGTCGATGTCCGATATCCAGGATCGGCATATGGTGATCAAGGCCGTGCTGATGGCTTGCTGGCAGCGTCCTGATCGGGAACCGCTGGTGCTGCATTCGGATCGCGGCACGCAATTTACCAGCGGCGAGTACCAGCGCTTCCTCACTGATCACAACACCCAAAGCAGCATGAGCGCGGTCGGCCACTGTGCGGACAACGCGGCGGCCGAGGGCTTCTTCGGCATGATCAAACGCGAACGTGTCCGTCGCCGCCGCTACCTGACTCTGGCCGAGGCACGGTCCGATGTCTTTGACTACATCGAACGCTTCCACAATCCCCGAATGCAACGCAGAATCGAGGTTCGGGATCGGGCCTTCACGGCCTTAACTCAACTGTCCGTGAAAACGGGGTAGAACCCACCACATCGGACAAGCTTTGGATCGGATTTTGGCTATCGAGCCCGCTGTCGGAGATGCATCTGATATCGCCGATGACATCGACCATCTGTCCTTCGACGAGAAGGGAAAATGCAAAATCTGGCCGCTGGCCGTCGGGCAAAGGCTGTTCATGCTGTATCGGTGACACCCGGGAAAGGGCATCGAGCACCACGACCTCCCAAAGCTTGATGATTCGGTCGCGGCCGGGGCGGTTGAGGGCGTCAACAAACTGTCGGAGCTCGTTCTCTGATACAACCCCCTCAAGGCGGTCTATGCATTGCTGCGTATACCGTCGCGAAAAAGCATATTGCTCACATTCTTGGATCTCTATCCTTGTTCAGTTTGGGTGCTGGGCTCAACCGATCGATGCAGTGACTTGTTGGGCGGCATGCTCATTATTTATTCTGCCGTTTCGCGGTCAGTAGAAGTGTTTTTACCTCTTGGACCGATCTAGTCTTATTGCCATAGTGAACGATGGAATGGCAATTTGGACAAAGCGGAATGAGATCTCTGGCCGGATCGACTTTGTACCGCGCTCCGACCTTCGAGACGGGTACTTTGTGGTGAACATGGATAAATCCTTGAAATTCCACCCCATAGACTCGACCGAAATCAAAGCGGCAGATTGCACAGCCCCAGCCGCGCGCCTGAATACATGCAGTCCGTGCATCAGCACTGCGCTCATAGGCATTTACTGAGACGGTGCGTTTACCTCCCTCCCACATTGAATCAGGAACCTCCTCCGGCAAGGCAACGGTAGCGTCGGTAACATTCAACGCGAAAATCTTGAATCCGAGGCTACTCAGTTTGGGAACAACGGAAGCTTGACCGACGTCCCACCAGTTCGCGGGCCAGTGCCGACCGATGCGTGGTTGGCAAAAACAAGACGACCATGCTCCCGCTTTCTTTCGGCCGTCATCGCTTCCGGAATGCACATGTCCGCTGCTGCCGATACTCCCGAGAAGCCGATCGCCGCCAAGGTGCTGGTGATCGGACATCGCGGCGCCTGCGCGCTGCTGCCGGAACACACGCTCGCTTCGTATGCGCGGGCGATCGCCGATGGCGCCGACTTCATCGAGCCGGACCTGGTGATGACGAAGGACGGCGTGATGGTGGCGCGTCACGAGAACGAGATCGGCAGCACCACCGATGTAGCCGCCCATCCGGAGTTTTACGCGCGCAAGACCAGCAAGAGCATCGACGGCCATGCAGTCAGCGGCTGGTTCAGTGAGGACTTCACGCTGGCGGAACTGAAGACGCTGCGCGCGCGGGAACGGCTGCCGCAGCTGCGCGGCACGCTGTACGACGGCCGGTTCCAGGTTGCCACGCTGGACGAGATCATCGACTTCGTCGCGCTCGAATCGACCGCGTGCGGGCGGGTCATCGGGATCATTCCCGAGATCAAGCACGGCACGTATTTCCGCGCGCTGGGGCTGCCGATGGAGGACGCGTTGCTGGCCACACTGACTGCGCACAGCTACACAAGCGCGGCGCCCGTGGAGATCCAGTCGTTCGAAGTCGGCAACCTGAAATACCTGCGCAGCAAGCTCGCCGGCGGTCGGCACGGCAACATCCGGCTGCTGCAGTTGCTGGGTGACGCGGACCAGCAGCCTGGTGACGTGATCGCAGCGGGCGGCGGACTCGGTTATGCGCAGATGATGACGTCGGTTGGCCTGCGCGATATCGCCGCGTATGCGGATGCGATTGGCCCGAATATCCGCACGATCATTCCGCTCGGGCCCGGCGGTGCGCTCGCGCCGCCCACGCCGCTGGTGCACGACGCGCATGCGGCAGGTCTGGAAGTGCACGCGTACACGTTCCGCCCGGAGAACTGTTTCCAGCCTGAGAACCTGTGGCTGGGCGACGATCCGCGCACGTTCAACGAGGCCGGTTCGATGGTCGAGATCCGCGCCTATCTCGATGCCGGCATCGATGCGTTCTTCACCGATCACCCGGCCATCGGTCGCAAGGCGCTGTGCCGGCGCTGAGTGACGACAGAAAAGAAAAGGCGCCCGCAGGGCGCCTTTTGCCTTCACCGGAACGGGTCGATCAACTCTTTTTGATCTCGAAATCCTGCTTGGCCACCTCCTTGCCATCGAGCGAGATCTCGACCTTGTATTTGCCTGCCGGCCACAGGTCCGGGTTCTGCACCTTGAAGGTGGTGACGGCGGGGCCGTCGGTGGCGATCGACTGGCTGATGTTGCTGACCAGCTGGCCCTGGCCTTCCAGGAAACTCCACTTGGCGTTGAGCGTGGCTCCCTCACTGCTGCCCTCGGTGGCGACGCTGGCGTAGATGGCCTTGTCGTTGGGGGCGAAACGGTTGCTGGCGCGGGTTACCTGATGCTCGGCGTTCACGTCGCTGCCGAGAATCACCTTGGCGACCGTCAGCGGGGTTGCCACCGGCGCCGCGGCCGATGGCGCAGAGGCGGCTGGCGCGAGGCTGGCCGCGGTGCTGGGGCTGGCCGGCGCGGCCGTTGCCGTGGTGGCAGGTGCCGGAAGCGGTGCGGCAACGGTGGCCGATGGCGCGAGTGTGCTGGCTGGCGCGGCCGGCTCGCTCTTGCCGCAGGCGCTGAGCAGCAGCAGGCCGGCGAGGCTGGCGCCGAACAGCGCGGTGGTGCGGATGAAATGTGTCATGGGAACTCCTGGGTCGATGACGTGGCGATGCCGATCCATAGGCGACTGCCGCAGCGACGTCCGGTGGCGTGATGAACTGCGAGGCTAGCGCCGTCGACATGAAGCGCCGATTACCGGCAGCCCTCGCAGTCAGCGAATCTTCACGCAGTGACTACGCCGGAGGAAAACAGGGGGCACTTGCGAACGACCTACTGGCGAACCGTGCGCGCGTTGTCAGGCGTGCCCGGCGTGCTGCTGCGGAACGGATTGATGTCCAGTCCGCCGCGGCGGGTATAGCGCGCGTAGACGCTGAGCTGTTGCGGTGCACAGCGTTGCGTCAGGTCGACGAAGATGCGCTCCACGCATTGTTCGTGGAATTCGTTGTGGGTGCGGAACGAGATCAGATAGCGCAGCAGTCCGGCGTGGTCGATCGGTGCACCGCGATAGGCGATCTGCACGCTGCCCCAGTCCGGCTGGCCGGTAACCGGACAGTTCGAGCGCAACAGATGCGATACCAGGGTTTCGGCCACTGGCGTGGCCGCACGGTCGACCAGCAGGAAGTCGGCGTCGGGCGGTCCGTAGTGATCGACCTCGATGTCCTGATCGTCGAGCAGATCGCCCTCCAGGCCAGTGACCGGCAGCGTTGCGCCATGGGCCGCATGAAGCTGCACGTTGACCACAGCGCCGGCAGCTGCGGACAGATCGTGCAGCAAGGTATCGGTCAGGCTGGTGGCGTTGGCGATGCGTTCCTGCGCGAAACCATTCAGGTAGAGCTTGAACGATTTGGATTCGATGATATGCGGCGAGGCGGCCGGCACGTGGAATTCGGCCAGCGCCACCTGCGGCTTGCCACGCAGGTCGAGCCACGACAGTTCATACGCGTTCCAGATGTCCACGCCGTGGAACGGTAGTACTTCGCCCACGCCGATCTCGACACGCTTGTCGGCGCGCGGGATCGCAAACAGCAGGCCGGGGTCGTAGCGATCGGCGTAGATGGTGTCCTTGCCGAGGGGAGAGTGTTCGGGGGTGCTCATGCCGCGCAGTTTAGCCGCCTTGCTTCTCGCCCTGCGAGGCACTGGCGGGAAGGATCGAGAGCGGACCCCGCCCCAGCCCTCCCCTGCAGCGCAGGGGAGGGCACGGCGTTACACGTTGACCATGTGCATGCCCGAGCTGACGTAGCGGTCGCCGGCGGCGGCGTCCGGCGGGAACGCCGCGTCGATGGCCCTGAGCTCGGCCGCGTTGAACTGCACGTCGAGCGCGCCGAGGTTTTCGTCCAGCCGCGAGCGCTTGCGGGTGCCGGGAATGGCCAGCACGTCGTCGCCCTGCGCCAGCACCCAGGCCAGCGCCAGCTGCGCGGGCGAGCAGCCCTTGTCGGCGGCCAGCGCTTTCACCTGTTCGACCAGTTGCAGGTTGCGGGCGAAGTTGTCGCCCATGAAGCGCGGGTTGGTGCGGCGGTAGTCGTCGGCGTCGAAATCGTCCGGCGAGCGGATCGCGCCGGTGAGGAAGCCGCGGCCCAGCGGCGAATAGGCGACCAGGCTGACGCCGAGCTTGCGGCAGGCGGCGAGCATGCCGTTCGTTTGCGGGTCGCGCGTCCACAGCGAGAACTCGCTTTGCAACGCGGCGATCGGGTGCACCTTGCACGCACGCTCCAGCGTGGCGCCGGAGGCCTCGCTCAGGCCGAGGTAGCGCACCTTGCCGGCGGCAACCAGTTCGGCCATCGCACCGACGGTGTCCTCGATCGGCACGCCCGGGTCGACGCGATGCTGGTAGTACAGGTCGATGGTATCGATGCCGAGCCGCTGCAGGCTGGCGTCGCAGGCCGCGCGCACGTACTCCGGGCGGCCGTTGACGCCGCGCGCCTGCGGGTTGTCCGGATCGCGCACGATGCCAAACTTGGTGGCGATGAAGGCCTCCTTGCGGCGGCCCCTGATCGCCTTGCCCACCAGCACCTCGTTGGTGTGCGGGCCGTACATGTCGGCGGTGTCGAGCAGGTTGAGGCCACGGTCCAGCGCGTGATGGATGGTGGCGATCGATTCGGCGTCGTCGTGCTGGCCGTAGAACGCGCTCATGCCCATGCAGCCGAGGCCGAGGGCGGAGACCTGGGGGCCCGGCTTTCCATGAGGATTCTTGCCGAGAGTGCGGGTCTGCATGGTTGTCGCTCCGGTGGGTGATAAGTAGGTGCATGGTGCGCCGCGACCGCAAGCGGATAAATGCTCAATAATGGCCATCACCATTTCAAAACAAGCAACAATGCCATGGACCGCCTCGAAGCCATGCGGCTGTATACGCGGATCGTCGAGCTGGGCAGCTTCACCGCCGCTGCGGACGACTTGAACCTGCCGCGCGCCACCGTCACCCACGCGATCAAGCGGCTGGAGGCGCGGCTGGGCGCGCAGCTGCTGCAGCGGACCACCCGTCGCGTACGTGCCACCCGCGAAGGCGAGACCTATTACGGCCATTGCCTGCGCCTGCTGGCCGACGTGGACGAGGTCGAGACGGATTTCCGCGAGGCGCGGGTCCGGCCGAAGGGCCGCTTGCGCGTCGACCTGCAGGCGACGCTGGCGCGCCTGCTGGTGATCCCCGCGCTGCGGGATTTTTTCGCGCGCTACCCGCAGATCCAGCTGGACATCGGCACCGGCGACCGCTTCGTCGACCTGGTGCGTGAAGGCGTGGATTGCGTGCTGCGCATCGGCGAACTGGGCGATTCGGGCATGGTCGGGCGCCGCGTGGCGATGCTGGAACAGGTCACCGTGGCCAGCGCCGCCTACGTGCGCCGACATGGCCTGCCCAATTCGCTGGCCGCACTGCAGGACGGTCATCTGGCGGTGAACTGGGTTTCGCCGACCACCCGCCGGGCCGAGCCGCTGGAGTTCATGGTCGGCCGCAAGCGGCGCGAGATCGTGCTGCCGGGCTGCGTCAGCGTCAGCGGCGTGGATGCCTACCTCGGCTGCTGCGAAGCCGGCCTGGGCATCGCGCAGATGCCGCGCTACCGCATCGTCGATGCGCTGAAGAGCGGCGGGCTGCGCCAGCTACTGCCGGCACACCCGCCGCCGTCGTTGCCGATGACCATCCTGTACCCGCAGCAGCGGCAGATGCCGGCACGGCTGCGAGTGTTCGTCGACTGGCTGGTGGAACTGACGACGGCGTAGGAGCGCACTCTGTGCGCGATGGCTTTTCGTCACGTGACGAAGAACATCGCGCACAGGACGCGCTCCCACGGCAGGTGGTGTGGCCTCACGACGCGCGCGGCGGGCCGGGGCGCGGTGCGCTGGTGCCCAGGGTGTCGCTGGTCAGCGGGGCGCCGGCGGTGATCAGCGCCCCGCGTTGCTCGGCCAGCGGCAGGCGCAGCATGCAGTCCTCGAACCTGGCCAGCTTCTGCAATGCCGGCAGTTCCTGCACGTGGACCACCAGGGCGGCCATCAGCGGCCAGCGTTCGGCATCGATGGCGTAGCGCACGAAGGAGGCGGTGCGGAAACAGCTGGCGATGCTGATGTCGGCGATCGACAACGCGCCGAACACGAAACCATCGTCCGGCAGTTGCTGCTCCAGGTAGTCGAGCGCGGCGGGGATCGCCTCGTCACGCGCATGTTGCACCACGGTCTCGTTGGGAGCCTCGCCGAAAATATGGCGCTTGATCGCCAGCTGATAGAACAGCCGCCAGATCAGACCGTCGGCCAGTCGCGTATCGGCGTACTCCTCGAGCCAGCGGGCACGGGCGCGGTCGGCGATGTCGCGTGGGTAGAGCGAGGGCGTGGGGTGTCGATCTTCCAGGTACTGGCAGATCACGCTGGAATCATTGAGCACCAGGTCGCCGTCGATCAATACCGGTATCCGGCGCAACGGGCTGATCCTGCTGAATTCTTCGTTGCCGACAAACGGCGCGATCGGATCGATTTCATATTCCAGTCCCTTCAGTTCAAGGCAGGCCAGTACTTTGCGCACGTAGGGCGAAATGTAATTGCCGATGACGCGAAGTGGCGTGGACATGAAGGGCTCCTTCGGATATCCGTGAAGCGGATCTGGCGGTCGATCAGGGGCATCGGGACTGTGCGCTCGGTTGCAGAGACGTAGCGCTGCAGAAAAATCTTACATGTTGTCGCAGCTTTCCCCTTTGTCGTTTCCGGTGGGTCTGTCTAGCATCCACTGCGGATTCCGCCGCGGCTCGCGCCCGGCGCAATCTTGTCATTCTGCAGCAGGGGAGTCGAATGCCCGGCCGTGTGCCTGGCGCTCGTTGTCGCGGCGCCAGGCTGCGTTCGCCGTGTCTGCCTCGCCGCTGTGGCCATCAACATCCAAAGGGAGAAGTTGTCAGTGAAGATCAAGTCGCTCGTATTCATGTCGTCCCTGGCCTTTTTCGCCAGCTACGCACCGATGGCGATCTGCGCCGGTGCACCGAAGTCCTCCGAAGTCGAGGGAACGCCCGCGCCGGGCAGCAAGTTCGCCAGGATCCAGGTGGGCATGTATTCGAAGCAGATCATGGACCTGATCGGGCCGCCGACTGACCAGAAGACCTACATGACCGGAAAGGCCTGGATTCCCTTCCATTTCGGCGGCGACAACTCCCGTACGGAATGCCACTACAAGGGCGAGGGCGTGCTGACCTTCGCCAATGGTGGCGTGGGCGACCTGGGTTCCATGAAGCTGATCAGGGTCAAGGTCGACTCCCAGGAGTCCGGCTACATCCACTGACCGGCTGCTGTCGTCGCCGCCTGGATCCACCGGGCAGCGAGATGGCATGGCTCAGCCTTCGGACGGCAGCGCCGGAACGCTCGTTGGCGAGCCGTTGGAATCCAGCGCGATCATCACGAAGCGGCCGGTGGTGCAGACGCGACGGTCGCCGCTGAGCAGATCTTCGGCGGTCATCTCCACCTCGACAGTCATCGAGCTGCGGCCGACCTTGACCACGCTGGCGACCAGTTCCACCAGCTGACCGGTGCGCATCGGCACGCGAAAGTTCACCTCCTCCGAGCGGGCGGTGACCACGGTACGCCGCGCATAGCGCGAGGCGACGATGAAGGCGGCCTTGTCCATCCACGCCAGCGCCTGGCCGCCAAACAACGTGCCGAGGTGGTTGGTGTGATCGGGGAAAACCATTTCGAGCAGACGGGCTTCGATCGGGGCGGGGAGCATGGGTCACCTGGCGTGGGGATGGACTGGCGGTGAATGACGCAGTGCACCAGTGTAGTTTGCCGCCAGCGACAGCTGCGCGGCGGCATAGACCTTTGGCACAGGGAGGCCGGTGCGGTATCGCGCTAGCATCGGTCGGTTCGGCGTAGCCGCTGCATCGGGCTGCCGTCGTGCCATCCGATTTCCCGTGGAGCAAAGCATGCATTCGATGATCAGCAAGTCGCGTCTGTTCGGCGCGGTAATACTGGGGTTGCTGTCCGGCGGTGTCGTCGCGCAAGGCAGGACGCTAAGCGCGAACGACTACGCGCAGGCGGAACGCTTCATGACCTACAACACCACGCCGCTGGTCGATCACGCGGTGCAAAAGGTGAGCTGGCTGGACGACGGCCATTTCTGGTATCGCGATCACGACAGCAACGGCGACCATTTCGTGCAGATGGATGCGGCCAGCGGCAAGGTCACACCGCTATTCGACCAGGTAAAGCTCGCCGACGCGCTGGGCAAGGCGACCGGCAAGCCGGTCGATGCGAAGAAGCTGCCGGTCACCGGTTACCGCGCGATGGTGGACGGCCGTGTCGACATTGCGCTGCGCGACGCCCATTACTTGTGTGACCTGAAAGCCGCCGGCGTGTGCGTGGCCGGCAATGGCGCGAAGAAGGACGCCGGCGACAAGGCAGGCGGCGAGCCTGGCGCGCTGTCGCCGGACGGGAAGACCGAGGCGTTCATTCGCGACTGGAACCTGTGGCTGCGCGACGTCGCCAGCGGCAAGGAAACGCAGCTCACCACCGATGGCGTGGAGAATTTCGGCTACGCCACCGACAACGCGGGCTGGAAGCACACCGACAGCGCGATCCTGGTGTGGTCGCCGGATTCGACGCAGATCGCCACGTTCCAGCAGGACCAGCGCAAGACCGGCGACATGTACATGATCAGCACCAACGTCGGTCATCCGAAGCTGGAGGCGTGGAAGTATCCGCTGGTCGGCGACAAGGACGTGACGATGATCGAGCGCGTCATCATCGACGTGCCGAGCCACCGGGTCGTGCGTCTGAAGATGCCGCCGGACCAGCACCGCTCCACCCTGTGCGACGACGTCAGCTGCGGGCCCGACGGTGGCTGGGACGACGTGAAGTGGGCGTCGGATGGCAAGACGCTGGCCTTCGTGTCCACCTCGCGCGATCACAAGCACGAATGGTTCCGCATCGCCGATGCGAACAGCGGCGCGGTGCGCACGGTGTTCGAGGAAAGCGTCAAGACCTACTACGAAAGCGGCAACGACCAGGTCAACTGGTTCTACCTGCCGGAAACCCACGAGGCGGTCTGGTTTTCCGAGCGCACCAACTGGGGTCAGCTGTACCTGTACAACCTCAACACCGGCAAGCTCAAGCGCGCGATCACCACCGGCGCCGGCAACGTCACCCAGGTGCTGAAGCTCGATCCGAAGACGCGCACGCTGTGGTTCCGCGGCGTCGGTCGCGAGCGTGGCGTGAATCCCTACTACCAGCAGTTCTACAAGGTCAGCCTCGACGGCGGCAAGCCGACCCTGCTGACGCCGGAGCCGACCGATCACACAGTGGCGCTGTCACCGGATGGACGTCTGTTCGTCGATGCGTATTCCACCCCGACGACGCCGCAGGTGACCGTGCTGCGCAACGCGCAGGATGGGCAAACCGTGGCGCAGGTAGCCAAGGCCGACATCAGCCGCCTCGTCGCCAGCGGCTGGATTGCGCCGACGCCGTTCACGGTGAAGGCACGCGACGGCAAGACCGAGCTGTACGGCCTGATGTTCAAGCCGACGAACTTCGATGCATCGAAGAAGTATCCGATCGTCGACTACGTCTACCCCGGCCCGCAGACCGGTTCGGTCGGCAGCCGCAGCTTCATGCCGTCGCGTGGCGATCACCAGGCACTGGCGGAACTCGGCTTCATCGTCGTGGCCATTGACGGCATGGGCACGCCGTGGCGCTCGAAGGCATTCCACGATGCCTACTTCGAGCACGTCGAGGACAACACTCTGCCGGACCAGGTCACCGCGATCCGCCAGCTCGGCGCGAAGAATCCGTGGATCGACCTGGATCGCGTGGGCATCTGGGGTCATTCCGGTGGCGGCAATGCCACCGCCGGCGCGATGTTCCATTACCCGGATTTCTTCAAGGTCGGCTGGGCCGAAAGCGGCAACCACGAGAACCGCAACTACGAGGACGACTGGGCCGAGAAGTGGCAGGGCCTGCTGGTGACGAACAAGGACGGCAGCACCAACTACGACGCGCAGGCCAACCAGAGTTACGCGAAGAACCTCAAGGGCCACCTGATGCTCACCCACGGCACGATGGACGACAACGTGCCGACCTCGAACACCTTGCTGGTGGTCGATGCGCTGATCAAGGCCAACAAGAATTTCGACCTGTTGCTGATCCCCAATGCCCACCACGGCTACGGCAAGGCATCGCCGTATGTGGCCCGCCGCCGCTGGGACTACTTCGTGCACAACCTCGCCGGCAATACGCCACCGCAGGAATACGCGATGAAGGTGCCGAAGGACTGAAGTTCATCCGCGCTTCCTCGGGAAGAGCGGATTCATGCAGAAGACAGCGACGCAGGAAGTCGAGGTTCTCGGAGTCCTGTCGTCGCGTCGGGCACAAGGCCTGCGATAAAAAGAATGCCCGGTGCGGCGTCACCAGCCGACCGGGCAACCTCGTTCGTCAGCGAGGGCTGACGGCTTGTGCGGCGCCTTTGGCCAACGCCTCGTCGAGCAGCTTGCCGACCTGCTGGTTGGCCTGCGCGGTGGCCTGCTCCTGGCGTTTGCCAAGCGCTTCCTGCCTGGCACCGAGCGCCTCCTGTTGCTTGCCCAGTGCCTCCTGTTGCTGGCCGAGCTCATCCTGCTGCTTGCCGAGCTCATCTTCACGCGACTGCAGCACGGCCTGCCGGGCTTCGAGTTCCGCCTGTCGCTTGTCGTCGCCGGCTTGTCCGGCCAACGATGCCTGTTCACCCGCCAGCTTTGCCTGCTGACTGGCGAGCTGTCCCTGCTGCGATCCCAGCGCACCCTGGCGTGCACCAAGCCCGCCCTGCAAGCCACCGAGCCGGCCCTGTTCGCCGCCCAGTGTGCCCTGCTGCTTGCCCAGCGCCAGCACCGGCGCATAGATGGCCCTGGCGCGCTGGATATAGGCGCTGTCGCGAACCACGTACGCCTTGTCGCCGCGGCGGAACCACAGCACCGGTTCGTTCGCCTTGCGCAGCCTGTTTACTGCATCGACGTCGGCGTCCGAGCCGTTGATGGTGACCGAATCGCCATCCAGTAGCGCGAAACCATAAGCCGCATCTGCCGACGTATCGATATCGACATGGTGTGCCGAAAAGTTGTTCGCGTGACGTGGCGGCGGAGGCGGCGGAGGCGGCGGCAATGGTGCGCGCGGCGGGGGGGGCGGGGGCGGGAGAGGAGGTGGCGGCGCCGGTACGGCGAGCGTCGAGTGCGCCGTCGCCGATGTCTGCGGAGCGCTCGCGGTGACGCGATATGGCAACACGCCGGCCAGCACGATCAGGACGATCAGTGGCCACGCGCGCGTGCGGGGACGGGGCAGGTTGTCGGACTGCTGCAACATGGTCAGTCGCCTCTTGAGGTTATGGAACGATGGCGAAGCTCCGGCCAGGCCGGAATGCATCGGGTGGGAGATACCCAGGCGCAGCAGCAGATGGCCGTAGGCCTGCGGCATCGTGCCGGTCTGCTGCAGCACCTTTGCATCGCAGGCGGCCTCGCGGCTCAGCGCGTACTCGCGCACCGCCCACGCCACCAGTGGATGAAAGAAGAACAGCCGTTGCGCGATGGCGGGGATCCAGCCCAGCCACAGGTCGCCGCGACGCAGGTGCGCCAGCTCGTGGGTCAAAGCCATCGCGGATTCCGCCAGCGTCAGCCGCTGGTCGGCCGGCAGCAGCACGGTGGTGCGCCATAGTCCGGTGACCTGCGGCGAACTGATTTCCGCGGACGTGCGTAGTTGTGGCTCCCGGCGCAGACCAAGCCTGCGCACCTGTTCCGCGCAGACAGCCCGCAGCGAATCATCGGTCAACGGCCGCGAGTCGAGCAGCACGCGACGAGCGCTTCGCCACTGCCTGCTTGCGATGAGCAGCTGCACGAGCACGGCGGCCAGCCACAGCGAAATCAGGATCAGCCGCCAATGCGAATACCACGCGACCGGCAATGACTGAACCGGTTCGGGCACCACGTGGCTCATGGGCGCGGCATCCGTGATGGCAACGACCGGCAACACAGTACGGTCTTGCGCAGCAGTCGCGGTCTGCGGTGTCGGAGCCAGCACGCGCAGTTGCAATGGCGAGCTCCAGCACAGCCCGAGGATCAGCTGCATGCCCACCAGCCACCACAGCGTGCAGCGCAATGCGGGCGACAGTTGCGGCAGCAGACGGCCGATCAGCCAGACGGCGCCGATCAGCAACACGGCTTGGGCCGAGGTCCAGGCCAGCCGTATGAGCAAGGTATCGAGCAGGATGGTCAGCGAGGCCATGTCAAGACTCATTGCGCCGGGTCTGCAGCTGCGCGACCAGCGCCTCGAGCTCGGCCAGTTCCGTCTCGCTGACTTCGGCACGCTCCGACATCCAGGCCACGAACGGCGAGACCGAACCGCTCAGCGTCTTTTCGACGAAGCTGCCCACGGCGCTGCGCATCGCCTCCTTCGGCCCGGTCGCCGTGCTGTAGCGAAACATTCCGCGCAGCTGCCGGCGCTTCAGATAGCCCTTGCCGCGCAGGCGTTCCATCATGGTCAGCACAGTGGAGCGGGCCAGGCCGCGTGGCTCGCCGAAGCCGCTGGCCACCTCGCCGACGGAGGCGCCGCCGTGTTCGGCCAGATAGTGAAGGAGCGCCAGCTCCTGATCGCCGATGGAAGGTTTGGACATGGCTGGGTAGTTCCGTGACTACAGATGTAGTCACGGTACGCCTTGACTACATCTGTAGTCAATAGGTCGCCGGTATCCCCGCGCCCGCTTCAAACGTCGGTTTTCTCAACCCCTGCGTTGAGGATCAGAGCATCCCTAGCGCCAGCCGGCATCGCGCGCCGCGCGCTCTTGCCGGGCGTCGAAGGCTTCGCCGCGGATGCGCGCGTCGACCGCTGCCTGGACGGCGGGGGGCATGCTGCTGGCAGCTTGCCGCAGTTCGCCTTCTTCGGGTTTTTTGGCTGCCGTGAGTACGGAAAGCCGCCAGCCCGCATCGTCATGGCAAGCCAGGCCGGCCAGCGTCGGCTTGGCGCGATCGATGAAGGTGCGGCAGATGCGTCCGTCGGT
This sequence comes from Rhodanobacter glycinis, assembly GCF_006438785.1. GTDB lineage: Bacteria > Pseudomonadota > Gammaproteobacteria > Xanthomonadales > Rhodanobacteraceae > Rhodanobacter > Rhodanobacter glycinis_A. Next base: position 447,460 of record NZ_RCZB01000003.1, on the reverse strand, counting down.
ACTGCGGAAACTCAGGCCGATGCCGACCGAGGCATGTGGGTCGGGTTCACTCGCCAGTGCTCGGTCGAGTGCATCGGACAAGGGAGCCGTGGCGTATTGCCGGTCGTCGTGCACGCTCAGCGGTGCTCTGCCGGCGTGCCACCACAGCGTTACGGCCAGCACCGCGACCGATGCGGTCGCTGCCGCGACCGGCTTCCACCAGCGGCGGGACGCGCGGCGCCGACCCGCGTCGAATCCCCGTCGACCTGCAGCCTGGGCCAATGGCTTTATCGGCATCGGCGCTTGCGGACGTGCCGGCTGCAACAATGCGGACAGGCGTGCCGGTACCGGCTCGTCGAGCACCGGGTCGAACGCGGCCTTGAGCTGCGCGCGCAGGGCGCGTGTCTGCTGCAGGCGGCGTCGAAGCAGATCGTCGTGCGCCAGCGCGGCATCGATTCGCGCGGTGTTTGTCGCGTCGAGCTCGCCGTCCGCGTAAGCCTGCAATGTGTCGTCGTCGATCAGGTTCATGTGCCGTTCCCAAGATAAGACTGCAGAGCGGCGCGAGCACGCGCCAGGCGGCTGGTGACGGTTCCCACCGGGACCTGCAGCAGCTCGGCGGCTTCGCTGTACGACAAGCCCTCGACCAGCACCAGGGCCACCACTTCGCGATGATCCGGCGGCAGTGCCACCAGTGCCGCTGCCAGCTCCAGCTTCTGCGCGGGCCCGCTGTTTCCGTCGGCAGCCATGACACCGGCTTCCTCGCCTGCAAACAGGCGTTGCGATCTTCCGCGGGCGCGCAGCTCGTCCCGCCAGGCGTTCCGCGCGATCGCGAACACCCACTTGTCCAGCGCAGCATCCGGTCGCCATTGCGCCGCCCGAGTCATGGCGCGCTCCAGCACGATCTGCAACAGGTCGTCGGCATCATCGACCTGTCCCGTCAAGGCCCTCGCAAGGCGGCGCAGACGCGGCAGTAGCGGGATCAATCCTTCGCGCACGACCTGACTCGGATCCACGTATCGCTTTTCCATTACGTTTGAAGGGGACGATTCCTTCCCTCGCGAGCAACGGCGCGGTTCGGGAGCGTAAAGTGAGCCAATGCTAGCATTGCAACCCCTGACTACCGGCCGGTCCCGCCATGCCGATACAGCGCCCGATTTCCGTGCTGATTCCCTTGCTGTCGGTCGCGCTGGCCATGGGCGTTACGGCGCCTGCGCGGGCACAGCTACGCGGTCCGCCGCGGAGTTTGCCCGACGTGCATGTTCCCCGCGGCGGCGGCATGCCCGCCATGCCCCGCGTGCCCGTTACGCTTCCGGCTGCGGCGACACAGCACGTCGACGATCCGCGGCACGGGCACGAGACGCCGGCCGTCGCGCGGCAGTCGCAGATCGATATCTTGCTGCGCGAGGAACCCAGGCGGGTGACGGTGGATCCTCACGGCGAGCCGGTGCTGCGTGGTGAATTCCTCGCGCTGGGTCTTTCGGGCGAGCAACTTCATGCAGTGCAGGCACAGGGATTCACCGCAGACAGTCAGGCGTCGGCGGACGCGACGCTGGGGCTGGACATGGTGGTCCTGCACGACACGCGTGGACGCAGCGAGATCGAAGCGCTGCAGGCGCTGCAGCAGGTGGCGCCGAAAGTCACCTTCGCCTACCAGCATCTCTACCTGTCCGCGGGTGGCGACAATCTCCGCCAGGGCGACGCGTCGGCGACCGGGCCATCCGGAGCCACGCCGCGACGCGTCGGACTGATCGATGGCGGCGTGAACGCGGCCGATCCGGCATTGGCACGCGCACGCATCGAGCAACATGGCTGCATGACGGCGACTGTGTCGAGGCACGGCACCGCGGTGGCCGCACGCCTCGTCGATGGCGATCCCGACACGCTATACGCAGCGGACCTGTGGTGCGCCGATAAAGTCGGCGGCGCCACTTCGAGCCTGGTGGAAGCGCTAGCGTGGATGGCGCGCGAGCGCGTGCCGGTGATCAACATCAGCCTGGTTGGCCCGGACAATCCGGTGCTCGCACGCGCGGTGCAGGCGATGATCGCGCGTGGCCATGTGCTGGTCAGCGCGGTCGGCAACGACGGACCCGCGGCGCCGCCGTTGTTCCCGGCAGCCTACCCCGGTGTGATCGGCGTCAGCGGGGTCGACGAGCACGATCGGGTGCTACCCGAGTCCGGCAGCGGCGACCAGGTGGCTTTCTGCGCATCCGGCGTGGCCGGACGCGGCAGCGACGCGTTGCGCGGCACGTCATTCGCGGCGCCGATCGTGGCGCGAAGGGTCGCCCAGTTGCTGGATGCACCGCGCCAAGGTGCGGCTGCGCAGATCGTGCAGCGCCTGGCCACCATGGCCCGCGACCTCGGGCCTCCGGGCCGCGATACGCGCTACGGCTATGGCCTGCTCTCTCCCTGAACGCATTCCGAACGCGACTCGACCGCAGGGAAGGATTCTGGGGTCCCGGGCGTAATGGACCTGGCAAGCCTCGGATCCACCGCAGGCAGAAGGCGTCCTCATGCGAAACACGACTCTCGACATGACCCTGATCGCGGGTGCCTTTGCTTTGACGATGACCGTGATGTGCGTTTCGCAGTAATCCGCCTTTGTGGCATCCCTTAGGAGAGAGCAATGAAAATCCGACACCTCACACTCACGCTCGTTTGCGCCGCCGTGTTGGCCGGATTGGCCGTTGCGCCGGCCATGGCGCAGAGCACGACGACGTCCGGCACAAGCACCACGTCGACCAGCACCAATCAGGAGTCGACCCGGCTGAGCACCGAGTTCACCAGCTTTGCCGGTTCGGACACGAACTCCCAGGCCTTGGTCACCGGGTTGCGCAACGGCACCGCGATCACATTGACCGATACCACGGCCGGCACGACCACCACCACGACCACGACCACGACGTTTACGCCCGCCACCGGCAAGCTGGGCTACGGCAATGTGAAGATCGCGCTGTCGCTGGCCGAGGCCAGCTTGGCCCAGGCCGACATTACGGATCCGACCGCGACCGAACTCGAGGCCGCGCTCAACGGCGGCACGCTGGTGCTGGCCGACGGCACCAGTGTCGACCTCAAGGGCGTGCTGGCCTTGCGCGCCGCCGGCGAAGGCTGGGGCCAGATCGCCAACAGCATGGGCTTCAAGCTGGGCGACGTGATGCGTTCGCCGAAAGCTGCCGGCAGCGCTTCCGCCAGCGCGCATGCGCATGCAAACGTCTCGGTCGACAAGGTCGTGTTTGGCCGGAGCCACATGACCGATCATCCGAGTGCCACCGACCACCCGGGCAAGCTCGATTTCGCCGGCAAGCCGGACTTTGCTGGCAAGCCCACGCTGCCGGATCGCCCGCAGGTTCCCGATCGCCCCCAGATTCCCGATCGCCCCCAGATTCCGGATCACCCCACCCGCGCCGGTCGTCCGGGTGGCTGAGCCCCGCTTCTCCGGCGAGTCGTAGTGCATGCAGGCCCGGTGTGATGCCGGGCCTGTCGCCATTCCCAACATCTGCAAGGAAACCCTCACATGCGTAACCCACAACACTGGATGATCGTCGGCGGCCTGCTGCTGATCGGTGCACCGGCGGCCCATGCCGCCACCACGCCCGGCAGCGACCAGTTCAGCCTTTCCGCCGGTGCCGATTACAGCAGTGGCAAGTACGGCACCGACACCACGACCGATATCTGGTCGGTGCCGGTGACCGCGGCGTACCAGAGCGATCGCTGGACGTTCAAGCTCACCGTGCCGTACATCAACATCAGTGGTCCCGGCAACGTGATTCCCGGCGTGGGCAAGGTGAACAACAACAATCCGCTGTGCCGCGGCGTGGGCCATGCGGTCGGCGGCGCGATTCATGCCTGCGGCGGTTCGTCCACCGGCGGCACGGCGTCGACGACGACCAGCGGTTCGGCCTCGGGTCTGGGCGACATCACCGCGTCCGCCGGCTACGAGCTGTTCGGCAGTGCCGACCGCACGTTCGGGCTGGATCTCACCGGCAAGGTGAAGTTCGGCACCGCCGACGAGAACAAGGGTCTGGGCACCGGCAAGAACGACTACGGTCTGTCGCTGGATACCTATAAGGTGAGTGGCGCGTGGACGGCGTTCGGCGGTGTGGGCTGGATGAAGTACGGCAGTTCGCAGTACATCCAGCTGAAAAATGGCTTCAACGCGAACATCGGCGCCGACTACAAGCTGAGCACCAGCGACAGCATCGGTGCGTACTACTACTACCGCGAGCGGATCACCGACGGCGGCGCCCCGCAGAGCGAGCTCACCGGCTACTGGAACCACAAGCTCAGCGACAACCTGCGCATGCAGGCTTACGTGCTCGGCGGCTTCGCCAACGGCAGCCCGGACTACGGCGCTGGGGCGTCGCTGAAGTACAGCTTCTGACGGTATCCGTCGGGATCTTCGGCCAGGCACCGGTACAAGAGCCCCTGATGTCCGATCAGGGGCTCGAGTATCGATCTTGGAAATCGACGGACAGACGGAACGGCTGGACAGATAAGCGCCGGCTTTTTACGCACCGCACCGGCTGAACGGCGCGATCAGAACGTGTAGCGCAGCGTCAGCATCGCCGACCAGCGCGAAACCACCCGGCTGGGATCGTAGAAGCCGCCGTCGTACACCTGCAGTTGCTGCGGCTGGTAGTTGCCGCTCTTGTCGGTGGGCAACGAGTAGACGTACTGGCCCTGGGCGTTCACGCCGCCGTAGTTGGCCAGCGTGCGGGTCGGATAGATCCCGGTGTTGCGCTGCTGGCCCCAGTTCTTGTCGAGCAGGTTGAGGAAGTTGTAGACGTCCAGACGGACCTCGCCCTTGTTGCCCTTGAACAGGCCCGGGATTTCCTGCGAGAAGCTCATGTCAAGCGTGGTCACCCACGACGTGCGCGCACCGTTGCGGGAGGCGATCTGCCCGCGATGGTCCTTGAGGTACTTGTCGCCGGCGAGGAAATCCTGGAACTGCTGGATCTGCTGCGCCGTAGCGTTGCCGTAGCTCACCTTCGGGTCGTTCGCGCTGGGGATGTAGGCCGGATCCCAGCCACTGATGCTGTCGCCATTGACGTCGTTGCCGAACACCCAGGTATACGGGTTGCCGGTGCGGCCGTTGTAGAACATCGACACCTGGGACATGTAGTCACCGAAGAACTTGTGCTGCCAGTTCAGCGACAGCTTGACGCTCCTGGCGGTGTTGTAGTTCGAGGTGGCCGACACGTCGCTGTTCGGGTTGAGGCGGGCGACGCGCGCATAGCCGTTGTAGGCGATGGTGTCGGTGCCCGGATCGACGTCGGTGGCATGGTTCAGCGTGACGCTCGCGGTGCCCGAGAAGCCGTCGGTGAACGGCTTGGTGACCGCCAGTGTGAAGCTGTCGGACTTGCCGTTGTGCGTGTTGGTCAGCAGGGTCGAGGCCGAGCTGAAAGCCTTGTTGCGGTTGGCCTGCGCGTCGGACGACTTCGGCGCTTCGCCCGGCGTTGCCCAGAATTGCAGGCGACCGTCCGGCAGCACGCCGGTTGGCGCACCGAAGTTCACCGCCTGGTACAGGATGCCGTCGCGCACCTGGATGTGCTGGTACTCGGCCGAAGCCACCAGGCCCCACCACGGCAGCTCGCGGTCGAGCGCCAGGCTCATCTTCCACACCGTCGGCAGCTTGAAGTTCTTGTCGATGGTGTCGATCGAGCCGGCGCCGCCGCCGGCCGGGATCGGCTGGTTCAGCGGATCCGGGCTGAACGGCGCGGTGGCCGGGTCGAACGAGGTGTACGAGAGCAGGGTGACGCCGTTGTTCTGGAACGGGTTGGTCATCCACACCGTCGGCGGGGAGGTCTGGAACAGGCCGACGCCGCCGCGCAGCTGGGTCTTGTACTCGGAGTCGAACGAGTAGTTGAAGCTCACGCGCGGCTCCACCACGCGGTTGCTCGAACCGACGGTGTAGTCGTTGCGGTAGCCGAACGCCTGCTCGAAGCCGGCGTTGTAGGCCGGCTTGCCGCTGGAGTGCGGGATGTCCACGCGCACGCCGTACTGCAGCGAGAGCTGGTCGTTGACCTGCCAGGTGTCCTCGAGGAACGGGCTGTACTGGCTGTAGGTCCACTTGCCGGCGATGTCGTTGAGCTGGTAGCCCGGCGCCGGGTGGTACAGCTCGTACTTGTTGTAGTTGCCGGCGGCGAAGTTGGTCAAGCCCCAGAACGTGTACACGCCGAACTCGGCCTGGCCGAACAGGTTGTTGATCTTGTTGCGCTGGTAGTCGATACCGCCCTTGATGGTGTGGTCACCCAGGTAGTAGGTGCCGGCCAGGAAGACGCTGAGCTTCTTGGTATCGATGTGGTTGTAGTGGCGGTAGCGCTCCTCGCCCAGGTTCACTGACGGACCCTTGCCGTCCGGCGCCAGGTTCACCGTCACCGACGGCTGCTGGAACGGCGCGGTGGTGTCCTGCACGTACTGCTGGTAGCCCACCTTGGCCTCGGTGGAGAAGTTCTCGGTCCAGTCGTCGAACAGGTGTCCGACGTAGTTCTTGGTCGAGATTTCCTTGGTATAGGTGTAGCTCGACAGGCCCACGCTGCTCGGACTGTTGCCGCCCACGGCCGGCAGCAGCTCCTTGGTGTTCTGGTAGGTGAAGCTGGCGCGATGGTTGTCGGTGATGTTCCAGTCGATCTTGCCGAGGTAGCGCTTGTCGTCGTAGGTCAGGCCGGTGGCGCCGCCGAAGTTGCCCGGCGTCAGGCCCAGCTGCGTGGCGGTGTCGATCACCTGCTGCAGGTCGCCCGGCGACACCTTGCCGCTGGTCGAGGCGCCGTTGCCCAGCGACTGGTCCAGGCCATTGGCGGAGTCGGCGCCGATGCCGGTGGTCTTCTCATGCTCGGCGGCGACGAAGAAGAACAGCTTGTCCTTGATGATCGGGCCGCCCACGGTCACGCCGTAGGTGGAGTCCTTGTCGTAGCCGTTGTACTTGTAGCCCTTGTTGTCCGACGGCAGCCAGCCGGCGTCGCCGACCAGGTGGTTGGCATTGCGGTACGAGTAGTACGCCGAGCCGTGGAACTGGTTGGTGCCGGACTTGGTCACCGCGTTGACGTCGGCGCCGACGGTGTCGGAGGTGACGTCATAGGTGGCGGTGGAGATGTTGTACTCGGCGATGGTCTCGGGCGAGATCGCCGCCTTCTGGTACGGCAGGCCGTTGGCGTTGAGGCCGAACGGGTCGCCCTGGGTCACGCCATCCACCGCGATGTTGTTGTAGCGGTTGTTCATGCCGTTGGCCGAGATCGAGCCCACGCCCTGGTCGAGCACGGTGATGCGCGGGTCGAGGCGGGCGACGTCGTCCACCGAGCGATTGCCCTGCGGCGTGGCCTTGAGCTGGTCCTGGGACACGTTGGTCGACAGGCCCTTGTTCTCGCTGGAGAAGGTCTGCGCCAGGGCGGAGGCGCTCACCGTCACGGCGCCGAGGTTGCTGGCCTGGGCGGCACTGGCGCCCATGCTCAGGTTGATCGACGAGGGCTGGCCCAGCTGCAGGAACACGTTGTCCTGCTCGGCAGCGGCCACGCCATTCTTGCTGGCGGTGATCTCGAACGGGCCGCCCACGCGCAGACCCTGCGCGGTGTAGCGGCCATCCCCATCGGTCACCACCGACTTGGTGGTGCCCGAAGGCTGATGCACGATCGTCACCGTGGCGCCGGCAACCGGCTGGCCCGCGGCGTCCAGCACGCGGCCGTTGACGCCGGAGGTGGTGACGTTCTGGGCGGCCAGCGGGGCGGCAGCCAGCAGTGAGGCGATGGCGAAGGGCAGCAATCTCACGCGAATCGGGGTAGTCATCGAAGGTCCTTGCATGCGTTTGGCGTTATGGGCGACCCCCTCGCGCCGCAAACCCCGCGGGCATTGCGCCCGGCAGGATCGGATCATCGATGGTTTCCCCACGGTTCGATCAGCGAGTGCGGCCTGCATCGGCCGGCAGAGGCGAATCAGCGGGCAATTCTAATGGCCTTTCATGACATGGGTGCTGCCCGGGCGGCGAAAAATTCGCGTTGAATCAGCGCAGGAAATTGCGAATGGCTTGGATCGAATGATCGCTACGCGGGCACGATGGTCAGAACGCCATGTCGAACGCGACCTCGCCCTGCACGCCGACCTGATACGCCGACACGCGGCGCTCGAAGAAGTTGGCGACCTCTTGCACGTCCTGCAGATCCATGAAGTCAAACGGGTTCTTCACGCCGTATTTTTTCGGCATGTCGAGCTGGGCGAAGCGCTGGTCCGCACAGTATTCGAGGTACTGGCGCATGTCCTTCACCGACAGGCCGACCACGCCACCGGAGAGCACGTCTTCGGCGAACTGGGTTTCGCAGGCGATCGCGTCTTCCATCATTTCCTCGATCTGCGCGCGCATCTCATCGTCGAACAATTCCGGCTCCTGCTCGCGCACGGTACGCACCACCTCGAACGCGAATGCCATGTGGCCGCTCTCGTCGCGGAACACCCAGTTGGTTCCAGCGGCCAGACCGTGCAGCAGACCGCGCGAGCGCAGGTAGTAGACGTAGGCAAACGCGGCGTAGAAGAACAGCCCTTCGATGCAGGCGGCGAAGCAGATCAGGTTGAGCAGGAACTGCCGCCGATGCTCGCGCGTTTCCAGCCGACGAAGATCCTGGATCGAGTCGATCCACTTGAAGCAGAACGCACCTTTCTGGCGGATCGACGGGATCGTCTCGATCGCCGCGAATGCGCCGTTACGCTCGGCCGGATCAGGAATATAGGTGTCGAGCAGGGTCAGGTAGAACTGCACATGCAGCGCCTCTTCGTACAGCTGGCGCGACAGGTACATGCGCGCTTCCGGTGCGTTGATGTGCTGGTACAGGTTCAATACCAGGTTGTTCGACACGATGGTATCGCCGGTGGCGAAGAACGCGACCAGCCGCTGGATCAGATGGCGGTCGGCGGCGGACATCTTCGCGCTGAGGTCGCGGGTGTCCATCGAGAAATCCACCTCCTCGACCGTCCAGGTGTTCTTGATCGCGTTGCGGTACATCTCGTAAAAGCCGGGGTAGCGCATCGGGCGCAGGGTCAGCTCGAAGCCAGGATCGAGGATGTGGGTGTTGCGGATCGGTTGGGCGGACATCAAGGTTCCTTCAGAAGAGTGTGGATGGCTGATTCCTTCTCCCTCCGGGAGAGGGTGCCGAAGGGGCGGATGAGAGTTCGGCGCCGACGGAATGCCTGGCAAGTCCGAACCCTCACACCTACCCCTTTCCCGACGGGAGAGGGGTGCAGCCAGTCACTGGCAGGCCTCGCAGTACTCGGGGTTTTCCAGCGAGCAGAACACCGCGGCGTTCGCCTGTGCCTGATCCACGACGAGCATGGCTCTGTCCGCCGACACGGTGGTCTTGGCGATCTTCGTAGCCGGACGCGAGCGCAGGTAATAGGTGGTCTTGATGCCGGCCTTCCACGCGTACATGTACATCGAGCTGAGCTGACCGATGTTCGGGTTCTCCATGAACAGGTTCAGCGACTGGCTCTGGTCGATGTAGGCACCACGAGATGCCGCCAGTTCGATCAGCGCCTTCTGCGGCAGCTCCCACACTGTGCGATAGATAGCGCGCAGGCGTTCCGGGATCGCGCTGATGCCCTGGATCGAGCCTTCCGCCAGCTTGATCGCATCGCGGATTTCAGACGTCCAAAGCCCGAGCGCCTTCAGTTCGTCGGCGAGATAGCGATTCACCTGCAGGAAATCGCCAGACAGCGTTTCGCGCTTGAACAGATTGGAAACCTGCGGCTCGATGCATTCGTAGCAGCCGGCGATCGAGGCGATCGTGGCGGTCGGCGCGATCGCGATCAGCAGCGAATTGCGCAGGCCGTGCTGTTTGATGCGCTCACGCAATGCGTCCCAGCGCGCGTCGTCGCGTGGCGTGGCGTTCGGCCAATGGTCGAATTGCAGTTCGCCATTCGCCGCGCGGCTTTCCGCGAAACCCGGATGTGCACCTTCGGTTTCGGCCAGCCCGCACGATTGCGACAGCGCGTGAAAATAGATTTCCTCGGCGATGCGGCTGGACAGTGTCAGCGCCGCGGCTGAATCGAACGGCAGGCGCAGTTTGAAGAACACGTCCTGCAGGCCCATCACGCCCAGCCCGACCGGGCGCCATTTCATGTTGGCGGTGCGCGCCGTGTCGATCGGATAGAAGTTGAGGTCGATCACCCGGTTGAGCTGGCGCACCGCGGTACGCACGGTAGCGGCGAGCTGCTCGAAATCGAAGTCACCATCGACCACGTGCCGCGCCAGATTCACCGAGCCGAGATTGCACACCGCCGTTTCGGTGGCCGAGCTCACTTCGAGAATTTCGGTGCACAGGTTGGACAGGTGGATCACGTTGTAGGTTTTGGCCGTCTGATTGCTGGTGGCATTGCAGCGATCTTTGAACGTCATCCAGCCGTTGCCGGTCTGCGCCAGCGTGCGCATCATGCGCGCGTACAGCTCACGCGCCTTGACGGTTTTCATGGCAAGGCCATCGCTCTCGGCCTTGCGATACGCCGCGTCGAACGCCTCCCCCCAGCTGTCGACGAAATGCGGCACGACCTTCGGATCGAACAGCGACCAGTCGCCATCGCTTTCTACCCGGCGCATGAATTCGTCGGGAATCCAGTTGGCGATATTGAGGTTGTGCGCACGGCGCGCGTCGTCGCCGGTGTTGTCACGCAGTTCGAGAAAATCCTCGATGTCGGCGTGCCACGATTCCAGATAGACGCAGGCCGCGCCTTTGCGCTTGCCGCCCTGGTTGACGGCGGCGACTGACGCGTCCAGTGTTTTCAGCCACGGCAGAAGGCCGTTGGAATGACCGTTGGTACCCTTGATCAGTGAGCCGCGCGAACGCACGCGCGAGTAGGCCAGGCCGATGCCGCCCGCAAATTTGCTGAGCTTGGCGACGTCGGCGTACTTATCGTAGATCGATTCCAGTGAATCGACCGGCGAATCGAGCAGATAGCACGAACTGAGCTGCTCATGACAGGTGCCGGCATTGAACAGGGTGGGCGAGCTGGCGATGTATTCCAGCGACGACAGCAGCCGATAAAGTTCAAGCGTCTCGCCGATCTCGTTGCCACCGAGCGCGCAGGCGATGCGCATGAAGAAATGCTGTGGCGTCTCGATCACGAGACGCTGTTGCGGATGACGCAGCAGATAGCGGTCGTACACCGTGCGCAGGCCGAAGTATTCGAAGCGACGCGTGGCGAGCGGGTTGATCGCGTCATTGAGTTTGCGTGCGTTGGCGGCAACGAAGTCGCGCAGGCGGTCGTTGAGGATGCCCAGCTCGGTGCCGCGCGCGATCGATTGCGAGAAGCTCTGGATTTCCTGCCCGCTGACTTCCTTGTCGATGTAGGCGCCGAGCAGGCGTGCGGCGAGCTGGCCGTACTCGGGTTCCTCCGCGGTCAATGCGGCGGCGGTGCGGATCGACAGCTGATCCAGCTCCTGCGTGGTGGCGCCGTCGTACAGGCCGCCGATGGTCTTCAGCGCCACACGCAGCGGGTCGACGCCATGCAGGCCTTCGCTGCTGCGGGTCACCGCGCGCACGATCTTGTTGACGTCGACGGTTTCCTGGCCGCCGTTGCGCTTGGTCACGTGCATCTGGGCGGGATTGTGCGGCGGGGTCAGCGCGAACGCGGTTTCAGGTGCAGCTGTTTCGGGGACGGAAACGACAGGTGGATCGACGCGCGCGATGGTGCGCTCGCGTTCGGCGGTATCGAGGGGTTGCATGGCTGGTGGCTCCCGGCATGGACATCAAACACCTGCTCCCGCGCGCAGGGCCTGAAGCGATGGATTCCGGGACGACTCACAGTGCAGACGCGATGTGGCGCTCTGCCCCGCGACGTGCCTCCCCGCGGAAGCCATCACTAACGCACCGGGACACGTTCGTCCCGATGTGCCGGCAGGTCTTCGGACTTGCGGACGGGGATCTTGCGATCCGCCTACTTGCCCTCGCTTCCCGGCCGCTGTGAACCAGTGCTTGTGAGGACGTTCGTTTCCGCTTTACCGCTGCGGGGCAGTTCCGGAGTCACACCGGATTCCCTTTTAAGCCCGACCGATGTCGCATCTGGTCGGGCACCGACGTACACAACATATCGGGTAGCTCGGGCAGGGTCAACCCAATAACTTGTGTATAAGTCGCTGTGCAGGCCGCTTGCGGCGAGTGCCGGTGCGGGCCGCGGCGAGATTACAGCGCGTCGTGATCCAGTTCGCCGGTGCGGATGCGGATCACCTGCTCCAGCGTGCTGACGAAGATCTTGCCGTCACCGATCTTGCCGGTGCGGGCGGAGTGCTGGATCGCCTCCAGCACGCGATCCAGCTGGTCGTCGGCAATTGCCACCTCCAGCTTGATCTTGGGCAGGAAGTCGACCACGTATTCGGCGCCGCGATACAGTTCGGTGTGGCCTTTCTGGCGACCGAAACCCTTCACCTCGGTCACCGTCACGCCCTGTACGCCGACTTCGGCCAGCGCCTCGCGCACATCGTCCAGCTTGAATGGCTTGATGATTGCCACGACCAGCTTCATGGGATTTTTCCTTGAGTCGACAGGCATCGACGCGGTGGACGATGCAAAAACACATTCTGCCTGCCTGGCCCGGTGTTGTCGCCTGAGGGGCGTCCGTGTAGGACAATCCCTACAGTTTCTGACGGAGCATACCGATGGTGCAGCCGATTTCCATTCACCTAGTATTTACCTCGACGAGTGCGAGGCGCTGTCCATGATGGATAGGCAGGATATCGATCAGATTGCCCTGCGACTTGTGTCGTTGGTACCGCCAGGACTGGCACAGGCGCAGCAGGATTTGCGAGCCAACTTCCAGGATGTTCTGGCGCAGGGATTGCGCCGCCTCGACCTGGTCACCCGCGAGGAATTCGAAGTCCAGTCCCAGGTACTGGCGCGTACCCGCGCCAAGGTCGACGAATTGGAGCGACGCGTGGCCGAACTTGAGGCCGCCGTAGCTGCCCGCGGGAGCTAGCAACAACCAATCTCCCGGGAGCCGCCTCCGATCCGTCACCCTCACCCCGAGAACGATCGGAGGCGGTTATTTATCCAGCGTTGATGGAGTCGCTCGATGTCCGTGCCTGTCAGCGCCCCGTCCTCCCTGCGTCAGCGGCCTTTGGCTGAATGAGCCTTGCGGTTACCCTCAGCCGCGCTCAGGAAGGAGTTACCGCACCGCAGGTGATCGTCGAGGTGCATCTTTCCGGCGGCTTGCCGTGCACGAACATCGTCGGCCTGCCTGAGGCCGCGGTGCGCGAGGCGCGTGACCGCGTGCGTGTGGCGATCCAGAACACCGCCTTCGAATATCCCAACCGTCGCGTCACCGTCAACCTGGCGCCGGCCGAGTTGCCCAAGGACGGTGGCCGTTTCGACCTGGCGATTGCGCTGGGCATTCTTGCCGCCAGCGGCCAGGTGCCGCGCGAGAAACTGGACGATTGCGAATTTCTGGGTGAGCTGGCCTTGACCGGCAGCTTGCGCAGTGTATCTGGCGTGCTGCCGGCTCTGCTGCGGGCGCGGTCGCGTGGCCGGCGCGTGGTGGTGCCCCGCGAGAATGCTGCCGAAGCTGCGCTGGTACCGGACGTGGATGTGCGGGTGGCCGACACGCTGGCCGAAGTATGTGGCTGGCTGCGCGGGGCGCATGAGCTGTCCATGCCGGTCGGTATTCCCAGCGATGGCGGCGCGGAAGATGGTCCGGACCTGGCCGACGTGCGCGGCCAGCTGCAGGCGCGGCGCGCGCTGGAGATCACCGCCGTCGGCAGCCACCACCTGTTGTTGATCGGCCCGCCGGGCACCGGCAAGACCATGCTGGCCGAACGCCTGCCCGGCATCCTGCCGCCGATGTCCGAATCAGAGGCACTGGAAACCTGCGCAGTACTGTCGGTGGCCGGACAGACGGCTGATCTGGCGCGCTGGCGACGACGGCCATTCCGTTCGCCGCATCACACGGCGTCGGCGGTGGCGCTGGTGGGTGGCGGTTCGTACCCGCGCCCGGGCGAGATCTCGTTGGCGCACAACGGCGTGCTGTTTCTGGACGAGCTGCCGGAGTTCAGCCGGCATGTGCTGGAAGTACTGCGCGAGCCGATGGAATCCGGCCACATCATGATTTCGCGTGCGGCGCGGCAGTCGACGTTTCCCGCGCAGTTCCAACTGGTGGCGGCGATGAATCCGTGCCCATGCGGTTATGTTGGCGATCCAAGCCGGCGCTGCCAGTGCACGCCGGATCAGATTCAGCGTTATCGATCGCGCATTTCCGGGCCGCTGCTTGATCGCATTGACCTGTGTGTGGAAGTGCCGCCGGTGCCGCTTGCTGAGCTTGGCTCACCGCGCAGCGAGCGGGATGAGGATTCTGCCACGGTGCGCGAACGGGTACTCAAGGCGCGCCGGCAATCGTTGATGCGGGCCGGTCGACCGAATGCGGAAATCAGCACGCGCGAACTGGAGCGCGATTGTGCGCTCGGGCCAGCCGAGCGACGCTGGTTCGAGACGGCGCTGGAGCGGTTGGGGCTTTCCGCACGTGCGTATCACCGCGTGCTGCGGGTTGCGCGCACGATCGCCGATCTCGATGGTGGTGCGGCCCTGCTGGAACGCGAGCACCTGGCTGAGGCGCTGCAATACCGGCGGTTATGAAGCGCGCCGTGGCATCGCGCAAGTGGCGGGCATGGGTGTCAACTGGACGTGTCTGCCAGCGCATGTTTCGATAGCGCCCTGATCTTCCCAAGGACTGCAATGACTATCGAGCTCGGCCTGATGCTCGCCGGCATGCTGATGATCGGCTTCCTGGCGCAATGGCTGGCGTGGCGGGTCAAGTTGCCGGCGATCCTGTTTCTGTTGCTTGCCGGGATCATGCTGGGACCGGTCAGCGGCATGCTCGATCCGGACAAGCTGCTGGGTGACCTGTTGTTCCCGATCGTGTCACTGGCGGTGGCGCTGATTCTTTTCGAGGGCAGTCTGACCCTGCGCTTCCATGAATTGCCGGGGATCGGCAAGGCGGTGCGTGGATTGGTCAGTTACGGCGCGGTGGCCTCACTGCTGTTGCTGGCGCTGGCCGCTCATCTCGTTGCCGGCCTGGCCTGGCCGATCGCGCTGCTGTTCGGCGCGCTGGCCTGCGTGACCGGGCCAACCGTGATCGCGCCGATGCTGCGCACGCTGCGCCCGAATGCGCGCATCGCCAACACGCTGCGCTGGGAAGGCATCGTGATCGATCCGCTGGGTGCGCTGTTCGCGGTGCTGATCTACGAGGCGATCGTGTCGCGGCAGGAGGGCCACACCATCGGCATCTTCGTCGCCACGATCGGCTGCGGCGTGGTGATCGGCGCGCTGTTCGCCGGGCTGATGGCGTTCTTCCTGCGCCGGCAGATGATCCCCGAATACCTGCAGAACTACGCCGTGCTGGCCGCCGTGCTGCTGGCCTTCAGCATCTCCAATACGCTGACCCACGAGTCGGGGCTGCTGGCGGTGACGATCATGGGCATCGCGCTGGGCAACATCCGTGGCGTGCACATCGACGACATCCTCGATTTCAAGGAAAGCCTCACCACGGTGCTGGTGTCGCTGCTGTTCATCCTGTTGGCGGCGCGGCTGCACTGGCCGTTGCCGGACGGCATGCTGGGTGCAGGCATCGTGTTGTTCGTGATCGCGCAGTTGGTGGTGCGGCCGCTGACCGTGGCGATTTCGAGTTTCGGCAGCGGATTGAACTGGCGCGAGCGCACGCTGATCGGCTGGGTGGCGCCGCGCGGCATCGTGGCCGCGTCGGTATCGGCGCTGTTTGCGCTGCGCCTGGATGCACTGGGTGTGGCGGGCGCCGAGGCACTGGTGCCGCTGGTGTTCACTCTGATCATCGGTACGGTGGTCTTGCAGAGCGCCACCGCGCGGCCGCTGGCGATCTGGCTGAAGGTGGCCGAGCCGGAGCCGCGCGGACTGCTGGTCTTCGGTTCCGACGAAGTGGCGCGGGCGATCGGCAAGGTCTTGAACGAGGCCGGTTTCCACGTGGTGCTCGCCGATGACGACTGGGACGGCATCCGTCACGCGCGCATGGACGGGCTCGCCACGTTCTTCGGCAATCCGGCGTCGCCACATGCAGAGCGCCATCTCGATCTCACCGGCATCGGCCGCCTGCTGGCGGTGTCCACCCATCGCGAACGCAACTCGCTGGCCTGCGTGCATTACCGGCAGGAGTTCGGTCGCGACAAGGTCTATCGGCTGCGCAACCTGACGCCCCAGGAAAACACCGATCGCGCGGCGCTGTCCGGCAGCCTGCTGGCGCCGCCGCTGTTCGACGAGGAGATGACACACGGACGTTTCGCGCAGATGCTCGAACAGGGCTGGCGGATCAAGTCGACCAGGTTGAGCGCCACCTTCGACTGGCCACATTTCATCGAGCAGTACGGCTCGAACAGCGTGTTGATGTTCGGCGTGGAGGAGAAAGGCGCGTTGCGGGTGGTTTCGACCAAACGCGAGCTGGAGCCGAAGCCGGGCTGGACAGTGATTGCCTTGGTCCCGCCGGCCTCGCCGAATGCGAGTGCCGTCACTTCGGGTTGAACTGCCGCTCCCCCTGCTCGTGCAGGGGGAGCGAAGTGCCAGGTCAGGCTGCAGCGTGACGAGCGAATTGCGCTTCTTCAGTGGAACCGGTCAATGCGGTGGTCGATGACTGGCCCTGCTGGATCGCCTGGGTTACAGCGTCGAAGTAACCGGTGCCGACCTCTCGCTGATGCTTCACCGCGGTGAAGCCCCGCTCGGCGGCAGCGAATTCCTTTTCCTGGAGTTCGACGAAGGCAGTCATCTGGCGGCGCGCATAACCATGCGCCAGATCGAACATGCCGTAGTTGAGGCTGTGGAAGCCGGCCAGCGTGATGAACTGGAACTTGTAGCCCATCGCGCCGAGCTCTTTCTGGAAGCTGGCGATGGTGGCATCGTCCAGATTCTTCTTCCAGTTGAAGCTGGGCGAGCAGTTGTACGCCAGCATCTTGCACGGGAACTTCGCGTGGATCGCCTCGGCGAACTTGCGCGCGTCCTCCAAGTTCGGCTTGCTGGTCTCGCACCAGATCAGATCGGCGTACGGCGCGTAGGCGAGGCCGCGGCTGATCGCCTGGTCCAGGCCCGGACGCACGCGGTAGAAACCTTCGACGGTGCGTTCGCCGGTGATGAACGGCTTGTCGTTCTCGTCGATGTCCGAGGTCAGCAGGTCGGCGGCATCGGCATCGGTGCGCGCCACCAGCAGGGTCGGCACACCGGCAACATCGGCGGCAAGGCGCGCGGCGTTCAACTTGTCGACCGCCTCGCGCGTCGGTACCAGTACCTTGCCACCCATGTGGCCGCACTTCTTCACCGAGGCCAGCTGATCCTCGAAATGTACCCCGGCGGCGCCTGCTTCGATCATCGCCTTCATCAGCTCGAACGCGTTCAGCACGCCACCGAAGCCGGCTTCGGCGTCGGCCACGATCGGCACCAGCCAGTCGGTGTCGTCCTTGCCTTCGGCGTGGTTCAGCTGGTCGGCGCGCAACAAGGTGTTGTTGATGCGCTTGACCACCAGCGGCACCGAGTTGGCCGGATACAGCGACTGGTCCGGATACATCTCGCCCGCCACGTTCGCATCGGCGGCGACCTGCCAGCCCGACAAATAGATCGCCTGCAGGCCGGCCTTCACCTGCTGCATCGCCTGGTTGCCGGTCAGTGCGCCCAGCGCGTTGACGAAGTCTTCCTTGTGCAGCGATTTCCACAGCCGCTCGGCGCCGCGGCGCGCCAGCGAATGTTCAACCGCGACCGTGCCGCGCAGGCGCACCACGTCCTCGGCGGAGTAGTTGCGCTGGACGCCGGCCCAGCGGGTGTTGTTGTTCCAGTCCAGGGTGATCTGTTCGGCCGTAGGCAGGGTCGTCTTCATGGCGTGGCTCCGTAAGCGAAAGTTCGGTGGATCAGGCTTGAATGAGTCAGGTTCGGATGGATCAGGCGAGCTGGGTGTAGGCGGGTAGGGTGAGGAAATCGCCTAGCTGATCGGCATGGGTCATCGCGGACAGCAGGGTGGCCGCCGCATCGGCACGGTCAGCGCCGGGGTGTTGGCTGTCGCGCAGCCGGTGTGTGTGTATGGCGACCGCATGGTCGAACAGCGCGAAGTCGATCGGCGCGTGGTCGGAGAATTCCAATTCGCCGTGATGCAGCCATTGCCACAGCTGCGCGCGCGCGATCTCGGCAGTGGCGGCGTCTTCCATCAGGTGATGGATCGGCACGCAGCCGAGGCCATTCAGCCAGGCGGCGGTATAGCGCAGACACACCTCGACGTTGTTGTCGAAACCGGCACGGGTGATCGTGCCGTTCGGTGCGGCGAGCAGTTGTTCGCGGGTCACCTGCACGTCCGTGCGCAGCACGCTGAGCTGGTTCGGTGCCGGCATGTACTGGTCGAAGATGGTCTGCGCCACCGGCACCAGCGCCGGATGTGCCACCCAGGTGCCGTCATGGCCGGCCTGCACCTCGCGTAGCTTGTCCGCGCGCACCTTGGCCAGCGCAACCTCATTGGCGGCGTCATCGCCCTTGATCGGGATCTGCGCGGCCATGCCGCCCATCGCGAACGCCCCGCGGCGATGACAGGTCTGGATCAGCAGTTCGGAGTAGGCCTTCAGAAACGGCACAGTCATCAGCACCTGGCTGCGCTCGGGCAGCAGGCGGTCGCGATGGCCGCGTAGGGTTTTCAGATACGAAAAAATGTAATCCCAGCGGCCGCAGTTGAGGCCGACCACGCGGCGACGAAGTGCGTACAGGATCTCGTGCATCTGGAATGCCGCCGGCAGCGTCTCGATCAGCACGGTGGTCTTCATCGTGCCGACCGGCAGTTGCAGTTCGTCCTCGGTCGCGGCCATCACGTCGTCCCACAGCGTGGCTTCTTCCATCGCCTCGAGCTTGGGTAGGTAGAAGTACGGGCCGTGCTGGCGGCTGTGCAGTGCGCGGGCGTTGTGCAATGCGAACAGGCCGAAGTCGACCAGCGCACCGGACATCGGCTCGCCGTCCACGCTGAAGTGCTTGTCTTCCAGGTGCCACCCGCGCGGACGCACCACCAGCACCGCTGGCTTGTCGTTGACGCGATAACTTTTGCCATCGGGCGAGTGGAACTCGATCGTGCCGTTCACCGCGTCGCGCAGATTGATCTGACCATCGAGTTGGTTTGCGAAGGTGGGCGCCGAGGAGTCCTCGAAGTCGGCCATGAACACCTTCGCGCCGGAATTCAGCGCGTTGATGATCATCTTGCGCTCGACCGGGCCGGTGATCTCGACGCGACGGTCCTGCAGCGCAGCCGGGATCGGTGCCACGGTCCAGTCGGATTCGCGAATTGCCAGCGTGTCGGCGCGGAAATCCGGCAGAGCACCGGCGTCGTAACCCGCCTGTCGCTCACGTCGGGCCCGTAGCAGGCGCTGCCGGGTGGCGTCGAAGCGACGGTGCAACTGGGCCAGGAAGCCCAGTGCCACAGGGGTCAGGATGCTTTCGTAACCGGCGTGGTCGGCGTGGATCTCGACGGTGCCGATATCGAGTCGTTCCTGCGGTACTGCCATGGGTTCGCTCCGTGTCGTGGGTGACTCGAAGCTAGGGCAGAGATCATGTATTTGACAAAGTGAATGTTTCAATCATTACTATGAGCAAAGGCAATACATACTCTAAGCTATTGAAAGAAAGCAATGAAAAAGCCCGTCAGCGCGCTGAACAAACCAAAGAAAGTGCACCGCAGTGCAGCAAAAAAGCAGGTCGGCGTTAAGCTGGCGACGGAAAGCGGTGGCCGTTACTACTACAAAGGCAACCGCCACAAGCAGTTGCGCGCCTTTGTCAGCGTCGTAAAACTGGGCACACTGACCCGTGCCGCCGAGGCGCTGTATGTGTCGCAGCCCACGATCAGCCTGCAGTTGCAGGCGCTGGAGCGGGAGCTCGGGGTGAGCCTGGTCGAGCGCCGCCGCCGGCGCATCAACCTCACCGATGCGGGCGAGGCGCTGTACGAGCTGGCGCGGCCGCTGGTCGAAGGCTGGGAAACGCTGGACCGGGATTTCCAGGCTCGCGTACAAGGCCTGCAGGCTGGCCGGTTGATCATTGCCGCCGGCACCTCGACCATCCAGTACCTGTTGCCCGACCTCGTGCGTCGCTTCCGCGAGCGCTATCCCGCAGTGCAGCTGCAGTTGGCCAACGTCACCGGCAAGGACGGCATGGCCCTGCTGCGCGCCGACGACGCCGACTTCGCGGTCGGATCGATGCTGGATGTGCCAAACGACATCGCGTGGGCGCCGATACATCACTACGACCCGATGCTGATCATGCCGCCGGACCATCCGTTGGCGGCGAAAGAGAAGATCACACTGGAGGATATTTCACCGTACGGTCTTATCCTCCCACCGCAGCGCCTGTCCACCTACCGGCTGGTCGACCTGGTATTCCAGCAGCGCCAGGTGCCTTACCACGTGGCGATCGAGGTGGGCGGCTGGGATGTGATCAAGGAGTATGTGGCGATGGGCATGGGTATCTCGATCGTCACCGGCATCTGCATCACCGAGGCCGACCACAGCCGTCTCGCGGTGCGCAACATGAAGCAATATTTCCCGCAGCGCAGTTACGGCGTGGTGATGCGCAAGGGCAAGTTCCTCAGCGCCGAGGCGCGCGCGTTCATCGACCTGATCCGCCCCGGCCTGCTGACCCATCGCGAGCACGATGATCCGGGACACTCGCAGCGTTGATGCGTTGACGAAGACGGCTCAGACGTTGCGATGCTTGCCCTTGAACGGCGCATAGAACGCGCGCAGGCGGGCGAGATCCACATCCATGTCGTCGCTGGTTTCGAACAGCGGGCCGACTCCGATGGCCTTGTCGGGATAGTTGAAGTAGGCCGTCACGATTGGCACGCCGGCATCGTGGGCGATGTGCCAGAAGCCGCTTTTCCAGCGTTTCACCGGCTTGCGCGTGCCTTCCGGCGCAATGCCCAGCCATAGAGCATCGCGCTGGCGGAACTGGTCGATCATCTGCTCGACCACACCTTTTGCGGCGCCGCGATCGATGGGCATGCCGCCAAGTCGGCGCAGCAGTCCGCCAAGTGGCCCGCGAAACAATTCCTGCTTGCCCATGAAATGCACATCGGCACCGATGCCCACTTTCAAGAGCAGGCCCCAGACACCGTCCCACCATGACGAATGTGGTGCGGCGATCAGCACCGCCTTGGGCACATCGGGAAATTCGCCGACCAGGCTCCAGCCGCTCAATCGCAATACGGCACGGCAGGTCCTGCGGCGCCACCCGTCGCGCAGGTGTGGCATGCGCGGTGGCAGTTGCATCGGTGTCGGAAGATGTCCCTTCATTCGAGATCCGGTTTGCGCGAACGGGCCTGCTTGATCTTGCCGCGCTGCTGCTTGCCGACCAGGCGGCGCTCCTTCGAGGCGCGGGTCGGTTTGGTCGCGACGCGCTTCTTCGGTGGCACCAGTACGCCGCGGATTACCTCGACCAATCGTTCGCGCACGTCGTCGCGGTTGCGCGCCTGATCGCGGAAGCGGCGTGCCTGGATCACAAGCACGCCTTCGCTGGTCAGCCGTCGATCGCGCCGCGCCAGCAGTCGAATGCGGATTTCTTCCGGCAGCGAAGGCGAGTTGATCACGTCGAAGCGCAACTCCACCGCACTCTCGGTACGGTTCACATGCTGCCCGCCGGGGCCGTCGGCGCGCAGGAAGCGCTCGACCAGTTCGGACTCGGGCAGGGTGATGCTGGGGCTGATGATCAACATGCAGGCAGTTTAGCCGGCGTCCGGGTGGCATGTGGGAGCAGGTACGCCGCCGTTGAACGGTGGTCGCGGCCAGCCGAAACGCTCGATCAGCGCGGCGTACTCGCGATCCAGCGACGCTTCGATTTGCATCGACGCGCCGCTGAGCGGATGCGTAAAGCGCAGCCGCCACGCATGCAGCAGCATCCGGTGGCAGCCGAAGTGTTGCTTGTACAGTCGGTTGTGATCGCCGCGGCCGTGCTGGCAGTCGCCGATCACCGGGTGATGGATGTGCGCCAGGTGCTTGCGGATCTGCCGGAAGCGGCCGCTTTCCGGCTCGGCCAGCACCAGCGCGTAACGCTGCTGCGGATAGCGGCCCAGTTCGATCGGCACCTCGATCGTGGCCAGCCGCTGGTACTGCGTGCGCGCCTCGCGCCGCGGGCCGGTCTCGCGCGAGCCGGGAAGTGGATAGTCGATCACGTCTTCCAGCGGGTCGGGCCAGCCACGCACCACCACCAGATACTGTTTGCGCACCGAGCGACCCATGAACTGCTCGCCGAGCGCGGCGGCAATTCCCTTGCTGCGCGCAATCAGCAGCACACCGCTGGTGGCACGATCGAGCCGGTGCGCCAGATACACGCTATCGCCGATCTGCTCGCGCAACTGGTCGATCAGGAATTCCTCGGCATTGCCAACCATCTTCGAGCGATGCACGGCGAGATTCGCCGGCTTGTTCACCGCGATCAAGGCGTCGTCGCTGTAGAGAATGTCGAGCATGCAGATTCAATGTAGGAGCGCACCCTGTGCGCGATGGGTTACGTAGCGAGATTGATCGCGCACAGGGTGCGCTCCTGCAAGGTCAGCGCGAACGCGGCCAGCCGGTCGCGAACACCAGCAGCCCGGTGATGCCGGCAAGTAGCGGCGGCCAGTTGCCGTGTTGCGGCGCCATCGTCCACAGCAGTGCGGCGGCGATCAGCAGGGCGCCACCCAGCAAGCCGCAGGCGAGCAGCTGATGCAGACGCCGTGCGTTCTCGCGCAGCAACTGGAGTGACTGCGGGTCGCTCAGCGCGCGTTGTTCGCCGCGGCCGATCTGACGCAAGGCATCGCGCACCAGTTCGGGGAACTGCGGTGCGTTGTGCAGCCATTCGGGCAGCCGCTTGCGCACGTCGCGCAAGGTGCGCAACGGGCTGTAGCGTTCGCGCAGGATGCGCTTCAGTACCGGATGCGCCACCGCCCAGATGTCGATCTCCGGATCGAGCATGCGGCCGACGCCCTCGATGTTGAGCAGGGTCTTCTGCAGCAGAATCAGCTGCGGCTGCAGGGTCAGCTCGAAGCGGCGCGCGGTCTGGAACAGCTTCACCACCAGTTCGGCCAGCGAAATCTGCGACAGCGGGCGGGTGAAGTATGGCTCGCACACTGTGCGCACCGCGGCTTCCAGTTCATCCAGCCGCACGTCGGCCGGCATCCAGCCGGCAGCGACATGCAGCTGTGCGATGCGTGCGTAGTCGCGCTCGAACAGTGCGATGAAGTTCTGCGCCAGCCAGTACTGGTCGGCCTCCGGCAGCGAGCCCATGATGCCGAAATCCAGCGCGATGAAACGCGGCTCGCCGATGCGCGTCGGATCGACCCAGATGTTGCCGGGGTGGGCATCGGCATGGAAGAAATTGTCGCGGAACACCTGCTCGTAAAACACCCGCACGCCCTTGGCGGCGAGCGCCTTGCGGTCGAGGCCGGCGGCGTCGATCGCGGCGATGTCGTCGCTGCTGATGCCATGCACACGTTCCAGCGTCAGCACGCGCTGTGCGGTCAGCTCCCAGTGCACGGCCGGCACGTACAGGTCAACGCCGCTGTCGAAATTGCGCTTGAGCAGGCTGGCGCTGGCGCCTTCGCGCTGCAGATCAAGCTCGTTCTCCAGCATCTTCTCGACTTCGGCCACGACATCCAGCGGGCGGATCTTGTCGGCGTTCGGATGCCAGCGCTGGGCCAGCTCGCCGAGTGAATGCAGCAGCTTCACGTCGCGCGCGATCTGCGCGTCGATGCCCGGGCGCAGCACCTTCACCACTACCTCGCGGCCGTCATGCAGCGTGGCCGCATGGACCTGAGCGATCGAGGCGGAGGCGAGCGGGGTTTCGTCAAACTGGGCGTATAGACGTCCAATCGTCGATTTCAGTTCACGCTCGATGATCGCGCGTGCCTCGCTGCCGGGGAACGGCGCGACCTGGTCCTGCAGCAAGGCCAGTTCGTCGGCGATGTCGAGCGGCACCAGGTCGCGTCGGGTCGACAGCACCTGGCCGGCCTTGACGAAGATCGGTCCCAGATCGGTCAAGGCGTGGCGCAGGCGTTCGCCGCGCGACATGCCGCGGATATCGATGCGCGGCCGCGCTACCAGTGGGCGCAGCAGCTTCAACGGGCGATACAAGTGAGTGGCGTCGATCAGTTCGTCGAGGCGATATGCCAACAACACCGAGGCAACCCGCAGCAGTCGCGGCACCACCTTCAGCGGCGTCACGCGGCGTTGCCCTGCAGGCGCTGGACCAGTCGCCGCACGCGCGCTTCCAGCCGCTCGCTGCGTTCGCGCAGCTGATCCACGCCGTCGAGGAAACCCTCGACCTCGCCCGGTGCCATGGCGATGCGTGCTTCGTCGCGCAGCCAGTCGGCGCTGTCCTCGGTGAGATGGCTGGCAGTTTCGCGCGCATGCACGAGGCCCTTGCGCACCGCCTTCGCCAGTGGCACGCCGAGCACGTCACCGAAGGTGCGCGCGAACGCCTCCTCGAAATCCGGGGCGAACTTGCTGGCGAGTTTTTCCAGCCGGCGTGCCAGCTCGGCATCACCCGCGATCTCCACCTTGCCCGGCGCGATGCCATCGTCGTCGCGGCGGAACATCATCGCCAGCAGGCTGCCCGGTGTGGCAGCCACGCGCAGATGGCTGTCATCGTGGGGCGGCCCGACCTGCAGGCGACCGGCGACAACGCTGACGGCCAGCGCGATTTCCGGTCCACGCAGATGCAGTTGCAGGCGGCGACCGTTCAACGCAGCTAGCCGCTGCTGCGTATCGGGGTCCAGCGACAGCGTGTGGTTCAGTGCGGCTTCCAGCGCGCGCCCGGCGAGCTTGCGTAGCGGTTGCGGCATCCAGGCGTTGGGAGTGGCGGCGTTCATCCGCTAATTGTAGCCCGCCGAGGTCAGACGTTCGCGGCGCCGGAGAAACCGAGCTGGCGCCAGGCTTCGTAGACGGCTACGGCGACCGTGTTCGACAGGTTCAGGCTGCGGCTGTCCGGGCACATCGGCAGGCGCAGGCGCTGGGTGGAGGGAATGGCATCCAGCACCTCGCCCGGCAACCCGGCGGTTTCGCAGCCGAACAGCAATGCATCGCCATCGGCAAAGCGCACATCGACATGGGCAACCCGGCCGCGGGTGGTGAACGCGAACACGCGCGGCGTGCCAATCGCGTCGAGGCAGCTGGCCAGGTCGTCATGCACTGTGACGCGGGTGTACTCGTGGTAGTCCAGGCCGGCGCGGCGCAACCGTGCATCGTCGAGCTCGAAGCCGAGCGGTCGGATCAGGTGCAGCGCGGCGCCGGTATTCGCGCACAGGCGAATCACGTTGCCGGTGTTCGGCGGAATCTCGGGACGGAACAGGATGACATGCAGCATCCGTCGATTATCGCGTGTTCGGCCAACCGGGCGCGAACGTGCTCAACCGCGGGGCTGCGGACATACCACGCCATCGGGCGGCAATGCGCAGCTGCTCGGCGCGGCCAGCAGGATCGCGCCGACACTGCTGCTGGCAGTGAGCTGCACCGAGGCCGGGGTGGTGGTCAGCATCGCGCCGAAGATCAGCCCGCAAACGGCCATGCAGGCGATGAACAGGCCGCGCAACATCAATGTCTCGAATTTCATGATCATGTCTCCGATGAAAGAAAAGCCCTGTAACGCACATGGAGCAAGCCCCGTGCCAAGCGACAATCTGACGACAAAGTGTTGATTTGCATGACTTCAGGTGGTCGCCATCGAAGCGTGCGCGCTGTCCGCGGACAAACTGGCTGCACGCTGCCGGACAACCGGACACGCCGTCGACATGGCCCGGTCCGCCTGTGCCGCAAGTCATTTGCGATGGTTCCGTGGCGCCGCTAGCCTGCGGGTTCTCGTCCGTGAAACAGGAGGTTCACCGTGGTAAAGAAACCGCTCGCCCTGCTCATTGCCGGCCTGCTCATCCTGACCGGTGGGACGCCGCTGGCGCGGGCTGCAGCTGGGACCGTCGCCGCCGCGGCAACGCAGCAGATCCCCGAACTCGCCTATAGCCGCGTCATCCTGCCAAACGGTCTGACCGTGGTGGTGCACGAGGATCACAAGGCGCCGGTGGTGGCGGTGAGCGTGTGGTACCACGTCGGCTCGTCGTACGAGCCGAAGGGCAAGACCGGTTTCGCGCACCTGTTCGAGCACCTGATGTTCCAGGGCTCGGAGAACCACAAGGACGAGTTCTTCAAGCCGTTCGAGCTGGCCGGCGCCACCGACCAGAACGGCACCACCTGGCTCGATCGCACCAACTATTTCGAGACGGTGCCGACCAGCGCGCTGGACATGGCGCTGTGGATGGAGTCCGACCGCATGGGCCACCTCCTCGGCGCGATCGGCCAGGCCCAGCTCGACGAGCAGCGCGGCGTGGTGCAGAACGAGAAGCGCCAGGGCGAGAACCAGCCGTACGGCCGCGCCAGCGAGCTGATCCAGGCCGAGGCGTTTCCGGCCAATCACCCGTATCACCACGACACCATCGGCTCGATGGCCGACTTGAACGCCGCCTCGCTGGGTGACGTGAAGCAGTGGTTCCGCGACTACTACGGCGCGGCGAACACGGTGGTGGTGCTGTCCGGCGACATCACGCCGGCGCAGGCCAAGGAAAAGATGCTGAAGTACTTCGGCGACATCGCCGCCGGCCCGCAGGTGCCGCGGCCGCAGCCATGGGTGGCGCCGCGCGATGCCTCGACCCGCGGCACGATGACCGACAACGTGGCGCAGACGCGCATCTATCGCGAGTGGAACGTGCCGGGGCGCGGCACCACCGACGAGAACCTGCTCGAACTGGCTGCCGCCGTGCTGGGCGGCAGCAAGACCTCGCGGCTGTACCAGCGGCTGGTCTATCAGGACAAGCTGGCCGACGACGTATCGGTCGACGTGGAGCAGCACGTGCTGGCGAGCCTGTTTCAGTTGCAGGTCGACGTGAAGAAGGGCGTCGATCCGGCCAAGGTCGATGCGGCGATTGCCGACGAATGGCAGCGCTTCCTCAAGGATGGCCCGACTGCCGATGAGCTGGCGCGGGTCAAGACGCAGACCCGCGCGTCATTCGTGCGTGGGCTGGAAAACGTCAATACGCAGGCCACGATCCTGGCCGAAGGCCAGCTCTACCGGAACGATCCGGGCGCCTATCTGAAAGACTTCAACGAGTTCATGGCGGCCACGCCGGATCGCGTGCGCGCAGTCGCCGGCCAGTGGATCAGCACGGGCGATTACACGCTGACCGTGGTGCCGGGCAAGGTCGACGCCACCGATGCCGCGACCGCCGTCGGCCGTGCCGCGACCCCCGGGGCGCCGGCACCCGCGCTGTCGGCGAAGGGCGACTACACCACCGTCAAGAGCAACGTCGATCGCAGCAAGGGGGTGCCGGCGATCAGCACTTTCCCTGATCTCAGCTTCCCGATCTTGCAGCGCGGCAAGCTCGCCAACGGCGTGGAAGTGGTGCTGGCCGAACGCCACACGGTGCCGGCGGTGCAACTGCAACTGCTGTTCGATGCCGGCTATGCGGCCGACCAGGGTCGCAAGCTGGGAACGTCGAGTTTCAGCATGGCGATGCTCGATGAAGGCAGCAAGACTCTGGACTCGGTCGAGATCGCCAAGCGCAAGCAGCGCCTCGGCGCCTTGATCATGGCCGGCTGCGGGCTGGACTACTGCAATGCCTCGCTGAATGCGCTGGACGATCAGTTGAAACCGTCGCTCGACCTGTTCGCCGACATCGTGCGCAACCCCGCCTTCCGCGAGGCTGACATCAGCCGGCTGCGCGGCCAGTGGCTGGCCGGCATCGCCCAGGAAAAAAGCCAGCCGACCGGCATCGCGCTGCGCACCTTGCCGCCGCTGCTGTATGGCAAGGGCCACGCCTACGCGATCCCGTTCACCGGTTCCGGTACCGAGGCATCGATCAAGGCCATGGACGCTGCCGACATGCGCCAGTTCATGACCGACTTCATCCGCCCGGACAACATGAGGATCCTGGTCGCCGGCGACACCACGCTGGAGCAGATCATCCCGCAGTTGAACGCGGCGTTCGGTGGCTGGACGGCGCCGGCCAGCAAGCTGCCGCTGAAAAATATCGGCAAGGTCGCGCCGCCGGCGCAGGTACGTGTGTACCTGATCGACCGGCCCGGCGCGCAGCAGAGCCTGATTCTCGCCGGCAGCCTGGCGCCCTCGACCGAGGCGCCGAACAATCTGGAAATCCAGACCATGAACGGCGCCTTCGGTGGCAGCTTCACCTCGCGCCTCAACATGAATCTGCGCGAGGGCAAGCACTGGGCCTACGGTGCCTTCAGTTTCCTCAGCAACGCCAAGGGCCAGCGTCCGTTCCTGCTGTACGCACCGGTGCAGACCGACAAGACCGCCGCATCGGTAGCCGAGATGCTGAAGGAGGCGAAGGGCGTGATCGGCGACAAGCCGCTGACCGCGCAGGAGATCAGCAAGATCAAGGTCGGCGACGTGCGCAGCATGCCGGGCGGTTACCAGACCACCTCGGCGGTGATGGGCGCGCTGCAGGGCATCGCGCTGTACAACCGTCCGGATGATTACGTGCAGACGCTGAAGTCGCGCATCGAGGCGCAAAGCGATGCGTCGGTGGAGGCGGCGGCGAAGGAGATCATTCATCCGCGCCGGCTGACCTGGGTCATCGTGGGTGATCTCAAGACCATCGAGGCACCGATCCGCGCGCTGAAGCTCGGCGACGTGCGGGTGCTCGATGCCGACGGTCAGCCGGAAGCTGAAACCGCCAAGGCGGCGAAGTAAGCCCGCGCGCAGCGGCGGGCACCGCGCCGCCGCTGCGCGTTTTGGATTCATTGGGGACGCCGCCGCGTCCGCGCGTTAGGATGAAGCCATTCCTTCAAAAGTCACTGCCGCGGAGCCACCCATGCGCAAGACCCTGCTGTTGCTCGCCCCCGTATTGCTGCTGAGTGCCTGCAGCTGGGGCATCACCATGGACGACGCCGCAAAGAACGTGCGCACGGCCTGGAGCGGCGACGTTTCCAGTTGCCGCGACCTCGGCAAGGTCACCGTGTCGGTGATGGATCACGTCGGCCCGGTCGATCGCAACACCATCACCGTGCGCGACGAACTGGAAGTGCTGGCCCGCAACGAAGCGGCCAAGATGCACGCCGACACCATCAAGCCGCTGGCCGAACCAACCGACGGCTCGCAGCCGTGGGGCGCGTATCAGTGCGGCAGTCACCAGATCACGCCAGCGCCTTCCTCGAACAACCGACCGGCAAACTCGCCGGGCGCCCCCGGCAACGCGCAGACCTTTCCGGTGCACTGAGCCAGCGGTTTCGCCTTTCCCGGAGCGCTCTTCGAAGCGCTCTATTCGTTTTGGCCGCGAAGCCGTGCCTGTCAGGGCATCGACTTGGCGGGTTCACGGCTAACCGCACGCCTGCGCCGTCGTGGGGCGGTAGGCGCATCGGCGCGGGTTTGCGATGATGGGCGCTGCACCCATCGATGTCGCCATGAACAAGCTGATCACCGCACCCGCCCGCCTCGCGCAGCGCATGCTGCCCTTCCGGCGCCAACCGAAGACGTCCCCGGCGCTGGAGGCGTTGCCGTTTTTCGCGGTGCCCGCCCATGCGATCGAGGTATTGCGCGATTCCGCAGCGTTCCGCGGCGAATTGCTGCGACTGATCGCACAGGCCACCCGACGCATCGTGATCGTCACCTTGTACCTGCAGGACGACGACGGTGGCCGCGAGGTGCTCGATGCGCTGTATGCGGCGAAGGCGCGGCATCCCGCGTTGCAGGTTTCGCTCTTCGTCGACTGGCATCGCGCGCAGCGCGGATTGATCGGCAAGCAGAAATGCGCCGGCAATGCGGGCATGTACCGCGAATACGCCGCACGAATGGGGGCGGGCGTGGATATCTATGGCGTACCGGTGCAGGGTCGCGAGCTGCTGGGTGTGCTGCACCTGAAAGGTTTCGTGATCGACGACGACGTGCTGTACAGCGGCGCCAGCCTCAACGATGTCTACTTGATGCGGCACGGACGCTATCGGCTCGATCGCTATCACGTGCTGCACCATCGCGGGCTGGCCGATGCGATGGTGGCGTTCGTGCAGCGCCATTTCCTGGGTAGCGACGCGGTGCGCCTGTTGAACGTGGCCGATGTGCCCGCCACGCGCACGTTGCAGCCGGCGATTCGCGAGTTTCGCCAGGATCTGCAGCGCGCCAGCTATGAGGTGCCGTGCGAGACGCTGGGGCCGGCCGATGTGGCGGTGACGCCGCTGCCGGGATTCGGCCGCAGTGACAACGCGCTCAACGAGGCGTTGCTGGCACTGCTGCGCGGCACGCGCGAACGCGTGATCCTGCTCACCCCGTATTTCAACCTGCCGCGGCCGGTACGGCTGGTGCTGGGCCAGCTGCTGCGTCGTGGCTGCAGCATCGACATCATGGTTGGCGACAAGACCGCCAACGATTTCTACATCCCGCCGGGGCAGCCGTTCAAGACGATCGGGCTGCTGCCGTACCTGTATGAGAACAACCTGCGCCGTTTCGCGCGAGGGCATCGCGCGCAGATCGCCAGTGGCCAACTGAACGTCCATCTGTGGCGTGACGGCGACAACAGCTATCACCTGAAAGGCCTGTTCATCGACGACGACGTGGCGGTACTGACCGGCAACAACCTCAACCCGCGCGCGTGGACGCTGGATCTGGAAAACGGGCTGGTATTGCGCGACCCCGCGCGCCTGCTGCACGCGAAACATCAGGCCGAGTGGGCGGCGTTGAAGCGGCATGCCACCCGGCTGTCCGATTACCAGGCGCTGGAAAGTCCGCGACATTACCCAGCGGTGGTGCGCAAGCAGCTCAAACGGCTCAATCGAACCCGGCTCGACCGGCTGGTCAATCGGTTGCTGTGAGGCTCAGCGTGCGGCGAGCCGGCTCAGGCGCATGTCCAGCCAGCTGCCCACATGGGGCCATTCGTCCGCCACGATGCTGAAGCAGACGGTGTTGCGCAGGCTGCCGTCGGTGCGCCGCTTGTGGGCACGCAGCACGCCTTCGCGCTGGGCGCCAAGGCGCTCGATGGCACGTTGCGAATCCTCGTTCTGCTCATCGGTGTGAAAGGCCACCGCCACGCATTGGAGGGTCTCGAAGGCGTGTTCCAGCAACAGGCGCTTGCAGGCGGTATTGAGGTGACTTTTCTGCCAGCGTTTGGCGTACCAGGTGTAGCCGATGGCAAGGCGCGGCAGTTCGGCATCGATCTCGTAGTAGCGGGTGCTGCCGACGATTTCTCCACTGCCGGCTTCGCGCACGGCGAATGGCAGCATGTTCCCGGCAGCCTGGCCTTGCAGCGCCTTTTCGACGTAGTCGCGGGCGTGGCCCGGAGGTGGCACGCTGGTGACCGTGAGGTTCCACAGCTCGCCATCAGCGGCGGCCGCCTCAAGCGCCGGCACATGCTCCAGGCATAACGGCTCCAGCGCGACGTAGTCGTCGTGCAGGCGGATCGGAGTGAACGGGTTCATCGAACGTCCGGGGTAGCGTGGGATCAAGCATCGAGGTCGGGGATCAACTTGCTCTCGAGCCGGGCGATATTGTCCTTCAGCAGCAGCTTGCGTTTCTTCAGCCGCGTCAGCTGCAGCTCGTCGCGACCGATCACGCTGGTCAGCTGCATGATCACCGCATCGAGGTCGCGATGCTCCATCCGCAGCTCGGCCAGAAGATGGACGATTTCGGCGTGATCCTGAACCTGCATGATGATAACGACGGCTTGGGGCGGTTCTTCTAGTCTAACGCCGTTTGCCGGTTCGAAAGCCGGGCGGCCGGGCCGCTACAATGGAGGTTCCTTCTGCCCGATCGACGGTCATGTCCGCCCAGCCTGAACTTACCCGTACGCCAGCTGCCGAGGCCGCCAAACTGGCCCGGCGCCTGCGTCGCCAGGTCGGCCAGGCGATCGGCGATTTCGGCATGATCGAGGATGGCGACAAGGTGATGGTGTGCCTGTCCGGTGGCAAGGATTCCTACACCCTGCTGGACATGCTGCTGCAGTTGCAGGCGAAGGCGCCGGTGCGCTTCGAGCTGATCGCGGTGAACCTGGATCAGAAGCAGCCGGATTTCCCCGAACATGTATTGCCCGATTACCTGACCGCTCGCGGCGTGCCATTCCACATCATCGAGCAGGACACCTACAGCACGGTGACGCGGGTGATCCCGGCCGGCAAGACCATGTGCAGCCTGTGCTCGCGGTTGCGCCGCGGCGCGCTGTACAGCTGGGCGGCGATCAACGGCATCACCAAGATCGCACTCGGCCATCATCGCGACGACATCCTCGCCACGTTCTTCCTCAACATGTTCTATCAGGCGCAGCTGAAGGCGATGCCGCCGAAGCTGCGTTCGGACGATGGCCGCCACGTGGTGATCCGGCCGCTGGCGTATTGCCGCGAAAGCGACATCGCCGCCTACGCCATGAATGAGGATTTTCCGATCATCCCGTGCAACCTGTGCGGCTCGCAGGACAACCTGCAACGCAAGGCGGTACGGCGCATGCTGGCTGAATGGGAACAACTGCAGCCCGGCCGTGGCGAGAACATCTTTCGCGCGCTGGGCCATGTGTCACCCTCGCAACTGGCCGATCGCCAGCTGTTCGATTTCACACTGGGCGCGCAAGCTGCCGTGTCGCCCGCATGGCTGGCCGACGCAGCGGATGAGACCGCGGCCGCGCAAGCTTGAACATTCCGTCCCCATCACCTGTCGAGTAACCGCCGTGTCCTTCTTTGCATCCGTTGAAATGGCCCCGGGCGATCCGATCCTGGGCCTGACCGAGACCTATCTGGCCGATTCCCGCCCGGGCAAGATCAACCTGGGTGTAGGCATCTACATCGACGAGCAGGGCCGGATCCCGTTGCTGCCGTCGGTGTGCGAAGTGGAGCAGGCACTGGCCGCGGCAGCGAAACCGCGCGGCTACCTGCCGATCGATGGCATGCCGGCGTACAACCAGCTCACCCAGCAGCTGGTATTTGGTGCCGGCTCGTCGCTGCTGGCGGCTGGCCGGGTCGCCACCGCACAGACTGTTGGCGGTAGCGGCGCGCTGCGGGTGGCGGCGGACCTGCTGAAGCAAGTCGCCGGGGCGGGTGCGAAAATCGCGATCAGCAACCCCAGCTGGGGCAACCACCACGTGGTGTTCCGCACCGCCGGTTTCGAGCTGCTGGAATATCGCTACTACGACCCGGCCAGCCATGGCCTGGATTTCGCCGGCATGCTGGAGGACCTGGGCAAGCTGGAGCCGGGTACCGTGGTGCTGTTGCATGCGTGCTGCCACAACCCGACCGGCGTCGACCTGGACACGGCGCAGTGGCAGCAGCTGATCGCGCTGCTGCAGGAGCGCCGGCTGCTGCCGTTCGTCGACATGGCCTACCAGGGCTTCGCCCAGGGCGCCGACGTCGATGCCACCGGGGTGCGTCTGCTGGCGGCATCGGGGATCGAGGCATTCGTGGTTGCCAACTCGTATTCCAAATCGTTCTCGCTGTACGGCGAGCGCGTCGGCGCGTTGTCGATGGTTGGTGCCGATCGTGACGAGGCGGCGCGGCTGTTGTCGAAGATCAAGCAGACCATTCGCGCGAACTATTCCAGCCCCTCCACACACGGCGCCAGCCTGGTCGCCGGCGTACTCGGCAGCACCGAGTTGCGCGCGCGCTGGGAGCAGGAGCTGGGCGAGATGCGTTCGCGCATCCATGCGATGCGCGCGGGTTTTGTCGACAAGCTGGCCGCACTCGGCGCGCCGAACTTCGGCTTCATCAACAAGCAGGCCGGCATGTTTTCCTATTCCGGCCTGAGCAAGGCGCAGGTTCACCGCCTGCGCGACGAGTACGCGATCTACGCGCTCGACAGCGGCCGCATCTGTGTGGCCGCACTCAACCGCAGCAACCTCGATATCGTGGCCGCCGCGGTGGCGGCCGTCAGCGGCTGATCGCGGCAGACCAGTCATCACGCGGTCATTCCGGCTTGCGCCGGAGTGACCATCAAGCAAACCCCGCCTTCGGGCCGCACCTCATCCGGATATTGAATGTTCTTTCGCAATCTCACGTTGTTCCGCTTTTCCCCCACCGTGGCCACCGATCTGAACCGTCTCGACGAAGCGCTGGCCGAACACCGGCTGCGGCCGTGCGGACCACTGGAAATGTTCACCAAGGGTTTCGTGCCGCCGGTCGGGCGTGGCGAGGCCGAGCCGCTCACGCATGCGGTGAAGCAATGCACGCTGATGACCGTCGGTGGTGAGGACAAGCTGCTGCCGGCGGCGGTGATCAATGACGAGCTGCATCGCAAGGTGCAGAAGATCGCCGAGGAAGAAGGCCGCAAGGTCGGCGGCCGCGAGCGCAAGCGGATCAAGGAGGATCTGCTGACCGAGTTGCTGCCGCGCGCGTTCGTGCGCAATTCGCGCATGTCCGCCTATGTCGACAAGAAAAACGGCTGGCTGGTGCTGGATACCTCCAGCCGCAAGTCGGCCGAGAACGCGCTGACCCAGATCCGCGAGGCGCTGGGCAGTTTCCCGGCGGTGCCGCTGGCGCCGGAGGAAGGCCCGCGCGTGCTGATGACCGACTGGTTGGCCACCGGCAACCTGCCGGCCGGGTTGACCCTGGGCGACGAGTGCGAACTGCGCGATCCGGCCACCGCCACCGGCGCGATCGCCCGCTGCCGCCGGCAGGATCTGGATGCCGAGGAGGTGAAGGAGCATCTGCGCAACGGCAAGCAGGTGTTCCTGCTGGGGCTGACCTTCGACGACCGCATCAGCTTCGTGCTGGGCGAGGACCTGATCATCCGCAAGCTGAAGTTCCTGGACGTGGTGATGGACGAGCTGGGCGACAGCCAGCAGGACGCCCAGGCCGAGCTGGACGCCAGCTTCGCCCTGCTCACGCTGGAACTGGAGCGCCTGCTGGGCAAGCTGGAGGAGTGGTTCGGTCTGCCTCGTCCGGCCGATAGCTGAACGAAAAATCCATTCCCGTTTCACCAGTCAGCGCGCCATACTGAGAGTCCGGCCGCTCGCAAGCGGTGCGGATTTCCCCGTGTCACGAAACTACGGCGAGGTGCCAACCGGCAGCATCATGGCGCAGCATCTGGAAGGCGATTGGCTGGAACTGGCGACGGTAGGCGGCAGCATCATTCGGGTGCTGAAGGCCGCTCATCCGCGCGCGCGCCGGCTGCGCCTAACAGTCACGCCCAAGGGCGCGCGGGTGACCTATCCCAACGGCACGCATCCGGCCCAAGTCAGCGCCTTCTTGCGTAGCCATGCCGACTGGTTGGAGCAGAAGCTCGACGAGCTGAACCTGATCGTGAAGCCGCTGCCGCCGCTGCGCGTGGGCTATCCGTGCACGTTCCCGTTGCGCGGCGAGCTGGCCGAGCTGGACTGGGCCGAAGGCGCCTACCCGAAGATCGAATCGCATGAGACCGGGGTGACCCTGGTGATCCCGCGCCCGCATACACGCGCGCTGCCGATTGCCCGCGGCCTGCTCGCCTCACATCTGGAAGCGCTGATCCGCCGCGACGTCTCGCGCTGGCTGGCCAGCTACGTGCCGCAGCTCGGGCTGGCGCCAACCGCGCTGAAGATCCGGCCGATGAAGAGCCTGTGGGGCAGCCTCGACACCCGTGACCGCATAAACCTCGATCTGGCGCTGGCACTGGCACCACCGGCGGCGTTGCGCTACGTGCTGGTGCATGAGCTGTGTCATCTCAAGGTACGCAACCATTCGCCGCGATTCTGGGCGCAGGTGGAGCACCTGTTTCCGGACTGGCGCGAACAACGCAACTGGCTGCGCCAGCACGGCGCCATCCTGAAGTCGGAACTCGATCGCCTGATCGATGACGTTGCCGATTGATCGCGACCCGCATGAGGGCGTCGGTACCCGGGCTTATCCGGGCTTCGGTCAGCTTTTTCGGGCTTGCCGCACGTAACGCGTGCCCAGCAGCACGTCCCACAGCGGTGTGGTGAGGCCGAAATTGCTGTCCGGGTGATAGTGGTGCACATGGTGGGCACCAGCCCAGCGGCGCAACCACGGATGCTTGAAGCGGACGTGATGGATGATGAAGTGGCTCAGCCCGTAAATGATGTAGCCGAAGGTGATCGCACCGGCCATCAGCAGGGCGAAACCGGTGGGCATGAGCAGCATGAACACGCCGGCCAGGGTAAGCAGTACCACCGCGGGCAGGAAGAACGGCAGCGA
The DNA here is from genome assembly GCF_006438785.1 of Rhodanobacter glycinis. Lineage (GTDB taxonomy): Bacteria > Pseudomonadota > Gammaproteobacteria > Xanthomonadales > Rhodanobacteraceae > Rhodanobacter > Rhodanobacter glycinis_A. The sequence goes on along the minus strand of NZ_RCZB01000003.1, from coordinate 411,366 downwards.
GTCGTAGCCGAGCGGCTGCTCGTGATGCGTGCGATGACCCTGTTCGAACAGCGGAACCCGCGTGTGGAACATCCAGCGATGAAAGAAATACTCGATGAAGCTGAAGGCGAACAGGCCCAGTCCGATGGCCAGCAGCGCGGTCAACGGGCCGCCGGAGTGCAGTCGCCAGCCTTCGACAACCAGCAGCAGGCCCAGCGTGGTATCCACGCCGAGTTCGGCCCAGTAGTTGGTGCGCGTGCTCGACATCCGCACGATCGCATCCACGCCTGAGCGTACAAAGCTTTGCTTCATCGGTTGCTGCATCGTTCCGTTTTCATGCAAGGAATCACCCCGAACCGCGGGAGAATGCTGCCATTCTCCCATGTTGTCACCCGCAATTCACAATGATGTGCTTGGGACGGCTGACTCGCACATGACCGGATCGGCGCGGATGGGGCGACCTGGCGACCGCAATTCAGTGTGACAGGGCGAATCCGCTGAGGATCTGCGCGGTCTGCTCGGGTTTTTCCAGCATCGGCATGTGGTTGCAGCCGTTGATCATGCTGGTGCTGATTGCGCTGGCGGCGCTCAGCCCGTTGCGCAGGCTGTCCAGCGCGGAAATGTCGACGATCCTGTCGTCATGACACCACAGGCCCAGCACCGGCATGCTCAGCTGGCCGAGCCGGTTCTGCACGGCAAGATACTGCGATGGCTCGCGCAGCTCGCGGAGAGTGCGCTCGATGAAGGCGTGATCCTGCTGGTTGCGCCTGACCAGCACGTCGACGAAATGACCGGGAAGATCCAGCGGCTTTTCGAACGCCAGGGCGGTGGCGCGGGCAAAACCGGCGCGATCATCGAACACGAACGGGTTCTTGCCGGCCTGCGTCGCGCGATCGAACGCGTTCGGTGTGGCCTTCAGGCCGAAGCTGTCGACCAGTGCCAGTTCGGCAACGTGTTCGGGATGTTCGCTGGCGTAGACGCCGGCGATCGCCCCGCCCATCGCGTGGCCGACCAGCATGAAACGCTGCAGGCGCAAGGCCTGCACGAACGCATCCAGCCGCGCGGCCTGGGCGTCGATGTTGTAGCTGGCGCCCGCGTCGCGCGAGGACTCACCCCAGCCGGGCAGATCCGGAATGATCAGGTGGAAATGCGGCGTGAGCAGCTTGGCCGTTTGCGTCCAGACCTTCTTGTCCGCGGCAAAGCCGTGCAGCAACACGATGGTCGGCCCTTGGCCGCCCTCGTAGTAGATCCAGTGGGTATCGCCGGCCTGGACCGCATGCGTTTCCAGGTGTGCGGCCATCGCTTCGCGCTTGAAGTTCGCCTGCATCAGCCATTGCGGCGCAAACAGGTAGCTGCCGCCCAGCACGATCACCAGCAGCGCGATCAGCCATGCCAGGAATTTCAGCCGGCGGAACAGCATGCGCTTCCAGAGTGGGGTGGTGGAGTTGATTGCTTGAGGCATGGTGGTTTTTGCCGATGACCGGGAAGGGAACGGGGGATGCAGGGAATCTCGCATCCGTTCACCCCTGGATTTGATCCGGGGGCGAACGGATGAAAGAGCTGATCAGTTTTTCTTGCTCTTCGCCTTGGCGATGATGCCTTCCACCGCCTGCTGGGTCATCGGGTGATAACCCGATCGAGCCTTGGCATAGACCTGCTCGGCATAGGCCAGACCCTCCGGCGTCTTCGCGAACGCCTTGTACAGCGGCGTGGTCAGGTAGAGCCGGCCGATCCGGGTCATGTGTTCGGCGGCGGCCGTCCAGACGTCTTTATCACCGCCAGCGATCGCGTGGCTGTACCAGCGCATGCCGATCTCGGCGTTTGGCGTGCCGGTGAGGTGCCAGGCGGCATCGAGCTGCTGCAATTTGTCCAGCGGAGCCACGTCGGGCAAGCGATCAAGGAAATACATCCATTCCTGCGTGTTCCAGCCTTTGGCGTCGAGTTTGGCGGCAGCCAGTTTGCCCGCGAGGAAATCGTTGCGCTGCTGGTCGATCGCGTTGAAGCGCGGCGAGTCGGGTAATGGCGCGTCCTCCGGGATGCCCTTGCCGTAGACCCAGGCCTTGACCTCCTCCATGCTCATCTTGCCTGGATATTTCTCGATCAGGTTCGGCTTCATGTAGTCGAGCATCCGCTCGGTGGTGATGCTCTGGAACGCGAAATGGTGGAAGTAGCTCTTCAGGTACGCGTCGAAATCGTCGCGGCCGAAGCGCAGCTCCAGCGTGCGCAGGAACCACGAGCCCTTGTCGTAGGCCACGTCGGACAGCGAGTCATCGGCGCCCACGCCGCGCGGATCTGGCGCCAGCTTCTGCGAGTTGACCGGCATCGCGCCGATGCTTTTCTGCAGCGCGCGGGCCGACAGCAGCGCCTCCTCGTCGGCCAGCGGCTTGCCGTATACCGCTTCGGTGATGCGGCCCTGCACGTAGGTGGTGAAGCCTTCGTTGAGCCAGATGTCGCGCCACGCGGCGCTGGTCACCAGGTTGCCCGACCACGAATGCGCCAGCTCATGCGAGACGAGCGAGACCAGGCTCTTGTCGCCGACCAGCACGGTCGGCGTGGCGAACGTCATGTTCGGGTTCTCCATGCCGCCGTACGGGAACGACGGCGGCAGCACCAGGATGTCGTAGCGGCCCCACGCGTACGGGCCGTACAGCTGCTCGGTGGTGGCGATCAGCTTCTCGGTGTCCTCGAATTCATGCGCGGCCTTGTCGACCACCGACGGCTCCGCATAGACGGCCGAACGCGGGCCGGTTTCCTTCACCGCGATGTCGCCGGCACTGATCGCCAGCAGGTAGGACGGAATCGGATGCGGCTGGTCGAACGTGAAGTCGCCATCCAGCGGGTGCTTCGCGTCGTTGATCGCGCTCATCACCACGCGCACCTCCTTCGGCGCGCTGACGTGCGCGTCGTAGGTGAAGCGGATCGCCGGTGAATCCTGCAGCGGCACCCACGAGCGCGCATGGATCGATTCGGACTGCGAAAACATGAACGGCAGTTTCTTGTCGGCGGTCTGCGCCGGCGTCAGCCACTGCAGGCCGGATGCTTCGGGCGAGGTGGTGTAGACGATGCGCACCTGCGCCGGACGCCTCGGCGTGGCGATGGTCAGCTTGCTGCCGAGCTGCTTGTCGCGCGGCGCCAATGCGTATTTCAGCGGCGTGGTCTTGCCGTCGGCGCCGAGTGCCTCGACCTTTGCGATATTCAGGTCACGCGTGTCCAGTACCAGCGACTGCGCCTGGGGGTTCTTCCAGTCCAGCTTCAGCGTGGCCAGGCCATCGAGCTGCTTGTGCGGAAAGTCGATCCTGAGATCGAGATCCAGATGAGTCACCCGAACCTGGTCGGGCTGTGCGTAGGAATTCGGGTCGTTGGCGTAGACGGCCAGCGGCAACATCAGCATGCCGAAGGCGAGGGCGGGGAGCAGACGCATGGGGAACTCTCGGGCCGGAAAACGCCGAGTATGCCATCGCCGTCGCTATCACCGCCCGTGACGAAAGCCGGGTCAAGGCAACTCCCGCGTCGAATACGGATCGATCGAGTACGGATGCGCGATGGCGAGAAAGCCCGGCTGCGCCTCGACCCGTGCGATCCACGCGCGAAAGTGCGGGCACATCTCCAGCGACAGGCCGGCTTCCTCCGCGCGGCTGGCATAGGCGAAGATCGCCATGTCGGCGATGGTGTAGCGGTCGCCGGCAATGAACGGCCGTGTCGCCAATTCGCTATCGAGAATGCCCAGCGATCGCACGGCGCCGCGGCGCTTGGCCTCGATCATCTCCGGCGAGCGACGCGCCAGCTTGCCGGTCATCGTCCAGTGGCGCAGCGAGCCGATCACCGATTCCACCCGCTCCTGCTCGAAATGCAGCCATTGCTGCACCTTGGCGCGGTCGAACGGATCTCTCGGCAGATACGGCGTGCCGTCGGCGAGATACGCGAGGATCGCATTCGACTCGGCCAGCACGCGGCCATCGTCCAGCTGGATCGCCGGCACCGTGCCGGTCGGATTGATGCGCCGGAATTCCGCAGTCTGGCCTTCGCCTTCGAAGATGCTGATCGGCACCGTGTGATACGGCCGGCCAAGATGATTCAACAGCAGACGCACCTTCCATGCGTTCTGCGATGGCAGGTAGTCGAACAATGTCAGCATGGCCAGCATTCCTGTGAGTGGGAGATGCCAATACTGGCTGTGACCGACTATGCGCAATATCCGTTTCTTGCGGACGATCTGAGGCGGCTATCAACTGGCCATGCGGCCGGCACTCAGCTCCACAGCGGCGGTTTGGCCACCATCAGCCAGAAGATCGCGATCACTGCGAGAAATGCCGGCCACCCCAGCGCGAACCAGATCTGCATGCAACGATGGTAGGCCGATGGCAGCGGCGTGCCTTCACGCAAGGCAGTACCGGCGAGCTTGCACGCACGCCATTGCAGCCATACCACGGGCAGCCAGCATGTGCCGGCAAGCGCGTATAACGCGATGCTGGCCTGCAACCAGTGCGCATGCAGATCGAAGCCCATCAGCCGCATTAGCAGAAAACCCGACAGCGGCTGCACGATCACCGCCGGCGTGGTGAACAGGAAATCCGCCCGGACAGTCAACCGCGCCGCCGTTGCGATTGCGGCAACCTGGCCGGTGCGATGGGTGAACCACATGAAGAACGCGGTGCCCAGTCCAGTGCCGAACAGCAGCGTGGAAGAGAGGATGTGTACGGTCTTCAACAGGGCGTAGGTGTTCATCGACGCTCGTCCGTGGCCAGCAGGATAGCGAGCGCCGCGATCAGCGGCAGGTTCTTCAAAAGGCCGCCGAACGGATCGAGCCAATGTGCCGGCCACAGGATGCCTATGCCCAGCGTGTAGCCGAGCAGCATCAGCAACATCAAGGTCAGTACCAGGCGTGGGCGCCAGCGCGACAGGCACAACACGCCAAGCAGCAGATCGGCCGTGCCGGTAAGTCGAGCCAGCATGAACGATGCATTGGCAGAGAGGGGGGTGTCGGCAGCCAATGCCATCACAGCAGTACGCGACGCCAGCCATCCGACCACGCCGGAGCCGACCCACAGCAATGCGATCAGCACGCGCAGCGCGGGAAGCCAGAAATACAACCGCGCGTGCCAGCGATCCTGCACATGACTCGGTGTTTCATCGAGTGCGCGCAGCAACGGTCGTGGCGTCAGTCCGAGAGATTGGTGCAAGCGCATCGCCGCATCGGGCGCACCGACATTGCCGCGTTCGAGCATGCGCGTCATGGTCTGTCCCATGGGACCGTTGCCAAGGCGCTCGCCGATCACGCTGGCCATGCGTACCAGCGTGGCGGGAACAGTCAGTGTGCGGGCGGGGCCGAAGCCAAGCCAGCGCCGCCAAGCGAACAGATAGTCGCGCAAAGTCATTACTTCGGGCCCAATCAGTTCGATCACTTCGCGAGCGCACTGTGATCGTGCCAGCGCAGCCACAACCGCTGCGCCGACATCCTCCGCTTCGATCGGTTGTACTTGTTGTTCGCCGCGACCCGGCAGCGGCACGAAACCGGGTAACGCCGCCAATCCACGTAACAGGGACGTACCGCCGTAGGAGCCACGTGCGCTGTAGACCAGCGAAGGACGCAGCACCAGCCAGTCCAGATCGAGTGCGGCCAGCGCCTCGTCGCAACAATGTTTGGATGCGATGAACTCGCCATCGATGGCATTGCCAAGTGCGGAAATCTGGATTACCCGCTGCACACCCATCTGCTGGCTGGCATGGAAAAGTGCGAGCGGCGCCTGCTCATGTACCGCCGCGAACGTGTCGGCACCGCGTTCGCGCAGGATCCCCGCGCAATTGACCACGGCCTGGATGCCATCGAGACGGCTTGTCCAATCTGCGCTGTGGATATCGCGTGCCATGTCGCAGGCAATCGCACGCAGTCCGGGAAAACGTGAGTCGATACGCGCGTCGCGTACGACGCAGATCACTTCGTGATCGGCTGCACTCAGCGCCGCGACGATATGCGCACCGATGAAGCCGTAGGCTCCGGTAACCAGCACACGCATGGATGGACCCCTATGGCCAACGATGTGGTTTGACGCTGCCGGAGATGCGAGTCGACGAAATTCGCAATCGACATGGGCCTGGGACTCCAGCATTTGCCCAAGACGACCGCATTCGAGTATGCCATCGCGCGTGCGGATGGGTGCAGCGCTCATCTCCTTGGCCAGTGATTGGTGGTTCCCAACTCATCTTTCCAGTACGACGCGCGCAAGCTCCACCGAGCCATCACGCAGATATCGCCATGCTGGACCGTCCATGCCGCGAACCGAAGCTGATGCGCACATTGCCTGCACCCATGCGTCGACTGCTGTGGCTGTTGGGTGTGCTGTATGCGTGCTACCTGATCGGCGGCAATATTTTTTTGAATAGCCCGCTGGCTCCGGCCGAGGTCAATCGCAAGCCGGAAATTTTTCAAGCGCAATGGGCCTGGGCGTGGACGCTGTGGCCGGGGCAGATCCATGCGCATGATCTGCGGTTGCATGGTCACGCGCGACAATTGCTGTGGAGCGCTCAGGGCGATGTGGCGAGCGGCCGGATCATGCTGTGGCCGCTGCTTCGGCGCGAACTGCGTTTCGGGCCGGTCCGCACCACGGCGGTGAGCCTCGATATCCAACCGACCAGCATCGACCTCAAGCCGCCACCGTGGCGGAGCGATGCCTGGCGCATCACGGTCGATCGCATCAGCACGGTGTCATTGCGGCAGGTGCGCCTGGGTGATCTGGTCGCCGATGGTGGTGGCGAGGCCGAGCTTGGCTTCACCCATCAGTTGCGCGGCGGTTCGACGGCCATTTTCCCCTCGCGCGTCTTGATGCCGAAGGTGCGTCTGCGCTACCGGCAGCTGGAGTTGCTGCACGACGCCAGGCTCGATGTCCATTTTGCGTTCGATCCTTTCATCCACGAGCAGCTGCCGGGTTGGCAGAAACTCGAGCGGGCGAAGATTCATGCCGTCGTGGAAGGCGCCACGCCGTCGATCGCGCTGGGTGCCGACAAGGCTGGCGCGCTGGCGGTCAGGCTGTCGCCGCTGGATGGTCATCTCAGCGCGGACTTCCTGCTGGATCACGGCACGCTGGCGCCGGGCGGACACCTGCAATGGAACGCGCCGGTGGCGATCACCGATGCCGATGGAACCCAGCAACAACGTCGCGGCCAGCTCGATCTTGCCGTGCAGGCCGATGCCGTGATGATCGATGCGCGGATTCCACCACCCACGGGCGCCGGCAGCGCCATGGCAGCGAACCAGCTGGAGGCGCACCTGCAGTTCGCCAGCCGGCAGCTGTTGCCGCGCCCTTCGTCTGGCGAGGTGTTGCGGCTGCTTTCCGGCACCGTCGAAGGCCGCTGGCATTTCGCCTCGCTGAACTGGCTTGCGCCGTTGACGATGTCCAAGCCCTGGCTGCAACTGGATGGTGCGGGCGATATCGTCGGCGCCCTGCAGATCGATGCCGGACGGCTGGCGCCCGGCACGCATGTCGACGTGCCGCAGGTGGCCCTGGTGGCGAACATCCTTGACAACGTGTTCGCCGGCAGCGCGCAGGCACAGGCGCGCGTCGTGGCGGGTGCAGGCGGCACGCGGCTGCTGGCGGATCTTGCGATGGAGCGTTTCACGCTGGCGCCACGCGCCGCGGCAGGCCAGGCCTATCTGCGCGGCCATGCGCTGCAGGTGAACCTGCAGTCGTCCGACGACCTGGCCAGGTTCCGCCAGGCGTTCACGGCCAGGCTGCACTTCGCCGACGCGGACATTCCCGACCTGCGCGCCTACAACCGCTATCTGCCCGGCAAGAGTCTGTATTTCCTGCAGGGTGCCGGTCGGATGTCCACCGACTTCAGCATCGATGGCAAGGGCGATGTGAGTGCTGGCCACATGCAGATGAGCAGCGCGGCCGCACGACTTGCACTGGGTGTGTCGCGCCTCGCCGGCAAGCTCACGATGGATACGCGAATCGACCGCGCCAGACGCGCCGGCCACGCCTTCGATCTGGAGAACTTCACGCTGGATCTGGATGGCGTGCGCATGGAGGGTTCCCATGCGCCGCCGTGGTGGGCAAAGATCACCTTGCAGCATGGACGTCTGGATTGGGATCGCCCCATGCGCGTACGCGGCAGCGCCACGCTGGTGATGAAGGATGTCAGTTTGCTGCTTTCGCTGTTCGCCGATCGCAGTGCGTTTCCCAAATGGATCGCCAACGTGATCAACGACGGCCGCGCCACTGCGCACGCCGAGGTCGAGGCGCAGCGTGGTGATTTCATTCTCGACCATCTGGTAGCGAGCAACCGGCGCGTCGATCTGTTTGCGCATCTGCATGTGAGCGAGGGCAAACCAAGTGGCGATCTCTACGCGCGCTGGGGCGTGCTGGGTCTGGGCGTGGCGCTGGCCGATGGCAAGCGCCACTTCCACCTGTTGCATGCCCAACGCTGGTACCAGGCGCAGCCGGATCTGATTCCGGCTGAAGCCACCTCGACGCGTTGAGCCGGACGCGTCTGGTTAAACGTATCGATCGGCCAGCCGGTCGGTGGCCTGCACCAGTTGATCGACGATCGCCGGGTCGGCCGCGCTGTGGCCGGCCAGCACCACGTGCAGATCCGCCTGCGGCCATGCCTGGCTCAGGTCCCACGCGCTGCGCACCGGGCAGATGATGTCGTAGCGGCCATGCACGATGGTGGCGGGGATATGCCGGATACGATCGATGTCGCGCAGCAGCTGGTCGGGTTCGAGAAAGATCGCGTGGCGGAAATAATGCGCTTCCATCACCGCCAGGCTGACCGCCTTGTGCGGGTCCTCGAAATCGCCACCAGCATCGGGATCGTGCAATAGCGTGGTGCTGCCACCTTCCCATGCACTCCATGCCTTCGCGGCGGCAAGGCGCACCGTTTCGTCGTTGCTGGTCAGGCGGCGCCAGTAGGCATCCAGCATCGAGTCGCGTTCCTCGATCGGGATGAAATCGAGAAAGTGCGCCCAGCGCTCGGGAAAGATCTGCGAGGCGCCGCCGTCGATCTCGTTGAACCAGCGCAGCTCCGGCGGCCGCCCCAGAAAGATGCCGCGCAGCACCAGCGCGAGCACGCGTTCGGGATGGGTCTGTGCATACGCCAGTGCCAGGGTCGAACCCCATGAGCCGCCGAACACCACCCAGCGTTCGATGCCGAGCTGATCGCGGATCGTCTCGATGTCGGCGACCAGGTGCCAGGTGGTGTTGTCGGTGAGTTCGGCGAACGGGGTGGACTTGCCGGCACCGCGCTGGTCGAACAGCACGATGCGGTAACGCGCCGGGTCGAAGAAGCGTCGATGGTAGGTGGCCAGACCCGCACCGGGGCCGCCGTGCAGGAACACCACCGGCAGGCCGTCGGGGTTGCCGCATTCCTCCACATGCAGCGTGTGCAGCGGATCGACCGCAAGGCGGTGGGTCTGGTACGGCTCGATGTCGGGGTACATCTGGCGCATGGGAAGGGTGTCCGTAAAGTCGGTGGTCAGCTGGCCTCGAATTGCAGGGCGGCGGTGAGGTCGCCCGGCGGCGGTCCGCCGGCGGCGATCATGGCGGCATCGCGCAGCTTGAGTCCGGGCAGCTGCTTCAGGCCGAAGCGGCGGGTGATGAAACGCAGGATCGAGCCGGTGTCGTAGATGGTGTGGTCGACAAAGCCCTTCTTCGCGAACGGCGACACGATCAGCGCGGGGATGCGCGAACCCGGCCCCCAGCGATCGCCCTTGGGCGGCGCCACGTGGTCCCACCAGCCACCGTTCTCGTCTACCGTGATCACCACCAGCATGTGCGGCCACTGCGGACTCTTCTGCAGCGCCTCGACGACCTGCGCCAGATGCTCGTCGCCCGAAGCCACGCTGGAATAGCCGGCGTGCATGTTGAGGTCGCCCTGCGGCTTGTAGAACGTTACCGGCGGCAGCGTGCCGGCCTCGATCGCGGCGATGAAGTGGTTGCTGTCGGCACGGCTGCCGACGCCGCCATCGCGCAGGTGCTGCTGCCGTGCCGGCGTGCCCGGTGCGAACTGGCGGAAGTAGTTGAACGGTTGGTGATGGATCTGGAAATTCGGCACTTCCGGAAACACGTGGTGATCACCGTCGCCATGGCCGTCCAGCGCAAGCTGCCAGCCACCGGCGTACCAGGCCCAGTCGACACCGGCCTGCGACAGCGCGTCGCCGATGGTCTGATGCGCCTGCGGCGGCAGCGTGGTCGGACTGGTGACGTCGGCGCGCAACGGATCGTGCTTGTCGTGGGTGAACGCCGGTGCATAGGCCGGGCCCATCGTGTTGACCGCCCAGAAGTCGGGTGTGAGCGCGTCGGGCGCGGCAAATTTCGAGCGGCCCTGCATCGCGCTGGCCGGGGAGTCGTCAGCCAGCTTCGGACGGATGCCGGTGGGGTCGTCGCCCTCCACCACGGCGATCTGAAATTTCGCCGGGCCCTGATCAGCGTTCGGATAGAACGGCGGCTGCGCCGCAGCGAGGTAATGATGGTTGAGGAACGAGCCGCCGAAGGCGCCCATGAAGAAGTTGTCGCACAAGGTGTATTGCTGCGCGAGCTGCCACAGGCGCAGGTTCGTGGCGCCGTCGGCGTAGTGGCCCATCACCATCGCGCCGGTGTTGCCCCAGGCGACGAAGCCGTCGTTGCGGCCACCGTTGATCTGCAGCTGGTTTTCGTAGAAGCGATGCACCAGGTCGCGGGTGACCACGCCGTGCGGCAGCGGCGCACCATCCGGCGTGTGCAACGCAAAGGGCCGGTTCGGCAGGCCGCTGATGGCATGTTCGTCGATCTGGTAATGCCGGCCATCGACGGTTTGCGCATGCGGTGCCAGGCCGCCCCAGATCGGTGGCAGCGTGGTGAGCACGGTGCCGTCGCGATCGCGCTGCAGGTACTTCGGCGAGTGCAGATCTTCCAGCGGCTGGGCGAGTCCCGGGAATTGCGCAAACAGATTGTTGAAGCTGCGGTTCTCGGCGTACAGCACGACCACCTGCTGGATGTGCTGGCGCAGCAGGGCATCGAGCACCGCGGCAGGCAGCTCCTGTGTGCCGGCCGTGGTCGCGCGGCTGCCATCGAGTGGTGTGCAGGCGCCCAGGGTGAGTGCCGCACCGGCCATCGCCATGCCGCCGAGAAGGCGGCGGCGTTCCGGATTGAGCGGCGCATCGGTGGATGGCGCGGTTGGCTTGTCGGTGGGTTGGTCAGTCATCGGAATCGATCAAAATGGGGAAGGGTATTGAGCCTGCCGTTCGAAGGTGTGCGGGCTCTTCATCGCGGAGCGAAGGGCACGTCGCGACCCGCTCCAGCACGATCGCATCGAGGCCGATGATAGGCCCGAATGAAAACCGGACTCCAGCCGCCGCGGTGGCCGGCGCAGAGCATGCCATGTCGGCATGACGCTCAATCGCGCGACATGGCCACGGCCGCGTTCCACATCGCCCGGGTCAGCGGCCGGTGCTCATGCGGTGTCTGCAGCACGATCAAGGTGGTGGTGCTGTTGCTGGCGCCGGTTTTCAGCAGGCGATCGAGCACGAATTCCAGGTGGCTGATCGACATCGCCACCACGTGCAGCAGCGCCGAATCCTCGCCGGCCAGGCGGCGGCATTCGAGCACCTCGGGGATGTCCTCCACCAGCGCGCCGATGCGCGCGCAGGTGATGCCGTCGCAACGCAACCGGACCATCGCGCTGATGCCGTAGCCCAGTCGTTTGGGATTGACCGTGGCGCGATAGCCGCTGATCACGCCGGCTTCCTCCAGTCGCTTCACCCGCTCGGCCACCGCCGGGGCGGACAGCCGTACCTTGCGGCCCAGCTCGGCATAGCCCAGGCGGGCGTCCCGTTGCAGCGCTTCCAGCAGCTGCCAGTCCTTGCCGTCCAGTTCGGGCTTCGAATCCTGCGCTTTCGATTCCAAGGTGAGCTCACTCGTGAAAGGCTTCGATCGTTGGCGAAGCATCATGAGAACGATGCGATGCATTATTCCCCGGCGCGATCGGCAAGACTAGGATGCGCACTTCCCACCTCAGGAATCCGTCCCCATGGATACCGCTCGTCTCGACGGTCGCGCGCTCGCCTACATCGGCATTGCCCTGCTTACCTGGTCGTCGGCATATGCCGCGATCGCTTACGCGTTGACTTCCTTCACGCCCGGTGAAGTGGCCCTGGCGCGCCTTGGCATCGGTTCGTTGTGTTTTGCCGCGCTGATGGTGGTCAAACGGATACCGTTGCCCGCCCGGCGCGACTGGCCGCAACTGGCGTTGCTGGGCGTAACCGGCCTGACCGTGTATCACTTGTGCCTCAACTACGCCGAAACGCGCATCGCCAGTGGCACCGCGTCGATCCTGATCTCGCTGATACCGGCCGCCACGGCGGCGGTGTCGGCAGTGTGGGTGGGCGAGAGATTGTCACCGCGCATGCTGGCCGGCCTTGGCGTCGCTCTGGTCGGGGTGATCCTGGTGGTGCTGGCCAGCGGCAAGCAGGTGAGGTTCGAACCGATGGCGGGGCTGGTGCTCATCAGTGTGCTGGTCTCGGCGTTCTACTGGGTGGGGCAGAAACCGCTGTTCGAACGCAACAGCATGCTTGGCGTCACCGCGTTCACGTTCTTCGCTGGCACGCTCGGCGCCCTGCCATTCGGACTGCATCTGCCGCAGGCACTGGAGGCCGCGCCACGCGCGCACATCGCCGCGCTGTTCTGGCTTGGCATCGCGCCGACCTTCATCGGCTACCTCGCGTGGAACGCCGCATTGCGCCAGGCGTCCGCTTCGCAGGTCTCCAGCTTCATCTATTTCTCGCCGCCGATCGCGGTGCTGATCGGCTGGCTGTGGCTGGGCGAGCAGCCGGGTGCGCTGACCCTGGTCGGCGGTGCGATCACCGTGGGCGGTGTGGTGCTGGCGAATACGCGGCGTCGACCCGCACCAGCGCCGGTGGCGGAGGTCGACGCTGCTTGCGAACGATGCTGAGGGCGACGCGATGACCAACCCGATCGATTTGCAGCAGAGCGCTGCGCTGCTGGACCAGGCATGGCGTTCGAAGCTGGTCGCGCGCATCGGTGATGCCAACCTCAGGCTGTTGCGTATGGACGCACAGCCCTATCCGGCCGAGATTCACGCTTATGCAGAAGGCTTGCTTGTGCTCGATGGCGAGCTGCGCCTGGACGTGGCCGGCCAGACAGTGACGGTCGGCGCGGGCGGGTTCTACCTGGTGCCGGCGGGCGTAACGCACGCGGTGGCGCCGGGCAGCAAGGGCACGTTGCTGATCCTCGACGTCTGAGCGGGCGCCGTCGCTCGTCGCGTCCGTCGCGGACGAGTTGTATGGATCAGCGCAGCCGTGTCAGCCGCAGCACCATGGGGTCGTCGGCATGATCCAGCAGCAGGCGCCGTACGCGGCCCTGCCACGCCTGCGCCAGCGCCGCGAGCTGTTCGGCGGTGGCAGCGGGCATGAGTGCGGCACCTATCAGCTCGCGCAGGTTCGCTGGCGCCGGCACCGTGGTCAGGTCGAGTTCCACCGCTACCGCGCTGCCGTTGTCGCGACGACGGAATTGCACGGCGGCAGTACCTCCAGCGTCCGAAAACTTCAGCAGCGACTGCCGTGCGAAGCGCCCGCCGATGCCGTGGAAGCCGTTACTGGCGGCAGCGCCGGTGATCAACGTGAGCACCTGCGCGATCACGCCGGTGACGCCCTCGTCCTCGGCGGCGGGCATGCGTACGGCGATGCTGCCGCGTTCGGCAACCTCGTCCGGGTACAGCGTGCGCAGTGCAGTACGTGCCATCAGGTAGGCGCCGGCCACCGTGGGGCAGGAATGGCCGGCCAGCCGCACCGCATCGATGTAGCGGTATTCCAGCATGCCGTTGTCGGTGGCACCGAGGAAAGCGGCCAACGGGTCGCGCATCAAGATGCGTGGCGCCTGGTCGTAGAACGCAGGATGGTTCATGCGCAGACCCGGATCACTCGGCCGGCAGGCCGGTGATGCCGAAGTCGATCACGATCGCACCGGGATCGCGCTGACGGTAGGTGACCGTGAGATTTTCGCCTAACCGCTCGCGCAGCTGGGAGATCAGCGGGAGCGGATCGTGATCGTTGACGAAGCGCATCGTCTCGCCCGAACGCAGCACGCCGATCGCGCCGAAGATCGCCGAGTGGCGGAAGCGTCGCGCCACGCCGCGCGCGTCAAAAGTGTGGACGTTGGCATCGTTCATGGTGTCGGTGGACATGGCGCGGGACTCGTCGGGGAAAGATGTCCCAACATACGCCGCGCCAGGTCGTGGGCCACTGATCTGGATCAGACTGCATCGTCTCCGTCAGTCGCCGCAGGCAACACGATCCTGCGCGCGCGTGCAATGGCCACGCGCGAGAACACCCGCGTCAGCACCGGTATCAGCAGCAGCACGAAATTATTCGTGCCCGGATGTGACCAGGCCAGCAGCAGCGACAACAGCGCCGCCAGCGGAAGTGCCCAGGCACGTGCACGCACGCCGGCGACATCGACCGCCGCGACACTGGGCCGCACGCAGGCGGGCTGCAAGGCGACGCCGAACAGCCAGCGTTGCAGCAGGCCGGCGAGCAACAACGTGGCCGAATAGAACATCTCCGGTACCCGCGCCAGCGGGTTGGCACTCATCAGCGCCGTGGCGAACGGCATGAAGGCCACTACCATCAACAGCAACAGATTGGGCGCCATCACGCGCGCGCTGTAGTCGGACAACATTCCGAACACGCGGTGGTGTGCAGCCCATAGCGCACCAATCACCAGAAAGCTCAACACGAAGCCCATGAAACTGGGCTGCAGTTCGCTCAGCGCGACCAGGTATGCATGGTCATCGGCAGTGCGCAGCCGGGGCACGTGGATCTCGATGACGAGCAAGGTGATCGCGATGGCAAACACCGCGTCGGAGAAAAAAGTGAGCCGCTCGAGCTGCGAGTTGCTGGTGCTCATCGTTGCGTTCGCGGTAGGTTTGATGCGGCGATGCTGCAGCAGTGACCAGGCGCTGTCCAGCCGATCAACCCGATCAGAACTTGTACGCGCGATGGATCGCCACGATGCCGTTGCTCAGGTTGCGCACTTCGACGCGGCCGAAGCCGGCGCGCTCCATCATGCCCTTGAGAGTTTCCTGATCCGGATGCTTGCGGATCGATTCGGCCAGGTACTGGTAGCTGTCGGCGTCGCCGGCGAACAGCTGGCCGAGCCTGGGCAGGATCTTGAACGAGTGGAAGTCGTACAGCTTGCCGAATGTCTCGCTTTGCACCTTGGAAAATTCAAGCACCAGCAGGCGACCGCCGGGCTTGAGCACGCGGCAGATGTCGGCCAGCGCCTTGTCCTTGTCGGTGACGTTGCGCAGGCCAAACGCCATGGTCACCGCATCGAAACTGTTGTCCGGAAACGGCAGCGCCTCGGCGTTGAGCTGTGCCCAGCGCAGGCCGGCGACCAGGCCGCGATCGGTCATGCGGTCGCGTCCAACGCCGAGCATGGCGGCGTTGATGTCACCGACCACGATGTCGCCCTCGTCGCCGACGATCGGCTTCAGCAGCGCGGCAATGTCGCCAGTGCCACCGGCCAGATCCAGCACGCGGTCGCCGCGGCGCACGCCGCTGATTGCCACGAAATGGCGCTTCCACAACCGATGCACGCCGAACGACATCAGGTCGTTCATCAGGTCGTAGCTGCGTGCGACCGAGGTGAATACCTGGCCGACCAGCTTCTGCTTGTCACCGACCGGCACGTCGCGGAAACCGAAGTGGGTGGTGGAATCCGGAGTCGTCTTGGGCTGCTGTTCGGTCATGGGGTCATGCTACAGGATCGGTCGTGGGGGCTAGAGCGGAAGCTCGGGTTGATCGGGGTCCTTGGCGCGCTCAACGCGGGCGCCATGGGCATGCTCGTGCTGCTCGGCATCCACGTGGCGCCGGTGCAGGTCAGCGGCTGCCGCATCCGTGGGCAGGTGGTCATCGCCATCGCTCTTGGGCGCCGCCGGTTCCGGCGGCGGGATCGCAGGCGCCATGTCCTTGTCCGGTGCGTCGCCGGCTGCCGTGTCCTTCTCGTGGTTGCCGGGAGTGATCTTGAGGATCGAATGGCGCACCTCGCGCGACAGGATCACCCGTGCATCGTGCACCATGCCTTCGAGCGCGTTGTCGTAGTCGAGCTTGCCGGCGTCGTCGGTCCACACGATGCGCCGCTCGCGCAGTTTCTGGATGAAGCCGCGAAACAGCGCCTTGTCGAAGAACTCGGGCGCGGACAGTTCGTTGAGCAGGCTCAGCCGTTGTGCGGTGAGCGTGCAGGCGTTCTCGAGCTCGGCGCCAGTCATCGTGTGCGGGCCGTTCTTGGCCAGTGCGGCGATGGTGATGTAGTAGCGCTCGAACGCCTGGATCAGGCTGCGCGCGATCACCTTGAGCTGGAATGCGCTGTCTTCCTGGCCGGCGCTGCGTTCCAGGGTGCGGCCGTCATTGACCGATTCGAGCAAACCGCGGCGCACGAAGAAGTCGATGGTGGCCTGCAGCTGGGCGGCAAAGCCCTCGCCATCCCACGGCAGAAAAAGTTCGCCCTGGATGAACGGGTAGATGATGCGGCCCAGCCGCAGCACCGAGGCGCGCGCCATGCGCCGGTTGTTGAGGAAGCAGCAGGCGACCCATGCCGCGGTGGCGGTCAGGTGCAGCACGTTGTTGCGGAAGTAGCTGAGCAGCACGGCTTGCTCGCCGCCGACGGTGAGCACGTCGCCCAGTGGGTGCTGCACGCGCTGGATCCAGCCCATCTGTTCACCGTAGGCGATGATCGCGGGCGGGTTCATCGGGGTCAGCGTGACGCGATCGGAATACGGCAGTTCCTCCAGCAGCGTCTTGCTCAGTTCGAGCTGGGTCAGTAGGTCGCTCTCGGCCATCGCATGCTTGGGCGTGGCCAGCAGGGCCAGGGCCAGCAGGTTGATCGGATTGACGTCGGCGGCGCGGTTGATGTTGATCTGGATCTGTTCGGTCAGCTGATCGGTCACGCCGTTGAGCCACTCCGGCTTGGCATCCGGGTCGGCGCTGGCTGCGCGCCAGTCGGTGCTGGCCGCATCGAGCAACGGAGTGAGCGCAATCGGTTCGCCGAAATTCAGCGCCACATGGCCGTAGCGCTGGCGCAGCACTTTCAGTCCACGCAGCAGGCCGAGCAGGGATTCCTTTTCCTTGGGCTGGCCGCTGAGTTCGCCCGCGTACGACTTGCCCTCCATCAGCTTCTCGTAACCGATGTAGACCGGCTGGAACAGGACCGGCCGGCGTGGCGCACGCAGGAACGCGCGCACGGTCATCGCCAGCATGCCGGCGCGCGGCGCCAGCAGCCGACCGGTACGCGAGCGGCCGCCTTCGATGAAGTATTCGATCGGCACGCCACGGTCGATCAGCTGGGCCAGGTACTCGTTGAACACCACTGAATACAGCGCATTGCCCTTGAAGCTGCGGCGCAGGAAGAACGCGCCGCCGCGGCGCAGGATCGGTCCGATGATCGGCAGGTTGAGGTTCACGCCAGCGGCGATGTGCGGCACCACCACACCGGACACGTGCAACTGATAGCTCATCAGCAGGTAGTCGGCATGGCTACGATGGCAGGGCACGTAGACCACCTCGTGGCCGGGCGCGGCGGCGCGGGCCTTGTCGAAATGATGCATGGCGATGCCGTCGTACAGTTTGTTCCAGAAGTTGGACAGCAGGAACGAGACCGAACGCACCACCGGGTGCGAGTAGTCGGCGGAGATCTCCATGACCAGCGTGTGTGCCTTGCGCCAGGCTTTGGCGTGGCTGATCTTTTCCTTGGCCGCGCTGGCGGCGATCGCGGCGCGCACCGGTTCGGCATTCAGCACGGCATCGACCACGGTGCGCCGGTGCGACAGATCCGGCCCGATCACCGCGGCGCGAATGCGATGGAAGTGGGTGCGCAGTACCCGGGCGATCTTGCGCGTGAAGCGCTCCGGTGCGATCTCGCCGGATTCGGTGAGCACGCTGCGCAACGACACCGGCGCGGAAAAATGCACCACGGTGTCGCGGCCATTCAGCAGCAGCGCCAGCAGCCGGCGGAAGCGGCCGACCATGACCCAGTTTTCCGAGAACAGCACACGGAACCAGCCGCTGTCGCGGCTCGGCGCGCGGCCGACGTAGATCGACACCGGCACGATCTGGATGTCACGCTCGGGCATGCCTTCCAGCGAACGCACCAGCTGCCGCAGCGGTTCGTTCGGGGCGCGCTGGCGGTTGCGACCGAGCAACCGGCCATCACGCCGTGCCAGTGCAAACACCGAGCGGCGCCGACGGGTGCCGGCCAGCGGCTGCATCGGATTGGGCAGCCCGGCCTCGCGACAGGCACGCTGCAGGATCAGCGCATCGGAAAAACCGTCGCGCTCGATCACATAGCAGACCGGCACGCCGGCCTGCAGCAAGGTGGCCGGCTCCGCCGGGTCGCGCCGGATGCGCACCCACGGCTGCAGCAGCTGGCCGGCCAGGTTGAACCACCAGGGGGCGCGTTGACGGGCGGTGGGATCCGCGGTGGAAGTAGTTTGCATCCGTCTATTCTAACGGTTGCGCCGTTCAGTCCTTCGTGACCGCGCTGCTGGCGTTGCCGGCAGGCGTTTCCGGCTGCTGGCTCGCCTGCAGGTGGGCCTTGCGCGCGTTGTCCAGCATGTCCTCGCTGTACCAGCGGCCATCCTGCTGCACCAGTTTCGATTCGGTCGACAGCGGCTTGCCGAGCAAGGTGTAGTCGACCCTCACCACAGCGTGACCATTGCTGCTGGATACCGGCGTGAGCTTGATCGAGTTCAGCGCGTCGTCCACCGAAAGGCCATAGATGGCCAGCAGCTGCTTGAGCCCGGCATAGCCCGTCGAGTACTTGCCCATCGAGGTGTCGAAATCCATCGTGCGCAGTTGCTCTGGACTCTTCAGATCCAGCTTGCGCGCCGTCGTCACAGCCACACCGACCGCCTGCTTCGCCTTGACCTGGTCGAACCATGGCGTCTTCTGTGCCCAGGGTGCGAGCACATCGATCATGTTGCTGGCCTGGGTCTTCTGGGCGTCGCTGAGGGTCTTGCTTTGCGAGACGCCGCTTTTCACCAGTGCCTCGCCTACGCTGATCAGTACCGGCAATTGATCCTTGTACTGCTGCTGCATGCTGGCCAGTTTCGGCTGCAATTCGGCGTACAGCTTGGTCTCCGCGTCCGGTTCGGTGAGCTTCTGCATCGTCTCGTTGAACCGGGCGCGATCCTCGGCAGTGATCGGCCGCGGGTCCTGCTGGTGATGGCTCCAGTCGGCACGCAGGTTGGCGTAATCGGCAGACGGCAGTGCGTGCTTCCACAGCCCGTTGAAGTCACCGGCCTTGAGCAGGTCGACCGAAGCCTGCAGCGCCGTCTCTGGCGTACTGCCGCCGGGCTGCGCGGCCTCGTCCTTGCCGTGGCAGGCGCTCAGCAGCAGCGCGGCGAGCAATGGCAACATGGCGTGGCGCAGGGAGAAAGGGCGCATGGAGAGTTCTCGCGGTGGCGTGATCGCGCAGGGTAAGCGGCGCGACAGCACGGAAACAAGACCGGGTGCGGGATTTCACGCAGCCGCAAAAAGAAAACCCCGCGGGCCTGGGCCTCACGGGGAAATCCGGCAAAGCCGGAAGGGAAATGGCCTTGCCTGCAAAAGGTTTGGTCAGCAGGTGTTGGCAGGCGAAATATTACTTGTTCGTTAAAGCTAAGGCAATGCTTTTGTTTTATGTTGTAAATATATGATTTATTTCAATTAATAGAGTTGAGCGCGCTCTCAATAGCGCAGCGCATCGATTTTCTGCTGGCGCCGAAGTTCGGGTGTCGCGCTCCAGTCGTTGTTGAACAGTGCCGGTTCCCATGACCCATAGGTGGCGTTCGGCAGCACGAACCAGCGCACCCCGATCCAGCCCAGATAGGGTGCCATCGCCCTGCGACGACCCTCGGGGTTGTTGGCAAGCACCGTCACAAAATCGCCGATCTGATCACCGAACTGCATCAGCACGCGGTACTTGCGGGCGATCTGCTGGCGTCGGCAGCCTTTTTCCGTACCGATCTGCTCGCAACCTTCGACAAACGTACCCAGGCCCAGGAATGCCTCCGGTCCAGACACCGGCAGGCCGGCCTTGCGCAGGTTTGCCAGGGTGGCCTGATCCAGATCCTTGGCGCGGTTGGAGATGTAGATCACCGCGATGCCGTGCTTTGCGGCGAATTGGGTGAACTCGACGGCGCCGGGCAGCGCGCGGGCCGCTTCTTCCTTGCACCACGCAGCCCAGTCGGCTTCGTTGTACTCGCCGCCACTCCTGACCAGACGGGCCTGGTACGGCGAGTTGTCCAGCACGGTCTCGTCGACATCCAGCACCACCGCCGGCTTGAGGCCCTTGCCCGACGGCGTGCGGTCGTCCTTGGCCAGCGCGTCCCAGTGGCGATTCTTCAGGGCGGTCAGCAGCCGCGATTCGGCATCGCGGTAGGTCTGCAGGTAGATCAGGTCGTGCTCGATCGCCGTCTGGGTCCAGACGACGGCATTGAGGTTGTCATTGGCGGCAGCCACCGTCGCGGGTGCCGGTTGCGCGGCGACGGCCACTGGCGGAGCCGCCGCGGCGGGCTGCCGCGATGGGGCGCTGGCACAACCGGCCAGCAGAGCAAACGCGAGCAGGGTCACGGGTAGGCGTAATGACATGCAGTGATCCTTGAGCAGGTGAATCAGGACGATGACCGGAGTTTACGACAGCCATGTGGCAGGGCTGGCCGCCGCCGCGCGCTGCTGACAGACTGGCGACTCCCGCATCACGGATTCGACCCGCATGGAGTTCCCCCAGCCCGTCCCGGGCGAACCTTCGCCAGCCATACGTTATGCGAGTTACGCCCTGGCCGCGGTGGCCCTGTGGCTGGTCATCGGCATCCATCTGCTGTCGGCATTGCTGGCCGGCCTGCTGGTCTACGAGCTGGTGCGGGCGATGACCCCATTGCTGGGCCGGCGCATTTCCGGCGCGCGCGCGCGGGTGGTGGTGGTGGCGTTGCTGGGGGCGATCGTGGTCGGGTTGCTGATTCTGCTGATCCTCGGCGCCATCAGCCTGTTCCACAACGAGATCGGCAATCCCCAACTGTTGTGGCAGCAGCAGCTGATGCCGCTGGTGGAGAAGGCGCGTCAGCAACTGCCGCCGATGCTGGTCAACAACCTGCCCGACAGCGTCGATGACCTGCGGGTGGGTGCGGCGGAACTGATGCGCAAGCATGCCGGCACGCTGCAGCTGGCCGGCAAGGAAGCTGCGCGCGGGTTCGTGCACATCATCATCGGCCTGATCCTGGGCGCCATCATCGCGCTCAGTCGCGCCCGGCCAGCGCACCAGGTCGGCCCGCTGGCGGCGGCGCTGGGTATGCGCTGCCAGCACCTGGCCGTGGCGTTCCACAACATCGTGTTCGCGCAGATCAAGATCTCGCTCATCAACACCGTGTTCACCGCGATCTTCCTGCTCGGCGTGCTGCCGCTGCTGGGCATCCATGTGCCGCTGGCCAAGACGCTGGTGGTGGCGACTTTCGTGTTCGGGTTGTTGCCGGTGCTGGGCAACCTGATTTCCAATACGGCCATCGCGATCGCCGGCCTGTCGGTGTCACTGGGCGTGGGCATCGCCGCGCTGGTGTTTCTGATCCTGATCCACAAGCTGGAATATTTTCTCAACGCACGCATCGTCGGTACCCAGATCCGCGCCCGCGCGTGGGAGCTGCTGATCGCGATGCTGCTGATGGAAGCGGCGTTCGGCTTGCCCGGCGTGATCGCCGCGCCGATCTACTACGCCTACCTGAAGAGCGAGCTGGAAGCCGAACACCTGTTGTAGGCCCACTCATGGGCAGGAGAGACCGTGCGACCGGTATCTTTTCGCCAGACGGTGAAGCCGGCGTTCGGCCTGCCAGATAGCCCGCAATACCCGCGGGTACCTGCCCGGGCGTTCATCGCGAAAGCTTGCGTCGCAACAGCTCCTATGCTGCACTCGGGCACCATCGCCGCCGTGGCGCAAGGGGCGAGAAACCGACATGCGTCTGCGCCATATCGAACTGTTCCATGCCGTGTTGACCACCGGTAGCCTGACCGGTGCGGCCGACCTGCTGAACATTTCGCAGCCAGCCGCCAGCAAGGCCTTGCAGCACGCCGAACACCAACTCGGCTTCGCCTTGTTCAGCCGCGTGCGCGGACGTCTGCAGCCGACGCAGGAAGCACTGCTGCTGCGCCACCGCGTCGAGAAGATCATCCAGGACCTGCACGGCCTGCAGCGTCTCACCGCGAACATCGGCCGTCCGGAAAGCTATCCGTTGCGGGTGACCTGCACACCGACGCTGGCGCAGGCGCTGGTGCCTGATGCGACCACAATGTTGCGCAAGGCTTTCCCGGGCACTACCGCTGAACTGTTTACCCAGCACTCGGCGGAAATGTGCGAATCGCTGATGCTCCACGAGGCCGACATCGGCCTCACGCTGCAGGACGCCGGTCACCAGGGACTGCGCCAGGAGCCGTTGTGCCACGGACATGTCATGGTCATCGCTCCGCCCGGCTGGTGGTCGGCCGCGGAGCTCGCGCAACCGTTGCCGGTCACCGCGCTGGCCGGCCAGCCGATGATCGGTATCGCCATGCAGGATGCGCTGGGCCGCATGTTGCAAAGCCACCTGACCCAAGTGGTTCCGGCACCACAGACCTCGGTCTGGGTACAGACCTACCAGCTGGCGTATGCACTCGTCGCGCAGGGCGAAGGCCTGGCACTGGTCGATCCCTTCACGGCATCGCGCAGTAGCGGGAAAGCCGTGCAAACGCGTCCGCTGAAGCTGCAGCTGGACGTTGTGCTTTATGCGGTCTACCGGTTGGACAGTCCGCTGAACCCGGTGCAGAAACATTTCCTCAGCCTGGTGCGCCAGCTTGCCCAGCACATGCTGGCGCCGGCCTGAAGACAGCTCGCTCGCCCGTTCGAGGCCAAGCGCCCACAACCTTCAGTTATGCAAAGTGCCGGTCTTTTCATTGGTGGCTTTCGCTTGCCTGTGTCTATGCTCAACCTCGTGCTGCGAGGGGGAGCGAATGTCCGATCGAAACACGCCGCGACAATATGCAGGGTCGGCCTGGGGGGCGAAACCGTACTGCAGCACCTTGCGGTCGCACCGGCCTGTGCTCTCGATGGCAACCAGCCTGCCGCCCCGTATGCAGGACGGTGCCGCCGCGATCGCCGGCGAGAACAGGTTCGCGATCGAAGCAGGCTTCGAGAACATCTACAGGGGTACATCCGTTGACTGGCAAAGCCATGCGAGCGCTTTGGCCTGCGGCGGTTTTGTTGCGGTAAAACACTTGGGGGGAATTTCATGAACAAGCGTTCCGGTCGGATCACTCCGACCCTGCTGACTGCTGCGGTATTGCTTGCACTCACCCACACGGCGGCGGCGCAGAATGCGAGCCCGCAGGCGTCGAGCGATGCAATGGCCACGACACCCACCGCGACACCGGCCAAGGCAAAGAACCTGGGCCCGGTGGTGGTAACCGGCACGCGTGCCGGCAACCGCACGGAAAGCTCGTCGCTGACGCCGATCGACGTGATCTCCGCCGATGTCTTGAAACAGACCGGCACGATCGACCTGACCCAGGCGCTCGCGCGAGCCATTCCCTCGCTGAATTTTCCGTTTGCACCGGCGTCGGACACCTTTGCGTTCCAGCGACCCTTCCAGTTGCGCGGGCTTTCGCCGGACCAGGTACTGGTGTTGGTGAACGGCAAGCGCTGGCATTCCGGTGCGCTGTTGCTGAGCCTTGGCCAGATCGGCCAAGGCTCGCAGGGCATCGACCTCAACACCATCCCGATGTCTGCCATCGACCATGTCGAAGTGCTGCGCGACGGTGCGTCGGCGCAATACGGTTCGGACGCGCTGGCCGGCGTGATCAACATCATCCTGAAAAAAGGTGCCGAAGGCGGCGACGTGCAGGCCACCGGCGGGCAGTATTCGGCGGGCGACGGACGGCAATGGCAGGGCTCGGCCAATTTCGGTTTTCCGCTGGGCGGCGACAAGGGCTGGATGCGCTTCGCCATGGAGAAGAGCAACCAGAGTCCGACCAACCGCGCCGGCGTGGACCGCCGCCCCGGCTTCACCCAGCTGGGTGCGAAGTTCCAGTTCGGCGCGGTATCGTTCAAGAACCAGAACCTGCTGCTCAACACGCAATACGACATCACCCCCGGCGTGCAGTTCTACGCGTTCGGACATTACGGGCGCCGCGTCGGCGAGCCGCGCGGGTTCTTCCGCTACGGCACCAATACGCCGAGCCCGAACAACGCGTTGATCGGGCTGGTCTATCCGGACGGCTTTCTGCCGAAGGAACATGGCGTCTCGATCGACCGCTCGCTGGTCGCCGGACTGCGCGGCGTGGCGAATGGCTGGCACTGGGACGTCAGCGCGAACTACGGCGGCAACCGGGTTTTCTACAGCACCCTCAACACCACCAACTACGCGCTGCTGAACGACTTCGGCAGCAGCCCGACCGGCTTCCACGACGGCACTCTGACGGCAACGCAGCAGACGTTCGATATCGACATTTCCAAGGAGATGCACGTCGGCTGGTTGCCCAATCCGGTGACCGTCTCCTTCGGTACGCAATGGCTGCGCCAGGCCTACAACGTCGAGGCGGGCGAGCCGGGTTCGTACTATGTCGGCACCTCCGGCGTGCGCGGCGGCGCCCAGGGCTTTGCCGGCTGGGGACCGCAGGACGCGATGTCGGTGGCGCGCAAGGATCTGGCCGAATACGTCCAGCTGGAAACCAATCTCACGGACAAGTTGGGCGTTTCCCTGGCAGCGCGCCACGAGGACTATTCGGACTTCGGCACCACCACGTCCGGCGCGCTGTCGGCGCGCTTCGATTTCACCGATACGTTCGCCCTGCGCGGCAGCGCCTCGACCGGATTTCGCGCGCCGACACTGGGCCAGCAGCATTACTCGGAAACCACGTCGGCATCTTTTGGCGCCGGCAATTCACTGGGCCTGCCACCAGGCATCTACCTGCGCGGACTGGTGCCGGTAGGCAACCCCATCGCCATGTTGCTTGGCAGTGAACCGTTGAAGCCGGAAAAATCCCGCAATTACACGTTCGGCATGGTGTGGAATCCGACCGATGCGCTCAGTTTGAGCATCGACGCCTACCAGATCAGCGTCAGCGACCGCATCGCACTGTCGAGCTCGATTTCCACTTCGACCCCGGCCGTGAAGGCCTACCTGGCCGCCAACGGCGTCAGCAACCTGCAGTACAGCGGCGTCGCCTACTTCACCAACGCGGGGGACGTGCGCAGCCAGGGCGTCGACTGGGTATCCAGCTACCGCAGTGACTTCAGCAACGGCGGCACGTTGATGACGACACTGTCTGCGACCTACAACAAGAACAAGGTCACCGGCGTCCGTCCGAACCCCGCCGTGCTCGACTCGCTGGGCGCCATCTTCCTGCGCCTCAACCGCAGCGCCACGAAGGGCCTGCTTGCCGACACCGCGCCGCGCAGCAAGGTGATTCTGACCGAGACGTACAACCTGGGGCGCTGGGGGGTGACGGGCACCGCGACCCGCTATGGCCGTATCACTTCATACGGTTCGACGAGCTACCTGGACGATCAGGTGTACCCGCACAAATGGCTCATCGATCTTGCGGTGAGCTACAGCCTGGATCAATGGACGTTCACCGTGGGCAGCGACAACGTGCTCAACACCTATCCGGAAAAGACCCGCCAGGACAGCGATCAGAACGGCGCGTTTCCGTATTCGTCGAGCTCGCCATTCGGCTTCCAGGGCGCGTTCGTATACGGCAAAGTCCAGTACCACTGGTAGATCCGGTTTGCTCTGACGCGACAAAAGCCCCGGCCCATGTCGGGGCTTTTGTTTGCCGGAACCTGCGCGGCACGGTCCCGTCGTCATCTTGCAGTGTGATGACATCCACAACCGTCAGTTATGCAACGCAGCGGTCTTTTCATTGGTGGCATCTGCCTGCCTGTGACTATGCTCGACCCATACTCTGGAGGGTGAACGAATGTCCGACCGAAACACACCGCGATCCCATGCAAAGCCAGCCTGCCGGGCGACACTGAGCCGCCGCACCTTGCGCTGGTACCAACCCGTCCTGGTGGTGGCGATAGCCACATTCGGCGTGCTGGCGTATGCGCAAGACACCGCGGCGCCCCGGACCGCGACAACCACCACCGCCGCGATCGCCAGCGCCAATGCCCTGGCCACCGAAGCCGGTTTCGAAACCCTCGCCCAGGGTGGCAACGCGGTCGATGCCGCGATTGCCGTGGCCACGTCGCTGTCGGTGGTGCAGCCGGAAGCCTCGGGCCTGGGCGGCGGCTTTCTTGCCCTGATTCATGATGCGGCCACCGGCAAGGACACCTTCATCGACGCGCGCGAGATGGCGCCGCAGGCGGTGCGCGAAGCTGATTATCGCAAGGCCGACGGTACCCCCAACCGCGACACGTCGCTCCACGGCCCACTCGCTGCCGGCATTCCCGGCATGCCGGCAGGCCTGGCCTACATGGCCGGCAAGTACGGAAAAGTGCCGCTTGCCGTGTCGTTGCGTCCGGCGATCCGGCTGGCTGACAAAGGGTTCCATCCCAGCAGTCCGCTGGTCCGCTCCATCGGGCGCGAGGCCGAGGTGTTGCGTCGGTACCCGGCCTCGGCTGGCAAATTCTTTCCCGGTGGCAAGGCACCGCAGACGACCGATATCTTCCGCGATCCGGGTCAGGCCGCGACGCTGAAAGCCATCGCCGAAAGAGGCGCGGACGGTTTCTACAAGGGTGCCGTGGCGAAGGAGCTGGTCAGGGCGGTCAAGGCGTCCGGCGGCACCTGGACGCTCGCCGATCTGGCGAGCTATCAGGCGAAGGAGCGGTCACCGATCGAGCTGACTTACGCCGGCTACAAGATCGTCACGGCACCACCGCCGTCTTCCGGCGGCGTGGCGCTCGCCGAGATGCTGAACATCCTCGCGCCGATCGATCTCAAGAGCATGGATGAGGCCCACCGCATCCATTACCTCGTCGAGGCGATGCGCCGCGCCTTCCGCGATCACAACGAATACCTGGGCGATCCCGATTTCGTGAAGATGCCGCTGGACATGCTGCTTTCGCCTTACTACGCCGACGGGTTACGCCAGAGCATCCTGCCCGAGCAGGCCACCAAGTCGGCGTGGCTGCCGTCGGTGCATGCGAAGGATCCGGGCATGCATACCACGCACTACTCGATCATCGACAAGGACGGCAACATGGTGTCGATGACCGCCACGGTCAACACCACGCTGGGCTCCGGTTTCGTCGCCGGAAAAACCGGTGTGCTGCTGAACAACGAGATGGACGACTTCGCCCTGGTGTCCGGCCAGCCCAACGCGTTCGGCCTGATCGGCGGCTCCGCCAACGCACCGGTCGGCGGTAAGCGGATGCTGTCGTCGATGACACCCAGTTTCGTCATCGGCAAGGATCGCCTGGCGGTGATCGGCTCGCCCGGCGGCTCGACCATCATCACCCAGGTGTTCGAAGGCATCCTCGCCTTCATCGACGGCAAGAATGCCGGCGAGATCACCGCGCAAAAGCGCATCCATCACCAGTTCATGCCCGACCGCGTCGACATCGAATCCGGTAGCGATATCCCGGCCGACGTGCTCGCAAAGCTGAAAGCGATGGGCTACGAAATCAACGACAAGGATTCGTGGGGCAACATGAATGTGGTGGTCTGGGACAAGACGACCAACGTCAAGTCGGCGGCCAGCGATCCGCGCAACCCCAACGGGCTGGGCAAGGTCGAAACCATCCATTGAGTCATGCGCCGGCGTTGCCGGGAAAGAGCGGCGTGGCCAGGGCGAACAGAGGGATCGCCGGCCAACCCTCGCGCTGATGGGGTGGCCTGCGCGGCACAGGTCCGCCCGACACACTGGATATTCCCGCAAGGTTCGTGCATTTCAGCGTCACCCGCGGCTGCCCATCCGGACGATCCGTCGCCACCGGTTGGAAAGCGGTCAGCGCGGGCACCCTTCATCTGGTCGACGGCGTGTCCGTCAAGTGGAGTAACCCTTTCATGTCAAATCATGGCGATGCGACCCTGCCTGGCCACTGGGGCCCGCCTTACCTGCTGTACCTGGGCAACCCGGCCGATGATTTGGCCATCAAGACGGCCAGGGGCGTGGCCTACTGGCGCCCGGAGTGGTGTGTCGGCCAGTACCGTCACCGCGACTGCAAGCCCACGCTCGGTCTGCCCGACATCAGCATGGCCCAGGCCAAGGCCAAAGGCGCGAACACCATGATGATCGGCACCGCGAACGCCGGTGGCATGATGGCGCCGGAGATCATCGCCGACACCATCGCGGCGCTGGACGCCGGCCTCAACGTGGTCGCCGGGCTGCACCAGAAGCTGCGCGAGAATCCGGAGATCGTGGCGGCCGCCCGGCGCAATGGTCGCGTGCTGTTCGATGCCCGCGACCCCGCGCCGGGCATACCGGTCGGCAACGGTCGCCCGCGCGCCGGTCGACGGCTGCTTACGGTGGGTACGGACTGCTCGGTCGGCAAGATGTACACCACACTCGCGCTGGAGCGTGCCATGCGCCAGCGCGGCTGTGCGGCGGATTTTCGCGCCACCGGCCAGACCGGCATTTTCATCGCCGGTTCCGGCGTGCCGATCGATGCAGTGGTCGCCGATTTCATCTCCGGCGGCGCCGAATGGATTTCGCCGGCACGCAGCGACGACGGCTGGGACTTGATCGAAGGCCAGGGTTCGCTGTTCCATCCTTCCTACGCCGGCGTGTCACTCGGCTTGCTGCATGGCGCCCAGCCTGATGCGCTGGTGTTGTGCCACGAACCCACTCGACGTCACATGCGCGGCCTGCCCGGTTATCCGGTGCCCGAGCTTAAGCGTTGCCTCGAAGCCAACCTCGTCGCCGCGCGCCTGACCAACCCGGCCGTCAAGGCGGTCGGTGTCGCACTCAACACCTCCAGCCTGTCGGCGCCGGAAGCGCTGGCGACCTGCCGGCAGATCAGTGATCTACTCCAGCTGCCCTGTCAGGACCCGGTCATCATGGGTGTCGAGTCCATCGTGGACAACTTGCTCGCATGCTTCGCGAACTGAGTATCACGCAGCGCAGCTTCCCGCTGGTGGCGCCTTTCCGCATCGCACGCGGGGTCAAGTACGCCGCCGACGTGGTGACGGTCGAGCTGCACCAGGCGGGCCGAATCGGGCGTGGCGAATCCGTTCCCTACGCGCGCTATGGCGAATCGGTGGCGTCGGTGATCGAGGAGATGGAGGCGTTGCGCGCCGAACTCGTCGCCGGCATGGGGCGCGATGAGTTGCAGGCACGGCTGCCGCCGGGAGCCGCGCGCAATGCATTGGACGCGGCGATGTGGGATCTCGAGTCGCAACTCAGCTCGGTGCCGGTGTGGGTGCAACTGGGGCGCCCACCACGGTCCGCGCTGGTCAGTGCGATCACCATCGGCATCGACACGCCAGAGCGAATGGCGGCGGCGGCGTCCCGCATCGCCGGCGCCGGACTGATCAAGATCAAGGTCGACGCCGACGACCCCGCGGCGCGGATCGAGGCCGTGCGGCGGGCGGCACCTCTCGCCCATCTCATGGTCGATCCCAATGAAAGCTGGACGATCGAACTATTGCGCGACATGCAACCGATGCTGGAGCGCGCCGGTGTCGAATTGCTGGAGCAACCGCTGCCCGCGGACGCGGACGATGCCTTGCTGGGTTTCTCCAGCCGCATTCCGATTTGCGCCGATGAAGCCTGCCATGTGACGTCGGACCTGCCGCGACTGCGCGATCGCTATCAGGCGGTCAACATCAAGCTGGACAAGACCGGCGGCTTGACCGAGGCTTGGCGTCTGCTGCGGGCCGCGCGCGTCGACGGTTTCAAGATCATGGCCGGCTGCATGGTGTGTTCCTCGCTCGGCATCACGCCGGCGCTGGAGATCGCGCGCGAAGCGGAGTTCATCGACCTGGACGGCCCGCTCTGGCTGCAGGACGACTACCCCGACGGCGTGAGTCTGCAGGGCGGCTTCCTGCTGCCGCCATCGCCGGCATTCTGGGGCGGATGAGGATGGTCGTCGCGTGCGCATGCACGGCCGCCGCCACGGTACGACGGTCAAGGGGAGGGCATCTGCTTGCTGACACTTGATCCGATCCAGACACTGGCCTGCGGCGGCGTGTTCCTGATCGCCGGGTACGCGATCCGCGGGCGAGTGCCATTGCTGTCGCGCTTCAGCATCCCGGCGCCGGTGATCGGCGGCTTGCTGGTGGCACTGGCGCTGCTCGCCTGCCGCCAGTGGAACGTCACCCCGGTACGCTTCGATACGGCACTCAAGCAGCCGCTGATGATCGCGTTCTTCACCGCCATCGGCTTCAACGCGAGCACGTCCCTGCTCAAGGTCGGTGGCCGCCAGATCGTGCTGCTCCTCGGTCTCGCCACCGGACTGGCCGTGGTGCAGAACGTGGTGGGCATCGCACTGGCCACGGCGTTCGGGCTGCCGCCGCTGTTCGGCGTGATCACCGGCTCGGTCACGCTGGCCGGAGGTCCTGCCACCGGCCTCGCGTTTGCGCCGCTGTTCACGGCAGACGGCGTGCAGGGCGCGCCGAGTGTGGCGCTGGCCAACGCGATGGCCGGTATCGTTTTTGCCTCGGTGATCGGCGCGCCACTGGCGACAATGCTGATCGAGCGCCTCAAGCTGCGCACGCCGCGGTCGCTGGACATGGCCGACGGCGCCCAGGCGAGCCCGCAGGCGGTGCCGGTTCCCGCCGCAACAAGCGTCGACGGCGCCGAAGCGCAGGCCTACGCCGGGCTCAAGAGTTTCGTGTTCATCCTGCTGGCCATGGGCATCGGTGCCTGGATCAGTGGTGGGCTGGGCGCGCTGGGGCTGACTCTGCCCAGCTACATCGGCGCCATGCTGGTGGGCGCGCTGATCCGCAACCTCGACGACCACCTCGGCTGGTTCGGCCTGTCACCGCGCAGCATCGACATCATCGGCAACGCCGCACTCTCGCTGTTTCTCGTCGTCGCCCTGATGGATCTGCACCTGTGGGACCTCGCCGGACTGGCGATGCCCTTGTTGGTCATCCTGGGCGTGCAATCGATCGTGGTCATGGCCGTCTGTTGCTGGCCGCTGTTGCGCTTGATGGGCCGCGATTACGATGCCGCCGTCATGGCCAGCGGCTTCGTCGGCTTCATGCTGGGCACGACGGCCAACGCCGTGGCGGTGATGAGTTCGCTGACCGAGCGCTTCGGCCCCGCGCCGCGGGCTTTCCTGGTGGCCCCCATCGTGGGTGCGTTCCTCATCGACTTCACCAACGCCATCGTCATCACGGTCTTCATCAATGTCTGGAAATGACGCCGCCATGTCGAAGTGGTGCTGCCCGGCCTGTCTGCCGCCTTGGGCGGCTGCAGCAGCGCAACGCGTTCAGTTGCCCGCCAGCATCGCCGCGATTTTCGCCATGTGCGATTGCGCAGTCTCGCGGGTGATTTCCTTGTCCGCTTCCGGATCCTTGCCCTGCCAGTGTAGGTCGGCCTGCGGCAGCTCGTGCAGGAAGCGGCTGGGCTGGTTGGTGTGCACTTCGCCGTAGCGTTTGGTCTTCGATGACCACGACAGCGTGAGCAGCTCTTTCGCGCGGGTGATGCCGACGTACATCAGCCGGCGTTCCTCGTCGATGCGGCCCTCGTCGATCGCGCCCTCGTGCGGCAGCGTGCCGTCCTCGCAGCCGACGATGAAGACAAAGCGGAACTCCAGACCTTTCGCCGCGTGCAGGGTCATCATGCGCACGGCGTTGCCGGGTTCGTCGCGGTCGGCGTGGCTGAGCAGGGCTAGCTGCGAGGCGAGGTCGCCGGCCGAGTTGCCGCCCTTCTGCATGGCGCGGAACCAGTCGGCGAGTTCCTTGAGATTGCCCAGCTTGCGCTCGCGCACGCTGGCATCGGGCGTGCCGGCGGCGATCTGTGCGGCGTAGCCGGTGCGCTTGAGGATCAGCTCGACCAGGTCGGCCGCGCTCTGGTGCAGCGAGGCGCTGCGCAGCTCGTCGAGCAGGTCGGAGAATGAGGCCAGCGCGGCGGCCGGACGCGGGGTGAGCTGGCGCAGTACGCCATCGCTGCGGGTGGCATCGAGCAGAGAGCTGTGCCGGCTCTGCGCCAGCTGGCCGAGCTTCTCCAGCGTGGTCGAGCCGATCTCGCGCTTGGGCACGTTGACCACGCGCAGGAACGCGGCGTCGTCGCTGGGGTTGGTCAACAGGCGCAGATAGCACAGCAGATCCTTCACCTCGGCGCGATCGAGGAAGCTCAGTGCGCCGGTGAGGTGATACGGAATCCGCGCCAGTCGCAGCGCCTTCTCCAGCGGGCGCGCCTGGAAATTGCCGCGGTACAGGATCGCGATGTCGTGCCAGCGCGCCTTGTGCTTCTCGGCCAGCGTGGTGGCGATCGCGGCGATGTGTTCGGCCTCGTGCTCGGCTTCCTTGCATTCCAGCACGCGGATCGGCGCGCCTTCCGGGTGCTCGCTCCACAGCTTCTTCTCGTGCAGGTGCGGGTTGTTCGCGATCAACTGGTTCGCCGCGCGCAGGATGCGCTTGCCGCAGCGGTAGTTCTGTTCCAGCTTGATCACGCGCAGGCTTGGCCAGTCGCGACCGAGCTGGTCGATGTTCTCCGGGTTCGCACCGCGCCAGGCGTAGATCGACTGGTCGTCGTCGCCCACGCAGGTGATGCCGCCACGATCGCCGGTCAGCACTTTCAGCAGACGGTACTGCGCGTCGTTGGTGTCCTGGTATTCGTCCACCAGCAGATAGCGCAGGCGCTCGCGCCAGGCATCGCGGCACTCGCTGTCCGCTTCGAGAATGCGCAGCGGCAGCCGGATCAAGTCGTCGAAGTCGACCGCGTTGAACGCGGCCAGGCGTTGCTGGTACATGTCGTAGATCGTCGCCGCTTCCAGCTCGCGCGGGCTGCGTGCGGCGGCCAGTGCTTCCTCCGGCGAGAGTCCGCCGTTCTTGGCGCGGCTGAGCAGGTTGCGGATGCCGAACAGCACATCGTTCTTGGCGCCCTTGGGCGACAGTTCCTTGACGATGCCGGCGCTGTCGTCCGCATCCATCACTGAAAATCCGCGGCGCAGACCGGCGCGCGCATGTTCGATCTGCAGGAATTTCAGGCCCAGCGCGTGGAACGTGCACACGGTCAGCGCGGCGGCGTCCTCCGTGCTGACCAGCTTGGCCACGCGCTCGCGCATCTCGCGCGCGGCCTTGTTGGTGAAGGTGATCGCGGCGATCTTCGACGGCGCCAGATGCTTGCGCGCGATCAGGTACGCGATCTTCTGGGTGATCACGCTGGTCTTGCCGGAACCGGCACCAGCGAGC
Source organism: Rhodanobacter glycinis (assembly GCF_006438785.1). GTDB lineage: Bacteria > Pseudomonadota > Gammaproteobacteria > Xanthomonadales > Rhodanobacteraceae > Rhodanobacter > Rhodanobacter glycinis_A. The sequence goes on along the minus strand of NZ_RCZB01000003.1, from coordinate 378,093 downwards.
ACCAGCAGCGGGCTGTCGCAATGTTCGACGGCGGCCAGTTGTTGCGGATTGAGCATGGATCGAAAGACGGGATGAGGCGGTGGTCGATGGTAACAGAGCACCGCTGGCGCGCCCGCCGGCTTCGGCCATAATCGACACACAACAGTCGCAGGGAAGAGGCATGGCGGATCAGGCGGAAACGACGACAGAGCTGTGTGACGTGGTGGTGATCGGTGGCGGTCCGGGCGGCAGTACCGCGGCGACGCTGCTGGCGCGGCGCGGCTACAAGGTGATTGCGCTGGAAAAGGCGCATCACCCGCGCTTCCATATCGGTGAATCGCTGCTGCCGATGAACCTGCCGGTGTTCGAGCGGCTCGGCGTGCTGGACAAGGTGCGCGCGCTGGGCGTGTTCAAGCCCGGCGCGGATTTCGAGGCGGACAACGAGCGCGGCTACAACACCTACGCATTTGCGCGCGCGATCGGGCAAAGCCCGCCGCATGCGTACCAGGTATGGCGGCAGGATTTCGACAAGATGCTCTACGACCATGCGCGCGAACGCGGCGCGGATGCGCGCGAAGGACATGAGGTAGTGCAGGTCGAGCAGCGCGGCCCACGCGCGAGCTTGCTGGACGTGAAAACCGACGACGGCCGCAGCTACTGCATCCAGGCGCGTTACGTGGTCGACGCGAGTGGTCGCGACGCCTTCCTTTCCGCAAAAAGGAAATTGCGCCGCAAGAACGAGCAGCATCAGAGCGCGGCGATCTTCGGCCACTATCGTGGCGCTGAGCGTCGCGCCGGCGAGGATGCCGGCAACATCAGCATCTACTGTTTCGAGCATGGCTGGATGTGGATGATCCCGCTGCCCGATGGCGTGATGAGCGTGGGTGCGGTATGCCGACCGGAGTATCTGAAGCAGCGCAGGGGCCGCACGGCCGAATTCCTGCTCGACACGCTGAAGCTCAGCCCGGCTTTGTGGCGACGCCTCGAGCACGCGGAGCTGATCGACGAGGAGGTACGCGTCACCGGCAACTATTCCTACGACTCGACGCGAATGGGTGGCCCGGGCTGGGTGCTGGTCGGCGATGCGTTCGCGTTCCTCGACCCGGTGTTCTCCTCCGGCGTGTACCTGGCGATGAGTGGCGCCGAGCAGGCGGCCGAGGTCGTCGATCAGGCTCTGCGCGAGCCAGCCCGTGAGCCGGCCTTGCTGCGCAAGCTGGAGAAGCGCCAGCGTGCCGGCATGGCGCGCTTCTCGTTCTTCATCTACCGCTTCAACGGCCCGGTGATGCAGCAGATGTTCCGCTCGCCGCGCAATACCTGGCAACTGGAACAGGGCGTGATCTCGATGCTCGCCGGCGACCTGTTCGACACGCCGGTGGTATTGCGCAAGCTGGGCCTGTTCAAGCTGGTCTATGCGATCAGCGTGCTGCGCGACTGGCGCCGCAGCCGCGCCGAGCACAAGTACAGACTCGCCCAGGCGCGTTTGCAGTTCACCGGCGGCAACACCCCGCTGGACAAGGGTTGATCGAACCCACCCCTTGCGCGCAAGAGGTGGGTCGACCAGCTGTCGCGCTACCATGCACGGTCACGACTCGAACGTACCCCCATGGCCAAGCTCTATTTCTATTACTCGGCAATGAACGCCGGCAAGACCACTACGCTGCTGCAGAGTGCGTACAACTATCACGAGCGCGGCATGCGCACGCTGATCCTCACGCCGGCGCTGGACAACCGCTACGGCGACGGTGTGGTCGCCTCGCGCATCGGCCTGAAGGCGAACGCGCGCCGCTTCGGCGGCGACGAGAATCTGCTAGCACTGGTCGAGGCCGACATCGCTGCGCATGGCGCGTTGCACTGTGTGTTTGTCGACGAGGCGCAGTTCCTGACCAGGTCACAGGTGTGGCAGATCAGCGACGTGGTCGACAAGCTCAACATCCCGGTGCTGGCGTTCGGCCTGCGCACGGATTTTCGCGGCGAATTGTTCGAGGGCAGCCGCTACCTGCTAGCCTGGGCGGACAACCTGGAAGAGATCAAGACGATCTGCCACACCGGTCGCAAGGCCACCATGGTGGTGCGCGTGGATGAGCACGGCCGCGCTGTCACCGAAGGGCCGCAGGTTGAGATCGGCGGCAACGACCGCTATGTCTCGGTGAGTCGCGCCGAGTTCAAGAAGATCAGCGAAGGCAGCGGCCGCATCGAATTGCAGCAATCGGTGCTGCCGCTCGGCGAGCATCGCTGATCGAGCAGTGCTGACCGAGATTCACCATCAAGGAATGTCATGAGCAACCCGATCACCATCCCCGCGCGGCAGCGCCCGCACTGGCAGGCCAGCGACGAGGAGGTCCTGCTGCAGTTCTACGTGTTCGGCAAGTTCGACGCAGTGCGCGTGCCGTCCGCCGATTACGGCAGTCCGGGCCTGCCGGCCGGCATCGAGGCGGTCAGTCATTACCACAGCGCGTTGCGCCAATGGGAAGGCTATCCGCTGAAAGGCGCGATGGGCCGCATGTTCAAGGCCGATGCACCGGAGGCGTGGCAGCTTGCCTTCGATGCACCCGAAGTCATGGTCGTGCGCGGCACGCTCAAGGACAGCCCGGCCACCGGTTACCTGCGCGACACGCTGGGCGTGCTGGCGGGCATGCTCGACATCGGCGGCACCGCGATCCTCGATCCGCAGATCCTCAGCTTGCTGGATGCCGACGCGTGGCGCCGGAAGTACCTGATCCGCGACGGCGCGCCGATCCGCAACCACTTGCTGATCCTGCGCGACGGCGAGCCCACGCCGGATCACTCATGGATCCATACCCGCGGCATGCGCAAGTTCGGCCGCCCCGACATCAGCATCCGCCAGGTGCCGGATCGCGCCGTCGACCGTGCCGGCCTGTTGTGCGAAAAGCTGGTCGAACTGGAGGCGCTCGGCGCGCATTTCAGCGAAGGGCAGAGACTGGATATCGAGGGCGTTCCCAGCGGTGTCGTGGTGCATCTCGGCGGCGGACTGGACGATCCGCAGTTCAACAACACCTATGTCGAGTTCAACTGGTCGGCGTGAGTGGTGATCTCTGTGGGAGCGACTTCAGTCGCGATGCTTCTGTCTTTCGTGTGGAAGAGCATCGCGACTGAAGTCGCTCCCACAAACCTGGCGATTCAACGCTGGCAGTGCGGGCACCAGAATGTCGAGCGCTGCCCCAGCACGACCTGCCGGATCGGCGTGCCGCATGCCCGGCATGCTTCGCCCGCACGGCCATACACGTTGAGCTCGCGGAAGAAGTAACCCGGCGCTCCATCGGGATTGAGGAAATCGCGCAAGGTGGTGCCACCACGTTCGATCGCCCACGCCAGTATGCGTTTCACCTCGTTGGCAAGCCGCGCATAACGCGCGCACGAGATCGAACCGGCCGCACGGCGCGGATCGATGCCGGCGGCGAACAGCGCTTCGCTGGCGTAGATGTTGCCGACGCCGACCACGATCGCGTTGTCCATCAGGAACAGTTTCACCGCCGCCTTGCGGCCGCGCGAGCGATGCCACAGCAGGTCGCCGTCGAAGGCGTCGGTCAGCGGCTCCGGGCCGAGCTTCGCCAGCAGTTCGTGCGTCTCGCCGGGCGCCTGCCACAGCAGGCAGCCGAAGCGGCGCGGGTCGGTGAAACGCAGGATGCGCGGTGCCTGCGCGCTCGTTCGCTCCAGCGCGATGTCGACATGATCGTGCCTTCCCACCGGCGTGTCCGGCGGCAGCACGCGCAGCACGCCGGACATGCCCAGGTGCAGCAGCGCGCTGCCGGCGCGCGTATGCAGCAGCAGGTACTTTGCCCGGCGCTCGACCGCGTCGATGCGCTGTCCCGGCAGCAGCGTGCTGATCTGCGGCGGGATCGGCCAGCGCAGGTCGGGCCGGCGCAGGATCACGCCGGCAACGCGTCGGCCGACCAGATATGGCTCGATGCCGCGGCGGGTGGTTTCGACTTCGGGCAGTTCGGGCATGGCCCCTCAGTTCCAGTCCGCGTGGAAGCTGCCCGGCCGATCGATGCGCTCGAAGGTGTGCGCGCCGAACAGGTCACGCTGCGCCTGGATCAGGTTGGCCGGCAGCCGCTCGGCGCGATAGCCGTCGTAATAGGCGATCGCCGAGGAGAAGCACGGCACCGGCACGCCCGCTCGCACGGCGGCGCCCACCACCTCGCGCAGGGCGGCGTGGTAGTTCGTCGCGATGTCGCGGAAGCAAGGCGCCAGCAGCAGGTTGGCGAGCTGGCGATCCTGCGCATAGGCGTCGGTGATGTTCTGCAGGAAGCGCGCGCGGATGATGCAGCCGGCGCGCCAGATCCGCGCGATGCTGCCGTAGTCCAGCTGCCAGTCGTATTCGTCCGAGGCAGCGCGCAGCTGGGCGAAGCCCTGCGCATAGGAAATGATCTTGCTGAGGTACAGCGCGCGGCCCACCGCATCGATGAACGCCTGGCGGTCGCCGGTGAACGCGCTGGCGGCCGGTCCGGGCAGCTGGCTGCTGGCCGCCACGCGCTGCTCCTTCAGCGAGGAGAGCACGCGCGCGAACACCGATTCGGTGATCAGCGGCAGCGGCACGCCCAGATCCAGCGCGCTCTGGCTGGTCCACTTGCCGGTGCCCTTCTGTGCCGCGCGATCGAGAATCACATCGACCAGCGCCTTGCCGGTGTCCGCATCGCGCCTGCCGAAGATCTGCGCGGTGATCTCGATCAGGTAGCTGTCCAGCTCGCCCTGGTTCCAGCGCGTGTAGACGGCGGCCAGTTCGTCGTTGGAGAGGCCGAGCACCTGCTTGAGCACGGCGTAGCTCTCGGCGATCAGTTGCATGTCGCCGTACTCGATGCCGTTGTGCACCATCTTGACGAAATGGCCGGCGCCGTCGGGGCCCATCCAGGCGACGCACGGCGCGCCATCCTTGGCCTTAGCCGCGATCTCGGTGAGGATCGGCGCGACCAGCTCGTACGCATCGCGCGGGCCGCCCGGCATGATCGAGGGGCCGTGCAGCGCACCCTCCTCGCCGCCGGAGACGCCGGTGCCGATGAAGTGCAAGCCGGCCTTCGCCAGTTCCTGGTTGCGCCGGATGGTGTCCTTGAAGTTCGTGTTGCCGCCATCGATCAGGATGTCGCCCGCGTCGAGCAGCGGCCTGAGCTGGGCGATGGTGTCGTCGGTGGGCGCGCCGGCCTTCACCATCAGCAGGATGCGGCGGGGTTTTTCCAGCGAGTCGACGAACTCCTGCAGCGTGTAGGTCGGCACGAGCCGCCGATCCGGGTGTTCGGCGACCACCTCGTCGGTCTTTTCGCGGCTGCGGTTGAAGATCGACACCGCGTGGCCGCGGCTCTCAATGTTGAGCGCCAGGTTGCGGCCCATCACGGCCATGCCGACCACGCCGATCGCTTGCTTGTTCATCGCCTGAACTCCTTGAGCTTTACGTACGCCCGATATGGGGCGAGCCCCGCGTCGGGCAAGGTGACGGCCGCACCCGCTGGCGGTTCGCGGCGGTGGTTTCGGTCCATGTTCGATCCGGCCGCGTTACGCCACGATGAGGAGCCGGCTCAATGCAGTTCGGTGGTCGCGGTGGCCGGTGATCGCGGCATGTAGCGGGAGGACACCAGCGCCACCCGCGTGCCGACGCGCACGTAATGCTGCGGGCCGGTGGCCGAGGTCTCGCCGAATTCGAGCGTTTGGCCGTCCAGACGCAACACCGCCCCGGGTGGTGACAGGCCGATTTTCGCGGCATCGAAATCGCTGGCTGGTCGCCAGCTGAGCACGTGCGCCGCGGCGGTGTCGGCCAGGTCGCCCAGACGGGCATCGATGGCGCGCGCCGGCGTGCCGTCGGTACGCCACCAGTGGCCTCCGCGTTTTTCGTAGTGCATGGTTTGCGCGCCGGACAGGGTCAGTGCGATGCGGCTGATCGCACCCGGATCGAGCGAGGTCAGCGCGCCGGTGTCGTTGCGCGCATCGCGGCGCAGCTGCCAGCTGGCCAGCAGCATCAGTGCCAGCGCGGCGAGCAGCAGGATCAGACGCTGACGAGCGGCACGTTTCATCGGTTCAGCGCCGCCGCCGGCGCCACACGATCAGCCCGCCGACCAGCAGCAGCAGCAGTGGCAGCGCGATCAGGAAGCCCATGCTCAGGAGATTCAGCCCGGTCTGCGAGATCTCCAGCAGCCGATCCGGCGCGCCGCGCGGCGGCAGCTCCACCAGCTTGTCGTCACCGAGCAGCCAGTCGAACACGCGCTCGCCCAGTGCGCGATTGCCGCCGTTGCCCAGGAAAGTGTTGGACAGGAAATCGCCGTCGCCGATCACCACCGCGCGCTGCTCGCTCTTGTCCGGACTTGGCGCCAGCCGGCTCAGCGCGAAGCCGAAATCCAGCGGACCCTTGAGCTCGCCGGCGTTCGCGTCGAAGCGGATGTCCGAAGGCTTGTCGTTGTCGATCGGCTGGAATTCGGTCCAGCTTTGCGCACCCGAACGCAGGAACGGTTTGACTGCCCAGCCCGCTTTTGCCACCTGTGCCAGTGCGGACGCCTGCGGAAACAGCGTGGTCAGCGTGAAGCCGCGGGTGATCGACTGCGGCGGGTAGTCACCCAGCGCAATCATCCGCGGGTCATGCAGGCCCAGCGCGGTACCCGAGCCATCCACCAGCACGCCCGGCAAGACATGCACGCCGAGCGCATCGGCCAGCGGATTGAGGCCGAGATCGTCGTTCGCCGGTTCGGTAAGCCACAGCAGGTTGCCGCCGTTCTGCACGTAGCCGACCAGTGCCTGCACGGCGCCCGGCGCCAGCGCCAGGGTGGGGCTGGACAGCACCACCAGGTCGGTGTGTTCGGGCACCGCATTGACCTGGGCGAAGTTCAGCGGCACCGCGCGCATGCCGCGCGCTTCCAGCTGCGTCATGAAGGTGCCGAGATCGGCGTTCGCCTGACCGTCGGCGCGACGCTCGCCATCGCCGGTGACGAACGCGACGATGCGATCGCTGCCGCGCACCAGCCGCTCCAGTGCATTGGTGAGGCTGCGTTCGGACAGCTCGTCCAGCCGCTGCTCGTGATCCTTGTAATGCAGGATCAGTGCGCCATCGACCGTGATGCCCAGCTCGCGCATTTTCGCCGGATCGAGTTGCGGGTCGACGAAGCGCAGGCTCAGGTCGGGCTTCACGGCCTGGTAGCGCTGCAGGAAGCCGGCCACGGTCTGGCGCAGGTCGCCTTGCGGATTGGCATAGCTGACGATGTCCACCGGGCCGTTCAGCTCCGCCAGTACGGCGCGGCTTTCGGCCGACAGGCTGGTGCGGCCGTTGGCGGTCCAGTCGGCCTCATGCGCATAGCGCGTGCTGAGGTAGCCGAGCGCGCCCACCGCCAGCAGCAGCAGAAGTGCGAAGAGCCAGCCGTCCAGACGTCTGAATAGATGGCGCATCAGCCACGCTCCCTGTCGGCGTTCAGCCGGCGCGTGGCCAACGCCAGTGCCAGCACGGTCAGCAGCAAGAACCACACGATATCGGTGCTCGACACCAGTCCGCGCAGCAGCGGCTGCAGGTGCGTGCTCATGGCGAGCCAATTGATGACGCCGCCATTGATGCCGGCCATCTGTGCGCCAAGGTTCACGCCCCACAGCGCCAGCGCGATGACCAGTGCGGCAGCGGCGGCGATCGCAGGATGCGAGGCAAACGCTGAGCACGCCATACCCACCGCACCCAGCGTAGCCAGCATCAGCCCCAGCCCCAGTGTGGCGGCGGCCAGCTTGCCCCAATCAAGATGGGTGGCGTGCGTCAGCGCCAGCGGCATGGCCAGAGTGAGCGCCAGCCACAGCAGCAACCAGCCCAGCACGGCCAGGTATTTGCCGAGCACGATGCGCGAGGCGGGCACGCCAGTGGCGAACAGCAGCGGCAACGTGCCGTTGCGGCGATCACCGGCGATCATCGACATGGTCAGCAGCGGCACCACCAGAAACGCCAGCTGGGCGAGCTGGCCCAGCAGCGGCACGGCCACGAGATCGGTGAAGCCGGGGCCGTCCGGCAAGCCGGCGCGCTGGATCTGGCCGGCCAGAAAACTGCCCAGCAGCAGGGTGAAGTTCCACGCCAGCCAGGCCAGCGTCAGCGCTGCCAGCACCCACGCCAACGGGCGCACCAGCAGGCGGCGCCATTCCAGCCGTGTCACGGCAACAGGGCTCACGAAAGCTGCGCTCATGCGGCGCGCGCCGCGCTGTTATTGCCGTTCATCGCGATCTCGAAGAAAGTCCGCTCCAGCGCGGCATGGTCGTCGCTGTGAACCGGGCCATCGTGGCGCAAGCCACCCTCGTGCAGGATGGCCACCCGATCGCATACGGCGGTGACTTCGGCAAGCAGGTGAGTGGAGAGGATCACGGCTGTACCGGCGGCAGACTGCTCACGGATCAGCGTACGCAACGCGGCCACCTGCACCGGATCCAGCGCGTTGGCCGGCTCGTCCAGCACCAGCAGGGCGGGGTGATGCAGCAGCGCACAGGCCAGCCCCAGTCGCTGGCGCTGGCCTTGCGACAGCACGCCGGCCAGGCGTCGGGCCAGCGGCTGCAGTTCCAGTCGTTCGATGATCGCCGTGCGCGCCGCGCGCAATGCGGCACCGTGCAGTCCGCGCAGGCGACCATGCGCATCGAGGTGTTCGTTGACGCTGAGTTCGGCCCATACCGGCGCACGTTCCGGCAACCAGCCGATGTGTTTGCGCGCCAGCCCGGGATGCTCCAGGAAATCCTCGCCGTTCAGCCGGATGCCGCCAGTGTCCGGCCGCAGCGCGCCAGCGATCATCGACAAGGTGGTCGACTTGCCGGCTCCGTTCACACCGAGCAGGCCCATGACCTGGCCAGCGTGCAGGGTAAGGCTGAGGTCCTGCACGGCCTGGCGGCCGGCACGGCGGCGGCTGAGCCCGTCCAGTTGCAGAACGGTTTTCGGTGATGCGGGGATGATCGAGGTCATTGTCTGATTGTCACGGCGCCCCCACTGTTAGACAACAGGCGATTGCGCGACCCGCGAACTAACGCCCGATTAGCTTCTCCCTCTTGACGGCCTGTTACTAATGTGGGCCCAGCCATGCTGGCGGGTATGGAAACCCCTCGACTAGACTGAACTCGTCCCCTACCCGGTGCTTTCCATGCTCGATGCAGTACTCAATTTCCTGAACAACGGTCTCACCGGCGCGAGCTGGGGGCAGATCGTGGTTTACATGCTGGTCGTGACCCAGCTCACCATCTTCACGGTGACGCTGTATCTGCATCGGAGCCAGACCCATCGCGGCGTGGATTTCCACCCGGTGCTGGCGCATTTCTTCCGTTTCTGGGGCTGGCTGACCACCGGCATGGTCACCCGCGAATGGGTGGCGGTGCATCGCAAGCATCACGCCAAGGTGGAGACCGAGGAAGATCCGCACAGCCCGATGATCTACGGCATCAAGAAGGTGTTCTGGGACGGCGTCTCGCTGTACCGCGATGCCTGCGAGTCGAAGCAGGACATGGAACAGTACGGCCGCGGCACCCCGGACGACTGGGTCGAGCACAAGATCTATGGCGCGCACCCGTACTGGGGCCCGACCCTGATGCTGCTGATCAGCATCGCGCTGTTCGGCGTGATCGGCGCCGCGCTGTGGGCCGTGCAGATGGTATGGATCCCGTTCTGGGCCGCCGGCTTCGTCAATGGCATCGGCCACTGGGCCGGCTACCGCAATTTCGAGAGCGCCGACACCGCGCGCAACCTGATCCCGTGGGGCTTCTGGATCGGCGGTGAAGAGCTGCACAACAATCATCACGCGTTCCCCAGCTCGGCCAAGTTCGCGCTGCGCAAGTGGGAATTCGACATCGGCTGGGCGGCCATCTGCATGTTCCGCGCGGTCGGCCTGGCCAAGGTGCTGCGTGTGGCGCCATCGCTGGACGTGCGTCCGAACGTGCGCCTGCCCGATGCCGAGACGCTGAAAGCAGTGCTCACCCATCGCTTCCAGGCGATGACCGACTATTACCGCGGCGTCATCATCCCCACCCTCACCGACGAAGCGCAGCATGCCGGCGAAAGCCTCAAGTCGATGCCGCGCCGCATCCGTCTGGCGATGGCTGATGGCGGTCGCTGGCTGGACAACGAGGGGCGCGATCGCATGCAGGCCGTGCTCGCCAAGCGCCCGACGCTGAGCACCGTGTGCGATTTCCGCAATCGCCTCGCGGCCCTGATGGAACAGCGTGGCGCCGAGCAGGCCTTGAAGGGGTTGCAGCAGTGGATCCATGAAGCGGAAGAAAGCGGTATCCGTGCGTTGCAGGATTTCGCGGCACGGCTCAAGGGCTATTCCGTCGCGACCGCCTGATCGCGTAACCACCAAAGCAATTGGAACAAGCCCGCCGCATGGCGGGCTTTTCTTTTGTGCTTGGCTACAGGCGTGCGAGAGTTGTGGGGCGCCAGCGGATAGCGCTTGGCGGACCTTTCTCAGGGAGCGGGTATGGCTTTGCGGGTGGTCTTGATCGGTGCGACGGGCGTATTCGGTTCACGCATCGCGCGGCGGCTGGCGGGCGATTCACGCTTCATGCTGGTACTGGCCGGTCGGCAGCGGTCCGCGCTGGAAGCGTTGCGTGAAGAGCTCGGGGATGCCTCGGTGGAAGTCGCCACGCTCGACGTCACTGGCGTCGAGCCGTCCACAACGTTGGCGCGGTTAGCACCGCAGCTTGCGATCCATACCGCCGGCCCGTTCCAGAGCCAGGACTATCGTGTTGCCGAGGCCTGTCTGGCCTGCGGCAGCGACTATATTGACCTCGCAGATGGTCGCGATTTCGTCAGCGGGATCGGGCGTTTGAATGAGCGTGCGCGCGAAGCCGGTCGACTGCTGGTGAGCGGCGCGTCAAGCGTCCCGGCATTGAGTAGTGCCGTGGTCGACGCATTGCTGCCGCGCTTCGGTGCCTTGCAGTCGATCGAGCACGCGATCAATCCCGGCAATCGCACGCCGCGTGGTGATGCCACGGTGGCCTCGATCCTCGGCTATTGCGGGCGACCGATCCGGGTATGGCGCGAGGGCCGCTGGCAGCGCGTCTACGGCTGGATGTCCGGCAAGCAGCAGTCGTTTTCATTCGGGCGCCGTCGCGTCGGCGTTTGCGAGGTGCCGGATCTGGAGTTGTTCCCGTTACGTTACCCGCAGGTGCGCACGGTGATGTTTCGCGCTGGACTGGAACTGCCGCTGTTACAGAGCGGCACCTGGTGTGCCGCATGGCTGGTGCGGCTGGGATTGGTCCGTAATCTCGCAGCGTATGCGCCACGTTTGCGCCGCTTCAGCGAGCGCTTCATGCGCTTCGGTTCGGATGTCGGTGGCATGGTGGTGGAACTTGCCGGCTCCGGTATCGATGGTGCGCCGTTGCGGCTGCGCTGGTGGCTCGATGCGGCAGCAGGCGATGGCCCACAGGTGCCGGTGACACCTGCGGTGGTCCTCGCGCAGCGACTGGCTGATGGCTTGGTGGCGGCGAAAGGTGCGCAGCCATGCATGGGTCTGCTCACACTGGATCAGCTGGTGAATGGCTTTGCTGGTTATGCGCTAAGCACGGGGTTGGATGTGCTGGATTGAGCGGGATCAGTCCAGAAACCGTGCCGCATGCACGGCATCAGGCACGCGACATTGCTCGCGTCGCCCGAACAGTCGGTAGCGATGCCGTGCGACCCAACGGTACGCGGGGTCGCGCAGAAACTTCGGTACGGCACGCAGCAAACCGCCGACCAGCGCCCAGCCACGGCCTAGCTGACCGAGCACGCGCGCAATCGCGTCGGTATCGGTATAGCCGTGGCCGTCCTGCACCAGCAGGAACGATGTCGGGTCGTCCGGCGACAAGCCGTGTGCTCGCAGCAAGCTGCTGCCGTGATCGCCCTGCATCGCGGCAAGCCGGAAACGGCCGTCGCGATCGTGCCGCAGGATGAAGTCGACCCAACGGCTGCAGAGCAGGCAGACGCCGTCGAACACGATCACCGGAGCAGCTTCAGTCGCCATCAACGATCTCCAGCCAGCCGCGATAGGCGACCAAGCGGCCGAGCAATGGCAGCCGGGTGTCGATGTGGAAGGCGTAGCGGTCGTCCTGCGCACCACTGCGCGACAGCACGTTGCCGAACAGTGCGCGTGGCAATCGCAAACCGAACATGCGCACACTGCGCAGCTGCCAGTCGATGACCGTGTCATCGCGGAGCAACTCAAAATGCAGGGTGATCGGGCCCAATCGCTCGCTCAGCAGTGGTGAGTTGGTCACACGATCGAGTACTGAGCGCATTTGCTTGCTGGCGAAGCGGCGTGTCCATATCTCACACGTATCGCGACGTTCGATGGTGACTTCCAGCGGTTGTTGCAGGCCGGGCTCAGGCAGTCCCAGCAGATGTCGCAACCAGCGTATGGGCAGGTTCGTGGCGCCTTCCACGTCGACTGCGCCGCGGGCCAGTACGTGCGGTGCGTTGCCATGCATCTGTTGTACGGGGGTGACCAGCTGATGCCAGCGCTCGCCGAGCAAGGCGGGGAACAGGGCCAGATTTGAGGTCATCACGGGATGATGCCGGCTGCGTTGCACTGACGGCAAGCGGGCAAAAGAAAACCCGCCACGTGGGCGGGTTTTCTTGGAGGCATCAGTGTCGCTGTTGCAGATGTAGAAGCAAAAGCGATGACCAGCTTCGCTGTTGAAAAGCACCTCCGGCCTGCACCGGGATGATGTTCCGGCAAAGCCGCTTGCGCCTGGCGCGAGCGGGCCGTCACATCACTTGATCTTGCCTTCCTTGTAGATCACGTGCTTGCGCACGACCGGATCGTACTTCTTGAACTCGAACTTTTCCGGCGTGTTCTTCTTGTTCTTCTGCGTGGTGTAGAAGTGGCCGGTGCCGGCCGAGGAGATCATGCGGATCTTGTCTTGGGTCTTGTTTGCCATGGTTTGATCCTCAGACCTTGTCGCCGCGGGCACGCATCTGGGCAATCACGGCTTCGATGCCATTCTTGTCGATCGTGCGCAGTGCGTTGTTGGACACACGCAGCTTGATCCAGCGGTTTTCGCTGGCCACCCAGAAACGACGCTCATGCAGGTTCGGCAACCAGCGGCGACGGGTACGGTTGTTGGCGTGCGAGACGTTGTTGCCGCTCTGCACACCTTTACCGGTGACTTGACATACACGGGCCATGACGACCTCCGTTGAATGACTTCAGAAGCCGTGGCTTTGAAAGTCGGTAAACACCCGTTAGCCAGGGTGACATCGGCCCAGCGGCGCTGTGCGCCACGCGATGCTGGAGGTTGTAGCAACGCATTTCGTAAGGTCCGTACCGCGTGGCAGACCGCCCGGAAACACCGGGTCGATAGAGGCGAGCCGCGTATTCTCGCAGAAAAACAAGGCCGTGCGCAATCTTTGCCGACCGATCGGATGCCCGTCGGCGTGCGCGCCGAGGGGATGTATGGAACAATCGTCCTCTTTTTTGATACGTCCAGACTCGAGGAACTCCCGATGGCGCAAGAGATCACCAACGACCAGGCCAACGGTCAGGCCAGTCAGCCGCAGCTGATGCTGCAGAAGATCTATGTGAAGGATGTCTCCTTCGAGGCGCCGAATGCGCCGCAGATCTTCCAGGATATCGACGAAAAGGATCAGCCGCAGGTGCAGTTGAATCTCGGCCAGAAGGCCACCGATCTGGGCAACAACTTGTATGAAGTGGTGCTCAGCCTCACGCTGACCTGCACGGTCGGCCAGCGCACCGCCTATCTGGCTGAAGTGGAGCAGGCCGGCCTGTTCGGCATCGCCGGCTTCAACGAGATGGACCACGCCGGCATCATCGGTAGCTACTGCCCCAACCTGCTGTTTCCGTACGCCCGCCAGGTGATCTCGTCGCTGGTGCTGGAAGGTGGTTTTCCGCCGTTCCTGCTGCAGCCGATCAATTTCGATGCGCTGTTCGCCGAACAGCAGCGTCGCGCGATGGGCGGTGGTGACGAGGCTCCGGCCACGCTCAACAGCTGAGTCGACTCATGGCTGAAAACCCGATGCTGACCGTCCTCGGTGCCGGCTCCTGGGGTACCGCACTGGCGGCGCTGACCGCGCGCAACGGGGTACCGACCCGACTGTGGGGCCGCGATCGCGCGGCGCTGGCGGCGATGGCGGCAAGCCGCTGCAACCAGCGCTATCTGCCCGACATCGAACTGCCTGCCGAGCTGGTCTACGAAGCGGATCTGGCCACTGCCGTGCGTGGTGCCGCCATCGTGCTGATCGTGGTGCCCAGTCATGCCTTCGCCGCGATGCTGGCCGAGCTGGCGCCGCTGCTCGACCCCGGTACCGCGATCGCGTGGGCGACCAAGGGCTTTGAGCCGGGCACCGGCCGCTTCCTGCACGAACTGGTGGCCGAACGGCTGCCCGGTCGCGCCGCGGCAGTGGTCACCGGGCCGTCGTTCGCGAAGGAAGTCGCCGCCGGCCTGCCCAGCGCCGTCACCGTGCATTCGGACGATGATGCTTTTGCACAGCAGCTGGCGACCTTGCTGCACGCGCCGAACCTTCGCGCGTATTCCGGCAGCGACGTGCTCGGTGCCGAGCTTGGCGGTGCGATGAAGAACGTGCTGGCGGTCGCCACCGGCATTGCCGACGGCATGGAGCTGGGCCTGAATGCCCGCGCCGGCCTGATCACTCGCGGCATGAACGAGATGCTGCGGCTGGGCGTGGCGCTGGGCGCGCGGCCGGAAACGTTGATCGGGCTGTCCGGCCTCGGCGACCTGGTGCTGACCTGCACCGGTGACCTGTCGCGCAACCGCCGGCTCGGGCTGGCGCTCGGCCGCGGTGTGGCGATCGACGAGGCGGTGCGACAGATTGGTCAGGTGGTGGAGAGCGTATTCACCGCCGACGAGGTTGCGCGGCTGGCCGACAAGCATGGACTGGATCTGCCGATCAGTGCCGGCGTGCGCGCCGTGCTGCACGGCGAGGTCACTCCGGTCGACGGGCTCAAGGCCTTGATGGCGCGCGAACAGAAACCGGAATATCCGCAAGGACTGTTCGGCGCCGCCTGATTCATCGGGCACTGGTGCGGACGCGTCGCCGGCCTGCACGAGGACAGTCGCATCGTGCCTCCGCGCTGCTAAGCTCAATGTTTTGGTTGTCGCCACGGATCGCATGCGCATGCAGCAACCGGACGAGAAACAACGCGACGTCACGCCGCCCTCCGGCGAGGAGGAAAGTTTGCCGCTGGCATGGCGACGGCTGCTCGCCGCGCCCAAGCCGGCAGCGGTCGACGATCACGGCGTGCTCGGTTTCTTTCTGGAAGTAATGCCCGAAGACGGCGCCGCGTTTGCGCGGCTCGATGTGGCGCCGGTGTTGCTGGCGGTGGCCGAGCACGGCCGCTACGCGCGGCCGGTGCCGCTGGACAGCCGGCACCTGGCGCAATCGCCGCTGCAGCCGCACGAACAGCGGCTCGCGGCCACCATGCTGGGATTGCCGCAGAACGTGCGCAAGGGTCGCAGCTATGCGCGGCTCAGTGGCCATGTCGGCGACACCTTGCTGGCCGAGATCCTCGACACCGCGCCGTGTTTCCTCGGCGGCCTGGCCGGACTGCGGCTTTCGCGCGGCAAGGCGCATCAGCTCAACTGGCATTGGCAGATGGAGCCGGACGGCAGCCAGCGTTTGTTGCCGTTGATGCCGCACAGCCAGCGCCTGCTGCGCATCGACAGCCTGTGGTACCTCGACGCCGAACGCGCCACGGTGGGTCCGTTCGATGCCGACGCCGAGGAAACCCGCTGGCTGGAGTTGCCGCCGCTGAAGCATGAGCACGGCCGCCGGTTGCGCAGTCGCCTGCCGGGCAGCCGGCTGGCCACGCGCGTGCCGCTGCCGCAGGTGTTTGGCGAGGTGCGTCGCTCCGAACTGGCGCCCAAGCCGGTGTTGACCCTGCACGCCTTGACCCGGCATGCGCGGCTGGCTGCCGGCACGCCGCCGCTGGGTTATGCACGGCTCGCCTTCGACTACGCTGGCGAACGCCTGCCCGGGCGTGGCGGCGAGCCGCTGGTGCGGCGCGTGCGCAATGGCCAACTGGTCGAGATCACCCGCCGCCGCGCCGAAGAACTCACCGCGATGGAGCAGCTCGAACGCGCTGGCCTCACTCCGGGTGTGGACACCGAAGGCCTGCCGTGGGACGTCGCCGAAACCCTGCCCGAGGACGCGTGGCTGTTTCCCGGCACCGGTTACGCCGGTGCGCTGGAGGTCAACACGCCCGCGCGCTGGCTGGCACTGCGCCCGAAACTCGAAGCGGAAAACTTCCAGGTCGAGTACGCGCCGAGCTTTCCGTTCGAAGTGCTGGAGGGTCCGGTGCGCTGGTACGGCCGGGCGGTGGAAGACCACGACGATCACGCGTTCGATCTGGAAATCGGCATCGAGCTGGACGGCCAGCGGCACAACCTGCTGCCCGCGGTGGCACAGGCGCTGGCCGAGCATCAGTTGAACCTGAGCCCGGCGCCGAACGAGCCGGAAGACGCCGTGTGGTATGCGCCGGTCGATGCGCGCCGCCGCGTGCCGGTGCGCCTGAAGGAGCTGCGCGGATTGCTGGCGCCGCTGGCCGAATATCTGGAGAAGCCGCGCAAGACGCTCCATCTGCCGCGGGTGCAGGCCGGCCGGCTGGAGGAGCTGGTGGCGGCGATGCCCGGCGGCAGCACGCTGGAAGCGGCCGAACCGCTGCTCGGTTTTGCCGCGCGCCTGCGCGATGCCGCCGAACGCGCCAGCGACGTGGTGCCCGAAGGCCTCACCGTCGAGTTGCGGCCGTATCAACGCGAAGGCCTGCGCTGGTTGAACGCGCTGGCCGAGGCCGGCGTCGGCGGCGTGCTGGCCGACGACATGGGCCTGGGCAAGACGCTGCAGCTGATTACCCACCTGCTGTCGCTGAAGCAGGGTGGCGCGCTGACCCAGCCGGCGCTGATCGTGGTGCCGACCAGCCTGATCCCGAACTGGCAGTCGGAGATTGCCCGCTTCGCGCCGATGCTGCAGGTGCTGACCCTGCATGGTCCCCAGCGCGCCGAGGAATTTGCCCAGCTCGGCGCACAGGACATCGTGCTGACCAGCTATGCACTGCTGCCACGCGATGTGATTGCACTGCGCAAGCAACCGTTCGCGCTGATCGTGCTGGACGAGGCGCAACAGGTGAAAAACCCGCGCACGCAGGCACGCCGCGCGCTGCTCAGCCTGCGCACGCCGCGCTATGTCTGCCTCACCGGCACGCCGCTGGAAAACCATCTGGGCGAGCTGTGGTCGCAGATCGACCTTTCGGTGCCCGGCCTGCTCGGCGACGAAGGCGCGTTCCGTCGCTACTACCGCGTGCCGATCGAGAAACAGCACGACGAGGAATGCCAGCAACGACTGAACCTGCGCCTCGCGCCGTTCATCCTGCGCCGGACCAAGGCGCAGGTAGCGAAAGAGCTGCCGCCGAAAACCGAGATCACCCGCCGGGTAGTGTTGGAGGGTCGCCAGCGCGAACTGTACGAAGGCCTGCGCCTGTCGCTGGCCGAAGAGTTGCGCGAGGTGATCGCCCAGCGCGGCATCGCGCACTCGGGCATCGTGGTGCTGGACGCCTTGCTCAAGCTGCGCCAGGTCTGTTGCGATCCGCGACTGGTGAAGCTGGAGGTGGCGCGCGGGGTGAACGAGTCGGCCAAGTTCGAATTGCTGATGGACATGCTGCCGGCGCTGCTCGATGAGGGGCGCAAGGTACTGCTGTTCTCGCAGTTCACCGGCATGCTGAAACTGATCGCCGCCGAACTCGATCGCCGGCGCATCCGCTACGTCACCCTCACCGGCGAGACGCGCGATCGTGCCGAGCCGGTGCAACGTTTCCAGAACGGCGAGGTGCCGTTGTTCCTGCTTTCGCTGAAGGCCGGCGGCGTCGGCCTCAACCTCACGGCGGCCGACACCGTGATCCACTACGACCCATGGTGGAACCCTGCCGCCGAGGCGCAGGCCAGCGACCGCGCGCATCGCATCGGCCAGGACAAGCCGGTGTTCGTGTTCCGCCTGATCACCTCGGGCACGGTGGAAGAGCGCATCGAGGAGCTGAAGGCGCGCAAGGCCGAACTGGCAGCTGCAGTACTGGAAGGCGGCGGCAGCCGCGAGAAGCTCAGCTTCGATCAGGTCGATCTGGATACGTTGCTGGCACCGGGCTGAGGTCAGCCGCCGCGATGCGCCGCAAGCTCATTGCCGGAACGACGCATGGTTCAGGACGACGGCATGCGCGTGCGCAGCAGCGCGTCCACCGACTGCTGCCACTCGGGCGAGCCGGGTTCCGATTGCGGTGCTTCCTGGCCCAGCTTGCGCTGCACCGTCTGGTTCCATTCGGCTGATCCACGGTCGGGGCCGTGACCGTTGCCGTCGTCGATGCCCAGCGATTGATCGACCCACGCATACCACTGCGCTGAACCGAGCGTGGCATCGGCCGGCGCGGCCTGGCCGGCGGCGGTCTGCGGGGGTGTCGGCGCAGGTGAGCACGCGGCGAGCAGCAGGGCAAGGGGAAGGCTGGCGACGAGTCGGCGCATGGGCGGCTCCGTGGGCAGTGAAGTATTCAGCCTACCGCTTGCGCGAATGCAGGGGATTAATTTTTCATGACGTCCGACGAGTTTGCAGCACCATGGCACGACCCCGTTCAGTCGCGCGCGGCAATCTCGTCGACATGGCGCAGCAGATCGGCCGGGTCGTCATAGACGCGGAATGCACCGGACTGCTGCAACTCGGCCTGGCCGTACCCGCCGGACAGCACGCCCACGCCCAGGGCGCGCGCACGCTGTGCCGCGAGCATGTCCCACACGCTGTCGCCGATCACCAGCGATTGATGGATGTCCACACCCAGGCGTGCGGCAGCCGCGAGGAACAGATCCGGGTCCGGCTTGGCATGGCGTACCTGATCGCGCGTCACCACCGGTACTTTCGAGGGATCGACCCCGAGCGCTTCCAGATTGGCCGCCGCCGTCTGCATCCGTCCACTGGTCGCGATGGCCCAGGGGATGTCCTGTGCGGTCAGATAATCCAGCAGTTCGCGCGCGCCCGGCAGTGGCCGCACCGAGCCTTGCGCGTGCAGGCGATTGAAAGCCTCGGCATGCCACTGGCTCAATCGCGCCAGGCGTTCCTGGTTGATCTCCAGCCCGGTCTCGCGCAACAGGATGTTCGCGAACAGGCCGCCGCTCATGCCGATCTTGCGGTGGATGCGCCACACCGACAGCTCCACGCCCTCGCGGTCCAGCGCTTCCTTCCACGCCAGCACGTGCTGATAGACGCTGTCGACGAGGGTGCCATCGAGATCGAACAGGAAGGCGGTATCACGGCGGGGCATGTGCGTTCTCCATCAGCAGCCTGAAGATCTGAGTGTCGCCGATACGTACCCATGCTGCACGGGTGGCCGCATCGCCTCAATGCATCAGGTTGATCTTGCGCAACCCGCGCCGGATCGCGTCGAGGTTGCCCGCGGCGGGCCAGCCCACCACCTTGTCGACCACGGTGCCGTGGTCGAGAAAATAGAACGTCGGCGTCTCGATTTGCTGGACCATCGGCAGCGTGGCACTGTCGTAGGCGATGCCAAGTCGCAACGCCGGGTGCGCACGATTCCACGCCTGCACCGCATCGAAGGCGGTGACCTCGTCGGCGGGCACTACCCACTGCGCGTATTCGCGGAACACGCCGCTGAGCAGCGGGTCGGCCTCGATGTCGCGTGCGGCATTCTCCGAGAAGTGACAGCTGGTGGACGCCAGCACCACCACTTGTGCGGGGACGCGGATGTTGAAACGAAAGCGCACCAGCTCGCGCCTGCGTGTGCCGGGAGTGGCGATCCACAGGCTGGGTTGGCCGCTGCGGATGCGCATGGGTGAGCGCATGATCGGAGCCGGGCTGCGCTCCAGCAGCGGGTACGCAGCGAGCAGCGCGCGGGCCTCGTCGGTGCGGTGTGCAAGGATCAGCGCGTCGTGGAGATCGCCGGCATGGGCGCGGTCGACGCGGTGGCGGCGCGCCAGTTCGGCGAAGTCGGCACGCATGTCCGCCAGGTACGCCGACTGGCTGGTCAAGCGGAACGCCAGCGTCGCCGAGCGGAACAGAAACTCCACGTCACGGCTGCCCAACATGCGCCGCTGCGCATCGGTCTGGAAAGGCGCGAAGCCTTCCGTGTAGATGGACGTGATGGCTTGCATCTGGCTGGCGCGGTCGTCGCCCGATGCGGCTGCCGCGATCAACTTTTCGTAACGGGGTTCCAGCGTGCTTGCCGCGCTGTCGTCGCCGGTCGGGCGCGGCGTGGTGCGTGCATCCAGGTCGAGTGCGTAGCTTTCCTCGCCGAACAGGCGCAACAGCGTATAGGCCTGTTCACGGGTGAGCTCATAGCGCAGGTCGCCGATGTCCATGCCGCCGACGCCGCGGTCGCCGAACACCAGCCCGTCGAGAAATCGTTGTCGTGCGCCCGGCGTTAGCCAGCTCAGCGGCGAGCGGGCTGATGGCGTGTCGCGCCGATAGGCATCCAGCTGCGCGCGCGTGGTGATGGGTTTTGCGGGAATGACCAGCGCAGTGCTGGCGGTGACGCCAACGGTCGGCGATGCCGACGCCAGCACGGCGGATGGAAGGATCCCTGTCAGCAGGAGCAGCACCCGGACGATCGCGGTGTACGGCATACGTGTCCCTCGTTTTCCCGTCGGAAGAACCAGCATTGCCGTGGGCTGCGACGCTGCCAGCTAGCGATGTTGCAGCAGCGACCGCCCCGATTCCACCACCGCCAGCGCCGCCGCGCCGAGCAGGCCCGGCTCGGGGTTCATGATTGCCTGGGTCGGCACCTTTTCCATGATGTCGCGGAAGCGGCCCTTGGCTTCGAAGCGCTCGCGGAAGCGGCCACGTTCCAGCCACGGCAGCAGGATCGGGATCAGGCCACCGGTGAGGTAGACGCCGTTCCAGGCTCCGAGCGTGAGCACGAGGTCGCCGGCGACGCTGCCGAAGATGCCGGCGAAGGTTTCCACCGTGCGGATGCACAACGGACAGCTGTTGTCCTTGGCGCGCGCGGTGATGTCCTCGGGTTTGAGGTCCTCGGGCTGGGCGCCGACCATGTGGCAGATCGCGTCGTAGAGGTTCACCAGGCCCTGGCCGCAGATCAGCCGCTCGTTGGAGACACGCCCGTACTTGTGGTTGAGGTAGTCGAGGATGGCGATGTCTTCGGGCGAATGGGCGGCGAAGCCGGCGTGGCCGCCTTCGGTCTGCAGCACGCTGCAGTGACCGCCGCGCACGAGCAGGCCGCCGACGCCAAGGCCGGTGCCAGGCCCGACGACAGCAAAGGTCTGCTCGTCATCGGCGCCGATGACTGGTCGCGTCGCCTTGCCCACGTCGACCAGGTCGTCGCCCTGCAGCAGGATCACCGCCATGCTCTGCGCCGCGAAATCGTTGACCAGATGCACGTATTCAAGGCCGAGCGCGCTGGCCGTCTGGTGTGCCGAGATCGCCCAGGGATTGTTGGTGACCTTGACCGTCTCGCCATCGACGATGCGGCCAGCAGCGGCCACGATGGCGCGGTGCACCTGCAGGCCGGTGTCGGCGAGATACTGCTTCGCGGTCGAAACCAGCGAGTCGTGCTCGGCCACGCGGTAGCGCCGGATGCTGTCGGTGAGCAACGGTTTGTCGCGCGCAGGATCGGCCACCCCGAAACGGACATTGGTGCCACCGAGATCGACGAGCAAGGTGGGGGCGCTGCTGGGCTGGCTCATGAAACTTCCTGACGGCGTGGAACGCCAAGCCTGCCGACGTAACGCCCGTTCGTCCAGTCCTTTCGCTGCTCCGTACGGCGTGGAATGGCGATGGCATGAGCCGGGTTGCTTCGCATGCGCCGCGGCAAAGTGCCCGGTTTCGGCGATGCGGCTGCCTGGCGGCGTAAAATGCGCGGATATCGCCCACGAGTGTCCGCCATGAGCTTCCCCGCCATCCGCATGCGCCGCATGCGCCGCGACGCCTTCTCCCGCGCGTTGATGCGCGAGCACACCTTGCTGGCCAGCGATCTGATCATGGTCGCGTTCGTGATCGAGGGTGAAGGCCAGCGCGAAGCGGTGCCGTCGATGCCGGGCGTGGATCGCCTTTCCATCGACGAACTGTCGAAGCTGGCCGGTGAATGCGTGCGACTCGGCATCCCCGCACTGGCCTTGTTCCCGTCGCCCGGTTCGGCGGTGAAGAGTGAGGATGCCGCCGAAGCGTGGAACCCCGACGCCCTGATGCAGCGCGCCACCCGCGCGCTGAAGGCGAAGTATCCCGAGCTTGGCCTGATCGGCGACGTGGCGCTCGATCCCTACACCACCCACGGCCAGGACGGGCTGATCGACGCGAGCGGCTACGTGATGAACGAGCCGACCGTCGAGGCACTGATCAAGATGTCGCTGGCGCAGGCCGAAGCCGGCATGGATTTCGTGGCGCCCTCGGACATGATGGACGGCCGCATCGGCGCCATCCGCGACGCGCTGGAAGACGCCGGTCACATTCACACGCGCATCCTCGCCTACTCGGCGAAATACGCTTCCGCGTTCTACGGCCCGTTCCGCGACGCGGTCGGTTCGTCGGCGAACCTGGGCAAGGGCAACAAGCATACCTACCAGATGGACGTGGGCAACAGCGACGAGGCGCTGCACGAAGTCGAGCTGGATATCAACGAAGGCGCCGACGCCGTGATGGTGAAGCCGGGCCTGCCGTATCTCGACATCGTGCGCCGGGTGAAGGACACGTTCGGCGTGCCGACCTTCGTGTATCAGGTCAGCGGTGAGTACGCGATGCTGAAGGCGGCATCGCAGAATGGGTGGCTGGATGAGAGGGCGGTGGTGCTGGAGTCGCTGACGGCGATGAAGCGGGCGGGGGCGGATGCGATTCTTACTTACTACGCGATTGATGCGGCGCGGTGGTTGCGGGGGAAATAGGTACATCAAGCTTTGCAATGTCCACAATCCAAAGTGGACATTCAAAGGTCACTGCCTTTCCGGGTGCTTTAGACAGACTGGCTTGAGCGACCATTCATAATGACCAGTGATGAAGTAGGTTCACTTCGAACTGCTCAATGGGCAGTCCAGGAGACAGACGATGAAGCAGAGCACGCTCTATGGGCTTTTACTGCTGTCCTTTACATTTACAGTGCTCGCAGCCCCAGGAGGGCGTGGTCTGGAGCTGACTTACTCGCACAATGCGAGCGTTTGCAATAAAGCCAAGAGAATTCTAAGTAGTGACCCAAGTTGTCGGCCATTCGACGAAGGAACGTGTGGGACGTCCGCGGCATCGGGAATGGGTGCTGATCCAGGTGGTTCGTATGAGGAACTTGCAGTAAATGAATACGGCTTTACCCAAATCGTTCGTCCAGGGATTCGAGCGCGTGACGGTGTAGCGATTGTCTATGTTCAGGAATTCCAAGGAGATTCGCATCCAAGGTTGATTGAAACCTGGAAAGTGGGCGCTGACGATCTCACTCAGATTCTGGCTCTACCACCTGGGCCAATGATTGGAAAGAACGGGTCGCAAATTCGGGTTCCCAAGAACACAAATGCAGACGCGTTTTCGAAGCTGCTTGCTCACGGGCAGAAAATCTCTGATGAATGGTCGCCCGTGGTGATGATCGAGGGGAATCCATACTTGTTCGTGCGGGAGTGTGACGCCGCTTCCGCTGGGTGGGATTATGGTCTGTATACGTGTGGCAAAGTTACGAAATTGACTGTTTTTGACGTTAATCCACATCAGCCGACGGTTCAGTGTCGCCTTGACAAGAGAAATAAAACCAAATCCTCTGGCAGCAAATAGCTGCTTTATAGGACGGGTGAGGTTCCGTTTTCGCGACAAACACGTGCTGACGTCCGCATCTCGTAGAAGCAAGGGCCTTCGTCTGCCTTCGGCAGCCGAGTTACTTTCTCTTTGCGTGGCCAAAGAGAAAGCTAACCAAAGAGAAAGGCCACCCCGCTTGGCGCTTGCCGCCCATCCCTGGGCGGCAAGTCCGTGAGCTGGGGCCGGGCTTTTCGACAGGACTCCTGTCCTGGCGAAAAGGAGTCGACATCCTTGTCGACTCCCCTGCGGGCCTGTCGTCCCCATCTCACCGCCGCACAGGGGCCCCGGGTAGAGCGGCGGGCCTTCGTGGCCCGCACTCGGTGAAAAGCTGAAAAGCTAGCGCAAGAGCGACGCATGCTCTGCCGCGGCTTTGTTCTTGCTCTGCTTTTGATCTGGCTCTTCTAAAAAGTACGCGCAGGATGCGCGTTGCTTTACCCGGGGCCCCTCTGAAGCGGCGGGCGGGTGGAGGAAAAGCCCGCAGGGTGGTTCGCAGGGATGCGAACCAGTTTGGCGTCAGTCCATGGATGGACTGTCGACAAACCCCGCAACCCGACCGCGGACCTTGCGGGCAGGGATGCCCGCAAGGCGCGTAAGCGGGGTGTCCTTTCCTCTTGGTTACTTCTCGTTTGGACAAGCAAACGAGAAGTGACTCGCCCTCCGAAGGAGGGTGAAAGCTCTGCTTCTGGGTCGTCACTTGCTGGCGGGCCAGACGACCCGACCGTAGCGACGCGATACCATGTGCAATCCAGGTTGTATCGAGCCAGCAGACCATGACACCTACGCGTCTTGAAATCACCCGCCCCGATGACTGGCATCTGCACCTCCGCGATGGCGATGCGCTGGCTTCGGTGATCGCTCACACCGCGCAGCGATTTGCGCGGGCCATCGTGATGCCGAACCTGAAGCCGCCGGTGACGACGGTCGTGCAGGCGGAAGACTATCGGCGACGGATTCTCGCGAGTTTGCCGGCGGGTATGGGCTTCCAGCCGCTGATGACGCTGTACCTCACCGAGGACACCCCGGCCGAGGAGATCGTTCGCGCCAAAGAAAGCGACAGCGTTTTCGCGGTCAAGTATTACCCTGCTGGCGCCACCACCAATTCACAGTCCGGCGTGCGCGAGCTGTCGCGGGTGTATCACGTGCTTGAAGCGATGGAGAAGCACGAACTGCCCTTGCTGCTGCACGGCGAGGTCACCGATCCGGACATCGACATCTTCGACCGCGAACGCGTTTTCATCGAGCGCCACCTGATGCCGCTGCAGGCACGGTTCCCGGCCTTGCGCATGGTGCTGGAGCACATCACTACCAGCGATGCGGTCGAGTTCGTCCGTGGCGCTCCGGCGAACGTGGCAGCCACGATCACCGCGCATCATCTGCTGCTCAACCGCAACGCGCTGTTCGAGGGTGGCATCCGCCCGCACAACTACTGCGCGCCGATCCTCAAGCGCGAAACGCATCGCGCCGCGTTGCTGCAAGCTGCCACCAGCGGCGATCCGCACTTCTTCCTCGGTACGGACAGCGCGCCGCATCCTCGCGAAGCGAAGGAAGCGGATTGCGGGTGCGCGGGGCTATATACGGCCCATGCGGCGCTGGAGCTCTATGCCGAGGCGTTCGAGCAGGCGGGTCGCCTGGATCGGCTGGAAGCATTTGCCAGCTTCCATGGCCCGGACTTCTACCGCCTGCCGCGCAATCACGAGCGCATCGCGCTGGAACGCACGCCGTGGGTCGTGCCGGACGACTATCCGCTGGCGGGAGCCACCTGCAAGCCGATGCGCGCAGGCGAGTCGGTCGCCTGGGCGGTGGTGGATGCGATGTCTTCCTGATCCGCCCGGTGCGAAGCTCTTTCGCTCCCGCCGGAAGTCCTCGGCAGGTTTGACGTCGTGGCAACGGGGTGCCGGCGATCAAAGTTGCCCCGGCCGAGGAAGACTGGTGCGTCATGGCCATCGGCGTTACTGGAGGTGTCCGCTTTAACGGGATGGAGCCGGAACAGTCGCTCACGCGTACTGCGCGACTCCATTCCCGAACGACCAGTTCTCCTTCACCACCTCGACCAGGTTGATGAACACATCCTCGGGACGCAGGCCCGGGTCGGTGGTGAATTTCTCCGCGATGGATTGATACAGCGCCTGCTTCTGTTGCAGCGTGCGCCCGCTGTTGCAGGTGATCTGCACGATCACTAGGTCGTCGCTGCGGGCGATGCCGAGATAGTTCGGGTCATAGTCGAATTCCTCGGCGTCATGCTGGCTGACCAGGATGAAGCGATCGTTCTCCGGCACGTTGAAGGCTTCGCGCATGGCCTGGTACACGCCACTGCGCAGCGCAGCGAGATGGGCGGGCGATTTGCCGCGACGTAGTGCTATGCGGACGAGTGGCATGGGGATACTCCCAGCTGGGTTGGAGGTCGGCAGCGCACGTCACGGAAGAGATGACGCTCTTGCTGCGGTCGCGTGGACTCAGTACGCAAACTCGCGGAACGCCGGATCCACGCTGCCGCCCCACGCGCCGTGGAACAGCTCCAGCTTGCGTTCGGCGGGGGTCTGGTTGGCCTGCACGATCTCGATCATCGGTTCCAGGAAGATGCTTTCGTCGGCGCCATTCTTGTTGAGCTTGGCACGGCGCCTGAGGCCGTGGCCGGCGATCTTCAGCGCTTCCTCGGCGAGGTCACGCACCGTGCCACCACGGAACGGCAGCTTCAGCGCGTGCTTCGGCACGCCGTCGCGCAGCGCGTGTCGTTCCTCGCGGCTGAAGTCCTTGACCAGATCCCACGCGGCATCCAGCGCCTCGTCGTCGTAGAGCAGGCCGACCCAGAACGCGGGCAGCGCGCACAGGCGATTCCACGGGCCGCCGTCGGCGCCGCGCATTTCCAGGTACTGCTTCAGCCGCACTTCCGGGAAGGCTGTGGTGAGGTGGTCGGCGAAGTCCTTCATGTTCGCCTTGGCACCCGGCAGCATCGGCAGTTCGCCGGCCATGAACTTCTTGAAGTCCTGGCCGGCCAGGTCGATGTACTTGCCGTCCTGGAAGCTGAAGTACATCGGCACGTCGAGGATGTAGTCGACGTAGCGCTCGTAGCCGAAGCCATCGGCGAACACGAAGTCGAGCATGCCGGTGCGATCCGGATCGGTATCGGTCCAGATGTGCGAGCGATACGACAGATAGCCGTTTGGACGTCCTTCGGTGAACGGCGAATCGGCGAACAGCGCGGTAGCAATCGGCTGTAGCGCCAGGCTCACGCGGAACTTCTTGATCATGTCCGCTTCGGACGAGAAATCCAGGTTCACCTGCACGGTGCAGGTGCGCGTCATCATGTCCAGGCCGAGCGAACCGACCTTGGGCATGTACTCGCGCATGATCTTGTAGCGGCCCTTCGGCATCCACGGCATCTCGTCGCGGCGCCACTTGGGCTGGAAGCCCATGCCGAGGAAACCCAAGCCCATGCCGTCGGCGATCGAACGCACTTCCTCCAGATGCTGATTCACTTCGCAGCAGGTCTGGTGCACGGTTTCCAGCGGAGCGCCCGACAGTTCCAGCTGACCAGCCGGCTCCAGCGTGATCGAGGCCATCTCGCGTGAAAGCGCGACCGGGTTCTCACCTTCGCGGGCCACGTCCCAGCCGTAGCGGGTGGCCAGCGTTTCCAGCAACAGCTTGATGCCGCGGTCACCCTCGAAGGTCGGCGGGCGCAGAGTGTCGGTGAGGAAGCCGAACTTTTCGTGTTCGGTGCCGATGCGCCATGCCTCGCGCGGCTTCTCGCCCGCGGCGAGGTAGTCGGTGAGCTGCTGGCGGTCCCGGATCGGGGTGCTCTTGACGGCACTGGGTATGGACACGGGCAAAGCCTCGCTGGGTGAGCGAGTCACTATGGGGGTGTTGCGTGACAACGAAAAGGGGGTGGCGGGAAATAATTGTACGTGGCGGTACAGATGCGGCCGCTGGGCCCTGCTCGACCCGCATCGAGTGGATCGTCAACGGATGCTTCAGTGTGCGGAGGCGACGGCGGAGCAGGTCAGTCGTGTCGTCAGGCTGGCGGGGAGTCCGGCGCGTTGGCCCAGTTCCGCGAGCGTATGGAAACTGCGTTTGATCTCAGGCTGACGCTGGTGCATGTGACGATCATCCGCGCACGCGTCGGCGCCATGATCGAGCAGTCGCTGCACGATGGCCGTGTTGCCTCGTATGACGGCGGTCGTCAGAGCATCGGAGATGTTGGGTGCCTCGCGCGCCATGACGTCGGCATGATGGCGCAGCAGGGCATCTAACGTGGCCACATCACCACAGGACGCCGCGATCGGCAGAGCGGGGCCGATCGTGGTGTCGTGATCGTTGAGCATGTCGTTCCTGGCGAATGCTTTCCGCATCGCTGGACCCAGCGCATGGTTCAGGAATGCTTCTTTGTAGCCTGGCAGCAGAGCGGTTGCGTTGGCATCGGCGCCGTCATCCAGCAAGCCCGCCACCATATCGGACTGGCCAGCCTGTACGGCAAACATCATTGCGGACTGACGCCATCGGGTGGCTTCGTCGAGCCGCATCGCGCTCAATTTGCGGCGTACTAAGTCGAGCCGGCCATCGCCGGCGTCAGCGAGTAGCGATGCATGTTCGGGAGAGGTGGCCAACTGCCCGACCAGAGAATCCACCGACACTGTTGCGCGCGCCGTGCGACAAGTATTGGCGAGTGGGAGTCCGTCACTGGCAGTAGCCGACGTGGCCAGCAGCAATCCGAATGCGAGCGCGACGAAGCGGTATGACATGGCGCGGACCCCATCCTTGAAGGTTTCGGCATTCCAACAAACCTGATACTACGTCGCAAGTGCCAAGAAAAAGGCCAGCGATATGCTGGCCTTTTTGTCTGGGCATGCAGATGTGGTCAGCGCTTCATCGAATTGAAGAACTCGTCGTTGGACTTGGTGTTCTTCATCTTGTCGAGCATGAACTCCATTGCGCTGAGCTCGTCCATCGGGTGCAGCAGCTTGCGCAGGATCCAGATCTTGGAAAGCATGTCCGGTTCGATCAGCAGATCCTCTCGGCGGGTGCCGGAGCGGTTGATGTCGATGGCCGGGTAGACGCGCTTCTCGGAGATGCGGCGGGACAGGTGCACTTCCATGTTGCCGGTGCCCTTGAACTCCTCGTAGATCACCTCGTCCATCTTGCTGCCGGTTTCGGTCAGCGCGGTGGCGATGATGGTGAGGCTGCCGCCTTCCTCGACGTTGCGGGCGGCGCCGAAGAAGCGCTTCGGGCGCTGCAGTGCGTTCGCGTCCACACCGCCGGTGAGCACCTTGCCGGAGCTGGGGATCACGGTGTTGTAGGCGCGCGCCAGGCGGGTGATCGAGTCGAGCAGGATGATCACATCCTTCTTGTGCTCGACCAGGCGCTTGGCGCGCTCGATCACCATCTCTGCGACCTGCACGTGGCGCACGGCGGGCTCGTCGAACGTCGATGAAATGACTTCGGCGCGCACGGTGCGGGCGATCTCGGTGACTTCCTCCGGGCGCTCGTCGATCAGCAACATGATCAGGTGCGCTTCGGGATGGTTGTACTGGATGGCCTGGGCGATGTTCTGCAGCATCATCGTCTTGCCGGACTTCGGCTGGGAGACGATCAGGCCGCGCTGGCCTTTGCCGATCGGTGCGATCAGGTCGAGGATGCGGCCGGTGATGTCCTCGCTGGAACCGTTGCCGCGCTCGAGCTTGAACGCCTTGCGCGGAAACAGCGGAGTGAGGTTCTCGAACAGCATCTTGTTCTTCGACGCTTCCGGCGGATCGCCGTTGATGTCGTCGACGCGCAGCATCGCGAAGTAACGCTCGCCTTCCTTCGGGTGACGCACGCGGCCGGTGATGTAGTCGCCGGTGCGCAGGTTGAAGCGGCGGATCTGGCTGGGCGACACATAGATGTCGTCCGGGCCGGCGAGGTACGACTCGTCGGCCGAGCGCAGGAAGCCGAAGCCGTCCTGCAGGATTTCCAGCACGCCTTCGGCCCAGATGCCGCCGCCGGAGCGGGCGTGCGCCTTGAGCACGTTGAAGATCACGTCCTGCTTGCGGGCGCGCGCCACGCCTTCGTAGACGCCCAGTGACTCGGCAAATTCCAGCAGCTGCGGCGCCTTCATGCGCTTCAGTTCGGTGAGGTTGATCACCCGGTCGTTGCTGCCCGGATCGGCGTTGTCGTCATCCACCGGCAAGCCGTTCGGATTGGGACGCGGGTTGCCGCCGCCCTGCGGACGCGGCTGCTGTGGCTGCGGATTGCCGCCGCGCTCGTTGCGTCGACGCCGGCCGCGCCCGTCGCGCCCCTCACGGCCGCCGGCGTTCTGGCCTTGATTCTGGCCTTGGCCCTGATGCTGGCTTTGGCCCTGGCCCTGATTCTGGCCTTGGCCCTGGTTTTGCGCCTGACCTTGGCCCTGGCCCTGGCCAGGCGTTTGATCCTGAGGCGGGCCTGGCTGTGCGCCAGACTCACGCGATTCCTGCCCATTACGCGGAGACGACGACTCGGCTCCTTGGGTTGGCGATGTCACCGGCAGGTTGGCCTGTACCGGGGGCGGCGTCGGCGCTGGACGTTCGGCCGGTGCCGGTGTGGCAGCTGCGGGCCGGTCAGCAGGGGCGGCTTTTTCGGCATTTGCCGCTGCGATGGCTGCTGCCGTGCGGCGCGGCGCGCGGGGGCGCGGCTCGGGCTTGCCTTCGGCTGCAGGCTTGGTATCGGCGCTCTTGGCGTCGTTCGACATGGTGTTTTCGGTATCGGACACGGGCAATCCTCGCGGGGCGCCGTTGAATTACAGGAGGGAGGGTGTGCGTCGCGCGGAAGGCGCAAGGGGACAGGACTGTCCCGACGGACGCAATGAATCTAGCACCCGCTGCGTACTGGCGTAAAGCCTTTATGAGCCGGTCGTGTTCAGCCGAACCGGCTCCGCGCAGCGGGTTTGCAACGATGGATCAGATGGCCTTGTCGATCATCTGGGTCAGCTGACCCTTGCTGACGGCGCCGATCTGGGTCGCCTCGACCTTGCCGTTCTTGAACACCATCAGGGTCGGGATGCCGCGCACGCCATAGGCTCGCGGGGTCTGCTGGTTCTGGTCGATGTTGACCTTGACGATGCGCAGCTTGCCTTCGTATTGCACGGCCAGCTCGTCCAGCATCGGCGCGATGGCCTTGCACGGGCCGCACCATTCCGCCCAGAAATCCAGCAGCACCGGGGTTTCGGATTTGAGCACCTGCTCGTCGAAGGCGTCGTCATTCACATGGGTAATCAGGTCGCTCACCGGGGATCTCCGTGGCTGGGGCGCAAAACTGCGGGGGTGAAAACAATGGGGTGGCAAACGCGGGAAAACAAGGAGATAGCGACTTGATAGTGCGTCATCAGCTACACTCAGGCGCCCATGAAGCACGGGTTGAGCAGGACGAGGGCTGTGCCTTGGCGGCAGGCCTTCATTCCAGCGCAACTCCGGGCACGATTCAAGGGCGGCTTGCACAGCCGCCCGTCAGACCGCCGGCAAATACGGCGTCGCCAGCCGCGGCGCGACCTTGTTGACCCTGACATTGAGCCGCTTCGCTGCGCATCGCGCACCCGTCCTGCACCGCCCTGTGCCGATATCCGGCGCGTGAGGCAGGTGCAGCGCATCACGCCGCCGTCAGGCCAAGGTTACCCATCCGCATATGTCACAAACCGTCCTCACCGATACCTTTTTCACCAACTTCGATTTGCATCCGCTGCTGCAGCAGGGCCTGGACGACAGCGGTTTCACCCGCTGCACCCCGATCCAGGAAATGACCCTGCCGCTGGCACTGGCCGGACGTGACGTCGCCGGCCAGGCGCAGACCGGTACCGGCAAGACCTGTGCATTCCTGGTCGCGCTGATGAATCGCCTGCTGACCACGCCGGCCGTGGCCGAGCGCAAGGACAGCGATCCGCGCGCGCTGATCATCGCGCCGACCCGCGAGCTGGCGATCCAGATCGACAAGGATGCCCAGGCGATCGGGCGGCATACGGGTTTGAAGACTGCACTGATCTATGGTGGTGTCGATTACGACAAGCAGCGCCAGCAGCTGAAGGATGGCTGCGACATCATCATCGCCACGCCCGGCCGCATGCTCGATTACCACAAGCAGGGGGTTTTCAACCTCAACAGCGTCGAGGTGATGGTGATCGACGAGGCCGACCGCATGTTCGACCTCGGCTTCATCAAGGACGTGCGCTTCATCTTCCGCAAACTGCCGCCGCGCGAGCAGCGCCAGGTGCTGCTGTTCTCCGCCACGCTGAGCCATCGCGTGTTGGAGCTGGCCTACGAGCACATGCACGAGGCCGAAAAGTTGGTGGTGGAGAGCGACAACGTCACCGCCGATCGTGTACGCCAACTGGTCTACTTCCCGGCCAAGGAAGAAAAGATGCCGCTGCTGCTCAACCTGATCGATCGGCACCAGCCCAGCCGCAGCATCATCTTCGTCAACACCAAGGCCGCTGCCGAGCGCATCACCGAGCGCGTCAAGCGCCACGGTTGCCGCGTCGGCGCGATCTCCGGCGACGTGCCCCAGCTGAAGCGGCAGAAGCTGCTTCAGCGTTTCCAGGACGGCCAGCTGGACATCCTGGTCGCCACCGACGTGGCCGCGCGCGGTCTGCATATTCCCGCGGTCAGCCACGTCTTCAACTACGACCTGCCGCACGAGGCGGAGGATTACGTGCACCGCATCGGCCGTACCGCGCGACTCGGTGCCGAGGGTGATGCGATCAGTTTCGCCTGCGATCTGTATGCGATGTCGTTGCCGGAGATCGAAACCTATATCGGCCAGAGCATCCCGGTCGCGCAGATGGATCCGGATCTGCTGATCATGCCCAAGCCGCGCGCGATCGATGCGGAGTTTGCTGCCGCCGCCGCCGCCGACAGCGCCGCCTTCGGCGACGTGGTGCCGCCGCGTCCGGGTGATGCGCCGCGTCGTTCGGGTGGTTCCGCCGGCCGCAGCGGCGAGCGTAGTGGTGCTGGCCGTACCGGATCTTCGCGTCCGCCGCGCGAGCGCAAACCGTTTGTACCCGTCGTCGACAGTGGTGTCGAAGTCGCCGTCGAGCAACCAGTTGCCGTGGCTGTGCACAAGACCGAAGCGGCGCCCGCCGTGAATGGCAGCGACACCGCCGAAGGTACGCGCAAGCCGCGTCGCCGTCGTGGCGGTCGCAATCGCCGTCGCGAAGGCGCTCCGACCGACGGTGTCGAGACGACCGGTCACACCACTGCCGTTGCCGAGGGCAATCGCGCGCCGCGGGGCGAGCGTCGCCCGCCGCGCGAACGCAACGCGGCCGAGTCCACCGGCAGTACCCACAGCCGGCCATCGCGGCAGGTGGCGGTAACCTCCGGCAAGACCGAGCATGCCCATCCGAAGAAGCCCGGCCTGTTCCGTCGGCTGACCCGGTTGTTCACCGGCCGGTAGCCGCCGGTGGGGAAAGCGCGTCCTGCACTTTCTCATCGCGCCGAGTCCGGCACATGTCCGGACTCGGCTACGCCGAATCAAGCACTTGGGTGCTTGATTCGCGGCGGATCATCCATGACCCGCCCACCACGTTCTGAATCGGCGCGATCGAGCGACGCACGAAGTCCGCATCTTGATGCCGGCTTCCCTTATCCTTGCCGTTGATACGACTGCACGCAGGCTCGGGGATACTCGGTGATCCAGTTTGATCAAGTCAGCAAGCGCTACGAGGGCGGCCATGAGGCGCTCTCGCAGCTTTCGTTCGAAGTGCCGACTGGCGAGATGGCCTTCATCACCGGTCATTCCGGTGCCGGCAAGAGCACGTTGCTCAAGCTGCTGGGACTGATCGAGCGGCCCTCGCATGGCCTGATCAGCATGGATGGCAAGAGTCTCGCGAAGATCCGCCGCAGCGGCATCCCCAAGTGGCGCCGACAGATCGGCATGGTGTTCCAGGATCACCGGCTGCTGATGGAGCGCACGGTATTCGCGAACGTCGAACTTCCGTTGGTGATTGGCGGCATCGCCAAGCCCGAGCGCGCGCGTCGGGTGCGTGCGGCGCTGGAGAAAGTCGGTCTGCTCGCCTACGAGAGGCAATTGCCGGCCACCTTGTCCGCCGGCGAACAGCAGCGTGTCGGCATTGCCCGGGCGATCGTGGCGCGACCGACCCTGCTGATCGCCGACGAACCCACCGGCAATCTCGATCCGCAACTGGCGATGGAGATCATGGGCCTGTTCGCCGAGTTCCAGCAGGTCGGCACCACCGTGCTGGTCGCCAGTCACGACCTGCCGTTGATCAAGCGCATGAAGAAACGCGTGATCGTGCTCGACCACGGGCGGCTGGTGGCCGACCTGAGCGCGCAGGAGGTGCTGTGAACATGTCGCCGGAAACCACCCACGCGGCCACCCCGAATGCGCCGCCGCGCAACGAGCACACGCACGGCCGCCGTTTCGGCAGCTGGCAGGAACATCACGGCTGGAGCGCCGCGGCGAGCTTGCGTCGGCTTGCCTCGCGTCCGCTCGGTAGTCTGCTCACCATCGCGGTAATGGGTCTGGCGCTGGCCTTGCCGCTGGCGTTCTACCTGCTGCTGGGCAATGTGCAGAAGCTTGGCGATGCGTTGGGCCAGAATGAGACGATCAGTGTGTTCCTGCAGCCTGGCCAGACGGCGCAGCAGGCGCGGATGCTCGCCCAGCAGCTCGGTGATCGTCCCGAAGTCGCCGCGGTGACCGTGAAGACTCCGCAGCAGGGCATGGATGAACTGGCGAAGATGCAAGGATTCACCGGTGCCCTGCAGACGCTGGACGATAACCCGCTGCCTTACGTGCTGCAGCTGCAGCTGCAGCCGCGCGCGCAGGCAAGTGCGGCCGCTCTAGAGCAACTGGTGACCGATGCGCGCGCGCTGCATGGCGTCGACCTGGTGCAGGACGCCGGCAGCTGGCGGCAGCGACTGGATGCGCTGCTCGGTGTCGGCAACCGCGCCGTGCTGGTGCTGGCTTCGCTGCTGGCGCTGGCGGCATTGCTGGTGGTCGGCAACACGGTGCGGGTGGATATTGCCAGCCGCAGCGAGGAAATCGGTGTGCTCCTGCTGGTCGGCGCCAGCGGCGCGTTCGTGCGGCGGCCGTATCTGTATGCAGGCATCTGGTATGGCTTGTTCAGCGGCATCCTTGCTGCGGTGCTGGCGGTGTTGGTCGAGTTCGCACTCGCCGCGCCGGTGGCGCAGCTGAGCCATGCCTATGATGGCAAACTGCAGATTGGCGGCTTGCCGCTGTGGCTGTTGCTGGCGGTTCCGTTGGCGGCTGCCGCACTGGGCTGGCTGGGTGCGCGGTTGGTCAGCGCATGGCAATTGCGCAGGGCGGTGTAGTGGTTTTTCGATGGAGTGACGTGAATCGCAGCCGTCGATGTCGCAGTCGGTGCACTATCTCCAACTGAAGCGGATGCAGGGGGTGCGTCCGCGGGTTCATGGGCAGGGATCGCCCCGGGTCGGGTGGGTGAGCTAAGGAATGAGTACAAATATCAGCAGCCGTCTGCTGACCGAGGCGCCGCGGGTGCTGGTGGTCGACGGTTCGCGCGTGGTACGGCAGTTGATCACCCGTGTGCTGCAGGCCGAGTTGCCCGGTGTTGAAGTGGTCGGCTGTGGCAGTGGCGCCGATGCGCAGCAGGTGCTCGGCGTGGGCGTGTTCGATTTCATCACCATCGCGCTGCGTCTGCCCGACATGGACGGGCTGGAACTGGCGCGCTTCGTGCGCGAGTCGGCGCCACAGATCTATGTGCCGATCGTGGTGGTATCCGGCGATGTCGAAGATCGCCTGCACCGGCGTTCGCTGGGTGAGCACGTCACCGACTATTTCGACAAGGCACTGGGTTTCCAGGCGCTGGCCGAGTTCATTCGTGGCTACGTGAGTGCGCCGGCGACCGCGGAGGGCACCGTGCTTTACGTCGAGGACAGTCGCGTGGTGGCCCTGGCGACCCGGCGCATGCTGGAGAAGATCGGTCTCACGGTGCGCCATGTGGTCAGTGTGGAGGATGCACTGGCGCTGCTGGAGACGGATCGTGCGCTGGGCTGGGTCGGCGCCGACGTGGTGCTGACCGACGTCAGCCTGAAGGGCGAGCTGACCGGCGGCGACCTGCTCAAGCACATTCGTGGTGAGTTCGGTTATGGCAAGGGCCGCTTGCCGGTGCTGGTAATGACGGGTGACGAGAACCCGGCCAATCAGGCCGCATTGATCAAGGCTGGCGCCAACGACCTGGTCGAAAAGCCAGTCGAGGAAAAGCTGCTGGTGACCAAGCTGCTGTTCCAGTTGCGCGTGGCGCGTCATCTGCGCGAGCGCGCGAGCGAGGCATGAGCGACGAGCGGATCATGCTGGAAAGGATCCGGCTGGAGTCGTCGTGGAAGGCGCGCATCGGCGGTTACCTGCAACGCCCCGAGATGCAGGCGTTGTCGACGTTCCTGCGTGCGGAGAAACAAGCCGGCAAGCACATCTATCCGCCCGGTCCGGAAATTTTCGCCGCGTTCGATCACACCCCGTTCGATGCCGTGCGCGTGGTGATTCTCGGCCAGGATCCATACCACGGGCCCGGTCAGGCGCATGGCCTGTGTTTCTCAGTACGCCCCGGTGTGCGCGTGCCGCCGTCGCTGGAAAACATCTTCAAGGAAGTCCAGCGCGATCTCGGCATCCCGCGCCCCGACCATGGCTGCCTCACGCCGTGGGCCGATCGCGGCGTGCTGCTGCTCAACAGCGTGCTGACGGTGGAAGAGGGGCGCGCCGGTTCGCATCAGGGCAAAGGTTGGGAAGGCTTCACCGATGCGGCGATCGACGCGCTCAATCGCGAGCGCGAAGGCCTGGTATTCCTCCTGTGGGGTTCGTACGCCCAGCGTAAAGGCCAGCTGATCGATGCCAGCCGCCATTGCGTGCTGACCTCGGTGCACCCGTCGCCACTATCGGCCCACCGCGGTTTTATCGGCTGCGGGCATTTCTCCGCGGCCAACCGCTATCTGGAAGCCCGGGGCCGGGCGCCGATCGACTGGTCGTTGCCGCCGCGCGCCATGCTGCAGGCCGGTTTCACGTCCGCTTGAATGCCGAGGGGTGACCCTCATGTCGATGCTCTTGCAGCGCTGGACAAGGGCAATAAATATCTATACTATACGGTTCATTAAAGCTCGGAACCCATCCGGGCTGAACCAATCGAGGCTTTAGCACTCCAACTATTCGAGTGCTAAACTTTGACGTCATTCAGGAGGTTCCACCCATGTCTCAAGCTTTGGTGACCGCCAACTTTCCGCTACCGAGCGTAGTGGGCAGTCTGGATGCCTATATTTCTGCGGTACACCGGATTCCGGTGCTGAGCTCGGAAGAGGAGCAGGCGCTGTCGCGTGACTATCTCGAAGAGGCCAACCTCACCGCTGCAAAGAAACTGGTGATGTCGCACCTGCGTTTCGTGGTGCATGTAGCGCGCGGCTACAGCGGCTACGGCCTGCAGCTGGCTGACCTGATCCAGGAAGGCAACATCGGCCTGATGAAGGCTGTGAAGCGTTTCGACCCCGATCAGGGCGTGCGCCTGGTCAGCTTTGCGGTGCACTGGATTCGCGCCGAGATGCACGAATTCATCCTCAAGAACTGGCGCATCGTGAAGGTCGCCACCACCAAGGCGCAGCGCAAGCTGTTCTTCAACCTGCGCAAGAGCAAGAAACGCCTGGGCTGGATGAACGCGGCCGAGGTGAGCAAGGTCGCGCTGGACTTGGGCGTACCCGAGGCGACGGTGCGCGAGATGGAATCGCGCCTGTCAGGTCGTGACATCGGCTTCGAAGCTCCTGCGGATGCCGACGACGATGCCAAGCCGGCACCGGCGGCGTTTTTGATCGACGACGGCGCCGACCCGTACGAGAACGTGTCCGACGAAGACTACGCCGACAACCAGATGCAGACGCTGACCGATGCGTTGAGCCATCTGGACAAGCGCTCGCGCGACATCATCCAGCGCCGCTGGCTGGATGACGACAACAAGGCCACACTGCAGGATCTGGCTGATGAGTACGGCGTGTCCGCCGAGCGCATCCGTCAGGTGGAAGCGAACGCGATGAAGAAGATGCGCGGTTTGTTCGCCACGGCATGACGTGAGCCCGGCACAAGAGCCCGCACATCTTTGGTGGGGACTTTTCGGAACGAGCATCGACGGCCCCGCGAGGGGCCGTTTGCGTCTCAGGCAGGCAGGCTCACTCTTGCCCCGGCGTATTATTGTCATCCGGTATGTCATCGCCGCTGACGATGCGCGCGTGCCGCTGGTGGGTGCAGTACGCCCAGGCCCAGTCCAGCATCACCACCAGCCGGTTGCGGAAGCCGATCAGAAAGTAGATGTGCGCCAGTAACCATACCGACCAAGCCGGGAAACCGGACAGTTTCAGCTTGCCGAATTGCGCCACCGCAGCCATCCGGCCGATGGTGGCGAGCGAGCCGTCGTCGCGATAGGAGAACGGCCGCCGTTCATCGCTGCCCTGCAGGCGCGCGCGGATCATGGTGCCGACATGCTGACCCATCTGCTTGGCGGCCGGCGCCACGCCGGGCACGGGTTTGCCATTGAGCTGCTCGAGGCCGGCGAGGTCGCCGATGACGAAGACCTCGGGATGCCCGGGCAGACTCAAATCGGGCAGCACCTGCACGCGGCCGGCACGATCGAGCGCTGTGCCGAGCAGGCGCCCCACCGGCGAGGCCGCCACGCCGGCAGCCCACAGCACGGTGCGCGCAGACAGCCGGCGCTCGCCCAGCTTCACGCCGTTCGCGTCGATGCCGGTAACGGCGACACCGGTGTGCACCTCCACGCCAAGGTGTTCGAGTTGCTGGCGCGCCTTGTCCGAAAGGGCTGGATCGAACGCGGGCAGCAACCGCGGCCCCGCTTCAATCAGGCGCACCGAGGCGCGTCGCGGATCGCTGTGGCGGAAGTCGCGCGACAAGGTGTGCCGGGCCAGTTCGATCAGCGTGCCGGCAAGCTCGACGCCGGTGGAGCCGCCGCCGACCACTACGAAATTGAGCCATGCCTGACGACGTGCCGGGTCGGTTTCGCGCTCGGCATGCTCGAACGCCAGCAACACGCGGCGACGGATCAGAAACGCATCGTCCAGCGTTTTCAGGCCCGGCGCGAAGCGCTCCCATTCGTCGTGCCCGAAATAAGCGTGGGTGGCGCCGGTGGCAACCACCAGGACATCGTAATCCAGTAAACCATGGGCGCATTGCACCTGACGCGCCGCCAGATCGATGCCGGTCACTTCGTCCAGCAGTACGCTGAGGTTGCGCTGGCCACGCAGGATCTGCCGCAGCGGCGCGGCGATCGACGGCGCCGCCAGGCTCGCGGTGGCGACCTGATACAGCAGCGGCTGGAACAGATGATGGTTGCGCCGGTCCACCAGGGTGACCCGCACCGACGCGCCGGCCAGTCGCCGCGCTACAGCCATGCCGCCAAAGCCGCCGCCGAGAATCACGACCCGCGGCGAACCGGCGGCATCGGCGACCTCATCGCTCATGGGCAGTACGGCACGGCGCGTGGGCAGGCGGCGCGATGCAACGGCTCAGCGTCTGACGCTGGCGGGCTGGCGCAGCGCCATGCCCTTGAGTACGTTCAGTGCCTGCGACAGTGCGTAGTCACTGGTGGCCAGCTTGCCGTCGGCGACACTGCCATCGTCGTTGATATCGGTGCCGGTCTTGGCGTGCTCGTTGGCCAGATGGTTCGGCAGGTCGGCCTCCGAGCTGATCAGCGCAGGCGCGCTGTCGGCCTTGTTCACGGTGAGGTCGGCCAGCGCGATATCGGGCTTGATCCCCTCGGCCTGGATCGAGGTGCCACTGGGCGTGTAGTAGCGGGCGGTGGTGATCTTCACCGCGTGGTCGGCGTCCAGCGGCAGCACGGTCTGCACCACGCCCTTGCCGAACGTGCGCTGGCCCATGATCAGCGCGCGGTGGTTGTCCTTGAGTGCGCCGGAGACGATCTCGGCAGCCGAGGCGGTGCCATTGTTGGTCAGCACGATCATCGGCGCACCGTCGAGCTGGTCACCGGGATGCGCGTTGAAGCTCATGTTGGCGTCCTGTAGCCGGCCGCGGGTGGTGACGATGATGCCGGAGTCGAGGAAGTTGTCGCTGACACCCACGGCAGCCGTGAGCAGGCCGCCCGGGTTGTTGCGCAGATCCAGCACCGCGCCTTTCTGCGGACCGCTCTTCTTGATGAGCTCGCCGAGCTTGCGATCCAGGTCGCCAGCGGTGTCGTCCTGGAACTGACTGATCCGCAGATAGGCGTAGCCAGGCTCCAGCTCACGCACCTTGACGCTGCTGATCGAGATGTTCTCGCGCACCAGCTGCAGGTCGATCAGCTTGTCGCTGTTCAGGTGCGCGATGGTCAGCGCGATCTTGCTGCCGGGCTTGCCGCGCAGCTGCTTGAACATGTCGCTGACATTCTGCGGATCGATCAGCGTGCCGTTGATCTTGACGATGTTGTCGCCGGGCTTGATGCCGGCACGTGCGGCCGGGGTATCGTCGATCGGCGAGACGATGCGCAGGCCGCCGTCGACCTGCAGCACCTCGATGCCGAGGCCGCTGTATTCGCCGGTGGTGTCTTCGTTGAGCTGGGCCAGGCCGTCCTTGTCGAGATATTCGCTGTGCGGATCCAGGCCGCTGAGCATGCCGGTGATCGCCGCCTTCATCAGGGTCTTGTTGTCGACCTTCTCTACATAGGCCTGACGCACCACTTCGTAGACACGGCTGAAATTGCGGATGTCGTCCAGGCTCACCTGGTCGCCAGCGGAGCCTGCGCTGGCTGGCGCGTCGGCACGGCTGTCGGTGGCCGGCAAATCGACCGGCGGTGCGGCCGCACTGGACGCTGGGGCAGGCGCGCGCTGCGCGTCGGCGCGTGGCATCGCCAGCAGCAGTGGCACGGCCAGCAGCAGGGAGGTCAGGCCGATGGACGGGCCACGGGTGGAAAGGCGCATGCGGGTAACTCCGTACAGCGACAACGTCGCGCGATAACGCGACAGAATGATGAACCTTCAGATGGGACAACGGAATGCCGGCGTAATTCCTCGCTCGCATCCAGCCTGCGATGGCGGGGCGATCACGTCAACGGCGCTGACTCAGCCAGTTGCGTGGATCGACCGGCTGGCCGCCCTTGCGCAGTTCGAAATACACGCCGGTGTTGACTCCGGTGGGTGCGCTGGCGGTGCCGATCGTCTCGCCCGCGTCGACCTGGTCGCCGACACCATGCAACAGGGTCTCGTTGTTGCCGTACATGCTCATCCAGCCGCTGCCGTGGTTGACGATGATCAGCATGCCGTAGCCGCGCAGGAACCCGGCGTAGATCACCCGGCCGCGCGCCACTGCATGGATCTCGCTGCCGCCGCCGGCCTTGATCAGCACGCCGCTGCCATAGCTGTTGACCACGCCGCTGGCGGGCCATGGCAGGTTGCCGCGGATATTGGCGTTGGCACTGCCGACCTCGACCGGTGGCGGTTTGTGGCCGGGATGCTGCCTGGTGGCTGCCGCATGGTTCGCTGCGGCGCGGGCTGCGGCTTCACGTGCTGCTTCGTCGATCACTTTCTGCAGCTTGTCGACCAGGTTGTTGAGCGATTGGGCGTTCTGCTTCAGCGCCGCCAGCCGTTGTGCCTGATCCTTGTACTGCGCGTCGGCTTCGGCCGCCAGCCTCTGTTGTGCGGTGCGCTGCTGGGCAAGCGTCCGGGCCTGCTGCTCGCGTTGCGTCCGGGTTGCCTGCAGCGCCTGCTGCTCGGTCGTGATCGCGTTCTCCAGCTCCTGCAGCTTCGCCAGGTCGGCCATCAGCTGCTGCACCCGTTGCACCCGATCGCGCTGGAAGTATTTCGAATACACCAGTGAGCGAGCGATCCGCGCCACATCCTCGTCACCCAGCAGCAGGCGCAGATCCGAACCCTGGCCGAGCGCATAGGTGGCGCGCAGCAGGTCGGCAATCGCCGCACGCTGGTTGTCCAGAGTCTGCCTCAGGGTGTTGCGCTGCTGTTGCAGCTGGTCCAGCTGCTGCTGCTTCGCCGCCAGCTCGGTATCGGTCTGGCGCACTGCCCGCGCCGCACCGGCCAGTGCATTTGCCTGCCTGGCCAGCTCCGCGTTGACGCTGTCGCGGCGTGCGGACGTATCGGCCTGCTGTTTCGCCAACGCCTCCATCTTGCCGCGCAAGTCGGCCAGCTTCTGTTTCGCCTCGGCCTGCTCGGTCCGGCTCTTGCCGTCCTGGCGCGCCTGCGCCGACATGATGGCCGTGCAGCTCAGCAGCGTGGCGAGGATCAGGCCGCGGGCGGGACGTGCGGCGAAACGGATGGGCTTGGGCATGCGGTCGATTATCCCCTAGCCGACCGGCCGGTGCGAGACGCGCGTGGCGGCGCACGCAGGCCGGTTGGACGAAACGCCAGTCACTCGCTGCGGGCACACTCGCATCAATCGCCAGTAGAACATGAGGCAATGCCGACGGCGCGCTTCGATCGTTGATTTGCTATGGACGTATGGACGTCCATATGCATGGGTCATCAAAATGTGGGTTTATTCACAATTTGTCGACAAATCAGGCATATGGCGTGCCACTTTCGCTGGAGTGTGTCGCAAAGCTACCTGCGCAGCCAAGCGCTTGAAGTAGTAACGAAATGGTGAAAAACTGCGCTCGCAACTCCCCTCGCTTCCCTGGTCTGGCGGACTTCGCCGCTTCTCCATCGAGCGCGTTGCACCCACAATGAGGACAAGTCGATGAAGCCTAACAAGCTCGCTTTGGCGTTGGCTGGTTTGCTGTTGACACCTGTTGTCACTGCCGTCGCACAGACCACCCCGCCCCCCGCTCCCGATACCAGCGGCCAGCA
This sequence comes from Rhodanobacter glycinis, assembly GCF_006438785.1. Taxonomy (GTDB): domain Bacteria; phylum Pseudomonadota; class Gammaproteobacteria; order Xanthomonadales; family Rhodanobacteraceae; genus Rhodanobacter; species Rhodanobacter glycinis_A. The sequence goes on along the minus strand of NZ_RCZB01000003.1, from coordinate 335,625 downwards.
GCCCCCCGATCAGAAAAAAGCCCAGGAATTGCAGGCGATTACCGTCACCGGTTCGGCGCTGCCGCGCGTTGATCTGGAGACGCCCTCGCCGGTCACCGTGATCACCGCCGCGCAGATCGAGCGCAGCGGCCTGAAGACCGTCAACGACGTGGTGCGCGCTATTTCCGCCGACAACAGCGGTTCGATTCCTACGGCCTTCACCGCCGGATTTGCCGCGGGCTCCGCCGGTGTCGCGCTGCGCGGCCTCACCGTGAACTCGACCCTGGTGCTGATCGATGGCCGTCGCTCGGCCAATTACCCATTGGCGGATGATGGCCAGCGCACCTTCGTCGATCTCAACACGATCCCGGTGAATGCGATCGAGCGCATCGACGTACTGAAAGACGGAGCCTCCTCGCTCTACGGCGCCGACGCGATCGCCGGCGTCGTCAACATCATTCTCAAGCACGACTTCAAGGGGCTGCAGGCCACGGCCGACGTCGGCACCTCGCAGAAGGGCGGCGGCACCACCCGCCGCGCCACCCTGCTGTTCGGTGGTGGCGATCTCGCGAAGGACGGCTGGAATGCCTATGGCAGCATCGAGGCGCAGAACGACGATCGCATCTGGGCACGCGACCGCGGCTACCCGTACAACTCCACCGACCTCAGCCGGATCGGCGGCAGCGACGCCACGAACGGTCAGCCCGGTTTCAACGCCGGCTCGATCTACGGCATGGTCCGGCCGGCCGTGCTCGGCCCGAACGGACCGGGCGGCATGCTGACCGGCACCGCGGTCGACGGATCGCTGTGGCAACCGCTGCGCCCCTGCGGCCCGGACACGACACCGGTGACCAACGACCTCGGCAGTGGTTGCGAGCAGAACTTCACCAGTCAGTACACCGACCTGCAGCCGAAAGAGAAACGCCTCGGCGCCTACGGCCGCCTGACCATCAAGGTGGGCGAGACCAGCGAGGCCTATCTGGGGGCCAGCGTGTACAGCAACAAGACCGAGGTCGCCGGCGGTCCGCCGCAGATCCGCGCGGGCACGCCGGTCAATACGCGTTCGATCGTGCTGCCGGCGACCCTGCCGGACGGCTCGGACAATCCGAACAACCCCTTCGCTCCGCCGGCACTGATCACTTATGCATTCGGCGGCATCCGTGGCGGCGCGAAGCAGGACAACAACAACACGCGTCTCGTCGGCGGCATCCATGGCACCATGGGTGAGTGGAACTACGACAGTGCGCTGGTGTTCAACCACAACGAGCTGACCGTCGACAACTACGGTTTCCTCAACTACAACAAGCTGGTCCAGGTCGTCAACGACGGTAGCTACAACTTCCTTGATCCGTCGCAGAACTCGCCACAACTGCTCGCCGAATTGGCGCCCGTGCTGCACAAGAAATCGACCACCGACCTGCAGTCGATCGATTTCCATGTTTCGCGCGCGCTCATGGATCTGCCGGGCGGTTCGCTGGGCGTTGCCACCGGCGTCGACGTGCGCCATGAGGAGCAGAAAGATCCCGATCTCAACCCGGGCCTGCAGGCCCAGGGCCTCGGCGTAGCGCACACCTTCGGCAAGCGCACCGTGTCCGGCGCCTATGTCGAGCTGGATGCCCTGCTTCTGCAATCGCTGGAAGTCGATGCCTCCGGCCGCTTCGACCACTACTCCGACTTCGGCAACAACTTCTCGCCGAAGATCGGTTTCAAGTGGAAGCCGATCGAATCGCTGGCGGTTCGCGGCACCTGGTCCAAAGGCTTCCGTGCACCGAGCTTCGCCGAGAACGGCTCCAGCGAATCGGAGGGCTTCGCCACCTACACGGTGCCCGACGACTATGCCGCGGCGCACGGCAACAACGCCTATGTGCGGCCCTATGGCCTCGCCTACGACACCATCGGCAATCCGAACATCAAGCCTGAACGTTCCAAGAGCTGGACCTTCGGCCTGGTCTATCAGCCGATCGAACAGCTGAGCGCCTCGCTGGACTACTACGACATCAAGAAGACCGGTGTGATCGGCCAGCAGGATACGCAGGCGGTCCTCGACGCCTACTTCGCGGGCCAGCCGCTGCCGCCGAATTCGGCCATCATCGCCGACGTGCCCGATCCGGAGAATCCCACCCTGCTGCCGAAACCCGTGGTGGTGATGGCGCCGTACGTCAACCAGAACTCGCTGCAGACCAAAGGCGTCGACCTTGACCTGATCGGCAATTTCGATTTCGGCGGAGGTACGAAACTGCGCAGCGAGTTCAACGCCACGCGCATCTTCGAGTGGAACCTGACCCTGCAGGACGGCACGGTGCAGCGCTTCGTCGGTACGCACGGGCCGTACGCACTGTCCTCGGGCGCGGGCACGCCGCGTGACCGCGCCTCCTGGTCGAACAGCCTCAGCTTCGGTCATGCGACGATCACCGGCACGCTGTACTACACCAGCGCCATCACGATGACCGCGCCGGACAATGGCGAGGGCTGCATCTCGGTGGACGACAATGGCGATGCGTTCCCACCGAGCTGCCATGTGGCTTCGTTCACCACGTTCGACCTGACCGGAAGCTACGACTTCAACGACCACTTCTCGTTGACCGCCTCGATCCTGAATGCCTTCAACCGCGAGGCGCCGTTCGACCCGAGCAACTACGCAGGCAACAACTACAACCCGACCTGGGCGCAGGCCGGCATGGTCGGCCGGTTCTACACGCTGGGCGTGAAGTACAAGATGTAGATCCAGCAGGCCGATGCGGAGGCTTTGGCCGGCGAGGTACACGCGTCGGACAACCGGCGCGCGTACCTCGCGCAATGGCCGCGTGGCGCGGTCCGGCGGCGGAAGATCTCGTTGGGAAGTCTAGACGTCCATATCCATCCTCCATATTCATCTTTGACGCGGCGCAACAATTGTGTTTTAGTCAGAGTCGCTCCTGCGCAGAACGATCGGTGCCCCCGGCATCGCGGTAGCCTGCGCAGCCCGGAGGGGTGAGATGGCGGCAAGCGGCTTGGCGACGTTGTACGACCCGGCTTTTGAGCACGACAGCTGCGGCTTCGGCCTGGTTGCGCAGATCGATGGCCGCGCCAGCACCGCGCTGGTCGACACCGCGTTTGCCGCGCTGGCGAAACTTTCCCATCGTGGTGGCGTGAATGCCGACGGCATCAGTGGCGACGGCTGCGGCGTGCTGATCCATCGCCCGGCGGACTGGTTGCGCGCACTGGCGGCAGCGGACGGCTTCGTGCCGGGTGAACGCTTCGCGGCGGGGCTGGTGTTCCTCGACCCGGCCGGTGGCGAGGTGGCCGCGATCGAGTTCGAGCGGCATCTGGATGAGGCCGGGCTGGCGTTGGCCGGCTGGCGCGAGGTGGCGATCAATACGGACGCCTGTGGCCCACTGGCCAGCGCCACCTGTCCGCGTGTGCGCCAGGTGTTCGTGAACGCCGCGGCCGACATGGACGACGACGCATTCGAGCGCGCACTGTTTCGTGCGCGTCGGCGTGCCGAGACCGCGCTGGCCGACGATCCGCAGTTCTACGTGGTGAGCCTTTCCGCGCATGTGATCGGCTACAAGGCGATGGCCGCACCGGGCCGGCTGCGCGACGTGTTCGCCGACCTGCGGCATCCCGCCCTTACCAGCGATGCGGTGGTATTCCACCAGCGCTTCTCCACCAACACTACGCCGCAGTGGCGGCTGGCCCAGCCGTTCCGCCTGCTTGCGCACAATGGTGAGATCAACACCATCCGCGGCAACCGTCGCTGGATGCAGGCGCGCGAGACGGTGCTGCGTTCGCCGCTGGTCGACCTCACCGACATCGGCCCGCTGGTGCGCCAGACCGGTTCCGATTCGGAAAGCCTGGACAACGCGCTGGAAGTACTGCTGGCCGGCGGCCTCGACATGCTCACCGCGATGCGCGTGCTGGTACCGCCGGCGTATGCGGCGCGCGAGGACTTGGACGAGGACCTCACCGGTTTCTACGAGTACTACGCGCTGCACAGCGAACCGTGGGACGGCCCGGCCGGGCTGGTGATGTGCGATGGTCGCTACGCAGTGTGCACGCTGGACCGCAACGGCCTGCGTCCGGCGCGCTGGGCGCTGTCCGACGACAACCACCTGATCGTCGCCTCCGAAGCGGGCCTGTGGGATGTGCCGCCGTCGCACGTGGTGGCGAAGGGCCGGCTCGGGCCCGGCCAGATGCTGGCGGTGGACTTCGCCAATCGTCGCCTGCTGCACGATGGCGACATCGACGCGATCAACAAGAGTCGCGCGCCGTTCCGCGACTGGCTGCGTGCCGGCGTCAGCTATCTCGAATCGGATCTGATCGACCCCAGCCTTGCCGCCGAGCCGTTGCCGGCGAACGAGCTGCGCCGTTGCCAGAAGCTCTACGGTCTCAGCCGCGAGGAGCGCGAGAGCGTGCTCAAGGTACTCGCCGAGACCGAGGCCGAAGCCACCGGTGCGATGGGCGATGACACCCCGATGGCGGCGATGTCGCGCCAGGTGCGGCCGCTGTTCGACCGCTTCCGCGAAGGTTTCGCCCAGGTCACCAACCCGCCGATCGATCCTCTGCGCGAGCGCCTGGTGATGTCGCTGGTCACCCAGTTCGGTCGCGAGGGCAACCTGTTCGAGCTGTCGGCGGACAACGCGAAGCAGATCCTGCTCAACTCGCCGATCTGCTCGCAGCGCAAGTTGCGCCAGCTGCTGGCGCTGCCGCAGTTCGTCAATGCTACCGTGCAGATCGACCTGTGCTATCCGCCCCAGGAAGGGCTGGAAGTGGCGCTTCGCCGTTTCTGCCGCGAGGCGGAGCAGGCTGTGCGCAATGGCGCCGGCATGGTCTTCATCACCGACCGCTACCCGAACAAGGACACGTTGCCCGCGCATGCGCTGCTCGCGGTCGGCGCGATCCACGCGCACCTGATCGAGACCGGCCTGCGCTGCCAGTGCAACCTGCTGGTGGAAACCGCTACCGCGCGCGACGCGCACCAGTTCGCCTGCCTGATCGGTTTCGGCGCCACCGCGATCTATCCGTGGCTGGCCTACCAGAGCCTGTTCGAGCTGGGTCGCGACGGTCACATCAAGCGCGGCGACGGCACTCCGCGCGAGATCGGTCGCAGTTATCGCCGCGGCATCCGCAAGGGCCTGCTGAAGATCCTGTCGAAGATGGGCATCTCCACCGTCGCCGGCTATCGCGGCGCACAGTTGTTCGAGATCGTCGGCCTCGCACCGGAAGTGGTGGCGTTGTGCTTTGCCGGCACGCCGTCGCGCATCGGCGGTGCAGGTTTCGCCGAACTCGAACACGACCAGCGCCTGCTGGCGGCCGAAGCGTGGAACGAAGCGCAGCCGCTGCGTGCCGGCGGCCTCTACAAGTTCGTGCACGGCGGCGAGTACCACATGTACAACCCGGACGTGGTCGACACGCTGCAGGTGGCAGTGCGCACCGGCGCGATGGCCGATTACCGCATCTATGCGCAGCACGTCGATGCGCGTCCGCCGTCCGCACTGCGCGATCTGCTGTTGCCGCATGCGGCTGGTGCCGCGATTCCGCTCGACGAAGTGGAACCGGTCGAGACGATCCTCAAGCGCTTCGATTCGGCCGGTATGTCTCTCGGCGCACTATCGCCGGAAGCGCATGAGGCGTTGGCGATCGCGATGAACCGGCTCGGAGCGCGCAGCAACTCGGGCGAAGGCGGCGAAGACCCGGCGCGCTATGGCACCGAGAAAACCTCGAAGATCAAGCAGGTCTCCTCCGGCCGCTTCGGCGTCACCGCGGCGTACCTGATCAACGCCGAGGTGCTGCAGATCAAGATCGCGCAGGGCGCCAAGCCCGGCGAGGGCGGCCAGCTGCCCGGTCACAAGGTGGACGCGACGATCGCGCGGCTGCGTTACGCCAAGCCCGGCATTGGCCTGATCTCACCGCCGCCACACCACGACATCTATTCGATCGAGGATTTGGCGCAGCTGATCCATGACCTCAAGGAAGTGAACCCGAGCGCGCTGATCTCGGTGAAGCTGGTCTCGCACGCCGGCGTGGGCACCGTCGCTGCCGGCGTGGTCAAGGCCGGCGCGGACCTGATCACCATTTCCGGCCACGACGGCGGCACCGGCGCCAGTCCGCTCACCTCGATCAAGTACGCCGGCACGCCGTGGGAACTGGGCGTTGCCGAGGCGCAGCAGACGCTGCGTCGCAACGGCCTGCGCGGCCGCGTGCGGCTGCAGACCGACGGCGGCCTGAAGACCGGCCTCGACGTGATCAAGGCCGCGATGCTCGGTGCCGAGAGTTTTGGTTTCGGCACCGGCCCGATGGTGGCGCTGGGCTGCAAGTACCTGCGCATCTGCCACCTCAACAACTGCGCCACCGGCATCGCCACGCAGAACGAGACGCTGCGCAAGGATCACTTCATCGGCCTGCCCGAGATGGTGATGAACTACTTCCGCTTCGTCGCCGAGGACGTGCGCGAACATCTGGCCAAGCTTGGCGTGCGCAGCCTCGGCGAGTTGGTCGGCCGCAGCGACCTGCTGAGCCAGACCGAAGGCAGCACGCCGGTGCAAAAGCAGCTCGACCTGTCGCGGCTGATCGCCAGCGACGGCCTGGGTGTCGACGTGGACAGTGCCTGCACGCTGCCGCGCAACCCGATGCGCGATGAAGCGGCGCTGGCCACGCGGATCGCCCGCGATGCCGCGCCGCTGGTCGAGCTGGGTAGCGGCGGCACGTTCCGCTACGCGATCGCCAACACCGATCGCGCGATCGGCGCGCGGCTGTCCGGCGACGTGGCGCGACGCTGGGGTGATCACGGCATGCCCGAGCCGATCACCCTGCAGCTGGAAGGCAGTGCCGGGCAAAGTCTCGGCGCGTGGAACGCCGGCGGGGTGCAGATCGAACTCACCGGCGAGGCGAACGACGGCGTCGGCAAGGGCATGACCGGCGGGCGCATCCTCGTACGACCGTCGCCGGAATCGCCGTTCGCCAGCCAGGATGCGTCGATCCTCGGCAACACCTGCCTGTACGGCGCTACCGGTGGCGAGTTGTTCGCCGCGGGGCGTGCCGGCGAGCGTTTCGGCGTGCGCAACTCCGGCGCGCTGGCGGTGATCGAGGGTGCCGGCGACCACTGCTGCGAATACATGACCGGCGGCGTGGTCGCCGTGCTCGGTGCCTGCGGGCTGAACTTCGGTGCCGGCATGACCGGCGGCTTCGCCTACGTGCTGGATCTCGAGCGCAGCTTCGTCGATTGCTACAACCACGAGCTGGTCGACATCGTGCGCATCTCGCCGGAAGGCATGGAGCACTACATGCAACACCTGCGCGGCCTGATCGCACGGCATGCCGAACTCACCGGCAGTGCCTGGGCACGGCATCTGCTGAGCGATTTCCGCGGGCTGCTGCAACGGTTCTGGCTGGTCAAACCGAAGGCGGCGAGCCTGGCCGCGCTGGCCGACGAATTGCGGAGAGCGGCATGAGCGACAAACTGTTCCAGTTCCTCAACCTGCCGCGACAGCCACCGAAAGCGGTGCCGGTGGCGATCCGCGTGCTCGGCTACGGCGAGATCAGCGGCGATTTTGCGCCGGCTGCGGCGGTGGGCCAGGCCGAGCGTTGTCTCGACTGCGGCAACCCGTATTGCGAGTGGCAGTGCCCGGTGCACAACTACATCCCGGACTGGCTCAAGCTGGTGCAGGATGGACGGCTGTTTGAGGCGGCCACGCTGATGCACGAGACCAATCCGCTGCCGGAAATCTGCGGCCGTGTGTGCCCGCACGATCGTTTGTGCGAAGGCGCCTGCACCCTGCAGCAGGGCGACTTCGGCGCGGTGACGATCGGCAGCATCGAGCGTTCGATCACCGACGAGGCATTTCGCCAGGGCTGGCGGCCGGATCTTTCCGGCGTGGTGGAAACCGGCCGGCGCGTGGCGGTGGTCGGCGCGGGCCCGGCGGGTCTGTCGTGCGCGGATCGTCTGCGTCGTGCCGGCATCGCGGTGGACGTTTTCGACCGCCAGCGCGAGATCGGCGGCCTGCTCACGTTCGGCATCCCGCCGTTCAAGCTGGACAAGACCGTGGTGTATACCCGCCGCGACGTGCTCGAGGGCATGGGCGTGAAGTTCCACCTCGATGTGGAGATCGGCCGCGACATCGCGTTCGACCAGTTGCTGGCCGATTACGACGCGGTGTTCATGGGTACCGGCGCGTACACCTTCGTGGATGGTGAGCTGCCCGGGCGCGAATTCGATGGCGTGCATGACGCGCTGCCGTTCCTGATCGCAAATGCCAACCGCCTGCTGGACGACCTGCCGGTGCCGGCCGCGCTCGATCTCAACGGCAAGCACGTCGTCGTGCTCGGCGGCGGCGATACCGGCATGGACTGCAACCGTACCTCGATCCGCCTCGGCGCGGCTTCGGTCACCTGCGTCTACCGGCGAGACGAGGCGAGCATGCCGGGCTCCCGTCGCGAAGTCGGCTATACCCGCGAGGAAGGCGTCGACTTCCTGTTTCATCGTCAGCCACTGGCCTTGCTGGGCGAGCAGGGCAAGGTGCGCGGCGTGCGCGTGGTGAGCACCGAGCTGGGTGTCGATGGCGATGGTCGTGCGCGACTGCAACATGTCGAGGGCAGCGAAACCGAACTGCGCGCCGACGTGGTGATCCAGGCCTTCGGCTTCCGCCCCAGTCCGCCGGCCTGGTGCGCTGAATACGGCATCGCGCTGGATGCCGGCGGCCGCATCCTCGCCGGCGCTGAAGGCCGCCTGCCATTCCAGACCGGTCACCCGCAGGTGTTCGCTGGTGGTGACAACATGCGCGGCGCCGATCTCGTGGTGCGCGCCGTGCACGACGGACGCGAAGCGGCGAAATCGATCGTGCAGATGCTCAGCCAGGCAATGCAACTCCAGCCTCTGCAGGCGGCGTGTGTCTGAGCTGCCGCCGCATGCGCCGGCGTGCCACCGTGGCGCCACGCAGGGATTAATCTGCAAGCCTTGATCACGACAAGCGTGCGCGAATGAGCAGGATGGATCTGGGTGCGGTCATCGCGGCGATGCTGTGGCTGGCATGGTCGGGAACGGCCATGGCCGCCGACACCGACATCGGCACCGTGCCGACCGAGTTGCCGCCGGTACGCGTGGAGGCGATACGGCTGGACATCGCTCCGTTCGATCTGCCCGCTTCGTTCAGCGCGGCGGGCGTGGCACCGGGTGCCAGCGGCAAGCCGGGTGTGAATCTGTCTGAAGCACTGCTCGGCATGCCGGGCGTGCTGGCGCGCGATCGCCAGAATTACGCCCAGGACGAGCAGTTGTCGATCCGCGGCTTTGGTGCACGCGCCACCTTCGGCGTGCGTGGGGTGCGGCTGTACGCCGATGGCATCCCGGCCACGATGCCCGACGGTCAGGGCCAGCTATCGCATTTCAGCCTTGATGCAGCCGATCGCGTCGAGGTGCTGCGCGGGCCGTTCTCGGCGCTCTACGGCAATTCGTCCGGCGGCGTGGTGCAGTTGTGGAGCGCCGACGGCGAGGCCACGCCGGTCACCACGCTGGGTCTGTCTGTCGGCAGCGATGCCAGCGTGAAGCTGGGCATCGACACGCGCGGCATCGCCGGACCGATGAACTACAACCTCGCGCTGTCGCGTTTCCAGACCGGGGGTTACCGCGAGCACAGCCGCGCGCAGCGCGATGCCGGCAACGCGAAACTCCGCTTCGATCTCGGTGCCAGGCGGCAGCTCACCCTGGTGGCGAACACGCTGCTGCAGCCGCACGCGCAGGATCCGCTGGGCCTGACCCGCGCGCAATACCAGGCCGATCCGCGGCAGGCACCGGCTGTGGCGACGGTGTACGACACGCGCAAGCGCGTGCGGCAGCAGCAGTTGGGCGCAACCTATCAGCAGCTGCTGGGCGACCGTGACGAACTGCGCGTGATGACCTATGCCGGCGAACGCGCCGTCGATCAGGTGCTGTCGATTCCGCCGGCTGCGCAGCGCAGCCCGCTCAGCGCCGGCGGCGTGGTCGACCTGACCGGCGGCTACGGCGGCGCCGATGCGCGCTGGACACATCGCGGCGCATGGTGGGGCCGACCGCTGGAATTCGTGGCAGGCGCCAGTTACGACGTGCAGGATCAGCGGCGCCGGGGTTACGAGAATTTCGTCGGCGACGTGCTGGGTGTCAGTGGACGATTGCGACGCGACGAGGATGACCGTGTCCGCGATGTCGACCAGTATGCGCAGCTGTACTGGCGCTTCGTCACGCGCTGGGCGCTGCTGGCAGGTGTTCGTCACAGCACGGTGCAATTTCGCACGGTCGATCGCTACATCTCCGCCGACAATCCGGATGACAGCGGCCGCGTGCGCTATACCGCCACGACGCCGGTCGCCGGCCTGCAATACCGTCCCGACGAACACTGGCGAATCTATGCCAGCGTCGGCGAGGGCTTCGAGACGCCCACCTTTGCGGAGCTTGGCTACCGCGCCGATGGCCGTGGCGGACTGGCATTCAACCTGCGTCCCGCACGCAGCCGCAATCGCGAACTGGGCGCGAAGTGGCAACCGCGCGAGGCGATGGAGCTGGACCTGGCGCTGTTCCGCGCGGACACCCGCAATGAGCTGGCGGTGGCGGGCAGCAGCGGCGGCCGCTCCACCTATCGCAACATCGGGCGCAGTCGGCGGCAGGGCATCGAGGCGTCGCTGCGCGACGAACTCGCCAACGGCTGGCGCCTGCAGCTCGGCATCACCCATCTGCAGGCGGATTTCCGCGACGGTGCGGACGGCTGCGGCGCGCTGTCGTGCAGCAGTTCGCGCATACCCGGTGTGCCGCGCAATTATGGCGCGCTGCGGCTGGAGCATGGCGATGCGCTGGGCTGGCACGGCGGCGTGGAGCTCGACGGCGCAGGTGCGGTGGCGGTGGACGATCGCAACAGCGCCTTTGCCCCGGGCTACCTGCGCACCGGCGTCGATGCGGGTTACGGTGTGCAGATGGGCGATGCGCGACTGCATCTGAGCCTGCGCATCGACAACTTGTTCAATCGACGCATCGTCGGGTCGGTGATCGTCAACGACAGCAATGGCCGTTACTACGAGCCGGCGCCGGGACGCTGCTGGATGCTGGGCGTGCGACTCGAGCTGTGATGCTGCGGGTCTGAACTTCACTGCACGATGCGCGCTTGCGCCGGCAGCATCCGCCCCGGCTGACGCATACACTTCAGCCGTGCGTGTCGCTGACACGGTTTCCTGCCGCTGACTGCCATCTTGACGGAGCCCTTGCATGTGCCTGATCGCCTTTGCCTGGAACGCGCACTCCCGCTGGCGACTGGTGCTGGCCGGCAACCGCGACGAGTTCCATGCGCGGCCCAGCATGGCGCTGGCGCGTTGGGCCGACGCGCCGATCATCGGCGGCCGCGACCTGCAAGCCGGCGGCACCTGGCTCGGCGTTACCGACCACGGACGCTGCTGCGTGGTGACCAATGTGCGCGATCCGCGCGATCCACAACTCGGCGTGTCGCGCGGTCTGCTGGCCACCGACTACCTTGACGGCGCGGCGAGCGCCACCACCCATGCGCAGCAGCTGCTGCGTTCGGCAGCGCAGTACCGTCCGTTCAACCTGCTCACCTTCGATGCGCACGCGGCGTTCTATCTGGGCAACCGTCCCGGGCCCGGTGCGCAGGCAGTGACGCCTGGCGTGCACGGCCTGTCGAATGCCGACTTCAACACGCCATGGCCGAAGACGCGTGTGCTGATGCAACGCCTGCAGGACTGGCTCGATCACACGGGTACCGACGATTTCACTGCACTGTTCGACGCGCTCGCCGATGAAACCATTGCGCCCGATGCACAATTGCCCGACACCGGCGTCGGGCTGGAGCGCGAGCGTCTGCTCTCCGCCGCATTCATCTGTGGCGAGCACTACGGCACGCGGGCCAGCACCGTGGTCGCCATCGGCCACGACGGCCGCGGGCTGATCATCGAGCGGCGCTTCGGACCCAACGGCCGCTTCGATGGCGAGACGACGTTGCAGTTCGGCGAGTCTTCCGTGACCTAGCGCGCCGGCCGAACGGTGCGCGCCTACGCGTGTCATCGGCATCGTCGGCTGCCTGCGTTGGCGCTGGCTGGCTAGCCTGTCGCGACGTCCACGGAAGGAGCCAGACATGCGCATGGAATGGTTGTTGCCTCTCGCCGGCATCATGGTGCTTGCCGCCGGCAACGCCGACGCAGCCGATTGCCCCGACTGGCCAGCCGCGCAGGCGAAGGAGGAGTTGCATGCGCTGCACGACCGGCTCGACGGCTGGAATCACGCGTATCGGGTCAGTGGTCAGTCGCCCGTGGACGACGCCGTCTACGATCAGGCGCTGCAGCGATTCAAGCTGTGGCGGCTCTGCTTTCCGGCGCAGGCGCCGGCGGCACTCGCGCATCTGGCCGATGCCAGCGGCAGCGTGGTCTCGCCGGTCGCGCAAACCGGCCTGGCCAAGCTGCCCGATGCAGCGGCACTGGCTGCATGGATGCGCGAACGCGGCAACAGCGACCTGTGGGTGCAACCCAAAGCCGACGGCGTGGCGGTCACCCTGTTGTATCTGGACGGCCAATTGCGCCAGGCGACCAGTCGCGGCGATGGCCTGCATGGTTCGGACTGGACGGCGCTGGCACAGCGCATCGACGCCATTCCGAAGCGTCTGCCGCATGCGCCGGCGCGCGTGGTCCTGCAAGGTGAGTTGTACTGGCGCCTGCCCGGCCACGTCCAGGCGCAGGACGGCGGTGCCAACGCGCGTTCGGCGGTGGCCGGCGCGCTGGCGCGCGATGCGCTGGACGCCGATACCGCCGCACACATCGGCCTGTTTGCGTGGGACTGGCCCAGCGGCCCGGCCGACATGCCGGCGCGTGTGGCCGGGCTGGCGGCGATGGGCCTGACCGACAGCGCCACCTACATCCACCCGGTGCGCACGCTGGACGACGTGCGGCATTGGCGCGAACAGTGGTATCGCCACGCCATGCCGTTCGCCGCCGATGGCACCGTGGTGCGGCAGGGACATCGACCGGCGGCCACCACGTGGCGGGCGGCGCCGCCGGCGTGGGCGGTGGCATGGAAATACCCGGCAGCATCGGCGCTGGCCGAGGTGCGTGCGGTGGTGTTCACCGTAGGCCGCAGCGGGCGCATCACGCCGGTGCTGGAACTGGTGCCGGTGCAGCTGGACGACCATCGCGTGCAGCGGGTCAGCGTCGGCTCGCTGGCACGCTGGAAGCAGCTGGACATCCGCCCCGGTGATCAGGTCGAAGTGGTGCTCGCCGGCCTGACCATCCCGCGCCTGCAGTCGGTGGCGTGGCGAACCCGGCAACGCGCGACGGTGGCGCCGCCGGATCCGCTGATGCACGACCGCTTGAGCTGCTGGCAGGCGGTGCCCGGTTGCGAGCAGCAGTTCCGCGCGCGCCTGCTGTGGCTGGGCGGCAAGCAGGGCTTGCAACTGGACGGCCTCGGTGCGGATACCTGGCAGGCGCTGATCGACGCCGGCCTGATCCACCGCATGCTCGACTGGATGGACCTGACGCCAGCACAGCTTTCCGCGGTGCCGGGCCTCGGCGCAAGGCGTGGCACGGCGCTGGCGAAGGCGTTTGCCAGCGCCCGCGATCGTCCGTTCGCGCGCTGGCTGGGCGCGCTCGGCATGCCGCCCGGCGATGCCGACGGGCTATCCGGCTGGGCGGCGTTGAGCAACCGTGGCGCGGCCGACTGGCAGGCGCTCGACGGCATCGCGGCCGGCCGCGCCAACCAGCTGGTCGCGTTCTTCAGCCACCCCGACGTACGCGCCCTGGCCGTGCGCCTGCATGCCGCCGGCGTGCAGGGATTCTGAGAGCTTGGGAAAAAATCGCCCACCTACTGCGACCGCCGTCGGACGCCCGTGCCGGCGGCGCGCTGCGGTCAAATTCGAGTCATTTGGTTCACCAAACTCCCCGAATTTGCCCACACCGCACCTTGTCACGAACGCCCGGCGACGCTCCCGCTACGGCGGTCGACTATTTCACAAGCTATGAGCGTCAGCTCTTGAGTTCGCCGTCGAGGTAATACCAGCGGCCATCCTCGCGCACGAAGCGGCTGGTCTCGTGCTGACGTTGTGCGCGACCGCCGCCGAGTCGGTAGCGGGCGACGAACTCGACGATGGCGTGATCGTCGTCGACCTGCCGCTGCTGGCGGATTTCCAGCCCCAGCCAGGTCGGTGCCGGCTGTTGCGCGGCCAGCCGCAATGACGCCGGCCGTGTGTCGGCATGCCAGCTCGCCAGCAGGTAATCCTCGCGCTTCAGGACATAGGCGCTGTAGCGCGAACGCATCAGTTGCGCCGCCGTCGTCGCGGCCAGGCCGTCGTGCAGGAGACCGCAGCATTGGCTGTAGCCGGCCGGATTGCCGCAGGGGCAGGGCGTCAACGTGTCGATCGATTTCATGCTGCCTTTGTACCCGGTTCGGCGCGGTTATGCAGGCACGCTGTGCAGGCCGACGTTCAGTCGCGGACGCGGCGCCACACGCGGCAGCGGTTGTTGGCCGGCATCGCGATGTCGTCGAGCAGGACGAAGCCGGCGGCACCGGCGAGTGCATCGACCGCCTCGGCATCGCGGATCGCCATGTGGGCGCCGCGCGCCTTCAGCCACTGGTCGAACGCGGCATTGCTGTCGCTGCTGTAGCGGCCTTCATGGTTGAACGGGCCGTAGATGATCACGCGCGCGTCATCGGTGGTGATCATGGGCAACCGCGCGAACAGTTGTTCGACCTCGTGCCACGCCATGATGTGCAAGGTATTGGCGCTGAACACCGCGTCGAACGGCCCGGCTGGCCAGGCGCCGGCGACATCAAGCGTCAATGGTGCCGGGGTATTCGGCAGCGCCGCTTCGTCGAGCCAGGCGCGGATGCCTGGCAGGTTCTCCGCGCGGTCCGAACTCTGCCAGATCAGCTGCGGTAGCGCCGCGGCAAAATGCACCGCGTGCTGGCCGCTGCCGCTGCCGATCTCCAGCACGTGCCGACGGTCGGCGAAATGCTCGCGCAGCACGGCCAGGATCGGCTCGCGATTGCGCTCGCACGCGGGCGAGTGCGGCTTCTCCACGTGCGGCTGGATCAGGTGTTGCCGCTCAGACCGGATGGCCGCGCAGCACACGTGCCGGCAGCATCAGCAGGGCGCCGAGAAAGGCGAATACCGCGCCGACGGTGATGCCGACCAGCCGGAACGGCAGCATCAGCAGCCAGACGATCGGATATAGCACCAGCGCCAACAGCGCGAGTGGCCAGCAAAACACCAGCAGCAACAGCCAAAGCAGGAAACCAGCCATGCGTCGTTCCTCGTGGTGGGGGATGCGGCAAACTCTAGCGCAGGTCGCAGCATGTGCGTAGATGACTCTCGTCACCCCTCACGCCATCGGGCTCACGCCGATCAGCCACAGATGCAGCCAGAACGCGAACGCCGCCCAGGCGGCGACGCCGATGACCACGGCGAGCACGTCACCCGTCAGCGTGCCGGCCGGATAGACCGTACCGGTGCCGCGGTCGCGTCGACGCGACACGATGAACAGCACCACCGCCCACAGCAGGAAGGCACCGAACAGCACCACGTCACGCAGCATGCCGGTGGCGAGCAGGTGGCCGAACGCCCACACCTTCACGCCCAGCAGCATCGGATGGCCGAATTTCGCCTTGAGATGGTTGCGCGGGACATAGGCGGCAGCCACCAGCACGAACGCGGCCAGGGTGAACAGCGCATTGAGGTGGCGCAGCGCCAGCGGCGGCACGTACAGCAGCACGGGATGCTGCCGCGCCAGGCCGAAACCCCATACGATCAGCACGAAGCCGATGATCGAGGCCAGCGAGTACAGACCCTTCCATGGCAGCTCGCCCAGTCGGGCCTGCTGCCGGTTGCGCCAGTCGTTGGCGAATATGCGCAGCGAGTGGATGCCGAGAAAGATCAGCAAGCCGAGAATCAGGGTGGTCATGATGCGATCTCCGGGGCGACAGGCTGCACGAGTATAGACAGCGGAGTCCGCCTGCCACAGGTGACAATCGTCAGGACAGTGCCGTGATACGTACCACCAGCACCACGGCGCCAACGGCCAGCGTGATCGATGTGCCGCCCGGCAGCCACGCATCGCCGGCATGCAGCTGGCCTTCGGAAGTATCGACCGTGCCACGTGCGCAATGAACCAGCACGATGTCCGGCGCGAGGCGGTGACTCCCGGGTGTGTCCCGGCACTGCAGCTCGCCTTGCGCCCGGGCGCGGCGCACCATCAGGTTGAAATCGCGGGTCGGGCCATCGACCAGGGTCACCGCCACCTTCGCCTCGCCGGCAAACGCGAACGGTGTGAACGGCGTGGTCAGCGAATGAGCGCGATCGTCGTCCAGCGTCATCGTGAAGCCGTTGCCGTCGAGCAAGGCGATCTGCCGGTCGATGCCGGGGAAGCTGGAGAACGGCGCGGCGCTATCGACCTCGGCAATGCTCACCCGCCACATGAAATCGTCGATACCCGCGCAGGCCGGATGGACGGCTATTTCGCGTGTGCTGCCGAGACCGTTCTTCCACGGCTGCAGCGGGCAATCGGACAGGCGGATGATCATGCGGTGCGCTCGATGATGCGCTGGAACGGCGGCAAGGCCTTCAGCATGCCGCTGCCGTAGCGCTTGGTGACCACGCGGCGATCCAGCAGCACGATGCGGCCGCGGTCGGTCTCGTTGCGGATCAGGCGGCCGCAATATTGCGTGAGCAGGCGCGTGGCCTCGGGAATGCTGACCTCGATGAAGGGATTGCGTCCGCGCGACTCCAGCCACTCGGCATACGTGGCACCGACCGGATCGGTGGGTACCGCGAACGGCAGCTGGGTGATCACCACCGTCTCGCACAGCTTGCCGGGCAGGTCCAGGCCTTCGCCGAACGAGGCCAGCCCGAACAGGGTGCTGCCCTTGCCCGCCTCGATGTCGGCGCAGTGCTCGGCGACCAGCTGCGACTTGCCTAGCGAGCCCTGCGCGCGCACCTTGCGCACCCGCGCGATCGGCAGCTTCTGCAGTACGCGATCGAGCTTCTGGCGCGAGGTGAACAGCACCAGGTTGCCGGCGTCCCAGTCGAGGTTTTCCGCCAGCCATTCGCTGATTTCCTCGGCGTGCGCCTCGCGCGCGTCGGGCAGGGTGCGCATCGCCGGCACTTCCAGCCGCGCTTGCGCGGCGAGGTCGAATGGCGAGGGCAGGCTCAAGGTCAGCGCATCATCGGGCAAACCCACCGCATCGGCGAAACCGCGAAAGTTGCCGCCGGCGCTCAAGGTGGCCGAGGTCATCACCACACCGCTGGCATTGCCCCACAACACATTGCGCAGCAAGCCGCCGGCGGACACCGCCGAAGCGTGGCAGACCAGTTGCTGGTCACCGCCGAGCGTGACCCAGCGTGCCAGTGGCGGCAAGCCATCCGGATCTTCGCTGGACCACGCGCGCCAGCAGCTGGCCTGCTTGCCGATGCGTTCCAGCGCGATGCCGAGTTCGCGCGACAGCGCCTCCTGGGTAGGGCCGCCGTCGGTCATCTCGACCACCGCGCGGCGCACCGCGGTGAGCCAGCGCTGCACTTCGCCGGTGTACAGGCTGAGCGCGCGGGCAAGCTCCACCCACGATTCGGGCAGCTGGCCGAGCGAGCCGCGGTACATCGGCTCGGTCTCGGCCGGATCCGGCAGCCAGCCGAGGCGGATTTCCTTCTCCAGCTCCTCCAGCGTATTGCTCAGCTCCTGCAGTTTCGCGTCGCCGGCATCCAGCGACAGCTTGCCCAGCGTCTGCTTGTCGGTCAGCGAATACGCCGCATGTACCTGCCGGCCGAGCCGGCTCAGCTGCCGCACGGTGACGCTCATGAATACTTCGGCCGCGCCGCGGTCGATCGCCTTGCCCGGCACGTGATGGCCTTCGTCGAAGATGTACAGTGTCTCGTCCGGCCGCGGCAGGATCACCCCGCCCCATGCCTGAACACCGCCGCCCTCATCCTCGCCCGGCATGGTGAGGTCGGCCAGCACCAGGTCCTGGTTCGCCACGATGATCTCGGCGTCGTCCACCGCGCGGCGCGCGGCGAAGAACGGGCAGATCATGAACTGGCCGCACTTGCGCCCGGTGCAGCCGCCGGCGCTGGTGGTGATCATCGGTCGCAGCAGGTCGCTGACCGGCTCCGGCGCGGTATCCATGTCGCCGTTCCACTCGTTGCGGTCGAACGCGCTGCGCAGTTTCGCCAGCGCCTGCTTGTCGCGCGCCTGCGGCGGCTTGGTCCACAGCACCAGGTCGGCATCGAAACCGGCCAGGCCCATCTGCGCGGTGTCGTTGATGCTGTTCGCTGCCATCGCCATGTTGCGCGGGCACAGGTAGCGGCCACGGCCCTTGGCCAGCGCCACTTTCGCCTCGATGCCGTTGAGCTTGAGGTACAGCGGGATATCGCGCTGCACCAGCTGCTCCTGCAAGGCCACGGTGGCGGTGGCGATCAGCAGCTTCTTCTTCTGGAAGCGCGCCACTTCCACACCGGCGATCAGGTACGCCATCGACTTGCCGGTGCCGGTGGGTGCCTCGATCACCGCCACGCCACCGCGCTGGCCGAATGCCTTGGCCACCTCGGCGATCATCCTGCCCTGCGAGGCGCGCGCGCGGAAGCCCGGCAGCCCGTCCTTCAGGCGTGCATAGGCGGCGCGGATGGCGTCTTTGGTAGTGTCGGCAAGCATGATGGATGGGGGAACCTGTGGCGCGGGTTGTACAGGGAACATGGGCGGCGATGTCGGCAAACCATCGCGCCGAAGAGGTTCGGCGGCCGGGGTCGACGTACGCGCTGTGTCGAAGAGGGTGGATGCAATGAGACAGTTTATCGGTATTGCGCGCCCACCCGCCCAGAGGTGGGTTCTTGCTGGCTCCGGGGTCAAACGGGTTGCGCGCCGGGAAAGCGTATGCTGGTCGCGGGTGCTGGTGCGCTCGGGCTGTGGGGAGCTCTGTTGATGAAGCACGCGGATGCTGTGGGAGCGACGTCGTCCGACGACTCATTGCAATTGGCATGGCTGGCCAGCCTCGCGACGGCCCATACGCCTGACGAGGTGGCCGAAGTGATTGCGGATCTGGCGCAGGCCGAGCTGGGCTGCGAGGCTGCCTGCGTGCTGTGGGATCTGCAGCAGCCGGCCAATCATCGAAGCGTGCCGCCGACCCGGATGGATCCTGCCGATGGGCCGTGGCTGCGCAACGCCATCCAATCGGATCAGTCCTGCCGACATCCAGCGGATCAACGCCGCATCGCGCTGTGCTTGTGCCGGCAGCCTCGGCCTGCGCTGCTGTTGTTGACCCTGCAGGAGGAGCGCGACGGCATCGGCTTTCCGGGAAAATTGGCGGCACCGTTGCGGCTCGCCGGTCAGCATCTGCAGCGGACGCTGGAATGGATCGAACTGCAGCGCGCGCATCAGCAGCTGGCGCGTTCCGAGACCCTGCAGCGCGCGCTGTTCGCGATCTCCGACCTGGCCGGTTCCGAGCGCGACATGCCGGACATGCTGCGCGGCATCCACGCCATCGTCGGCACGCTGATGTACGCGGAAAATTTCTTCATCGTGCTGCACAACGCCGAGCAGGACACGATCCGGTTCCTGTATTTCGTCGACGTCAAGGACTCGACCCCGCCGGGAAACGGCCAGGACATGCCGTTGAGCGCGATCGAGTACACGCTGACCTGGTACGTGATGTGTGACGGCAAGGCGCGCATGGGCAACGCTGAGGAGTTGCGCAGCCAGGTGCCGGGCCCGGTGACCCTGATCGGCCCGGACAGCTACGACTGGCTCGGTGTGCCGATGTTGCGCGACGGTCAGCCCGGCGGCGCACTGGTGGTGCAGAGCTATCAGCAGAACATCGGCTTCACCGACGAGGACCTGGCCTTGCTGGAATTCGTCGGCAGCCACATCCTCACCGCACTGGAACGCAAGCAGGGCAAGGAGGATCTGGAGCAACGCGTGCAGTTGCGCACGCTGGAACTGGCCGAGGCCAATCGTGGCCTGCAGATGGAAATCCTGGAGCGCCAGCGCGCCGAACACCTGCAGGCGGTACTGTTCCAGATCGCCGAGCTGGCCACCGCGGATATCGACCAGGATGCGTTCTACCGGCGCGTGCACGCGGCGGTCGGCGAGCTGCTGAATGCGGAGAACTTCTTTATCGCGCTGCTCTCCGACGATCGCCAGCACCTGACCTTTCCCTACTCGGTGGACGCCGTGCTGGCGCCGCCGGCCGAGCGCCCGCTGGGGCGTGGCCTCAGCGAGTACGTGTTGCGTCGTGGCACCGCGCTGCGCGCGGACAACGCCGACATCGAGGAGCTCGATCGACAGGGCGAGATCGCACCGGGACGCATGGGCTCGCCGGCGATGTGCTGGCTGGGCGTGCCGTTGATCGTGGGTGACGAGGTGATCGGGCTGGTGACCGTGCAGAGCTACCGTGCCACGGTGATGTACGGCCCGGCCGACCAGGAGCTGCTCACTTTCGTCGCCTCGCAGATCGCCAACAGCCTGACCCGGCGTCGCTCCGTCGAGTCGTTGAAGCGTGCCTACGAAGAGCTCGAGCATCGCGTGGAGGAGCGCACGCTGGCGTTGCGCAAGGAGATCATCGAGCGCGAGCGCATGCAGGATCAGCTACGTCATCAGGTCATGCACGATTCCCTGACCGGCCTGCCCAACCGCAGCTACCTGCGCGACCGCATCGATCGCGTGCTCGGCGCGATCCGGCGCGATCCGCAACGGCATTGCGCGCTGCTGTATCTGGATGTCGACCGTTTCAAGATCATCAACGACAGTCTCGGCCATCTCGCCGGCGATGATGTGCTGAAGGAGGTGGCGACGAGGCTGGCCGGCTGTGTGCGTCATCCCGACCTGGTGGCGCGATTGTCCGGCGACGAGTTCGCGATCCTGCTGGAAGATGTGGATCTGATGCCGGACGCCACCATCGTGGCGCAGCGCGTGATGGACGCCCTCGGCGCACCCATGCTGATTGCCGGCAAGGATCTGCAGGTGACTGCCAGCGTCGGCATCGCGGTCGGCGATGATCATTACGGGGTAGCCGACGAGGTACTGCGCGACGCCGACATTGCGCTGTACCGGGCCAAGGAGCTGGGGCGCAAGCGCTTCGAGCTTTTCGACGAGACGCTGGCAAAGAACGTGATCGACGTGCTGGCGCTGGAGGGCGAGCTGCGCCAGGCGCTGCAGCACGATCAGTTCGAGCCGTACTTCCAGCCGATCTGCCAGCTCGACGGTGGCCAGGTGGTGGGCTACGAGGCGCTGATCCGCTGGAACCATCCGCAACGTGGCGTGCTGCGACCGGGTGACTTCCTCAAGATCGCCGAGGACAGCGGGCTGATCGAGGCGATCGACTGGCGCATGTTCGAACTCAGCTGCAACCTGCTGCTGCAGCATGGCCGCGACGAAGCCTTCATGACCGTGAATGTCTCGGCCCTGCACCTGCGCCACCCCGATTTCGACGAACGCCTGATTCGCCTGCTCGAACACACCGGCCTGGCGCCGTCACGGCTAGTGGTCGAGGTTACCGAAGGCGCGCTGCTGGACAACCCCGAGCGCGTGCGTGCCACGCTCGACCGGCTGCGCCTGATCGGCGTGGGCGCGGCGCTGGACGATTTCGGCACGGGCTATTCATCGCTCAGCTATCTGCATTCGCTGCCGCTGCGCATACTGAAGATCGACCGCGCCTTCGTGCAGGAGCTGGACAAGGGCGCCAACACCAACAGCACCACGGTGGTGGCGGCGATCCTGGCGCTGGCGCGCGCACTGAACATCCAGGTAATTGCCGAAGGCATCGAAACCGAGATCCAGCATGGCGCGCTGATGGCGATGGGCTGCGAGATGGGCCAAGGTTATCTGCTCGGTCATCCGGCGCCGATTGCGCACTGGCAGGAACCGCGCGTCGTCGACGCGTGAGCGCGCCTACGCGGCGGTGGCGATCTGCCGCAACGCCTCTTCGAACGCCTCAGGCGGCTGCCCACCGGAGATCAGGTGCTGGCCGTTGATGATGGTGGCCGGCACCGAATGGATGCCGCGCGACATGAAGAACTGCTCCTGCGCGCGCACTTCGTCCGCGTACTCGTCGTCGGCAAGCATCTGTCGTGCGCGCTCTGCGTCCAGGCCTGCCTCGACGGCCAGCCGCACCAGCGCGTCATGCGCGCTCACGTCCTCGCCATCGGTGAAATAGGCGCGCAGCAGTGCCTGCTTCAGCGCGATGTGGCGGCCTTCCAGCTCGGCCCAGTGCAGCAGCCGGTGTGCGTCGAAGGTGTTGTAGACGCGACTGCGCCGATCCATGTTGAACGTGAAACCCAGTGCTGCACCGCGGTCGCGGATCGCTGCGCGGTTCGCGTCGATCTGCTCGGCCGAGCTGCCGTACTTGAGTACCAGGTGTTCGGTGGAATCCTCGCCTTCCGCCGTCATCTGCGGATTCAGCTCGAACGGCTGAAAGTGGATGTCCGCCGTTACTTGTCCTTCCAGCTTCGCCAGCGCCTGCTGCAACGAGGCGAGCCCGATGGCACACCACGGGCAGGAGACATCGGAGACAAAGTCGATACGGACCGGAACGGGCGGGGCTGGCGTGGACATCGGTGAACCTTCACGGGAATGCGCAGCTCGGGACTGCAGATCAGACTTAGATAAGGTCACCGGCTGCTGCAATCAATCGGCGATCGGGCTTTCAGTTTCCAGTGATGCTCAGCGCCACGGCTTCGGCGATCCGGATTCCATCGACCGCGGCGGACAGGATGCCGCCGGCATAGCCGGCGCCCTCGCCGGCGGGGTAGAGGCCGCGGGTGTTAAGGCTCTGCAGGCTGTCGTCGCGCTTGATTCGCACTGGCGAAGAGGTGCGTGTCTCGACGCCGGTGAGGATGGCGTCATGCATCGCATAGCCGCGGATCTGCCGTTCGAACGCGGGCAACGCCTCGCGGATCGCCGCGATCGCGTAGCCGGGCAGGGCGCTGTCGAGGTTGCCCAGGGTCACGCCCGGCTTGTATGACGGCTGCACATCGCCGAATTCATGCGAGGCGCGACCGGCGAGGAAATCACCCACCAGCTGCGCTGGCGCGCTGTAGTTTTCGCCGCCCAGGGTGAAGGCGTGACTTTCCAGCGCGCGCTGCAAGGCGATGCCGGCAAGCGGGCTGGGCGGGCCGTTCTCGAGCCGGTCATCGAACGGTGCGAAATCGGCCGGGTCGATGCCGACCACCACGGCGGCATTCGCATTGCGTTCGTTGCGCGAATACTGGCTCATGCCGTTGGTGACCACGCGCCCGGGTTCGGAGGCGGCGGCCACCACGGTGCCGCCGGGGCACATGCAGAAGCTGTAGACCGAGCGACCCTGGCCGGCGTGCGAACCCTTGCAGTGATGCACCAGCTTGTAGTCGGCGGCACCGAGGATCGGGTGGCCGGCCTGCGGGCCGAAGCGGGCACGGTCGATCACCGATTGCGGATGCTCGATGCGGAAACCGATCGAGAAGGGCTTGGCTTCCAGATACACACCGCTTCTGTGCAGCATCTCGAAGGTATCGCGTGCGCTGTGGCCCACCGCCAGCACCACATGATCGGCGCGGATCTGCTCGCCGCTGGCCAGG
Organism: Rhodanobacter glycinis; assembly: GCF_006438785.1. Classification (GTDB taxonomy): domain Bacteria; phylum Pseudomonadota; class Gammaproteobacteria; order Xanthomonadales; family Rhodanobacteraceae; genus Rhodanobacter; species Rhodanobacter glycinis_A. The sequence goes on along the minus strand of NZ_RCZB01000003.1, from coordinate 312,121 downwards.
GTCACGCCACGCAACTGCTGATGGCCGTCCGTTGGCGGTCCAAGCAGGAGATCGTCGACGCGGCTGCTGAAGCGGATCTCGCCGCCCAGCGATTCGATCGTGGCGCGCATGTTCTCCACCATGGACACCAGCCGGAACGTGCCGATGTGCGGCTTGCTGACGTAGAGGATTTCCTCCGGCGCGCCGGCTTTGACGAACTCGGTGAGTACCTTGCGGCCGTGGTGCTGCGGATCGCGGATCTGGCTGTACAGCTTGCCGTCGGAGAACGTGCCGGCGCCGCCCTCGCCGAACTGCACGTTCGATTCCGGATGCAGGTTGCGCTTGCGCCACAGGTCCCAGGTATCTTTCGTGCGCTCACGCACTTCCTTGCCGCGATCGAGAATGATCGGGCGGAAGCCCATCTGCGCCAGGATCAGTCCGGCGAACAGGCCGCACGGGCCGAAGCCGATCACCAGCGGGCGGTGTTCCATCTGCCCGGGCGCGCGCGCGACGAAGCGATAGCTGGTGTCGGGTGTGGGCTGCACATGCGGGTCGTCGGCGAAGCGCTGCAGCAGTTCGACTTCACGCGGGGTGTCGATATCCAGTGCGTAGATCAGTGCGATCGCGCCACGCTTGCGCGCGTCGTGACTGCGCTTGGCGACGGTGTAGCCGGTGAGTGCGGCAGCGTCGATGCCCAGTCGTTCGAGGGCCGCGTCGGCAAGTGCGGCCTCGGAATGGTCAAGCGGCAGCTTGAGGTCGGTCAATCGCAGCATGCGGGGTCCGGGAATCCGTCGACGTGGGGAGGCCATCGCGGCGCATTGCCACGGGGCCCGGCCGTTCATTGTCGATGCGATCACGTAGCGCGACAAGGCGGTCCGCGTGGTGCTGCCACGCCCGGCGGCAGACTTCCAGCATGCGTCAGCGTTTTGACAGCTGACGTGGCGGGGCAGTTCAGGCCGCCAGCAGGGTCAGAAACTGCTCGCCGGTGGCGTGCGGGTGCAGCAGGATGAATTGCGTGTGGGTAGCGTCGGTGTGCCTGCGTGCGGCGGCGAGGCAAAGTTGGCCGTCCGCGCTGGTCATTGCCAGCGGCGCGCTGCGCCGGCTGTCCCAGCGACGGCGGCAGACCAGGCCATGCTGGGGGCCGCCGGCGATGATGCATTCAAAGATGGGTGCCATGGGAATTCGCTCGAAGGTTGGGGGAACCGTGGGGTTCGAGTGTCATCAAGCAGGGCGCGGGCCAACAAAATTGGCCAAAAGTGTTGTGCATCACAGTTTTGGAGATGCGCCGGCGGCGGCGCCGCATTCGCGGATATCGAGCGGCTAGCGGCCGCGAGTTTCGCAGCCGCCGGCGCAACTGGCTCAGGCGCCGCCGATGAAGTCGGTCTTGCCGATCTCGGTACCAGCCCCGCGCAGGATGTCGTACGCGGTGGTGCAGTGGAAGAACACGTTCGGAATGGCGAAATGCAGCAGGTAGGCCTGGCCCTCGAACGTCATCTCGCCAGTGCGCGTCTTGAGCACGATCGAGCGGGTCTCGCTGCCGTCGATCTGCTCGGGCTTGAACGACTGGATGTACTCGATTGCGCGCTCGATGCGTGAGTGCACCTGCGCCAGCGTAGTCTCGTTGTCCTCAAACGACATCGGCTCGACGCCGGCCAGGCGAGCCGCGCCGCGGGCAGCCATGTCGCAGGCGATCTGTACCTGCCTGACCAGCGGCAGCATGTCGGGGATCAGCCGCGTCTGCAGCAGCACTTCGTCGGTGACACTCTTCGCCTTGGCGTGTTCCTCACCCTTCTTCAGCACGTGCGCAAGATTGCCGAGCGCGCGGACGAAGACGGGAACGGCAGCCTGATACATGGACAGTGTCATGGGGATTGCTCCGGTGGGACGTGGGGAATCGGTTCGGACGAAAATTCGTTGAACGGCATCGTGGGGACGATGTCGGCGGATGCCAATGGCACCTCGGCTGGTACATGGCGCATCACGCGTACGGCAATCAGCGCGGCGGCAGACAGCAGCGCCGCCGCAAGCACGAACGCCGCGCCAGGCAGATGCTGCACCGGGGCGTGATCGCTGATGAACAGCGCGAAGATATTGGCGAACAGCGCCGGTCCGAAGATGCCGGCGAGACTGGCCAGGCTGGTCAGCGCGCCCTGCAGGCGGCCCTGTTCGTGCGGATCGACCTGGTGCGTCATCATCGCCTGCGCCGGCGGGCCGGCCAGTCCACCGAGACTGAGGAACGGAATGCCGAGCAGGAACAGCCAAGGTAGCGAGGCGAAGCCGAAGAACACATAGCCGACGATGCACAGCGTGAGTCCAGCCAGGATCATCCGTCGCTCGCCCAGCTTCGGCATCAGCCGGCGCACCAGTACCGCCTGCACCAAGCCGCTGCACAGGCCGACCAGCCCCAGCGTGTAGCCGACTGCCTGCGGTCCCCAGCCATAGCGGTAATCGGTGTACAGCACGTAGGTGGAGTTCAGCGAGAACTGCGCCAGGTTGATCAGGAAGAACACCGCGGCCAGGCCGAATACCTGCGGATAGCGGCGCAGCAGCACCACCGCGCCGAACGGATTGGCATGGCGCCAGTCGAAGCGCGCGCTGCGCTTTTCCTTCGGTAGCGATTCGGGCAGCACGAAGTAGCCGTAGCAGAAATTGACCAGCGACAACCCGGCCGCGATCCAGAATGGCAGTCGGATATGCAGATGGCCGAGAAAGCCGCCCAGCGCCGGACCGATGATGAAACCGATGCCGAACGCGGCACCGAGCGTGCCAAACGCGGCCGCGCGTTTTTCCCTCGGCACGATGTCGGCGATGTACGCATTGGCGGTGGAAAAACTTGCCGCGCAGATACCGGACACCGCCCGGCCGAGAAACAGCAACCACAGTACCGGCGCCAGCGCCATCACGATGAAGTCGATGCCGAGGCCGAAGCTGGAGATCAGGATCACCGTGCGCCGTCCGAAACGATCCGACAGCGCACCCTGCACCGGCGAGAACACGAACTGCATCAGCATGAACAGCGCGCCGAACCCACCCGACCACACCGCGGCCTTGGCGATGCTGCCGCCGATCAGCTGCACGATCAGGTGCGGCAGCACCGGGATGATGATGCCGAATGCCAGCATGTCCAGCATCACGGTGACGAAGATGAAGGTGATGGCGGCGCGGTGACGCGGAGCGGCGAGGGCGGGCGACTGATCCATGGGGCGAGGCGAGGCGTTGGGAGCTGCACGATAGCCGAACAGCGCAGGCACGACATGTGCGGTAAGTGCCGGCGTCACGGGAAACCGGTGTGACGCGCGGCGCGATACCATGGGCGATCCCTTCGTCAAGGAACTGCCATGTACCGACGTCTGCTTCCCTTGTGCCTGCTGCTGGCGCTGGCCGGTTGCTCCTCCAGCCATGACGCCGCACCGATGGCGCCCGTATCGAAGGAAGAGCTGGCGCCGGCACCGACCGGCACGGCGCCCGCCACGGCAGCCAGCGTGGCGGCGCCGGTCGACGGCAACACCAGTGCCGCGGTGAAGCAGCACGTGGCCGACTACGCCACGGTGAAACTCGCGGCAGACCTGTCCGCCTTCGACACGAAGCAGAAGAAGATGATTGCGCTGCTGGTCGAGGCGGCCGACAGCATGAACGCGATCTACTGGCAGCAGGCGTGGGGCGACAAGGACGCGCTGCTGCAGAAGATCGGCGACCCGGCCGCGCGCGAATTCGCCGAGCTCAACTACGGCCCGTGGGACCGGCTGGACAACGACCGGCCGTTCGTCGATGGCATTGGCGCGCGCCCGGCCGGCGCCCAGTTCTATCCGGCCGACATGAGCAAGGCCGAGTTCGAGAAGTCCGCGCTGAAGGACAAGACCTCGCTGTACACCTTGCTGCGCCGTGACGCGCAGGGCCAGATGATCAGCGTGCCGTACCACGAGGCGTACAAGCCCGAGCTGCAGAAGGCCGCCGGCCTGCTGCGCGATGCCGCCAAACTGTCGCAGGATGCCGGTTTCAAAAAATACCTGACGCTGCGTGCCAATGCGCTGCTCAACGACGACTACCAGGCCAGCGATTTTGCCTGGATGGCGATGAAGAAGAACCCGGTCGACATCGTGATCGGCCCGATCGAGACCTACGAGGACCAGCTGTACGGCTACAAGGCCAGCTACGAATCGTACGTGCTGATCAAGGACCAGGCTTGGAGCAAGAAGCTGGCGCGCTTCGCCCAATACCTGCCCGAACTGCAGCGCGGCCTGCCGGTGCCCGAGCGCTACAAGGCGGAAAAACCCGGCTCCGATGCCGACCTCGACGCTTATTTCGCGATCTACTACGGCGGCGATGCCAATGTCGGCGCCAAAACCATCGCGATCAACCTGCCGAACGACGAGCAGGTGCAGTTGAAGCAGGGCACGCGCCGGCTGCAGCTGGAAAACGTGATGAAGGCGAAGTTCGAGCAGATCATGTTGCCGATCGCGAAGGAGCTGATCGCGCCGGACCAGCAGGCGAACCTCACCTTCGACGCGTTCTTCCAGAACACCATGTTCCACGAAGTGGCGCACGGACTGGGCATCAAGGAAACACTGGGCGGCAAGGACACGGTGCGCAAGGCGCTGAAGGATCAGGCGTCCAGTTTCGAGGAAGGCAAGGCCGACATCCTCGGTCTGTACATGGTCACCAAGCTGGCCGACAAGGGCGAGCTGGACAAGTCGAAGCTGCTCGACAACTACGTCACCTTCCTCGCCGGCATTTTGCGCTCGGTGCGCTTCGGCGCCAGCGACACGCACGCCAAGGCGAACATGGTGCGTTTCAATTTTTTCAAGCAGCAGGGCGCGTTCACCCGCGATGAAAAAAGTGGCCGCTACCGCGTCGACTTCGACAAGATGACCGCGGCGATGAATGCCTTGTCGGCCAAGTTGCTGACCATCCAGGGGAACGGCGACTACGAGGCCGCGAAGCAGCTCACCGATCAGATGGGCGCGGTCGACGCCGAACTGGCCGGCGACCTCAAGCGGCTCGATCAGGCGCATATCCCGGTCGACATACGCTTCGACCAGGGGCTCGACGTGCTGGGCTTGAAGAAACCCTGATCGCCCGCGTCAGGTGGTCGGGTGGATCCACCCGGCCACCGCGGCTGGATGTTCCAGGTGCAGGTGGTGGCCACCGTCGAGATGGCTGACGCGGATATTCGCCACGCAGGCGGCGCGCGCCTGCATCGGGGCGCTGGGCAGGTACGAGGTGGCCGGTTGCGCCAGCAGCAACGCGGTGGGCGCATCGATGCCGCGCAGCAACGCGTGGATCTGCGATTCGGCCAGCCGCGTGGCGCTGGGTCGGGTCAATTGCGGATCGCTGCGCCAGCGCCAGCCACCCTCGGTTTCGATGAGCCCGCGCTCGACGATGGGCCGTGCCAATTCGGCCGGCAGCCCGCTGACGATACTGCGCGCGCTGACGGCCTGCGCGACATCGCGAAACACGCGCAGTGGTTTGCGGCCGCCATCGCGCGGAGCCAGCGCGTCGCGAAAACGTTGCAGGGTGTGCGAGCCATCGTCACCGAGCGGGCCGAGGCCTTCGATCAGCAGCAATTGCGCGATCCGTCCGGGTGCGGCGGCAGCGGTCAACGCGGCGATGCCGGCGCCCAGCGAATGACCGAGCAGGGCAAGGCGATCCAGTTGCAAGGCATCGATGGCGGCGAGCACCGCGCGCACGTAGTCGACGTAGTGGTAGCTGGCGCCCGCCGGCAGATGATCGGCGTGGCCATGGCCAGGCAGGTCCAGCGCGATCACACGGTACCGCGTGGCCAGCAGCGGCGCGAGCAGGGCGAAGCTGCCCGCGTTGTCGAGCCAGCCGTGCAGCGCCAGCAGCGCTGGCGCGTCCTCGTCGCCCCAGGTCAGCGCGCTCAGCGCCAGATGGGGCAGCTGGATGCGCCGCTCAGTCGGCGCGTGCACGTAGCTGCTGCGCGCGTTGGTGGGCGTCGACCTGGCGTTGTTGCGCGGCGTCAGCATCGTAATCGGCGGCGAATTCGGGCCAGCCCTGGGTATGGCGCAACACCAGCGCGGCGAGGCTGTCGACCTGCCCGGCGCTGTCGTTCAACGCGGGGATGTAGCGCAGCTCGCCGCCACCGCCGGCGATGAAGAACGCCCGATTCTGCATCGCGATTTCCTCCAGCGTCTCCAGGCAGTCCACCGCGAAACCGGGGCAGGCGACATCTAGCCGCTGCACGCCCTCGGCGGCGAGCTTGCGCACGGTGGCATCGGTATACGGATGCAGCCAGCGTTCGCGCCCCACCCGCGACTGGAAGCTGATGACGATCTGCTCCTCGCTCAGCCCCAGCCGTTCACGCAGCAGGCGCGCGGTGGCGTGGCACTGGCAAAAATAGGGGTCGCCGGCCAGCAGGTAGCGCTCGGGTATGCCATGGAATGACAGCAGCAGCTTGTCGCCGCGACCGTTCGCCTGCCACCAGTGCTCGATGCTGCTGGCGAGCGCTTCGATGTGCATTGGGTCGTCGTGGTAGTCGTTGACGATGCGCAGTTCCGGCGGCCAGCGCAGTGTCTTCAACGTATCGGCAACCGCATCGATGACCGAGCCAGTGGAGGTGGCCGAATATTGCGGATACAGCGGCAGCACCAGCAACCGGCGCGCGCCGTCACGCTGCAGCTGGGCAATCGTGCTTGCCACCGACGGGCTTCCATAGCGCATCGCCAGCGCCACCCGGATCGGTCCGCCGGGCCGCTGCCGGGCCAGCTCGCGCTGCAGCCCTTCGGCCAGTGCCTCGCTGCCGAAACGCAATGGCGAACCCTGGCTGGTCCACACTTTTGCATAGGCCCGGGCCGAGCGTGGCGGACGCACGCGCAGGATCACGCCGTGCAGGATCAACCACCACAGCCAGCGTGGGTATTCGATCACCCGGCGATCACCGAGAAACTCGGCCAGGTACGGGCGCACCGCCTTCGCCGTGGGGGCGGTCGGCGTACCCAGATTGACCAGCAGCACGGCTGCCTGAACGGGCTGAACGGATGGTCCGTGGGAATAGCCGGCGAGGCCGGTATAGTGATCACTGCGTGGCATGGCGGCATCGCGGTTGAGCTCAAGCGGTGAAGTCTGCCACAAGCGTTGTGCGCCGCCGCGTGCGTCGCCAGGCCCTGCATCCCCCAACCTGAGTGGAGCTGTCCATGTTCAAGACACCACTGCGTCGTCTGTTGCTGATCGGTGTGGCGCTGCTGTTGCCGGCCATGAGTGTGCACGCCGAGGATCCGCCGCTGGTGCGCGCCAAGAACGCGGTGCGCGTGCTGGGCGACATCATGCAGGCGCCGGACAAGGCGATCCCCACCGATCTGCTGCGTGATGCCAGGGCGATCGCGGTGATTCCGGACATGATCAAGGCCGGCTTCATCTTCGGCGGTCGTCGCGGCGAAGGCCTGATCTCGATCAAGAGCCCGGACGGCACTTGGTCCAACCCCAGCTTCATCAGCATGACCGGCGGCAGCGTGGGTTTCCAGGCAGGCGTGTCGTCCACTGACGTGGTGCTGGTGTTCCGCACCCAGCGCGGCGTGGATTCGATCGTGCGCGGCAAGTTCACCCTCGGTGCCGATGCGTCCGCTGCGGCCGGCCCGGTCGGTCGTACCGCCTCGGCGGCCACCGACGGTCAGCTGAAGGCCGAGATTTACTCCTATTCACGCACGCGCGGCTTATTTGCCGGCGTGGCGATCGATGGCGCGGCATTGCGCATCGACTACGACGCCAACGAGGCTGTGTATGGCGCCGGCATCACGCCACGCCGCATCTTTGAAGGTGGCGTGAGCAACGTGCCGACGCCCGTGGTCGAATTTCGCGACCGGCTTGAGGAGTACACTTCGCGGTAATTATCGTGAAGTGCCGGCGCGATCCGCGCCATGCTGATTCAGCTGGAATCCGGGTAGAGGTTGATTATGGGTTTTGACAGTTTCTGGCACTGGGCCATTCTGCTGGTCATCGTGCTGCTGGTGTTCGGTACCAAGAAGATCCGCAACCTCGGGCCGGATCTGGGTTCGGCGATCCGCGACTTCAAGAAAAGCCTCAGCGGCGACGACGAGGCCAAGCAGAAGGAAGAGGAAGCCCGGCGCAAGGAGGCCGAGCAGCTGCGGGCCGATCCGCCGCCGGCTGATCGCGCCACTACGCAGAGTCAGCGCGACTCCAGCGAAACCAAGTAAGCGTACGGCGGGCGGAGCGCGGCGATGATCGAGATCAGTCTCGGCAAACTGGTGCTGCTCGCCCTGATCGCGTTGATCGTGCTTGGCCCCGAGAAGCTGCCCGGCGCTGCCCGCACGGCCGGTGCGCTGTTGCGGCGTGTACGCAATGGCTGGGACAACGTACGCACCGAGGTCGAGCGCGAGCTGGAGATCGAACAGATCAAACGCACCGCGCGCGAGGCCGCCGCCCGCGCGGAAGCAGCCCAGAACGAAATGAAGGAAGGTCTGCAGCAGGTGCGCGAGCCGCTGGAGCGGGTCGCTGCCGAGGCGGTGACGATGGCCCATCCGGAATCCGCGCGAGCCGCCGAATCCACCGATCCGGCCCTGGTCTGCGACGACCCGGCCGATACCATGCAGGCGGAGTTGCCGTTGGGCGAGCCACCGGCGCTGTCCGAGTCCACCAGGAAGCGTTCGCATGACGACGCCTGAATCCGGCGCGCCCGAATCCGAAGACGTCAGCGACGCCTTGCAGCAGGGGTTGTTTTCGCATCTGCTGGAGTTGCGCACGCGCCTGCTCAAGTCGGTGGCGGCGGTGGTACTGGTATTGCTGGCGCTGGTGCCGTTCGCCAACCGCCTGTATTCCGAACTGGCCGCGCCATTGGTGGCACGCCTGCCGCAAGGTGCGCACCTGATCGCCACCGAGGTCACCAGTCCGTTCATCACGCCGTTGAAATTGGCCTTCTATACGGCTCTGTTCATCAGCATGCCGGTAATCCTGTATCAGCTGTGGGCATTTGTCAGCCCGGGCCTGTACAAGCACGAGAAACGCCTGGCGCGTCCGTTGCTGATCGCGGCCATGGGGTTGTTCTATCTCGGCTGCGCGTTCGCCTATTTCCTGGTACTGCCGGCCGCGTTCCGCTTCCTTACTGCGGTGACGCCGCAGGGCGTGGAGATGATGACCGACATCACCCACTACCTCGATTTCGTGATGCTGATGTTCTTCGCGTTCGGGCTGTGTTTCGAGGTGCCGGTGGCGGTGGTGGTGCTGGCCGCGATCGGCATCGTCGATCTCGACAAGCTGCGCAGCGGCCGACGGTTCGCCGTCGTCGGCGCCTTCGCGATCGCCGCGGTGATCACGCCACCGGACATCACCTCGATGCTGATGCTGGGCATCCCGATGTGCCTGCTCTACGAGCTGGGCGTGCTGGCGGTGCGCTGGCTGGTGAAGCCCGGATCGCTGAGGCGCGACGCGAGCTGATCATTTTTCGATGCGGCCAGGTTCATTGCCACCGGCGTCAGTACAGATCGATCGGATCGACATCCAGCGACCAGCGCACCCGTCGCGCCGACGGCAGCGCAGCCAGTGCCAGTTGCCATGAGCGCAGCATGCCGTGCAGCGTGCTGCGGCTGGTCGCCTCCAGCAGCAGCTGGCCGCGATGACGACCGGCGCGCAGCGGCATCGGTGCGGGCATCGGACCGGCGATCTGAAATTGATCGGAGCGAGGCAACGCGGTATTCGCAGCGGCGAGGAACGCATCGACCTGCTCGCGTTGCGGCGCGTCGGCGCGCAGCAGTATCTGGTGGCTGTACGGCGGTAGCTGGATCAGCCGGCGCTCGGCCAGCAGCTCGCGCGCGGCGGCCGCATAACCCTGGGCCAGCAGGCAGCGCAGCAGCGGGTGTTCCGGCTGGTGGGTCTGCAGCACCACGCGGCCGGGCTTGCGCGCGCGGCCGGCGCGACCGGCGACCTGTACCACCAGCTGGGCCAGCCGTTCGCCGGCGCGGAAATCGACGCTGTGCAGGCCCTCGTCCACGCCGACGATCGCGACCAGGGTGAGGTTGGGCAGGTCGTGACCCTTGGCCAGCATCTGGGTGCCGACCAGGATCGCCGGCTGGTCGTCATGCAGGGTGGCCAGCAGTTGCTCGAACGCATCGCGACGGCGGGTGGTTTCGCGGTCGACGCGCAGCACCGGCACCTGCGGAAACTGTGCGATCAGCGCTTCCTCCAGCCGCTCGGTGCCCTGGCCCTGCGGCTTCAGGTCGCCGGCGCCGCAACTGGGACAGGCGGCCGGCAGGCGCTGACGATAATCGCAGTGATGGCAGATCAGCTGGCGCCGGCCCGCGTGCAGGGTCAGCGGTCGGTCACAGCGCGGGCAGCCGGCGTGCCAGCCGCAGGCGTGGCACAGCAGCACCGGCGCGTAACCGCGGCGATTGCGGAACACCAGCGCCTGTTCGCCGCGCGCCACCGTGTCCGCCACTGCGGCCAGCAGCGCGGGCGACATGCCGTGCTCCAGCCGTTGCGCGCGCATGTCGATGATCTGCACTTGCGGCGGCCGGATCGCACCCGGGCGCGCACGCAGGTGCAGGGTGCGGTAGCGGCCGGCCTCGGCGTTCGCCAGCGATTCCAGCGACGGCGTGCCCGAACCCAGCAGCACCGGCACACCGAGCCTGCGCGCACGCACCACGGCCAGGTCGCGGGCGTGGTAGCGGAAGCCTTCCTGCTGCTTGTAGGCGCTGTCGTGTTCCTCGTCGACGATGATCAGCCCGGCCTGCGGCAGCGGCGTGAACACCGCCGAGCGGGTGCCCAGGATCACCCGCGCGCTGCCGGCGCGGGCACGTAGCCACGCGCGGGCACGGTCGCCTTCAGACAGGTTCGAGTGCAGCACCTCGACAATCACTCCGAGCCGCTCGCGCAGGCGGCGCACGGTCTGCGGTGCCAGGCCGATCTCCGGCACCAGCAATAGCGCCTGTTTGCCTTGTGCCAGCACCTGCTCGATCAGAGCCAGGTAGACCTCGGTCTTGCCGCTGCCGGTGACGCCGTCGAGCAGGAACGGCTGGTACTGGCCGAGACTGGCGCCGACCGCGGCGACGGCTTGCTGTTGCTCGTCGCTCAGCCGGGGCGCCAGCGACGCGGGCAACGGACGATCGAGAGGCGGCCGTTCGCTGCGTTCGATCAGGCCGGCGCTGGCCAGTCGACGACCCGCTTCGCGCCAGCCGGGTAGACGCTCGGTCAGCTCCTGTGCGCTCAAGGCGCGGTCGACGAGCAGCGCCAGCAGCACCTTGCTGCCGCCGCGCCGGGTGCCGGCATCGTGGGCGCTGTGGCCGGCTTGGGTGAGCGACCAGTATTCGTCGCCGATGGGAGGCAGCGGCTTCGCCTCGCGTAGGGTGAGCGGCAGTGCATTGGCGTACGCCTCACCCGGACCGCCAAGCCAGTAGTCGGCGGCCCAGGCCAGGGTGTGCATCAGTTCGGCATCGAGCAACGCCACGTCGTCGAGCAGCCGCAGTACCTGTTTCAACCGACTGCTGCCGACTGCTGCCTCGGCGTCGATCGCCACCACCACGCCGACCATTCGGCCACGGCCGAACGGGACCAGCACCCGGCTGCCCACGCACGCCTCACCGGCCGCGGGCGGCAGGTAGTCGAACAGGGTCGGCAGGGGTACCGGCAGGGCGACACGGAGTACGGCGGGCATGGATTACCTCATGGCCGGCCAGTGTAACTGCGCCGCAATGGCTCACACATCGGCAGCGGCGATGTCGGGCAGGGCGCCGGGTCACGAGTTGCGCGAACTTGCTGCCCGACTATCGAGAAATCGGGGGTAAGTGGCTATCCCCGGGAGGTTTTTGCGCTTATCCACAAGAGCTGTGGATAAGTCTGTGGATGCAGCGGGGAAGGAGTCCCTCAAAGCGCGTTGTGACGCCCTTCACGACAGCTTGACGACGTTTTGGTCACGGAAAAAAACTATTTATCTACAATAACTTGCAAATTGCACTCTGTTGCAGTTCACATAATTGCCAAGCAGGTGCCAATTGCCTTGACAGCTTCATGACGCTGTGCAAAACCCGTCGCCGAAGCCGCCAAAACCCGATGTCAGTGAGCCATGCCCAAGGCTGCCGCGACCATGAGCGCGATTGCCAGCAACCAGAAATAGCACCAGCCGACAAACCAGAATTTCAGCAAGGTCATCGGCCAGCCCTGCCGGTAGACACGCTTCTGCATCAGCAGCAAATAGATCGGCGCCCACAGCACCAGAATCCGTTCCAGCCAGTTCAGCGGATAGGTAGTCCACAACGCGCGCGGCTCCAGCCAGTTGGCAAACGCGGCCAGCAACGTACACAGCAGCAGCCAGAGGAATAGGAACGCATGGCTATGCAGGGCCACGATCAGGTGCTCCATGTACAGCCGCCGACGAAACACATAGAACAGCTTCAGCAGAACCGCAAACATCGGGATCATCACGAACATGATCGGCGGCAGAACGCCGAAAACCCCGTTGATCATCCGCTGCTTCGCTTCGGCGCTGGCCACTGGGTCGCCGTGCTTGACGGCTCGCCAATTCCGGTGCATCTGCTGGCCCAACGCGGTCAGGCGCGCATTGACCACGTCCGGCAGCCAGGCGATTTGGACGGGCTTCGACTCACCCTCGGTCGCCTTGCGCAAAGCACCTCGCGGCTTCGCGTCGCCGGTGACGTTTACCGTCGCGGCTGCCGGTGGTGCGGCGAGAGAGGCGGCCGGCATGGGCGCCGCACCGAGCGCGATCAGACGCTCGTTGGCCTTCTGGCGCAATTCCCGTGCGGCGATGTGGGTCTGGTCCAGCGCGACCTGTGGCAGGACGCCGGTGTCGCGGGCGCTTTGCAGGCCATTCAGTTCGTCCTGCAACGCCTTGCGCACGTCGGCAGGGGTGGCGGCATCTTCGACCGCGCCGCTATTCACGTGCACCAGCGGATGATTGCTCGCGCTGGCCTTGGCGGTAAGTTGGTGGTCGACCGCCAGATGGAACACGAAGAACGACAGCAGGCACAACACGAACATCAGCCGGAACGGCGCGATGTAGCGCACCCGCCGGCCGCTGAAATATTCCATGGTGAGGAAGCCGGGCTTGAGCAGCAGCGGCGGCAGCGTGTGCACGATGCGGCCATCGATGTGCAGCACCGTTTCGACGGTTTCCTCGAGCATGTGGTGCATCGGCTGCAGCACGCTGTGGATCGACTGGCCGCACTCGTGGCAGAACTCGCCCTGCATCGACGCGCCGCAATTGGCGCAGTGCAATCCCTCGTAGCTGGTCAGCTGCTTCATCGCGGTTCCCGTCCGGTGCAGCGGGCGATCTTCGCACAGAGCTCCATGCAGCGGAGCGTGACGAATGGCTCAGGTAGAATGGCCGGCCCTGGAGTCTGCTGTGTCGATGAAGCCTTTCCGTCCCGAGCGCGCACATCTGCTGCACGAGATGCGCGCCACCGTGCGCCTTGCGTTGCCGCTGATTTGCGCGCAACTGGCCGCGGTCGGCAGCAATGTGATCGATGCAGTGCTGGCCGGCCACGTCAGCGCGCACGTGCTGGGTGCGGTGGCGGTGGGCGCCAGCATCTGGTCGCTGGCGATCGTCAGCGGCATCGGCATGATGATGGCGGTCCCGCCGTCTGTCGCGCAGCTCGATGGAGCCGGTCGGCGGCTGGAGGTTGGCGCGGTGTTTCGCCAGGCATTGTGGCTGGCGCTGGGCATGGGAGTGGTGTTGTGGTTTGCGGTGCGCCATGCGGCGCCGCTGATCGACCTGATCGGGGTCACGCCGAGCCTGCGCTACGACGTGCAGCGTTTCCTGCTGGCGATCAGCTGGGGTGCGCCGGCACTGACCTGCTATTTCGCGTTGCGTGGTTTATCCGAAGGCCTGTCGCTGACCCGGCCGTCGATGTACTTCAGCCTCGGCGGGCTGGTGCTGCTGGTGCCGCTGGGCTACGTGCTGATGTTCGGCAAGCTGGGCATTCCGCCGCAGGGTGCGCACGGCTGCGGCGTGGCGACCGCGATCGTGCTGTGGCTGGAGATGCTGGCCTTCGCCGTGTATGTGGTCTGCCGGCGCAACTATCGCGGGCTGGGCCTGTTCGATCACTTCGAATGGCCCGATCTGCGCCGGATCGGCGCACTCATGCACATCGGGCTGCCGATGGCGGTGACCTTGCTGGCCGAGGCCGGCTTGTTCGTGGCCACCGCGCTGATCATCGCCACGCTGGGCGAAGACGTGATCGCGAGCCATCAGGTGGCGATCAACATCGCATCGCTGTTCTTCATGATCCCGCTCGGTCTGGCGATGGCGATCACCGTGCGCGTCGGCAACGCGGTGGGCCGCGGCGACGAGCGCGGCGTGCGCTATGCCGGCCTCTGTGGAATCGGGCTGACCCTGGTAACCCAGGTGTTCTCGGCCGGCTTGATGCTGGGTCTGCCGCATGCCATCGCAGCGGTGTACACGCACGATCCGAAGGTGATCGCACTGGCCGCGCAGCTGATCATGCTGGCCGGCCTGTTCCAGTTTTCCGACGGCATCCAGGTCGCCGCCAACGGCGCGCTGCGCGGCCTCAAGGACACCCGTGTGCCGATGGCGATCACCCTGTTCGCGTACTGGGTCATCGGCATGCCGGTCGGCTGGTGGCTGGCGTTTCACCACGGCATGGGTGCGCGCGGCATGTGGATCGGCCTGATCGCCGGCCTGTCGGTGGCCGCGGTGATGCTGTTCATCCGTTTCTGGCGCAGCGCATGGAAACAGCGCTGGCGCCCCGTTTCCATGACCGCGCCAGCCTGACCGGCTAGGCTTGACCCAAGAGATTCCGGAATCACACGCATGACGCCACCACTCCCGCCCCGCCGCAACGGCTTCTGGGCTTTTCTGTGCACGCTCGGGCGTGGCATCAACGTGGTCAGGTTGCTGATCATCAACCTGGTGTTTTTCGGCGTGCTGTTCGTGCTGTTGCTGCTGCTGACCGCCGGCGTGGCCGGCAGCCGGATGCAGCGCACGCTGCAGAACGACAGCGTGCTGGTGATCAAGCCGCAGGGCCAGCTGGTCGAGCAATACAGCATCGAGCCGCTGCAGCGGGCGCTGGCCGGGTTATCCGGCGAGACGCCCAGGCAGGTGCAATTGCGTGACCTGGTCGGTGCGATCGACGCGGCTGCGAAAGACAAGCGCATCACCCGCATCCTGCTGCTGCCTGACGAATTGCAGGGTGGCGGGTTTGCCGCGTTGCATGAGGTCGGTGCGGCACTGGATCGTTTCCGTGCGGTGGGCAAGCCGGTGATCGTATGGGCGGTGAATCTGGATCAGGGCCAGTACTATCTCGCCGCGCACGCCGACCACCTGCTGGTGGATCCGCAGGGCGGGGTGATGATTACCGGGCTGGCCAACTACCGGCTGTTCTACAAGGACTTGCTCGACAAGCTCGGCGTCGATGTGCACCTGTTCCGCGTCGGCGAGTTCAAGAGCGCGGCCGAGCCGTACATTCTCGATCATGCATCAGCCGAATCGAAGGAAGCCGACAGCTACTGGATGGGTGGCCTGTGGGACGGCTATCTCGCCGAAGTGGCTGCACTGCGCAAGCTCGATCCGGCCGTGCTGCGCGACGACATCGACAATCTGCCCGCGCATATCGCCAGCACCGGCGGTGACCTGGCGCAACTGGCATTGAACCAGCACCTCGTCGACGGCCTGGCCACCCGCGACGAGCTGATCACGATGATGCGCAAGGAAGGGGTGCCGGCCGACCGCAAGGGCCACAGTTTCCGCCAGGTCGATCTGGGCCGGTATGCCGCCAGCATGTCGGGTGATGGCGACCTGTTCGCGCCCGGCGTGGCGGTGGTGGTGGCCGAGGGCGAGATCAGTGGCGGCAAGCAGTCGCCCGGTTCGATCGGCGGTGAATCCACCGCGGCGTTGATCCGCGAGGCGCGCGAGGATCGCAAGACCAAGGCGCTGGTGCTGCGGGTCAACTCGCCCGGTGGCGAAGTGTATGCGGCCGAGCAGATCCGCCGCGAGATCGAGCTGACCCGTACCGCCGGCATTCCGGTGGTGGTGTCGATGGGCAACGTGGCGGCCAGCGGCGGCTACTGGATCTCGATGAACGCGAACCGGATCTTTGCCGAGCCGAACACCATCACCGGCTCGATCGGCATCTTCGGCATGTACTACACGGTGCCCAGCACGCTGGCCAAGCTCGGCATCCAGAGCGATGGCGTCGGCACGGGGCCGATGGCCGGGGCGTTCGACATCACCCGTCCGCTGGATCCGAAGGTCGGCGCGGTGATCCAGGCGATCATCAACAAGGGCTATCACGACTTCGTCGGTAACGTGGCCAAGGCGCGTGGCAAGAGTTACGAGTCGATCGACGCGATTGCGCAGGGCCGCGTGTGGACGGGGCAGCAGGCGCTCGAACGCGGCCTTGTCGATCAGCTTGGTGGCCTCGACGTTGCCGTGGCCGATGCGGCAAGCCTGGCCAAACTGGGCAAGGGTTATCCGGTGCGTTATGTGGAGACCCCGCAGGGCGGCTTCGAACGCTTCCTGAGCGGCCTCAGCCAGAGCGCCAGCGTGCACGTGCTGCAGTCCTGGGGCATTCGTCTGCCGAACTGGGTCGCCCGGCTGCCCGCGCTGGCGCCCGAATTGCAGCTGCTGCGCAACGCGAAGGCCGGTACGCCTAACATCTATGCCGATTGCCTGTGCAGCCCGCGTTAGGCAAAGACTGAAGCGGCGTTTCGAGGCTCTGACCCAAGCGCATGACGGAGCCTCGGTTACTGCTCTTGCGCCTCGATCTGCTTGCGTTGATCGTCGGCCTGCTTGTCGACGACTTTCTGCACGTCCTTGGCGCGTTGTTCGTTCGCCTTCAGGGCATCGAACGGAGTGGCCACATCAGCGGGTTTGGCCTTCGGCTCTGGCGGCTTGCCGGAGCAGGCGCCGAGGGCAAGTGCGCAGAGCAGCAGCGACAGTGACTTCATGGCGGTTCCCGCGCGGAGTGTGAAACGCCGAGTGTCCTGCCATGCACGCCTGCAGGCAAGCAACCCATCGGCATTTTGTGCGGCGAACTAGGCGTGGCTGGAACGACGCTTTAAGCTGCGCCCATGAACAGCCGCATTGATGCCTGGCAGCTGCAAGGCCATACCGCCCTGATCACCGGTGCCAGCAAGGGCATTGGCTACGCTACTGCGCGCGAACTGGCCGGCCTGGGTGCCGACCTGTTGCTGGTGGCACGCGATGAGGACCACCTCGAACAGGTACGGGTGGACTTGGCCGATGAGTTCTCCGATGTCGAGGTGCTGGCATTCGGCGCGGATCTGGCCGAGGCGGAGGAGCGCCTGGCCGTGTTCGACTGGATCGCCGATCTGGGTGCGCCGGTGTCGCTGCTGATCAACAACGCAGGTGGCAACCAGCCCATGGCCACGCTGGACTACAACACCAACGAGGTCCGCGCGATCTTCGAGCAGAATCTGTTTTCCGCGTTCGAGATGTGCCGGCTGGCGCACCCTCAACTGGTGCAGCATGCGAACGCGGCGATCGTCAATGTGGGCTCGGTATCGGCCATCACGCATGTGCGCACCGGCTCGCCGTACGGCATGAGCAAGGCAGCACTGCACCAGCTAACCCGCAACCTCGCGGCGGAGTGGGCGGTGGACGGCATTCGCGTCAATGCGGTGGCGCCGTGGTACATCCGCACCCAGCGCTCGGAGCCGGCGCTGGCGGACGCCGACTACCTGGACGAAGTGCTCGAGCGTACCCCGCTCAAGCGTATCGGCGAGCCCGAGGAAGTGGCCGCGGCGATCGCGTTTCTGTGCCTGCCGGCGGCCAGCTACATCACCGGCCAGGTGCTGGCGGTGGACGGCGGCTTTCTCAATTACGGTTTCTGAGCGATCTCAGCAATTCGCCAGTTGCGCCCGCAATTCGTCGTCGCGACGCTGCAGTGGTGGGCGATCGCTCTTGAATGCGCGCTGCAGCTTGCGGGTGTTCTGCTCCAGTTCGTCGCGCAACGCGTGGCAGATCTCCGGCACGCTCAGCGGCCGGCATAGATCCTGCACCCAGACATAGTTGCTGGCGACCAGGCCCGACGTGACGCGCCCCCGGTTTGCCTCCGGCGCCGAGATGCCGGCGCCCCCGGGTTGCCCGTATGCCTGCGACAGCGATGTGGGGAGTGCACCAAGCATGCCGAGCGGTGCCAGAAAGGGTTGCGGATGACCGTTGCTGCTGACATAGGCGCTGCCGTCGACGGCGTGCATGCAACGGTATAGCTGGGTTAGCGGCACGACGGGCGTTGGCGACGAGACGGGCGCTTCTCCGGTCACGGGAAGAGTATCGGCCGGTTCGGATGGTGCGTTGGCCGGTGGCGACGGAGCGGCCTGGTCATCCGGCAACTGCAGGGCTTGCTGCTGCTGCGTCTTTGCGCAGGGCGCGTCTTGATAGCTCAACTGGCCATCCGCACCGCGGCATTTGTAGACCGTGCCGGCGGCGACGGGCCCGCTGATGACGACAAGCAAAAGCAGCAGGGCGAGCAGGCGATGCATGCGACGGTGGCGCCTTCAGAATTCGGCGACGTGTTCCTCGGCGGCGAAGCCAAGCGTCACTGCGCCCTCGCCCACGTTGACCATGCCGGTAATGCTCATCGGCGCTTCCATCAGCTCCACGCCGCATTCCCCACATGCCGCCCGCAACTCGGCATAGCCAGGCAGGTGCGTCAGAACGGCCAGATCGCCGCCGTAACTGACGCAAACCATCGGCACCAGCAGGCCGGCGCGCACCCGCTGCGTGGCATAGCCGAACAGGGATTCGGCGCCTTGCTCGAAGCCGCGCACCTTGCCGACCGGCCCGGTTTCCCCGCGGTAACAGCGCAGCAACGGCTTGATGTCCAGCGCCGAACCCAGCATGGCGCTGAACAGGCTGACGCTGCGATCGTTCTTCTTCTTGGCGCGGGCACGCAGGTAATACAGGTCGCGCGGCAACATGTAGCCGTAGGAGTTGTTGGCGATATGCGTGAGACGCTCACGGATCGCCGCCGGCGTCTCGTCCGCCGCAATCAGGCGGGCTGCCTCGTAGATGGCGGGCGCCGCGCCGGCAAAGATGTTGCGGGTATCGACGACCCGCATCATGAACGGGCCAGGGATACCGGCCTGCTCGCGCACCTGGCGATAGTTCTTGAGGATCGCGAAGCTGGCACGGTTGACGTGTTCGTTGATCGGGCTGCGGGTGGCGGTGATGGTCAGGCAGAACACGCAATCCTGTTCCAGTACCAGCTTTTCCAGGAACAGCTTCTGTATCTCTTCCACCGGGCACGGTTCGGTTTCCGCCGAGTGACTGCGGCTGCCGAGTCGGCGATCGATGAAGCGCTGGATCTCCGCCGGCTTGCGATCGTCCATGAACACTTCGCCGTCGACTCGCACGGTGATCGGCATTACCGCGATGGCGTGTTGCTGCAGGAATGCCTGCGGAAGATCGCAAGCTGCATCGATTGCCAGGCCCATCCGCATCACGTGATCCCCGTCATGAATGGCAGGCGAAACATAGCATGCGGATGGCGATGGCGGCGCTCGCTGGAGGGGCAGCTGTGGAGACCGCTATCAAGCGCGGCGCTGGCGGGCCGCCGTGTCTGCCACCTAAGATGACATGACTTATCTGGCATTTCGCCGGCGTGGCGTCGCCGGTAACGCAATTCGGGCAAGACTCTGATGAAAAGCAAACAGGAAATCGTCTCCAACTGGCTGCCGCGGTACACCGGCACGCCGCTGGAGCAGTTCGGCGAACACATTCTGCTGACCAACTTCGGTCATTACGTGGAGCTGTTCGCGCAGTGGCACGGGGTAGAGGTTCAGGGCCGCGACCGCCCGATGCCGAACGCCACCGCCGACGGCATCACCCTGATCAATTTCGGCATGGGCAGCCCCAATGCAGCCACCGTCATGGACCTGCTCGGTGCGATCGAACCAAAGGCCGCGTTGTTTCTGGGCAAGTGTGGTGGTGTCAAGAAGAAAAACCAGCTCGGCGATCTGGTGCTGCCGATCGCGGCGATCCGCGGTGAAGGTACCAGCAACGATTACCTGCCGCCGGAAGTGCCGGCGCTGCCGGCATTCCAGTTGCAGCGCGCTGTCTCCACCATGATTCGCGACCTCGGCCACGATTACTGGACCGGCACCGTGTACACCACCAATCGTCGCGTGTGGGAACACGACGATACGTTCAAGGACTATTTACGACGTACCCGCTGCATGGCGGTGGACATGGAAACCGCCACCATCTTCGCCGCCGGTTTCGCCAACCGGATCCCCTGCGGCGCACTGCTGCTGGTGTCCGATCAGCCGATGATTCCGGAAGGCGTGAAGACCGAGCTCAGCGACCGCAATATCACGTCGCAGTTTGTCGAGGCACATATCAAGATCGGCATCGAAGCGCTGAAGCTGGTGCGGCGCAATGGCCGCAGCGTGAAGCACCTGCGGTTTGAGGGCGAGATCGAGACGGATTGACCTTGCACGAGAACAGAGCAATCTAGGAGGGGATGCCGAGCCAGCGTCATGGCACGCGCGCGGTGCATGTGGCTAAAAGTGACAAAAAAATAGCCCCCGCAATGCGGGGGCTATTCTTCATCCTTGCAACTCACGAATCAGGCAAGCCTGATCCAGGTTGGCCTCAAAAGTCGTACGTAACGCCGAAACGCACATAACGCGGCGACTGTGCGGTGTACGGACGCAGGTAGCTGACGTTCAGGCCGTCGACGACGCCCGTGTCCGGATTCACCGAGGAGTTGCCGTAAATGGCGTAGGTCTGCGTGGTCTTCTGCTGATTGAGCACGTTATAGACGAACACATTGAAGGCCAACTTTTTATCGGCCCATTCCGGACGGTATTCGCCACCCAGGCTGAGCGTGTAGGTCCAAGGATTGTGCGTCTTACCCGGCGACCATGGCGAACCATTGCAGAAGTGGTGATAGTCACCATAGCCCAGGCCCGGATAGGTCTGATCGGCGCCGTAAGCACCCAGACAGGTGCGTGGCGAACCGGACAATACTGCCAGATTGCCTGACACCATCCATTCCGGAGTCAGCTGATACGAACCGAAGGCCTTGAGCTGATGCCGGCGATCATTGCTCAGATCGCCATTGGCATAATCCATCACCGCAGCGTAATCCCAATCCACCGTAGCCGACACGTCGGTCTGGCCGATGTCCGAACGCACCTGACCTTCGCTGTTACCGTAGCTCTTCGAGTACAAATAGTCGATCTTGCCGAACCACTTGCCGTCGAACGGATGCTCCAAGTACAAGTCCAGACCATAGTACTTGCGCTTCAGCGTGGTATTGAAATGGAAGTCATTCTTCCAATCCATGGCCACGCTGTAATAACCCCCACCGATCTTCGGAATCTCGAAGATGTTGGTGGCACCCGGGTTGATCAGGTAACTGCCCTGGATCGTCCCGATGGTGGCAGGGTCGATGCCCATGGCCGCCATTTTGGCGGCGATGGACGGGGAGTCGCCGATGTCATCGATTGCGTTACGCAAGTTGCGGTAGGTGGCCTTGGCACCGTATACCCACGAATCGCCCAGTTTCTTGTCGAAACCGAGGATATATTCGTCTTGGTACTCAGATTTCAGATTGGTCACCGCCGCCGTCTTCGGGTCGCGCGGGATGCCGTATTCCAGGTTGGCCGAAATCGGGCCACCCGTACTGGTCTGGATCGGTGTCAGGCCGGTCGGGGCGCCATTAGCATCGACGCCGGTGTAGGTGAAATACTCGCGGGTATATAGCGAAGCACCCGCCGAACGCTGGGCTACGCTAGCGGGCATTGCCAGATAGTAGCGACCGGCATTGCCGTAGACCTTGAAGCTGGAGTCGCCATTGACATCCCAGCTAAAGCCGACGCGTGGTGCCCACTGCGGACTGGTCAGACGCAGGTAAGGCACACCGACGCCATTGTAGTTGGTGAATTGGTCGTTGCGCAGGCCGGCCTTGACCACCCAGCGATCGTTGATCTGCCACGTGTCCTGGATGTACTGCGCGTGCTGATTGACGCGCACCGACGCGCTGGCACTCTGGATATAGCGTGCCACGTAACGGCCGTTCGAGGCGGGGCCCGGCGCCTGCACCCAAGGACTCAACTGCCAATCGGCACCAGTGGACGGGCCACCGATGATGTAGGTATTGGCTGAACCCTTGTCATATTCCCAAGCGTAGCCCGGACCGCCCATTACCACGCCGTCGTCCGTATCCGCCACATTCTGGTTGTCAATACCACCGGTGATGGTGTGATCGCCCAGCTTGTAGCTCAGATCGATTCGCAGGTTAGTCGTGTGCGTCTGGTGTTTCGGATCGGCGATCTGGATGACGGTCTGATTGTTCCGGATGGGCGTCCCGCCAACGATCGCCGGATCTTGATTTTCGGGCGTGAATAGGTACGGATTGGTCGGATCGTAACCCGGCGTGTTGCTGTACAACGTACCCGTCATCTTGCCGTACATGGCCGTCAGGGTCAGGTCATCAGTGATGTAGCTCGTGAACTTACCCGAAAACAGGTCTTGAGCGACCTTGGTCGAGGTGGCATAGCTGTTGAAACCGGTGTCCTGGTGTGTGACCGGACTCCATGAGTTGATCTTGCCCTGAAATGACGATTTATCGGAGGCGCCGGTCAGCTCGAGGATATTGCTGTCGGTGATGTTCCAGTCCAGCTTGCCGTACCACTTCGGGTTGTCATAGCGCGCATGGGTGTCCTTGTTCGTGGTAGCCACACCGCCAAGTGGGGAATTGAAGCCGCCATGGCCTTCCACGCGTTCCGCCTCAACCGCAGCGAAAAGGAACAGCTTGTCTTTGATCAACGGGCCGCCGACGTAAGCATCGACCGTGGTCGTCCACGACTTGTTGTCCTTACGGTACTGACGGAGCTTGCCCTGGGAACCTGCCTTGTCCGGATTCAAGTCGGCACGTGAGTTCACGTAGTAGAAGTTGCGCGGGTCACTCTGCAGGTCGGTCGGGGTCCACTGAATAGCGGCACCGAAATGCCATTCGTTGGTACCGCGCTTACCGATTTGACTGATCACACCGCCATCGGAACGACCGTAGGCTGCATCGTAACCGCCGGTCAGAATTTCCTGCTGGTCAATGGCGCCGTAGGGCAGTGTCAGACCGCCGAACCCGCTGATCGGATCGGTGGTGTTGAACCCATTGAGGTAATAGGCATTCTCCGTTACTGAGGAGCCGCCAAACGAAATCACTGCCTGACCCTTGGCATTGGTGAACAGGCCCGAGCCCGAAACCACACCCGGTGCCAGCAATGCAATCGCTTCCGCACTGCGGGCAATCGGCAGCTTCGCCAGCTGTTCAGACGTGATAACCGTACGGGAATCGACCGCACTGACGTCGATGGTCGGTAGAGCATTAGCCTGCACCGTCACCGCGGACAAGTTCTGGGCGTTCTGGGCACCGAAGGAAACCTCGGTACCAGAACCCACACGCAGGGTGACGTTCGAGCGCGAATCGACGGTCTGACCGCCCTGCTGCAGAGTCACGGTGTAGTCGCCTAGGGGGAGCGAGTTCACTGTGTAGTGACCGGTCGAATCCACCTCGACCTGACGGCTGACGCCGGAGGTGCTCTTGACCAGCACGGAATCACCGGCCTTTGCCTGTCCGAAGATGCTGCCAGTAGTGGCCTGAGCGTAGACCGCTCCGGTCATGCCGAATCCAATGGCAATGGCAAATGCCATCGTCGTACGACGCCCCAGTGCCTTGCTGGAGACAGGTTTTTGTAAAGTGGACTTCATTAACTCACCCTCCGTTGAGTGGTTGGGTGCCGCGTGCACGGCACCTCCCCAAATACGCAGCAAATGAAAAGGCTGCAAACTGATTTATTCGCTTGTTTCCGAAGACGTCTGTTTATCCGTGGACGTGGATATTTCAGCTCCGCGCCCGCACCTCGGGCCAACGTTTTGGTCTGCCCGTTAGCACGGCAACGCACGAAGGGGATCGTCAATCTTCGTCCGGACAAGTTACGACGCTCAAAAACGTTACGCAATAGTTATGAAATCAGCAATAAAACGCTTATGAGCTGGGTGGCGTAACTTTTGCTTTAACGCAATAAATTGTGAATTACGCATTTCACGGTCGGCGTCTGCGAGATTTGGCGAAAGAATTTGCTGTACATGAGAATTTTCACCAGCGTATGCCGAAAAAAATTACGTGATTACGTAAGAAAAATCGACATCGCTATTTTATTATTAATGTTCCGTGAACGCCGCGCGCGCGGCGACCATAAAAAAACGCCCGTAAAGCGGGCGTCTTGAATGTTGTGGCGAAGGGCCGATCAATAGCGCGGTACGCCAGGGTCCATTTCGCGCGCCCAAGCGTCCATGCCGCCTTCCACGTTGTGCAGGTTGCTGAAGCCGTGGGCGGCGAAGCGTTCGGCCATGGCGCGGCTGGATACGCCGTGATGGCAGATGAACGCGAGCGGGGTGTCTTTTGGCAGGCCGGCGAGGCTTTCGTAACCCTCATCTTCCAGCACGCGCGCCTGCGCCAGCGGCGCGGCCTGGGCGCGACCATGGGCGGGGCGCACGTCGATCAGGGTGATGTCGTTCGCGGCAAGCCGCGCTTGCAGCTCCTGCACGCTGAGCGATCTGATCTCCTGCGCGCCGGGAAACTTCAGGCTCAGTCCTTCGCCCTGCACGGTGGAGACCCAGTCGATCACGATGCCCTTGGCGCGCTGGGCACTGGCTGGATCGAAATGGACGTCCAGGCCATTGGCGTGCGCCACGATGTCGTGCTCGCCAGCCGGGGCCAGCTGAAAGCCGGCGCTGTGATCGGGGCCGATCTCCAGGTGCAGGGCCACCCCTTGCGCATTCGCGGTGCCCTGGCGGATCGCCTCGGCGGCCGCGTCGGTGATGGTGATTTGCGGCGGCGTGCGGTCCGGTGCGGTCGCGCCGAACAGCGTGTGCAGTTCGCCGCTGCCATACATCTGGCGGATGATGTCGGCGCCACCGACAAGCTCGCCTTCAACGTACAGCTGCGGGATCGTCGGCCATTCGCCGTAGGCCTTGATGCCTTCGCGGATCTCCGGGTCGTCCAGCACGTTGACCGTGTGGTATTCGGGCAGCAGCTCGTTGAGCGTGTTGGTGGCTGCGGCGGAGAAGCCGCACATGGGCTGCTGGCGATTGCCTTTCATGAACAGCACCACGCGGTGGTCCTTGAGCAGGGTTTCGATACGTTCGCGGGTGGTGGTGTCGAGGGACATGGGAGACTCCGGCAAAGAAGACAATGATACGCCGCCCCGATATGCGGTGATCTCGCCCGGCCTTCAAGGCCGCGGGCTCAGGCGGCGCGGTGCAGCTCGCCCAGGCCTCTCGCGCAGGCTCCAAGCGGCGCCAGGGCCAGGGCGGCGGCGGATGACGGCCATACCAGTTCGCGGCTGGCGCGACCCAGCGCAGTGAGCTGCTCGCTCCAGTGAATCAGTTCCATCGCGCCGGTGTGATCCTCGATCAGCGCCGTGCAGTGCTCCACCCAGTCGCCGTCGTTGAGATAGAGCACGCCGTCCAGTTCGCGCACATGACCGAAGTGGATATGTCCGCAGATATGGCCATCGAAACCGCACTCGCGCGCATCGGCGGCTACGCGCGCTTCATAGGCACGGATGTACGCCAGCGCCTTGCCTATATGCGATTTGACGATGATCGACAGCGGCAAATAGGGCAGTTCCAGTCGTTGCCGCATCGCATGCAGGCGGCGATTGCTCCAGCAGATGAAGCGATGCATCGCTTCGCCGAACTGCAGCATCCAGCGTCGGCCGACGTGCTCGGGATCGAATTCGTCGCCGTGGCTGACCCGATAGCGACGGCCATCGGCGCCGACATGCACGGCATCCAGTGCGATCCGCACGCCGCCGAAGTTCTGGCCATGCAGGCCGCGCATGGGAGCATCGTGATTGCCGGGGATATAGACTACCTCGACCCCGCATCGTGCAAGCGCGAAAATCTCGTCGATCACGGCGCTATGTCCGGCATGCCACCAGCGCCGTTTCGCCAGCGCCTCCATATCGATGATGTCGCCGACCAGATAGAGCTTTTCGCAGCGCAGCTGGCGCAGGAAATCGAGCAGATAAGCGGCCTTGCAGTCGGGCGTGCCCAGGTGCACGTCGGAGATGAATGCGCTGCGGCAATAGAAGGTAGTCATGGCGCGGATCCCCGGTAGTTGCCCGGGGCGCCAGTTTGCGATCGCTACGTCACCGTGCCATGGCGAACAGGTTGCAGCCGCGTTGCCGCCGAATTGCCCGTGTCAGTGGAGTACTGCGCGAACCATCGGCTCGATCGCTTCCACCCACAATGCGTATTGCGCCGCCGAAGGATGCAGGCCATCGTCGGCAACGAGTTCCGGTTGCGCGCGCGAGATACCGGTGATATCGACATAGCGGGCGCCCGCGCGATGAGTCTCGTCACGGGCAATCATGTTGTAGGCGTCGAGTTCGGCGGCGATGGTGGCGGGATCGCGGCCCTGTTCAAGTGCGAAGCGGGTGACGCCCCAGTCGGGGATCGACACCACCACCACGTGTGCCGCATGGCCACCGGCCAGCATGGTTGCGCGAGCCAGCAGGCTCGCAAACTGACCGCGGTAGTCGTCGGCCGTGCGGCCGCGGTACTGGTTGTTGACGCCAATCTGCAGGGTGACCAGGTCGTACACCGCTGCCAGTGACACCGTGTCCATGCCCTGCGCCAGCTCGTCGGTGGTCCAGCCGGTGGTGGCGATGATGCGCGGATCGTCGATCACCACGCCGACCTTGCGCAGTCGCCGCACCAGTTCGGCCGGCCAGCATTGGTGCGCGGCTACCGCCTCACCGATGGTGTAGGAGTCGCCGAGGGCGAGATAGTGCAGCGCGGGCGCGGCAGGCATCGTTGAATGGCTCAGGCCAGGGCGGCAGCGGGGGCTTGGGTTTGTTCGCGTGCCATCCGTGCCAGCACCCGCTCGATCCGCACGAAGACCTCATGCAGCTGTGCCGGCGGCGGCAGCAGGGTCAGCCGGAAGTGGTGGCTGAGCGGCACGTTGAAACTGCTGCCGGGCACCACCAGCACCGATTCCTCTTCCAGCAGGCGCAGGGCAAACGCCTCGTCGTCGAAACCGGCGATGCGGTCGGCACGCACCTGTGGAAACGCGTAAAGCGCACCATCCGGCGCAACCAGTTGCAGGTATTCGCTGGCTGCTACCGCTTCCAGCACAATGCGTCGCGCCTCATGCAGGCGGCCGCCGGGCACGGTTAGTGCGCCGATCGTGGGCGCGCTCTGCAATGCCGGCGGCACGGCCCATTGCGCGGTCACGTTGGCGCACAAGCGCAACGCGGCAAGCAGTTGCAGCGCATCCCGATAGGCCGCCGTGCGCGCGGGATCGCCGGACAGGCTCATCCAGCCGACCCGGTAACCACAGGCACGATGCACCTTTGACAGGCCGCCGAAGCTGAGGCAGGGCAGCTCGCCGGCCACTTCGGCCAGCGGCTGGAAGGTGGCACCGTCGTACAGGATCTCGTCGTAGATCTCGTCGGCGAGCAGCAGCAGCCGGTGCCGCGCCGCGATTGCCACCAGCTGTTGCAGCAACGCGCGTGGATACACGGCGCCGGTCGGGTTGTTTGGATTGATCAGTACCAGCGCGCGGGTGCGTGGCGTGATCAGGGCCTCGATCTCGTCCGGATCGGGCAGATGGTTGTTGCTGGCAAGACAGCGGTAATAGCGGGGCTGACCGCCGTTGAGGATCGTCGCCGCACTCCACAACGGGTAGTCCGGACTGGGCAGCAACACTTCCTCGCCCGGATGCAGCAGCGCGCGCAGGCTGAGATCGATCAGCTCGCTGACGCCGTTACCGATGAAGATGCGCTCCGGCTCAACCGCCTGTGCGCCGCGCGCGCGTTGCTGCGCCGCGATCGCTTCGCGAGCGGGATCCAGGCCTTGTTCGTGACCATAGGCCTCGCTGTCGTGCAGGTGGCTGGCGATCGCCTCGCGCAGATGCGCGGGTGCTTCGAAGCCGTAGCGGCCCGGGTTGCCGATGTTGAGCTTGATGATGTCGAGGCCGGCGGCCTCCAGCTCGCGGGCGCGCCGGGTCAGCGCGCCGCGAATTTCGTAGCGCACGCCCGCCAGGTGCGCACTGGGTGTGATCGAAGCCAACGCCGGCATCCTTAATGTTGTCCAAGAGCCGGCGCCACCGCCGACAGGGCGATGCTAGCAGCGTGATGCAGTGCAGCGCGAGAGCCGGCCGAGCCGGATTCCGGTTCATCGGCGGGCAATCTCCGGGCAAGGCATAATCGCCAGACCGTGCAGACAGACTTTCGCCATGAGTGACGCCGAAACGATCGAGCGACTGCGGCATATCGGCTGGCGCGGCGACGTATTGCCTGCAACCGGCTTGCGTCTCGCGCGAGTGGTTGCCCAGCACCGCGCCGGTTACGAGCTGCACGATGGCGAGACCCTGTTTGGCGCGCAGCCGGACGGGCACTTCCTCAAGCGCGGCATCGATCCCGGCGAACGGCCGGTAGTCGGTGATTTCGTCGAGGTGGCCAGTGGCACGCCGCCGCACATCGTCACAGTGGCGCCGCGGCGCACGGTGATGTCACGGGCGGCCGCCGGTGAGCGTTACGAACGTCAATTGATCGCCACCAATATCGACTACGTGCTGGTGCTGACCGGACTGGACGGCGATTTCAACCCGGCGCGCATCGAACGCTATCTGTCGCTGACCGAGGATTCCGGCGCCCAGCCGGTGGTATTGCTGAGCAAGCTGGACACGCGTGAAGACGCGGCCGCACAGATCGCGGCATTGCGTGAGCGGCTGCCCGACAGCACGCCGATCCACGCGCTGAACTGCAAGGACCCGGCCAGTGTGGCGCTGCTGGCGCAATACCTGCAGCCGGGCGACAGTGCCGTGCTGGTGGGTTCTTCCGGCGCCGGCAAATCCACGCTTACGAACACCTTGCTCGGTACGGCGACAATGGCCACTGCCGAAGTGCGCAGCCACGACAGCCGCGGCCGCCATACCACCACCCATCGCGCGCTGTTGCAGTTGCCCAGCGGCGGCTGCCTGATCGACACGCCGGGCATGCGCGAGCTCAAGCTTACCGGCGAGGAAAACCTCGACCTGTTCGCCGATATCGAGGTGCTCGCCGAGCAATGCCGTTTCGCCGATTGCGGCCATGGCAGCGAGCCGGGTTGCGCCGTGCAGGTGGCGCTGGACAGCGGTGAGCTGACAGCGGGGCGCTGGCGCAATTATCTCAAGTTGCACGACGAGCGCGAGGAGCAGGCTGCGACGCTGGAGGCACGCCTGCGTCGTCAGCGCGGCGGCCGCCCGATCGAGCGGCCGCACGGGCATCGCGGGCAGCGCGAGCGCGACTGAACTCCGTGCGCAGTGCTCCTGCTGCACCGCGCGGCGCAAAACATCTAGTATCGCGGCATCGTTGCAGCGGAGCGCAGGCATGCGTCGGTTGTCGTCGTCCACCACGTTCTTCTACAAGCGGGTCTTTCCGCTGCTGTGGGTCGGCTTTGTGCTGATCATCTCCGGCGTGCAGTTCTGGGCGGTGCAACACGCTCGTGCGGACGCACGATCGGGGTCACTTTTCCCGCTGGTGCTGATGCCGCTGTTCGTGGTCGGTGTCATGTTTCTGCTCTACCGCAAGCTGCTGCAGGACCTGCTGGACGAGGTCTGGCTGGACGGCGACTGGCTGGTGGTGAAGAACCGCGGCGAGAAGATCCGTGTGGCGTTGCGCGATGTGATGAACGTCAACGCCACCACCATGACCAATCCGCGTCGTGTCACCGTGATGCTGCGAACGGATTCGCGCTTTGGCCGCAATCTCACTTTCATGCCGGCCAGTCCACGCAGGTTTCTGAGCGGGTTCAACCCCGACCCGATCGCCAATGAGTTGATCGAGCGCGTCGATGCGCTGCGTGGAGTCGCCCGATGAACGGTATGCCCGATACCACCATCGCACCCGCGCTGCAGCGCTACGCGGCGCTCGACCAGCGCCTGCTGGCGGCGGTGCGCGGCATCCATATCCTGCCGACGGTGGCGTGGCCGGCATCGCTGGAAAGCCGCATGATCGAGGCCTACGGCAAGGGTCAATTTGCGTTGCCCGAGGTGACTTACACGCGACCGGATCTGGCCGTGGCACGTGCCGAGCTGGCGGCGATCGAAGCCGCCGCCGGTGGCAACGATCCGCACGACATCGACCCGCTTGGCGATTACCTGCGGCGCACCGCCGAGTCCTGGCGGATTGCCGCCGAGATGCTGGAATCGGTCGGTACGGCCGGCTTCACCGCACCGTCGATTGCGCTGTATGGCAAGCCGGGCGATCTGATCCCCGGCAGCCAGCGCAGCAACCTGGACGCGGCGCACTACTTCGTCGAGCTGTCCGACGAGCTGGGTGCGGATCTGCTGGCCGACGACAGCAGCGTGGACATGCCGGCCGCCGAGCTGCGCGACGAGCTGGCGAAGACGCTGGACGATTTCTTCGGTGCCGGCATGATCAAGGTGGAAGTGGATGCCGAGCTGACCGCGAAGGCAGCGGCCGGTGCTACCCGCATCCGCCTGCGCGGCGACACCTGCTTCAGCGAATACGATCGTCATCAGCTGCTGGCGCACGAGGCGTTCGTGCACTCGCTGACCGCACTGAACGGCCGCCAGCAGCCCTTGCTGGCCTCGCTGGCGCGCACTTCGCCGCGAGTCACCGCGACCCAGGAAGGGCTGGCTGTGTTCGCCGAGCTGATGTCCGGCGCGATCGACATCGCCCGGCTCAAGCGCATCAGCCTGCGCATCCTGGCGATCGACATGGCGCTGAGTGGCGCCGACTTCGTCGAGGTCTACCGCTATTTCAGCGCCTGCGGGCAGAGCGCGGCGGACAGCTTCCATTCGGCCCAACGGGTGTTCCGCGGTGTGCCGTTGAGCGGCGGCGCCGCGTTCGCCAAGGACAATGTGTATCTGTCCGGCCTGCTCACCGTGCACACGTTCTTCCGCTGGGCGTTCAAGCAGCAGCGGATGGATCTGCTGCGCCACCTGTTTGCCGGCAAGCTGACCCTGCATGACGTGATCGCGCTGCAGCCGCATTTCGCGTCCGGCGCGATCCTGCCGCCGCGCTGGTTACCGCCATGGATGCAGCATGTGCATGGGCTGGCCGGCAAGCTGGCGTTCTCGGTGTTCATCAACGGCATCCACATGAACCGGGTGCAGGGCGACGAGCTGTTGTCGAGCGTCTAGCGCATCCCCGCAGCCGCGTCGTGGCGCCGCAGGAACGGGCCGGTCCCGAGCGCGCCGGTGCTAACATCACAGGCAGTCGGCCGCCGTCGCGGCTGGCGCTCCCCTACCGAAAAAAACACATCCGATGAGCCTTCCCGAAGAACTGCGTCTCGCCGCACTCGAATATCACCGCCTGCCGCGCCCCGGCAAGATCAAGGTCACCCCGACCACCTCGCTGCTGACCCAGCGCGACCTGTCGCTGGCCTATTCGCCCGGCGTTGCCGCGGCCTGCGATGCGATCGTGGAAGACCCGACCTCGGCCGCCGAGTACACCGCGCGCTCCAACCTGGTCGCGGTGATCACCAATGGCACCGCGGTGCTCGGCTTGGGCAACATCGGGCCGCTGGCGGCCAAGCCGGTGATGGAGGGCAAGGGCGTGCTGTTCCAGAAGTTCGCCGGCATCGACGTGTTCGACATCGAGATCGACGAGAACGACCCGGACAAGCTGGTCGACATCATCGCCAGCCTGGAGCCCACCTTCGGCGGCATCAACCTGGAAGACATCAAGGCGCCGGAGTGCTTCATCGTCGAGCGCAAGCTGCGCGAGCGGATGAAGATCCCGGTGTTCCATGACGACCAGCACGGCACCTCGATCATCGTCGGCGCGGCGCTGGTCAACGCGCTGGTGGTGGTCGGCAAGAAGATCGAGGACATCCGCGTGGCCACCACCGGCGCCGGCGCCGCGGGCATCGCCTGCCTCGACATGCTGGTGGCGCTGGGCGTGAAGCCGGAGCACATCCTGGCGTTCGATCGCCACGGCGTGCTGCACAGCGAGCGTACCGACCTAGACCCCGACAAGCAGCGCTACGCGCGCGACACCAAGGCACGCACGCTGGCCGAGATCGTCGAGGGCGCAGACGTGTTCCTCGGCCTGTCCGCCGGCGGCATCCTGAAGCCGGAGATGGTCGCCACGATGGCCGCGCGGCCGGTCATCTTTGCGCTGGCCAACCCGAACCCGGAGATCACCCCGGAAGAGGCGAAGGCAGTGCGGCCGGACTGCATCATGGCCACCGGCCGCTCGGATTACCCGAACCAGGTCAACAACGCGCTGTGCTTCCCGTACCTGTTCCGCGGCGCGTTGGACGTGGGCGCCACGGTGATCAATGAGCCGATGAAGATCGCCTGCGTCAAGGCGATCGCGGCGCTGGCGCGGCGCGAATCGTCCGACGTCAGCGCGCGAGCCTACGGCGGCAAGCCGCCGAGCTTCGGCCCGGAATACCTGATCCCGCAGCCGTTCGATCCGCGCCTGCTGCTGCAGCTGCCGCCGGCGGTGGCACAGGCGGCGATGGACTCGGGCGTGGCGACGCGGCCGATGGCGGATTTCGCCGCCTACAACGATCAGCTGACCAGCTTCGTGTTCCGCACCGGCCTGCTGATGAAGCCGGTGTTCGAGCGCGCCAAGTCCGCGCCGTGCCGGCTGGTGTACGCCGAGGGTGAAGAGGAAACCGTGCTGCGCGCGGTGCAGGCGGTGGTCGACGAAGGCCTGGCGAAGCCCATTCTGATCGGCCGTCCGGAAGTGATCGAGAAGCGCATCAAGCGCGCCGGCCTGCGCATCAAGCCGGGCGTGGATATCGAGATCTGCAACATCAACTGCGACCCGCGCTTCGACGATTACTGGCAGCACTATCACCGCTTGATGGAGCGTCGCGGCGTGACCCCGTCGATGGCCAAGGCGGTGATCCGCTCGCGTCCCACCGCGATCGCCTCGCTGATGGTCGAACGCGGCGAAGCGGACGCGCTGATCTGCGGCCTGGTTGGCCAGTACCAGGGCAAGCTGCGCTACATCCGCGACATCATCGGACTGGACGAAGGCGTGGTCGAGCCGTCGGCGATGGCCGCGGTGTCGACCGACAAGGGCACGTTCTTTTACCTCGACACCCATGTGCAGGACGATCCGTGCCCCGAGCAGATCGCCGAGGCGACCCTGCAGGCGGCGATCCGGCTGAAGCTGTTCGGCATCGTGCCGAAGATCGCGCTGCTGTCCGGCGGCAACTTCGGTAGCCGTGACACTTGTGGCGCGAAGAAGATGCGCAAAGCACTGGAGCTGATCCGTGCCCGCGCGCCGCGGCTGGAAGTGGAGGGCGAGATGCAGGCCGACGTGGCGCTGACGCCAGCGCTGCGCGAGAAGCTGTTCCCGAACTCGCGGCTGGAAGGCAAGGCGAACGTATTCGTGTTCCCGAACCTGGACGCGGCCAACATCGCCTACAACATGACCCGCATGCTCAGCGACGGCGTGGTGATCGGGCCGATCCTGATGGGCGTGGCCAAGCCGGCACACATCCTGATGCCGCAGTCGACCGTGCGCCGCGTGGTGAACATGAGCGCGGTGGCCTGCGTCGAGGCGCAGATCCGCGCGGCCAACCGCCAGCAGGGCTGAGCGAGGCGGCGGCCGACCGGCCGCTCGCCATGCGCCGCCGCATGGATGGCTGAATTGGCGGGCATCCGGCCCAACGGCTAGACTTGGACGTTGATCCCGCCGCAATCCCCGGCGGCGGGTATTCCCCCTCAAGCTTGGCGCTGCAACGGCGCCGCGGAGAATCTTCATGGATCAGCTCGACGATATCCTCAATCAGGACATCGACCCCACCGAAACCAGGGAGTGGATGGACTCGCTCGACGCGGTGATCCATCACGACGGCACCGAACGCGCGCATTTCCTGCTGGAGCGCATGGTCGATTCGACCCGCCGCTCGGGTGGCTACCTGCCGTTCGATCCGACCACCGCCTACGTCAACACCATCGCGCCGGCGAACGAGGCGAAGATGCCCGGCGACGCCGCGATGGAATGGCGGATCCGTTCGCTGATCCGCTGGAACGCGATGGCGATGGTGGTGCGCGCGAACCGCAAGCCGGGCGAGCTGGGCGGGCACATCGCCAGCTTCGCTTCCAGCGCCACGCTGTACGACGTCGGCTTCAATCATTTCTGGCGCGCTCCCAGTGCCGACCACCCGGGCGACCTGATCCTGCATCAGGGCCACTCCAGCCCCGGCATCTACGCGCGCTCGTTCCTTGAAGGCCGCCTGGCCGAGGACCAGCTCGACCTGTTCCGCATGGAAGTGGTCGGCAAGGGTCGCGCGCTGTCGTCGTATCCGCATCCGTGGCTGATGCCGGATTACTGGCAGGTGCCGACGGTCTCGATGGGGCTGGGCCCGATCCAGGCGATCTATCAGGCGCAGTTCTTCAAATATCTGGAACACCGCGGGCTGATCCCGAAGAGCGACCGCAAGATCTGGTGCTTCATGGGCGACGGCGAGTGCGACGAGCCGGAGTCGCTCGGCGCGATCTCGCTGGCCGGCCGTGAAGGACTCGACAACCTGATCTTCGTGATCAACTGCAACCTGCAGCGGCTGGACGGTCCGGTACGCGGCAACGGCAAGATCATCCAGGAGCTGGAAGGCAGCTTCCGCGGTTCGGGCTGGAACGCGATCAAGCTGGTCTGGGGCAGCTACTGGGATCCGTTGCTGGCGCGCGACAGCAAGGGCGTGCTGCGCAAGCTGATGATGGAAACGCTGGATGGCGAGTACCAGGCCTGCAAGGCGTTCGGCGGCGCGTATACGCGCGAGCATTTCTTCGGCAAGTATCCGGAGACGCGCGAGATGGTCGCCAACCTGTCCGACGACGACATCTGGCGGTTGAACCGCGGCGGCCACGATCCGCACAAGGTCTACGCGGCGTATCACGCGGCGTCCAACACCAAGGGCATGCCCACGGTGATCCTGGCCAAGACGGTCAAGGGTTACGGCATGGGTGCGGCCGGTGAATCGCAGAACCCGACCCATCAGCAGAAGAAGCTGGACGAGGAGGCGGTGCGGCATTTTCGCGACCGTTTCCAGATCCCGATCGCCGACGACAAGCTCAAGGACGTGCCGTACTACCACCCGGGCGTGGACTCGCCGGAAGTGCAGTACATGCTGGAGCGACGCAAGGCGCTGGGCGGCTTCCTGCCGCAGCGCCGGCGCAAGGCCGAGGCGAAGCTGAAGACACCGGAGCTGGCTGCGTTCGAGCAGATCACCAAGGGCACCGGCGAGCGCGAGATCTCCACCACGATGGCGCTGGTGCGCGGCATCAACCTGCTGCTGCGCGACAAGCAGCTGGGCGAGCGCGTGGTGCCGATCGTCGCCGACGAGGCACGTACGTTCGGCATGGAAGGCATGTTCCGCCAGATCGGCATCTACGCGCCGTTCGGCCAGAAGTACAAGCCGCAGGATTCCGACCAGCTGCTGTACTACCGCGAAGACCAGAAGGGCCAGGTGCTGCAGCAGGGCATCAGCGAGGCCGGCGGCATGGCCTCGTGGATGGCGGCGGCAACCAGCTACTCGGTCAGCAACCAGGCGATGCTGCCGTTCTTCATCTACTACTCGATGTTCGGCTTCCAGCGCATCGGCGACCTGTGTTGGGCCGCTGGCGACATGCGCTCGCGCGGCTTCCTGGTCGGCGGCACGGCGGGGCGCACCACGCTCAACGGCGAAGGCCTGCAGCACGAGGACGGCCATTCGCATCTGATGGCCGGCGCGATCCCGAACGTGAAGTCGTACGACCCCACCTTCTCGTACGAAGTGGCGGTGGTCCTGCAGGACGGCGTGCGCCGGATGATGCAGGAGCAGGAGGACATCTACTACTACATCACCGTGATGAACGAGAACTACAGCCATCCCGATCTGCCCGTGGGCAGCGAGGAAGGCATCATCAAGGGCATGTACCTGTTCAAGGATGGCGGCAAGCCGAAGAAGGGCGAGCCGCGGGTGCAGCTGCTGGGCTCGGGCACGATCCTGCGCGAGGTGATTGCGGCGGCCGAGCTGCTGGAGAAGGACTTCGGCGTGAAGTCCGATATCTGGTCCTGCCCCAGCTTCATCGAGCTGCGTCGCGACGGTTTCGATGCCGAGCGCTGGAATCGCCTGCATCCGGAAGCGGAGCAGCGCGTGCCGTACGTCACTGGTCTGCTCGACGGTCGCCAGGGTCCGGCGATCGCTGCGACCGACTACGTGCGCGAATACGCCGACCAGGT
The DNA here is from genome assembly GCF_006438785.1 of Rhodanobacter glycinis. Classification (GTDB taxonomy): domain Bacteria; phylum Pseudomonadota; class Gammaproteobacteria; order Xanthomonadales; family Rhodanobacteraceae; genus Rhodanobacter; species Rhodanobacter glycinis_A. Next base: position 275,971 of record NZ_RCZB01000003.1, on the reverse strand, counting down.
CCGCGCGTTCATGCCCGACGGCATGCGCTACACCGTGCTCGGCACTGACGGTTTTGGCCGTTCGGACACGCGTGCGCATCTGCGTGACTTCTTCGAGGTGGATCGCTACTGGATCGCGCATGCGGCGCTGGCGGCACTGGCGAAGGACGGCAAGATGAATGCGAAGGACGTCAGCCGCGCGATCAAGGAATACAAGCTCGATCCGGATCGACCCAACCCGCTGGGTCAGTGAGCAGGTCGGTCAAATGCAACGAGAACCCCGCTTCGGCGGGGTTTTTTTATGCGCGCGAACGGTCTTCTTCACCTCCGCTGCACCCGGCGAAGTGCCCAGCCACTATATCCTGCGGGGTACGGGGAAACCGGTGATGGGCGGCGACTGCTTCGGTGATACCCGCCGCGGGGCGCTGTCCGACAGTCACTCGACACATGGGAATGGGCCATGCAAACCATACGTCCGTACGTTTATCTCCTCGGCGGCGCCGTCACACTGGTGCTGGCCGGTTGCCACCGGGAGGCCATCCAGCCGACCCCGCTACCCGCACCAGAGCCGCAGGCGGCACCCGCCATTCCGGCACAGCAGAGCCTGTCGGCTGATGCACTGTTCGCCTTCGGCAAGGCGCAGCTGAAATCCACCGACAATGCCGAGCTGGACGCGCTGGTCGACAAGCTGAAGGCCGCATCGCAGATCGACTCGGTACAGGTGCTGGGCTACACCGACCGGATCGGCAGCGAGCAGGCCAACCAGAAGCTTTCCGCGCAGCGCGCCGAGGCAGTACGCGACTACCTGGCGGCGCATGGCGTGCCGGCCGGAGTGATCCAGACCGAAGGTCGCGGGGCGGCCGATCCGGTGGCCGACTGCCCGGACCAGAAGGGCAGGAAGCTGATCGCCTGCCTGGCGCCGAACCGCCGCGTCGTCATCAACACCACCGTGAGCGATGCCGGCAGCGAAACGCCTGCCGCGATCGTGCAGGGCAAACGCAGCGTGACCCGCACGGTGTGGATCGGTCCGCACACGGCGCCCTGCGACGCCGACAATTCGGGTCGCTGCTACCGCGTGCGCGAGAGCGAGAACGGCCCGTGGCAGAACTGGCATGGTCGTATCCAGGACTTCGATTATGTCGAAGGTTACGACTACGAGCTGGTCGTCAAGGCGTACCGCTCGGATGTAAAACTGGAGGACCGGTCCAAGGATCCAGCCTCCCGCTACGTGTTCTCCAACGCCAACGGCCCGTTCGTGGTCTGGGTGCTCGACCATGTGGTAAGCCAGAAGCTGCACCTCGGTCACTGAGCTCTCGCGTGCCCTCGGCGATCAACCGCGCCGTTTCGCTGTCGAAAACAGAAGGGCCGGACGAGCGATCGTCCGGCCCTTCTGCGTGGTGCATGGCGTCTACTCGTCGTCGCTGCGGAACGCGCGGCGCAACAGCAGGAATGCACCGATGGTGCCGGCGACGATCGCCACCGTGGCTGCGGGGTGACGGTTGACCTGGCGACGCAGCCGGCGATAGTGGTAATTCGCCTCGTCGGCAAAATCCTCGGCGGCCTGGGTCAACTGCTGGCCGTATTGCCTGCTGCCCTTGCCGAAGCGCTCGTTGATGCGGCGACGGCCACGCTCGAGCAGGCTCTGCGCGGTGCTGGCGGCGCCGTCAGCGTAGTGATGCGCACGCTCGCCGGCGCGCTCGGCGGTGTCGCGGATCTGGCGTTCGATATCACGGTTACGCATGGCGTTCTCCATTGGCTCAGATGTCACAGGCTGCCAGTGGCGTCGTGAGCGATGCGTAAACAACACTGCCTGCGGTGTCGATCCGGTTCAGCCAAGCCGGTATTCGCCGCCCTGCTGCAAGGCACGCTGATACGCCGGTCGTGCATGGATGCGTTGCAGGAATGCCGACAGGCGCGGGTAGCCGGCGTCCAGCCCGCCGCGTGCCGCGAAGGCTTCCAGCGGAAAGCTCAGCTGGATGTCGGCCGCGCTGAACGCGTCGCCAGCAAACCATTCGCTTTTGCCCAGCTCGCCTTCCAGATAATCCAGATGCAGCTTCAGTTGCGGATCGACAAAATCGCGCTGCACCTTGTGCGCGATGCCCCTGGCAATCGGTTTCACGAAGAACGGCGCCGGCGCGGTCTCGACCCGACGGAACACCAGCTTCAGCAGCAGCGGTGGCATCGCCGAGCCCTCGGCGTAATGCAGCCAGTAATTGCAGTGCAGCCGCTCCGGCGTGCCATGCGCGGGGATCAGCTTGTCGGCGCCGTAGCGGTCGGCGAGGTATTCGATGATCGAGCCGGATTCGGCCAGGGTGAGCTCGCCATCGGTGATCACCGGCGACTTGCCCAGCGGATGCACCGCGCGCAGCTCCGGCGGCGCCAGCATGGTCTTCGGATCGCGCTGGTAGCGCTTGATCCCGTAGGGCACGCCGAGTTCTTCCAGCAGCCACAGGATGCGCTGCGAGCGCGAGTTGTTGAGGTGGTGAACGGTGATCATGCAGCGCTCCGGATGTATTGGGCAGGGTGGCGCGGCGGTGACGCGTTCAGTAGATCTCGCCCACACAGCAGCGCAGGCTGCCACCGGCTTTTTCGATCTCGCTCAGGTCCACCGCGCCGACCGCAAAACCGAAGCCGCCCAGCGCCTCGACCTGGTCGTCAGTCAGTGAAGCGGCAGCGCGCGCGCTCATCCATACGCGCTCGTCGGACAGGGTGATTGCATTGCCGGCAAACGCCTGTTTCTGGGTCGGGGTCAGCCAGATCGCGCGGTTGCCGCATGCCTGGGCGATCGCCTGCGGCACGGCCGGATCGCGAAAACCGTCGGCGGCGATGATCGCGGCGCGGCTGGCCAGCAGGGTCAGCACCACGTTGGTGTGGTATTCGGATTCGGCCAGCTCGAAGCAGAACATCAGGCGCAGTTCGAACGCCTTGTACATCGCCTGCGCGCCGGCCATGTCGCAGCGTTCGCTGAGGCCGCAGTAGCCGACCCCGCGCGCGCGGTCGATGATCAGCGAACCGGTCAGCTCGGCGACCAGGTCGTTGCAGCCGGACAGGTCGATCTCGTCGTAACCCAACACATCGCCGAAGAACTCGCGGATGTCGGTGCGCGCGGCCTCGCGCTGACGCACGGAGTGACGCATGCGGCCCACGATGAGCCGACCGGGTGCGGTGGCGAATACGTTGTTCGGGAAAACCGCGTCGGGCGTGGCGGGGTCGCCGGGGAACGTGATCACCGGACAATCCGCGCGCAGTGCCTGTGCCAGCGCGCTGTGCTGGGCCAGTGCCTTGAGCGGATCGACCGTGAGGCTCATGTCCATGTAGCGGTTGTCGCGCGCTGATTCCGCCGCCAGCATGAAATCCGCCGGCGCGATCAGGTACGCCGCCCGCGCGGTGGCCGCGGCGTGCGGCAACGGTGCCAGCGCGGCATAGGCCTGCAGGAATTCGTTCGGCGACGTGACGATCATGGTGCGGCTCCGGGTGGACGGGTCATCCGATTGGCGTGCGCCCACAGTGCTACAGAATATCCGCAACCGGCCCGTCCGATGCGGCGGCCTCGACGTGCAGCCGCTGGCGCCGGCGCAGGGTCGGAAACATCGCCAGCCACAGCCCGACCACCAGCAAGGTGCCGACGCCGCCCAGCACCGTGGCGTTCACCGCGCCCATCCAGGCGGCGAGCATGCCCGACTCGAACTCGCCCAGCTGGTTGGAGGTATTGATGAAAATCGCGTTCACCGCACTGACCCGGCCGCGCATGTCGTCCGGCGTATCCAGCTGCACCAGGGCGCCGCGGATCACCATGCTGACCATGTCGAACGCGCCCAGCGCAAACAGCGCGAGCAGCGACAGCCACAGCGTGGTCGACAACGCAAATATCAGGGTGGCCACGCCGAAGCCGGCTACCGACGCGAACATGATCGCGCCGACCCGGCGCTGCAGGTTGTGCCGCGCCAGCCATACCGACATCAGCAGCGCACCCACCGCCGGTGCCGCCCGCAGCAGACCCAGTCCCCACGGGCCGGTGTGCAGGATGTCTTTCGCGAAGATCGGCAGCAGCGCGGTGGCACCGCCCAGCAATACGGCAAACAGATCCAGCGAGATCACGCCGAGTACGTCCTTGCGCGCGCGGATGAAATGCACGCCGGCGAACAGCGTCTTCAGCGTGGCCGGCTCGCGCCTCGGCGGTGCCTGCTCGTAGCGCAGCCGACCCATCAGGATCACCGAGACCACATACAGCGCGCCGCACACCGTATACACCACACCCGGCCCGGCGACGTACAGGAAGCCGCCCAGCGCCGGACCCATGATCATCGCCGCCTGGCCAGCCGACGCGTTCACGGCCATCGCGCGCGGCAGGACCTCCGCCGGCACCAGCGCCGGCAGCATCGACTGCAGTGCCGGAAACTCGAACGCCTTGGCAATGCCGATCACGAACACCAACAGCAGGATGCCGACCTCGTGGATGCCATGCGCCAGACTCAGGCCGGCCAGCACGGCGATCGCAATCCATTCCACGATCTGCCCGAGCAGCACGATGCGGCGGCGCTCGAACTGGTCGGCGACATGCCCGGCCGGCAATGCCAGCAGCACCGATGGCACGAACTGCACCAGGCCGATCAGGCCCAGGTCGAACGCGCGGCCGGTGATAGCGTAGATTTGCCAGCCGACTGCCACCGACAGCATCTGGAAGCCGAAGCCCGACGCGATCCGGGCGAACCAGAACGCGACGAAGGCCGGGTGGCGGAGCAGGGAATCGGCGCGTGCGGACATGAATCGGCGCAGCTGGAAAACCGATAGTCTAGCCGGCCAGTTGCGCGCTGACTCGATGCGCCAGAAGTCTGTCAATTCATGCGAGGCGAGTGAAGCCGTCGGCGCTCCATGCTTCGCTGCCCACGCCGTGATGGACAAAAAACAGGCCGTCCGGATCGTACTTGTGCTTTACCGCCGCGAGCTTCGGGTAGTGGGGCCCCCAGAACCCCTGCTGCCAGTCGTGCAGGAAGTAGTCGCTTTCCGAGAGGTACGAACCAGCACCGGGCGCCACGGCGCGCAGCGTATCCATCGCCTTGTCGATGGCCGCCGCCTCGCGGCGCGCCCTGGCCAGTTCGGGGCGGGCGTTCGGCATGCCGGGGAAGGCGGGGTCGCCGCTGCTGGCGCAGATGGCCAGCGCAAACGCGTCCAGCACCTGCGGGTGGGTCGCGGTGTCGCGGGCGCGCTCGATCGCATCGGCGGAACCGCCCGCCAGTCCCTTGTTGAAGTGCAGCGCAAAACCCCACTGCCGCGACGCGGCGAACAGGGCATCCACCAGGCGTGACTGCTGCCCCGGCTGCAGCAAGGCTGCCGGCAGCCATGCCGACTGATAGCTGTGGATGAACCAGCCAACCTGATCCTGGTCGCCGGCCCAGAGGACATGGTGGGTCGGCGCGCCGGTCCGGTCGTCCGCCACCACGAGCTGCGGCGCATGGGCGCGGAAAAATTCCGCGTCCCAGAGATGCCGGGCCGGCAGGGCCAGCACTTGCACCGGCTTGGCGAACCGGTAGGCGCTGTCGGCGCGGACCCAGTCGAGGAACGGTGCCCACACCTGTTCGGCCTGCGGCTGGGTCAGACCCTGGAACACCATCGACAGGTTCAACGTGTTGTTGCTGCGGAACGACATCTGTTCACCCCAGTGCGGGTTGAACAACGCGCTGCGATAGAACTCCATCGCCTTGGCGATCAGCGCGCGAAATGCGCCGTCGGACGACGCCTTGATGGCGCCGGACACCCCGCCGAACATGGTCGGCAACTCGAACGTGCGCAGGGTGAGGCGGGTGATCACGCCCAGACTGCCGCCACCGCCGCCCTTGATGCCCCAGAACAGGTCGGGATGGGTGCTGGCGTTGGCGATGCGCACCTTGCCGTCGGCGGTGACGATTTCCGCCTGCAGCAGGTTGGCTGCCGCCGTGCCCCAGTGCTTCGAGAAACTGCCGAAGCCACCGCTCTGCACCAGGCCGGCGACGCCCACCGTGGTGCAGCCGCCGCCCTGCACGTAGCGGCCGCCCCGGGTGGTGACCGCGTCGTAGGCATCGCTCCACATCGCGCCGGCTTCGATCGTCACCGCGTGCTGCGGTGCCTCGACGCAACCCTGTGCGACAAAATCATCGTGCAAGGTCACCTTGTTCATGTGCCGCGGCCATATCAATAGTGAATCCGGCGCGTCCGAAGTGCCCTGATAACTGTGGCCGCCGCCCTTCACCACCAGCCGCAGATGGTGCTGTCGCGCGAAGTTCACCGCAGCCACCACGTCGGTGGTGTTCTCCGCCGCTACCGCGTAGGCGCTGGGCTGCGACGTCCACGCATCGGCCCAGCCGCTGGTCTGGGTCAGCGCGGGGTTGTCGCCCAGTGCGAAAGGGTTGTCGAGATGTTTCAGCGCCTCGGCGCAAGCGCTGTCGGAGGGCGACGTGGCGCAATGTGCGAAGGGGGATTCGAGCTTCAGCAGCCGGCCGCCGACGTCGCGCTTGAGCTGTTCCCACTGCGCTGCCAGCGGCCAGCCGGGGGCGCCTGGCCGTACCCGCGAATGGAATTTCGCCATCATGACGTTGGCGGCGTCCCGGGCCGAAGCCGCGCCGTTGCGCATCAGCAGCGGCAACAGCGGCAGCGTAGCCATGGCTCTCAACAATTCGCGTCTTTTCATCCGGCTGCTCCAGATCGGCTCGTGAGGCGTCACCCCGACAGGCCGCGGCGGCCCACCCATGATGCCCCGCTGGCATCGGTTGTCGATCCGCCAGTGATGGTTCGTAGTTGAACGGGGACGAGCGGTGGCCCCGCGGGACGAAGCGTGTGGGGGTTCCGGCCGCCACGTAGAATGACCGGCATGACCGAACCGACGGATTTCGAATATCGCGACTTCCAGCGCTGGCGACACCCGGCCGAAGTCGCCTTCTGGGTCCTGCTGACCATTTTCAATACCGTGTTCAACAGCCTGGTCGCGCAGATCGACCATGCCCGGACGGCGGCCTGGGAGCCGTGGGTATGGGAGTGGAGCAGTGCGATCCTGATCCTCGCCCTGATCCCGGCGGTGCTGGCGGTCGAGCGGCGCTGGCCGTTCCGCTTCGACACCTGGCGCCGCAGCCTGCCATGGCACTTGCTGGCCACCGTGCCATTCAGCCTGCTGCATGTCGGCGGCATGGTCGGGTTGCGCAAGCTGGCTTATGACCTGACCGGCGGGCATTACCGCTTCGGCGCATGGTGGCCCAATTTCGGCTACGAGTATCTCAAGGACATCCGCACCTATTTCATCATCATTGCACTGACCTGCCTGTCGCGCTTGTGGCTGATGCGCTGGCAGGGCGAGGCAAGGTTGCTGGTCGCGCCGGAGGAAGGTCCGCCGGTCGAGCCCGTGGATCGGCCAGAGCGCTTCCTGGTGCGCAAGCTGGGTCGGGAGTTCCTGATCAATGCCAGCGAGATCGAGTGGCTGCAGGCCTCGGGCAATTACGTGAACCTGCATGTGCGCGGTCGCGACTATCCGTTGCGCGCCACCATGGCCGGGATCGAGGGGCGGCTGGACCCGGCGCGCTTCGTGCGCGTGCATCGCAGCCATTTCATCAACCTCGACTACCTCGCCGAGATCGAGCCGCTGGAGACCGGCGATGCCCGCCTGCAGATGCATGACGGCGCAAAGATCCCCTGCAGCCGGCGCTACCGGGCCGCGCTGCGCGAGCGTTTCGGCCAGCAGGATTGACCATGCCGGTTGCGCGGCAACGGCGGATCGTCTCAAGCTAGCTACCTGTTCCCCGAGCGATGCGCCGCCCATGATGAACCCGTCTGTTCGCCTTCCATCCGCCGTCGCCCTGCTGGGCGCTGCCCTGATGCTCGCCGCCTGCTCGCCGCAGGGCGGGGCGCCCGCGCCGGACGCGGCGCAGCAGCAGGCGCAACGTCGCAACGCCGATGCGGCACGCAACCTCGACACCTACCGTCAATTGCTGCGCATCCATAACGACGAGATGGCGGTATCGATGGGCAAGGACATCGTCACGCGATTCCCCGACAGCGATGCCGCGAAGGAAGTGCAGAAAACCCTTCCCGGGATCGAGCAGCGTTATGCCGAAGCGAGCGAGAAGTATCGTTTGGCCAGCCTGTGGCTGTACCAGCTGTCGCCGATGGCCGGTGGCACGCAGTCCACCGCCACCATCCAGAGCAGCCAGCCGTCCGGCAATGATCGGGTGCAGCTGGTCTTGCGCCGGCACAACAGCTGGGGCCAGAGCGTGTTCCTGTATGGCAGCAAGCCCGGCTTTGTGTGCCGCGGCAACTGCGTCATCGCCAGCACGGTCGACGGCAAATCGGTTCGCATCATGGCGTTCGCACCATCCACTGGCGAGCCGGCGCTGATGATCCGCGATGACAAGGCGTTCCTCACGATGCTGCAGAAGGCGAAGAAGATCACCATGGACGTGACCCTGGCCGATGGCGAGAAAAAGCAGACCCTGGTCTACGAAGTTGGTGGTTTCGACCCGGCCAAATGGGTCAGCGTCGGCAAGCCGAAAAAGAAATAGCTCGGGTATACCGCCCGGACCATTCGAGCGTTCTGATATATCCCGTCGATGGAATTTGATGCCATGTCAACGATCCGTATCCTGCTCGCCACGACGCTGCTGGCCCTGCTCTGCGCCTGCGCCAGCGCGCCGTATGCACAGCGCACCAGCGAACGTCAGGCGGCGTATGCGGCGGCGGCCGGCGCACCGGTGCGCAACTTCCGTTTCTTCACCCTGTATTCGTGGGAGCCATTGAGCGACCGCCAGGTGGTGATCTATACCCGGGGCAATGAAGCCTGGCTGCTGGATCTCGGCGGCGGCTGCCCGGAGATTTCATTCGTCAACACCATTGGCCTCACCTCCAACCTCAACCAGGTCATGGTGGGGTTCGACAAGGTGCTCACCGGCCGGAACAATTTTCCCTGCACGATCTCGCAGATCCGCCCGGTCGACGTGAAAAGCCTCAAGGCAGCCCAGCTGCGGCAGCGGCAGATCAGGAGCGAGCCGCGCAGCGCGGACAAGCCCGCGGCAGCACAATGATCAAAAGCATTCGCGGCATAGCCGCGGATGCGCTCAGTGCAGGAACAGCTTCTCGGTGATCCGCGCCAGCGGTCTTTCCAGCGCGCTCTGCAGCCGTGCCGGCAAGTCCAGTGGCTTGAGCAGCATCTTCACCGTCATCGCGGCCGGGATATGCCGGCGCAACAGGCCCTGTGCCCGATCGCTGATACGGCGGAACTCGGCTTCGTTGCCCAGGTGCTGCGGATAGCACTGGTTGAACACGTGGCGCAGCGCGATGTCGCTGTCCTCGCTCTTGATCTCGTTGACCCGGCGCAGGATCGCGCGAAACACCTTGTAGCGGCCGAAGCCCTCGCGTTCCCGATACAGCCGGTAGTGCTGGTAGAAGTGCTTGTAGTGGCGCACTTCGTCGCTCTTGATGTGGCTGGTCAGTTGCTTCAGCACGGGCTCGTCGGTGATTTCATTGAGCGCGCGGTAAAGGCTGGCGGTGCCGGTTTCCACCACGCAGCGCGCAGCCAGCTCCAGGCCGCGGACGGGTTCGAGCTGCTCGGCCGTGCACACGGCGCCGTACTCGTGCCAGAACGCCTGAAAGCCCTTGTCCCAGTCGAACTCGGGCCAGACCTTTTTCACATAGGCAGCCAGCGCGCGGCCGTGTTGCAGTTCCTCGTGTTCCCAATGCTGGCTGAGCCAGGTTTGTAATTCCTGATCGCCGGCGAAATGGTTGATCAGGTTCTGCGTGTACAGGTCCGAGCCGCTCTCGACGAACGACGAACTGCACAGCAGAAAGAACAGATCCTCGTCGTGGCGCACGCGGGCGACCTCGATGCAGTCGAGATTGAGACTTTCCAGGGTCCAGGGCAGGGCGGAGGAATAACTCAAGCGGATTTCCTGTGTGTCAGCTCGGCATGGCGGCGGGGTCGACGTGGCCCGTCCTCACATGACAAAGGGATGACGCAGCATACGGCCTGCCCACCGTACTGGATTAACGCGACCCGACTTGCCGTTCAGCAACACCCGTCGCCACCGCTGTCTCAGCGCACCACCGTCACCGGTACGTGGGCGCGTGCCAGCACGTTGCCGGATACCGAGCCGAGCAGCCAGCGCGCCAGGGCGCCGCGCTCGGTGTGGCCGATCACGATGTGGTCAATGCCGTGCTGTTCGATCTGACTGAGCAGGACATCGCCGGGGCTGCCATGGATCAGTTCCACATCTACCAGACTGGCGGCGTCCGGCACCATCGCCTGGAGTTCCTCCAGCAGTTCCTGCGCGCGCCGGGTGCCGGAGTCGGCCATCATCAGCGCGCAGGCATCGGCGCCACCCTCGGTGACCTGCAGCACCGACACCACGCGCACCCGGCCATGCGCGCAGCGGGCCAGCTCGATGGCGAACTGGAACGCGCGGCGCGAGGCATCGGAGCCGTCGTAACCCACCAGTGAATACTTGACCATGGTTCTCCCTTGTGGCGATCGGCTCCAGGCCGGGTCGAGTCTATGCACGGTGCCAGCGATGTCACAACCCCGGTTTCATTGCGAGGTGAGCGGCGCGCGTGCGATTGCAGTCTGCGCGGCAGTTTGTTACCGAACCATCAAGGCCGCAGCCTGAACAGGTAGTCACGTTCCTGCACGCGGCTATCACGCTGGCATGCACACGATTCGACCACCACGCAGCGGTCTGCCGACCTTTCGAGGGGCAGCCCGACCTTGCGGCGGCTAATGAATTAGATCCGCCCGAATCCGATCCGCACTAACCCAAGGAGATGACTGATGATCAAGCGTACTTTTGGAATGGCTGCCCTGGTGCTGGCCTGCGCAGGTGCGATGACCGCTTTGCCGACAGGCAACGCCCAGGCTGCCGAAGCCAGCGTGAAATGTGATCTCGCGTTCAACCTGTCCGGCTGGTCGCTCATCTACAAGCACGCCGAAGGCAATGGCACGATTACCTGTGACAACGGCCAGCGTTCGAACGTGAAGATCGTGGTGGTGGGCGGTGGCCTCACCGCCGGCAAGTACCACATCGACCACGGCAAGGGCGAGATCAGCAACGTGCACAGCATCGATGACGTGTACGGCAGTTACGCCCAGGCCGGCGCCGAGGCTGGCGTGGTCAAGAGTTCCACTGCGCAGGTGCTGACCAAGGGCACCACCTCGCTGGCACTGGCCGGTACCGGCGAAGGCGTCAACCTGGGTGTCTCGGTGGGCAAGTTCACCATCAGCAAACGCTGATACCCGCTGAAATAGCACAAACGAAGGGCGCCGCATGGCGCCCTTCGTTTGTGTGCGCCATGAGCGAGCAGGTGCCTTTTGACGCGAAGGTAACGGCTGGATGCACGACAGCTGGCGGTGGCATGAGCGGCGGTGATGAGTCACCAGTCGGCGCGCGCATATTCCGACTGTTCGAACCAGGCCTGAAACCCCAGTTCGCCGCGCTCGGCGTCTTTGCGCGGAAGCAGTACGAACTCGTCGAGCATGGCACCAAAATAGGGCGCGCGAACATCGGTTCGCACCTCGTACGGCGCTTCCATATCCCTGACGAATCGCTGGATGAGCTCGGACATTCGTCCCCGCTCCGGGCCGGCAATCTCGATCGAGCCATTGAGAGGTGCCTTGGCGGCAACCCGTGCGATCGTCGCGGCAACGTCATCCGAAGCAACGGGCTCGATATAGGCAGGCGACAGATGGATGGTCTGGCCACCGACGGCGTAGGTGATGATGTCGAGAAGAAATTCGTAGAACTGCGTCGCGTGCACGATGGTGAACGGGATGCCGGACGAGGCGATCAGGCGTTCCTGCAGCGCCTTTCCATGGAGGTAGGGGCTTGCCTCGAGACGGCCGGTTCCGACCACCGAAAGCGACACGTGATGCTTCACGCCGGCGTGCTTCTCGGCATCGAGGAGATTGAAGGTGGCGGTCTTGAAGAATTCGAAGGCGGCCATGTCGTCGAAGGTCGGCGAATTGCTGACATCGACAACGACGTCGGCCCCGACCAGACTTTCCGCCAACCCACGTCCGGAGATCAGATCGACGCCGGTCGACCGGGACGCAGCCGACACCCGGTAGCCTTGCGAACGAAGTCTCTCGACGACATTCCGTCCTACCAGGCCTCTTCCGCCGATGACGACGATGTTCATGTCTGCCTCGTGATTCATGATCCGGCTGGCGCGTCGGAGTATCCACATCCCCGGCTTGCGCTGCCGATGCTAGGAGGCTCTGTCGCGGCCGGGTAGATCCGGAACGGGAACGACAGCGCTTCCTCAAATGCATCAATGCCGAACGCACAAAGCCGGCTGGCGGGCAGGTTCGAGTTCCGGTGGTGCACACCGTGCTTTCCGTCCCGATTCTCAATGACGGCTGTATCGAGCCCCGGGATTCGGCAGGCGAGTGCGTGGCGGCAGCAAGGCGCCGTGCTCACCCCGCATGGCAATCGGCGCCTGCCAACACGGCCGGCGCCGATTGGTGCGCGCGAGACAACACGGCGAGCACCTGCGCCGATCTACCGCGCCCGGGCATCGGGACCTACGCTGCTTTCCACGCCGGAAAAGCCGATTCCACCGAACTCCAGGAGTCCGCCGGTCGCCATCACGGAGCGCCAACGAACTGATCAGTGAGCCGGAAATCTTTCCCGCAGAACAGCGGGTGACGCTGGGTCGCACAGAGGTAGTCATTGCGTTTCTGCGCCCCATCCGTGACGGCGTGAGCCATGGATGTCACACGCCGATGACTCATGCCTCCGCTTCCATTCACCAAGTGGCTCGTCATGCGAAAAAACAAGTTCGGCAACATAGCCAGGGAAATCGCAACCATCGCGGCCCGCCGCGAAGCGCTTGCATTGACTGCCTTCGATGCGGTCGAGAGTCGCTGGCCATCGCTTGCCCGGGCTCTGCTCGAAGATGCCGGGAGCAAGAGACGCGCCGCTCACTGGCTATGCGCCCCCAGTCGTGCCTGCGGCGGAAAATCCCCTTGTGATCAATTGGCCGAAGGTGACGAAGACCGTGTGTGGGACCTGTGGGAGGGATTTGGCGAAGCGGACGTGCCGCGCCGCCCTTCCGACCTCCAACTGGCCTGCTGAAGCGTCTACGCCGCCATCCTGCACGGAGTGATTCGAGGCAACCATGCTCACACGTTTTTACAACTGGATACTCGAGCGTGCGCCTGGGCTGAACGGCATGGCGCGGAAGCACCTGACCGAGTACTACGCGCCGAAGAACTTCAACCTCTGGTATTACTTCGGCACGTGCAACCTGCTGGTGCTGGCCAACCAGATCGTCACCGGCATCTTCCTCGCCATGAACTACAGCCCGACCGCGGCGGGCGCGTTCGATTCGGTCGAATACATCATGCGCGACGTGGAATGGGGCTGGCTGATCCGCTACATGCATTCGACCGGCGCGTCGCTGTTTTTCGTAACGGTGTTCCTGCACATGTTCCGCGGCATCATGTATGGCTCGTTCAAGCGTCCGCGCGAGCTGGTGTGGATCCTCGGCGTGTTGATTTTCGTGGTGCTGATGGCCGAGGCCTTCATGGGCTACGTGCTGCCACGGGGCCAGATGTCATTCTGGGGCGCCAAGGTGATCATCTCGCTGTTCGGCACGATTCCGGTGATTGGCCATGCCCTGGTGGAATGGATCATGGGTGACTATCTTCCCGCCAACGCCACGCTGAACCGCTTCTTCGCGTTGCACGTGATCGCGATGCCGCTGGCGCTGTTGCTGCTGGTTGTGCTGCACATCCTCGCGTTGCACGAGGTGGGCTCGAACAACCCGGACGGCGTGGAGATCAAGAAGGGTCCCAAGGGCAACCGCTGGGACGCGCTGAAGCCCGCCGACGGCATCCCGTTTCACCCGTATTACACCGTCCACGATATCTTCGCTGCGGCGTTCTTCCTGACGGTTGCGGCGTTCATCGTGTTCTTCGCGCCGACTTTTGGCGGCTGGTTCCTGGAGCACGACAACTTCATCCCGGCGAACAACCTCGTCACGCCTTTGCATATCAAGCCGGTGTGGTACTTCACGCCGTTCTACGCCATCTTGCGCACGTTCCCGTCCTTCCTGGGCACCACGATCTGGGGCGTGCTGGCCATGTTCGGCGCGATCCTGCTGCTGGCCCTGCTGCCGTGGATCGACCGGGGCGAGGTCCGCTCGGTGCGCTATCGCGGTGTCGGCTTCCGCGTTGCGCTGGGCGTCCTGGTCTGCTCGTTCCTCGGCCTGGGACTGGTGGGTGCCGGCGTCACGGCGGAAGTGATTCCAGCCTGGTTTCCCGGTGCGGACGTCACGACCTTGGAGAACGTCTTCGGCCGCTCGATGGTGACGGGGTACTTCGGGTTCTTCATCTTCCTATGGCTATACACACGCCTTGGCCTCGAGCGGCCAAGGCCGGTCCCGGAGCGCGTGAAAGCCCATGCGTGAGGCTGCCTCGCGCCGTTGGTGTTCAGCCAGACGCAGCCCGCAGCCACCGACGCGATAGCGACGATGACGGATGGATAACGCGTCCTTCACTGTATCCAATGGAGACGAGCATGACGATGCGACACTCAAGCGATGTAGCTCCAACCGATCCACGCCGCCGACAGCTCCTCGCCATGGGCCTGACCACCGCGGTCGCAGTTGCCTTGCCACTGTCGCTGCCCGCTCGGGCAGCTGCCGGGCGCTTCCCTTCCTCCCCCAAGCAGAGAAACCAAGACATGAATTCGATCATCACGAAAGACGGCACCGAAATCTTCTACAAGGACTGGGGCTCGGGTCAGCCCATCGTGTTCCACCACGGCTGGCCGCTTTCCGGCGACGACTGGGACGCGCAGATGCTGTTCTTCCTCCATCATGGATACCGCGTCATCGCTCACGATCGCCGTGGTCATGGCCGGTCTTCTCAGGTCAGCGGCGGCCACGACATGGACCACTATGCCGCCGATGTCGCGGCGTTGGCCGCGCATCTGGATCTGCGCGACGCCATCCACGTTGGCCACTCCACCGGCGGCGGCGAAGCGACGCGTTATGTCGCACGTCACGGGGTGGGCCGTGTCGCCAAGTTGGTGCTGATGAGCGCGGTACCGCCGTTAATGGTGAAAACGCCGGGCAATCCCGGCGGGCTGCCGATCGAGGTGTTCGACGGCCTGCGCGACGCACTGGCTGCCAACCGCGCCAAATTTTATCGCGACCTGTCGTCGGGGCCGTTCTACGGCTTCAACCGACCCGATGCCAAGGCCGTGCCGAGTGTCGTCGACAACTGGTGGCGCCAGGGCATGATGGGCGCCGCCAACGCGCATTACGACGGCATCAAGGCGTTCTCGGAGACCGACTTCACGGACGATCTCAAGGCCATCGACGTGCCGACGCTGGTGATGCACGGCGACGACGACCAGATCGTGCCGATCGCCGACTCGGCGCCGCTTTCGGCCAAGCTGCTGAAGCATGCCACGCTCAAGATCTACAAGGGCTATCCGCATGGCATGCTGACCGTCAATGCCGATGTCATCAATCGGGACATGCTGGCGTTCTTCCGCAGCTGAGCATGCCCGCGTCGGCAAATGACGTCCGCTCTGTACGGCTGCGGCAGTCATCGCCCCATCCTGTAAACACGTCATCCAGGCAACAGCCGGGATGACGTGTCGCCGAAGGTCTTTCGAGACAGCCGGCGTCAGCCGGACGCCGTCTGCTGCATGGCGCGCGCAATGCCATGGCGCAAATCAGCGGAATTATGTCCGTCCGGGCTTGGGTAGGATGGGGTTCTGCCACTCAGCGTGGGAAGTCCCGGTCGCTGGCGAGCGCCCCCACCCATCAAAAACTGTGATGTGTAAATCGTCATGGCCCTGCTGAAGTCTTTCGGCACCAGCCCTTCACGGCGTGTGCGGGCGTAAACTGGGATGTGGTAGTCGCCTTTTCCCGGTTGGAGATCTCGTCATGCGCCGTCTTTTCTGTTTGCTCATGTTGACCCTGTTGTGCGCGCTGGTTGCCCCGGTGTTTGCTGCCAGCCCGCAGGTGGGAGAAGCTGCCCCGGCGTTCCGCCTGCAGGACCAGAACGGTCACTGGCGCACCCCGGCCGATTTTCATGGCCAGTGGCTGGTGATGTATTTCTACCCGAAGGATTTCACGCCCGGCTGCACCACCGAGGTCTGCACGTTCCGCGATGACATCGCCAAGCTGCGCAAGGCCGGTGCTGAAGTAGTGGGCGTGAGCCTCGACGACGTGAAGTCGCACGCTGAATTCGCCGCGAAATATCACGTGCCATTCCCGCTGCTGGCCGACGCCGACCGCACGGTGGCCACCAGCTACGGCGTACTCACCGAGCACAAGGGCATGCACTACGCCAGGCGCACCACCTTTCTGATCGACCCGCAGGGCAAGATCGCCAAGGTCTATGTGGATGTCGACCCGGAGAAGAACTCGGCCCAGGTAATGAGTGATCTGGCCGCGTTGAAGGCGGCGCCCTGATGCCATGGGTAGTCCGTGCCGGCACGCCGTCGACACGGCGTTTTTCGGCATGGGCGATCGGCTTGTGGATCCTGCTGCTGTTTGCCGCAATGGGCTCGGTGCAGTATCTGCAGCACGGCGAATACGCTTATCTGACAGCCGCGTTGCTGGTCATCGTGGTATGCGGCGGCTGCATCCTGCGACAGGCCTGGGCCCGGCCCGCCATGCAGGTGCTTGCCGTGGTGCTCGCGCTGTGGGTGCTGCTTACCGGCGCGCTCATGTTGCGACAGTGGGGTGATTTCTCCATCGCCCGGCAGCATGCGATGGCACAACCCCAGCTCGGCGAGGTCGCGTTGTGGATGATCGCGCGCGCGCAACGCACCTGGCAGGTCGCGCTGGCGTTGAAGGCCCTCGCGATGCCACTGCTGTTGTGGCTGGCCTGGCAATTGGGACGGCCGGCAGTGCGAGCGCAGTTTCGCTCGCGTCGCCGCTGAGCGAAGCAGTTCAGCCGCGGTTGCGGCGCAGTCGGCTATCGCTGGGCGACCATTCTCAAAGGAACCGCCATGCGCCTGCAGCGACTGCTGGTTTTGCTCACCTTATCGTTTGTCGGCCCTGCACTGCATGCGCAGGATCTGGCAGCGACCTGCCATGCCAGCAGCAGCTATGACGTCACCCTGAAAACCGACAGCGTGCTGTTCGATCGGGCGGCGCCGGCGCCGTTTCATGTCGAACTGCAACAGGGTGCGTTGCGTACCGATGGCGCGGCGGCGCGTCTGAATGCGGAAGATCAGGACCGGCTGGCGCTGTTCGAACGCGAACTGCGCGCGCTGGCGCCGCGAGTGCGTTCGGTGGCGCAGAACGGAGTGGACATGGCGGCGCAGGCAATGCGCGTCGAAGCCGACGGCATGGGTCTGGATTCCGGCAGCCGCACCGAGTTCGACCGTCGACTGGGTGAGCACGCCAGCGAACTGAAGCGGCGCATTGCGGCCAGCCGCAGCAGCCACGACTGGCAGGGCGACGCCGCCAACCAGTACATGAACCAGATTGCCGCCGATCTGCTGCCGCTGCTGGCGGCCGACCTAGGCCAGCAGGCGATCAATGCTGCCCTGGGCGGCGATTTGCAGGCCGCGGCCAGCCTGCGCGACCGTGCCGCTGACCTCGCCACCGAACTGCAACCCAGGCTGCAGCAGCGCATGCAGGCACTGCGTCCGCAGGTCCAGGCGTTGTGCCCGTCGATCCAGCGTCTGGCCGAGCTGCAGCAAGGTGTGCGCGGCAGCGACGGCAAGCCGCTGAACCTGGTGCAGGTGGGTCAGTGAACGTGGCCGGCTGCATCGTGATCCCCACCGCCAGCTGACTGCCTGTCGTCGAAGCCAGGCGGGTTTATGTTCCGCTAAGTGGACGGGGGTGACGATGACCCAGGTTCCATTCGCCGATCTGGCAGGAGGCGGCCCATGCCGCTCCACGTTCCATCCTCCACCTGCAATGCACTGATCCGGCGCAGCATCGACTTGCGCCGGCTCTATCGGCATGCCGCCGCGGCCTGCGAGCCGGGTTTGCGCGTGGTGCTGAGCGAAAACGCTCAGACGCTGGATCTGCTGATCGCCGACCTGCAGGCGCAGTGGCGGGCCGGTGGCGGCACGCCGAGCAAGCATGGCAGCTTGCGCGGTGCTGCCCGTCGTCATCTGGCGGGCTGGCTGGCACACGCCGGCGCGCGTCGCGACAGCGTCTGGATCCGTGCACTGGCCCATCACGAAAGCGCCTTGTTGCATGCGTTCGAGCAGGCGATTGCCGCCGCACCGCCGGCCTCGGCGCTGACCTTGCAACGGCAATTGCCGCGTCTGCGCGGGATCCACCTCGACATGCACAGCCTGACCGGTATCGCGCATAACTGAGGTGTGTTGATGACCGCAGCTGCGCAGGACATTCTGGATTTCTGGTTTGCGCCGGCACATGTCGCCTACTGGTTTGCCGACAATGCCGACTTCGATGCGCAGATCCGCGAACGCTTCGGCGAGACCGCGCAAGCCGCTGCTGCGGGAATGCTGAACAACTGGACGGGCACGCCATCCGGCTGGCTGGCCTTGCTGATTGTGCTGGATCAGTTCCCGCGCAATCTCCATCGGGGCGATTCGCGTGCATGGGCACAGGATGTTAAGGCGCAACGCGTCGCATTGTCAGGCATTGCCCGTGCGGACGACCGGCAATTGCCCGCGCTGCAGCGCGTGTTCGCTTACCTGCCGCTGGAGCACGCCGAAGACAACGCGTTGCAGCATCGTTCCGTGGCCATGTTCGAGGCGCTATGCGCGGAAGTACCGCCGGAACAGCACGAGCAGTTCGAGGAATTTCTGGACTATGCTCGACGTCATCGCGATGTCATTGCACGCTTCGGTCGCTTCCCGCATCGCAATGCTGTGCTCGGTCGAACCAGCACGTCGCAGGAAATGATCTATCTGGCCCAGCCGGGTGCCGGTTTCTGACACCACCAGGAGAACGACATGCGCCGTCTGCTTGTTCTGGCATTGCTTAGCCTCAGCCTGAATGCCTTCGCCGGCAACACCTTGCGCATCGGCCAGCAGGTGCTGTCGGTGGGTGATACCGCGGTGCACGCGATCGACCTGCTCGGCACGCCCGCCTACAAGGAGCCGGTGCAGAACAAATTTGGTGCGTATCTGGGCGAGCGCTGGCAATTCAGGCGCGACAAGGGCCATGTCGTGGTGGTGACGATCATCGCCGGCAAGGTTGCGGCGATCGAGGATCACATCGAGGAGCATCACGGCTGAGTCGACGCCGACGCAGCGGAAAGGATTTCCGGTTTTCATCTGACAAGGAGCAGGTCATGCGTATTCGTTTCATCGTTATCTTGTTCGCGTTCAGCGCCGCCGTGCAGGCGACCAGCACTTTGCGCGTCGGCAATCAGGTGCTCACCGCGGGCGACAGCCGTGAGCGGGTCACCAAATTGCTGGGCAAGCCGTCGTCAAAATCGCACAAGCACGGTTCGCACAGTCCTAAGGGGCGTCGCGGCGGCGTGCGCGTAGTGAGCAACGATCAAGGCGGTGAACAATGGCGTTACCGTCGCGGCGACCATGTCACCGTGGTGACCCTGGTCGACGGCCGGGTCAGTGACATCGAGGATCATCGGCTCTGATCGGTGGCCCCGTGACTGATGGCAGGGCATGACGGCTGGCCCATGCCGTGGCGCTGGCGTCGGGCGCATCGTGACAGCGTAGGCCGAGCATCGGGTAGCGGCCGTCGCCACGGGGATACGCTCATGCGCAAGACACTTTCGCTGCTCACGCTGGCCGTCGGCATGGCCTTTGCTGTGCAAGCGCAGGCCCGCGGCCTGCACTTCGACAACGACCAGTGCGGCTTCACCACCCGTTACGACGTACGGGTGAACGCCGATGGCATTGCGTTCGATCACGAGGGCGACCAGCCGGCCAGCGTCTTCATGCACAACGGCCACCTGCGCGTGGACGGCAGGCAGCTCGCCCTGTCCGGCGCCGATGCCGATCGTCTGCGTCAGTACGAGAACCAGGTGCGTGCATTGCTGCCGGAAGTGGCCGGGATCGTGCGCGAGGGGCTGGACATCGGCTTTTCCGCCATGACCACGGTGGCCACCACCTTCGCCGAGAACGGCGAAGAGCGCGAGCAACTGCTCGATCGGCTCAACCGCAAGCATGCAGCGGCACTGAGGCAGGTCGATCAGGGCATCGGTAGCGGCGTGTGGAAACAGCACGACGTGACCGGGGTGATCGAGGATGGCGTGCAGAGCGCTGTGTCCGAAATGGCCGGCACGGTCACCGCCAACGCGGTGAAGGCCGCGCTCAGTGGCGACGAGGCCAAGGTGGCAGCACTGGAGGCGCGCGCCGATTCGCTGGACAAGACCATCGACCGCGAAGTCGATGCGCGGGCGGACCGGCTCGGCGAGCGCGCGCAGGCGCTATGTCCAAAGCTGACCGAACTGGAGCGGCTGCAGCAGCAGTTCCAGTTCCGGCTCGGCGATGGTTCGCGTCTGCAGCTGCTGAGCCGCGAGAGCGAGCACGATGACAAGGCCGGGCTGGCCACGGACAAGGTCGCCGGCCGCTGAGTTTCAACGGCGATCACGTCGTACGTGCGGCATCGATGGCGATGGCAAGGTTTTCGTATCCGTCCTGCTAGGCTGGCCTCCGATTTTCCACGAGGCGAAACCATGCTCGAACTGTCCGTCAAGCCCGCGGCAGCCACTGCGACGACTCACGACGTTTCCGCCTACACCGACCAGGCTGTGCAGATCGGGCTGCATCTGGTCGCCGCATTGCTGGTGCTGCTGGTCGGCCTGTGGGCCGCGCGTCGGCTTGCCAACTTCGTGCATGGCGCGCTGGGTCGCGCCAGCTTCGATTCCACGCTCAGCGGCTTCCTGCGCAACCTGATCTATGGCCTGCTGATCGCCTTGCTCGTGGTCACTGCGCTGGGTGTGCTGGGCGTGCCCTCGGCACCGCTGGTAGCCGCGCTCGGCACCGCCGGACTGGCGATCGGGCTCGCCCTGCAGGGTTCGCTCAGCAATCTGGCCTGGGGCGTGCTGCTGGCGGTGTTCCGGCCATTCCGGGTCGGCGACTATGTCACCGCCGGCGGCGTCGAGGGCACGGTGGAGAGCCTCAACCTGATGCATACCCTGCTGGTGATGCCGGACGGCCGCGAGGCCATCGTGCCGAACGGCAAGATCGGCAGTGACGCCATCACCAATCACAACCGCCGTGGCACGCGTCGATTCGAGCTCACGATGGGCATCGGCTACAAGGACGACATCGGCGCCGCGATGGCCGGGATCAGGCAACTGTTCGAGGCCGATGCGCGCATCCTGCAGAATCCGGCACCGGGCGTATGGACGTCCGGACTCGGCGACAGCTCGGTCAATCTGGTGATACGCGCGTGGACACGCACCGCCGACACGTGGGGCGCGCAAACCGATCTGCTGCGTGCGATCAAGGAGCATTTCGACGCGGCCGGCATCAGCATCCCGATCCCGCAGCGCGAGCTGACGGTGATCCATGGCGGCTTGCCCGCAGCGGCACCCGGTCAGGGCTGAGCCGATCTGGCGTGCAGGCCGCCGGGGGCGCGCCTACTGCACCGTCACCGCACGGCGGTTGTCGCTGGATACCTTGTCGATCAGCTCGTTGTAGGGGTCGATGCCGGCCAGCGCCGGCAGGCTGTCGACGGTTACGCTGATCGTGCTGTCGCCGTCCGGCAGCAGGCGCTTTTCCAGATACAGCGGCTTGCCGTCCTTGCCGGCGTCGGCTGAGGCGGCGAACACGCCGATGTCGATCGGGATGTCCGGCTTCGCTGCGGTTTCCTTGCCGGTGCCGTCGACGTAGACCTTGCTGGCGTGCACTTTCATGGTGACTTCGTACTTGCCGTTCGGCAGCTTCTTCGCGGTGGCATCGGTGATGCGGTTGTCGAACAGGGTGATCTTCCAGAAGAAGTCGTCGAGCAGTCCCTTCCATTTCGGATCGACGGCTTTCGCCAGCGCGTCCATGAATTCCTGCGATGTGGTGTACGGCGGCTGCTGGAAGCCCTTGTCGAGCAGGAACTGCTTCAGCATCGCGTTCAGCCTGTTCTCGCCGAGGTAATCCTGCAGCGCATAGAACACCAGCGAACCTTTCTTGTAATGGATGTACTGCTGGTTCTCCACCTTCGCCAGCGGCTCCTCGGCCAGCTTCTCGGTGGCGCGTCCGGCCAGATAGCCGTCCAGCTCGTACTTCAGGAATTTATGCATCTGATCGGCGCCGTACTTCTGCTTCATCACCATCAGTGCGGAATACTGCGACAGCGATTCGCTGAGCATGGTCGAGCCCTGCATGTTGGCGCCGATCACCCGGTGCGCCCACCATTGATGCGCCACTTCGTGGGCAGTGACGTAGTAGGGATAGTCGATCTTTGTCTTGTCGCGCAGGTCGGCGATGAAGCCGATCGACTCGGAGAACGGGATGGTGTTGGCGAACGACTGCGCGGCGCTCGTGTAGTTCGGGAACTCCAGGATGTGCAGCTGGTGGAACTGGTACGGCGTGTAATTGGCATCGTAGTAGTCCAGCGCGTCCTTGGTGCCCTGGATCATCCGATCCACGTTCCACGCGTGCGCCGGGTTGTAGTACACCGAGATGTCCACGCCTTTCCACGGCACGTGCTTGACGGCATAACGCGCCGACAGGTAAGAGAAGAACGGCAGCATCGGCTGGTCCATCGTGTAATGGAAATAGTGCCGACCGTTCGCCGTCCATTCCTTCTGCAGATAGCCCGGAGCCACCGCGATCTGGTCGGCGGCGGTGGAGACGGTGGTGTCGAAGCTGATCCAGTCTGCATCGTTGCTGATGTAAGTGTTCGCACGCGCCTGCTCGTCGCCGAGCCTGGGCATCCGCGGTACCTCGGCACTGAGACCGTACTTGCGGCGGTCGTTGCGGTCGGTGATCTGCGTCTGCGTCTGGTAGCCGAACTGCGGCATCACGGTGTTGTTGAAGAAGGTGCCGTTGTCGGCAAGGAAGCTGCCGTCCGGGCTGTTGGTGAAACCCTTCGGCGCGTATTCCAGCGTGAACGCGAAATTCATCGACGCACCCGGTGCCAGTGGCGCCTTCAGGCGGTAGATGGTGTAGCCGAGATCCTTGTCCGTGCTGACCGTGTCGTGTGGCGCGAACACCAGCGACTTCAGCGTGAAGCCGTCGGTGAAGTTCACATGCAGCTCGCTGATCGGCGTGTCGTGCTTGTTGACCAGAGTGTAGTGGCCGCGGATATCCAGCCTGCGCTGGTACGGGTGGATGTCGACGTCCGCTTGCACGGCGGTGATGCGCGGCTGCGGAAGATCCTTGTACTTCGCGTATTTCTTCTCGTAGTCGGCACGCTGTTTCGTCTGCGTGGCGCTGCTCTGGTAGTGGTTGAGCACGTTGGTGTTGTAGTAGATCCAGATGCCGCTGCCGATGAAGGCCAGCAGGCCGAGCGCCAGCGCGATCTTCGCCGGTGCGTGCAGGCGCGCGTGCGCCTCGCGCAGCCGGTCATGCCAGGTGTGGCCAGTGCCGCGAACCCAGAACAGCGCGGCCAGCACCAGCAGCACCACGGCGCAGCTGGCCCAGTAGAAGTCGAACCACAGCGCGCCTTTCAGGAAATGCCCGAAACCATTCATGTCGGAGTACGGCACCTCCGGCGCACTGCCGTAGTTGTACAGATTCTGTTCCCAGTGCAGCAGGCCGAAACCGATCGTGCTCAGCACCAGCCACACGATGGTCAGCAGGTAGCCGAGGAACTTGTTGTTCGACAGCACCTGCAGAAACAGCGCCAGCACCGCCAGCAGCACGAACGGAATCGCATCCAGTGCCAGCGTCGCCAGATACAGGCCCGGCTCCAGATGGGTATAGCCGTGGCTCAACTGCCAGCCGATGCCCACGATCGCGCCAATCAGCAGGAACGTTGCGATCACCGCCAGCAGCGCACCCAGCTTGGCGATCAGCGGCACCCAGTCTGGTACCGGAAACGCGTCAGTGACTTCGGCTGAGCCAAGACTGCGTTCGCGCCATATCAGCTCGCCGGCGTAGAACGTGATGATGATGTACAGCAGCCACTGGAAGCTGCCACTCACACCTTCCAGCACCTGGTGTGTCACTGGCCAGGTGGCGGTGCCGTAGATCTGGCTGGACAGCGCCAGCGTGAAAAACAGATTCAGCAGGCCCAGCGCCAGCATGATCAGGAACGGTACGCCGCGCAGCACGCCGAGCGTGTCGAACGCGAACTGCGTGCGCAGCTGCAGCAGGTGGGCGCGCAGGTTGCTGGCCAGCAGCACCCGGGGCAGGGTCAGCGTGGCGGCGCTGGCCTGCGGGCGCAGTATCGGTGGTTCCGTCCGCGGCTTGCGTCGCGGCAGTTGCAGGCCTTCGCGATTCGGCCGGAACAGTGCGACCGTCACCCCGAGCATGACCACGCTGACGGCGCTCCACAGCAGCCGGTTGAACAGCAGCACGCCGGACAGCGTCGGCAGCTCGTGATTGGCTTGATCGGCCGACCAGTAGCGCGTGACCAGGCCCACGGTGCGGCCGCCGAACGGATCGAGCATGGCGGCGACGAAGTGATTGTTGACGTCCCGGGTCAGCAGGCCGACGATGAAGTTCAACACGACGTAGACGATCAGGCCGATGTAGGTGGCCAGCAGCGAGCGTGTGGTGGACGCGATCAGAAACAGCAGCGCGGCCATGAACAGCATGTCCGGCACCACCATCACGCCGAACGCCCAGGCGTAACCATGCCAGCTGGCCGGGCCCAGCCGGGTCGCATCGATCCACGGCATCATGCCGCCGATCGCCAGGCCCAGCGCGCAGGTCAGCATGATCGCCAGCGCCGCCAGGTAACCGGCGACAAAGCGGCCGCCGAGATAGGCGCCACGGCTCATCGGTGTGGTGAACAGCAGTTCCGACGTGCGCTGGTCGAAATCGCGCAGCGCCGCACCGGCGACGAAGATCGTCACCAGAAAGATGCTGAGAACGGTGAGCACGCTGAGCAGCCGCACGATCACCAGCGGCGCGTTGCGCAGCACGTTGCCGCTGGCACCGCCGACGATCACGGCATCGGTGCTGGCCAGCGCAAATGCGATCGCACCGAACACCGCGGCAACAATCCAGAACAGCGGGGCCTTCAGCTGCTGGCGCAGTTCGAAGCGGCAGATCTCGAAAAACGTGGGCGCGAAAAACATCGGCAGTCCCGTCAGGCGGCCTTGGCGATGGCCTGCGCACGCAGGCGGCCGAAGTAGACGTCTTCCAGATCTGGCACGACGGGTTCGAAGCCGGCCTCGGGCAGCGAATCGGCCAGCACATGCAGCAGGGTGCGGCCGCCGGCGAGGCGGGTGGACAGGATGTTCATGCGGGCGCGATAGCCGTCCAGCTCGGCCTTGTCGATCGTACGCCGCCACACGCGGCCTTCCAGCGAACGGATCGCCTCGACCGGCTCGCCGCTCAGCAGCACCTGGCCCTGGCCGATGATCGCCATGTGCGAGCACAGGTCGGTGACGTCTTCCACGATGTGCGTGGACAGGATCACCACCACCCGCTCGCCGATCTCGGCCAGCAGGTTGAGGAAACGGTTGCGCTCCTCCGGGTCGAGCCCTGCGGTCGGCTCGTCCACGATCACCAGCCGCGGGTCGCCGATCAGCGCCTGCGCGATGCCGAAGCGCTGGCGCATGCCGCCGGAATAGGTGCCGAGCTTGCGCCTGCGCACGTCCCACAGGTTCACCTGGCGCAGCAGCGATTCGACCAGCTCGCGCCGCTCGGCCTTCACGGTGACGCCCTTGAGCACGGCGAAATGCTCCAGCATCGCCTCGGCCGACACCTTCGGATACACGCCGAACTCCTGCGGCAGGTAGCCGAGCAGGCGGCGGGTGGCCTGCTTGTCGGCGAGCAGATCCATCTCGTCGAGCTTGATCGTTCCCGTGTCCGGATCCTGCAGCGTGGCGATCGTGCGCATCAGCGATGACTTGCCCGCGCCGTTGGGCCCGAGCAGCCCGAACATGCCGTTGGGAATGTCCAGCGACACGCCGCGCAGCGCCTTTACCCCGTTGGCGTAGGTTTTCGACAGGTCACGAATCGTCAGCATGGGGTGCGTTCCTGGATCGCCCGCGCGGCAAGGTGTCGCGAATCAGGTTACGGCATGGGTCGGGGCCGCGCGTGCGCTCAAGGTCATGCATACGCACGCGCATGGTTGGCGTCGAATCAGGTAGCTGCCCGTTCCGGGCATACGGATCGGGCGTGCCTTCGCTATCATTGAGGCCTTGTCCGCGACCGCCATCCCCGAGCGGTACGCCATCGCCATCTGCAGGAGTCATCCATGGCCGATCTCAAAGAAGCCCGCGTTCCCGATATCGGCCACGCTGGCGTCCCCGTCATCGAAGTGCTGGTCAAGGCCGGCGATCGGGTGGAGAAGGAACAGAGCCTGATCACGCTGGAATCGGACAAGGCCACCATGGAAGTGCCCGCGCCGTTTGCCGGCACGGTGAAGGAAATGAAGCTGAAGGTGGGCGATGAGGTGTCCGAGGGCGCGATGATCGCCATCATCGAGGTCGATGGCGAGGCGGCCGCTGCACCCGCCGCCGCGAAGCCGGCCGCTGCTCCCGCGCCGGCCCCCGCACCTGCGCCCGCACCCGCACCGGTCGAGGAAAAGCCCGCGCCGATCGTCGGCCAGGGCGTGCAGCCAGGCAACGCACCGGAAGGCGATGCGCCGCCGACCGCGCGCCCGCCGCTGGATGCCAGTATCGTGATGACCGGCGACGCGCCTTACGCCAGTCCGGCGATCCGCGCGTTCGCGCGCGAGCTGGGTGTGGACATCCAGCAAGTGAAGGGCAGCGGCCGCAGTGGCCGCATCCAGCGTGACGACGTCAGTGCCTACGTGAAACACGCACTCGCTTCCGGCGCGCGCCCCACCGGCGGCGCGTCCGCCTCGGTGGGCGGGCTCGGCCTGCTGCCGTGGCCGAAGGTCGACTTCGCCAAGTTCGGCGAGATCGAGGAGAAACCGCTCACGCGGATCCAGAAGATTTCCGGCGCCAACCTCGCGCGCAACTGGGCGATGATTCCGCATGTCACCCAGCACGAGGACGCCGACATCACCGAGCAGGAGGCCTTCCGCAAGAAACTCGGCGAAGAGAACAAGGACCTGAAAGTCAGCCCGCTGGTATTCCAGATCAAGGCCGTGGTCGCCGCGCTGAAGGCGTTCCCGCAGTTCAACGCCTCGCTCGACGAGTCGGGCGAGAAGCTGATCCTGAAAAAGTATTTCCACATCGGCATCGCGGTGGATACGCCCGACGGCCTGGTGGTGCCGGTACTGCGCGACTGCGACAAAAAAGGCCTGCTCGACCTGGCGCGCGAGCTGGGCGAGATCTCGAAGAAGGCGCGCGACAAGAAACTCGGCCCGGCGGAAATGAGCGGCGGCTGCTTCTCGATCAGTTCGCTGGGCGGCATCGGCGGCACCTATTTCACGCCGATCGTCAACGCCCCGGAAGTGGCGATCCTCGGGGTCTCCAAGTCGGTGATGAAGCCGGTATGGAACGGCAAGGAATTCGCACCGCGGCTGATCCTGCCCCTGTCGTTGTCCTACGACCATCGCGTCATCGACGGCGCGCTTGCCGCGCGCTTCGCCAGTTTCCTCGCCACCCAGCTCGGCGACATCCGCCGGCTGCTGCTCTGACGGAAGGAGACGACGATGGCGAACACGATCGAAATCAAGGTTCCCGACATCGGTGGCCATGGCGGCGTGCCGGTGATCGAAGTGCTGGTGAAAGCCGGCGACACCGTGGCGAAGGAACAAAGCCTGATCACACTGGAATCGGACAAGGCGACGATGGAGATTCCCTCCAGTGCCGCCGGCGTGATCAAGGAGCTGAGGCTCAAGGTCGGCGATGAGGTTTCCGAGGGCGCGGTGATCGCCGTGCTCGAAGTCGCTGGCGATGCTGCCGCAGCCAAGGCCGAAGCACCGCAAGCCGAGGCAGCCAAGCCGGCTGCGCCGGCACCTGCTGCGAGTGCACCGGCCGCTGCTCCAGCTCCGCAAGCGGTGAGCGCTTCGGGTCGCAAGGCCGACATCGAATGCAAGCTGGTCGTGCTCGGCTCCGGCCCCGGCGGCTACACCGCCGCGTTCCGCGCCGCCGACCTCGGTGTCGACACCGTGCTGGTGGAACGCTATGCCACGCTCGGCGGCGTCTGCCTCAACGTGGGTTGCATTCCTTCCAAGGCGCTGCTGCATGCGGCCGCGGTGATCGACGAGGCCGAGGCCATTTCGGCGCACGGTGTCACCTTCGGCAAGCCTGCGATCGACATCGACAAGCTGCGCAGCTTCAAGGGCAAGGTGGTCGCCCAGCTCACCGGCGGTCTCGCCAGCATGGCGAAGCAGCGCAAGGTGCGCACGGTCGAAGGCAACGGTGCGTTCGTGTCGCCGAATGAAATGGAAGTCCAGACGAAGGACGGCGTGAAGCTGATCCGCTTCGAGCACGCGATCATCGCCGCCGGTTCGCAATCGGTGAAGCTGCCCTCGTTCCCGTGGGACGACGAGCGCATCGTCGACTCCACCGGCGCACTCGAACTGAAGGACATACCGAAGAAGCTGCTGGTCGTGGGCGGCGGCATCATCGGCCTGGAAATGGCCACCGTGTATTCCGCGCTCGGCAGCGAAGTGACCGTGGTCGAGTTCATGGACCAGCTCATTCCCGGCGCCGATGCCGACCTGATCAAGCCGCTGGCCAAGCGCATCGCCGGCAAGCTCAAGGGCGTGCACCTGAAGACCAAGGTAGTCGAGGCCAAGGCGACGGCGAAGGGCATCGAGGTCAGCTACGAAGGCGACAGCATTCCCGCGACCACGTTGTTCGACCGCGTGCTGGTGTCGGTCGGACGCTCACCGAACGGCGGCAAGATCGGCGCGGACAAGGCTGGCGTTGCCGTCACCGAGCGCGGTTTCATCAACGTCGACTCGCAGATGCGCACCAACGTGCCGCACATCTTCGCGATCGGCGACCTGGTCGGCCAGCCGATGCTGGCGCACAAGGCCTCGCATGAGGCGAAGGTCGCTGCGGAAGTCGTTGCCGGAAAGAAGAGCCACTTCGATGCGCGGGTGATCCCCTCGGTTGCCTATACCGATCCGGAAATCGCCTGGGTCGGCGTGACCGAGCGCGAGGCGAAGGAGAAGGGCCTGAAGGTCGGAGTAGGCAAGTTTCCGTGGGCCGCCAGTGGCCGTGCGATCGGCATCGACCGTACCGAGGGCTTCACCAAGCTGATCTTCGACGAGGAAACCCATCGCATCGTCGGCGGCGGCATCGTGGGCGTGCACGCGGGCGAGCTGATCTCCGAACTCGCGCTGGCGATCGAGATGGGCAGCGAGGCCGCCGACATCGGCCTCACCATTCACCCCCATCCCACGCTCAGCGAGTCGATCGGCATGGCAGCCGAAGTGTACGAAGGCACGATCACCGACCTGTACATGCCGAAGAAAAAATAAGCGGCGCTGGAAGGACCAAACAAAAAGCCCGGACATGGTCCGGGCTTTTTTTATCCCGCTTTCCGGGTGGCGTGGGCGAAAACGCCTGGTGCTCAGCTCTTGTTGCGGCCCGATTCGTCCGTTGGGACCTGTTTCAGCTGCGACTCTACCTGCTTCAGCTGCGACTGGGTTTCGCTCGAGGTGATGATCATCTGGCGCAGCACGGACAGGAATTCGATGGGATCGACCTCGCGCCCCAGATCGATCCGGGTGCGCAGCGTCGCCATCTTCGGCGCGTCGAGGAACAGCGTGCTGTCCTGGGTCATCCAGCTCGCCGCATCGCGCTGCTTGCTGTAGACGGCGGAATATTCGCTCAGCGCGGCGCGGTCCATCCAGGTGGCGGACTGGTTCGCCACGGCGACGTCCCATGCCTGGTTGGCGAAGATCGGCCAGTCGAGGCTGAGGTTGAACTCGTTCTTGAGCGCCTGGATGTGCTGGTTGATCGCGGCATCGGGCTTGCCGTCGCGGATGTCCTTCGCGATGGCGTCATCGAGCTGCTGCAGCGAGACAAGGCGCTGCTGATTGCTCTGATAGGAGTTGCGCACGCCGTCCAGGTTTGCCCGCAGCTCCGCCTTGATCTGATGGCTGGCCAGCTCGGCGGCGTGTGCGTGGTGGGCATGCTCGATCCACGCCTCCAGCCCCAGCGCGGTGAGGATGCTGAGCACGATCATCAGGTAGTGCTTGGCGAAATCCTTGAAACCGCGGGTGGGCAGCTTCGGCACTTCGAAATGCATGGAATCGCTCCGGGCAGTGGATTCGCGAACGCGGAGCTTACCCGATCCCGATTCATGTGAGGTCGCGGACGGCTTGACCGGGTCGTCACGTCCATCCGGCTATGCATGTTCATCATCGAGACGGAGAAAGCCCATGAACAAATCATTGATTCTGATGGCCTCACTTGCCTTGGCCGTGCCTGCGCTCACCACGATGCCGGCGCAGGCGCAGGGGCGTCATCATCGCGTGGTTTGCGAGAACGTGCGGGTCAAGCACAACGGCTCGAAGGATAATCACCGCATCATCGGCACCGGCATCGGCGCCGTGGCGGGCGGGCTGCTGGGCCATCAGGTTGGTGGCGGCAAGGGCAAGACCCTGGCCACGGTAGGCGGTGCGGTGGCCGGTGGCTATGTCGGCAATCGGGTGCAGAAAAACGCACAGAACAAGAAAACCTACTACACGACCGAGCGTCGCTGCCACGACGCCTACGATTGATCGACCAAGCCTGATCGACTTGGTCGATCGCAGGTTTTCGATGTGTGGATGATGCAGCCAGTTCGCCGTACGCTGCACCATTCCTCTGTCGATGAATCCAGGCTCATCCGATGACCTTGAAGATATGCCTCGCCGGTGCCACCGGCTGGGCCGGCTCCGAACTGGCCCGCGGCATCGCCGCTGCCGGTGATCTCAACCTGGTCGCCGCGGTGGCGCGGCGGCGCACCGGGCAGAAACTCGGCGATGTGCTGGGCGAGAGCAGGCTCGATGCGCCGATCTTTGCCAGCGCCGCCGAAGCCCTGGCGCAGCCTTGCGATGTCTTCATGGAGTACACCAAGCCGGACAGTGCGAAGGCGAACATCCTCGCTGCGCTGGAGCATGGCGCGCATGTGGTGGTCGGCACGTCGGGCCTCACCGACGCGGACTATGTGCAGATCGACGCCGTCGCGCACGAACGCCAGCTCGGCGTTCTGGCCTGCGGCAACTTCGCGCTGACCGCGGTGCTGCTGATCAAGTTTGCCGAGATGGCGGCGAAGCTCATCCCGCAGTGGGAGATCATCGACTACGCCTCCGCCGGCAAGCCGGATGCGCCCAGCG
Source organism: Rhodanobacter glycinis (assembly GCF_006438785.1). Classification (GTDB taxonomy): domain Bacteria; phylum Pseudomonadota; class Gammaproteobacteria; order Xanthomonadales; family Rhodanobacteraceae; genus Rhodanobacter; species Rhodanobacter glycinis_A. The sequence continues at coordinate 244,750 of NZ_RCZB01000003.1, read as the reverse complement.
GCACGGTGCGAGAACTGGCCGGGCGACTGGGCAAGGTGCGCCAGCCACGGTTGGAGGTACCGCTGGAGCAGACTGTCGGTCTGCGCGAGACGCGCGGCGGCACGTTGGCCGGCAGCCAGGTGCATGCGGTGCGCTTGCCGGGTTTCGTGATCGGTGTCGAAACGATCTTCGGCATGCCGGACCAGACGCTGACCCTGCGCCATAATGCAGGCAGCAGCGCGAAGCCGTATGTGGACGGCGCGCTGCTGGCGATCCGCAAGGTGTCCGGTCTGGTCGGCCTGCATCGCGGACTGGATGCCGTGCTCGAGCTATAGGTCGCCCGATCGGCGGTCAACCGTGTCCATGCCGTTGCCATTGTCCCAGCAGCCATGACGCGCCGAGGCAGCCGGCAAGCGCCAGCAGCCAGCGACTTGCCGGCGCCTGTGGCGCGGGCAGAATCGCGCTGAAGGACGGCAGCCATTCGCTGCCGTACATGGCAGTGACGGCAGCTGCGGCGATCACCAGCGCGATGGCGAGCACAGTCATCAACACGAATTCGAAACTCAGGGTGGTCACGCGCGCGGCCACGACGCGCGCGGCCACGCGTGTGGCGAAATCGGCCGGCAAGCCGTCCCGCAATGGCTCGCACAAGGCGCGCGCAAGCAGGCGATAGCGCCGGCTGCGCGCATCGTCGCCGGCGGAATCGAGATGCAGGCGTTCGCACCGCATCGCGCTCTCCTGCGCCAGCCATTCGCGTTCGCTGGCTGCGTCGTCGAAGGGAGGGATGTCGTCGTCGATGTGCTGGTTCATGCTGCAACTCCTGTCCGCGTTTCGAGTTCGCCGCGCAGGCGCAGTCGTGAGCGGAACAAGTGACTCTTGATGGTACCGCTGGCCAGCCCGGTGATGCGGGCGATTTCCGGGATCGAGGTTTCTTCGAGGTAATACAGCGTCAGCAGGGTGCGTTGCAACGGCGGCAGCGTCTCGATCGCCGCGTGCAGGTGCTGCGCGGTTTCCTCATCCGCGCAGGCCGCTTCCAGATCGAAGCCGTCGCCGATGTTCTCCACCAGCGCGTAGCCGTCGCTGTCGTCGCCGTGCTCGACCAGCGGGATGCGTTTGTGCTGCAGGTGGCGCAGCGCGATGGTGTAGGCCACGCGCCCGATCCACGATTTCAGCGCGCTCTCGTAACGGTACTGATGCAGGCACTGGTGCACGCGCAGGAAGGTGTCCTGGCACAACTCGCGCGCGTCCTCGGGGTTGCGCACCATGCGCTGGATGATGTGCCAGCACAGCCCCTGGTACTCGCGGATCAGGCGCTCGAACGCCCCCGGCCGGTTGGCCAGCACGGCGTCGACCAGTTCGCGGTCCGGGTTGCTGCGGATGTCATCCATGCTGCAAGGGATACGCGCATCGTGACAATGGTTGCAAGCGGGTTGCTGCAACCGCCGTGCGGTTGGCTGTATCTCTGGTCCCGACAGTCAGTCATCCCGCAACTACTCCCAAGGAGAGCCCCATGAATTTCGGCGACCTCATTCCGATCAGCCTGTTTATCTGTATTGCCTACTCGATCAAGGTGTGCGTCGACGCCATGGTGCGCCGGCACATGGTCAACGCCGGCGGTTCGGAAGAACTGGTGAACTCGGTCCTGCGCGATGAAGACCTGCGCCGGCGTCACTCTTCCTTGCGCTGGGGCATCGTGCTGCTGTCGGTGGCGCTCGGCTTCGGCCTGATCCAGGGGTTCGGCTGGCAGGAAGTCACGCCCGGCCTGATCGCCGTGCTGGCTGGTGCGACTGGCCTGGGCAACCTGGTGTTCTTCGCGATCTCGCGGCGGATCAGCTAAAGCTGGTTCAATAGCGGGTATCGCCGCGTCGTCGGCATGCCCGCGAAGCAACCGGCCGCATGAATGAGCAACTGCTGTTCAACCTGGTGGATCTGACCGGCACGTTCGCGTTCGCGATCAGCGGCGCGACGGCCGCGCGGCGCTGCAACCTCGACCTGTTCGGCATTCTGGCGATCGCCTTCATCACGGCGTGCGGTGGCGGCATCGCGCGCGACCTGTGCATCGGCGCGATCCCGCCGGCGGGACTGTCCGACTGGCGCTACCTGTTCACCGCGATCGTGGCTGCGCTGCTCACTATCGTCGCGTATCCGTGGGTGGAGCGACTGACCTATCCGGTGCGTCTGTTCGATGCGATGGGGCTGGGCCTGTTCGCGGTGTACGGCGCGCACAAGGCGCTACTGTTCGGCCACAACGCGGAGGTGGCGATCCTGCTCGGCATGATTACCGCGGTCGGCGGCGGCATGGCGCGCGATGTGCTGCTGGCGCGCGTGTCGATCGTGCTGCAGAAGGAGATCTACGCGCTGGCGGCGTTTGCCGGTGCCGCGCTGGCAGTGATCGGCGAGTATTACCGCTGGCCGGCGGTGTGGGCGACCTGGCTGCCGATCCTGTTCTGCTTCGGGCTGCGTTTCCTGTCGCTGCACTATCACTGGAACCTGCCGCGCTTCGGTCGCAAGCAGGAGTCGTGATCGACCCAGCAGTCATCAACCAAGCAGTCATCAGCTAGGCTGCGCGAATCGCCATCGAAGGCAACGCCATGACCATGCACGCCAGCGGCACGTTCGAAGTGAAGATGGCCCCGCAGCCGGTTCAGGACGGCATCGGTGATCCCGGTATCGGGCGGATGGCGCTGGACAAGCAGTTCCACGGCGATCTCGACGCGACCGGCAAGGGCCAGATGCTGGCCGCCGGTACCGACGTGCCGGGCTCGGCCGGCTATGTGGCGCTGGAGCGGGTCAGCGGCACCCTGCATGGTCGCCGCGGCACGTTCGCCTTGCAGCACAGCGGCACGATGACGCGCGGCGCGCCGCAACTGAGCATCACCGTGGTGCCCGATTCCGCTACCGGTGAACTGCTGGGGCTGGCGGGAAAGCTGGCGATCACGATCGCTGATGGCAAGCACTCGTACGACTTCGAGTACACGTTGCCCGACGCGTCCTGATCACTCGCACGGTTACGCGAACAGGTCGGTTTGTGCCTGATAGCTGTCCTGCTCGACGAAGCCGGCCAGGCCCACGCCGACCAGGCGGTAGCGGCTGTCGGCGGGACGCTCGACGCGCTCGCGCAGCGCACAGGCGATGTCGGCCAGTTCGTTCGCCGACAGCGGTCGCTGTGCCGGCGTGAGGCTGCGCGTCAGCGTGTGGAAGTCCGAGGTCTTCAGCTTCAGCACGATGGTGCGCGCCACGCGGCTGCGATCTTTTGCGTCGAGTTCGCGCTGGTAGCCGGTCCAGGCCTTTTCGGCGAGCCGGCGGATATGCGGTTCGAGCTCGTCCAGCAACAGGTCGTGCTCGAAGGTGTCCTCGGCGGAAATCTGCAGGGTCGGCCGTTCGGGCTGCACCGCATGGTCGTCGATGCCGCGGGCCAGCTCGTACAGACGCCGGCCCCAGCGGCCGAAGCGCTGCTCCAGTTCCGTCAGCGCGAACGTGCGCAGCTCGCCCACGGTGGCGATGCCGAGCACGGCCAGCTTCGCCTCCATCACCTTGCCGACGCCGGGCAGGCGGCCGACCGGCAGCGGGGTGAGGAATGCCTCGACCTGATGCGGACGGATCACATACTGGCCGTCGGGCTTGTTCCAGTCCGAGGCGATCTTGGCCAGGAACTTGTTGGGTGCCACACCGGCCGATGCGGTCAGCTGCGTCTCTTCGCGGATCGCGGCGCGGATCGCTTCGGCGGTGGCGGTGGCCGAGGGCAACCCGCTCAGCGTGCTGGTGACATCGAGATAGGCCTCGTCCAGCGACAGCGGCTCGATCAGTTCGGTATGCCGCGCGAAGATCTCGCGGATCTGCCGCGACACCGCCTTGTAGCGCACGAAATCCGGCGGCACGAAAACCAGCTGCGGGCACAGCCGCTCGGCGCGGATGGCCGGCATCGCCGAGCGCACGCCGAACACGCGGGCCTCGTAGCTGGCCGCGCACACCACCGAGCGTGCACCGCGCCACGCCACCGCCACCGGCCTGCCACGCAGCGACGGGTCGTCGCGCTGCTCCACCGACGCGTAGAACGCGTCCATGTCGACGTGGAGAATCTTGCGTGGGGTGGAGGACAAGCGCGATGCCGTGCAGAGGGGAGCCCGGCCATTCTAGCGATCGAAAGGCGCTGTGCCGAAAGCCGCCTTCACGCGCGCTAACCGGCGCGGCTCGTAACGTCCATTGAAACGGATCGGGCCCGGTCGGCCTGGCGTCGGCGGCGCGACAGGACGGTGAGGCAGATGTTGGCAAGTGAAGTTCGTGAGGACGAGGTTTCGGCGTGGTCGACGATGGCCGCGGCGACCGAGCGCGCGTTCGAGGCGTTCGTCGGCGCGCAGGACTTTCCCTGCCTGGGTGCAAAGGCGTCGCAGGCGCAGCGCACCCTGCAATACCTTTGCGTGCACGACATCGCCAGCGCGCGCGATGACCGCCGCATCACCATGTGCCTGCAGGATTTTGCCACCCAACAGGGTGAGCACAGCCTGTTCGTCAGTCTCGCCGTGCTGTTTCCCTGCTCGGCACGCCTGTCCGAGTGCGATTTCGAGGCGGCACTGTGGCAACGCCTGCGCTCGATCCACGCGATCGATCGCACCTGTCACGGCTGGGACGACAGCGTCAGCGACGATCCGGCCTCGGCGAACTTCAGCATGAGCGTCGGTGGCAAGGCGTTCTATGTGGTGGGCCTGCATCCCGCTGCCAGCCGACGCGCGCGCCGCTTCCGCTGCCCGGTGCTGGTGTTCAACCTGCATAGCCAGTTCGAGCGGCTGCGCGCCGACGGACGTTACGAGAAGCTGCGCCAGGCGATCGTCCAGCGTGACATCGCCTATGCCGGCTCGGCCAACCCGATGCTCGCGGTGCACGGCAAGGCTCCCGAGGCACGCCAGTACAGCGGGCGTCAGGTGGGCGCGGATTGGGTGTGCCCGTTCCGCGCGATGGACGGGAGCGAGTGCCGATGATCCGGATCATTGCCCCGCGCAGTGGCGTGGCGTTCGAGTTGAAGCGCGGCGAATGCCTGAGGGTGATCGATCCGCAAGGCGAACAGGTGGCCGATCTGGTCGCGTTCAACCGGCGCGACACCAGCGAGGCGATCTCCTCCGGGCGCAGCATCGACTACGCCAGCAAGATCTATCTGACTACCGGCGACCCGATCTACTCGAACCGCAGCAGCGTGCTGCTGCGCATCGTCGAGGACACCGTCGGCCGCCATGATTTTCTGGTGTCGCCGTGCTCGGCGGAGATGTTCCGCATCATCTACGGCGACGCCGTGCCGCATCAAGGCTGCTTCGGCAATCTTGCGGCGGCGCTGGCGCCGTACGGCATCGCGCCGGACGCGATCCCCACTGCGTTCAACGTGTTCATGAACGTGCCGGTGGATGCGGCGACCGGCGCCATCCGCGTGGAGCCGCCGCTGAGCCGGGCTGGCGACTACATCGTGTTCGAGGCGCAGATCGATCTGCTGATCGGGCTCACGGCGTGTTCGGCCGGACAGTCGAACAATTTCACGTACAAGCCGATCCACTACGAGGTGAACGGGCATGACTGAGCCGCTGACCACCACGCTGGGCGTCCGTCCATCACGGGCTGCGCCGCGGCCGGGTACGATCGAGCGGATTCCCAAGTGGCTCAACCTGGTGCCGATGGTGCTGCAATGGTGCTGGCTGGGGCTGCGCCATGGCAGCCTCACGCTGCCCTCGGCGGTCAATCCGCAGATCACCGCCGGCGGTCTGGTGGGCGATACCAAGTCGGAATATTTCGCCGGCATGGGTGCGCATGCGCGCTCCAGGGTGGCGCCTTACGTGATGTTGGGGGTTGAGGGCGGCGACATGCTGGCGGCCGCACTGTCTGCCATGAATGAGGCCGGCCTGGCGTTTCCGGTGGTGGCCAAGCCGGATCTTGGCTGGTGCGGTTTCGGCGTGCGTCGGCTCGATGATGCGCCGGAGCTGGCCGACTACCTGCGGCAATATCCCGCTGGCGAATCGCTGATGCTGCAACGCTACCTCGACGAGCCGGGCGAGGCGGGCATCTTCTACGTGCGCCACCCGGACCAGCCGCGCGGCTGGCTGCTGGGCATCCTGCTGCGCCATTACCCGCAGGTGGTCGGCGATGGCGTGCGCAACGTGGCGCAGTTGATCCGGGCGGACGCGCGCCTGCAACGCGCCATGCGCAACCAGCGCGAACACGAATGCCAATACGACCCCGACGAGGTGCCAGCGCCGGGCGACACCGTGCGGCTGTCGCTGATCGGTTCGACCCGGGTCGGCGGCCGTTACGAGGACGGCTCCGCGCTCGCCAGCGAGGCGCTGCTGGCCGCCATCGAGGCGATCGCGCGCGACATGCCGCAATTCCACGCTGGGCGTTTCGACGTGCGTTACCGCACCTTGCAGGATCTGCGCTGCGGCCGCTTCACCATCATGGAGGTGAACGGTGCCGGCTCCGAGGCGGTGCATGCGTGGGATCCGAAATATTCGGTATGGCAGGTCTACCGCATGGTGTTCGCCAAGCAGCGTCTGCTGTTCGCGATGGGGGCTGCCAACCGTGCGCGCGGGCATCGGCCGATCGGCATGCTGGCGCTGGCACGGCATCACCTGCACCAGCAGCGGTTGATCCGTCGCTACCCGCCGTCGAACTGAGCGCGGCGGTTGCGCCGGCGCAAGCGGATCTCGAATACCGCCAGCGCGGTGCTGGCCAGCACGAACGGCAGCAGGCTGTAGGTCAGCCGGTAGCACACCATCGCCACCAGCAGCTCGGCTCGCGCCTCAGCCGGAAACGCCGCCAGCATGATCGTCTCGAACACACCCAGCCCGCCCGGTGAATGGCTGACGATGCCGGCCAGCACGGCGCCGACGTAGATCGGCAGGAAATCCACGAACGGTGGCGCCACGTTGGCCGGCAGCAGCACGTACAGCGCGCTGATCGCGGCCACCATTTCGACGCCACCGATCAGCATCTGCATGGCCGCGATGCCCGCGCTGGGAAACGCCAGCGTCCAGCGCGTCAGCGTGAGCGTGCGCGGCCGACGCGCGAGCCAGATCAGCAACGCAGCCAGCAACACGACCAGCACGATGCCTGGCAGGCGCCCCCAGCCGTGCGTGATCGCCGGTTGCCAGCACAGCGCGCCGGTGATCACCACCGCAAAGCCCAGCCCCACGCCGAGCCCGGCCACGCCCACGATACACGCGATGTCGCCGGCGCCGAGGCCGGCCGACGCGTAGATGCGATAGCGCAACGCGGTGCCGGTGATTGCGTGGAAGCCGAGCGTGTTCGAGATGCCCTGAGTAACCGCGCCGGCGAACGCGGCCAGCCCCGCGGATACGCGCTCGCGCACCACCACGCGCGCCGCGAGCACGTCGAACATCGCCAGCATCGCAAGACTCACCGCGGCGGCCGCGATGGAATACGCGATGCGCTGGGCCGGCATGCGCGACCAGGCAGCCGCCACGTCGCGCCAGGCGATGTGGCCCAGGTAGCGATGCAGAATCCACGCCGCGGCACCGAACACGGCCAGCGACGCGCCCCACGACAGCAGGCGCGGCCAGCGCGACGACGTTGCGGCAACCGTCGAAGCGGAGGCGAGCTGGCCCGGAACGGGCGACATCTCAGGGCGCACTCGCCAGTGCCGCCGGAGACTCGCGGTGGGCGCGGGCGAGGCGCCCGAGCACATCCTGCGCCAGCCGCTCGGCCGCTGCCGGGTGATCGGCCAGATGCAGGAACGGCTCGATCAGCTCCAGCTCCATGATCAGGAAGCGGCCCTTGCTGATCACGCCGTCGACGCGCACGTAGGCGTGGTCGCCATGGCCGATGGCGGCCACGGCAGCCAGCGCGCGTTCGGCGGCGGCCAGGGTCGCGTCGTCGGGCCGGGCCGGTTCGGCGCTGCCGCCATGTTCGCCCTGCACGCGATAGTCGCCGGCGGCCGGCCGCTTGATCACGGCGTGACTGAACTCGCCGGCGAAATACAGCAGCGACCATTCGCCGGCGCTGAGGATCTCCGGCACGAACGGCTGCACCAGATAATCGTAGTCGCGTGGCAGTTGCGTCACTGCCTGGGCAAACGTCGCGTCACCGACGCTGCCGCGCAACGTATGCCAGGCGCCGCCGCTGATGGTCGGCTTGATCACCACCTGTTGCCCCGGCATCGTCGCCAGCACGTCGGGCAGTTCGGCCGCGCGGGCCAGCCGCGTCGGGATGATCGCGACATCGTGCCGGGCCAGTTCGAGCAGGTAGCTCTTGTCGCTGTTCCAGCGCAGCAGGGCGCTGTCGTTGATGGTGGGCACGCCCAGCCGGTCGAGCCGGTCCAGCCAGTCAAGGAACGCCGCGTGGTGCTTGAAGTAATCCCAGATGGTACGGATTAACACCGCATCGAACGTCGACCAGTCAACTGCGGGGTCGTTCCACACGCAAACGATGGGCTGGATGCCGAGGCGCTCCAGCGAGGTGGCCAGATACGCATCGTCCGGCTGGATCGACGGGTGATCCAAGGAGGTGGCGAGGGCGAGCCGGCGAGCGGCGGTGTGGACAGACATGGCGACATCTCCAGTAACCGGAAAGGGCGCCCTTGAACGGATTCGCCGGCCGAGCGTGGCGGACATCGATCCGCTGCAGCACCCCTCGGTGGCGATGACGTCGCGGCGTTTCCGCGGCGCCATGAACCGGCAACGCGTGTCGCGATGCCGGCGACAGTGTTCCGAGGCCGCCGGCGCTTGTCAATTTGTCGGATGGGGGCGGGCATGCTACCAGCGCAACCTGCTGTGCCACACGGGACTGGCCGAACCGGTACGGACAATGGCAAGGTAGCCGCCATGCTGACCGAACCCGCCAATGCCTATGCCCGTCGCCTGAACACCTGGGACGCCGCGATGATCGTCATCGGCGGCGTGATCGGTGCAGGCATCTTCATCACGCCGGCCACGGTGGCGCAGAACACGTCGTCCGGCCTGCAGGTGCTCATCCTGTGGGCGATCGGCGGCCTGCTGACCCTGGCCGGCGTGCTGTGTTACGCCGAGCTGGGCGCACGGCGACCGCAGGCGGGCGGCATCTACGTGTACCTGCGCGAGGCGTTCGGCCTGCTGCCGGCGTTCCTGTTCGGCTGGACCATGGCGCTGATCAACTACCCCGGCAGCGTGGCCGCGGTGGTGACCAAATTCGCCGTCTATTTCTGCAGGGCGCTGGGCGTGAGCCGGCTCTACGAACTGCCGGTCGCGGTCGGCGCGATCGTGTTCATCGTGGGCATCAACCTGTTCGGCATCCGTGCCGGTGCATGGATGCAGAACATCTTCACGGTGCTGAAGGTGATGGCGATCGCCTTGCTGGTGATCGCCGGCATGATGCTGGCGCATGGGCACTTGGGGCTGGTGCTGGCGGTGGACACCACGCGGCCGGTGTCGTCGTGGGCCTTTGCCGGCGCCTTGCTGCCGGTGCTGTTCGCCTATGGCGGCTTCCACTACCTCAACGATCTGGCCGGCGAAGTGCGCAACCCGCAGCGCACCCTGCCGCGTGCGCTGGGCATGGGCATGGTCGGCGTGGTGGTCTGCTACGTGCTGGTCAACTTCGCGTACCTGGCCGGGCTCGGCCATGCCGGTCTGGCGACCAGCATTGCGCCGGCGGCGGACCTGATGCAGAAGCTGTTCGGCGCGCACGGCGCCACCGTGATCGAGGTCGGCATTGCCTGTTCCACCTTCGGCTACTGCAGCATCGCGATCGCCGGCGGTGCCCGCGTGCTGCAGACGATGGGCGCGGACGGCGTGTTCTTCCGCGCCACCGGGCGCGTCGATCCACGCACACGCGCGCCGCAGATCGCGCTGGCGGTGCTCGGCTTGTGGGCGATCGTGCTGACCGTGTCGGGCAGCTTCAATCAGCTGCTCAACTACACCACGGTGGGCGAATGGCTGGGCCATGTGTTCGGCATCGGCACGCTGTTCTGGTACCGCAAGCATTTCATCGACGATCCGGCGCCGTACCGGGTGCCGTTCTATCCGCTGCTGCCGCTGATCTTCGTGATCACCGTGTTCGGCGTGATCGTGGCCAGCGCGATCCACGCGCCGGGCGACGCCGGCATGAGCCTGCTGATCATCGCGCTGGGTGTGCCGGTGTATTACGGCTGGCAGTGGTGGTCGCGCCGGCGTTCCTGATTCTGTCCACAGGGGACTTCCTTCGGTCGTGGGAGCGGCTTCAGCCGCGATGCTCTGACTCGATGATTCTACAAAGGCATCGCGGCTGAGGCCGCTCCTGCAATGCCATCTCGTCATTCCGGCGCAGGCCGGAGTAGCTTCACAACAGCGAAGCTGGTAATCGCACTTCGCGCCCTTCCAGTCCAACGCAGACGCCAATCTCTGCACGTTGCACGTTGCACTTCACGCAGCCGCCGCATAATGCCCGGGCATCTCATCGCGAGGTCTGTTGCGCATGAATCGTCGACTATCGATCTGGCTGTACTTGTGCTGCCTGAGCGCCTGTCATGCGGCGAGCATCCCCGCCGTCGCAGATCTCGCCAGCCCCGATGCCATCGCGCAAGTAACGCTCGATCAGGTGCAGCGCACGGGTACCGTCGAACACGCCGCCGACGGCGTGGCGCAGCAGCGTTACGCGTTCCAGTCCGCGACACATCCACAAATCGTGCTGACCCCTGCCCATGGGGCGTGGGACTGGTCGAAGCAGAGTGAACTTCATCTGCGCCTGCAGAACGCGATGGCCTGGGCGGTGACGCTGACCGTCGATATCGACGATGCCGCCGGCCAGCATCTGCAGGCGACCGTGGGCGTGCCGGCCGGGCCGGCGCAGACGCTGGTGATTCCGCTGCACGCCACGTCGCCGCGTGGCGAGGGCATGCAGGTGGGGCCGCCGATGCCGTTCGACGATCACGGCCGGCCGACCCTGCTGGCAACTTCTGTGCAGGGCGCGCTGGATCTGCACAAGATCAGCGCCATCCGCCTCGGCGTGCCCGCGCCGCAGGCCGTGCAGACGCTGCTGTTCGGTCGCCTCGACACCGCGCCGGGCGACGCCACGCTGCACGATGCCTATGCCGGCGTCGTCGACCGCTACGGACAATTCGCGCGTGGTCGGTGGCCGGAGAAGATCGATTCCGATGCTGCCTTGCGTACAGCCGGGAAGGCGCCCGTAACCGGAGCGCCGGCCAGCGGGCTGGATGCCTACGGTGGACGTCCGGACGTCCATGGCTTGAACAGGACCGGCTGGTTCCACACGCAGAAAGCCGCCGGCCGCTGGCGACTGGTGACGCCCGATGGCCACGCGTTCTTCTCGCTCGGCGTCAACGCGGTGATTACCGACGGTGGCCGCAGCTATGTCGAGGGCCGTGAGTTCATGTTCCGCGACTTGCCGCCAGCCAGAGGTGAGTGGGCGGCGTTCTACGGCAGCAGCGACAACCGCAACAAGGATCAGGGTGCCAGCCAGGGCATCGGCTACAACCATGGCCGCTGGTTCGATTTCTACGCGGCGAACCTGTATCGCATCGACGACAGGAATTGGCTGGATGCGTGGCGCACGCGCACGCTGGATCGCCTGCAGGCCTGGGGCTTCAACACCATCGGCAACTGGAGCGACGATGCACTGGGTCGCGCGCATCGGTTGCCGTATACGCGCTCGATCAATATCGACGGCAACTACGCCAATGTCTCCAGCGGCTACGACTACTGGGGTCGCATGCCCGATCCGTTCGATCCGCGCTTCGTACAGGCCACCGAGCGGGCGGTGGTGAAGGCGAACGCCGACGTGCGCGACGATCCGTACCTGCTCGGCTATTTCGCCGACAACGAGCTGGCCTGGGCCGGCAGCGGCCCGCAAGGCCGCTGGGGTCTGGCCATCGGCACGCTGGCCGGCGATGCGAAGAGTCTGGCCAAGCAGGCGTTCATCGCGATGCTGCGCAAGAAGTACGTGGCACCGGAAACACTGTCTGCCGCGTGGGGCATCGCGCTGGGTTCATGGGATGCACTGAACGTCACCGGCTTCGTCGCGCCCCCACCGAACGAGGCGCACCCGGCGATCGCTGCCGATTACAGCGCGTGGCTGCGCCGCTACGCCGACACCTATTTCCGCACCGTGGCCGAGGCCATCCGCCGTCACGATCCGCACCATTTGTTCCTCGGCGGCCGCTTTGCGGTGAACACGCCCGAAGCCGTCGCTGCCTGCGCGCAGTACTGCGATGTGGTCAGCTTCAACGTCTACACCGACCTGCCGCAGCACGGCTTCGACACCGCCGCGATGCACGCGCTCGACAGGCCAGTGCTGATCGGCGAATTCCATTTCGGCTCCGACGACCGCGGCCCGTTCGGCAAGGGCGTGGTGTCGGTATGGAACGAGCAGCAACGCGGCGAGGCCTACGCGAAGTTCGTCACCGCCGCCGCGGCCGACCCGGATATCGTCGGCGCGCACTGGTTCCAGTACACCGATCAGCCGGTGACTGGTCGGTTGCTCGATGGCGAGAACAGCCATATCGGGCTGGTGGGGATTACGGATATTCCGTTTGGCGGTTTTGTTGAAGCGGTGCGCGCGGCGAATCAGCGTGTGGACGATGTTGGGTCGCATTGAATGTGGCGCTTGGCCTGCAATATGTGTCGGAGCGATATCTTCGGCTCGAATGAATTGACTAGCCTTGGCTAGCCGGCATTAAGCCGCTGCCCAGACCTGATGTCTGGATGGTCATCGATCATCTTCTGCGCCAAGGAAAAATCGTTCTTGGATGAGAAGAGATATCGCTCGCTGCGTGCAACTTGCAATGAGTTGAAGTTCATTACGTGCGTAGGTTCGTAGGAAAACGAAGATCCATTTCTAGGGGCCGAGTCGAGACCAATGATCCCGTCAGGATTCTTCAATTGCCCGGATACGATGGCCGGCGGAAGGCGGTTGATAGTTTTCGCGGCCTCTCCAACCTGATGCGCTAGCGAAGGACACCACATAGCAAGAGCGCGGGTGGAGGAGAGGGGAAGATAAATTTCAATGCCTCTGACCGCTAGCCCCAGATTTCCATACAGTGTCATGTCAACTTGGTTTTGCAAACTGACGGGATTGTCGCCCAAGATGAACGGGTTACTGTTTGTGGTTTTTGCTACGAACCATATCTTGTCTAAGAAGCGCGGCCCGAAGTTTAAAGGCGCATCCAATAGCATGCGAGTTGTGTCGACTTTTATCTGGTTCTCTGATGGGTCTTGAATCAACGCTTCGGCTTGCGAGCCAGGAGAGACACTGGATCCCATTGATGCAACCTTATCCCGAAGTATTCGAGGCAAGTCTGCCCATTGCATCCGGAACGCTTTTGTTCGGACGAATTGACTCGCCAAGAATGAGCCGAGTGTGGCGCGCTCCTGTGCTCCTAGGCCAGAAACTGAGTCTTCGTGGAGTATCCGTTCAATTACGGGCTTTGTTTTCGATTCAATCTGAGAAAGGCTCGACTCAAGCGAATAGGTTTCTCCTTCAATCTCGAAGTCGTAGAACCGGTTTTCGCTCGCTACATTTTTCGCATTTGTCTGAAAGGAACGCGCAGTTTGCTTGTCGTACACCCAAAGTTGATCCTTCTTTCCGAGACCAAAGTTCCGCAGGTGGAACTTGGGAACATAGTGTTGGATCTTTGCTTCGGTCATGCGGTCGACTCTGGGATTAGGCCTAACGCTTATTAGACCCCAAGTTGGCATATGCACCGATCCTCGGTGCTTTATGCGATCAACGTCCAGCGGCGTTTGCCTGAGTTGCAGCAACGATTTCGCGGTTGTTGCCGCGAGAGCCAACAGACGGTCACGCAGATGGACTCGCGCAGTATGGTTGCCATTGCAAACTCACTCCTTCCTATCCTTCCCCTCCCGCCGCCGATGCTCGCCCTCAGCGATCGCCTTGAAGCGATTCATCGTCTGCAGCCACAGGGGATCGTGGCTGGCTTCGTTCTCGCTGTCGGTATCGGGAACGCGGCTGAACGGGATGCGCATCGGTGCGGCGTCGTGTTCAAGCGCGAGTTGCATGCTGCCGAAGTAGAGCTTGTTGTAGCCGAACTTCGCGTTGATGCGGTCGACCAATGCGTCGACACGGCCGCTATCGTGCGTCGGCGCGAACAGCGAGCCGGTGCTTTGCGTGCGTGGCACCAGTCGCATGAGGGTCACGCTGACCGATAGCGGCGTGGCATTCACCGGCCCGGGCAATGGGCGGCGGCGGTTACCGCTGTCCAGCATGCCGTTCAACAGGCGCAGCAGTTCGCGGCTGTCGTCGGTGGGGTCGAAGGCGAGGTCGCGTTCCCAGCGCTGGTCGTGGCCGATGAAGCGGATGCGCACGGCCATGGCGCCGCTGAGCATCTCTTCGCGGCGCATGCGCATCGCCGCCTTCACCAGCAGTTTCTTCAGCACGGCGCGCGCACCGATGGCGCTGCGCAGTTCCGGGCCCAGTACGTGCGAGTGGCCGATCGAGCCGCGTTCGGTGGGTGCGGTCGGCAGCCACGCGCCGCGCAGCAGGCCCCACATGCGCTCGCCTTCGATGCCACCCCAGGCATGCCGCAGCCGGTGCTTGTCGGCGGTGGTGAGCTGGGCCACGGTGGTGATGCCGGCTTCGTGCAGGCGCATTTCCATCGAACGGCCGATGCCGCACAGGTCACGCAATTCCAGACTGTGCAAGGCGCGCGGCAGGTCGACCTGCTCGATCACGGTGAGGCCGTCGGGCTTGCGCATGTCCGAGGCGGTCTTGGCGAGGAAGTCGTTCGGCGCGATGCCGATCGAGCAGCGGATCGCGCCGCCGGGTGCGGCCAGCGCCACTTCGTCTTTTACCTGCTGCGCGATGGCTTCGGCGACGTCGCGCCGGCGCTGGCGGCCGACCAGTTCGCAGGCGACTTCGTCGATCGAGCCGACGCGGGCGATCGGGATCGCGTGGTCGATCGCCTCGATCAGGCGATGGTGCCAGTACACATAACGCTCTGGTCGAGCCACGCGGATTTCGATACCGGGGCATAGCCGTCGCGCCTCGCGCACCATCGTGCCGGTGCTGACGCCGAACGCCTTCGCCTCATAGCTGGCGGCGATCAGGCTGGTGGTTTCGGCGGCGACCGGCACCACGCCGACCGGCCGCCCGCGCAGGGTCGGATCCTCGTGCTGTTCGACCGAGGCAAAGTAACTGTTGAAGTCGACGAACAGGCTGCGCAGGCTCATGGGATCTCTCAAGCGAGCGGGTTGTATAGCTTGCCTCCGTCTCGCGGCGGGAGACAGTGCCGCCACCCATCTGGCGCTGGAATCGGCTAGGCTGGCGCCACCGTGGGGAGGGCTGGCATGGGGAGTGCCGGGCGACGGTTTTCTTCGACATCATCGGTTTCGGCAAGGCCTGCCTGGTGCAGCTGGTTTACATGGTGATTTTCTTTGTACTGGTACTGATCATCGGCGTGATTCTTGCGATGGTATTCGGCATCGCGATGCTCGGTATGCACTGACACCTGTGCTGGTTCAGACACAGAAAAGGGCGGATGAACTCCGCCCTTTTCTGTGTGCAGTCGCGACCGGATCACGCCAGGCTGGTGGCGATCCCGAAGCTGATCGCCATGATCACGGCCACCGCCATGCAGGCGCTGCCGGGGCGGATGCGATGCGCGTCGATGCGCGGCGTGAGCCGCCACAGCAAGACGGTGCCGATCAGCATGTCCAGCACCAGCACGCAGCGCAGCAGGCCGGAACTCAGCAGCGCCGCATAGGGTGGATGCAGGTGGCCTTCGTATGCGGCCACGCCGACGACCAGCAGCATGCCGACCATGGTCCACAGCAGGCAGGCGAAGTAGATGCGGTTGAACACCACGGCGCAGCGTTCGGTCCAGCGCAGCACCGACCAGCCGATCAGGGCGAACACCAGTGCTGCGATGCTGCTGTACAGCACCCACCAGAGCAGGCTGCTGATCACGGTAAGCAAAGTGGTCATGTGACTTGCTTGAACCCCAGTCCGCGCAGCAGCTTGGCCATCAGCCAGGCCGGGCCGATCAACAGATACGACAGATCGGTGAGGAAACTGGGACGCCGCCCTTCGAACTGGTGGCCGATGAACTGGCCGATCCAGGCGACCACGAACACGCCGATCGCCAGATAACAGAGTGAGGCGGCGCCGAGCCGGTAGTACAGCAGGTTGGTGAGCAGCCCCAGCAGTGCGAACGCGATCAGCAGCGCGAGCGCCAGCCGGTGCGAGTGTTTCCAGTACCAGTAGAACGCCAGCACCATCACGGCCACGGCCACCGTGCCGGGACGGAACAATGACGCCGGTACCGGGATCGCCCATAGCAGCGCGATCACCGACCACACGATCGGCGGCACGCAGAACCAGTGGAACAGCCGGTTGGTCGGGTTCTGGTGGTCGCCGCTGTAACTGTCGAGCCAATCCTGCATGGTGCGCATGGGCATTCCCCCGATGGATCAAGCGTTGAATTCAGCTGAGTTGGATGCCGGCCAGGCGTTGCAATGCCTCGGCATACTTGGCGGCGGTGCGTGCGATCACCTCGTCCGGGATCACCGGACCGGGCGCGGTCTTGTTCCAGTTTTGCATCTCGAGATAGTCGCGCACGAACTGCTTGTCGTAGCTGGGTGGGCTGATGCCCACGCGGTACTCCTCGGCGGGCCAGAAGCGCGAGGAATCCGGCGTCAGCATCTCGTCCATCACGTACAGCGTGCCGCTGGCGTCGGTGCCGAACTCGAACTTGGTGTCGGCGATGATGATGCCGCGCTCGGCCGCATAGGCGGCGGCCCACTGGTAGATCGCCAGGGTGGCGTCGCGAACCTTGCCAGCCAGTTCGGCGCCAACGGCGTTGACCACCACGTCATAGCTGACGTTCTCGTCGTGGTCGCCCACGGCAGCCTTGGTCGACGGGGTGAAGATCGGCGTCGGCAGTTGTTGCGCCTGCTGCAGTCCGGCCGGCAGCGCGATGCCGCACAACGAACCCGTGGCGCGGTAATCCTTCCAGCCGGAGCCAGTCAGATAGCCGCGGGCGATCGCCTCGACCGGCACCGGCTTCAGTCGACGTGTTACCACCGCGCGCTTCTCGTACAGCGCCAGGTCGGCGCCCGGCGGCAGCACGTCGGCCAGCGGCACGTCGAGCAGGTGGTTCGGCAGCAGGTGTGCGGTCTTGTTGAACCAGAAATTGGAAATCTGGGTGAGCATCTCGCCCTTGCCGGGGATCGGGTTCGGCAGCACCACGTCGAATGCAGAGAGCCGGTCGGTGGCGACCATCAGCAGCCGGTCGCCGTCCAGCGCGTAGACGTCGCGCACCTTGCCGCGGTGGACCAGTTGCAGGTCGGGCAGGTTCGATTGCAGCAGGGTGGTGGGCACTTTCTAAGTTTCCGCAGGCGGGGAAGGCGCCTATTCTAGCCGCTGCGGCTGGAATGCCGGAAAGCCGCATTGCCGGCCCGATCGGCGGGCACTGCTAGAATTGTTCGCCTTCATCCCCATGTGTTGCCGATGCGAAACCTACTGATCGCGGCGCTGTGCCTGGTCGCCGCCCTCCCGATATGCGCGCAAACCCCGGTGCAGCCGACCCGGCTGGGCCTGTGTGCAGCCTGTCACGGTGCCACCGGCCACGCCAGCATGCCCGGCGTGCCGAACCTGGCCGGGCAGCAGCTGGATTACCTGCGCGATGCGCTGAAACAGTACCGCGACGGCCGCCGCAACATCCCGGTGATGCGCGCTGCGCTCGGCCCGGTCAGTGCTGCCGAACTCGATGCGCTGGCGCGCTGGTACAGCGCGCAGTCGCCGCAGCCGCAGGTACAGCCATGAGCTTCACCTACACGCTGTGGTTCGCGTTTTTCGGGTTGATCATCGGCCACCTACCCGGTGCCATCACCGGCGCGGTGATCGGTTTCATCTTCGACAACATGCGCTACAGCCAGCGCAAGAACGCCACGCCGGAAGCCGGCGGCTTTGTCGGCCCGCTGTTCACCCTGCTCGGCGCGGTGGCGAAATCCGACGGCCGCGTGTCGGAGCAGGAGATCGCGATTGCCGAGCGCCTGATGACTCGCATGAAGCTGGATGCCGAGCTGCGCAAGCAGGCGGTGGTCAGTTTCAACGCCGGCAAGCAGCCGGAGTTCGACGTCACCCAGACCATCACTGCGCTGCGCAACTGGGTAGGCCTGCGTCGCGACCATGCCTTTCCGGTGCTCGACGTGGTGATCGAAACCGTGCTGGCCGAGGGCAACCCGCCGCCGGAGAAGATGTCGATCCTGCGCCAGCTTGCGTTCGCGCTGCGCGTCAGCGACATGGAGCTGATGGCGCTGATGGCGATGAAGGGTTATGCGTGGAACGCCGGTGCCGGCGGCCAGCGCGCCTACGGGCATGGCCAGGGTTACGCCACCGGCGGCGGTTATGTGCCGCCGCAGCGCACGCCGCAGGGGCCGGATCCGTATGCCGTGCTCGGTATCGACCGCAACGTCGACGACCGTGCGGTGAAGCGCGCCTATCGCAAGCTGATTTCCGAACATCACCCAGATCGCCTCGGCGACCTGCCCGAAGACATGCGCAAGCGTGCCGAGTCGCGCGCCAGCGAGATCAATGCCGCGTATGACCGGATCAAGGAAATGCGCGGCTTCAAGTAACCTAATATTGCAAAACCGGGCATCCTGCCGCGGTTTGCAAACAAGCTGCCCCGGCAAAGCGGCGACAGCTTGTCGCGACAAGTGCCCACGCACTCGTCGCGTCGGCACATCCCGGTGCCGATTTGGCAAGTTCCTGCTTCGAGAAAAATCATGACCAGGCAAACCCCGATCATCGCCCCTTCCATCCTCGCCGCCGATTTCGCGCGGCTGGGCGAGGACACCGCCGCCGTGCTGGCGGCTGGTGCCGACTGGGTGCATTTCGACGTGATGGACAACCACTACGTGCCGAATCTCACGATCGGTCCGATGGTGCTGCAGTCGCTGCGCAAGTACGGCATCGCGGCGCCGATCGATGTGCATCTGATGGTCAAGCCGGTCGACCGCATCGTGCCGGATTTCGCCAGGGCCGGCGCCAGCCTGATCAGTTTCCATCCGGAAGCAAGCGAGCATGTCGATCGCACCCTGGGGCTGATCAAGGAATCGGGCTGCCAGGCCGGTTTGGTGTTCAATCCCGCCACGCCGCTGGACTATCTCGACTACGTGATGGACAAGCTCGACCTGATCCTGATCATGTCGGTCAATCCGGGTTTCGGTGGACAGAAATTCATTCCCGGCACGCTGGAAAAATTGCGTGAGGCGCGCCAGCGTATTGATGCCAGTGGCCGCGCGATCCGGCTCGAAGTCGACGGCGGTGTCACCGCGGAAAACATCGGCGCGATTGCTGCGGCCGGTGCCGACACCTTCGTCGCCGGCTCGGCGATCTTCCACGCGAAGGACTACCGCGCCGAGATCGCCGCCATGCGCAAGGCGATCGGCTGAGGATTTCCGTCGCCATGCGCGCAAAGGGATCGGCTGAGGATTCCCCGGGGGCGCTGCGCAAGGCCGAGGCCGAGCCGCGGCCGTTAGCGATTTCACAAAAAGCATCCGCGCATAAAAATCCCGGCGCAGTGAACGGCTGCGCCGGGATAAACGTCGTCAGGACGTGAGAGGGAACACCATTGATTGGTGTGCCGACGCGACCGCTGCCAAGGGAGGGGTCAGCAGCCGCATCGACACGTTCCACGGCAATGGAACGGTACCAATCACAAGTTCTGACCGGGTCGGTCGGGTTTGGTTCCCGGCAAAATTATGAACGGGCATGATCGGTGGCCCCGTGCGGTTCGATAGAAAAAATCCCCTCGCGAAGGAGGGGAAAGTAACCACCATGTCGGACGGAATTCGGTGAATCAGACCGGCTGCCAGTCGGAATCGGTTTCCGCACGCACCACACACGGTGCGATTCCCTTCGCACCGTGCGCACGGATACTTTCCACGGCAAACCAGTCAAACGGCAATGGGCTGAAAGTTGACTTGCACATGAGGTTCGCCTCAATGAATGCCGAGCAGCAGGCCAAGCACCAGGGCGCCCAGCGCCAGCGTCACCCGCAAGGGTTCGAAGCTGCGCAGTTCGGCGTTAGGGTCAATGTTGGCTGGGTCGGGTTTGCGCATTTGGCTGCTCCAGCGGGTACGTGGAGCCATTGAACCGGAATACGCGGCGGCGATGCTGTCCGGGATCGGGCGCGAAGAAGGCGGTATCGGCCGATTTTGTGGCGGCAATTTCCCCGGCGGACCTAGTGACGGGGAAATGACGAGACGCGTAGACTCGAAGTCAATGCCAGCAGAAGAAGGAGTTTCTTATGAATTTTCCTGGATGGAACACGTCGGTGCTTGGTCTTGTGATGGCGTTGGGTGCGGTCAGCCCAAGCAGCTTTGCCGGCCAGCAGAAGGTGTCTGTGGGACAGGCAGTCGTAGCCGGGGTAGCCGCTCCCGAGTTCAAGATCGACCGGAGCGTCGAGGATTTGGCGACGGTGTATTGCCCGCGCGGGCTGGAACGTTTCCTGCCTGGCAGCTACTACTACTGTGTTGGCGTTCGCGACATGGCCAAGGGAAACAATGCGCGCAGCAGGGAAATGCTGCGGATTGCCGCCAGCTGGGGCAACAAGTCGGCGCAGTTTCTGCTCGGCATGGGCTATTTCAAGGGTGACGTCGAGCCGCTCGATCGGCCGCTTGGACTCGCGTGGATGGGCTTGGCATCGGAGCGCCGGGATCCTACCTATGCCGCGATATTCAGTTCGGCCTGGAAGGGGGCAACGACGCAGGAGCAGGCGCGGGCGCAAGAGTTGTGGCGATCCATGCTGCCGACCTATGGAGACGCACGCGCTGCACGCCGGGCGGAGCTGCGCTTCAAACATGAACGTGATGCGCTGGTGAGTAACGCCGCGTATGGCGCTCGGGTCTGCATTTCGGGATTGAGCTCCAATCAGGTTGTGTCGGCCCGGCCCCGCAACGATGACACATTGTGCTCATACGCTCAGCCGGTAGATTTTGTGGCAAAGAAATTGGACGTCTACGCGGAACAACTGTTTGACGGCTGGTCGGGCCACGTGATGGTGGGGCCAATGAAGATCGTGCCTTCTTCTCCCAACTAGAGGGGTGCTGGGGCGTTGTAGCGGCCCCGCACGGGGCGAAACGCGGGCATTCGCGTTGCGCGGCTTGCGTCGGGCCGGTTCGCATAGCACGCTGCGTGCATCCAACAGGGAGCGCGCCATGGGCCGCAGCATTGCCATCGTCGAAGACGAACCGTTGATCCGTGCCAACTACGTGGAGGCGCTGAACCGCTTCGGCTACGACGCACGTGGTTACGGTTCGCGCCGGGAAGCGTCCAGTGCATTCGCGATGCGCCTGCCGGAGCTGGTCATCATCGACATCGGCCTCGGCGACGAACCGGAGGGCGGCTTCGACCTGTGCCGCGAACTGCGTGCGAAATCCGCGACGTTGCCGCTGATCTTCCTCACCGCGCGCGATTCGGACTTCGACGTGATCTCCGGCCTGCGCCTGGGCGCCGACGATTACCTCAGCAAGGACACCAGCCTGCACCAGCTGGCCGCGCGCATCGCCGCGCTGTTCCGCCGGATCGAGTCGCTGAAGGCGCCCGCATCCAGCGAGACAGTGATCGAGCACGGTCCGCTGAAGCTGGAATCCGAGCGCATGCGGATCAGCTGGAATGGTGAAGAGGTTCCGCTTACCGTCACCGAATTCTGGATGGTGCACACCCTCATTCGTTTCCCCGGCCACGTGAAGAATCGCGACCAGCTGATGCGCGAGGCGGAGCTGGTCGTGGACGACGCCACCATCACCTCGCACATCAAGCGCATCCGCAAGAAGTTCATCGCAGTGGCGCCGGAGTTCGATGCCATCGAGACCGTGCACGGGGTCGGCTATCGGTGGCGGCCGTGACACGACATGTGGTGATGCGACGCGCGTGGCTGGTTCTGGCGTGCCTGCTTCCCGCATGGGTGCAAGCCGGCGTGCCGGCAGACAACGTGCTGGCGCACGGCGCCCGCGATGGCGCCACGCCGGCATGGACGATCGCCGTCGACACACCCGCCGGCTGGACGCGTGACTGTTGCACGTATGCACGCGCGATCGGCGTCGACGCGGTGCTCTACCAGGGCGAATGGAGCGGCAATCCGCAGCGGGTGATGGTGCTCAACGTATCGGCGCGCAAGCTGCCCACGCTGGCGGCGGAGGTGCAGGCCGATCGCAAGCGTTACCTGCAGCACGACCCGGCCGGCAAGGTTTCCGGCTTTGCGGTGCGTCAGCGCGCCATGCCGTGCGAGGCGACCGTCTAT
Source organism: Rhodanobacter glycinis (assembly GCF_006438785.1). Classification (GTDB taxonomy): domain Bacteria; phylum Pseudomonadota; class Gammaproteobacteria; order Xanthomonadales; family Rhodanobacteraceae; genus Rhodanobacter; species Rhodanobacter glycinis_A. Next base: position 222,543 of record NZ_RCZB01000003.1, on the reverse strand, counting down.
CAGGGCAGCGATCATGTCGACGACGTGGTCGTGTTCTGCGATCCGGGCGAGGCCAGCGGCATCCGGTTGAGCTGGTCGATGGCCTTCGACGATGCCGATTCGTCACGGCACGCACTGCTGGACGACTTCATGCAGGTCGTGGTGGCCACGCGCTGGACGCGTGACTCCGCAACAGTACCGCCCGCGCACGGCAGCTGATCGTCACCCTCGATGAGCCTGCGCCGCAAACTCCTGCTGGTCGCCCTGTGCACGCTGGCCCTGCCGATCGCGGGCTGGTTGTACGTGCGCCAGATGGAGGCGTTGTTGCGCGATGGCCAGGCGCAGGCATTGCTGGCGTCGGCGGGAGCGGTGGCGCGCAGCCTGGTGGTGACCGGCGCGGTGCCGCCGGCATCCGGTCGGAGCTGGTACGTGCAACCGGCGCCGGGGCCGATCACCGTGGACGGTTACGGCGACGACTGGGCGCCGTTGACACCGTGGAGTCAGTCGCTGGGTCAGCACGGCAAGCTGCTACTGACGGAGGACGGCGACGGGCTGTATCTGTACGCCGTTGTGCGCGACATCCAGCGCACTCGCGCCGATGCCGATGATGCGAATGCACTGGCCGCCGATCACCTGATCCTGACCCTGGGCAATGCGACCGGACAACGGCGCTACCTTCTGACCAGCGCGGCGCCCGGGCCGCTCGTCGCACAACCGCTCGACCCGACGGTCGACGGCCTGCCCGACCTGCTCGCTGCGCAATGGCAGGAGGACGGCAGCGGCTATCAGGTCGAGCTGCGGCTACCACGCAGCCTGCACCTGCGCGTACTCGGCGTGGGAGTCTATGACGCGGCGGCCGGCGGCGACCGGATGGCTTCCGATACGCGGGGCTTGCTGAGCTATTCGGACAAGCTTTCCGGCGAGCTGGCGCAGCTCGTGCCCGACCGCGTGCAGGCGCGCGTGCTGGCGCCGCAAGGCTGGCTGCTGGCGCGCACCGGCCGTCTCAACAGCGCGCCCGGCGCCGACGGCCAGCCAGGCTGGTTCGCCTCGCTGGTCTATCGCTCGCTGCTGGCGACCCGGCTGGAGGATGCAAGCCCGTGGTCACAGGATGTGCCGCGGCTGGATACCCCGGAGGTCAGTCAGGCAGGCGCCGGCAAACCGGTTGCCGTGTGGCGCAGTGGGGAGGAACGCGGCAGCGTGGTACTCGCTGCCGCGGTGCCGCTCGAACGCGCGGGCAAGGTCGATGGCGTGCTGTTGCTGGAGCAGGCCAGCCGCACGGTGCCGCTGCTGGCCAATCGAGCACTGTTCGGCCTGCTGCTGACCAGCTTCGGCGTGCTGCTGGTGGCCGGCGGCATCCTGCTGGCGTTCGCCACCCGGCTCAGCCTGCGGCTGGGCCGCCTGCGCAACGCGGCCGAGCGTGCCCAGCTCAACGATGGACGTCTGGACGGCTTGTTCGAGCAAGGCCGCTTCCCGATGACCGATGCGCCGGACGAGATCGGTGACCTCGCACGCAGCTTCGAGCGGCTGTTCGAGGTGGTCGATGGCTACACCGACTACCTGCGCACGCTGGCCTCGAAACTCTCGCACGAACTCAATACGCCGCTGGCGATCGTGAAGTCGTCGCTGGACAACCTCGAACACGCGGCATTGCCGGCCGAGGCGCAGCCGTATCTGGCCCGTGCCCGCGACGGTGTGGCGCGGCTTGGTGCGCTGGTGCGCGCGATGAGCGAGTCGAGCCGGATGGAGCGCTCGATCACCGCGGCGGAACCCGAGGATGTCGACCTGCGCGACGTGGTGCGCGGCTGCGCCGACGCTTATCGCGCCTTGATCGGCACGCGCCGACTCGACTGCGTGTTGCCCGATACACCGTTGCGCCTGCATTGCGCACCCGAGCTGATCGCGCAGGCACTGGACAAGCTGCTCGACAATGCGCTGTCGTTCACGCCCGAACATGGCTGGCTGCGCCTGAGCCTGAGTGCCGCAACAGATGGCGCCGAGATCGAGCTGGCGAACCAGGGCCCGCTGCTGCCAGAAGCGATGCAGGGCCGCTTGTTCGACTCGCTGGTCAGCCTGCGCGACAAGGCCACCCCCGGCGATGCGCCGCACCTGGGCCTGGGCCTGTACGTGGTACGCCTCGTCGCCGAGCGCCACGGTGGCATCGCCAGCGCGCGCAACCTCGACGACGGCAGCGGCGTGGCGTTCTCGCTGCGCCTGCGCGGCATGCCGCGCCAGCGGTTGAGTGGCTGAACCCGCGCTTCGCCTACAATGGCCGCTTCCTCAGTTTGGCCATGCGGACCTCCCACGTGATCTCCCGAGACGAATTCGACGCGCTGGTTGCCCAGGGACATACGCGCATTCCGCTGGTGCGCGAGGTGTTTTCCGACCTCGACACGCCGCTGTCGGTGTACCTGAAACTGGCCGATGGCCCGTACACCTTTTTGTTCGAATCGGTCGAGGGTGGTGCCACCTGGGGACGCTATTCGATCATCGGCCTGCCGGCGAAGCGGGTGTATCGCCTGCGCGGGCATGAGCTGGAAGTGGAAGACTCCGGCGAAGTCACCGAGCGCCGTCATCTCGACGATCCGCTCGGCGAAATCGAGAAGCTGCGCCAGCAGTACGACGTGCCGCGGTTGCCGCAGCTGCCCGCGTTCAGTGGCGGGCTGGTCGGCTACTTCGGTTTCGAGACGATCGGCTACATCGAACCGCGGCTGGCGCAGTGGGATCGCGCCGACGAGCTGGGCACGCCCGACGTGCTGCTGATGCTGGCCGAGGAAGTGGCGGTATTCGACAACCTCAAGGGCCGGCTGTACCTGATCGTGCATGCCGATCCGGCGCAGCCGCAAGCCTACGCCGCGGCGCAGCGCCGGCTCGATGCGCTGGTTTACCGGCTGCGTCAGGGTGGTGCGTCGTATCCGCAGCTCACCCAATCGATCGCGCTGGACGAGAGCGACTTCAAATCCTCGTTCACGAAAGAAGAATTCGAGGCGATGGTCGAACGCGCGAAGGAATACATCCGCGCCGGCGACATTTTCCAGGTGGTGCCGTCGCAGCGGCTCAGCGTCGGTTTCAACGCAAGGCCGGTTGATGTTTACCGCGCGCTGCGTGCCATGAACCCTTCGCCGTATATGTACTTCGTCGATCTGGGCGACACGCAGATCGTCGGCTCATCGCCGGAGACCCTTGCGCGTCTGCGGGATGGCAAGGTGGTGGTGCGTCCGCTGGCCGGCACGCGCAAGCGCGGCGCCACCGAGGAGGAGGACCAGGCGCTGGAAGCCGAGTTGCTGGCCGATCCGAAGGAGCGTGCCGAGCACGTGATGCTGATTGATCTGGGTCGCAACGACGTCGGCCGGATCAGCGAGGTCGGCAGTGTCGAGGTGAGCGAGTCATTCGCGATCGAGCGCTATTCGCACGTGATGCACATCGTCTCGCAGGTGCAAGGTACCGCGCGCGCGGGGCTCAGCTACATGGACGTGCTGAAAGCCACGTTCCCGGCCGGTACGCTCAGCGGCGCGCCGAAAATCCGCGCACTGGAAATCATCCAGGAGCTGGAGCCGCACAAGCGCAACATCTACGGCGGCGCGATCGGCTGGATCGGCTGGTGGGGCGATGCCGACACCGCCATCGCGATCCGCACCGCGGTGATCCACGGCGGTCGCCTGCACGTGCAGGCCGGCGCCGGCATCGTTTACGACTCCGATCCAGCGGCCGAGTGGGAGGAGACGATGAACAAGGGTCGCGCGCTGTTCCGTGCAGTGGCGCAGGCGGCGAAGGGGCTTTGAAACCTTCCCGATGGGTGTGCCTGTTCGCGCTGCTGTCGATGATCGGCTGCGACGCCGCCATTGCGCGCGACGCGGCCGCGCCGAAGTGGCCGGACACACCGCTTGCGCGCAGCCAGGCCCTGGCCTTGCTGCAAACCCTCAACGCCGACCTGCTCAGCCACGACAGCGCGACGCTGACGCTGGAACACTGGTGTGGCGCGCACCACATGGCGTCGCCGGCGCGCGTCATGGCGCAGCAGGTGCGTGGTGACGACAAGCCGTTGCCACCCGAGTTGCGCACGCAGCTGGCGATCAATGCGAGCGAGCCGGTGAAGTACCGGCACGTGCAGCTGAAGTGTGGCGATCACGTGCTGTCCGAGGCGGACAACTGGTATCTGCCGAACCGATTGACTGCCGCGATGAATCATCAGCTCGACAACAGCGACGTGCCGTTCGGCAAGGTGGTGCAGCCGCTGCATTTTCGCCGCAAGACCTTGAGTGCCGACTTGCTGTGGTCGCCGCTGCCGGCCGGCTGGGAGTTGCATCGTGCGCAGACACGGCCGACTTCAGGGGCGCTGGTGATACCGCACTTTGTGCTGCAGCATCGCGCGTTGCTGTTCGCCGGCGATGGTCGACCGTTCAGTGCACTGGTCGAGACGTATACGGATCAGGTACTGGCGTTCTAGCCAGCGGTTCGCGTGTTGCTGCCGGATTCGATCTGCTGCGCCAGGTTGTAGAGGATGCGCAGATCTTCCGCGTCGAGCGTGTCGCCGTCGATGCCGCGAAAGTGGTTATGGAACGCCCTCACGGCGGCCGGCCGATCTTCCAGTGGATAGCCGACCAGACCCATCGCCATCCACGGATCGAAGCCGGCCGGCGGATCGATCAGCGTTCCCTGCGGCCATAGTCCGAAGCCGGCATCGGCTAGCTGCTTCCACGGAAACAGCGGACCGGGATCGGGTTTGCGCGATGGTGCGAAATCCTGATGGCCGACGATCTGCGTGCGCGGTATGTGCAATCGCGTGGTGAGGTCGGCCAGCAGACGCAGCAGGTTGTCGATCTGCGGCTGCGTGAATGGCGAGTGGCCGTCGTTGTCGAGCTCGATGCCGATCGAGGCGGAGTTGACGTCGGTGATCGTGCCCCAGTGGCCTGGTCCCGCGTGCCACGCGCGGCGTTCGTCCGACACCAGCTGGTAGATGTGGCCATCGCTGCCGATCAGGTAGTTCGCGCTTACCGGGCCGCCGCTGTTGGCGGTGCGCAAAGTATCCAGACTTTGCTGCGCCGAATGCTGATCGGTGTAATGCACCACGATCAGCACCGGCCGGCGGACGTCCTGGTTGGGCGACTTCACCCACGTCGCCAGCGGATTGTGCGGTGGCGCGTGGGCGCAGGCGGCGAGAAGGAGCACGGTGACGAGCAGGATCGCCTGGCGCCATGCAGAACAAACGGTGGAAAAACGTCGCATCATCGAACTCCGGAAAATGGCTGTGCTCATGCTGCGGCTGCGGTTGTCAGTGCGCGCCGAACTGCTCCGCGATCTTCAGCGCGGTCTGGTACGGCTCCGGACCGTTGCGGTTGCTGAGCAGGATCACCGTGAGGTGTTGTTTCGGCCAGCGCACGATCACGTTGCGGAAGCCGATGCTTTCGCCCGAATGCCACAGCGTATCGCCGGTGATGCGCCAGCCGAAACCGTAGCTGGCTTCATAAGGCTCGCCGGTGACTTTCGCGTGCGGGCTGAAGGCAAGCTTGCGCGAGGCGTCGCTGAGCAGGCGATCGTCGTACAGCGCGGCGTCCCACTTAGCCAGGTCGTCGATCGACGAATAGATGCCGCCGTCGCCGCGGGTGGCGCTCGTCAGATCCTGATCCGTGCGTTTCCACGCGCCGTTCTCCTCGCTGTAGCCATAGGCGCGATGGCTGACCTCGGGGCCGCCATGCACATACAACAGCGTGTGATCCATATGCAGCGGCTGGAAGATGCGCTGCTGCAGGAACGCGGGCAGGCTCTCGCCCGAGGCCCGCTCCACCACCAGCCCAAGCAGCACGTAGCCGGAGTTGCTGTAGCGGTACGCGGTGCCCGGCGCGAAGTAGCTCTTCGGCGTGGCCGACAACATGCGCAGCACGTCGTTGTCGTTGAGTTGCTCGGTGGTGTCGGCCGGCATCAGGTCTTCGTAGTCGATCAGGCCACCGGTGTGGCTGAGCAGCTGGCGCAGGGTCACCTTGCCGGTGGTCGCCGGCAGCGACGGGAGCCAGCGGCGGATCGAATCGTCCAGCTTCAGCTTGCCGTCCTCGGCCAGCAGCAGGATCGCCGCCGCGGTGAACTGCTTGGTCACCGAGGCCAGCCGATAGTTGGTGGCCGGTGAAGCCTGCTCGTGCTGTTCAAGGTTCGCCAGGCCGTAGCCGCGACGGATCAGCGGCTTGCCGTCCTTGAGCACCAGCAGCGAGGCGCCGGGAACATTGCCGTCGTAGTTCTGCATCAGGCGATCGGTGGCCCGAATCGCGTCGGATGTTGCCGCTTGGGCAGTAAAGGTGGCAAGCAACAGCGAAATAAAGAGCAAGGCCAGTCGCATGATAAGTCTCCGTGCGTGAAGCTTGAGCCCCGCTCCCTTCGGGAGAGGGGTTGGGGAGAGGGTTCGGGCGAAGCGTGGTGTTGCGCTTCGCCCGAACCCTCTCCCGCCCTGCGGGAACTCTCTCACCCGCAAGGGGACTCCCTAAGGGGCGCCGGCGGGAGAGGGAAAAGCTGTGCTATTCCACCGGCACGTCGTAGATCGTGTGCGGCGTGGGTTCCGGCGCGAAGGTGTAGTGCCACCATTCGAGCGGATAGTTGTGGAAGCCGCCGCGCTCCATCGCGCTGCGCAGCAGCGCGCGGTTCTCGCGTTGCTGCGGGGTGAGGCCGGGCGTGTCGGTATTCGCGCGCACGCCGAAGTAGTCGAAGTCGGTGCCCATTTCCAATGGTTCGCAGCGCGTGCCGTCGGCCGCGCAGCGCTCCAGGGTGAGGTCGACGGTGCCGCCGCGGCTGTGGCCGGAGACCGGCGCGATGTAGTCGCCCAGCAGCTTCGACTTGTCCAGCATCGGGTAGTGCTGCGCCTTCGTGCGCTGATCGCCGAGGTCGTGCGCCCAGCGCACGAAATCTGCCACGGCGCGGGCGGGGCGGTAGCAGTCCCAGATCTTCAGGCGCAGGTGCTGCGCGCGCAGGTCGTGTTCGGCGCGGGCCAGTGCCTCGGCAACCGTGCGCAGCAGGAAGCATTTCGGTGCGCGATAGCCGTCGATGGGCGCGCCCACGAAGTTGTCGCGGCCGGCGTACTTGATGTCCTCGGCGATGTCCGGCACCAGCGTGCGGATATCGACCAGATTCGCTGCGGCGGCGGTCTTCGCCGGCGAGAGGGAAGGTGACTGCTCGGCGCGACTGCCGAGTGGCGAGCCGATGGCGACGAGCAGCGCGATGGCAGCGAGCGGCCGGGGCATCAGCGGCAACCGCCGACGCGCTGGAAGTCGAGATCCTCGTAGTCGGAGCTGAAGTCACCCTTTGGATCGAGTTTGGCCATGCGCAGCGTGATCGGCTGGCTGTCGTGGGCGGCATGGAAATCCAGCCACGCATCCAGGTCGGCGGAGTCGTCCCAGTGCACCAGATGGCGCTTGCCAATGCGCATCACCGTGCCGGCCAGCTTCGGCGACTTCATCGCCGCGAAGTGCACCTTGCCGTCGCGCGGGCACAGCGAGATATTGCCGAACCACGGATCGCGGTAGATGCCGGTCCACGTCGCCACTTCGCCCGGGGCGACCGGGCGTTGCGTCGACGTATCCGGCATGGACGAGGTTGCCGCGTGCTGTTTTGCCGCACGATCCAGAGCGTCTGCGTACCAGTTCACGTCGTGCGTATCACCCGGCGCGGTGAAATGCTTGGTCAGCACTTCGCCGAGCACGGTACGGGCGTCATCCGCCTCGCCGTTGATCATGAACACGAAGCCGCTGCGCCGATCCGGCAGCAGCGACAGCATCGAGTACATGCCGTTCAACGTGCCGGTATGCCACACGTTCCATTCGCCATCGACGTCGGCCATGCGCCAGCCGTAGCCGTAGGCCATCGCGTGCGCGTTGTCCCACGCGCGGCGTTGCGTGGACACCGGGATCAGCATGTGCGGCGCCTGCAGGATCTGCCGTTGCGCCGGCGACAGCCACGCCAGCTGTGCCGGCGTGGGCACCAGCCAGTTGCGCGCCCAGCTGAGCATGTCGTCGAGGTCGCAGCGGATGCCGCCGGCGGGTGCGGAAGTGATTGCCGGGATCAGCGCGGCGTCCTCGTCGATCGCCACGTTGCGGCCGTGGTCCTGGCGATGCGGCTGCGCCACATTGCCGACCGCATCGCGATTCCACGCGCCGACCTGGCAGCGCGAAAGCCCGAGCGGTTCGAACACCTCGCGATGCATCAGCGTTTCGTACGACGCACCACCGGCGGCGGCCGCCACTTCGCCGGCCACCACATAGAGCAGGTTGTCGTACTGGTATTGCGAGCGGAAGCTGTAGCCGGGCTTGATATAGGCCAGGCCGTGGATGATGTCGGCGCGGGTGAACGCGTTCGGTTCCGGCCACAGCATCAGGTCGCCGCCACCTTCGGGCAGGCCGCTGGAATGGGTGAGCAGGTCGGCCACGCGCATGTTCGCGGTGACCCACGGATCGTGCATGCGGAACTGCGGCAGGTACTTCGTCACCGGGTCGTCCCAGTGCAGCTTGCCGGCATCGACGAGACGCCCAAGCAACGCGGTGGTCATCGCCTTGCTGTTGGAGGCGATCTTGAACAGCGTCTGCGGCGTGATCTTCTGTCCCGAGCCGGCCACCGTCTCGCCGGCGGTACGCAGGTAGACGATCTGGCCATTCTCGATCACGCCCACGGCGATGCCGGGCAGGTGATAGCGCGCGATGGTGTCGTCGACGATCTTGTCGTAAGTGCGGCCTTCCGCTGGCGTCGGTGTGGCGGCATGCGCCAGCGTGCAGCCCAGCCCGAGCACCGCGGCGAGCAGCAGGCGCGGCTTAATGATGATCGGCATCGCGTTCCACCTCGCGCCACACGCGCAGCAGGTTGCCGCCCCACAGCTTGGCGATGTCGGCGTCACTGAAGCCACGCTTGCGCATGGCGGCGGTGACGTTGCGCGTCTCGCCGGCATTGGCCCAGCCGGTGATGCCGCCGCCGCCGTCAAAATCCGAAGCGATGCCGACGTGGTCGATGCCGGCGACCTTCACCATGTGCTGGATCTGGTCCATGTAGTCGTCCAGCGTGGCTAGCGGGTACTTCTTCTGGATCTCGGCCATGCCCTTGTCCATCGCCGGCAGGTAGTCGTGCTTGTCGCTGTCGTATTTCTTGTCGCCGGCCTGTTTTGCCACGGCGGCCTGCAAGGCCTTTTCGGCCGCTTCGCGACCCGGATCGTTCTTCAGGAATTCCTTGTACGCCACCGCATCGATCACGCCGCCCTTCGCGGCGATCGCGCGCAGCAGGTCATCGGGCAGATTGCGTGGATGATCGAGCACGGCGCGGGCGCCGGAGTGCGTGGCGTAGATCGGCGCTGTGGACAGCTTGAGCGCATCGCGCACGCAGGCGTCGGAGGCGTGCGAGATGTCGACCAGCATGCCGAGCTGGTTGGCCCGCTTCACCACGGCGCGGCCGAACTCGCTCATGCCCTTGTCTCCGGCGCTGTTCATCGCCGGCTCGCCATGCTCCGTGTCGGGCAGCGAGCTGGTGCACAGGTCGTTGTTGCCGACGTGTACCAGACCGACCGAGCGCGCACCGCGATCGTACGCGGCGTCGAGACGATGGATGTCGTGGCCGAGCGAGTAGGCGTTCTCGATCTCGATCGTCGCCGACAGCAGACCGGCCTTGTGGTTGGCCAGCAGCTGCTCCGGCGTGGTGGCCAGGCGGATACGGTCGGGATACTGCATCAGCATGCGGCCGATCGCGTCGTACTTCTGCTCGGCCTGATCCACCGCCTTGGCGTAGCCGGCCGCATCGAGCTTGTGCTGCGGCACCCAGATCACGAAGAACGCCGCGTTGAGGCCACCGCGTTCCATCTTGCCCAGGTCGACCAGCAGCGGCGTGGGCTTGCCCGCGTCGAAGCGCGGTTCGCGCATGTAGTTGAAGGGGATGTCGACGTGGGTGTCGATGGTGATCGGCGGATCCTGCGGCGCCGCTTGCTGCGCGGCGTGGGCGGGCAGCACCGCGCACAGCGCCAGCGCGGTGAGGGTGGCGAGACGGGTCATGGTGATCATGCGGTTTCCCAATGGCGCGCCGGCTGTTCGCCGGCAATCATTTCCTCGAAGTGCTGGCGGCGACGCACCAGCGCATAACGGCCCTGGTTCAACAGTACCTCGGCCGCCAGCGGCCGCGAGTTGTAGGTGGAGGCCATCGACGTACCGTACGCGCCGGTCGCCTTGATCAGCAACAGGTCGCCGGCGGCGCACTCGGGCAGTTCGCGTCCGCGCGCAAAGGTGTCGCCGGTTTCGCACACCGGGCCCACGATGTCGTAGGTGGTCAACGGCCGCGATGCGTTCGATACCGGCACGATGTCGTGCCAGGCGTCGTACAGGCTGGGCCGCTGCAGATCGTTCATCGCCGCATCCAGCACCAGGAACTGCCGCTCGATGCCCGGCTTCACGCGGATCACCCGGGTCAGCAGCACGCCGGCCTCGGCAACCAGATAGCGGCCCGGTTCGAGCAGCAGCTTGCCGCGGTAGTCGGCTAACGCCTCGCGGATCACATTCACGTAATCGGCGGCGGCCACCGGCTGATCCACGCCGGCGCGGTAGCACACGCCGAGCCCGCCGCCGACGTCGATGCTGGTGATCGGGTGGCCATCCTGTTCGAGTTCGCGCCAGAACTCGGCCACCCGCTGCAGCGCCAGCCGGAACGGTTCCAGCGTGAGGATCTGCGAGCCGATGTGCACGTGCAGGCCATCGAGCTGCACATGCGACAGCCGGCGGCGCTCGGCGAACCAGCGGCGCGCCTCGTCGATGCTCACGCCGAACTTGTTCTCCGACTTGCCGGTGGAGATCTTGGCGTGGGTGTGCGCGTCGACATCGGGGTTGATGCGCACGGCGGCGCGCGCCGTCACGCCTTGTGCTTCGGCCAGGTGCTGCAGGGTGAGCAGTTCGTCGTGCGATTCGACGTTGAACCGATGGATGCCGACCGTCAGTGCGCCGGCGATTTCATCCGCGCTCTTGCCCACGCCGGAGAAAACGATGCGCTCCGGCGGCATGCCGGCGTGCAGGCTGCGGCGCATTTCGCCGACCGACACGATGTCGGCGCCGACGCCGGCGTTGGCCATCAGCTGCAGGATGGCGAGGTTCGGGTTGGCTTTTACCGCGAAGCAGATCGTGGCATCGAGACCACTCAGCGCAGCTTGCAGGCTGCCGATGCGTTGCCGGATCGCGCTCGCCGAATAGGCATGGAAAGGGGTGGGTATGCGTTGTGCCAGTTGTTCAAGGTCGACCCCGTCGAAAGCAAGGCTCTCGCCATCCGCATTGCGGACGGGCTCCTGTACCGCCGGGCGGCTTGTCTGCGTGAACATGGGTCAGGTGCCGGCTGTCGATGCGGTGACTGAAAAAAGAGCGGCCCGCCAGGGGGCGGGCCGCGATCGGGGAGGTCGATCAGAAGTTGACGGACATGGTCAGCTGGGTGAAGCGTGGCGACTGGAAGCCCAGCGGCTGGCGGAACGTTTCGCTGGTGGAATTGGAGATGGATGTCTGCAGATCCTGATCCACCGCCGTGGTGCGCTTCTGGTTGAGCAGGTTGTAGACGGCCAGCTTGATGCGGAACTCGCCACCATCGAACGGCTGGATGTAGCTGATGCCGGTGTTGAGGGTGAACGTCCACGGCAGGCGGCCGTACTTGCCGCGCGGCGAACGCGCGTAGACGCGATCCTCGGAAACCGGCGAATCGCAGTTCTGCACGCAGACGAAATAGCTGTGATAGTTGGTGGCATCGTAGGGGTTGCCCACGCCGAAGCCGGTGATCGGGCCGCCCGATGCGGCGCTCATGTCGGCGCCGAGCTGCCAGTGCGGGGTGAGCGCATAGGTGCCGCGCAGCTTGAACTGGTGGCGCCGGTCGTTCGGCAGGTAGCCGTCTCCGCCCAGGTTCACCCACGGATCGTCGAAGTTCTCGGTGCGGCCGGTGTCATCGAAATCGGTATCCGAATTGACCGGGCCCTCCGCGTTGCCGCGGTTCCACGACATCGTGTACGAGGCGTTCATCGACCACTTCTCGTCCCACGCCCGGTTCAGCTGCAGCTCGAGGGCGGCATAGGTGCGCTTGGGCTTCACCCAGCCGCGCTGGCCCAGGTATTTGCCGTCGGCGTCATACATCGCCCAGCCTTCCTTGGAGGTATCCACGGTGAGGTAGCCATCGGCGGTGCCGTCGCAGTTGGTGTCGCCCCATACGGTGACTTTCTTGCCCGGATTGGCCATCACCCAGCCGATGTAGCCGTTCTCGCCGCACTGCGAGGTGGCGCTGATCTCCATGTCGTCAATCGCGTTGTGCAGGCGCCGGTAGGTGCCGCTCACGCCCCAGGACCACTGCGAATTGATCATCTGCTGGAAGCCGAGAATCGCCTCGTCCTGGTAGACCGGATCCATGTTCTTGTCGACTTCGGAGCGCAGGTCGCCCACGGTGCCGTCGCCTTGCGATGTGTCCACCGCGCCGATCTGCGGCCCCAGTTTCGGGATCGCGTACTGCACACCGTTGAGGGTCTGGTAGTCCCAGCCATCGAAGGCATAGTAGGTGCGTTCGTCGAGCAGGCCGCCGGCCTGCTTGATGTTGATCACGTTGGCCACCGGCAGGAAGTAGCGGCCGAGGTTGCCGAATACCTTGGTGCTGCCGTCGCCGGCGACATCCCAAGAGAAGCCCAGTCGCGGCGCGATCTGACGGCTCATCTTGATGTAGCTCTTGCCCGCGGCATCCTGGTTGTCGAAGCTGTCGTTGCGCACGCCGGCATTGAGCACCAGGTTGGGCGTCACCTTCCAGCTGTCCTCGATGTAGTACGCGGCGTTCTTGGTCGTGAATGTGCCGGCGATCTCGTAGCGGCGCGCGCGCACGTAGGCGTCGTAGCCCGCCGGCATCACGCCGCCATTGGAAATGGTGTCGCCGGGATCGGCCGCGTAAAGGTTGTAGTAGAACGCGCCCGGCCCGGCGTAGTGGCGGCTGTAGTCGGACGTGTCGTTCTCGTGGTCGTAGCCGAAACGCAGCAGGTGGTCGCCCAGCGTCCACTCGAAATCGGCACGCGCCTGCTTGCGCACGTCATTGCGCTCGTACACGGTCGAGCTGCTGGTGCAGCCTAGCTGCACGCCCGGGTCGTGGATCTGCAGGAACGCGTTGTTCGCCGAGACGTAGTTGCAGCCGATGTCCAGCTGCGAGCGGGTGAATGCCTCGCGCTCGTTGCGGCCGTACATCAGCTTCATCGACAGGTCATTGGTGAGGTAGCTGGTCCAGGTCAGTGCCCAGTCCTTGCCGCCGGTATCGCTGAAGACCTTGTTGGTCCGTGTGCCGATGGTGTTGGTGTCGTAGTTGTAGCTGTAGACGTCGCCGGTGTTCTTGTTCTTGTCGGAAAACGCCATCAGCTGCAGCACGTTGCTGTCGGTGATGTTCCAGTCGATCGTGGTGCCCCAGAAACCGGTATCCGAATTGTTGGCGGTCAGCGTGGTGCCGGCGTTGTTGGTGTTGCGCGGGGTGCTGCCGCGGGCTTCGTACATGGCGAAGATGAACAGCTTGTCCTTGACGATCGGGCCGGAGGCCCAGACGTTCGTCTTCACCAGCGAGGCCTGGTCGTGGCTGGCCGTGAGGTAGCGATTGCCGTTGGCGTCGTACTGGTCATCGGCGCGCGAATGCCAGTTGCCCGGCTCCAGGGTGACTTCCATGCCGCCCTTGAATTCGTTGGTGCCCGAACGTGCCACCGCGTTGACCACGCCGCCGGTGGTGCGGCCGAACTCGACCGAGTAGCCGCCGGTCTTGACCTGGAACTGGTCGTAGAAGGCGAACGGGGCTTCGGAGAAGCCGTTGCGGTTGTAGAAATCGGTGACGTTGAGGCCGTTGACGTAGAACGCGTTCTCGGCGATCGACGAGCCGCCGAAGGAAATGCCGCCAAAGCTCGCATTGCCCTTGACCACGCCCGGGGCCAGCAGCGCGACCGAGGTGACGTTCTGGTCGACCGGCAGGCGTACCAGTTCGGCGCGGGAGACATTGGTGGCCGATTCGGTCGAGGTCACGTCGATCACCGGCAAGCCATTGCCGGTGACCTGGATGGCCGACAGTTCGGTCGCGTTGGAGCTGGCGCCCAAGTCCAGCGTGGTGGCGTTGCCCAGGCTGACGGTCACCGTGCGTGGCTGGCCCAGCGGCTGGCCATCCTTGCTGGCGCTGAGCGTGTATTCACCCACCGGCAGGAACGGGAAGCGGTAATTGCCGCGCTGGTCGGCGGTGATGGTGCGGGTAAGCCCCGTCGCCGGACTCACGACGGTGATCACCGCACCGGGTTGGGCATGGCCCACCACCGAGCCGTCATTGTTGCCGGCGAATGCCATTGGCGCGCCCAGCGATGCAAGGCCAAGGCCCAGCGCGATGCAGATTACCTTCCTGCGCAATGTCCGAGTACTGCTCATCTCCCGATCTCCCCCATCGACGCCGTCGATGCCGTGTTATGAAAAGTTTCTGGTTACTTGCTGTTGCGTCCGTGCGTCGATGGCAGGATCTGCCACTTGAAGTCGTAGCCGGTCTGGTCGAAGTAGAGGTTGCCGCCTTTCCACTCGGCCTCGCCGCGCTGTGAATCCACGTCGTCGGAACGGAAATGCCGCTTCGCCGGTACGAACGGCTGGCCGAAGTCGTTGTTGAACGCGATGCGATAGTTGTCGAGGCCGCCGAGGTAGAACCACTCCAGCGCCTTGTCGTCCGACGCGGCCAGGTGCAGCCGGCCGGTGGTGACGTCCATCGGCACCCAGCCGTACGGCGCCAGGTACAAGTAGCCCCAGTCGTGGATGTTGCTGTAGTCGCTGCCGTCGTCGGAATACACCATGCCCGACTGCCAGCGCGTGGGGATGCCGTTGAGGCGCAGCAGGGTCATCAGCAGCAGGGTCTGCTGGCCGCAGTCGGCGTGGCCGGCGTGTAGTGCGTAGTCGCTGATGTTGGAAATGGTGGAGTACTCGCGCGCGCCGGCCCACGGAATCTTGTCGACCGCGGCGAACAGTTTCTGCGCGATGCGGTAGGGGTTCTTCTCGTCGCCGACCGCGTCGTGCGAGAACTTGCGCATGGCGTCGGTGAACACGATATGCGGTGCGCGTTCGGCCACGAACGGGGCCAACTCCGGCGTGATTTTCTCTGCCGTGACCTTGGCTGGGTCGATCGCGTGGTACTGCGCCAGCAGGGTCAGTTCGTAGGTCACCGAAAACTCGGTCTTCTGGCCGGCCACGGCAGGCTTTTCCAGATACACGGTGCGCTGCTTCGCCGATTCGGGCGCGATCTCGTGCGTGACCGGTTCGCTGGCGACGTAGCGGATGTCTTCCTGCTGGCCCGGCACCGCCTGCGGATACGGGATCCACGCGCGCACGGTCTCGCCGGCGGGCACCGCATCGGCATCGACGGTGAGGATCTGGGTCATGCGCAGGCGTCGCGGCAGCACGCTGCTGCGCTGTTCGGTCAGCGCGGCGTGGTAGATCGCGCGCTGACGGTCGTTCAGTGTCTCCATCGGCCCGTCACCGGGCGGTGTCTGCACCGCGCGGCGTGCCACGGCCTCCGGGCTGAGCCGGAACAGGTTGCCCGGCGAGCGCTTGAAGTACAGCGTCTTGCCGTCGATGACCTGGTGTTCGAACAGGCCGGCTGCATTCCATTTCGCGAACTCGGCCTCGGTCAGGTCGGGGATCTCCTTGCGCACGCGTGCCTTCACGTCATCGGCGCTCAGGGTGAAGTCGAGCAGAATGCGGCGCATGCGTTCGCGTTGGAACGTGAGCGAGGTTTTCGTATCGGCGGACAGCTTTGATGCGGCCAGCGCGTCGCTGATCGCCGCGTCGGCCGCCTTGAAGTGGCCGGCGTCGATTTGGGCGATGATGGCGTCGACAGGTTTGTCAGCACCGGTCGCCATCGCCAACGGAGCGGCGAGCAGCAGGGCGAGCAGCAGGGCGAGCAGGCACGAGGTGATGCGCAGGCCATGGCCGCGGCGGCGTACTTCCTTTGCGACAGGTAACAACGTATCCATCGACCAACGTCCCCGATTTGATTCCCCTGAAACCGTTGTGTAACACGCTTGCAAATGCCGGTCAATAATTTATGCTTCAATTGAACTTGTAAAGAATCAGCTATTCCTAGGCAACGAAACTCAACGGGTTTGCGCCTGCTCGCGAACCACCCACAAGGGAACGCAATGATCCATACGGTCTGGCCTTATCTGGCCGTGATGTTGTTGGCGGCGGGATTGTTCCCCGCAATGGAGCGGCGCTTCGGCTGGCGGGTGTTCTCGGTGTTGCCGCCGATCGTGTTCACCTACTTGTTCGTCACCGCACTGGCGGTGTCGGGCCTGTGGCAGGTCAATGACGAGATCCGCGCGGCGCAGTCGATGCTCACCGCACATATGGTGCCGGCGCTGCTGTTCCTGCTGATGATCAACTGCGACCTGCGCGCGATCTGGCGGTTGGGACCGCGCGTGCTGGGCGTATTCACCTGTGCTGCGATCGCCCTGTTCATCGCCTTCATCGCTACTTTCCTGCTGTACCGGCACTGGCTGCCGGGCAACGACTGGCAGCCACTGGCCGCGCTATCCGGCAGCTGGATGGGTGGCACCGCCAACATGATCGCGGTGAAGCAGGCGATCGGAATGTCCGATCAGCACCTGGCGATGTCGCTGCTTACCGATGCGTTGTGCTACTCGATGTGGGTGGTGGTGCTGTTCTCGGTGGCGCGACTGGCGCCGGCGTTCAACCGCTGGACCGGAGCCAAATCCAGCGGCGACATGGAGGTGGCCGAGACGCCGGCCAGCGGGCCGACCACCTACGACAGCGTGTTGCTGTGGCTGGGCATGGCGCTGGCGGTGGCCGCGCTGTCGGGTTGGCTGTCGGGCTGGCTGCCGGTTTCCAGCATGGTCAGCGGCACCACATGGACGATCCTGCTGGCCACGGCCGCGGGACTGGTGGTGGCGCACACGCCACTGGCACGGTTTCCGGGCGCCGGCACGATTTCCAGCGCGATGCTGATCAGCGTGGTCGCGGTACTTGCCTCGCAGAGCAACTTCCATGGCATCGCCGCGGCGCCGCTGTATCTGCTGTGCGGCGTCACCATCATCGCCATTCACGCGGTGCTGCTGATCGGCTTCGCCAAGCTGTTCCGTTTCGACCTCTACCTTTGCGGCATCTCGTCGCTGGCGCAGATCGGTGGCGTCGCCGCCACGCCCGTGCTGGCCGCGAGCTATTCGCGCGCGCTGGTGCCGGTCGGGGTCCTGCTGGCCTTGCTGGGCTATATCCTCGGCACAGGTTTCGGCCTGCTGGTGGCTACCGTGATGTCAGCGCTGGCCGGCCAGTGAGCGGGCCTTATTTCAGGAGCAAGATCATGCGACTTCCGCTTCCGCTTCCACTAGCCACGCTGTTCGTCCTCGGCCTTGTCGTGGCGCCGCTGCACGCGCGCGACAACATCTCCACTAGTGCGATCCCGCCGTCGGGCGTGATGGGCGTGGGCGATGCGCAACTCACGCCGGCGTACTGGATTGGTCTGCAGAAGCAGCCGGATCGGGTGATCCTCACCCGTGCGCAGATCGAGGCGGAGAACGCGACGCTGCTGAAGACCGATCCGTCGATGCACGACCTGCGTGCGTTGCCGAAGACGTTGACGCGCGAGCAGGTAGCCGGCTGGATCAATGAGCTGTCGGAACGGCCCACGCGGCAGCTGTATGACGTCGACGGCAAGTCAGTGGCCGCCGCCACGCTGGATGCGCTGGTCGACAACCTCGCGCTGTCCGACATTCCAGCGCAGCAGGACACGCGTTACGGCCTGATGGTACGGCGCGCGTCGTTCCGCAGCTTTCCCACCAACTTGCGTGTCTTCAGTTCAAAGGGTGACACCGATATCGACCGCTTCCAGGAAACCGCCGAGTTTCCCGGCGTGCCGGTGGCGATCGTGCATGCCAGCCGCGACGGACATTGGCTGTTCGTGGTGAGCCCGCGCTATGCCGCGTGGACCGAGAAGGAGAACGTGGCCGAAGGCAGCGCCGCACAGGTCTTCGGCTATGCCGACAAGACGCCGTATCGGGTGATTACCGGCGCCACCGAGCGCACCGTGTTCGCGCGCGAGGTGCCGGGCGTCTCGCAACTGCAGCTCGACATGAGTACGCGCGTGCCGTTGCAGACCGATCTGCCCGCGGACCAGCCGGTCAACGGGCAGACGCCGTATGCCGCGTATACATTGCAGCTGCCGCTGCGCGGCGCCGACGGCAAACTGCAGTTCAGCCCGGCGCTGCTGCAGAAGAACACCGACACCGCCGGCGACTACCTGCCGCTGACGCCGGCCAACATCATCGGCCAGGCGTTCAAGTTCCTCGGCGAACGCTACGGCTGGGGCCATGCGTACGACGGCCGCGACTGCAGCGGTTTCGTCTCCGATGTCTACCGCAGCATGGGCGTGCAGATGCCGCGCAACACCAGCAAGCAGGCGATCAGCCCGGCGCTGGAGCACCGCGCGTTCACCGACAAGGACAGCCGCGAGGCGCGCATCAAGGCGGCGCACGAGCTGCAGGTTGGCGACCTGGTCTACATCCCCGGCCACGTGATGATGGTGATCGGTCAGCGCGACGGCCAGCCGTACGTGATCCACGACGTCGGCGGCATGACCTATCGCCAGGCCGACGGCAGCATGCGCCGCATCAAGCTCAACGCGGTGTCGGTCACGCCGCTGTTGCCGATGCAGTTCAATGATCACCAGACGTTCGTCGACCGCATGACCAGCATCGTGCGCATTCGCCACTGAGCCGCCGCAGATCGCTCCAAGAAGAAACAGGGACACGGATTCCATGAAGGCTTTGCCATGAAAATCACCGACATCCAGTTCGGCATGCTGCGGGTACCGCTGAAGACCCCGTTCAAGACCGCGCTGCGCACGGTCAATACAGTCGAAGACATCGTGGTGATGGTGCATACCGACTCCGGTCACGTCGGCTACGGCGAGGCACCGGCCACCGCGGTGATCACCGGCGACACGCACGGCTCGATCATCGCCGCGATCCGCCACTACATCTCGCCGCGCCTGATCGGCCAGGAGATCGCCGACCTCAACCACATCACCCAGCTGATCCAGAGTGCGATGGAGAAGAACACCAGCGCCAAGGCGGCGGTGGAGATCGCGATCTACGACCTGTGGGGCCAGCTCTACAACGCGCCGCTGTACAAACTGCTCGGCGGCGGCGACCCGGTGATCACCACCGACATCACCATCAGCGTCGACTACATCGACAAGATGGTGGCCGATTCGGTCTCCGCGGTGGAGCGCGGTTTCGAATCGCTGAAGATCAAGGTCGGCAAGGACATCGGCGTCGACATCGAGCGGGTCAAGGCGATCTATGCCGCCGTGGAAGGTCGCGCCTTGCTGCGGCTGGACGCGAACCAGGGCTGGACCGCGAAGCAGGCGGTGTACGCGCTGCAGACGCTGGAGGACGCCGGCATCAAGCTGGAGCTGATCGAGCAGCCGGTAAAGGCGCGCGACCTGGCCGGCATGCGTTACGTCACCGAGCGCGTGCATACGCCGGTAATGGCCGACGAGAGCGTGTTCGGCCCGATGGAGGTGATCGAGCTGATCCGCCTGCGCGCGGCCGACATCATCAACATCAAGCTGATGAAGACCGGCGGCATCTCCAACGCGATCCGCATCGCCGATATCGCGGCGATGCACGGCGTCGAGTGCATGATCGGCTGCATGCTGGAGACCAGCATCAGCGTGGCCGCGGCGGTGCATGTGGCGGTGGCCAAGTCGAACGTGATCACCAAGATCGACCTGGACGGACCCTCGCTGTGCCAGTTCAATCCGGTCGACGGTGGGGTAATCTTCAACGAATCGGAAATCTCGGTGACGGATGCGCCCGGTCTGGGTATCCGCGAGATCCGCGGACTGGAGAGGATCGAAGCTTGATGTCCGCGCTGGTCAAAATCCGTTCGGAACGCGACCAGATGTCGGCGGTGGAGCGGCGCATCGCCGACTTCATCCTGGAGAACGCGCAGCTGCTGCGCGATTACTCCTCGCAACAGCTGGCCAACGCGCTGGGCATCAGTCAGTCCAGCGTGGTCAAGTTCACCCAGAAGCTGGGTTTCAAGGGTTATCCGGATCTCAAGTATTCGGTCGGCGAGGCGATTGCCCGTGCCGACAACGGCGATACGCCGCAGCTGACGGCATCCGCCGACGGCGTGTCCGATGCCTCGCTCGCCGGCAACCTGTGGCGACGTAAATCCGAGGCCGAAGAGGCGACCCGGTTGATCAACCCGCCGCAGACCATTCATGCAGTGGCGGACGCGATCGAGCAGGCCGGTCGCGCCGGCAAGGTATTCATCATCGGTCTGGGCGAGGACGACATCTACGCACGTGGCTTCGCGCTGAAGCTGTCCTTGCTGGGCATCCTCACCGTGCACAACTTCGACACCGCGCGGATGACCGCCAATGTTTCCGCGGCGAGTGCCGGCGACGTGCTGCTGGTGTTTTCCGAGCACGGCAACCATCCGGCGCTGTGCAAGATCAGCCGCTATTTCCGCGAGCGCCGCGGCCAGGTGATCACGGTGACGCGGCACACCGCCAACCCGTTGCGCACGCTGGCCGACATCGCGCTGGTGGTGTCCGCGCACGACGAGCAACCGTACATCCAACCGCTGTTGTACCAGTCGGCGCTGCAGCATCTGCTCGATAGCGTGTTCGTGCTGCTGTGCGAAGGGCACGACGACCGCCACGCGCAGCTGCTGGCCAATCTCGACCGTATCCAGCTGATGCTGGAGCCGTAACCCATCCTTTGCAGGCAGGTGCGCATGATTTTTCGACGTTACACCCGTTCGTGCGCTGCGTGCTTCGTGCTGGCGCTGACGCTCGTGGCCGGTTGCGCTGCGCATGATCTGAAGCCGGCTAAGGCCAGCCGCTGGCAGTCATCGCGCCAGCTGGTGCTGGTCACCATCGCCGACTGGGGCACCGATCACGGCACGCTGCGCACGTATACGCGCGGCGCGCATGGCTGGGTCGCGGCCGGCGTGGCGGCACCGGTGACCATCGGCAAGACTGGTGCCGGCTGGGGGCTGGGCTTGAACGCGCCGCAAACCGGCGGGCCGGTCAAGCGCGAAGGCGACAACCGCAGCCCGGCCGGCGTGTTCCGCATTGGCGACAGCTTCGGCTATGCCGTCAGTGTCGACACGGCGATGCCGTATCTCGCGCTCAACGCCACCGAGTACTGCGTCGACGTCAGCGGCGCGGCGCACTACAACCGCATCGTCGATGCGAACGTGGTCGGCGCCGACGCGGTGAAGGGTTCCACCGAGCCGATGCGGCGCGACCTGCATGCCCATGGCGACCAGCGCTACCGCATGGGTTTCGTGATCGAACAGAATCCGCAGGCGAAACCACTGGCGGGAAGTTGCATCTTCGCGCACCTGTGGAAATCGCCGACGGATTCGACCGCGGGTTGCACCGCGATGACGCCGCCGGTGATGCAGTCGTTGCTGGCGTGGCTGCGGCCGGAAGACCAGCCGATCTTCATCCTGCTGCCGCAGCACGAATACGAGCGGCTGCGCACGGACTGGCAGTTGCCGGCGATCGCCGCGACGGGTGACACGCCGTGAGTGCGACCGCGCGCGTGCTCACTGGCCTCGCCGCTGGCGCGGTGATCGGCCTGCTGCTGGTCGGCTGGAATCCGGCGCTGGCGCTGCAGGTCGCCAACGTGGCGCAGCCGATCGGCAAGCTGTGGTTGAACGCGCTGCAGATGACCGTGGTACCGCTGGTGCTGGCGCTGGTGGTGGTGGGCGTGAACACCGCCACCGACGCGGCGGCCTCGGGCCGCATCGCGCGGCGCGCGATCGTGGTGTTCATCGTGGTGCTGACCGGCGGCGCGGTGTTCGCGGCGCTGGCTGCACCACTGGTATTCGCACTGTTTCCGCACAATCCGGCGCTGATCGCGGCGCTCGGTCACGCTGCGCTTCCATCGGCCGCACAGGCGGCGCCGGTCAGCTGGGTCGATGCGCTCACCGCGATCGTGCCGAACAACGCGATCATGGCCGCGGCGCAGAGCGCGATGCTGCCGCTGGTGGTGTTTGCGCTATTCCTCGGTTTCGCATTGACGCGCATCGCGCCAGTGCGGCGCGCGATGCTGCTGGAGTTCTTCCAGGCGATCAGCGACGCGATGATCGTGATCGTGCGCTGGGTGTTGTGGGCCGCGCCGCTGGGCGTGTTCGCGCTGATCCTGTCGGTATGCGCGCGCTCGGGACTGGGCATGCTCAGCGCACTCGGCGTGTACGTGCTGGTGGAATGTTTGCTGTACCTGGCGGTCACCGTGATGATGCTGCCGGTGGCGGTGATCTTCGGTGGCGAGCGGCTGCGCCGCTTCGCCGCCGCACTGGTTCCCGCTCAGGTGGTGGCGATCAGCACGCAGTCGTCGCTGGCCTCGCTGCCGGCCATGCTGGAAAGCGCGGATCGCCGGCTCGGCTATCCGCAGCAGGTCACCGCACTGGTGCTGCCGATGGCGGTGAGCCTGTTCCGCCTGACCAGCCCGGTGCAGTACGTCACCTCGGCGGTGTTCATCGCCTGGGCCTACGGCATCGACCTCAGCACCGCGCAACTGCTCGCCGGCGCGATGCTGGCGGTGGTGATCAGCCTGGGTTCGGTCGGCCTGCCGGGCCAGGTCACCTTCATCGCCACCAATCTTCCGGTGGCGCAGGCGATGGGCCTGCCGCTGAGTCCGCTGGGCCTGATGCTGGCGGTGGACACCATCCCCGATGCACTCGCCACGCTCGGCAACGTCACTGCCGACCTCACCGCCACCAGCCTGGTCACCCGACAATCGAGGCGCGATACCGCATGAGTTTCGACATGAGTTCCGACGTTCGGGATTTCGATGCGATCGTGATCGGCGCCGGCATCGGCGGCGCATCGGTCGCGTATTTCATGGCGCCGCATGCGCGCGTGCTGATGCTGGAGCGCGAGACCTTTGCGGGCATGCACTCGACCGGCCGTTCGGCGGCGTTGTTCAGCGAGACCTACGGCTCGCCGCAGGTGCGCGCACTGACCCGTGCCACGCGACCGTTCCTGATGCAGCCGCCAGCGGGTTTCGCGGCCCATCCCATTCTCACGCCGCGCGGCGCCACGATCATCGGCAATGCGGCACAGTCCGACAATGTGCTGGCGCTGTACGAGGCGATCGTGCCGTTCACCCGCGACATCGAACTGCATGATGCGGCCCGTCTGCTTGCAGCGGTGCCGGTGCTGCGCCCCGAGTCGGCGCGGATCGGCCTGCACGAACCCGGCGCGGCCGATATCGACGTCAACGAACTGCACCAGGGTTTCCTGCGCGGATTGCGTGCGCGCGGCGGCGAGCTGCGCCTGAACGTCGGCATCCGCGCGATCAGTCGCGGCGCGGGTGGCTGGCAGGTGGACGACGGCGAACAGGCATTTCGTGCGCCACTGCTGCTCAATGCGGCCGGTGCCTGGGTCGATCAGGTCGCGGCGCTGGCCGGCGTGGCGCCGATCGGCATCGTGCCGAAGCGGCGCTCCGTGTTCCTGTTCGATCCGCCGGAAAATCTCGCCACCGCGCACTGGCCGTTCATCACCAGCTTCGACGAGAGCTTCTACTTCAAACCCGATGCCGGCCTGTTGCTGGGCACGTGTGCGAACGCCGATCCGGTCGAGCCGCACGACGTGCAGCCGGAGGACTATGACATCGCGCTGGGCATCCACCGGATCGAGGAAGCGACCACGCTGGAGATCCGCCGCCCGCGCCGCAGCTGGGCCGGTCTGCGCTCGTTCGTTGCCGATGGCGACCTAGTCGGCGGCTTCGCACCGGATGGCCCGGGTTTCTTCTGGGTCGCCGCGCAGGGCGGCTACGGCATCCAGACCAGTGCCGCGATGGGCGAAGCCTGCGCCAACCTGGCGCTCGGCCGGCCGCTGCCGGGTCATCTAGCGGACGCCGGCCTCTCGGCAACCATGCTGGACCCTGCGCGGCTGCGGCGATAAAGCGGCCGCCTGCGGCCGCCTGCGTCCGCGCGGGCCGCTCCGACTACTTGCTCGTGACGGTGACGGAGGCGCCCGCGGAGTCGCTGGCCCCCGCGGGGACCCGCCTGGTCCGGCGGACGGTTCTCACCTTGCCGCTGTTTCCGCCGCCGCAGAAGAACTGCTCGCCGCCATCGGACTCGAGCCCCGATACGCCAACGCCAGGTGGCATCTCAAGTACCTCCAGGACCTCTCCTGTTCGAGGATCGACTCGCCTCAAATCGCTTTCGTCACCTTCCCAGGTGCCGTGCCAGAGCTCGCCGTCGACCCAGGTGACGCCGGTGACGAAACGGTCGCACGCGATGGTGCGAAGAATCGCCCCTGTTTCGGGATCGACCTGATGGATCTTGCGGTCGCGGTATTGCCCGACCCAGAGCGTGCCCTCGGCCCATGCGAGTCCGGAGTCGGCACCCGCGCCCGGCGCCGGGATGGTGGCGAGCACGCGGCCGGTGTTCGGGTCGATCTTCTGGATGCGGTTCTCGGCGATCTGGAACAGGTGCCGTCCATCGAAGGCCGTACCCGCATGCGCGGCCACATCGATCGTGCGCGAGGCTTCCCCACTGGCCGGATCGAACGCGGCCAGCGTGTCGCCGGCGGCAAACCAGACGCGCTCACCGTCATAGGTGACGCCGCCCACGCTGTCGACACCCGGAAAGGGACCGTACTCGCTGATGATTTCGGCGCTTGATCGTTTCATGCATCCATTTTAGTCGCCGGGAAAGGGCGCCGGGAGTAACAAGCTTGTCGGGAATCCCGGTACGGGTGGGGTCATCCAGCGGCGCGCCCGGCCGCGACCGAACGAGTCCACCTTGTTTGCAGCCGCCAGCGCATCGAGTGCCCGTTGCACGCTGCGCTGGCTGGTGCCGAGTGCCAGCGCCAGGGCCGAGCTCGACCACGCTTCACCGTCGGCGAGCAGGGCAAGCACCGCCGCATGCGCGCCGTCGACGGGACGGGCCAGCACGACGACTTCGCCCACGTGGTGCGGTGCCAGCGCGAAGCCGTGCTTGGTCGCGCTGATGCCGGCTACCGAGCGAAGCAGCGTGCGAAGGCGCCCGAGCTCGACCCGCAAGCGCGCGCGATGCGATTCGTCGGCATGCCTGGCGCGGAAAGCCTGCGCGATCAACGTGGCCCTCGGCACATCGCCCGGCCACGCTTCGGCCAGGGTCCGTGCCAGCGTGAACAACACCGGGCGCCGCTCCAGCGAGATCAGCGAGCGCGCATCGCGCACGACATGGCGGCATGCGTCCACGACGAGCGCAGGGGAGGTCAGCAAGGCCTCGACCTCGTCGAGCTGAAGGAGTCGCTCATCGCCGCGCGTGATCAGGCGCGCGGCGGGCAGCTCCAGCACGCGGAAAGCGTTTTGGACTTCCGCCGTCAGTGCCGGAATGCCGGCCTGGCGCGCCGCCTGTTCGGCTCGAACCAGTGCGGCGCGCGCCGCCGCCGTGCGCAGGCGGCGTATCGCGATGCCCGCGACGACCAGCTCGCAGGAGGCCCGCGATGCGGGTGGCAACACGGCAGGGTCGAGTTCGGCGAGCGTGCGTTCGGCGTCATCGAGGTGTCCGATCAGCAACAGGCGTCGGGCCTGCAGATAGCGCGCATGCGCGGCGTTCGCGCGATCGCCGTGCGCTTCCAGTGTGGCTCGCGCGGCATCGAGCGCTTTGGTGGGCTCGCCGAGGTCGCGCGAGACGAGCGCAATCTCGGCCTCGGCAACGGCGCAGCGCGCGCGGGCCATCGATTCGTGCGGGCCGAAGGCGCGCACGGCGCGGCGCAGCAGCGTTTTTGCCCGTGCGAAATCGCCGAGCTGGGCCATCGCGATGCCGCGCAGTGCGAGCGCAGGCGCATCCTCGCGCAGCGCGACGCGCTTCAACGCGCCAAGCGGATCGCCCGCTGCGAGCGCACGAGCCGCGGCCGTGATCAGGGAGTCCATGCGAGTGAGCTCATTTCAGCGAGCCCTGTTGAATCAAGCCCATTTCAATCGCGCCACACTTGTCACTCCCACCGTTCGATGGCCCGGCCGCAGTCTATCTCACGATCACCAACCAACGCGCCGGAGACAACCGGCACCGACAAGACGTGAATCCGAGGAGAAACGACATGGAAAACATCGCTGTGTGGGGCTTCAGCTGGGTGCCGCCTTTTGCCCAGGGGCTGGTGCGCGATCTGCGCGTGCGCTGGGCGCTCGAAGAGGCCGGGCTTGCCTACGAAAGCCGCTGGATCGACATCGAGGAGCGAAGCTCCGATGCCTATCGGCGCAAACATCCTTTCGGGATGGTGCCCGTTCTCGAATCCGGTGACGGAACCCTGATCGAATCGGGCGCCATCGTCTATACCGTTGCCGAACATTGCGAAGCGCTCATGCCTCCCGGCCAGCGCATCGAAACGCTTACCTGGATGTTCGCCGCGCTCAATACCGTCGAGCCGCCGCTTTGGAATCTCTTGGTGATGGATCAGCTGCACCCTGGCGAAGCATGGACAAAACTGCGACGTGCCGGGGTGGTTGACGAAGTGAAGGCTCGATTGGCCGCGCTTTCCGATTGGCTCGACGGTCGCGATTATCTGCTGGGTCGTTTCACGGCGGCCGACATCCTGATGACTACCGTGCTGAGATTCATCCGGCATACGGATCTGGTGGCCGGATTTCCGCTGCTCGATGCCTACGTCAAGCGTTGCGAGGCGCGGCCGGCATTCCAGACTGCCTTGCGCAGCCAGATGGCTGACTACGCGCGCAACGCACCGATCGCAGCCTGAGTTCGAGAAGGAGAGAAGCGATGACCAACGACAAGACCGGAACACGCGAAGAGTGGCTGGCAGCGCGGCTTGAGCTGCTTCATGCCGAGAAAGAGCTTACGCGGCGCAGCGATGAGGTGGCGCGGCAGCGGCAGGAACTGCCGTGGGTGCGGATCGACAAGAAGTATCGATTCGAGACTGACGCGGGAAGCGCCTCGCTGGAGGACCTGTTCCGAGGGCGCTCGCAGCTGCTCGTTTATCACTTCATGTTCGGGCCCGACTACACCGCCGGTTGTCCGTCCTGCTCGTCGATCGCGGACGGTTTCAACGGCATCGTTGTTCACCTGGAAAACCACGATGTCGCGTTTTCGGCCGTGTCGCGGGCGCCGCTGGCAAAGCTGCAGGCGTATCAGCGACGGATGGGATGGACGTTTCCCTGGGCGTCCTCGGCCGGCGGCGACTTCAACTTCGATTTCAACGTCTCGTTCAGCGAGGAGCAGCAGCGCGAAGGGAGCATCGAATACAACTACGAGCGCGGCGGCCACGCCATGGATGCGACATCGTCGATCCCCGAGCCCGTCGCTCAGTTCGCGGCCACCTGCGGAACCGACGCACTCACCTACACCCGTGACAGGCCTGGCATCAGCGCGTTCGTGCTCGAGGACGGTGTCGTCTACCACACCTATTCCGGCTATGCGCGCGGGGTGGACGGCATCTGGGGCATGTACCCGTGGCTCGACCGCGCACCCAGGGGACGCAACGAGACAGGCGTCTGGTGGCGCCGTCACGACGAGTACGACAGGCGCTGAGCCAGGCCATGGATGTGGCCGCCGCACCCGCAAGACGGGAGGTCTCGCGAGGCATGGACTCCGGGCAGACTATGCCTGCGCATCCAGGCACCCGCGGCACGGGTACGTCCTGTGCGTCGGTATTCTTTGTCGTCGCCATGCTGCTCTTCAGCATCAGCGTGGCGGCGACGATCGTCGGCTGCATATCCATGTCGGCGATGGGCGCGCTGCCGATGCCCGGCGGCTGGGCGATGTCGATGGCGTGGATGCGGATGTGCGGACAGACGTGGCCCGGCGTCGCCGCGTCGTTCCTTGGCATGTGGATCGCGATGATGGTGGCGATGATGCTGCCATCTCTCGTGCCGATGCTGTGGCGCTACCGCCAGCTTGTCGGCGGGACAGGCGGGACGCGCCTGGGCCGGCTCACTGCGCTGGTGGGCGTGGGGTACTTCTCCGTGTGGGTCGTGTTCGGGATGGCGGTGTTTCCGCTGGGTGTTGCGCTGGCAGCAGTCGAGATGCAGCTGCCGGCGCTGGCACGCGCCGTTCCGAGCATGGTCGGCGCGGTCGTGCTGAGTGCCGGCGCGCTCCAGTTCAGCGCGTGGAAGGCACGTCAACTTGCCTGCTGCCGGGTGGCGCCGGGGCGCGGCTGCTCGTTGCCGGCGGACGCCGGCGCGGCCTGGCGATACGGCCTGCAGCTCGGCCTCCACTGCAGCCGTTGCTGCGCCGGCATGACGGCGATCCTCCTCGTCATCGGGGTCATGGACCTGCGCGCGATGGCGGTCGTGACGGCAGCCATCACGGTCGAGCGTCTCGCCCCGGCCCGCGAGCGCGTCGCGCGAGCCACCGGAGCCATCGCCGTCGGGGCAGGCTTGTTCCTGATCGCGCGAGCAGCCGGGCTTGGCTGACGCATCCCGGATGGTGTGCCTTCACTTGGCCTGCCGTGCGAGCCTGGAACCATCCGCGCCGCTCTGCGAGGCAAATCCCGGCGCGGCAGTCGCCTGCCGAGGGTGACTTTCGTCCCGAACATCCAGCCAAATCCCTCAGACCAGGTTGCAAAAGCCGGGCATGGCCGCGCGTCACGCGCAAGCGCGGCGGCGCATCAGGGATGACGCGCGGCCCGGGCCCTGCCAGATAGGACATGCCGCCGCACCACGCCGCAGCTCGCTGTTGGCCGCGACCAGACAATGACTGTCGCGACAGCGCCCTCATCGTCAACGGTTTCCGCATTCGCCCTTGGCGCTTTCAGCGATCGCGTGATGGTCCCGCACTCCCATGCCTCGGCTATCCTTGCAAGCCGGTACTTGCCGGAGCCCGTCCCGCGGAAAGCGGGTACCCGTGCGGGTATCAAAACAGTAAGCTCCCCACGAGTTCCTTCTGAAGCAAAGAGATTGGGTCAGCGCATGCTCCTGATGATCGACAACTACGACAGCTTCACCTTCAACCTCGTGCAGTACCTGGGCGAATTGGGACAAACGGTGAAGGTGGTGCGCAACGATGCGCTGGACGTCGTCGGCATCCGCGCGCTCAGGCCGTCGCATATCATGATCTCGCCGGGGCCTGGCACGCCGGATGATTCGGGCGTGTCGCTGGATGTGCTGCGCGAGCTGGCCGGCGAGATTCCGGTGTTCGGCGTGTGCCTAGGTCATCAGGCGATCGGCCAGGTGTTTGGCGGCAAGGTGATCCGCGCCAAGCAGATCATGCATGGCAAGACCTCGCCGGTGCGCCATCGCGGCCAAGGTGTGTTTGCCGGGCTGCCGGATCCGTTCGAGGCGACGCGCTACCACTCGCTGGTGGTGGAGCAGTCCTCGCTGCCCGATTGCCTGGAAGTCACCGCATGGACGGAAAATCCGGACGGCTCGATCGACGAGATCATGGGTCTGCGCCACAAGACACTTCCCGTGGAAGGTGTGCAATTTCATCCCGAGTCGATCCTGACCCAGCATGGTCACGACCTGCTGCGCAATTTCCTCGGCCTGCCGCTGCGGCTGGCCGCATGAGCGCGGATGTGAGCAACAAGGTCGCGCGCGAGATCACGATCACGCCGCAGGAAGCCCTGCAGCGCACGATCGAGCATCGCGAGATCTTCCACGACGAGATGATTGCGCTGATGCGCCAGATCATGCGTGGCGAGGTGAGCCCGCTGATGACCGCGGCGATCATCACCGGCCTGCGCGTGAAAAAGGAAACCGTGGGCGAGATCACCGGTGCGGCGCGCGTGATGCGCGAGTTGTCGGCCAAGGTCGAGGCGCCCGCGCATCCGCATTTCCTGGATATCGTGGGCACCGGCGGCGATGGCGCGTCGAGTTTCAACATTTCCACCGCCGCCATGTTCGTTGCGGCGGCGGCGGGCGCGCGAGTGGCCAAGCACGGCGGCCGCAGCGTGTCGTCGAAGTCGGGCAGTGCCGATGTGCTGGAGGCGCTGGGGGCGTCCATCGACCTGAGCCCGGCGCAGGTGGCCCAATGCATGGTCGAGACCGACATCGGTTTCATGTTTGCGCCGAATCATCATCCGGCGATGAAGGTGGTCGCGCCCGTGCGCAAGGAAATGGGTGTGCGCACGCTGTTCAACATCCTCGGCCCGCTGACCAATCCGGCCGATGCGCCGAACATCCTGATGGGCGTGTTCCACCCGGATCTGGTCGGCATCCAGGTACGCGTGCTGCAGGCGCTCGGTGCCAGGCACGCGATGGTGGTGTGGGGACGTGACGGGATGGACGAGATTTCGCTGGGCGCAGCGACGCTGGTCGGCGAGCTGCGCCATGGCGTGGTGCACGAATACGAAATCGAACCTGAGGATTTCGGCCTGGCAATGGCGTCCAGCCGCAACCTGCGGGTGGAAAACGCGGACGAATCCAGGGCCATGTTGCTGGACGCGCTGGAAGGGCGCCGCGGCGTCCCGCACGACATCGTCTGCCTGAATGCGGGCGCGGCGCTGTATGCGGCCGATGTGGTCGACGCCGTCGACGATGGCATCGAGCTCGCCCGTGTCACGATTGCCAGCGGTGCCGCGCATGCGAAAATGCAGGCCTTCGTGACGGCCACGCGGCGACTTGCCGCGCGGGACTAAGTGCGCGGCCGGGTGCGCACAGGTCGGCGAAGTGGCAGGATCGGAACACCCCGCGCACGGAATGCGTCCCCATACAGACTAGCGAGATGCCATGACCGACATCCTCAATCGCATTCTTGCCCGCAAGGCGGAAGAGATTGCCGAGCGCCAGGCCAAGCTGCCGCTGGCCGAACTGATCGCACGCATCGCACAGCTGCCAGATACCCGCGGCTTTGCCGCCGCGATCGAGGCGAAGATCGCGGCCGGCCTGCCGGCGGTGATCGCCGAGGTGAAAAAGGCCAGCCCGAGCAAGGGCGTGATCCGCACGAACTTCGATCCGGCCGCGATCGCGGAGAGTTACGAAGCCGCTGGCGCTGCCTGCCTGTCGGTGCTGACCGACAGCGATTTTTTCCAGGGCAGCGAGGCGTTCCTGCAGCAGGCCCGTGCGGCGTGTTCGCTGCCGCTGCTGCGCAAGGATTTCATCATCGATCCGTATCAGGTGTACGAGGCCCGCGCGATCGGCGCCGACTGCATCCTGCTGATCGTCGCCGCGCTGGACGACGACGTACTGCTGCAGCTGTCGCTGCTCGCCGCCGAACTTGACCTGGACGTGTTGTGCGAAGTGCACGACGAGGAAGAGATGGAGCGTGCGCTGGCGCTGCCGGTGCCGTTGATCGGCGTCAACAACCGCAACCTGCGCAGCTTCGAGACCTCACTGGAAACCTCGCTGGCGCTGCAGGAACTGATCGAGTACGACCGCGTGCTGGTGGCCGAGTCGGGTATCCACACGCCGGAGGACGTGGCGCGCCTGCGCGAGGGCGGCATCCAGGCGTTTCTGGTCGGCGAGGCGTTCATGCGTGCCGAGGATCCCGGCAGCGAACTGCGGCGGTTGTTCGGTACGCCGTGACCATCCTGCTGAAGGATGCGGCACCGGTGCGGCCGGTCGACACGGCCGAGGCGGGTGTGGCGTTGCCGCGGGTGGTGCTGTTCGATTTCGACGGCGTGCTGATTCACGGCGATTCGTTCTATCTGTTCATGCGCGAGCGTTACATGCATTCGTTCTGGCGCCCGCTGCTGGCCTTGTTGAGCGCACCGTTGTTGCTGGTGCAGCTGCCGTTCTCGCGGCGATTGCCGGTGCGCGTGCTGGTGCGCATTGCCCTGCTCGGGCTGGGCGAGCGACGTTACCAGGCTGTCGCGGGCGTGTTCGCCGACACGCTGGCGCGCCGGCCGCGGCAATTCTGTCGCGATGGCCTGCAGGCACTGCGTCGGCATCAGGCACAAGGCGACCGGGTGATCGTGGTGACCGGCTGCGAGTACACCCTGGTCAGCCGCGTCCTGCAGCAGCTCGGGCTGGCGAATCTGGAAATACTGGCCTCGCAACTGCGCCCCGGTTGGCTCGGCATGCGGTTGCTGCGGCACAACGTGGGCAGGCGCAAGGTGCAGTTGCTGGCGCAGCACGGAATCACCGCCTGGCAGGTGGCATATGGCGATTCGATGTACGACGCACCCATGCTGAAAGTGGCGACCGAAGCGGTGCTGGTCAACGGCACGCCCACGCTGTGCAAGAAGATCGAGAAGGCGCTGGGGCGGGCGGTCACCCGCGTCGAATGGTTCTGATGCCGTCGTGCTGCTGCGTACCCGGCGTGCTGCGGCAGGTCGCGGCGATGGCGCCGAGCGGATCTACGGCAGGGTCCGCACCAACTGACCCAGGCTGATCAGCACGATCAGGCTGCCGACCGCCGCCATCACGGTGCGCTCGGGCAGATGCCGTACCAGCCACGCGGCGAACGGCGCGGCGATCACCCCGCCGGTGAGCAGGCCGAGCACGATCGACCAGTGACCGATGCCGATATGCCAGACCAGGGTGGTCGAAATACATACCGTCACCACGAATTCGGCCGCGTTGACCGAGCCGATCGTGCTGCGTACGCCGCCGCCGCGGGCGATCAGTGTGCTGGTGGCCAACGGCCCCCAGCCACCACCACCGATCGCGTCGAGCAGGCCGGCGAAAAACCCCAGCACGCCACTGTGCTGCACCTGATGGCGGATCAGGCGCTTGCCGAACGCGCGCAGCAACACCATGACGCCGAGGATCAGCAGGTAGGCGTTGACGAACGGCCGGATCGCCTCGCCCGGCACGTTGGCCAGGAAGGTTGCACCCAGAATGCCGCCGATCGCGCCGGGAATGGCCAGCTGCCAGAACAGTTTCCAGCGCACATTGCCGAACCACGCATGGGATGCGCCGGAGACGCCGGTGGTGAACACTTCGGCGGTGTGCACCGTGGCGCTGGCCAGCGCGGGCGGCAGGCCCAGCGCCAGCAGGATCGAATTGGAGACCAGGCCGTAAGCCATGCCGAGCGCGCCGTCGACGAGCTGAGCCAGCAGGCCCACGCCGGCGAATATGAGAAACTGCTCGTAGTCCAAGCGCGGCCTCGCAACCGATGACGAGGATTCATCCTCCGCCAACTTTCGTAAAAAACCGGTTCAGTCGACCGGCCGGGCGGAACCCCGCTCTCAGCGTGTGCCGCGCACCACGATGGTCTTGCCGGAGACATCGATCATCCGCTGTTCCTCCAGCTGCTTGAGCACGCGACCGACCATCTCGCGTGAGCAACCGACGATGCGGCTCACTTCCTGGCGCGAGATGCGGATCTGGGTGCCGTCCGGATGGGTCATCGAATCCGGTTCCTGGCACAGGTCGAGCAGGGTGCGCGAGATGCGGTTGGTGACGTCCATGAACGCCATCCGGCTGACCTGGCGCGAAGTGCGCAGCAGACGGTTGGTGAGTTGCGAGCCGATCGCGAACAGGATCTTCGGACACTCCTCGCGCAGCGGGCCTTCCATCAGCTGGAACAGCCGCTCGTAGCTGATCTCGGCCATCTCGCACGGGGTGCGCGTGCGCACCATCGACTCGCGCTGCGCCTGCTCCACGAACAGACCCATTTCGCCGATGAACTGCCCACGGCTGATATAGGCGAGGATCAGCTCGCGACCCTGCTCGTCCTCGGTGCATACCGCCAGCGAGCCGTCAATCACGTAATAGAGCGTGTTGGCCGGGTCGCCGGGGCGGATGATCGCGGTCTTGCCCGGGTAGCGCCGGCGATGGCACATCCCGAGGAAGCGCTCCATCGTGGCCGGATCCGGCGCAAAGTTGAGCGGGGCCTGCGAGCGTTCGAAAGCTTGTTGAAGCTGGTATTTGAGTTGCGCCACGATTACCCCCGACAGATGGCTGGCTACGGTGACCGCCACCGCAAATGCGGCATGCGTGTCCGTATTCACCCTTGCAAGCTTGGCATTATGGCAAACCTGAGCGGCTTGCCGCAGGTTCAATTTCTTTTCTTTTTCCCGCATACTTCGCGGTCTTTCGGATCCGGCAAGTTTGCCGCATGCCGTTCACAAGGGTCGTGCAGGCTGTCGCCTGTGCTCCACACTATATCGCGGGGACCCTTGTCGCTAACCCGCCTCTACTGCTGACCGAAGTCCGGTCATGGAGAGCCGCCCGTGGTCAAACCGCTTCCCCGTCTGCGCCTGCAGGGTTTCAACAACCTGACCAAGGCACTGAGCTTCAACATCTACGACATCTGCTATGCGGTGTCCGAGGACCAGCGTCGTCGCTACATCGAGTACATCGATGAGCAGTACGACGCCGACCGCCTGACCCAGATCCTCACCGACGTGGCGGAGATCATCGGCGCGAACATCCTCAACATCGCGCGCCAGGACTACGATCCGCAGGGCGCCTCGGTGACCATGCTGATCTCCGAAGAGCCGGTGGTCGAGAAGCTCGGCCGCGACACCATTTCCGGTGCCGTCGTCGCGCATATGGACAAGAGTCACATCACCGTCCATACCTACCCGGAAACGCATCCGCACAACGGTATCGCGACGTTCCGCGCGGACATCGACGTGGCCACCTGCGGCGTGATCTCGCCGCTGAAGGCGTTGAACTACCTGATCGACAGCTTCGAGTCGGACATCGTCATCGCCGACTACCGCGTGCGCGGCTTCACCCGCGACGTGAAGGGCAAGAAGCACTTCATCGACCACAAGATCAATTCGGTGCAGGATTACCTGGCCAAGCACATCCGCCAGAAGTACGAGATGTTCGACGTCAACGTGTACCAGGAAAACATGTTCCACACGAAGATGCACATCAAGGACTTCGATCTCGATACTTACCTGTTTGAGGCACACGCCGACGACCTCTCGTTCAAGGAGCGTCAGCGCATCGAGCAGCTGCTGCGCCGCGAGATCGAGGAACTGTTCCACGGACGCAACCTGATGTGACGAAAAACCCGCCGAGAGGCGGGTTTTTTCATGGCAACAGTTATTGGTCCTACACGCGATACGCCACCGCTTTCATCACCATCGAGCTGACGTGCATCAGCTGCGGCAACGGGAACGGCAGTTCGACGCCACCACGTTGCTGTGCCGCCTGTGCGTGGCGGATCTCGTCGATCTGCATCTGCTTCAGCACCACGCGCGAGCGTTCGTCCTGGGCAGGCAATTTTTCCAGGTGTTCGGCCAGATGGGTTTCCACCTGGCGCTCGGTCTCGACCACGAAGCCGAGGCTGACCGGATCGCCGGCCAGTGCGGCGGCTGCGCCGATCGCATAGCTGCCCGCGTACCACAGCGGATTGAGCAGACTGGGGCGGCTGTCCAGCTGCTGCAGGCGTTGCGCACACCAGGCCAGGTGATCGGTTTCCTCGGCGGCAGCGTGCAGCAGGTGCTCGCGGTTGTCGGCGGCGCGCGCCAGTGCGGCCTGGCCGAAATACAGCGCCTGCGCGCAGACCTCGCCGGTATGGTTGATTCGCATCAGACCGGCGGCATGCCGGCGCTCGGCTTCATCCAGCTCCGCTTCGACGATGCCGGCGGCGGGTGAGGGACGGTGCGCCTGCGGCGAACCGGCGATCGCTTCCAGCGCGCGTTCGCAACCGGCCAGCAGGCGGTCGAGCGGGCTCAGCGTGCGGATGTTCATGGGTGTTCCTGTTTCAATGGCTATGTTCCAGTTGTTGAGCCAGCAGGGTTAGCGGGTGCTGGCTTGGCCAGGACAAGCCCTGCTGCTCGATGCCGGCGTCCAGGTGCAGGCGACAACCGATATTGGACGACAACAACCGCCGCGGTTCCAGCGTGGCGGCTTTCCGCAGCGTATCGTCACGCAGTTGCGCAGCGCGTTCAGGAAATTCCAGCAGATGGCTGCCGGCCGCGCCGCAGCAGTACGGTGGCCGCGGCAACGTCGACACATCGAGCCCGGGTATGCGACGCAGCAATTGCAGCAGGGCGGCATCGGTGCGCGCCACGTTGATCTGCGTACATGGCAGATGCAGCGCCACCTTTTGCAGCAACGGGCGGAAACTCAGGGTCGCGGCATGCTCGGCCAGCAGTTCCACGGGATCGAGGACACTCACGCCGGGCAACGCACGACGCAGCGTGCCGAGGCAGCCGGGCGTCACCGAAAGCAACCGGGTCGCCCCGCTCGCGGCCCAGGCCCGGCGCACATGTTGCGCGGCCTGTTCAGCGGCATCGGCTGCACCCGCATGCAGGTCCATCGCTCCGCAGCAGAACGCCGGCAGCACGCTGACGTGAAAACCCACCGCCTGCAGCAGGGTGATTGCCGCCTGCTGCGCTTGCGCATCGTCGATGCTGGCCACGCAGCCGGGAAACAGGGCCAGTTGGGGGCGGTTGCCCGATGGCTGCTGCCGAGCCTGAACGCGCACGGTCGGCGCTGCAGCCGGCAGGTTGAGCAGGGCAGCACGCCACGGCGAATGGGTTGAGAATCGTCGCGCCAGCTCGTTCTTCCAGCGCGGCAGGGCGATCCAGCGACCGAGCTGGCGCACTACGCGCAGTAATGTCGGTCGCTTGAGCAGGTCCAGCAGCAGGCGCGGCCGTCGCGCCGGTGGCCCGAGCAGGGCACGGGTCTCGATCAGCAATTCACCGTATTGCACGTTGGCCGGGCAAACCGTTTCGCAGTTCAGGCAGCCCAGGCAGTGATCCAGGTGTTCGCGCAGCCCGGAAGTGGGGTCGACCAGCCCTCGGGCAAGGGCGGAAGCGATGGCGATACGGCCGCGCGGCGACTCCGCCTCGTTTCGATCCAGCGCATAGGTGGGGCAAACCGGCAGGCACAACCCGCATTGCACGCATTGATCGGCCAGTTCGGCAATGCGGCCGGCAGGCGCGGGCATGGGGGACTTTTCAAGCGGCATGCTCATCATGCTATCATTGCCAACTCACAGCCCGCCGGTCGGTGGGCTTGCGCCATGGATGACGGCTCCGCTATCATCTCGCGCCTTTGATCCACCGATTACGCGTACCGCCTCACGGCGGCAGAACAGGTATTCTGAAATGAAAACGTTTAGCGCCAATGCAGACAACGTCAAGCGCGACTGGTTCGTGGTCGATGCCACGAACAAGACGCTCGGTCGCCTGTCGACCGAGATCGCCCGTCGTCTGCGCGGCAAGCACAAGCCGGAATACACCCCGCATTGCGACACCGGCGATTATATCGTGGTGATCAATGCGCAGAAGGTGCATGTCACCGGTGCCAAGCTGGACGACAAGAAGTACCACCGCTTTACCGGCTACATCGGCAACCTGAAGACCACCAGTCTGAAGGATCTGCTGGCGACCTATCCGGAGCGCGTGATCGAGATTGC
This sequence comes from Rhodanobacter glycinis, assembly GCF_006438785.1. Lineage (GTDB taxonomy): Bacteria > Pseudomonadota > Gammaproteobacteria > Xanthomonadales > Rhodanobacteraceae > Rhodanobacter > Rhodanobacter glycinis_A. The sequence goes on along the minus strand of NZ_RCZB01000003.1, from coordinate 185,368 downwards.
CGTCAAGGGCATGCTGCCGAAGAATCCGCTGGGCCGCGAGATGTACCGCAAGCTCAAGGTCTACGGCGGTGCCGAGCATCCGCATACCGCACAGCAGCCGCAGGCGCTGGAACTCTAAGGAACCATCATGACGATCCAGCAGAATTACGGCACTGGCCGCCGCAAAACCTCCGCCGCCCGCGTGTTCCTGCGCAAGGGCAAGGGCGAGATCGTGGTCAATGGCAAGTCGCTTGAGGCGTTTTTCGGCCGCGAGACCTCTTGCATGATCGTGCGCCAGCCGCTCGAATTGACCGACAACATCAGCAAGTTCGACATCATGGTCACGGTCGCCGGCGGTGGCATCACCGGTCAGGCCGGCGCGATCCGCCTGGGCATCGCCCGCGCGCTGATCGAATATGATGAAACCTTGAAGTCCCCGCTGCGCAAGGCCGGTTTCGTGACCCGCGACGCCCGCGAAGTCGAGCGCAAGAAGGTCGGTCTGCACAAGGCCCGTCGCGCAACACAGTTCTCCAAGCGCTAACTCCTCTACGGGATTTGCGTTGTGGTTCGATGCACCAACGGTCAGAGCGCATCGTTCCAGCTATTTTTGGGAGATCGTCTAACGGTAGGACGACAGCCTCTGACGCTGTCTATCTAGGTTCGAATCCTAGTCTCCCAGCCAAAATAAAAAACCCGCCCTCGTGGCGGGTTTTTTATTTTGATCTGCGGAAACAGGAGGCAAACCACATTCGACAATTTTGTCTGGAACAAAATTGGACAGCCGCAGGCTGGCTCCGCGAAGCGGAGTTTGGCCCAGGAATGGGCCAAACAATCCTAGTCTCCCAGTACCCGCGATATTCATTGCGTCCAGTAGCGGCATTTGCCTTTCTCCCAAAAGCCAAGCCCAAACCACCATTCGCAAAAACCTGCCTCTTCGGTTCCTCCACCCAGCAGCGTAAAATTTCCGCCTTTACCCTGCGGCAAACCGATGACCCCCGAAACAGAAAACGCTGCCGGGCATGCCAACGTGCGCCTCGAAGGCAGCACCGACGCCTTGCCCCTGTCGCCGTCGCTTGGCGTGACCCTCGACGCCACCCGCATGCCACGACGCTCGACCCTGGTGGATCGTCGGGTGTTGCGCATCACGGCGGTGGCGATATTGCTGGGCGTTGCGGCGGCTTTCATCGCACGGATCCTCACCGCATTGATCGGACTGGTGACGAACCTGGCGTTCTATGGTCGGGTGTCGACGGCATTCAGCTCGCCGGCCGATAACCACCTGGGACTGTGGGTGATCGCGGTGCCTGTAATCGGTGGCCTGATCGTCGGTGTGATGGCGCGCTGGGGTTCGCGTGCGATCCGCGGCCACGGCATTCCGGAAGCGATGGAGCAGGTGTTGCTCAACGAGTCGAAGATCCCACCGAGGATCACCTTCCTGAAGCCGATTTCCTCGGCGATCGCGATTGGCACCGGTGGTCCGTTCGGCGCGGAGGGCCCGATCATCGCCACCGGCGGCGCACTCGGTTCGTTCGTCGGCCAGCTGCTGCATGTCACCGGTGCCGAGCGCAAGGTGTTGCTGGCGGCCGGTGCGGCGGCAGGCATGGCGGCGGTATTCGGCTCGCCGGTCGCTGCGGTGGTGCTGGCGATCGAACTGCTGCTGTTCGAGCTGCGCCCGCGCTCGCTGATTCCGGTGGCGCTGGCGACGGTGGCGGCGACTGGCGTGCGTTACGCGATGGTGGGTTCGGCACCGGTGTTCGCAATGCCGGCGCTGGCCACACCGGGCCTGATGGCGCTGCTTTCGTACGTCGGCATCGGTGCCGTGCTTGGCCTGATCAGCGTGGGCGTGACACGTCTCGTCTACGGCATCGAGGATGTGTTCGAGAAGCTGCCGATTCACTGGATGTGGTGGCCGGCGATCGGTGGCGTCGCGGTGGGTGTGGTCGGCTATTTCGCGCCGCTGACGCTGGGCGTGGGCTATACCAACATCGAGAACATCGTGTCCGGTCAGCTCACCATGCAGGCGCTGGCGTTCCTGTGCGTGATGAAATTCCTGTCGTGGTCGATCGCGTTGGGCAGCGGTACGTCCGGCGGTACGCTGGCGCCGTTGTTTACCATCGGCGGTGCGCTGGGTGCGCTGCTCGGCCTGGGCATCGCGGCGCTGGTGCCGCAGTTAGGCATCGATCCGCGCATCGCGGCGCTGGTCGGCATGGCGGCGATCTTCGCCGGCTCCGCGCGTGCGTTGCTGACGGCCGTGGTGTTTGCGTTCGAAACCACCGGCCAGCCAGCCGGGCTGTTGCCCTTGCTCGGCGGCTGCACGGCGGCGTACCTGATTTCCGCACTGATGATGCGCAACACCATCATGACCGAGAAGATTGCTCGCCGTGGCGTGCGCGTGCCGGCCGAATACGCCGCCGATTACCTGGATCAGGTGGTGGTACGCGACGCCTGCACGCACGAGGTGGTGACCTTGCGTACCACACAGACGCTGGCCGAAGTGCGCCGCTGGTTCAACGAAGGTCTGCCCGACATGCAGCATCAGGGCTACCCGGTGATCGACGAAGCAGGCCACGTGCGTGGTGTGCTGACCCGTCGCACCCTGCTGGATCCGCAATGGCATTACACGCTGTCGCTGGGTGAGCTGGTACTGCGCGAGCCGATCGTGGTGAAGGAAAGCCATTCCTTGCGCGAAGCGGCCGACCACATGGTGGCGCAGAACGTCGGTCGCCTGATCGTGGTGGGTGACGAGGCACCGCACATGCTGGTCGGCATCCTCACCCGCGGCGATATTCTCACCGCGCATGGGCAGCGTCTGCAGGAGGCACGCCAGTCCGGGCGCTATCTGCATTTCCGCAAGGGACGTGTGGTGAAACGTCCGGTCAAGCCGAGCGGCGGCTGAATATAGGTAAGGTGTCGGCGCTGGCTGACACCAGCGCCATCACATCTCGCGATCGCCGATCAGCACCACGTCGGCGGGTCGTCGCGCGAACAGGCCGACCGTGACGATGCCGGGCAGTTGATTGAGCTCGCTTTCCAGTGCGGCCGGGTCGACGATCTGCCAGCCATGCACATCAATGATCCAGTTACCGTTGTCGGTGACCACGCCATCGCGCCACACCGGCTGGCCGCCGCGCTTGACGATCTCGCGACCGATCAGGCTGCGCGCCATCGGGATCACCTCGATCGGTACCGGAAACTTGCCGAGCAGGTCGACCCGCTTGCTGGAGTCGATGATGCAGACGAATTTCTCGCTGGCCGCGGCGACGATCTTTTCGCGCGTCAGCGCTGCGCCGCCGCCCTTGATCAGGCGCTTGTACGGGTCGCACTCGTCGGCGCCGTCGATATAGATTGTCAGCGGGCCGGCGCTGTTGAGGTCGAGCACCGGAATGCCGAGCCGCTTCAGTTGCGCGGTGGACTGTTCCGAGCTGGACACCGCGCCCTGGATGCGATCCTTCAGATCGGCCAGCGCGTCGATGAAGAACGCCACGGTGGAGCCGGTACCGACACCGACGATGGCGCCGTCCTCCACATAGCGGATCGCGGCCTCACCGGCCTGGCGTTTTTCGTTGGCGTTGCTCATGGCATCGGTTCCGGGAAGAGGTGGTCTGGACAGTGGATGGACACAGCATGGAGCTGACTCGCATCATTCGAGCGTGAGGATGTAGCGCCATTCGGTGGCAGCTACCGGCATCACCGACAGCCGGTTGCCTTTGCGCAGCAGCTGCATTTCATCCAGCGCGTCGTGACCCTTGAGTTCGTCCAGCGTGATCGTGCGCTTGAGCTTCTTCACGAACTTCACGTCGACCAGCATCCAGCGCGGTTCCTCGCGCTTGCTGGCGGGATCGAAATACTTGCTCTTGGCATCGAACTGGCTGGGATCGGGGTAAGCGTCGGAGGCGACCTCGGCGATGCCGACGATGCCGGGCTCGGCGCAGTTGGAGTGATAGAAGAACACCTTGTCGCCGGGCCGCATGCCGTCGCGCATGAAGTTGCGCGCCTGGTAGTTGCGTACGCCGTCCCAGGCTTCGGTGCGCTTGCGCTTGAGATCGTCGATCGAGAATGCCTCGGGCTCGGATTTCATCAGCCAGTGTCGGATGGGACGTTCGGTCATGCAGTCGGCTCCAGGTGGCAATCGATCAGCTCGCGATCGGTGGCGATGAAATCAAGCGCAACATCCCAGGATTCCTCATTCACGATTTCCAGTTCCTGGAAATCGTAGGCGATGCCGACCAGCAGCGGTTCGGTCGGGCGTACCTGCTCGTTGAGGAAGGCGAAGCTGCGATCGTAGTAGCCGCCACCGTGGCCGAGTCGGTTGCCGCGGCGGTCGAAGCCGAGCAGTGGCACGAACACCAGGTCGAGCTGGAACGGCTCGAACAGCTCGCCGGGCCCGACCGGCTCGGGGATGCCGTAACGGTTCGGCTGCACCTCGTCACCGGATTGCCATGGCGCGAAACGCAGATGCTTGCCCTTGCCGATCACGGGCAGCAGGAACTGCTGGCCGCGTGCGGCCAGCGGCGGGATCACCAGGTTCAGCGGCAGCTCGCCGTGGCTGGCCCAGTAGCCGGCCACGCGCGCATCGGTGAGGTATTCGGGCAATTGCTCAAGGCTGCGACGCAAGCCTTGCGCGGCGCTCATGCGTTCGGGCGGGGTGAGGGCACGGCGCTGGTCGGCCAGGCGCTGGCGAAGCTCGTGTCGTTGGGCGGTGGCGTCCACGTTTCGAGCGTCTCCATCGAAAAGTCGCCCCGTTCATCGCGGGACGAACGGGGCGGGTAGAAGTGGCGTCAACCGCGATGCCGCTGCCCACCAAACGACCTTGATCCAAGATGGATCAGGTGGGAGAGCTACATGGTCTCAAGGCTTTCCGCACGTGGCGGACATGCACAACAACCGATGTGAAGCCGACCCGGGGCCGTATTTAGGAACAAGGCAAATGTAAGAGTGTGCTGGCGCACATCGCAGAAAACGCCGAGGCCGATTTTAGGCGCTTGCTCGCCAATGTGCCACTGGCGAATGACAGTTCGGGTTCATCGAACGGCGCGACGCGGCTGCTTTCAACGCTTCAGCGGATCGCTCTCGAGCGCGGCATCCAACTTGCTTCGCAGCGTGGCCAGGCCATCGCTGAGGCGTTGTTCCTGGGCGTCGTGCTGCTTGCGCAGGGTGAGGAATTCATGGGTGACGCTGATCGCGGTCAGCACCGCCAGCCGTTCGAAGCTGGGCGCCTTGGCATTGGCGCGCAGTTCGCGCATCTTGCGGTCGAGAAAGCCGGCCGCTTCAAGCAGGCCATCGCGCTCTTCCGGTGCGCAGGCGATCAGGAATTCGCGGTCGATCAGTCGCAGCGCGACCGGTTCACTGCTGGACATGGGCTCTATCAACCGTTGCTTTCAAGCGATTTCAGTCGCTGGATCATCGCTTCGACGCGGCCACGTGCCTGCTCGTTGCGTGCCAGCAAACCCGCGCGCTCGCCGGACAACTGCTCCTGGCTGTGGCGCAGGCTGCGGTTTTCCTCGGTGAGCCGGCGCACGGTATCGAGCAGCCGGTCCAGCTGCTGACCCAAGGCGACCAGCTCCTGATGGACAGGGTCGGAATGAACGTGATCGGGCGTACTCATGCACGAAACTATAACAGGACGCTGGCGGAAATCAGCCGGTCTCGGGCAGGGGTGCGTGGCCGGCCCGGTGGCTGCATTAAACTGGCAGTCATTCCTTGAAGGAGCAGCGCCATGACGGCTACCGAGCTTGTGGGCCATGACGATATCGACGCGCTGATCATGCGCCTGCGGTTGGGCACCGAAGCCAGCGAATTGCACGGCTCGCTGTGTGGTTATCTGGCCGGCGGAGGTTCGTTGCGTGGCACCTCGGTGCTGGGCGCGCTGCAACTGGACGGCGAGGCCACCGATCCCTCGCCGGACGATCAGGCGTTGCTGCAGCGTCTGGCCAGGCAGTGCGAAACCGAGCTGGCCGATCCGGAGCTGGGGTTCGAGCCGTCGCTGCCCGCCGACGACCGCCCGTTGACCGAGCGCGCCGACGCGATGGTCGACTGGTGCCGCGGATTCTTGGGCGGCTTCGGCCTCGCCGGTACCGCGGCGCATGCGCAGCTGTCCGAGGAGGCACAGGAAATCCTGCGCGACCTCGGCACGGTGGCGGCCTCGTCGTTCGATTTCGGCAACGAAGCCGAGGATGAGGACGCCTTGATCGAGGTGCAGGAGTTTGTGCGGGTCGCCGCCATGCTGCTGCATACCGAATGCACCGCGCACGATCCATCCGCCAGCGGCACCTTGCATTGATCCCCAGTAGCGTATCGAACCTGGCCGCGCTGGCGATCACCAGGGACGAGTTCGCGCGTCGCCGCCGCCAGCTGATGCAGATGGCCGGCGAAGACGGCGTGCTGCTGGTTGCGTCTGCGCCTGAGCGCATGCGCAACGCGGATGCGGCATGGCCGTACCGGCAGGACTCGGACTTCCACTATCTGGCGGGCTTCCCCGAAGCCGATGCGGTGCTGGCGTTGCTGCCCGGTCGCAAGCATGGCGAGGTGGTGCTGTTCTGTCGTGAATACGATCCGGCGCGCGCACGCTGGCATGGCCCGTCGATCGGCACCGAGCAGGCGGTGGCCGGCTACGGCATGGACGATGCATTTCCGATCGAGGACATCGACGACATCCTGCCCGGCATGATCGAGGGGCGCGCTCGCGTGTACTGCCATTTCGGCCGCGAACCGGAGTTCGATGCGCAACTGCTGGGCTGGATGCGCAAATTGCGCCAGTTGCGCGGCGGCGGCATGGTGCCCAAGGAATTCGTGGCGCTCGGCCATCTGTTGCACGACTTGCGGCTGTACAAGTCGCGCGCCGAGCTGAAGCTGATACGCGCCTCGGCCGCGATCGCGGTCGAGGCGCATCTGGCCGCCATGCACGTCGCCATGCCGGGTCGCCTGGAGTACGAAGTTGAAGCCGAGCTTCTGCGCGTGATGCGCAGCCGCGGTGCGGTGCCGGCATTCGCGCCGATCATCGCCGGCGGCGCGAATGCCTGCGTGATGCATTATCAGAGCCATCGCGCGTCGCTGCGCGAGGGCGACCTGCTGTTGATCGACGCGGGTGCCGAGCTGGACTGCTATGCGTCCGACATCAGCCGCACGTTTCCGTTGAACGGTCGCTACAGCCGCGAGCAGCGCGCGCTGTACGAAGTGGTGCTGGCCGCACAGCTGGCGGCCATCGACGAAGTACGGCCCGGCCGGCCGTTCAGTGCCGCGCATACGGCGGCGGTGCGCGTGCTGACAGAAGGGCTGTGCGAGCTTGGCCTGCTCAAGGGCGATGCGGATGCGGCGATTGCCGACGGCAGCTACCAGCGCTTCTTCCCGGCCAAGACCGGTCACTGGCTGGGGCTGGACGTGCACGACGTGGGCGATTACCGCGTCGGCGGCGAATCGCGCCTGCTGGAGCCGGACATGGTGCTGACGGTGGAACCGGGCCTGTACGTGGCGCCGGACGATCGCACGGTGGCCGAGCGCTGGCGCGGTATCGGCATCCGCATCGAGGACGACGTGGCGGTGACTCGTGACGGCAGCGAGGTACTCACCGCGGCGATGCCGAAAGACGCGGAGGCGATCGAGGCGCTGCTGGCCGCGCGTTAGCCCAACTCGTCCGGCAGCTGTGAATCTTCACGTAGACGATTCGCCGTATCGGTGGCATGCACCTCGTACCACATCGCATTGAGGATGGCGAAGGCGCAGGCCAGGCCGAGACCGAGGATCCATGAGAAATACCACATCAGTTCGCGCTCCTTTCAATAGCCGCCGTGCGCCTTGCGCACCTGCTCCAGCGTGACCCGCCCACGCATCACGCGATAGACCCAGCTGGTATAGAGAATGACGATTGGCAGCAGCACCAGGCTGACCAGCAACATCAGCTGCAACGTGCCGCGACTGGATGAGGCGTCCCACACGGTGAGGCTGGAATGCGGATCGAGGCTGGACGGCAGCAGGAACGGAAACAGCGCGAAACCGGCCGACGCGATCGTGCTGCCGACCATCAGGCTGCTGGCGATGAAGCCGGCCACGCTGCGCCGACCGATCAGCGCCTGCACGCCGACGGCCGAAACCAGTGCCAGCAGCGGCGCGCTCCAGAACCACGGGTACTGCATGTAGCCGGCAAACCAGCTGCCACCCGGGGCGACCTGCTTGTACAGCGGATTGGAGGCGCCGTCGGTGACCACCGGGCCGACCACGGCATAACCGGGAATGCCGTAGGCCAGCCACACGCCGGCCAACACATACAGTGCCGCAAAGACCAGCGTCATCCAGCGCGCGATCCTCACCGCACGCGCCGCGATCACGTGATCGGCTTTCAACGCGGCCCAGCACGCGCCGTGCGCCAGCAGCATGCTCAGCGACACCAGCCCGCACAGCAGCGCGAACGGATGCAGCAGCTCGAAGAAGCCACCGTGCCAGCTCATGCGCAGGTCGTCGTCGAACTGGAACGGCAGGCCGAGAAACAGGTTGCCGAATGCCACACCCGACACCAGCATCACCACCACACCGGAGCCAGTCAGCACCCAATCCCACAGCGAAGCCCAGCGTGGGTCGTGGATCTTGCCGCGAAAGTTGAAACCGACCGGGCGCAGGATCAACGCCAGCAACACCAGCGCGATCGCCATGTACATGCCGGAGAACGACACTGCGTAGAGCATTGGCCACGCCGCGAAGGTGGCGCCGCCGGCCAGGATGAACCACACCTGGTTGCCCTCCCAGGTCGGCTCGATGCCTTCCAGCAGCACCTTGCGTTCCTCGTTGTCACGGCCCAGCACCTTGAGCAGACCGGCGACGCCGAAGTCGAAGCCGTCCATGATCGCGAAGCCGATCAGCAACGTGCCGAGCAAGGCCCACCAGATCACCCGCAGCGTGGTGTAGTCGAACATGGCGATGTCCTCAGTGCTGGCCGGATGGCATGGCGGCAATCGCCGGCGACCAGATGCCCAATCCGTCCGGCCCCTTGCGCACGAACTTCAGCATCAGAAACACGTCGACGATTGCCAGCGCGGTGTAGAAGAACACGAAGCCGCCGAGCGAAGTCAGTACCTGGCCGGCGCTGACCGACGACACGCCGAGCGCGGTCGGCAGGACGCCCTCGATCGCCCATGGTTGGCGGCCGTATTCGGCCACGATCCAGCCCAGCTCGATCGCCACCCACGGCAGCGGCAGGCTCCACAACGCGAGGTGCAGATACCAGCGCTGGCTGTCCAGCTGGCGCCTGCTGGCCTTCCAGAACGAGAACGCAAACAGCGCAATGAAATAGAAACCGCAGCCGACCATGATGCGGAACGCCCAGAACAACACCGGCACGTTCGGGATGGTGCTGTCGGCGGCTTGCTGGATATCCGCCGGCGTCGCCTGGCGCGGATCGTCGACGTATTTCTTCAGCAACAAGGCGTAACCCAGATCCTGGTCGTGCGCGGCCAGCGTGGCCTTGGCCTGCGCGTTGTCCTTGTCCTGGCGCAGCATCAGCATCGCGTCGTAGGCCTGGATGCCGTTGCCGATTCGGCCCTTGGCGGCGTCCACCAGTTCCGCGATGCCGGGCATCGTTTCGTCGAGCGAACGGGTGCCGATCAGGCCCATCACCCAGGGAATCTTCACCGCGACGTGGGTGGTGCGCTGCTGCACGTCCGGGATGCCGAACAGGGTGAACGAAGCCGGCGCCGGCTCGGTGTGCCACATCGCCTCGATCGCCGCCATCTTCATCTTCTGGTTCAGCGACACGCTGTAGCCGGACTCATCGCCCAGCACCACCACCGACAGCGCCGCCGCGAGGCCGAAACTGGCCGCCACCGTCATCGAGCGCTTGGCGAAATCCACGTTGCGCCCGCGCAGCAGGTACCACGCGCTGATCGACAACACGAACATCGAACCCAGTACATAGCCGGCGCTCACCGTATGCACGAACTTGTCCTGCGCCACCGGGTTGAACAGCACCGCGGAGAACGAGGTCACCTCCATGCGCATCGTCGCCGGGTTGAACGCGGCGCCGACCGGGTTCTGCATCCACGCGTTCGCCACCAGGATCCACAGCGCCGACAGGCTGGTGCCCAGCGCCAGGAACCAGGTCACCAGCAGGTGCTTGATCCGCGAGATGCGATCCCAGCCCATGAAGAACACGCCGACCAGGGTCGCTTCGAGGAAGAACGCCATCAACCCCTCGATCGCCAGCGGCGCGCCGAAGATGTCGCCGACGTAGTGCGAATAGTAAGCCCAGTTCATGCCGAACTGGAACTCCATGGTGACGCCGGTGGCCACGCCCATCGCGAAGTTGATGCCGAACAGCACGCCCCAGAACTGCACCATGCGCTTCCATACCTCGCGCCCGGTCATCACGTAGACACTCTCCATGATCGCCAGCATCCACACCAGTCCCAGCGTCAGCGGCACGAACAGGAAGTGGTACAGCGCAGTCAGCGCGAACTGCAGGCGTGACAGCGTGACGACATCGGTGTCGATGATGATCATGGATGAGCTTCCGGCGGCGTGGGGGGCGAGGGAGCAAGCCGCTGCGCGATGGCCGCGGGGCTGACGTCGGGTTTTGGCTGCGGCGCGAACACCGCCCACCAGATCAGCATCAGCACCGCGATTTTCAGCGCGATGACGCCGAACAGCTCAAGCGTCAACCGCCGCAACGGCCGCTGCGGAGCGCTGAAGCTTTCGGGCGGAGCGTTGGAGACCGCGGAACGGGACATGCGACGAGTCCGTGCATTACCTGCCTGCCAGCATACGCCGCGCGGACGTCGTCACGGTGTGGAGGAATGTCGCAGCGGCGTCCCGCTGGCTCAGCTCGGTTTGATGGCTGAAGAGCAGAGCGTTAGATCCTCATTGGCGACCGAGTCACTTTCTCTCGCTTGCCCGAGAGAAAGTGACTCGCCCTCCGCAAGGAAGGCGAAAGCTCTTCGCTCTGGAGCGACAAAAAGCGAAGAACCGATGCGGCTCGGCTCAGACCAGCGCGAACGCGTCCCGCGTGAGGTTTTCCGGTGCGCCATCAGTGCACACCACGTCGTCCTCGATGCGGATGCCGCCGTACTGGCGGAAGCGATCGACCTTCGCCCAGTCGATGTCGCCGGCGAACGGCCCGTCGCGCAGTTCGGCCAGCAGCATGTCGATGAAGTACAGGCCCGGCTCGATCGTCACCACCATGCCCGGCTCCAGCACGCGGGTCATGCGCAGATAGGGATGACCTTCCGGGCGCGCGATGCTGCCGCCGCGTTCGCTCTGCTGGAAACCGGCCACGTCGTGGACCTGCAGGCCGATCGGATGGCCGAGGCCGTGCGGAAAAAACGCGCTGCTCACGCCCGACTCGACCGCACTTGCCGCGCTCATGCGGATGAAGCCGTGTTCGCGCAGTACGCCGGCCAGCACGTGATGGGCGTGGATGTGCAGTTCCGGATAGCTCTGCCCGGTGCGCACCTTGGCGACAAACCCTTGCTGGGCGGCGTCGACGCTGTCGATCAGCGCCTGGAATTCACCGGCATCAGCCGCGGCGTAGGTGCGGGTGATGTCGCTGGCGTAGCCGCTGGCGCTGGCGCCGGCATCGATCAGGAACGAGCGGTTGTGTGCCGGCGGGGTGCGGTCGAAGTTCGTGTAGTGCAACACCGCACTATGTTCATTCAGCGCGACGATGCTGGCATACGGCAGCTCGGCATCGATCTGGCGCGCGGCGGCGAGGTAGGCCATGTGGATGCCGAACTCGCTTTCGCCGGCACGGAACGCGGCTTCGGCGACGCGGTGCGCGCGCGTGCCGATGCGGCTGGCTTCGCGCATCAGCGCCAGTTCATACGGCGTCTTGTAGCTGCGGTGCCAGTGCAGGTAGTCGAGCACGACCGGCGGGTTGTTCGCCTCGACGCTATCCATTGCAGGGCAGGCGGCAGCGATCACAGAGCGCTTGCCGGCGGGCAGCTGCGCCAGCGCGTCGGCGGCGTTGCGCACGATCACAATGTCGAAGTGTTCGACCCAGTAACCGTGGGGCGCCTGCGGCACCACATGCCAGTAGTCGCGCGGCTGCAGGAAGATCAGCTTCGGCTTGTGGCCCGGGGTGTAGGCGATCCAGCTGCCCGGCACGTCGGTCAGCGGCAGCCAGTGCTTGAAGTGCGGGCTCACCGCGAACGGGTAATCCTGGTCGTCCAGAAACTTGCGCAGCGGCGTGCCGGCGGCGATCAGCAGATGATCGAAACCGCCGAGGGCGAGCGCCAGGTCGGCGCGCTCGCGCACGATGGCCAGATGTTGCGGGTACAGCGAGGCGAGTTGGTCGTGCATGGAGACTCCGACGGCGGGCTGCCCTGCTGCCGGACCGTCTGCGCGCGTCGTGACAACGGGCCGTGTCGAGCGCCGCTTGCGCACAGGGCCGGAACAGCCCGTGATGGAAAGGAAAGGGGAGCAGGCGCCCATGATGACGCGCAGGTGCCGCTACTGCCAGCGCGAGACCTCAGGCCTGACTCAGCCAGCTATCCAGCCGGGCGGCGTCGGCGTCGGTGATCGCCACGATCCGGTAACCGGCCCAGATCTGTCCCGAGCTGGCGGCCGCTTCATGCCATTGCTCCTGGATGCCGACCTCGATCGGCTGCGTCTGGGTCAGCAGCCGACCCGAGCCGGGCAGGGTCATGCTGACCTGGTAGATCGCCTCGCTGCGCGGTGCCTGCGCGATGATCAGCAGCATGCCGGTGCTGGACAGGTTGCCCAGGTGTCCGATCGGCTCGCCGCTGATCGCATCGGTCACGATGGCGTTGACGCTGGCACGCTTGCGTTCGGCGCGGCGCTGGTTGGGGTTGCTCATCGGCGCGCGGCCTCCGGTGGGGTGGGGCGTCGTGCCTCAGTCGACTGGCGCAGGCTGCCGGTGAGGCTGCGCCAGGCGCGATCGAGCAGACTCTCGGGCTGGGCCGGCACTTCACATACGCGGCCGCTGGCCACCTCATGAGCCAGCTGGGCCAGGGTCATTTCCTCGCCACGCTGGCCACGCCGGCTGACCATCAGGCAGCGCCCGGACATCGGCGAATACCAGGCCAGCTTGCGTCGGGCGATCTGCCCGGTGGTCGGGTCGATGAATTCGAACCAGCTGCCGAACGGAACCTCGCGCAGGTGTTGTTCGATGCGCCGCTCGCGCGGGCTGGGTTCCGGCGTCTGCACCTGCGCCGGATGAACCGCTGCCGGCTCGTGCTGGGCGGACTGGTGCTCGCCCAGCCGCTGATGCTGTTTCAGGCGCAAGGCCAGGTCGGTGGCACTGGGCAGCTCCACGGCGGGGTCGGGCGTGCCCGCGCCGAGCAGCCGCTGCGCCACCTGCACGGCTTCCTCGGCATGCATGCCGATCTGCTGCAGGCCGGACTCCACTTCCACCTGCAGTTGCAACCGGTCGTCCACCGGCAGGCGGCCGAGCAGCTGGTCGGTGATCGCCAACTGGGAGCGGAACGGCTCACTGTCCTCGCCGTGCCGCAGCAGGGTCAGCGCCAGTACGTCGGACCAGGCGCGATCGAGCAGGGCGCGCAGCAGTCCGCGCGGGGGCGATTGCGCAAAGCGCTCGGCCATAAGCTCGCCAGCGCGGTGGCGCGCCTGGTCCAGCCGCTCGCGCCCCTGCGCCGCTTCCACATGGCGCCGTTCGGCCGATTGCGCCTTGCGCGTGAGCAGGGCGAGGTGATGTTCGATGTCGGCCAGCAACGTGGTGTAGAGGCCGGCGCTGGGGGCCTCTTGGTTGGCGCGGCTGACCAGTTGTTCGAGCTTGGTCGCCAGCGGCCGGTTGCTCTCGTCGTCGCTGCCGTCGAGCCAGTCGTTGGCCGCGGCGGTCACCGTGTCGAGCAGTCGGCGCGCCGGGTGTTCGCGCTTCTCGAAGAAGCTGTGGTCGGCCACCGCCATGCGCAGCACCGGCAGTTGCAGATCGCTGAGCAGGCCATGGGCATTGCCGCCGTGCTGCAGTTGTTGGCCGACCTGCTCGAACAGCCTGGCGACCAGTTCCACCGTGTCGCCTTGTTCGCCGCTGAGCTGGGTGCGTGGAGCGTCCGCCGGTTTGCCGATGTTGAGCTGGGCCAGCAATTCCTCGCGCAGCCGTGCGGCGCTGCGCAGTTCGCGGCTGGCATGGTCGGTAACCTGGGCCAGATGCTGCTGCAGCGCACCCAGGGCGAATTGCAGTTCATCCTCGCTGGCGGCGCGACCAGTCGACTGGCCGCCGCCGCCCTGACTGGCGCGCTGCTGCGCCAGCAGGTCGCGCAGGGATTCCAGTACCTCGATCGACCCACCGCCGCCACTGCCTTGCTGCGCGCCGGGGTTGACGGCGACATGCGCCGGCTCGCTGGCTGTAGCGGCTTCGCTGGCGGCCGGCTGTGCACGTTTGCTGATGCGCCGTGGAATCGGGATGCTGCGCAGCTGGGGCAGGATGCCGTCGGCCTGCCATTGCGCATTGATGGTGGCGTACAGCGGCGCCAGCGACTGGATCACCGATTGATCGAAGTGCTGCAGCAGCAGCAGCTGATGTTTCAGCGGCAGCTCCAGTTCGGCGCTGGCCTGATGACATACCTGCCCCAGCGCATGCGGCCCCAGCGGCAATGCCTGGCCTTCCAGCGGTGGTGCGCCGACCAGCACGGCCATCCGGTAGCCCAGTTCGTACAACACGCTGCTGTGGCGCACTTCGCCACGGGCGCCCAGTTGCTCCAGCGCCATCGACAACTCCTGCTCGACCGTGTCCAGCAGCTCCAGCGATTGCCATGGCTTCACGTCGGCCGCGTCGGCGGCGGGTTTGCTGGCGGCGGTGTCGACCTCGTTGATGGCGGCGCCCAGGTGCTCCATGAAGCGCTGTTCGAATGTGGTTCGGTCCTGCAGCACGCGTTGCCGACTGGCGAAGCACTCCTGCTGTTCGCTCGATCGACGGGCCTGTTCGGCCAGCACAAAAAGCTGCCGCTCGAACTCGCTCAGGCAACGCTGCAGCGGTTCGTGCAGCGCCTCCACGCATAACGCGTAGCTGGTCTCGAGCAACCGTTGCGTGCGCGCAGGCCAGCGCACGCTGCCGGGCCGGGAGCCCTGAAGCGGCGCGAGCGAACGACGTCGATCCTGTCCGACATCCATGCAAAAAACCTGTTATTCCCCCGGAGCGGCAAGTCTATGCCGGATGCCGCGGCTATGCCATCGTCAGCCGTGGGATTCAGTCCAGAAAACTGGTGATCACATCGTTGAGGAATCGCTGACCCAGCGCGGTGGTATGCAGCCGCTGCGGATCGCCATGCAGCCAGCCGCGCTGGCGGGCATCGGCCAATGCCGCCGCGATGCTTTCGGGTGGCAGGCCCGTGCGCTCGGCGAATTCGGCCATCGGTACGCCGTCGACCAGGCGCAACGCGTTCAGCATGTACTCGAATGGGAGTTCGGCGGTACCCACCACGCTGTCGCCGCCCACGCGCGCCGTGCCGCCGGCCGCTTCCATGTAGGCGCGCGGACCGCGGGTTTTCCAGCGCCGGTGCACCTGGCCGCTGGCCGCGTCGCTGAGCTTGCCGTGCGCGCCGGCGCCAATGCCGAGGTAGTCGCCGAACTGCCAGTAGTTGAGGTTGTGTACGCAGCGCCGGCCGGGCTGCGCATAGGCGGAGATTTCGTACTGGCCGTAGCCGGCGGCGGCGAGACGCGCCTCGCAGGCTTCCTGCATCGCCCAGGCATGGTCGTCGTCCGGCAGCGGCGGCGGGTTGGCGGCGAACGCGGTGTTCGGCTCCAGCGTCAGTTGATAGTGTGAGATGTGCGTGGGTGCCAGCGCGACCGCGCGCTCCACGTCGGCCAGCGCGCCATCCAGGGTCTGCTGCGGCAGCGCGTACATCAGATCCAGGTTGATGTTGGTGTAGCCGGCATCCTGCGCCGACTTCACCGCCGCTTCCGCCTCAGCGGTGGAATGGATGCGACCGAGTCGGCGCAGTTTGTCGTCGTCGAAGCTCTGCACGCCGAAGGAAATGCGGTTGACGCCGGCCGCCAAGTAACCGTCGAAGCGACCGTGCTCGAC
The DNA here is from genome assembly GCF_006438785.1 of Rhodanobacter glycinis. Taxonomy (GTDB): domain Bacteria; phylum Pseudomonadota; class Gammaproteobacteria; order Xanthomonadales; family Rhodanobacteraceae; genus Rhodanobacter; species Rhodanobacter glycinis_A. Next base: position 169,407 of record NZ_RCZB01000003.1, on the reverse strand, counting down.
CGTGCCGGGGTTGGTCTCCAGGGTGATCTCGGCGTCATCGGCCAGTGGCACGCGCGCACGCACGCCGTCGAGCAGGCGGTCGATCAACTCGGGCGAAAACAGGCTCGGCGTGCCACCGCCGAAGAAGATGCTGCTGACTGGCCGGCCTTCGAGTGCCGCAGCGAAATCGACGCGGTCGGCATCCAGATCGGCCAGCAGGTGGTCGATATAATCGGCGTACGGCGGCGGTTCGCTGCGCAGCCCGTGCGAATTGAAGTCGCAGTACGGGCACTTCTTCACGCACCACGGCATGTGGATGTACAGCGACAACGGTGGCGCGAGCAGACTCACGGGTGCAGTTCGCGCAGCCGATCGTGCAGCAGCGCGAGGGCCTGGCCGCGATGGCTGAGCCGGTTCTTCAGTGCGTCGTCCATTTCGGCGACGCTCTGGTCATGACCTTCGGGCAGGAACACCGGGTTGTAGCCGAAGCCGCCACTGCCGCGGCCTTCGGTGAGGATGCGGCCATGCCAGCGTGCCTCGGCGATCAGCGGTGCCGGATCGTGGGCGTGCTGCAGCAGCACCAGCACGCAGATGAAGAACGCGCTGCGTTGTTCCATCGGTACGCCATCCAGTTCACGCAGCAGCTTGGCGTTGTTCGCCGCGGCATCGCCATGGCCACCGCTGTAGCGCGCCGAATACAGTCCTGGCGCGCCCTGAAGATGCTCCACGCACAGGCCCGAATCGTCCGCCAGCGCGGGCAGGCTGCTGGCTTGCGCGGCGTGGCGCGCCTTGAGCAGGGCGTTCTCGACGAAGGTCAGGCCGGTTTCCTCGGCGTCGGTGATGCCCAGGCTGGCCTGCGGCACGACTTCGAGGCCGCTGTCGGCCAGCAGCGCACCGAACTCCCTGAGCTTGCCGGGATTGCTGCTGGCCAAGACGATGCGCGGCATCGGGCTCAGCCCTGCGCCAGCGCCGCGCGTTGCGCCGCGACCAGTTCGCCGATGCCTTTCTCGGCCAGCGCCAGTAGCGCGTCCATCTCGTCGCGACGGAACGCGTGACCCTCGGCGGTGCCCTGCACCTCGATGAAACCGCCGCCGTCGTTCATCACGACATTCATGTCGGTGTCGCAGTTCGCGTCTTCGGCGTAGTCGAGGTCGAGCACCGGCGTGCCCTGGTAGATGCCGACCGATACCGCGGCGATGGCACCGACGATCGGGTTGCGCTTGAGGTTCTCGCGCTTCATCAGCAGGTTCACCGCGTCGACCAGCGCCACGTAGGCGCCGGTGATCGCCGCGGTGCGGGTGCCGCCGTCGGCCTGCAGCACGTCGCAGTCCAGCGTGATCACGCGTTCGCCCAGCGCCTGGCGGTTGACGCAGGCACGCAGGGAACGACCGATCAGGCGCTGGATTTCCATCGTGCGGCCGCCTTGGCCGCCGCGTGCGGCCTCGCGCTGCATGCGGGTATTCGTGGCGCGCGGCAGCATGCCGTATTCGGCGGTGATCCAGCCCTCGCCCTTGCCGCGCAACCAGGCCGGCGCGCGGTCCTCGATGCTGGCGGTGCACAGCACGCGGGTGTCGCCGAAGCTCACCAGCACCGAACCTTCGGCGTGGCGGGTGTAGTGGCGTTCGATGGTGACCGTGCGCAGCTGGTCGCTGGCGCGGCCGCTGGGGCGGGTGACGGGGTTCATGGGGTGATTCCTGACTTCGCTTGGCCGGATTGGGCAAGGCGGGACCGGAGAGTTTACCATTGCACCCTTTCCCCACGTCCGGATGGCGCACAGATGATCCGCAGCATGACGGCATACGCCAGTGCCGAAACCACCGGCCCCGCCGGCACGCTCAGTTGCGAGCTGCGTACGGTCAACCACCGCTATCTGGAGTTGAGCCCGCGCCTGCCCGACGAACTGCGTGGTTTCGAGTCGCAGCTGCGCGAGCGTGTTGCGGCGAAGTTGTCGCGCGGCAAGCTCGACCTTACCGTGCGGCTGCGTGGCGGCGATGCGCGCAGCGAATCGCTGCAGATCAACGGCGCGTTGCTGTCGCGTCTGTCGGAACTCAATCTCGACGTGACCGCGCTGTTCCCCGGCTTGCAGGTGCAGTTCACCGAGTTGCTGCGCTTCCCCGGGGTGATGCAGCAGGCCGAGATCGATCCGGAAACGCAGCAGGCGGCACTGTTCGACGTGCTCGACCGCGCGCTGGATGCGCTCACCGCCACCCGCGAACGCGAGGGCGAAAAGCTGGGCGAGATCCTGCGCGACAAGCTGGACGGCATCGAACGCGTGGTCAACGAGGTCCGCGGCTGGATGCCGCAGATCCGCGCCGCCTTGCGCACCCGGCTGGAAACGCGGCTGGCCGACCTGAAGCAACCGGTGGAACCCGGTCGGCTGGAGCAGGAACTGGTGCTGCAGATCACCCGCACCGACGTCGACGAGGAACTCGATCGGCTCAGCACGCACATCGGCGAGACGCGCCGCGTGCTGGGGCTCGAGGAACCGGTCGGCCGCCGGCTGGATTTCCTGATGCAGGAGTTCAACCGCGAGGCGAACACGCTGGGCTCCAAATCGGTCGATGCGCGCAGCACCAATGCGGCGGTCGAACTGAAGGTGTTGATCGAACAGATGCGCGAACAGGTGCAGAACATCGAATGAGCGCCATCGATGTCTCCGGCAGGCCGCTCGAAGGCACCTTGTTCGTGGTTGCCGCACCGTCCGGTGCCGGCAAGTCCACCCTGGTCAACGCGCTGCTCGAGCGCGAGAGCGGAATCTCGCTTTCGGTGTCGCACACCACGCGACCGCCGCGCACCGGCGAGATGTACGGGCGGCACTACTACTTCGTTGAACGCGGCGAGTTCGAGCGCGAGATTGCGGAGGGCGTCTTCCTCGAACATGCCGAGGTGCACGGCAACCTTTATGGCACCTCGCGCACTTCCGTGCAGGAGTTGCTGGCACAGGGGCGCGATGTGCTGCTGGAGATCGACTGGCAGGGCGCCGAGCAGATCCGCCGCAGCAAGCCCGATTGCGTCAGCGTGTTCATCCTGCCGCCGTCGCGGGCCGAGCTTGAGAGACGCCTGCGCGGACGCGGCTCGGACAGTATCGAAGTGATCGAGCGCCGCCTGCGCAATTCGCGCGGCGAGATCGCCCATGCCCATGAGTTCGACTATATCCTGGTCAACGACGTGTTCGACCAGGCGTTGGCCGACCTGCAGGCGATCGTGCGCGCGGTACGCCTGCGCAGCGCGCTGCAGGGGCGGCGGCATGAGGCATTGATTGCCGAGTTGCTGGCTGCCGACACCTGAACCGCCCGATTCGCGCCGCGCATGGTCTTCGCGCGGCGCTTCCGCTACCTTGTCCGCTTCCCCGATCCCTGTGCCGCCCATGACCGACTCCGTTCGCGCCACGCCTGACGATGCCACCCTGGTGCGGATCCGTGGCCTGACCACGGTACTCAACGGCAAGGTCATCTTCGACGCGCTGGATATGGACATCCCGCGCGGCAAGATCACGTCGATCATGGGTCCCAGCGGCACCGGCAAGACCACCCTGCTCAAGCACATCACCGGCCAGATGCACGCCGACGCCGGCAGCATCCTGGTCAACGGCGAAAACGTGGCCGGCATGTCGCGCGAACAGCTGTACAAGATGCGCGAGGGGGTGGGTTACCTGTTCCAGAATTCGGCCCTGCTGACCGATTTCGACGTGTTCGAGAATGTGGCGTTTCCGCTGCGCCAGCACACCCGGCTGCCGGAGGTGCTGATCCGCAATCTGGTGCTGATGAAATTGCAGGCGGTGGGCCTGCGCGGCGCCGCCCGGCTGATGCCGAACGAGCTGTCCGGCGGCATGGCGCGACGGGTCGCGCTGGCGCGCGCGATCGTGTTCGATCCGATGCTGATCCTCTACGACGAACCTTTCGTGGGGCTCGATCCGGTAGCGCTGAACCAGGTGCTGAAGCTGATCCTCACGCTCAATCGCACGCTCGGCATCACCAGCGTGCTGGTGTCGCACGAGCTGGCCGCGGTGGAGCAGATCGCCGACCACGTGATGCTGCTGTCCAACGGCAAGGTGGTGGCGCAGGGTGATCCCAGGACCATCGCCAGCGATGGTTCAGCGTGGACCCGTCAGTTCTTCGGCGGCGAGGCGGATGGCCCGATACCGTTCCGCTACCCGGCGGGCGACTACGCCACCGAGCTGGGTTTTGCCGAGGCGAAGCGATGAACCAGCACACGCCGCAAGGCAACAACGTGGTGACCCAGTCGCTGACCCAGATCGGCAACTGCGGCTTGTTCCTGCTGACCTTGCTGGCGGCGATTCCGCGCAGCTTCCGCTACGTGCGCGAGACGATCCGCCAGTTATGGTTCGTCGGCGCGATGAGCCTGACCATCATCATGGTCTGCGGCCTGTTCGTCGGCATGGTGCTGATGCTGCAGCTGTACCACGTGCTGTCGATCTTCGGCGGCACCTCGGCCAGTGGCATGGTGGTGGCGCTGTCGGTGTACCGCGAACTGGGGCCGGTGGTGACGGCCTTGCTGTTTGCCGGCCGCGCCGGCACCGCGATCACCGCCGAGATCGGCCTGATGCGCGCCACCGACCAGATTTCCGCGATGGAGATGATGGCCGTCGATCCGATCGCCTACGTCGGCACCCCGCGCTTCCTGGCTGGGCTGATCGCGATGCCGCTGCTGTGCTGCGTGTTCTGCGCGATGGCGGTATTCGGTGGCCACCTGGTCGGCGTCACCTGGCTGGGCATCGACAACGGCACGTTCTGGTCGAACATGACCGCGCAAGTGGACGTGCGTACCGACATCGTCAACGGCGTGCTGCTGAAGAGCCTGGCGTTCGGTGCCGTGGTGTCGTTGATCGCGGTGTTCCAGGGCTTCACCACGCCGCCGACCAGCGAAGGCGTGGCCTACGCCACCACGCGCACCGTGGTCGCTTCGTCGATCGCGATCCTGGCGCTGGACTTTGTGCTTACCGCGTTTCTCATGTGAGTGCTGATGTGACTGTCGCCATGACCATTACCGTTATTTCCCATTGTTCAACGAGGATCGTGCCGTGAGCCAACCGAGAAGTTCCTATGCCGTCGGCACCGGCCTGTTCATCGTGCTCGGTTTTGCCGCGCTGGCCTACCTGGCGACCCAGACCAGTTCGGTGGCTAACGTGCATCAGGGCGACAGCTATACCCTCGATACCCAGTTCACCAACATCGGCCAGCTGAAAGAACGTGCACCGGTGAAGATCGCTGGCGTGCGGGTCGGTCAGGTCCAGTCGATCACCTTGGCGCCAGGCCGCGAAGTGGCTGACGTGAAGCTGTCTATCGACAAGAGTTACAACAAGATTCCGCAGGACTCGGTGGCGACGATCTTCACCAGTGGCCTGCTCGGCGACCAGTACGTGGGTATCCAGTACGGCAGCGCCAAGCAGGTCGTGGCAGCCGGCGGCGCGCTGGCGCGAACCAAGTCGACCGAGCCGCTGGAAGAGATGCTTGGCAAATTCTTCGGCGCCGGCAACGTGGTGGACAATGTCGGCGGCAGCTATGCGGTGAAGGCGGACTTCACCAATGTCGGCTCGCTCTCGGTCGGCGCGCCGGTGAAGATGGCCGGCGTGGTGATCGGCAGCGTGCAGTCGGTACATGCCGATCCGGTCAAGTTGAATGCCCAGGTCGTGCTGGCGATCGACAAGCGCTACAACACGATTCCCGACGATTCGGCCGCCGCGGTGTTCACCAGCGGTTTGATCGGCACCCAGTATGTTGCGATCCAGCCCGGCGGCTCGCCTGACATGCTCAAGGACGGTGACGAGATGATCCTGACCCAGTCGGCGATGCAACTGGAGGATCTGATCGGCAAGTTCCTGGTCAACGGTTCTTCCACCGACAAGAAGGATGCCGGCGACGGCAAATCCGACACCCCCGCCGGCAAGCACTGAGCCGGTATCGTTCAAGGAGTTACCCATGTTGCGCAATCTGGCCTTTGCCACCGCCATCGCCATCGGCATCGCCGCCGCTCCGGTGTTCGCCCAGGACGCACCTGCCGCCGCTTCGGCCCAGGCCCTGCAGACGCCGGTCCAGGTCGTGCAAAGCATTGCCGATCAGCTGGCCACGGCGATCGAGGGGCATCGCGATGAGCTCAAGCACAATCAGGAAAAACTCATCAGCGTCATCGACGAGGTGTTTCTGCCGCATTTCGACCTCGACTACGCCTCGATCCTGGTGCTTGGCCAGCATGCCCGCGAGGCCACGCCGGCGCAGCGCGAGCGCTTCGCCAAGGCGTTCTACAACTCGATCACCCATCGTTATGCCGAAGGCCTGCTCAACTACACGCGCGGTCGGGTCAAGGTGCTGCCGTTCAACGGCGATCTCAACGACAAGCGCACCGTGGTGCGCACGCAGGTGGTGCTGGACGACGGCAAGCTGGTGTCGATCGACTACGCGTTCCGCAAGGGTCGCAGTGGCGACTGGAAGGCCTACGACGTAATCATCGAGGGCATTTCCTACGTGACCAACTACCGCAACCAGGTGGATGCCGAGATTCGCAAGGTGGGCATCGAGCAGTTGATCACCAACCTCGAGACCCAGGGCGAGAAGGCGCTGGCGACGATGGCCAAAGACAACAAGGACAAACCGTGACGAGCTCGACCGGTCGCGGTTTCCAGCTGGATACCGGCACGCCGGGCACGCTGGGTGTAAGTGGCGTGTTGAGCTTCGACACCGCGGCAGCGGCGCTGCAGACGATCCAGGCAGCTCTGGCCGGTGGCGCGGTGGGCCAGCTCGATCTGGTCGGTGTCCGTCACAGCGACAGCGCCGGTCTCGCCTGTGTACTTGCCGTCGCGGCCGAGGCTGACCGGTGCGGGCAGACTCTGCAGGTCATCAACATGCCGGCGGGTATGCGGGTGCTGGCGCAGGTCTGTGAAGTCGATCGACTGATGGTCTGAACTGGTGTCCCGCCGGAAGAAATGAAGAAGGGGCCGCGAGGCCCTTTCTTCATTTCATAAGTACAAATCTTGTCTACGGCTTCTGGGTTGCCTGGTCCGGATGCTTGATTTCCCACTGATGCTGTTGATCCAGCAGTTGCTCAGGGTCGAAATTCTGCTCGTCCAGCCCCTGCATCTGCTGGATGATCTCAACCGGTGGGTTGCCGTCGTAGATCTTGTACAAACGCTGCTGCCGATACGCATCGCGAATGAATACATAAGGATCATAGGCGGACTGCAGGAAGTTCTCCGCGTCGATGGCGCGCGATCGGATAGTGACCAGATACATTATCTGCGGCACGTACTGCAGGCCGTTGTAGTGGTGATTGTTGGCAAACAGGGTCAATGGGTCGAAGAAGTAACTGTCGACCGGCCGCTGCCAGATGTCGCGGGCGGTACTCGGCCCCAGGAATGGCAACATTAGGTAGTCGCCTTCCGGAGCGCCCCAGCGCGCCAGGGTGATGCCGAAATCGTTGTCTTCCAGCGGCAACCCGAGCTGACTGGCCGGGTCGAAGAATCCGCCGATGCCCAGAGTCAGGTTGACCAGGAACCGGCCGGTACTCTGCAGCGCCTGCTTCGGGCGTGCCTGCAGCAGATCATTGGCCACTGTGACCGGCATGCGGATATTGGTGAAGAAGTCGCTGAATGAGCGGCGCACGGGCGGGTTGGTGACCTTGCGGTAACCCAGCGCAACCGGACGGATCACCGCCTTATCCAGCGCATCGTTGAATTTGTACGCGCCGCGGTTGTACTTCTCCAGCGGATCGTCGGTGCGCGGCTTGGCAATCGTGCAGCCGGCCAGCAACGCTATCGCAAGCACGGGCAACCAGCGGTTCAAAGAGGTGAATCGATGCGGAGAGGGCATTGGTGCGGGGATTCGCGTCTGGGAGACAGCATAAGTGTACTGTCTGGTTTTATATCGTGCACGGCTTTCGGTGTGCTTTCGCAGAGACGCGCCGTTCCGTGGCCAGCCCGCCATGATACGCGCCACCCGCATTGCCAGCAAAGCACCCGCTGGCTACACTGTCCGACCGTATAAGTCATTTATTCTTTGAGGATTTCGCATGGCACGTATTACCGTTGAAGACTGCCTCGAGGTGGTCGACAACCGTTTCGAGCTGGTGCTGATGGCAACCAAGCGCGCACGCCAGCTGGAAAAGGGCGCCGAACCGGCCGTCAATCCCGACCACGACAAGCCGACCGTGCTGGCCCTGCGCGAGATTGCCGCCCGCCGCATCGATCAGGCCACGATCGACCAGATCGACAAGGCCGAGCGCGAGCGCGCCGAGCGTGAAGCGCTGGAGTGGGCCGCAGCGGAAGTTGACGACGACCTGTCCAAGGGCGGCGACGACTGATGGATGGCGGCTGCTGTAGAACGCGCGTCCGCCACACCGGCAGGTCCGGTGTGATGGGATGCGCGCGCCCGGCAGCCGTTGGTTTTTCCTGTCGCGAGATGCGCGCCTGAGCTGGCGCCAGTACCGATGACTGCGGCTGCCCATCCCGCTTCGGTCGACCTGTCCGCGTTGCCACCTTACGTGCTGGCATTGAAAGAGCGCATCGCCTACCTGTCCAACGCACAGGTCGAGCGCGTGCTGCGCGCGTTCCAGATCGGCGCGCAGGCGCATGCCGGGCAGGAGCGCAAGAGCGGTGAGCCGTACATCACCCACCCGGTGGCTGTTGCCGGCATCCTCGCCGAACTGGGGCTGGACGCCGAGACAATCATCGCGGCGATCCTGCACGACACCCTGGAAGACACCGAGCTCAGTCGTGAAGCGCTGGCCGCCGAGTTCGGCGACGTCGTGGCCGAACTGGTCGACGGCGTCACCAAGCTGGACAAGATGCGTTTCGGCAGCCGCCAGGAGGCCGATGCGGAAAGTTTCCGCAAGATGCTGCTGGCGATGGCGCGCGACATCCGGGTCATCCTGATCAAGCTGGCCGATCGCCTGCACAACATGCGCACGCTGGGTGCCAAGGACTCCGACTCGCGCCGCCGTATTGCGCGCGAAACGCTGGAAATCTTCGCCCCGATCGCGCAGCGCTTGGGCATGAACAAGTTCAAGGCCGAGCTGCAGGATCTGGGCTTCCGCGCGCTTTATCCGGATCGCTACCGCGTGATCAGCGAACGCATCCGTGCCGCCATCGGCAACCGTCGCGAGGCGATGGGCAAGATCGAAGCGGCCTTGTCGACGCGGCTCAGCGCCGATCACCTGCAGAGTCGCGTGGTGGGCCGGATCAAGTCGCCGTGGAGCATCTATTCGAAGATGCGCGGCGAGCACAAGAGTTTTGCCCAGCTGATGGACGTCTACGGCTTTCGCGTGGTCGTCGACAGCGCGATGAGCTGCTATATGGCGCTGGGCGTGGTGCATGCGCTGTACAAGCCGGTGGACAAGCGCTTCAAGGATTTCATCGCGATCCCCAAGGCGAACGGTTACCAGTCGCTGCACACCGTGCTGCTGGGGCCATTCGGGGCGCCGATCGAGGTTCAGATCCGCACCGCCGAGATGGAGTCAGTGGCCGAGAGCGGCGTTGCCGCGCACTGGGCGTACAAGACCGAAAGTGGCCCGGCCAACAGTGCGCAGGCGCGCGCGCGCGAGTGGCTGTCGTCGTTGGCGGACAGTTCGGCGCATACCGTTTCGTCCGCGGAATTCATCGAAAACGTCAAGATCGACCTGTTCCCCGACGAGGTCTACCTGTTCACTCCGCGTGGCCACATTCTTTCGCTGCCACGCAATGCGACTGCGCTGGACTTCGCCTACGCGGTGCATACCGATGTGGGCGATCACGCCGTGGCCGCGCGGGTCGACAAGAAGCTGCTGCCGCTGCGCACCCGGCTGGAGTCGGGGCAACTGGTAGAAATCATCACCGCGCCGTCGGCGGTGCCGAATCCGGCGTGGCTTGAGGTGGTGGTCACCGGCAAGGCACGTACCGCGATCCGGCAATACCTGAAACATCTGCAGCACGAGGACGCGGTCGACTTCGGCCACCGCATGCTCGATCGCGCACTCGACGCGCAGGGCAGCAGCCTGGACGCCATTCCGGCGGCGGTGCTGGATCGCTTCCTCGAAGCCTCCAAGCTCAAGCGGCTGGAGGAGCTGCTGTCCGACATCGCGTTGGGCAATCGCATGCCCGACATGGTCGCCAGCCAGTTGCTCGCCTCACGCGGCAAGCGTAGCGGCAAGGCTCCGCAGGCGTCGCCGCAGGCGTCCGAGAAGATCCGCATCACCGGGGCCGAACGCGGCGTGCTCAGCTTCGCCAACTGCTGTCATCCACTGCCCGGCGACGACATCATTGGTTACCTGTCATCCGGCAAGGGCATCGTGGTGCATCGCGAGGAATGCCCGAACGTGGTCGAGCTGCGCAAGTCGCCCGAGCGATCCGTGGCGATCGAATGGGATCGCGACGTGCAGGGTGACTACCGCGCTGAATTGCGCATCGAAGTGATCAATCGCCCCGGCGTGCTGGCCACGGTGGCCGCCGCGATCGCTGCCGCCGACTCCAACATCGAGAACGTGGAGTATGTGGAACGCGATGCTGCCGCCGCGACCTTGCTCTTCGCGATGGAAGTGAAGAACCGCAAGCACCTGGCTGACGTGATTCGTCGCGTGCGCCGCACCGGCGTGGTCAGCGGAGCGTATCGGTATCCGCTGTAGGGCAGGGACGAGGGCCGCGTAGCGAGGATGCAAACCCGGGAACATGAAGCGACGCTGTTGCCACTTGTTCGTCGTCCCGTGCTTCCCGTCATACACTCGCGTTTTCGATCACGCGAGGTTTCGCCGATGTCCCTCTCCATCATCTCCACCGATCAGGCTCCGGCTGCGATCGGCCCGTATTCGCAGGCTGTGCGCGCGGGCAGCACCGTGTATTTCTCCGGCCAGATTCCGCTGGATCCGGCCACTGGCGCGCTGGTCGACGGTGACATTGCCGCGCAAACGCGACGTGTATTCGACAACCTCGCCGCGGTGGCGCAGGCGGCCGGCGGTTCGCTGGCGCAGATCGTCCGTGTCGGCATCTACGTCACCGATCTGGCGAACTTTGCCGCGGTCAACGCCGTGATGGCCGAGTATTTCCTGCAGCCGTATCCGGCGCGCTCCACCATCGAAGTGTCCGCCCTGCCTAAGGCTGCACAGGTCGAGGTCGATGCGGTGATGGTGCTGGCGTGATGAGGATGGCCTGATTCCAGGCCGCGGCCAGCGCCGACAACTCGCGTCGGTGGCTGGCTTACGGCAGCAGGTGGTGCTCGGTTAGGCTTGCAGGTCATGGCTACCCGCATCGCCCGTCCTGCTCCCGTCATCGGCACCGACCCCGGCATCACGCCGGTCGGTGCGCTGGCTGGCGTTGGCCCGGCGCTGGTCGCGTCGCTGGTCCGGCTTGGGCTGGAGCGGGTGCAGGACCTGTGGTTCCACCTGCCCCTGCGCTACGAGGACAAGACCCGGGTCACCGCGATCGCCAATCTGCGCGTGGGTGAGCGGGCGCAGGTCGAAGGTGTGGTCGAGGCGGTCGAGCGTGGGTTTCGCTACCGTCCGCAGCTGAAGGTGGCGATCGGTGATGCCGGCGGTCAGACTTTGCTGTTGCGCTTCTTCCATTTCAACCGCGCGCAGGCCGAACAATTGTTGCCGGGCACGCGACTGCTCTGCTACGGCGAAGTGCGCCACGGCGCACAGGGCCTGGAGATGGTGCATCCCAACTACCAGCGCCTGAGCGGGGACGAGTCAGCCACCGTCGACGAGTTGCTGAGCCCGGTGTACCCGACCACCGAGGGCCTGGGCCCGAAGCGGCTGGCTGGCGTGATCGGCAAGGCGCTGGCGCTGCTGCCACCGGCGGAGCAACTGGAACTGATCCCGCCCGGACTGTGCGCCGAGTACGGGCTCACCTCCCTGCGAGAGGCGCTGCTGTATGTGCATCGACCGCCGCCGGACGCCCATCTCGGCCAGCTGACGCTGGGCCAGCATCCGGCGCAACAGCGGCTGGCATTCGAGGAATTGCTGACCCAGCACCTGAGCCTGAAGCGCATGCGTGCCGCCGTGCGCAGCCGGCATGCGCCCAGGCTGGGTGGCGACGGCGAGTTGCGCCGGCAACTGCTCGCCGGACTGCCGTTCCAGCTCACCGCGGCGCAGCACCGCGTCAGCACGGAAATTGCCCGGGACCTGGGCCGGCCGCGGCCGATGCTGCGGCTGGTGCAGGGCGATGTCGGCAGCGGCAAGACGGTAGTCGCGGCGCTGGCGGCGCTGATGGCAGTGGAGTCGGGTCAGCAGATTGCACTGATGGCACCGACCGAGCTGCTGGCCGAACAGCACCTGCACAATTTCCGGCACTGGCTGCGGCCGCTCGGCATCGAGGTTGAGTGGCTGGCCGGCAAGGTGACCGGCAAGCCACGCAAGCTGGCATTGGAGCGCGTCGCTGCCGGCGCGCCAGTGGTGATCGGCACGCACGCGTTGATGCAGGAGGGCGTGACGTTCGCGCGGCTAGGCCTGGTTATCGTCGACGAACAGCACCGCTTCGGCGTGCAGCAGCGCCTGGCGCTGCGCGACAAAGGCAAGGAGGGCGAGCTGGTGCCGCACCAACTGGTGCTGACAGCCACGCCGATCCCGCGCACGCTGGCGATGAGCGCTTATGCCGATCTGGACGTGTCGTCGATCGACGAGCTGCCGCCCGGCCGCACGCCGGTGCAGACCATCGCGATCTCGAATGCGCGACGGATCGAGGTGATCGCGCGCATCCACGCCGCCTGTGCGGAGGGCCGGCAGGTGTACTGGGTGTGCACGCTGATCGAGGAATCCGAGCAGCTGCGCGCGCAGGCCGCCGAAGTGGCACACGGCGAACTGTCCGCCGCGCTGACCGGCTTCAAGGTCGGCCTGATTCACGGCCGCATGAAGCCGAAGGAGAAGCAAGCGGTGATGGATGCGTTCAAGGCCGGTGAGCTGGCGGTGCTGGTCGCCACTACCGTGATCGAAGTCGGCGTGGACGTGCCGAACGCGAGCCTGATGGTGATCGAGAACAGCGAGCGTTTGGGCCTGGCCCAGCTGCACCAGTTGCGCGGTCGGGTGGGGCGCGGCGCGGTGGCGTCCAATTGCGTGCTGCTGTATCAGCCGCCGTTGGGCCAGTTGGCGCGCGAGCGGCTGCAGGTGATGCGCGACACCAGCGATGGCTTCCGCATCGCCGAGAAGGACCTGGAGTTGCGCGGACCGGGCGAAGTGCTGGGCACCCGCCAGACTGGTCAGCTCAGCTTCCGCATCGCCGACCTGACCCGCGACGCGCACCTGTTGCCGGCGGTGCAACAGGTCGGCGAGCACATGTTGGCGGAGTATCCGCGACAGACCGAACAGCTCATCGAGCGCTGGATCGGCGGTGCCGCACGTTACGTGCATGCATGAGCTGCGAGGTGTCAGAAGCGGAAAGCCAGGAATGGCAGAGCCGCGAAGCGTGGCGTCAAATCCGCTCGCGGATCCACGTTCCCGCTCATCCATTCCCATCGAATACACTGACCAGCTAACCCACGACAACGCACCATGACCAGACCGCAACTGCTGATTGATACCGACCCGGGCGTCGACGACGCGCTGGCGATAATGATGGCCCATGCGCATGCCGACATCGCCGGCCTGAGCATCGCGGCCGGCAATGTCGGCCTCGGCCACACCGTGCGCAATGCGCGCACGCTGGTCGATCTGCTCGGCGGCGACACGCCGGTGTTTGCCGGTTGCGCCATGCCGCTGGTGCGTGCGCCGGAAGAGGACGCCGCCTTTGTGCACGGGCAGGACGGCTTCGGCGATATCGGCTTCCCCGAGCCGGTCGCGGCGCTCTCCGACGAACCGGCCGCGCTGGCGTTGCTGCGCCTGACTCGCGAGCGGCCGGGCGAATTGATCCTGGTGGCACTGGGGCCGCTGACCAACCTGGCCCTGGCCTTGCGGCTGGACCCGACGCTGCCACTGCGGGTGGCTCGGCTGGTGGTGATGGGCGGCGCGGTGACCGGGCATGGCAATACCGGCAAGGTGCCTGCCGAATTCAATATCGGCTTCGATCCCGAGGCGGCGCATGTGGTGTTCGAAGCGTTTCCCTCGTTCGACCTGGTCGACTGGGAAGCCACCTTGCGGCACGCATTCGGTGATGCCGAGTTCGATGGCTGGCTGGCGGCCGGCGATCAGCGTGCCGATTTCTTCGGGCAGATCGTGGGCGCGGCGCGTGGTTACAACGCGAAGCACGATCGCAGCGGGGTGATCGCTGCCGATGCGCTGGCGATGGCGGTGGCGCTTGATCCGGGCATCGTCACCCGCAGCGAGATCCGCGCCGTCGCGGTGGAGCTGGATGGTCGCCTGACCCGCGGTGCCACCGTGGTCGACTGGGTCGCGCGGCTGGGTCAGCCGGCCCAGGCGAATATCGTGCTGGAAGTGGATCAGGCCCGCTTCGCTGCGATGGTGCGGCGTGCCTTGGGCGCACCAGACTGACCCGAGCCGCTCCGGAGTCAAGTTGGCCCCGGACTTGCGTGGTTGGCCGCTTCCTCGTTACAATGCCGCTCTTTTCACCACCGCTTTAGAGCCTGTCATGAAGCCTGATATCCATCCGAACTACAACCCGGTGGTGTTCCAGGACCTGTCGTCCGACTTCGCGTTCCTGACCAAGTCGACCATGTCCAGCAAGGAAACCATCAAGTGGGAAGACGGCAGTGAGTACCCGCTGATCAAGGTGGATATCTCCAGCCATTCGCACCCGTTCTACACCGGCAAGCAGAAGTCGCTGGATGTCGGCGGCCGCGTCGACAAGTTCCGTCGCCGCTATGCGGGTTCCGTCAAAGAGTAATGACGGAAGCGACCATCGCATCGCGATGGTCAAACAGATCCGATTCCGGACACGGGGCGAGCGCAGGCTTGCCCCGTGTTTTTTCGTGTCTGGGCTTCGACCATTCGCCATCGAATGCAGGCGGGGCCTTGTGCGATAATGGTCGGTGAGCTGGCGCCATGACGTCCATTGCGTCGCATGCTTTCCCCGGCATGCGATGCCAGCATTCCCTCGCCGGACGGCACCGTCATTGCGGTTGCTGCCGGTGGTGACCCACATGAAGGAGGTTTCCGTGTCTGATCCCAAGATCGTCAAGCTGCTGGATGAGTCGAGCAACCGCAGCAGTGAACTGCCACTGATCAGCGGCACGCTCGGCCCGGCGTGCATCGACATCGGCACGCTGTACAAGGACACCGGCCACTTCACCTACGATCCCGGCTATGGCAGCACCGCCAGCACCAAGAGCGCGATCACCTATATCGATGGCGATCAGGGCGTGCTGCTGTATCGCGGTTACCCGATCGAGCAGCTGGCGACGAATTCCAGCTTTCTCGAAGTGGCGTATCTGCTGCTGAACGGCGAGCTGCCGAAGCCGGCTGAGTTCGCCGCGTTCGAGCACGACGTCTCGCATCACACGATGCTGCACGAGTCGCTGAAGAATTTCTTCCAGGGCTTCCATCATGACGCGCATCCGATGGCGATGCTCGCTGCAGCGGTTGCCTCGCTGTCGGCGTTCTACCACGACGACCTGAGCGTGGACGACCCGGCCGATCGCAAGCTCGCCGCGATCCGCCTGATCGCCAAGATGCCGACGATCGCCGCCGCCTGCTACCGCTACTCGGTGGGCTGGCCGCTGCGTTATCCGCGCAACAACCTGGAATACGTCGATCGCTTCCTGCATATGATGTTCGAAGTGCCGAGCGAGCCGTTGCAGATGAACCCGGTGGCCGCCAAAGCACTGGACCTGCTGTTCATCCTGCATGCCGACCACGAACAGAATGCGTCCACCTCCACGGTGCGCCTGGTCGGTTCGACCGGTGCCAATCCGTACGCGTCGATCGCAGCGGGCATCACCGCGCTGTGGGGTCCGGCGCATGGCGGCGCCAACGAGGCGGTGCTCAAGCAGCTGGAAGAGATCGGCACACCGGACAACGTCGAATCGGCGATCCTGCGCGCCAAGGACAAGAACGACAGCTTCCGCCTGATGGGCTTCGGTCACCGCGTGTACAAGAACTTCGACCCGCGCGCGAAGATCATTCGCGAGATGTGCCACAAGGTGTTGGCCGAGCTGGGCGTCAACGACCCGCTGCTGGATGTGGCGATGAAGCTGGAAGAGGCGGCACTGAAGGACGACTACTTCGTCGAGCGCAAGCTGTATCCGAACGTCGACTTCTACTCGGGCATCATCTACAAGGCGCTGGGCATTCCCACCGAGATGTTCACCGTGATGTTCGCCATCGCGCGCACTGCCGGCTGGATCGCGCACTGGATCGAGCAGCACGAAACACCCGGATCGCGAATCGGTCGTCCACGCCAGATCTACACCGGCTCCGATGTGCGCGACTACATGCCGACAGCCAGGCGGTGATCGGCGGTTTTCGTTGATCGAGTGCCAGCGAACCAGACAGCAAACGCCCCTGCCTTGACCGGGGCGTTTGTGTTTGCGGCAGCGCCAAGCCGGCTCAGCGCAATACGGCGGTCAATCGTTGCTCGAAACCGTGGTCGGAGTCTTCGCCCAGCAGCATTTCCACCTGGGCTAGTGCGGCGCGGCGCATCGGTCGATCATCGGTTCGATCCAGCGGAGCCTGGCGTAGCGCATCGCGCGGCAGCACGGTGAGATCGAACGGAAGGTCGTCGGCGGCAAACAGGAGCACCGGGTATTCGGGCTGGTCATCGCGACTGTTGCGCAGCCGTCGGGTCTGCGTCTCGATCGGCACGCCGTGTTCGCGCAGATACAAGCCGACCGCTTCGGGGTCATCGCTGAATACGTGCAGGCAAACCGCCGAGTGCGCATCAGCGGTGCCCTCTAGTACGGCGCCGACCAGTCGCGGCTCGAACGCGGCAAGGAAACGCATGGCTTCGACCGCGGCTTCGCGCCGCTGTCGCAACAGTTGCGGCTGACTGTCGGCGAGGAACAGGCGCTGGTGTTCGCGCAATGCCTGCTCAATCTCCAGGTTGCGCGGCAACGCCTGCGTTTCGAGGATGCCCAGCCGTTCGGCCGCCTTCAACTTGGCGTGATGAAAATCGCGGATGCCGTGCTCGCTCATCAGGCGGGCTGCTTCCTGGGCGATGCGCAGACGATTGCGCTGCAGCCGGTCATGTGCGTGGATTCGGTGGTGTTCGCCTCGGGACATGGCTCACTCCTCGTCAATCGGCAAATGGCAGCAGGGACGAAACCGGCATGGTCTCGAACTGCCCGGTGGTTCAGAAGATGTCGTAGGCGTGCTGTTGATCCTGGTCCTTCTGCTGGGCGGCCTGGTTGCGCAGGCGATCGATGTCTTCCACCTTGAACATCTCGTTCATGCCATTCGGATCGTCCGCGGAAGTGGGGAGCCCGTTCTGGCGATTGATCAATACCGTACTGATTCCCGGTGGCATCGGCAACGTGCTCAGCGGTTGATCCTTCAGCGCGCTGCCCATGTAATCCATCCAAATCGGCAGCGCCGCCTTGGCGCCGAACTCGCCGTGGCCCAGCGATGAGTAGTCGTCGAAGCCGACCCACACCGCGGTGGACAGGTCGCCGTTGAACCCGACGAACCAGGCATCGCGATGATCGTTGGTGGAGCCGGTCTTGCCGGCCAGGTCCGCCCGGTCCAGCGCGCGCGCGGCCGAGCCGGTACCGCGCAAGATCACGTCCTTCATCAACGAAGTGGTGAGGTAGTCGTTGCGGACCTCGATGACCTGCGGTGCGAGCACCGGCGGATGCGCGTTATCGCCATGTACGTCGGCGGGCAGAACGGCCTCACCGACACCATCGACGCTGCTCGACTCCGCGGGTGTGCCGTCGGTGCTGGCCAGGTTGTTGGCGGGGGTCGGATTCATGTCGGCTGGCGGCGGTCCGGGCGGGCGCGTATCGAGCAGGCGCTCCTGACAGCTGCGGCAGGCGCGTGCGGGGTTGGCCACGTATAGCGGCTTGCCGTCGCGGTCGTCGATCTCATGGATGAAGTACGGCGTGACCAGATAGCCGCCATTGGCGAACACGGCATAGCCGCGAGCCATACTCATCGGCGACACCGACGCGGTACCCAGCGCCATCGACAGGTTGGCCGGAATCGCATCGAGCGAAAAGCCGAACCGGGTGGCGTACTCGCGCATGTAGCGCACGCCGATCGCATCGAGCAGGCGCACCGAAACCAGGTTCTTCGACTGCACCAGCGCTTCGCGCAAGCGCATCGGACCGGCGAACTTGTCGTCGTCGTTGGATGGCGTCCAGATACCGTTCGGCTTCGACGGATCGGGCAGGGCCAGCGGTGCGTCGTTGATGATCGACGATGGGGTGAAGCCGCGATCGAATGCGCCCGAATACAGGTAGGGCTTGAAGCTTGAACCAGGCTGGCGCGCCGCCGTCACCGCGCGATTGAATTTGCTGCGCACGAAATTGAAACCGCCGACCAGTGCCTGGATCGAGCCGTCCTCCGGATTGATCGAGGTCAACGCCGCCTGGGCGGCAGGAATCTGCGCAAGCTGCCACTCGCCCTTGTCGTCGCGCGCAAGCCGGATGATGTCGCCGCGCTTGAGCACGCTGTCGACACTCACCGGCGCGGCGCCAACGCGATCGTCATTGATATGCGGGCGCGCCCAGCTCATGGCGGCAAGATCGAGAATCACGTTCTCATGGGTGGGCAGATAGACCGTTGCCTGCTTCGCATCGCTGGCCGTCACCAGGCCCGGTTGCAGCCCCGAGACACCGGTATAGCTGGAGAGCAGGGCGTCGTATTCCGCCTCACCGGCGCTGGCGGGCAGGTCCTGGTGGGCTTCGGCTCCGCGCCAGCCGTGTCGGTGGTCGTAGGCGATCAGGCCATTGCGCAGGGCCTCCACGGCCGTCTGCTGGCGATTGCTCTGCAATGTCGTCCGAACCACATAGCCATTTGTGAGCGCATCGTTGCCGAACCGGTCCAGCACCTGCCGGCGCACCATTTCCGCCAGGTAAGGCGCATCCACCTCGATCGGCTGCTCATGCGGGTAGGCGTGATTAGGCTCGGCAATCGCCTGCTCGTAGACCGGCTTGGTGATGTAGTCATGCCGGAGCATCTCGCCCAGCACCCAGTTGCGCCTGGCGATCGCACGCTTGGGATTGTTGATCGGATTGACCGCCGATGGCAGCTGGAAGGTCGAGGCGATCAGCGCGCATTCGGCCACGGTCAACTGATCCAGCGTCTTCCCGTAGTAATACTCCGTCGCGGCGCCCACGCCGTACGAGCGGTGACCCAGGAACATCTTGTTGAGATACAGCTCGAGGATCTGATCCTTGCTCAGTTCATGCTCGATGCGCAGGGCAATGAAGATTTCGGTGAGCTTGCGCGAATAGAGCTTTTCCGGGCTCAGGAAGAAGTTGCGGGCGACCTGCTGGGTGATGGTCGAGCCACCGGAACCCTTGTCGCCGCCTGTCACGATGACGTGCCAGCCGGCGCGTGCAATGCCACGCCAGTCCACGCCGGGATGGTGATAGAAGTCCGCGTCTTCGGCCGACAGCACCGCGTGCTTGAGTCGATCAGGCACGTTTTCGATGTCAACCGGAATGCGCCGGGTTTCGCCGAAACTGGCAATCAGCTTGCCGTCCGCGCTGAGTACGCGCAGCGGCACCTGCATGTGGTAATCCTTGAGGTCGGCCACCGATGGCAGTCTCGGAGCTATCAGCCAGTACGCCACGCCAACCGCAATAACTGCCAGAAGCAAACCGGAAAAAGCCAGGAGCAAAGCCCAGCGCAGCAAACGTTTGAAAATTAGCATGGTGTGGAGATAGCGAGACCTGAGTCAAAACATGGCAGAGTATAGATGTAGCAGTATTTGCGGCATGAGGCGTGGTCCGCCAAAGCAAGGGTTGCGCCAGCGAGGGGGATCCTGCAAATGTGGTGGGCATCACGTCAATTACTTGAGAAAGTTGCCGTAGGCCGTTGCCATTGCGTTAATTTTTCGATTTAATGCCACTGCGCACCTCGCCAGGACTCTGGCTACGGGCGTCAGCGGCAAGGGGGAAACACCGTGGGGCTCTTTACACCCAAGAAGCCGGCGCTGATTGGTGTCGACATCAGTTCGACTGCCGTCAAGCTGCTGCAGTTAAGTCAAGTGGGCGGTCGCTATCGCGTGGAGCATTACGCGGTCGAGCCGCTGCCGCCCAATGCCGTGGTCGAAAAGAACATCGTCGAGGTCGAGGCGGTGGGCGACGCGATTCGTCGAGCGCTGGCCCGCTCGGGCTCCAAGCTGAAGCACGCGTCCGCAGCGGTGGCCGGGTCGGCGGTAATCACCCGCATCATCCCGATGACCAGTGACCTGTCCGACGATGATCTGGAGGGTCAGATCCAGGTCGAAGCCAACCAGTACATTCCCTATCCGATCGATGAAGTCAGCCTCGACTACGAGGTACTCGGTCCGGTACGCGACAACCCCGACATGAACAACGTCCTGCTGGCCGCCTCGCGTACCGAGAACGTCGACATGCGGGTGGCTGCGCTCGATCTGGGCGGGCTCACTGCCGGCGTGATCGACGTCGAGGCGTTCGCGATGGAGAACGCCTTCGCGATGGTTGCCGACCAGCTCAACGTGGGCCGGGACGCGCTGGTGGCGGTGGTCGACATCGGTGCCACCATGACCACGCTGTCGGTGCTGCGCAACCAGCGCACGATCTACTCGCGCGAGCAGGTCTTCGGCGGCAAGCAGCTGACCGATGAGATCATGCGCCGCTTCGGGCTCTCCTATGAGGAAGCCGGACGCGCCAAGCGCAAGGGCGGCTTGCCCGAATCGTATGAGACCGAGGCGCTGGAGCCGTTCAAGGAATCGTTGATCCAGCAGATCAGCCGATTGCTGCAGTTCTTCTTTGCAGGCAGTGAATACAGCAAGGTCGATCAGGTGGTGCTGGCCGGTGGCTGTGCCTCGATCGAGGGGCTTGGCCCGATGCTGGAAGAGCAACTCGGGGTGTCCTGCATCGTCGCCAATCCGCTGGCGCGCATGTCACTGTCGCCACGCGTGCAGGCTCAGTCGCTGGCACAGGACGCCCCCGCGCTGATGATCGCGGTCGGCCTCGCCTTGAGGAGCTTCGACTGATGGCACATGTCAATCTACTTCCGTGGCGCGCCGAGCGGCGCAAGCAGCGTGAACGCGAGTTCTACATGCAGCTCGTCGCCGCCTTCGTGGTGGCGCTGGGCGTGCTGCTGTTATGGATATTCTGGATGGACCAGCGCATCGACAACCAGAACGAGCGCAACGCGTATCTGCAAACCGAGATCAAGCAGCTCGACGTGCGCATCGCAAAGATCAAGGATCTGGAAAAGGTGCGTGAGCATCTGCTGGCACGCAAGCAGATCATCGAGCAACTGCAGGCGGACCGTTCCCAGATGGTGCATCTGTTCGACGAACTGGTGAAGACGATTCCTTCCAGTGCGCGCCTTAGCGGGCTGAAACAGAGTGGCCAGTCCATGTCGCTCGATGGCGTGGCGCAGTCCAACGCCAGCGTCGCCGAATACATGCGCAATGTCGAAAGCTCGCCGTGGATGGGTCATGCCGATCTGCGCAAGACCGAAAATACCCATGACGCCACCCGCATGCCGTATGCGTTCGGCCTGGATGTGACGCTGAGTCGCCCCAAGACCGACGAGACTGAGCCCGGGAAAACCCCGTCGCAGCCGGCGGAGGCCAGCTCCAGTGCTGCTCCTGCAGCCGTCTCGGTAGCGCTCGGTGCGGCTGCGAAAGCGATCACGTCGACGCCGGCCAAGCCTGCCGTTGCCGCCACGGCGGCCGCTGCTGGACCCAAGCCGGCGGATGCCGCGGCTGCCACGGGAGGGACCAAGCCATGAAGTTCCTCGACGACATCCGCAACCTCGACCGCAACAACGTCGGTGGCTGGCCGCAATCGGTCAAGATGTTCTTCACCGTGCTGCTGTGTGCCTTCGTCCTGTTGATCGGCTGGTATTTCTTCGTCGGCGACCAGCAGGACAGCCTGCAGACGCTGGCCGGCAAGGAAGATCAACTCAAGCAGGAGTTCGCGACCAAACAAGCCAAGTCTGTCAACCTGGAAGCGCTGCAACAGCAGCTCGACGAGATGCAGGACATGCTGCGCCAGCTGCTGCGCCAGCTGCCCAGCAAGACCGAAATGCCCGAGCTGCTGATCGATATCTCGCAGACCGCGCAGTCGGCAGGCCTGGAGAGCGACCTGTTCCAGCCCGGCCCGGAAACCCCGAAGGATTTCTACGCGGAGAGGCCGATCACGCTGCGTATGAGCGGTACCTATCACCAGTTCGGTACCTTCATCAGCGGTGTGGCCTCGCTGCCACGGGTGGTGATCCTCACCTTGCATGATGTCTCGTTGACTCCGAAAGCACCGGGCAAGGGCGGTGCCTCAGGTGGTCAACTCGTCCTGCAGGGCACGGTGAAGACCTACCGCTATCTGGATGACGAAGAGAGCGCCGCCGCAAGCAACAAAAAGGCGGGGGGTGCGAAATGATGAACAAGTTCGCCATCAAATCCACGCATGCGGCACGGCTCCTGCTAATGCTTGGCACTGTGCTGGTACTCGGCGGCTGCACACGCGGCATGTCCGACCTGCGCGGCTGGGTAGCGCAGGAGAAAGCCAAGAAGGGCGCACCGATCCAGCCGCTGCCGGTGATCAAGACGTTCGAGACGTTCAAGTACGACGATCAGGACCGGCGCGATCCGTTCAGCCCAAGTACGGCCGAGCTGCAGACCAATGCCGCCACCAGCGGCCCACGGCCGGACGCCAATCGCGCCAAGCAGCCACTGGAGATGTTCGCGCTGGACAGCCTCAAGATGGTCGGCACGGTTGGAGTCGGAGCGAACATGGAAGTGTTGATCAAGGATCCGGGTGGTGTGATCCATCGCGTCCATGCCAACGAATACATGGGTCAGAACTACGGGCACATCACGGCGATCAGCGAAGACCATATCGACTTGGTCGAGCTGGTATCCAACGGTAATGGTGGCTGGATGGAACGTCCGGCCAGCATCGCGCTCGACGCGAAATAGGTAGACAGGGGCTGATGCAATGACCAACCAAATCCAATCCGTCCGGGGCCGTGTCATGCGCCATGCGAGCCGTTACATGTTGTTGGGCCTGCTGATCGCCGGCGCCACCTGGGCCAGCACTGCGATGGCAGCAACCACCACGCTGAAGAACATCAGCTATGACGCGCTGCCTGGTGGCAGCGTCGAGCTGCACATGGACTTCGGCAGTGGCCCGGTACCGCAGCCAAAAATATTCACCACGGGCAATCCGCCACGCATTGCGGTCGACTTTGCCGACACCGACAATGCGGCCGCGCGCCACCTGGACATCGGCAAGGGCTCGACTTCCGGGGTGTCCGCGGTGGCAGCCGGCGGTCGTACCCGGGTGGTCATCGAGTTGATGCGCGAGTCGAGCTATCGCACGCGGGTCGAGGGACACAGCCTGGTGCTTACCGTCAACAACGGCAGCACGGATCAGTCCGTGACCACCGCCTCCACCATCGACCCGACCAAGGCATTGCCGTCGTCATCGAGTGGCCCAGCGATCTCCAACATCGATTTTCGCCGCGGTCCGAATGGCGAAGGCCGCGTGTTGATCAGCTTTAGCGGCAGCGGTGCGAATGCCGAGATGACCCGTCAGGGTGACAAGGTGCTGGTCACCATCGATCATGCCAACCTACCGGCCAACCTTGCCCAGCGTCTGGACACACTGGACTTCGCCACACCGGTACAGTCCATCGTCACCCGCTCCGGTGCCGGCGGTGGTGCCCGCGTGGAAATTGCCGTCAAGGGTAATGTCGATACCTCGGCTTACCAGACTGCGGACCAGTACGTGGTGGAGGTGGCGCCGAAGAAAGCCGATGCCAAGGATGACAAGCTGGCCAAGCTGGGCAAGGAGCCGAGCTACAACGGCAAGCGCGTCACCTTCAATTTCCAGGACATCCCGGTGCGCTCGGCACTGCAGCTGATTGCTGACATCTCCGGCCTCAATCTGGTTGCATCGGATAGCGTCGGTGGCAGTGTCACGCTGCGCCTGGTCAACGTGCCGTGGGATCAGGCACTGGATGTGATCCTGCGCGCCAAGAGTCTCGACATGCGTCGCAATGGCAACGTGGTGTGGGTTGCCCCGCAGGCGGAACTGGCCAAGTACGAGCAGGACCTGGCCGATGCCAAGCTGAAGGCGCTGGACACCGCCGAGCTGGTCACCGACTACGTGCCGATCAGCTATGGCAAGGCGGCGGACATCGCCAAGCTGCTGACCAGCGGCAGCATGCAGGGCGGTGGCGGTGGCGGTGGCGGCGCCAACACCCAGCGCGGCTTCCTCTCGCCACGTGGCAGCGTCTCGTTCGATGAGCGAACCAATACCCTGCTCCTCAACGACACGCCGGAAAAGATCAAGCAACTGCGTGATCTGATCGCAGTGCTGGACAAGCCGGTGCAGCAGGTGCTGATCGAGTCGCGCATCGTGGTCGCCACGGATGACTTCACCCGCGAACTGGGTGCCAAGTTTGGCATCTCGGGCAAGCACTACACCCAGAATAACGATGGCAACCACAATCTCATTACCGTTGGTGGTCACGACCTGGGCAATGGCACCGCTGGCGGTGGTCTCAATGTGAGTTTGCCGGCGAGTACTCCGACCGGAAGCTTCGGTCTGGCCATCCTCGGCGCGAACTACGCGATCGATCTGGAACTCTCCGCCGCGCAGACTGAAGGCCGGGGCGAAGTGATCTCCAGTCCGCGTGTGATTACCGCCAACCAGCAGGAGGCAGTCATCCGCCAGGGTCAGGAAATCGGCTACGTCACGTTCCAGAACAGCGGTTCCAGTGCTGGTACGGGCACCGCCACGGTGCAGTTCAAGGACGCCGTGCTGGAGCTGAAGGTGACCCCGACGATTACCGCCGACAACCGTGTCTACCTGATGATCAACGTCAAGAAAGACGCGCTGGCCGGTTACGTGGATGCTCCGGGTAGCGGCAAGATCCCGACCATCGACACCCGCGAGATCAATACCTCGGTACTGGTGGACAACGGACAGACCGTGGTGCTCGGCGGTATCTATGAGGTCAACAAGGCCAACACGATCTCCAAGGTGCCCGGCCTGGGCGACATCCCCGGCATCGGCATGCTGTTCCGCAATACGTCGCGTGTGAACACCAAGGCCGAGCTGCTGATCTTCGTGACGCCACGCATCCTCAGCGACACGTTGCAGTAAGGTTCTCAATGCAGCAATGAAAGAGGCGGCTTCGGCCGCCTCTTTTTTTTCAGTTCGCACGGCATACATGCCGGATTAAACTTCCGGCGCCGTTTATGGTCTGTAGCACGCTGCCTGATTCGTCAGCGCGTCATCGCGCGGCTGAGAGCGGCTTGCGCCACGTCGAGAACGGAACCGATCATGGATATGCCAGAAACCCCATCGTTGAGCAGCCTGCAGCGCTCCTTTGCGCAACTGCGCGACGACCTGCAACGCTGCATCATCGGCCAGCCCCATCTGATCGACTGCCTGCTGGTGGCCTTGCTGGCCGACGGTCACCTGCTGGTGGAGGGTGCGCCCGGGTTGGCGAAGACCACGGCGGTGAAGGCGCTGGCGGCACGTATCGAGGCGGATTTCCATCGGGTGCAGTTCACTCCCGACCTGTTGCCGGCGGACCTTACCGGTACCGATGTGTTTCGCCCGCAGTCCGGCAGTTTCGAATTCGAGCGCGGTCCGCTGTTCCACAACATCGTGCTGGCCGACGAGATCAATCGCGCGCCGGCCAAGGTGCAGTCGGCACTGCTGGAGGCGATGGCCGAGCAGCAGATCACGGTGGGCCGCAGTACATGGCAGCTGCCCGAGCTGTTCATGGTGATGGCGACACAGAATCCGATCGAGCAGGAAGGCACGTTCACCCTGCCGGAAGCCCAACTGGACCGCTTCCTGATGCATGTGACGATTGGATATCCGGACGCGGTGGCCGAACTGGCCATCCTCAAGCTGGCCCGTGAGCAGGCCAGTCGCCGCGCGCATCCGGTAGCCACGTCGCCAGCACTGTTGAGCCAGGCGGATGTGTTCGCCGCGCGCGATGCGGCGATGGCGGTGCACATGGCGCCGGCGCTGGAGGAGTATCTGACCCAGCTGGTGCTGGCCACCCGCGATGCCGGTCGCTATGGCGCGGAGCTGAAGCGCTGGATCGCGTGGGGCGGCAGTCCGCGCGCCACCATCGCGCTGGATCGCTGCTCGCGCGCGAAAGCGTGGCTGGCTGGGCGCGATTACGTGTTGCCCGAGGACGTGCACGAGATCGCCCATGAAGTGCTGCGTCATCGGGTACTGCTCAGCTACGAGGCAGAAGCCGAGGGCGTACGGCCGGATCGGGTGATCGATCGTCTGCTGGATCTCGTGCCGCTGCCGTGAGTGTCGCTCTGCCACATCGAACGGATGGCGATGGCTGCAGCCAGGTTTCGCTGGCCGAACTGATTGCGTTGCGGGAGCGGATTGCCCGCACGCGCGCAGCGCCTCTGCTTAGCCGTGCTGCGCGCAGCGGCCAGCAGTCCAGCCGTCTATACGGCCGCGGCATGGACTACGCCGAGTCGCGCATCTATCAGGCTGGCGATGACGTGCGCCGGCTCGACTGGCGTCTCACCGCACGCAGCGGGAAACTGCATACCAAATTGTTTCAGGAGGATCGCGAAGGCTGCCTGCTGATCCTGCTGGATACCCACGCAAGCATGCGATTCGGTACGCGGGTGCGGTTCAAGTCGGTGCAGGCGGCGCGTTCGGCAGCCGTAGCTGCATGGTACGCGGTGCGCGCCGGCGAACGGGTCGGAGTGATGGCGTTCGGCCACGCCGAGCAGCTGCTGCGTCCGCAAGCAGGATCGCGCGGTGCGCTCGCGGTCTGCGGTGCCCTGGCCGCATGGGACGCACAGGCCACATCCGGCAAGGTCGAGCCGCTGTCCGATGCGCTGACCCGTGCCAGCCGTGTGCTGCACGGTGCCAGTCGCGTATTGCTGATCAGTGATGGTTTCAGTTGCGACACGCCGGCCCGTCAGCGTCTGCTCGATCTGACCCGTCACGCCGGGGTCAGCGTGCTGGTGGTGGCCGATGCACTGGAGCTGTCGCTGGCGCCGCCGGGGCGCTATCCGCTGGAACATGCTGGCGAGCGCAGCGAAGTACTGCTGCAGTCCGAGCGCCAGCGGAGTGAGTTCCAGAGCGCGCTGGGCGCCGGCCCGGCGCGGCTCGGTGAACTGGCGAAGTCGCTGGGTCTGCGCTGCAACAGTATCGATACGGCCATCGATCCGCTCGATGCCGTCACCGCTCTGTTCGGCGGCGCGAGGCCCGGCCGATGATGCAGTCTGCTGTCCAGCCCGCCGCCGCGCCGCCGTCCGGTCCCAGCCTGCGCGATATCCACCTCCCGCGCGATCCGGCATGGTGGCCGCCGGCGCCGGGCTGGTGGATGCTCGCGGCATTGATGCTGCTGGCGCTGCTGGTCGGTACATGGCGGTGGCGGCGGTATCGCCGCGCACAGCATCAGCGGCAGCAGGTGTTGCTCGAACTTGATCAACTCGAGTTGCGGTGTCGGCGGGACGGCGATTCGGTCGCGCTGGCGAGCGGATTGCATCAGTTGCTGCGTCGGGTGGCGCGCCGACATGACGCGCTGGCCACGAAACAGCGCGGCGACGCATGGCGACAAACTCTGGCGCGGATGCCGGTCGATGCAGCCACACTGGATATCCTGCTGGCCCTGGATCAGCAGATCTATCGTCCGCCTGTTTCATTCGACCACGCGGCTGCCGTCGCGGCCGTGCGGCAGTGGTTGCGATGGGCCCTGAAGCCGGCGACGTGGAAGCGGACAACCGTGGTGCGCACCGATGCCTGAGTTCGCCTGGCCTTGGGTCATCGTGCTTTTGCCGCTGCCGTGGCTGCTGCGCCGCTGGCTGCGTCCGGCTGCGCCGGAGCAGGCCCTGCATCTGCCGCAGCCAGGTCTGCAATTGGCCACGGCGAGAGGCAACGCCACGCACGGCATCGTGCCGTGGTTGCTGACATTGGCCTGGCTGTGCCTGCTTGCGGCAGCGGCGCGGCCGCAATGGGTCGGGCCACCGCAAGCGCAGCAGCGCAGCGGCCGTGCACTGATGCTGGCGGTGGATTTGTCCGGCAGCATGCGCACCGACGACATGCAGCTGGCTGGCCAGTCGGTCAGCCGTTTCGGCGCGGTGGAAGCGATTGCCGGTGATTTCATCGCTCGTCGCAGCGGCGACGAAATGGGGCTGATCCTGTTCGGCAGCCAGGCGTTCCTGGTGACACCGTTGACCTACGATTTGTCCGCGGTGCGCGCGCAGTTGCAGGGCGCGGCCGTGGGTCTGGCAGGAACCGAGACGGCGATCGGCGATGCGATTGCGGTGGCGGTGAAGCGCCTGGCGACACTGCCCGAGCAGGCACGAGTGCTGGTTCTGCTCACCGACGGCGTCAACAACGCCGGCAGCATCGCGCCACGCGAGGCGGCGCGCGCAGCCAAGGCGGCCGGTGTGCGCATCTACACCATCGGCATCGGCGCCACGCGGATGCGCATACCGGGATTCTTCGGCAGTCAGCTGGTAAATCCTTCGGCGGATTTGGATGCCGACATGTTGAGAAGCATCGCCACACAGACCGGCGGGCGCTTTTTTCGCGCCACCGACAGCGGTGAACTGGCCGATGCCTACCGCGCGATCGATGCGCTGGAGCCGATGCCGCAAACCGGTCCGACTCTGCGCCCGCGGCATGAGTTGTTCCGTTGGCCGCTGCTGGCAGCGATGGTGCTGCTGTTGCTGGTGATCGCACCGCGTCACCTTGCCCGTGCGCCGGAGCGACCCGCATGAGCGAGATGCTGCAGCAGTTTCATTTCCTGCGGCCGTGGTGGCTGCTCGCACTCGCGCCGTTGCCATGGCTGTACTGGCTGGGCGCGCGTCGCCATGCGGCGATGCTGGAGCTGTCGCGGCTGGTCGATGCGCAGTTGTTGCCGCACCTGTTGCGCGGTCGTGCGGGCAATCGCCAACTGCCGGTGTGGCTGTTTGCGCTGGGCTGGACGCTGTGCGCGCTGGCGCTGGCTGGCCCGAGCTGGAGTCGGATCAACCAGCCGTTGTACGCAAGTCGCGCGGCGCAGGTGGTGGCGATTTCGCTCTCTCGGCACATGCTGGCGCGCGACGTGGCGCCGAGCCGGCTCGATCGCGCGCGCTACAAGGCGCGCGATCTCCTGGCCAGCAATCGTGACGGGCTCAATGCACTGATCGCTTATGCCGGCGAAACATTCGTGGTGGCGCCGCTGACCTCTGATGCGGGCAGCCTCGACGACCTGCTTGACGCGCTGGCGCCCGACACCATGCCGGTCGATGGGGACAACGCCGCGCTGGCGATCGAACGTGGCGTGGCCTTGATCCACGATGCCAAGGCCAGCGGCGGCTCGCTGGTGCTGATCACCGACCATGCCGATGCGCCCGCCGACGCGGCTGCACGCAGCGCCAACGCCGCCGGCGTGCAGATATCGGTACTGGGCGTGGGCACGCCGCAGGGCGGCCCCGTGCCGCTGCCCGAGGGCGGCTTTCTGCGCGATGCACAAGGCGGCATCGCGCTGGCCCGCCGCGATGATGCGGCACTCGCTGCGCTCGCTTCCGCTGGCGGTGGCCGCTATGTGGCGATGACAGCGGATCACCGGGATATCGACACGCTGCATACGCAACTTCGCGTTGCACCCGCAGCGGTGGCCGGCGGGCAGGTGGGCGATGAATGGCAGGATCGCGGCCCGTGGCTGCTGCTTCCGCTGCTGTTGATCGTTGCACTGGCATTTCGTCGCGGCTGGCTGCTGTTGATGCCGCTGGTCATGCTGCCGCTGTTGCCGACCCCGGCCCAGGCGACGACATGGCATGACCTGTGGCAACGACCCGATCAGCAGGCTGCACAGGCCTTGCGCGAAGGCCGCGCGAAGCAGGCGCAACAGCTGGCGCGCGACCCGGCCTGGCGTGGCGCAGCAGCCTATCGCGCGGGCGACTATGCCGCCGCGAAGCAGGCGTTGCAGCAGGCGCCTGGTGGCGATGCGACGTACAACCTCGGCAACACGCTGGCCGAGCAAGGCGAGTACCAGCAGGCGATCGCGGCTTACGATCGTGCGCTGAAACTCGATCCGAACAACGCCGACGCCAAGGCCAATCGCAAGGCGGTCGAAGACTGGCTGAGCCAGCAGCGGCAGCAGCCATCCGATCAGAAGAAACATGAGGGCCACAACGGCAGCCAGGGACAATCCTCGGCCGGTGATCCGGGCAAGAGCGGCAAGTCGGATTCAAAGGATCAACAGTCCGCACAGGATGGCGCCAAGCCGTCCGAACAGCCCGGTCAGGATGGCAAACCGCAGGATCAGTCCGAGCAGAGTCCGTCAGGGCAGGATCGTTCCGGCAAGCAGCAGGCCGGCGATCAGTCCCCGCCACAGAACGCGCAGCCACAGGCCGAGCAGAAGGCGAAGGCGGAACAGGCGCAGCAGGCGCTGAAACAGCAGATGGATCAGGCGTTGGCCAACTCTGCGGACAAGCCGAAGACGCATCAGCTTGGCGCGCTGGCGAAGGACGACCCGCAGGCGAAACTGCCGGCGGATCTGCAGCATGCACTGCAGCGGGTGCCGGATGATCCGGGCGCACTGTTGCGGCGCAAGTTCGAGCTGGAATATCAACAGCGCCACGGCGGCGCGCCGAGCGAGGATGAACAACCGTGACGGTTCGACGACTGATCATCGGATGGTGGCTGCTGTTGCTGATGGCTCCAGCCCTGGCGCAGGCAACCGACGTACAGGCGACGCTGGACCGCAACAGCGTGCAGCTGGGTGAAACGGTGACTCTCAACCTGCGCGTGCAGAATGCGGGCGGCGGCATGGCCATGCCGGACCTGAGCGCGTTGAGCCAGGACTTCAGCATTCTCGGTACCTCGCAGAACAGCAGCCTCAGCGTCGTCAACGGCGCGGCCACGTCGACCCTGACGTTTGGCGTGGCGCTGCGTCCGAAGCATGTCGGCACACTGCAGATTCCCCCACTGGGCGTAGCGGGTGGCCTGACGCAACCGCTTCAGTTGCAGGTGAGCGCGCCGGATCCGACTGCGGCGGCGGCCACCAACCAGAACGTCTTCATGGAAGCGCAGGTGGACCCGCAGCGCGGCTACGTCGGCCAGCAACTGAGTTACGTGGTACGGCTCTACTACGCCACCAGCATCAGCAACGGTGCGCTGAGTGCGCCCCAACTCGATGGGGTGGAAGTGAGCCGGATGGGTGACGACCTGAACTACGACGCCGAGCGGGGCGGGCGGACCTATCACGTGCTGGAGCGGCGCTATGCGTTGATCCCGCAGCGCGCCGGACGCATCGAGATTCCCGCCGCGGATTTCCAGGGCGAGGCGATCGATCCGAACGACCCCAACAGCTTCTTCGGTTCCAGCACGCCGGTTGCGGCCAGCGCGCCAGCCGTGTCGATTGACGTGCAGGCGACACCTGCTGACTGGGGCAAGAGCGCGTGGCTGCCGGCGCGTCAACTGAGCCTGGACATGGACGGCTGGCCGGGTGCACAGGATCAGGTGCGCGTCGGACAACCTTTGAATCTAACCATGACACTGCAGGCGACGGGCCTGGCGTTCGAGTCCCTGCCTGCACTGAGCCTGCCGCCGCTGGACGGCGCCAAGACATATCCGGACAAACCGGTTACCGGCACGCGCCAGGATGGGCAGTGGCTGGTCGGCCGTCGGCAGCAGACCTTTGCGATCGTGCCCGAGCGAGCCGGCACGCTGACCATCCCGGCGACCACCCTGAAATGGTGGAACGTGCTGACCGATCGCGTGGAAGTGGCGCAGATTCCGGCGCACGACGTGACCGTGCTGCCTGCTGTCGGGGCTGCGGCCGTCCAGACGTCCATCCCAGATACCGCATCCACCGGCAACGCGGCCCCAGCCAGCAACGCACCGCCATCAGGCACGCCATGGCGCTGGATCGCGCTGGGCAGTGTCGGCCTGTGGCTGCTCAGTGTGCTGGTGTGGTGGTGGCGGCGTCGTCGACGCGTACCGTCGACGACGGTGCAGGTGACCGCGACCATATCCCCACGGCAATGCCAGCTGAGTTTCCTCGCCGCCGCGCGCGGTAACGACGCGATGGCACTGGCGCACAGCCTGTTGAAATGGGCGCGCGCGGAACGGCCGGCGATCCAGCATCTGGGCGAGCTGGCGGCGGCGCTGGACGATGCGGCGCAGCGTGAAGCGATCGCCGCCTTGCAACGCCGGTGTTACGGTGGTGCGCCAATGGCCGGCGACGGCACGGGGCTGGTGGCGGCGTTCAAACGCGGTTTCGTCTGGCGCGCCGCCGATGCCGGTGACGAAGCCTCGGCGCTGCCGCCGCTGTATCCGTTCAAGCTGCATTGAGTGCGTGCTGGAAAATCGCACGCATGTCATCGCTGAAACAGCAAAGGATCACTTCGGTGGAATCATCGCCGGCAAGTTCGTCGCGCAGCGTGGCAATAGCCACGGCAGCCGCCTGGGCCGCGGGATAGCCGTAGACACCGCAGCTGATCGCCGGAAACGCGATCGTGCGCAGTCGCTGCTCGCGCAGCAGGCGCAGCGTGTTGCGATAACAACATGCCAGCAGCCGCGCTTCGCCTGCCATGCCGCTGTGCCAGACCGGTCCCACCGTGTGGATCACGTATCGTGCGGGTAGCGCAAAGCCGGGAGTGATGCGCGCGTCACCGGTCGGGCAGCGCACGTCGGGTGCGGATTCGGGGAGCGCCCGGCAAGCGTCCAGCAGACCAGGCCCGGCTGCACGATGGATGGCGCCATCCACGCCGCCGCCACCGAGCAGGCTTGGGTTGGCCGCGTTGACGATCGCGTCCACGTGCAGGGTGGTGATGTCGGCAGCGATGATCTTCAAGGGCATGGCTTCGCGAAGAGTGGCGCCTTATGCTTCGGGCAGGCATTCAGCTGCGATGAGGTGGCAACGGGTCATGGCGAAAACGGAAGACATTTCCTTCGGCTACCTGCTCAGCGATGTGACCTTGCTGTTCCGCAAGCACTTCGACCGGCGCGCGGTGAAATTCGGGTTGACCCGCGCGCAATGGCGCGCGACCAAGGTGTTGTACCACCGCGAAGGCTTGCGGCAAACCGAGCTGGCCGAGTTTCTGGAAATGGAACCGATCGCGGTGGGCCGGGTAATCGACCGGTTGCAGGCGGCGGGGTTCGTCGAGCGCCGACCAGACCCGAAGGATCGCCGTGCATGGCGGTTGCACACCACCGAGCAGGCGCGAGTGATCGTGGGTGACATGGAGATCATCGCGCGCGACCTGCGCAAGGACGCCACGCGCGGCATCGATCACGACGAACTGCAGCAGGCGATGGCGGTGATCAGCCGGATCAAGGACAACCTGCTCGCGCTTGAACAGGACGACGGCACGCCCTGAGTTTCGCGCCACGCACATCTGACCAGTGCCGTTGGTCGTGGTCATCAGGACCGGCATTAGCGGCATAGTGGCGAGAGCGCTCCGTGGACGGGTCAACCTGATTCCGGTATCCGCGTTGTAATCAGCTTGATGCACTGTCATCGGCATGGCGGTTCCCCAGCCGCGCAGGAACCCACCAGCTGCCGCCAGGCGCGGCGCGACGATCGAGAATCCCCTACGCATGTCCTGGAAAAAGATCGTCCTTGTCGTGGCCGTCCTGCTGGCGGTTGCTCTGGCCCTGCACTTCGGTCGCCGTGCCGGCGGCGAGGCAGCGGTGTCCAAGGCAGCTGCACCGGTCCCGGTCGAAGTAGCCAGCGCCACCCTGGGCGACGTCGAACTTTCGCTGAAGCTGGTCGGCCGGGCCGAGGCATGGTCAACGGTGACATTGCGCGCGCGAGTCTCCGGCCAGCTTGAATCGTTGTCGTTCAAACCCGGCACGCTGGTGCGCAAGGGCAGTGTGCTGGCGCAGATCGACCCGCGCCTGTTGAGGGCGCAGCTTGATCAGGCGCGCGGCAGCGTGGCACGCGACCAGGCGCAGTTGCAGAAGGCACAGGCCGATCAGCAGCGTTATGCCGACATGCTGACCAAGGGCTTCGTCTCCAAATCGGACTACGACCTGTACAAGGCGAACCTTGCGGTGGCCAGGGCTGCCTTGCAGAGCGATCAGGCTGCGCAGGAGCTGGCGCAGACGCAGCTTGATTACGCGCAGATAGTTGCCCCGTTCGATGGCGTCACCGGCGCGCCGCTGGTGTGGCCTGGCGCGCAGATCAGCGCCGACAGCACCGACATCGTGGTGCTCAACCAGGTCGAGCCAATGCGGGTGGCGTTCAATATTCCCGAAGACAGCCTGCCCGCGGTGCGTGCCGCGCAGCAACAGGGTGTGCTCAGCGTGCAGGTGACGATCTCCGGCGATCACGCGGCACCGCTGAGCGGCGCGCTCGAGTTCATCGACAACGCGGTCGACGCCAGCACCGGCACCATCGTGCTGAAGGCGCGGTTCGACAATGCCGATCATCGCCTCACGCCAGGCCAGTTCGTGCAGGTGACGTTGCCGACCACGCGGCTCGTCAATGTGGTGAGCGTGCCGGTGCATGCGCTGCAGAGCTCGACCGATGGTAGCTTCGTGTTCGTGCTGGGCGCCAACGGCAAGGTGCAGCAGCGCCCAGTGACGACCGGACCGAGCACAGCCGGTCGCACCGTGATCGACAAGGGTCTGAAGCCCGGCGAGCAGGTGGTGACCGAGGGCCAGATGCTGCTGGTGGACGGCAGCGCAGCCATCGTCAAGCAGGGCTGAGCCGATGAATATCCCGGAGCTGTGCATCCGTCGCCCGGTGATGACCACGCTGCTGATGACGGCGTTGCTGGTGTTCGGCATCGTCGCCTATCCGCAGCTGCCGGTGAACGAACTGCCGAACGTCGATTTCCCGACCATCAGCATCAGTGCCAGCCTGCCGGGTGCGTCACCGGAGACGATGGCATCGGCGGTGGCGACACCGCTGGAAGGCAAGCTGTCGACCATCGCCGGGATCAGCGCGATGAGCTCGACCAGCGCGCTCGGCTCCACCTCGATCACGCTGACTTTCGAGCTGGATCGCAACATCGACGCGGCGGCGCAGGATGTGCAGTCGGCGATTTCCTCGGCGCTGCGCCAGCTGCCGAAGGAGATGACCACGCCGCCCACGTTCCGCAAGGTCAATCCGGCTGACGCGGCGATCCTGTACCTGGCGATGAGTTCGTCCACGCTGCCGTTGACCAGGGTCGACGAATACGCGGAGACTGAACTGGCGCAGCAGCTGTCGATGGTCGATGGCGTGGCGCAGGTGAGCGTGTACGGCTCGCAGAAATACGCGGTGCGCATCAGTGTGGATCCGGACCGGCTGGCCGCCAGCGGCATTGGCATCGACCAGGTGCAGAACGCGATTGCCGACGCCAACGTCAACCAGTCCACCGGTTCGTTGTATGGCACGCGTCAGCAGTTGCCGATACGCAGTGACGGTCAGCTGCAGCGGGCGGCGGCGTACAACGACGTGGTGGTGGCGTACCGCAACGGTGCGCCCGTGCACGTGGGCGATATCGGCGTGGCGCGCGACAGCGTGCAGGACGACCAGAAGGCCAGCTGGTACAGCGGCACGCGCGCCATCGTGCTGGCGATCCAGCGCCAGCCGGGAGCGAACACGGTGGCCACGGTGGACCGGATCAAGGCCGTGTTGCCGAGCTTCCGCGCCGGGTTGCCGCCGTCGGTGAAGCTGGAAACGCTGTATGACCGGTCGCAGTCGATCCGCGCCTCGGTCGACGACGTGCAGTTCACCCTGCTGCTGGCCGGCGCGCTGGTGGTGTTCGTGATCTACCTGTTCCTCGGCAACCTTTCCGCCACGCTGATTCCGGCGGTGGCGTTGCCGATCTCGATGCTGGGTACGTTCGGTGTGATGTATGCGCTCGGCTACAGTCTCGACAACCTCTCGCTGCTGGCGCTGACGCTGGCGGTCGGCTTCGTGGTCGACGATGCGATCGTGATGCTGGAAAACATCGTGCGCCACATGGAGGCGGGCGTGCCGCCGTACGAGGCGGCCTTGAAGGGCGCCGGCGAGATCGGTTTCACCATCTTCTCGATGACGCTGTCGCTGATCGCGGTGTTCATCCCGGTGATGTTCATGGGCGGCATCGTCGGCCGGCTGTTCCACGAGTTCGCCGTGGTGATCAGCGTGGCGATCCTGATCTCCGGCGTGGTGGCGATCACGCTGACGCCGATGCTGTGCAGCCGCTTCGTCAAGGCCCACGATCATGAGAAGAAAAATTGGCTGGTTGGCGGTTTCGATCGCGGCTTCGGCGCCGTGCAGCGCGGTTACGCCAGCAGCCTGCGCTGGTGCATGGATCGGCCGCGCCTGGTGCTGGCTTCGTTCGGCCTGAGCCTGCTGGCCACCGCACTGCTGTTCTACGTGGTACCGAAGGATTTCATTCCCGCCGGCGACAACGGCACGCTGCACGTCAACACGGAAGGGCCGGAGGATATCTCCTTCGACGGCATGGTGGTGCAGCAGCAGAAGCTGGTCGACATCGTGGCGAAGGATCCCAACATCGCCGGCTACATGTCCAGCATCGGCGCAGGCGGCTCACGCAGCACGGTCAACAACGGCTCGATCCTGCTGATGCTGAAACCGACCAGCCAACGCAAGCTTGACGCGGACGGCATCATCAAGGAGCTGCGGCCGAAGCTGGCCAAGGTCGCCGGCATCCGCGCCTATATCCAGAACTCGCCGGCGATCCAGATCGGTGGCCGCCAGTCCAAGGCGCAATATCAATACACGCTGCAGTCCATCGATATTCCCGCGCTGTACGACTGGAGCGGCAGGGTGACGCGCGCGTTCGCCGCGCTGCCGGGGTTCGAGGACGTCACCAACGATCTGGATCTCAACAGCCCCTCGATCGTGGTCAAGGTCGACCGGGACAAGCTGGCACCGCTCGGCCTCACCATGGCGCAGGTGCAGACCGCGCTGGGCATCGGCTTCGGCGAAAACCAGATCTCCACCATCTACGGTTCGTCGACCCAGTATTGGGTGATCCTGCAGGTCGAGCGCGCATTGCAGAACGACCCGGCGGTGCTGTCGCAGTTGTACGTCACCTCAAGCAACGGTACGCCGGTGCCGCTGAGCGCGGTGGCCAGCTTCAGCCGCGAGCCGCAGGCGCTGACGGTGAACCACCAGGGCCAGCTGCCGGCGGTCACGGTGTCGTTCAACCTGGCGCCGGGGGTATCGTTGAGCGACGCGGTGACCAGCATCAACCATGCGATGGACACGGCAGGCCTGCCGGCGACGATCAGCGGCAGCGTGCAGGGCACCGCGCAGGCGTTCCAGCAATCCATGCAGGGCATGGGCATGTTGTTGTTGCTGGCGGTGTTCGTGATCTACCTGGTGCTGGGCATCCTGTACGAGAGTTTCATCCACCCGCTGACGATCCTTTCCGGTCTGCCGGCGGCGGCGGTCGGCGCGCTGCTGACCCTGGTGATCTTCCACGCCTCGCTGGATCTGTTCGCGTTCGTCGGCATCGTGATGCTGATCGGCATCGTCAAGAAGAACGCGATCATGCTGATCGACTTTGCGCTGGAGCGTCAGCGCGAGGAAGGCATGCCGCCGGCACAGGCGATCTTCGAAGCCTGCCGCGTGCGTTTCCGTCCAATCATGATGACCAGCATGGCGGCGATGGCCGGCACATTGCCGATCGCGCTGAGCATCGGTGCCGGTGCGGAAGTGCGCCGTTCGCTCGGCCTGGCGGTGGTTGGCGGGCTGATCTTCTCGCAGATCCTCACGCTGTATCTGACGCCGGTGATCTACATTTACATGGATCAGCTGCAGCAGCGTTTTGACCGCGCCGGCAAGACGGTGCCGGTGCAGTAGCTTGCGGTGTTCAACGTGAGGCGGCTAGGCTGGCTCCTTCATCATCGAAGGAGCGGACATGCGCAAGCTGACATCGATCATGAGCGTCCTCATGGCTGTCGTGGGCGTGGCCATCGGCGCCACTGCCTGCGCGACTGCACCTGCAACCGCACCCACCGCACCTGCACAGATGGACGCGGCAGCGCTGCAGACCTACGCCGGCAAGCCATGGGACAAGGCGGCGCTGATGAACACCACGGTCGAACTGGGCCGCTACCGCGGCGTGCCGGTGGTTGCCGAGTTCCCGTGTTCGGATGTCTGTCCGAACTACACCGTGCGCATCATCCATTACCGCCTGCCGGCGGACACCAGTTGCGCCAGTGTCGGCGGCATCGAGAAGCGCGTGCTGGTACCGGTGGCGATCACCGTGCTGCCGAAAATGTTCTGCATCCCCGAACCACTGGTGGCATCGGGGCAGTACTACGCGCGTTGAGGCTGCCTCGAAATGAAGAAGGCGGCCATTCGGCCGCCTTCTTCATTTCGAGGGTGGGAAAGCGTTACTCGCCGGCACCATCGTTTGCGAACGCGCCGGGCGCCGAACCGAAATCGCCGTCCGCCTGGGCGGCCATGTACGAGAACGCGGCATATACCGCCACGTTCTGCGCCAGTTCCTTCGGGTCGATCTTGTCCAGCGTGTCGTTAGCGGTGTGGTGCCAGTCGAAGTAATGCGTGCCGTCCTGGGTCAGCGACAACGCGGCCATGCCCTTGCCGTGCATCTGCGACAGATCCGAACCGCCGCCACCGGGCTTCTTGGCGTCATACGTCACGCCGATCGGTGCCAGCACCTTGGCGATCTGCGCGATCGCCTTGCGCGCTTCGGGCTTGACGCTGGCGCTCATGCGCCAGACCGGGCCGGCGCCGAAATCCGATTCGGTGCCGAGCTGAAACTTCGCCACCTCGCCGGCGTGCTTGTCGGCGTAGGCGCGACCGCCCCACAAGCCCATCTCCTCGTTGGCGAACGCGATCACCCGGATCGTGCGGTCGGGCCGCTGTGGCAGGTCGCGGATCAGCTTGCCAGCCGCCATCGCGATCGCCACGCCGGCGCCGTCGTCGATCGCGCCGGTGCCCGGATCCCATGAATCCAGGTGACCGCCGATCGCCACCACCTGGTCGGGATGCTTGCGGCCGGTGATCTCGCCGATCACGTTGGCGCCGGTGTATTCGCCGACCACGCCGCAGTCCAGATCCAGTTTCAGGGTGACCGGCTTGCCATAGGCCAGCACCCGCTCGAGTTGGTCGGCGTCGAGGTTGGACAGTGCCGCGGCGGGGATCGCCTTGGCCGGATCGCGGAAGCCGGTGACCCCGGTGTGAGCGATGCGATCGTGCGCGTCGGTGCCGGCGGAGCGCAGCAGATAACCCGCCGCACCCTTGGCGGCGGCGATCGGCGGGCCGGCCGTGCGCACGGCCGAGCCCATGCCATAGTCATGGCCGTCCTTCGCGCGCTGCATGCGGTAGCCGATGTAGACGATCTTGCCTTTCACACTGGCCGGATCGGCGGCCTTGAGCGCGTCCAGGCTGTCGAACTTCACCACCTGCGCGGTAAGCCCGCCCTTCGGCGTGCCCGGCGAATAGCCCAGCGCGCTCAGCACCAGCGGCTGCGCAAACGGACCGACGATGGCCGCATGCTCGCTGCGGCGCTCCCACAGCGGGTAGGTCACCGCCTCGGTGTAGACCTTGTCGTAGCCGAGCGCCTTGAATTTCGCCACCGCCCAGTCGCGGGCGCGTTGATCGGCATCGCTGCCGGCCATGCGCGGGCCGACTTCGGTGGTCAGCGATTCGACGATGCGGTAGCCGGTATCGTCGTGCATCGCCTTGTCGCGCAATCGTTCAGCCGTCTTTACGGCTGTTGCGGGAATCGTGGTAGGAGTGGCGGCACTGGCGATGCCAGTGGCCAGTAGCAGGCTGGCAGCGAGCAGGGTGAGCGGAAGACGGCGCATCGGGAGACTCCACGGGGGAAGCCTCGATTATGGCGCGGCTACGAGAGAGCGCTTAGGCCAGAAGTCACGAATGGCAGAAAACAGGGAACGCAGCTGGCCAGCGCGGAAGGCTTGGGCTCTTTCCGTTCCCCGTTTCCCGTCCGATCAGGGCTGCCTGTTCTTCAGCAGGTCACGAATCTCGGTCAGCAGGGCCACGTCGGCCGGCGGTGCGGCGGGCGCTTCTTCCTGCTTGCGGCTGAGCCGGTTGATCCCCTTGATCACCATGAAGATCGCGAACGCGATGATGATGAACTGGATCAGCGTGTTGATGAAGGCGCCGTACTGGATCGCCACTTCCGCGATCTTGTGGGCCGGATTGGTGCTGTCGGCCGGCCGCAGCACCCACTTCAGTTCGCTGAAGTCGATGCCGCCGGTGAGCCAGCCGATCGGCGGCATGATGATCTGGTCGACCAGCGAGGTGACGATCTTGCCGAACGCGCCACCGATGACGACACCGACAGCCAGATCGATGACATTGCCGCGCATCGCGAAGGCCTTGAATTCGCTGAGCATGCTCATGCTGCTGGTACTCCTTCAGTTGGGCCGGATGACTGTACCGCGTGGCCGCGCGGCCGCACAGAGGGAGCCACCGCAGCGCCTCGCAGCAACTCAGGCGATGTGGCCATCCAGTTCGGCAACGCCGACCAGCTCGGCGTGAAAGCGGTCCCCGCGCTGCAGGGCGGCCACTCCGGCCGGCGTGCCGGTGAAGATCAGGTCGCCGGCTTTCAGCTCGAACAGCGTGGACAGCGCCGCAATGATCTGCGGCACGCCGTGCACCATTTCGCCCAGCGTGGTCTGCTGGCGCAGCTCGCTGTTGACGCTCAGTCGCAGCACGCTGTCTGCGGTCAGAGTCACCTCGCTGGCCGGACGCAACGCGGAGACCGGCGCGGAATGGTCGAATCCCTTGGCCACGTCCCACGGATGTCCCTTGGCCTTGGCCTGTGCCTGCAGATCGCGCCGGGTAAGGTCCAGCCCCACGCCGTAGCCCCAGACCAGCGCGGCGCCCTGCTCCGGTGTGAGATCGTGGCCACCGGCGCCCAGCGCCACCACCATCTCCACTTCATGGTGCAGGTCGCTGGTAGCTTGCGGGTACGGCACGTCGGCGCCGTCGCTGACGACAGCATCGGCCGGCTTGCAGAAGAACATCGGTGCGGCCGTGTCCACGCTGGCGCCCATCTCGCGGGCATGCTCGGCGTAGTTGCGGCCGATGCAGAACACCCGGCGGATCGGGAAACGCAGGTCGCTGCCGATGATCGGCAGGCTGGGCAAGACAGGCGGTGCGATGGCATAGGTCATGCCGGCAAGCGTAGCAAAGCCCGGCATGTCCGCGCTCAGCTCCGATGCGGGCGGAACAGGATGTCGAACAGTGGCTGCCAGCTGCGGCCGCCATCGTGCGACTTGCTGGCGATCTCGTGCACGCCGTTGGCCTGCGGCTCCCAGCTGACCCGGATCTTGGCGCCCTCGTCGCCGTGATCGACGCCGTTCAGCACGATGCGCCCGCCTTCCTGCGCACCTTCCAGCACCAGCAGCTGGCCGCGGTTGGTGACCCAGCTCTGGTGCCACAGATGGCGGTCGGTGTCGTAGATGGTGAAGCTCTGTCCAACCAGTCCATCGGATTGTTCGTAGACCTCGCGCAACACGCAGCCGCCCAGGATCGCGTCGACGTGATTGCGCGCCACCGGGGGCTTGTTCAATGCACCGATGTCGAAGGTGTCCCAGTCGCCGATCCAGAAATCGAACTGGCGGTGGACCGGCGCCTGGCAGGAGGCAGGTCGAGTCGCAGCGACCGCCTTGTGCGGCAGGCCCGCGAAGGTGCTGCCGACGATGATCGCGAACAGGGCAAAACGAGGTAGTTGGAACATCGGCATTCCTCTGAAGACGGGCGTTGTCCGAGCAGGGCCGTGACGACAGCCATACCCGATCCAAGCCGAGGTGGTCACTGCGGTACGCGGAAGGTTACTCTCTGCGCGGCGCCGCGAGAGGTACAGAAAAGCGGTCCGGATGACACTTGTCATCGACGATGGCTGATGCATAACCCTGATCGCGCTGCGGCCGATCCGTCAATCTTGCACCTATCGAGAAGCCGGCATGCCGGGCGGGGAACACGAGTGGACAACGCCGAACTGTTGAAGGAACTGCGCATCGAGCGCCACCAGCGCGAGGATCACGGCGGTGGTCCGGTCCGCTGGCCCTGGATCGCGGGAGGGGTGATCGTGGTGCTGGCGCTGCTCGGTGTGGCTGGCTGGATGCTGCTTGGCCATCGTGCGGTGGCGGTGCAGACGGCGACCGCCGTTGCGCCGACTTCCAGCAGCGAAGCCGGCGCAGTGCTGCAGGCGACCGGTTATGTCACCGCGCGGCGGCAGGCCACGGTATCGGCGCAGATCACCGGCACGCTGACTGCGGTGCTGATCGAGGAGGGCGATCACGTCAAGCAGGGTCAGGTGTTGGCGCGGCTGGACGACAGCGGCTACAAGGCCAACCTGGCGGCGGCGCAGGCGCAAGCCGACGCGGCCCATGCCTTGCTGGCACAGAACCGGGCACAGCTGGCGCAGAGCATCCACGATGCCGCGCGACTGCAGTCGCTGGTCGCCCGCGGGCTGGTGTCGAAACAGAGTGCCGAACAGGCGCAGACCCAGGTCAACAGCCTGCGCGCCCAACTCGGCTCACAGCTGCAACAAGCCAAGTCCGCCGACGCCCAGGCCAACGTGGCGAAAGTGAATTTCGACTACACCGTAGTGCGCGCGCCGTTCGGCGGCGTGGTCACCACCAAGGATGCCCAGGTCGGCGAGATCATCTCGCCGCTGTCCGCCGGCGGCGGCTTTACCCGCACCGGCGTGGGCACCATCGTCGACATGGATTCGCTGGAGATCGACGTCGACGTCAACGAGGCCTACATCGGACGGGTCAAGCCGGGCATGCCGGCCGAGGCCGTGCTGGACGCGTATCCCGACTGGAAGATTCCCGCCCACGTGGTCGCCATCGTGCCCACCGCCGATCGCGGCAAGGCGACGATCAAGGTGCGCGTGGCGCTTGAAAAGAAGGATGCGCGCGTGGTGCCCGACATGGGCGCGCGAGTATCGTTCCTGGAAGAGAAGCAGAGCGCCACCGCGCCACTCCCGCAAGGCGTGCTGGTGCCGGCGACGGCAATCGTGCAGCGTGAAGGCCACAGCGTGGTGTTCGTGATCGACGGCAGCCAGGTGCGTCAGCGCACGGTCAATCCGGCGACGCAGGCCTACGGTGAACTGCGCCTGTTGCCGGCCGCGGTGAAGCCGGGTGACAGCGTGGTGATTTCGCCATCGGCTGATCTGCATGATGGTTCGGCCGTCCAGATGAAAACCGCAACGCCGTAAGAAAGATTCTTTTGTAGCAGCGGCATCGGCCGCGACCGCCATGAAGCATTCGGAGAAACAGCATGGGCACACTGATCGATATCCAGAATCTCGCCAAGACCTACGAGCGCGGCAAGCAGAAGGTCGAGGTGCTGCATCACGTCAACCTGGCGATCGCCCAGGGCGACTTCCTGGCGTTGATGGGGCCGTCCGGCTCCGGCAAGACCACCTTGCTGAATCTGATTGGTGGCCTGGATACGCCGACGGCCGGCAGCATCACCGTAGGTGGCCAGCGCATCGACCAGCTCGGTGGTGGTGCACTGGCGAAGTGGCGGGCGTCGAATGTCGGCTTCATCTTCCAGTTCTACAACCTGATGCCGATGCTGTCGGCCCAGCGCAACGTGGAACTGCCGCTGCTGCTGACGAAGCTGTCGGCAGCACAACGCAGGAAAAATGCGGCCATCGCGTTGCAACTGGTCGGCCTTTCCGATCGCGCCAGCCACAAGCCGAGCGAGTTGTCCGGCGGCCAGCAGCAGCGCGTGGCGATTGCCCGCGCCATCGTTTCCGATCCCACGCTGCTGGTCTGCGACGAGCCGACCGGCGATCTCGATCGCCAGTCCGCGGAGGATGTGCTCGGGCTGTTGCAGCAGCTCAATCGCGAGCACGGCAAGACCATCGTGATGGTCACGCATGATCCGAAGGCGGCCGAATACGCCCGCCACACGCTGCATCTGGACAAGGGCACCCTGGTCGAACAGGCAACGGCGTGAGGACACAACGATGAAATACCTTCATCTGATCTGGGCGGCGCTGTTCCGGCGCAAGACCCGCACAATACTCACGCTGGTGTCGATCATTGCCGCGTTCCTGCTGTTCGGCATGCTCGATGCGGTACGCACCGGCTTCGACCAGGCCGGAAACAGCGCCAACGGCGCCGAGCGGCTGCAGACCGGTTCCCGGCTTTCCTTCATCCAGACCCTGCCGCAATCGCTGGAGGCGCAGATCGCGCAGGTGCCCGGCGTGAAGATGGTCACCTACGCCAACTGGTTCGGCGGCGCCTACCAGGATCCGCACAACCAGGTCTTCAGCTTCGCGGTCGAGCCGAATTACCTCGATCTCTACCCGGAGATGGAAGTGAGCGCGGCGGAGCGCAAGGCGTTCGACACCACCCGAACGGGCGCGCTGGTCGGCGAGAAACTGGCCCAGCGGTTCCACTGGAAGGTGGGCGACAAGATTCCGATGCAGTCGACGATCTTTCCCAACCGTGAAGGCAGCAAGAACTGGACGTTCGACATCGTCGGCATCCTGCACTCGAAGGACAAGAAGTCCGGCGGTTTCTACGACCAGATGTTCCTGCTCAACTGGAAGTACTTCGACGAGACCACGCCGTACAACCGCGGCCAGGTCGGCTGGTACGTCACGCGCGTCACCGACGTGAACCAGGCCGATCGGGTGGCCAAGGCGATCGATGCCATCTCGGCCAATTCGGACCACGAGACCCGCACGCAGACCGAGGCCGCGGCCACCGCCAGCTGGATGAA
Source organism: Rhodanobacter glycinis (assembly GCF_006438785.1). Lineage (GTDB taxonomy): Bacteria > Pseudomonadota > Gammaproteobacteria > Xanthomonadales > Rhodanobacteraceae > Rhodanobacter > Rhodanobacter glycinis_A. Next base: position 124,785 of record NZ_RCZB01000003.1, on the reverse strand, counting down.
GCAGCTGGCCGATATCGGCCTGATCGTCACCTCGATCATGGGCGCGGTGTTCTTCACCCTGCTGCTGCTGTCGGGCAACACGATGATGCAGGCCGTGCGCGAGCGCACCTCCGAACTGGCGGTGCTGAAGACGATCGGCTTCTCCAGCCGCAGCGTGCTGGCGATGGTGCTGGCCGAGTCGGTGCTGCTGTTGCTGCTCGGCGGCGTGCTGGGTCTCGCGCTGGCGATGCTGGTGGTCGGTGGCGTGCATTCGGCGATGGGTGGTGCGATACCCATGGCGCCGGTGGATGCCGGTATCTGGCTGCATGGTGTGCTGTTGATGATCGCCGCCGGCCTGCTGGTCGGTGCTTTGCCTGCCATGCGCGCGATGCGTCTGAACATCGTCGACGCACTGGCTGGGCGCTGAGGAGAACGACCATGTTCCTGCATTCCCTGATGTTGTTTTTCTCTGCACTCACGGTGCTGTCGGTGGTGCTGCTCGCGATCTGGATGCTGCTCACCCGCCAGGGTCGGCAGGCCGTGTCGGTCACCGCGGTCGGCATCAGCACGCTGCGGCAGCGGCTTGGCATGTCCTCCGTGATCGTGATCGGCATCGCCGGCGTGGTGGCGGTGCTGGTGGCGCTTCTGGCGATGAGCGATGGCTACCGCGAGACGCTGAGCAAGACCGGCAGCGCCGACACCGCCATCGTGATGCGTGGTGCGTCCGCCTCCGAGGTGATGTCGGTGCTCGACCATGACAGCGTGACCTTGATCCCGCAGACCGCCGGCATCGCCAAGGACGCGAAGGGCCAGCCGATTGCCTCGCCCGAGCTGGTGGTGGCCGCGAACCTGCCGATCAAGGGCGGCCAGCCCGACGAAGAGGGCAGCGTGCAATTGCGTGGCGTCAGCGATCAGGCCTGGGCGGTGCGACCGAACCTGAAGATCGTCGACGGCCGCAAGTTCACTCCCGGCATGCGCGAGCTGATCGTCGGCAAGGGCGCGGCGCGGCAGTTCGCCGGGCTGGAACCGGGCCACGAGATCCGTCTCGGCAGCCAGCTGTGGACGGTGGTGGGCGTGTTCGCCTCCGGCGACTCGATGGATTCGGAAGTGTGGGGCGATGCCGGCGTGGTGGCCGACACTTACCGTCGCGGCAGCAGCCGCGCGTCGGTCACCGTGAAGCTGGCCGACCCCGCCGCGTTCGATGCGTTCAAGGCGACGCTGGAAGCGAATCCGCAACTGAAGGTCGACGTCAGCACCACGCTCGACTATTTCAGCAAGCAGTCCGAAGGCATGAGCAGCTTCCTCACCATCATCGGCATCGTGGTCGGCTCGATCATGGCGATCGGTGCGATCTTCGGCGCGCTCAACTGCATGTTCGCCGCAGTCGCGGCACGGGCGCGCGAGATTGCCACGTTGCGGGCGATCGGTTTCCGCGGACTGCCGGTGGTGGTGGCGGTGATGCTGGAAACCATGCTGCTGGCCCTGCTCGGCGGCCTGATCGGTGGCTTGCTGGCGTGGCTGGTGTTCAACGGTTACAGCGCGTCCACGCTGGCCGCCGGCTCGGTTGGCAAGCTCAGCTTCGAGCTGCGGGTTTCCGCCCAGCTGCTGTGGGTCGGACTGCTGTGGGCGCTCACCATCGGCTTCATCGGCGGGCTGTTTCCCGCGGTTCGCGCGGCGCGGCTGCCGGTGACCACGGCGTTGCGCGAACTGTAGCGTCGATCGGCGGGAGCGCATGCGTGCGCTCCCGCCGTGTCATCTACGGCATCACCGGCGGCACGTAATCCAGCGTCATCCCGAGCAGCCACAGCATGCCCAGCACCAGCGGCACGTGCACCACCAGCTGCATGAAGGTGTAGCCGACCACGTCGCGCGCCTTCAGTCCCAGCACGCCCAGCAGCGGCAGCATCCAGAACGGGTTGATCAGGTTCGGCAACGCCTCGGCTGCGTTGTACACCTGCACCGCCCAGCCCAGATGCACGTGCAGGTCGTTTGCGGCCTGCATCACGTACGGTGCCTCGACCAGCCACTTGCCGCCACCGGACGGCACGAAGAAACCGAGCACGGCCGAGTACGCGCCCATCACGGCCGGGAAACTGTCGGTGGTGGCGACATGCACGAACAGGTTCGACAGCCGGTGCGCCAGCGTCACGCCGCCGCTGCCGGGTACTTGCGTGAGCAGGGCGGCGATGCCGCCGTACAGCGGAAACTGGATCAGCACGCCGGACGTGCTGGGCACCGCGCGACTCACTGCATCGAGGAAGCTGCGTGGACGCCAATGCAGCAGGATGCCCAGCGTGAGAAACAGGAAGTTGTAGGTATTGAGGTTGGCGATCGCACTGATCGCCGGCTTGCTGGCGAACTCGTGGCCGAGCCAGCCCAGGCCCAGCAGGCCGATCGCCAGCGACAGCAGCGGGCTGTATTCCAGCCATTCGCCGGGGCGCGTGCGCGGCGGCAGCGCCGGCGTCGAGGTCTCGCCCACATCGAAATCCTGCGCGGTGCGTGCGCGAGCATCCGACGGCGCGGTGGTCCAGCAGATCAGCAGCGACACCGCGATCAGCACCGCGGTCAGCACGAACGACTGCCACAGGAAGATCGTCTCGCTGAAAGGCAGCACGCCGGTGATCGCCAGCAGGCCCGGCGGCATGCTGGCCGGATTTGCCTGCAACTGCGCCGCCGATGACGACAGCCCCATCGCCCAGATGGCGCCAAGGCCGAGATAGGCCGCAGCACCGGCAGCGCGGTAATCCATGCGCAGGTCGCTGCGCCGTGCCAGCGCGCGCACCAGCAACCCACCGAACACCAGCGAGAAGCCCCAGCTCAGCAGCGATGCCAGCATGCTGACCAGCGCCACGTAGACGATCGCGCCGCGGCCCGTGCGCGGCGCGTGCGCCAGCACGTCGATGAAGCGCGCGACTACTGGTGCAGTCGCCAGCACGTAACCGCCGATCACCACGAACGCCATCTGCATGGTGAACGGGATCAGGCTCCAGAAGCCGTCACCGAATGCGTTCACCGCTGCCGTGGGCGTGGCGCCGAACGCGAGTGCGGCCAATGCCACGATGATCACGCCGAGCGCGGCAAAGACCCAGGCATCGGGAAACCAGCGTTCCGACCATGCCGCGCTGCGCAGTGCCGCGCGTGCCATCCATCCGTCCCGCGATGCGTTCATGCTGCTCTCCACCGGTGATCGCGACATCGTCGCGCCCCACCGGCCGCACGAGCAAGCCGACCAAGGTCGATCCGGGCGAGGGGTCGCCTCTCTGGGGGGCTTCAGCCGCGATGCTCTTGATCAAGACATCGCGACTGAAGTCGCTCCCACGACCGTAGGAGGTCCCCCTGTGGGCAAGAGCAGCGCTATGAAACTTTCCGCTTCAGCTTCGCCAGCGTGATCACCGCCACGCCGAACAGGATGATCGCCATGCCGGTGAGATCGTATGGGCCGACATGTTCGCCGGCCAGCAACACGCCGAACAGCACGGCCACCGGCGGGTTCACGTAGGCGTAGCTGGTCGCCAGCGCAGGACGGGCGTGCTTGAGCACATACAGGTACGCGCTGAACGCAATGATCGAACCGAACACGGCCAGGTAGACCACCGCCAGCGTGGCGCGAATCGTGGGATGCGAGGGCAGGTGCTCGCCCGTGGCAAAGCCGACCAGCAGCAGGGCGACGCTGGCGCAGAGCATCTGCGCGGCCGTGTTCATCGGCCCCGGCGGCATTTCCCGACGCCGGCTCCATGCCGAGCCGAAGGCCCAGCACATCGCCGCGACCAGCAGCGCCAGCGCACCGAGGCGCGAACCGGACAGGCTGCTGCCCAGGTTGAGCACGATCACGCCGGCAAAGCCGATGGCCAGGCCGATGCTCTCGCGCCGGTTCGGCCACTCGCCGTACATGCCGGAGAACAGCGCGGCGAACAGCGGCATGCTGGCCACCGCCACGGCGGCGATGCCGGAACTCACCCGCTCTTCGGCGAAACACACCAGCCCGTTGCCGAAGCCAAGCAACAGCAAGCCTGTGAAGGCGGCATTGCGCCATTGCAGCGGGGTCGGCGAGGCCATCCCGCGCCAGCGCAGGAAGCCGTACAACACCACGCCGGCGCACAGGAAGCGCACGCCGGCCAGCAGGAACGGCGGGTAGCTTTCCAGCGCATAGCGGATGCCCAAATAGGTCGAGCCCCAGATCACGTACAACGCGAGCAGCGCCAGCGGAATCAGCAAGCGGGGATCGGTCAGGCTGCGCGGCGATGCAGCCGCGGCAACGGGAGAGATATCGGACATGGGGGCAGATCAGATGGGGGATTGCGCATTATCCGCAAGGCGGCCTGGCTTGTCCCGATGAATGAGCGCGTCATGAACGCACCGATGGATGTGCCGCTATCCTGCGATCAGTGTGGAACAGGGCGACCCTGCTGGATCACCACGAACTCGCCTTCCAGCACGGTCGGCTGATGGGCGGCGTTCGGCACGGCGGACGCCGCCGGCGCGCGGCTGTGCTTCCACTGACGCACGGCCAGCACGATGCCGCCGCCAACCAGCAGCACACCTGCCACCACCAGTCCGAATATCAGCAGCACGCCGATCAGCGCCACGCCCAGCAGCAGCGACAGGGCACGGGCCAGCGGATGACGGGAACGACGCATGGAGAGCATGGAGAAGTACATGTGTTAAAAATCCGTGTGGTAAAATCAACGACTTACGCCGCAACCATGGGGCTGTCCAGCCCCCGAGGCAAGTGCCGATGGATACAGTTACCCCGGTCGAACCTCTGGACGAACAGGCGCTATGCCGGCTGGACGAGATTCCCGATGGCGGCGCCACTGCGGTCGACGCAATGCTTGCCGATGGAGTGGAGAGCGTGATCCTGTTGCGGCATGGCGAGCAGGTGGATGGCTACCTCAACGTCTGTCCGCACGCCGGCCGACGGCTGGACTATGCGCCCGGCAAGTTCCTGCTGAAGAACGGCACCCTGATCTGCGCCGTGCATGGCGCCACCTTCAACCGGACCGACGGTCTGTGCGTCGCCGGGCCGTGCCGCGGCGAGCACCTGAGCCCGGTGGCGGTGCGCGTGCAAGGCAGTGCGATCCATCTCGCGGACGATGCCTGAGCCGACTCACAGGCGGCCGTCGGCGACATCCCGCTGCAGCATGTTCTTGATGTCGAAGATGGCGCAGGACTCGCGGCCGAACTGGCGGATTGCCTCGCTGCCCAGCTGGGTAAACCTCTCGTGTGCCACAGCGAGCACGACAGCGTCGTAGACGCCTTGCTCGACCTGCGCAATGGGCGTGATGCCGAGCTTATGGGTGGCTTCGTCGGCATCGGCCCACGGATCGTGGACGTCGACTTCGGCGTGCGCGGCCTGCAGTTCGCGCACGATCTCCACCACGCGCGTGTTGCGCAGATCGGGGCAATCCTCCTTGAAGGTAAGGCCCAGCACGAGGATGCGCGAGCCGACCACGTGGATGCGCTTGTTCGCCATCAGCCGGATCACCTGGTGGGCAACGTACAGACCCATGCGGCTGTTGATGCGACGTGCGGCGAGGATCAGTTCCGGGTGATAGCCCAGCACGGTGGCCTTGTGCGTGAGGTAGTACGGATCGACTCCGATGCAATGACCACCGACCAGGCCCGGCTTGAATGGCAGGAAGTTCCACTTGGTGCCGGCGGCGGCCAGCACGTCGTGGGTGTCGATGCCCATCGCGTTGAAGATCATCGCCAGCTCGTTGACGAGCGCGATGTTGACGTCGCGCTGGGTGTTCTCGATGACCTTGGCCGCCTCGGCCACCTTGATGCTGGAGGCCTTGTGGGTGCCGGCGGTGATGATGCGCCGGTACAGCGCATCGATGAAGTCGGCCGCCTCGGGCGTGGAGCCAGAGGTGATCTTGGTGATCGTCGGCAGCCGGTGCTGGCGGTCGCCGGGGTTGATGCGTTCGGGGCTGTAGCCGCAATAGAAGTCGTGGTTGAAGCGCAACCCGGAAACCTGTTCCAGCACCGGTACGCAGATTTCCTCGGTGGTGCCGGGATACACCGTGGACTCGTAAATCACGATGTCGCCGCGCTTGAGCACCGTGCCGATGCTGGTGCTGGCGCTCTCCAGCGGACTCAGGTCGGGCCGGTTGGCCTCGTCGACGGGCGTGGGCACGGTGACGATGAAGACGTTGCAGCCGGCGAGGTCGCCGATGTCGGTGCTGAAGCGCAGGTGGCTGGCAGCGGCAAGTTCTTCGGGCGGCGTTTCCATGGTGTGATCGCGACCCGCGCGCAGCTCATCGACGCGGGTGGCATGGATGTCGAAACCGACGGTGTCGAAGTGCCTGCCGAATTCCACCGCCAGCGGCAGGCCGACGTAGCCGAGGCCGACGATCGCGATTTTCGTGGAGGACAACGTGGGGTTCTGCATGGGTCGGTTCCGGAACTTGCTGCCGCGAATGGAGCGGGCGCCAGTCTAAAGGCCTGCGCGAATCGTGTATCGGCTCAATGGAACATCAGATTGATCGCGATCAGGGTCACCACCAGTACCAGCACGGTGAGCGGGGCGCCGACGCGCAGAAAATCCTTGCCCTTGTAGCCGCCGGGGCCGGTGACCATCATCAGCGCCGGGTGGCCGGAACTGAGCAGGAAGGTGTTGGATGACGACACCGCGACGATCAGCGCGTAGGCCGACGGGTTGCCGCCGGTGGCGACGGCGACGCTGATGGCGATCGGCACCATCATCACGGTGGCGCCGACGTTGGACATCACCTGCGAGAACAGCAGGGTGAGGATGGCCAGGGACGCTTGCAGTACCCACGGCGATGCGCCACCCAGATGCTGCAGCACGATCTGAGCGATCCATGCGGCGGTGCCGGTGGCGTCCATCGACCAGCCCAGCGGGATCAGGCAGGCGGTCACGAAGATCGTCTTCCAGTTGATCGCCTTGTACGCCTCGTCCATGTTCAGCACGCCGGACAGCAGCATGCCGATCGCGCCGGTCATCATTGCTACCGACAGATCGAGGTTGGTAAACAGCGCCAGGCACTTCGCCAGCACGAAGAAGCCGACCGCCTGCCAGATCTTGCCGGGGCGCTGCTCTTCTTTCGGGATGTCGGTGACGACGACGAGATCCTTGTCTTCCGAGGCCAGTGCCAGATCACGCCAGTTGCTGTGCAGTACCACGGTATCGCCAGCGCGCAGGCTGACCCCGCGTACATCGTCGCGAAATACCTGTTCGCCACGGGTTACCGCCAGCACCGAGATGCCGAAGCGCTTGCGCAGGCGCAGCTCGCCCACGGTCTGCTTGATGAAGCGCGAGCTGGGCGGAATCACCACTTCGGAAATGCCGGCCCGGGTCGGGTTGAACAGTTCGCCGAGCTGGCGCATGCGCGGCGACAGCCGGCACAACTGGTTGTTGGCGAACTGGGCCAACTGCTCGCGCGGGCCAAGCACGCCCAGGATCGAGCCGACCCAGATCACGTGATCGGCCGGCGGCGCCATGCGCGCATCGCTGCCACTCTTGATCGCCAGGATCAGCGGCGCGTCGTGCAGCTGCTCCACCTCGCCGATGCTCATGCCGACCAGCGGGCTTTCCGCGGTGACGGTGAGCTCGGCGGTCTCGCCGCCGATGCCATAGGTTTCGGCGAAGTAGCTCTCGGTGCGGCCGGGCGTGACCTTCAGCCGTTCGTCCTCGTGACCGGGCAGCAGCTTGCGGCCGAACAGGTAGAAATACAGCACGCCCACCAGCGCCAGCGTCAGGCCGACCGGGGTCACGCTGAACAGTCCGAACTTCGGGATCGTATGCGCGCCCGGCGGCAGGTTCACGTTGGCGCTGGCGATCAGATCGTTCAGCACGATCAGCGGTGAGTTCGCGATCAGCGTGGTGTTGGTCGCGGTGAGAATGCAGAACGCCATCGGCAGCAGCAACCGCGACAGCGGCACGCCGGTGCGCGCGGACAGGCGGCTGCTGACCGGAATCATCAGCGCAGCCAGCGCCTGACTCGGGATCACCGCACTGAACAGGCTGGCGACCAGGTTGATCACCACGCCCAGGCGCGACTCCATGCCGCGCGCCATGCGCATCACGAAGTGCGCGGTGAGGTTGAGCACGCCGGCGCGGTCGAGCCCCTCGCCCATGATCATGATCGCGATGATCGCGATCACCGCGTTGCCGGCGAAGCCGTTGAACACGCGCTCGGACGGAATCAGCCCGGTCAGGCCGATCACCACCACCACCAGCAGCGCAACCATGTCGGCGCGGATCCACTCCAGCACCAGCATCAGCATGGTGAAGCCCACCAGCCCGAGTACCAGGATCATTTCGGGGGTGAGCGAGAGTCCCACTAGCTGACGTCCCGCAAGGGCAACTGGCAATGGTGGATACGGCGGGGCAGTGGAAGCTTCACGCTGCGTCGATTCGTCCCTGGTGGATGGTCTGAGTATAAGCGGCCCGGCCCAAGGGCTGGTGAACCGCGGCGCTATTGCAGTGAACTACTGCGAGGTTTGAGCTTGCCCTGACTCCATCTCCCTGTGGAGAGAGCGGCGGTATGAGCGGCATGCTGGCCGCAGTATTTCTACTTGCACTGGCTCGTTCCAGGCGCGCGTGCATGACATCCCGCGAGTACCCACTCCCCAGTTGCCTTTTCCCAGAGGAGCGAAGGGATATCAACGCGCTCAAGCCTTGCGGTACAGCAGGTCCCACACCCCATGACCCAGCTTCAACCCGCGCCGTTCGAAATGGGTCTCGATGCGCCACTCGGGTTTCTCGGCGTACTGGCCGGGGCCGAGCTGGTTGCGCCAGTCGGGTGCGGCCTCCATCACCTCGAGCATGTGCTCGGCGTACGCCTGCCAGTCGGTGGCCAGATGCAGCAGGCCGTTGGGCGCCATGCGCGACGCCAGCAGGGCGACAAATGCGGGCTGGATCAGCCGGCGCTTGTTGTGGCGTTTCTTGTGCCACGGATCGGGGAACCAGATGCGCACTTCCGCCAGCGAGCCGGGGGCAATTTCGTGTTCGAGCACTTCCACGGCATCGTGCTTGTACAGCCGCACGTTGCCGGCATCGCGCGCGGCCAGCGTGTTCATCAGGCGTCCCACGCCGGGACCGTGCACTTCGACGCCGATGAAGTCGCGCGCCAGGTCGTGCTCACTTGCCCAGGCCAGTGCCTCGCCGTTGCCGAAACCGACCTCCAGCACCAGCGGCGCCCGACGACCGAAGTTCGCGGCGAAGTCATGCGGCATGCCGCCAGGGCTGCTGACGAAGTCGATGCCGAAGCGCGACCACAACGTGTCGAACGCGCGCTGCTGCGCCGGCGTCAAGCGACCCTCGCGCAGCACGAAGCTGCGGATACGGCGCATGTATTCCGGTGCGGTGTCGTCGTGGTCGGGGGCGTCGGTCTTGGGCATGCGCGCATTGTAGCGGCTGGCATCGACAGTGCCGATGCGAGGAGCTGCAATCCACCGCGACTTTCCACTGCACGCAGGGGATGGTCGCGGTGGATTGCAGGTATGCCTCAACGCTGCTGCGCGTCGTCTCTCACTCGTGGCGCGGATTTTTGCGCGGGTCGCGATTCACTGCGTTGCGGACGGGGCGTTTCGGCGCGCGGCTGCGCCGGTTGGTAGTGCGGCTGCTGAAAGGTCGGTTGCTTCGGTTCATTGCGCGTCGGTGCGGGCATTGGCCGTGGCTGTTCGTGAACGTAGCTGCGCGGGGCGGGCTCGGCGCGCTGGAAGCGAGGCTCGTCGGCGTTGCGTGTCGGTGCGGTTGGCATCGGCGAGTCCTGCCGCATCGCGCGGTTGGACTGGAAGTGCTGGAAACGTTCGTTGCCAGCTGGCACGTCCCGGTTGCCCGGACCTTGATCGGCACGCTGGATCTGCGGCACTTGCGGCAGCGTCGAGTTGTCGCGGTAAGCGGGACGTGACCGGCTTTCGTCGGCACCGGAAATGTAGCTGACGCCCGGGCGCGGTATCGATTCGCGAGGGTCGGCGCTATCGCGGCCGCGCGGATGGACGAAGCGCGCCGAGGGCAGGGCGGCGGCATTGCGCGCATCGGTGCGATTGTCGTTGTGCGTTTCCGTCGGCGTACCTGCGGTGATGCGGGTGATGGCAGGAAGCTGCTGCGGTGTGCCGGAGGACCGGCGTCGATCATCGCCGGCAATGCGATCACTACCCGCGCGATCGGCCGGGAAGGGGCGGGTACCGCGATCACGGTTGTCGCGCGGATTCAGCACGCGGATGTTGGATCCGGGCATGCCGGCGCGTGGCGAGTCGGCCAGATGGCTGCCGCGCCCGGGGCCGCGTGCGTCCTGCGCCACATCGTGCGCCATCACTGGCGGCGCGTGGCGCGCCACCACTTCGCGATCGAATCCACCGGCCGGCAGGTTGCGCACACGCGGGTTGCGCGATGGCTGTGCGCCACCCGCGATCGGGCGCAGCTTGTTGGCATCGCGCGAGACCAGCGGGGCAGTGGCGAGTTGGCGCTGATCGACCTGCACCAGGTTGCGCTGTACATGCCGGCCACCGGCAAAGGTGTTGCCCGGTACGGCGGTGAAGCCGCGCGGCGCATCGCGGTTGACGTAGCGGTCGCCGCGCGACGGCGTGCCGTTGCGGTATCGGTTGTAGTGGTCGTCGATGTCGGCGCGGCGGTCATCTCCGCGGCGCCCGCGCATATTGCGGATGTTGACATTGGTGTAACAGCTGCGGCCGCAGCGGTACCACGGGTTGTAGATGTCGCCAGGGCCGAGCGGGAACCAGCCCACCGGGCCACCACCGATGCCGACCGACCAGCCACCGCCACCGACAAACGCGACCAGTGCCGGCGCATAGATCGAGCGCATGCCGCGCGGTCCCGGAATCCAGCCCCAGCCGCGGTGCGTGTAGGCCCAGCGACCGTAGTGATAAGGCGCGAAACCCCACGGCGAATCATCCACCCAGGTCCAGCCCCACGGCGCGATGTACGCCCAATGACCGTCGCGATACGGCGCCCAGTCGGCGGCGACCCGGGTCGGGTACCACACTGCACCGTAGTCGCTGGTGTCCTGCCAGTCGCCGTACTGATCCAGATCCTGATATCCGACCACGTCGTCCGACACATACTGGCTGCTGTTCGACTGCGCATAGCGGCGGTCGCGCTCGCTGGACCATGCATCGAACGCATCGCCACCGTCGATGTCGCTGATCGCCACGGCAGCGAGGCTGGAATCGACGAAGCGATAGCTGCGGCCGGGATTGATCGTGCGCTGCGCATTGTCTTCGCCATATACGGTGGCGCCGCCGTCGAATGCGGTGACCTGGGTGCCGCCGCCGTTGTCGTCGATGTCCACCCGGAACGTGCCGGGCTGATCGATGATCAGCGCCACGGTCGGCGTGTCGATTTCGTAGCTCTGGCCAGCATCGAGATGGCGCACGGTGACGTTGAGCGTGCCCTGGGTCAGTTCGATCTGGGTCAGCTGGTCATTCAGGTCGAGCAGGCCGAAGTCGGTCTGGCCGTCCATGCGCAGGGTGCCACCGCCCAGCTCCAGTTCGGCGCGGGCATCGCGGCCGGTGGACAACCGATCGCCGCGGGTCAGTGGGCGGTTGACGCTGGCGTCGCTCCAGTCCTTTGCGCCGGCCGGCAGGAAGCCGAGATCGCCGGAGATGTACGACAACCGCGCCACCCGACTCGGCGGGTCGGCGCTGTCGTTGGCAGCGGACTGCGCCTGGGCCAGGCCGGCGGCTGCGCACAGCAGCAAGATCGCCAGCAATCGCCAGCTGCCGCGCGATGGAGTGAGGAATTCGGCGAGCACACGCATGTGATGTTCCCCCTGGGTAAGCGCGATGTGTCCTCGCGCGATGCGTTCATCCGATTCGCCAGCCGACTCTGCAGCATGGTGGCGATGACGATCCGATTATGCGCACATCAAAAGTTAGGCCAATCTTAGTTTTGGCCGCCCGCGCGGCGGGCGATTCAGCTGGCCGCCATCTGTGATTCATGCGGCGTTGGGTCAGTGATCGCGTCCCTCTTTACTGGCACATGCCGGAGCGGCAGCCGGTTCTGCGCGGCGAAACTTCGCGGCGGCCGGCTTTCCAACGGCGCGCATCACGCGTTACCATCCGCCGGCCAAGGCGGGTGTAGCTCAATGGTAGAGCTGTAGCTTCCCAAGCTACTGACGAGGGTTCGATTCCCTTCACCCGCTCCATTCCCCGCCGCATCGATCCGAGCTATCCCGAAACCCTATGGCGGATCTGATCACCGCGGGCCTGATTACATTGGGTTGGCGCGAGCGTCTGGCGTTGCCGCAACTGGGTATCGGCCTGCTCAAGGCCAAGCTCGACACCGGTGCCCGCAGCAGCGCGTTGCATGTCGACACCCTGGAAGAGTTTCATCGCGATGGCGCGACCTGGCTGCGCTTCACCATGCATGTCGGCCGGCGCCAGCCAGTGGAAGTGTGCTGCGAGGCGCCGGCGCTGGACCGGCGCACGGTGACCGACACCGGCGGGCGCCGCACTGAGCGCTGGTTCATCCGCAGCGAAGTACAACTGGCCGGGCGGCATTTCAGTGTCGACATCAATCTGACCGATCGCCGGCATATGCTGTTTCCGATGTTGCTGGGCCGCAGTGCCCTGAGCGGGCGGTTTGCAGTGGATCCGGCGCGTTCCTATACCCAGTCACGGCCGCTGACGGTGGCCACGGATCCCTCATGACGGCCACTGCATGAAGATTGCCATTCTGTCGCGCAATACCCGCCTTTATTCCACCAAGCGGCTGGTCGAGGCCGCGCGTGAGCGTGGCCACGTGGTGCGCGTGCTCGACCCGCTACGATGCTATGTGCGTATCGCGCCGGGTGCAGTGGCGATCCGTTACAAGGGCAAGGAAGTGCGCGACATCGACGCGGTGATTCCGCGCATCGGAACCACCAGCACCTTCTACGGTACCGCCGTGCTTCGCCAGCTGGAGATGATGGGCGTGTACACGCCGAACCCGTCCGATGCGGTGCTGCGCGCGCGCGACAAGTTGCGCTGCCTGCAGATCCTTGCCGCGCAGGGCATCGACATGCCGATCACGGTATTCGGCGACAACCCCGACGACACTGCCGACGTGCTGGCCCTGCTCGGCGATCCGCCGCATGTGATCAAGCTCAACGAGGGCAGCCAGGGCACCGGCGTGGTGCTGGCCGAAAAGCGCAGTGCGTCGCAAAGCGTGATCGAGGCGTTTCGCGGCCTGTACGCCAACTTCCTGGTGCAGGAGTTCATCGCCGAGGCCAAGGGCAGCGACCTGCGCTGTTTCGTGGTCGGCAACAAGGTGGTGGCGGCGATGCAGCGCGATGCCAGTCCGGGTGAGTTTCGCGCCAACCTTCACCGCGGCGGCAGCGCGATGGCGGCGACCTTGAGCGTGGAGGAAAAGCGCATCGCCGTGCAGGCGGCTGGTGCACTCGGCTTGGGCATCGCCGGCGTGGATCTGCTGCGCTCCAATCGTGGACCGTTGCTGCTTGAAGTGAACGCCTCGCCTGGCCTGGAAGGCATCGAGGCAGCCACGGGCGTCGATGTGGCCGGAGCCATCATGGACCTGCTGCAGGCCCAGGCGAGCGATTCGCCTGTCGAGCCGCGAGCACGCCGCAAGCCGACAAAGGCTTGAGCCCTGGGTGCCCGCGCCCACGTTGACCGCCTGGTGAGAACGGGTTAACCCCATCGTAACCACAGACCCCCTATAAAGCAGGCACTGTTATTTGCGTGGACAGCTGGCCGGTAGGGCCCGGTGACGGCAGACGATGGTATCGGGGCAGTAGTTTGGGCCCAGGTGGGCGACGGCAAGTCGTGCATCTGGGCCTTTTTCTTGCCTGTGCGACACCCTCATTCAGTTTCACGGCGCGGCCGGCGCGCCGCGTTCACACAAGATTGTTAAGCTTGCAACCACAGTCGGCCCGTGCGCCGGCTGCGCAGGAGTGACCCATGCGCGTACTGGTGATTGAAGACAACAGCGATATCGCGACCAACATCGGCGATTATCTGGAAGACCGCGGCAACGTGGTCGATTTCGCGGGCGACGGCGTAACCGGCCTGCACCTGGCGGTAGTGCACGACTTCGACGTGATCGTGCTGGATCTCACGCTGCCTGGCATGGACGGCCTGGAAGTGGCCCGCAAGTTGCGCCACGAGGCGCACAAGCAGACCCCGATCCTGATGCTGACCGCACGCGATGCGCTGGAGCAAAAGCTGACCGGCTTCGAGTCCGGCGCCGACGACTACATGACCAAGCCGTTCGCGCTGCAGGAACTGGCCGCGCGACTGGAAGTGCTGGCGCGCCGCGGCAAGGGTCCGCAGAGCCGCGTGCTGAAAGTGGCCGACCTTACCTTCAACCTCGACACGCTCACGGTGAACCGTGAGGGCAAGTCGATCCAGCTCAATCCGATCGGCCTGAAGCTGCTGCAGGCACTGATGGAAGCGAGCCCATCGGTGGTCACCCGGCAGGATCTGGAACAGCGCGTGTGGGGCGAGGAGCTGCCCGACAGCGATTCCCTGCGCGTGCATATCCACGGCCTGCGCGCCGCCATCGACAAACCGTTCGAGAAGCCGCTGATTCATACGCGGCACGGCATTGGCTATCGGATGGTCGAGCCGGATGCAGTCCAGGCGTAAGCTTCGCTTTCGATTGATCGTCTCCTTCGCGCTGTTCGGCTTCGGCCTCAGCGCGTTGTTTGCTGTGGCCGCGCTGAACATTCGCGCCAAGGTGGAGGACCAACTGGTCACCGCCAGCCTGCAGGACGAGGTCGACAACCTCAATGCGCAAGTGCTTGCAGATCGCACGCAGATTCCGCATTTCAATATCGTCAAGGCGTGGACGTGGAGTGACCGCACGATCTACAAGGCCCCGTTGAACTGGCAGCAATTGGCGACCGGCGTCCACGACATCACTGAAACCGATGCAAATGGCCAGACCAAGCGTTACAAGCTGGCCGTGCGACGGCAGGGCGGGGTGATCAATTTCCTTCGCTACGATGTGTCACGCGACGAACTGGGCAAACAACAGTTGTTGATCAGTGTGATCGCTGCGGTGTTTCTGTTCGGCCTGCTTTCTCTGGTGCTGGGCATGTGGTTGTCGCGCAAGGTGCTCAAGCCGGTCAGCGATCTGGCCAATCGGCTGCGCGACTACCGCAAGGCCGGCAAGGCCGAGCCGCTGGCGCCGCATTTTGCCGATGACGAGGTGGGTGAACTGGCTCACGTGCTGGACGAATATTCGGCACGGCTCACCGCGATGGTCGAGCGTGATCGCGAGTTCAACTCCGACGTCAGCCACGAGTTGCGCACGCCATTGGCGGTAATCGCCAGCACCACCGAACTTTTGCAGGGTTCGCCCGATCTCACCGAGAAGATCAGCGAGCGGCTGAAACGGATCGAACGCGCCTCGCGTCAGGCCACCGAATTGATCGAGGCACTGCTGCTGCTGTCTCGCGCCGAGCGGCGTGGCCCGACTCGCGGTGAAACCACCGAAGTCGGCAAGGTCGCCGCCGACGTGATCGAGAGCCAGCGTCCGCAGATGCGCGGCAAGCCGCTGACCATCGAGCTGAGCGTGAACGAACCGGTCAGTGTCAATGCCCCTGCTTCGGTGCTGTCGGTGGCGCTGACCAACCTGATCGGCAACGCGATCAAGTACACCCTTGAAGGCAACGTGCGAGTCGAAGTAGGTGCCGGCCGCATCGAGGTGATCGATACCGGCCCCGGGATCAAGCCCGAAGACGCCGAGCGATTGTTCCAGCGCGGTGTGCGTGGCGAAGGCGCCGGAGGCAGCGGTGCGGGCCTCGGCCTGGCGATCGTGCGCCGGTTGTGCGAACTGTATGGCTGGGATGTGTCGATGCGCCCGCGCAGCGATGCGAATGGTGCGATCGCCAGCATCAAGTTCAGTTGACGTCTGTCCGAAATCGATAAACGAAAACGCCCCGCGATGCGGGGCGTTTTCGTTTGCAGTAGCCGTGCCTCACACCTGTTCCAGCCACCCCCACTTGTCGTGGGTGCGGCCGTCGAACAGGCCGAAGAACAGCTCCTGCAGGCGCAGGGTGACGCGCCCGGCCTTGCCGGTGCCGACCTGCTTGCCGTCGACCGAGCGGATCGGCGTGATCTCGGCGGCGGTGCCGCACATCAGCAGCTCATCGGCGAGGTACAGATACTCACGCGGGATGTCGCGTTCGATCACCTCGATGCCGTCCTCGCGGGCCAGCGTCTTCAACGTGTCGCGGGTGATGCCGGCAAGGATCGAGGCGCTGGCCGGCGTGGTATGCAGCACGCCATCGAACACCAGGAACAGGTTTTCGCCCGCGCCCTCGCTGAGCAGGCCGGTGGACGCCAGCGCAATGCCTTCGCCGAAACCAAGCCGGCGCGCCTCGCGCGCAATCAGTTGGCCGGACAGGTAATTGCCGCCGGCCTTGGCGCCGGCCGGGATGGTGTTCGGCGCGAAGCGCTGCCAGCTCGATACGCAGGCGTCGATGCCGTTCTTCAATGCGTCCGGTCCGAGATACGGACCCATCGGCCACGCCGCCACCGCAACGTCGATCGGCGTTTCGGCGGACAACCCGAAACCACCCAGGCCGCGGTAGGCGACCGGACGCAGGTAGGCGGCGCCGAGCCCGTTCTTGCCGATCACCGCACGGCAGGCCGCAGCCAGCTCGTCGGCGGAATACGGCAGCACCATGTCGTAGATCTTGGCGGACTGGTACAGCCGGTTCAGATGGTCGGTGAGGCGGAAGATGGCTGCGCCATCCGGCGTGGCGTAGCTGCGGATACCCTCGAACACCGACGAGCCGTAGTGCAGCGCGTGCGACATCACGTGCGTGGTTGCCTCGGCCCAGGGCTTGATGCTGCCGTTCTGCCAGATCCACTCGGGGTATTGCTGCGCCATGTCACTTCTCCAATGGGGACCGCCCATGATAACTGCTCGGCGTCCGCCCAGCGTCAATCCGCCTGCATCAATCGACGTTGCGCAGCCACAGGCAACCGGCCTGGTGCGCGATGCCGAAGCGGATCTCGCGCGGATTGCCGCTGCCGTCGTTGCCCGTGATGTGAAGCACCAACTGATTATTGGCGGGCAGCGGGAATGCGGGGGCAGCAGCGAAGGGATCGCTGCTGCTGGACATCACCGGGACTGGTTCGCCACCGTCGGCGGGCACCGGATCGCCGGGTATATCGACGTCCAGCAGCGGCTGCTTCATCAGGTCGCCGAGCGAACGGATATCGGCAATCGCGGCGCCACGGCCGTAGCCGTCCCACAGCATCAGCCCGGCCATTCGATTCGCATCGCGGCTGGCGAACGCGTCGATCACGTTTTTCCGCAATTGCCCCAGGCTGGCAGCGCACAGGACGGGCGGCGGTGCGGCCAGAGGCGCGCTGCGGTCGGGCACGACCACCGGGTTGACCGGAGTTGCCTGCAACGCGGCGCAGGGCTGATCGGTGAAGACCGCGCTGCCATTGGCGCCGATGCAGCGATGAATCTCCGTCTGCGCGCAGGCCGGCACAGTCCAGGCGAGCACGACGAGGCACAACAGGGCGGGCGACCGGAGCATCGCCGCAGCATACCCGCCCGATGCATCAGGAAAGTTGCTGCAGCACCAATTGCGTCGCCCGGGCGCGGTTGAGCGTATAGAAATGCAGGCCCGGCGCGCCGCCATCGAGCAGCCGTCGGCACATCTGCGCCACCACTTCGGCGCCGAGCGCTCGAACCGATTCCGCGTCGTCGCCATGCGCCTGCATGCGCTTGGCGATCCAGCGCGGGATCTCCGCGCCGCACATGTCCGAGAAGCGTTTCAGCTGGCTGTAGTTGGAGATCGGCATGATGCCCGGCACGATCGGCACGTTGACGCCGAGCTTGCGCACGTCGTCGACGAAGCGGAAGTAGGCGTCGGGGTTGAAGAAATACTGGGTGATCGCGCCGTTCGCACCAGCATCGACCTTCGCCTTGAAATGCTGCAGGTCGCGCAGCGCATCGTCGGCCTGCGGATGGGTTTCCGGATACGCCGCCACCTCGATATGGAAGTGGTCGCCGCTGTGCTCGCGGATGAACTGCACCAGTTCGGCGGCATAGCGAAAGTCGCCCGCCGTGGCCATGCCCGAAGGCATGTCGCCGCGCAACGCCACGATGCGCCGGTATCCGGCGGCGCGATAGCCATCCAGCAAATCGGCCAGCTCGGCGCGGGTGCCGCCCACGCAGGACAGGTGCGGCGCCACATGGAGGCCATGGTGCGTGTGCAGCCGTGCCACGGTGTCGCCGGTGTAGCTGAGCGTAGAGCCGCCGGCACCGAAGGTGACCGAGGCGTAGTCCGGCTGGTGCGCTTTCAGAACCTGTGCGGCACGATCAAGCTGCGTGCGCTGTTCATCGGTCTTGGGCGGGAAGAATTCGAAGCTGATGGCCGGCATCGCTGGATTCCAGATGGACGATGGCGGCAAGTATATATCTCCATTTCGCGATGAAGCGATATAAGAGCGAAACGATCCCCTCCAGCGATCGTCCCCGTGGTTACGTGGTGGCTCGGCGATGGCAGGCGACGCAGTAAACGCTGCCGCACCCCCCTCAGACTGGCTGGCTTCATGTTCAGTGTCCCGACACCAGTTTGAGTCCGATGACGCCCGCCAGGATGAGACCGATGCAGAGCATCCTCAGTGGCGCGATGGAATCGCCCAGCGCCACCATTCCCAGCATGGCGGTGCCCGCCGCGCCGATGCCGGTCCAGACCGCGTAGGCCGTCCCTACCGGCAAGGTGCGCAGCGAGAACGAAAGAAGGAACACGCTCGACAAGCCGGTGACGACGGTGAAGAGCGCAGGTACCAGTCGCGTGAAGCCCTCGGACCACTTCATGCCGAAGGCAAACGCGATTTCGAAAATGCCGGCGATGCCGAGCAGTAGCCATGCCATAGCCGTAGGTTCCTTGAAGTGGTTCGCCGGCCATTGCGCCCGGCGAACCTTGGTGAAAGTTGCATGGCTGAGTGGGCCACCGCGTGCGGATCCGCTTTTCACAAAGCATGACCGCATCCGAACAAGCGGCTTTGGCGAAGCCCGGTAGCTCAGGCCTTGGCGGCAGCAGGAGTCGTGTGGAACGCGATACCGAAGCGGTTGAAGGCATTCATCAGGCCGATCGCATAGGTCAGATCGGCCAGTTCCTTCTCGCTGAACTCGGCGGCAGCGGCTTCATAGTCGGCATCGGGCACACCGGTCTCAGCGACGCGCGTGACGGTTTCCGCCCAAGCCAGTGCGACGCGCTCGCGCGCGCTGAAGACCTCACCCGCGTCGTGCCACACCGGTACCAACACCAGCTTGTCGACGGCAAGGCCCTGCTTGAGCAGGTCGCGGGAATGCATGTCGATGCAGTAGGCGCAACCATTGATCTGCGACACCCGCAGATACACCAGGTTGACCAGTTCCTGCGGCAGGCTGCATTTCAGGAGCGAAACATATACGCCGCCGAAGGCCTTGTAGCCTTCCGGCGAAGCCTTGGCGTAGTCGATACGATGGGTCATGACGAGTCCTAGCATGTGCTGTTTGGGGACTCCATCGTGCTGCGTCTTGGCTCAGGCCAGAAGAGCCATGATCGGTCTTGTTGCATGGGCCATGATCGTTCCCCTTTCCAGTTGCGGACTCGACGGACACGCGAGCGCCACCACCGTCACAGCAGTTTCAGGATGCGCTTCGCGAGATTCTCCGCGCTGCCCCGGGAATCGACGTTGGTGAAATTCAACAGCAAGGCGGAGGCTCCTTCCCCGGCCATGGTCCAGTCTGTCAG
The DNA here is from genome assembly GCF_006438785.1 of Rhodanobacter glycinis. Classification (GTDB taxonomy): domain Bacteria; phylum Pseudomonadota; class Gammaproteobacteria; order Xanthomonadales; family Rhodanobacteraceae; genus Rhodanobacter; species Rhodanobacter glycinis_A. The sequence goes on along the minus strand of NZ_RCZB01000003.1, from coordinate 105,109 downwards.
CGCTTCTGCGTAGAGGCCTTCTTTGCGCATGCGCGCAACGAGCTGGCGATCCGACTTTCGTCCCTGCAAGCGCAGTATCAGGTGCATCCCTCCCGGTTGCGGATCGATCCGTACGCGATTCCCCAGCACGCTTTCCAGACCTTCCGCTGTTGCCTTGCGGCGCTCGGCATAGAGCTTGCGCATCCGCTGGACGTGGCGTGCGAAGTGCCCCTCGGTGATGAACGCCGTGACAATGGCCTGGATCAGCTGGGGACTGCCGGCCGCCAGCGTCTGGCTGATCTGCTCGAATGTCTCGACCAGGGCCTCCGGTACGACGAGATACGCAAGCCGGATGCCCGGGAAAAGCACCTTGCTGAAGGTGCCGGCATAGAGCACGCGCCCGTCGCGATCCAGGCTCTTCAGCGCGGGAAGCGGGCGGCTGACATAGCGGTACTCGCCGTCGTAGTCATCCTCGACGATCCAGGCGCCATTGCGCGTTGCCCAGTCCAGCAACGTCAGCCGCCGGGGCAGGGACAACGACACGCACAGCGGACTCTGGTGCCCCGGTGTCACCACCGCCGCGCGCGCCCGCGGTGCCCGCTTCAATCCTTCGGATACGATCATGCCCTCGCGATCCACCGGCACCGGCACGGCAGCCATGTGCATGTGCCCCAACAGTTCCCGCGTGGGCGGATACCCGGGGTCTTCAAGCCACACGCGATCGCCCGCCTTCAGCAGGGCATGAACGATCAGTTCCAGGGTATGGCGATAGCCCGACGTCACGAAGACCTGGGAAGGCGAGCAATCGATGCCACGCGATACCTGCAGATAGGCGGCTATCTCGGTGCGCAATCCCTGCAGGCCGTACACCGAAGGGTGAACCATGTCGGCCGGTTGCATCGCGCGCACGCAACGCGCGCCAAGGCGGGCCCAGATCTTCCGGGGGAACGCATCCAGCGCAGGCAGGCCCATCTGGAACGGAAGGATCGAATCCGGGCGGAAGCTGGTCGCGGGCGTGCCGCTATGGGATTGGAGCCTTGCGCTTGCCACCGGTGTTCGCAGCTTGAGGTCCGGTGTCACGACGGTGCCGGCCTGGCCGCGCGCCTGGATGTAACCCTCGGCGGCCAGCAGGGAATAGGCCGCCTCGATCGTGCCCCGTGCCAGGCCCAGTTCCCTGGTCAGCGCGCGTGCCGAAGGAATGCGGTCCCCCGGTTTCAACAAACCGCTGCCGATGGCGCTGCGGAAGCGATCGTAGATCTGCCGATAAAAAGGCTCGGCCGCCGCGTGATCCAGCGGCGCGATGTGGCTGGTCGTCGCGATGGTCATGGACTAGTCGGATCCTGTTCTGACGACACTCTTGAATGTACCACGCGCATTCCGCGTCCCGGCTCCATATGGGCCCCGTCGTCGTCGGCATGGACCAGTCCGAAGCCGCATTCATGGACCTTGGGCGCGGGTCACCGGGTTTGTAAAGTGATGGCGTTCTCCAACGCATGGACAGGTGACGTCCGGCGGTCGGAATGGGTTTCGGCAATCGGCGAGAAGGTGGAAGAGGTGGACGATGAACATCCTGCATGTGAGTTGCAGTCCGCGCGATCGGGCTTCGGAGAGCTACAGGCTCTCGCAGAAAATCGTCGCGTGCCTGCTGGACATCCGGCCCGGCGCTACCGTGAAGGAGCGGGTCATTGGCGGCGCTGCCAGCCTGCCACCCATCGATGAGGACTACGCGATGTCCCAGCACGCGTCCGAGGATGTATCGCAGGAAGGTTCCGCGGCCCGTTCCGAAGAACTGATCCGGGAGCTGGAGAGTTCGGATGTGGTGGTCATCGGAACGCCCATGCACAACTTCACCGCACCTGCTGCGTTGAAGCTGTGGATCGATCATGTCGTTCGGGTGCGAAAGACATTCCATGTCAGTCCGGAAGGAAAAGTCGGCATGCTGCGTGACCGTCCCGTCTTCGTCGCGGTGTCCTCGGGCGGCCGGTTTGCCGGGGAGCGCGCACGCCAGCCCGACTTCCTCACGCCGTATCTGAAAGCCATCCTCGGCATGGTCGGACTGCATGACCTCGCGTTCTTCACCGTTCAAGGAACTGCCTTCGGGCCGGATGCCCTGGCCGAGGCCAGGGCCAGGACGGACCACGCGCTGCAGGAGCACTTTTCTTCGTTCCACCACCCGTCGCGGGAAAGAAGCGCGTCACCTCGATCGGTCGCGACTTCTCCGTGACGCGGAAACGCTACCCTGTGCGGGTCTCCCGTCGATGCAGCCCATGATCGTTCTCACACCCTTCGCCCGTACCCGCCTGTTTCCCCGCGACCAGCGCGGCAATGCGATCCAGGATTGCACGGCGGACGCGTTCGAGCGTCATCTCAACGAGCACCAGCCGTTGAAGGTACTCGACGGCTATGCGCCGTTCTGCCAGCTGCACGTGCACGCCAACTGGACGCCCACACGCTGTTACGCGGTGCCAATCACCGACGACAATCGCCATCGGCTGCGCAGTGGCTACGAGGCACGTTCGTCGGACGAGCTGCCGGTGCTGGTGCGCTGGTTCGAGGGCGTGGAGTCGCCGGCGGCGCGCTACATCATTCCCATCCTCTACAGCCGTGAGCAGCTGGCGAAGGAAGGCTCGTCCATCGATGGCGACTGGGGCGTGGTGGGCTGCCTGTACACGATGGAGCCCGAAGAGATCCCGATGGCGCCGATCACCATGATGCGCAACGCGCTCGGTGTGGAAGAGGGCGGCTCGGACGTGCCGCTGGACCGGGAGGCTTACCGGCGCAGCGTGGCGTTCTGGGAGAGTCATGCCAACTGGCGGCCGTGAACGGCGTGAGTGGACGCTGTGCGCCGTGGTCGATCCGGTCAAAGAAAAAAACGGGCGCCTTTCGGCGCCCGTTCGATTTCGTCACGGAATTCCGCGTTACTCAGTAGCGGTAATGCTCCGGCTTGTACGGGCCTTCCACCGACACGCCGAGGTAGCCGGCCTGCTCCTTGGTCAGTGTGGTCAGTTTCACGCCGATCTTCTCCAGGTGCAGGCGCGCGACTTCCTCGTCGAGCTTCTTCGGCAGGATGTAGACCTTGTTCTCGTACTTGTCCTTGTTCGCCCACAGCTCGATCTGCGCCAGGGTCTGGTTGGAGAACGAGTTGGACATCACGAAGCTGGGGTGGCCGGTGGCGCAGCCGAGGTTGACCAGGCGGCCTTCGGCCAGCAGGAAGATCGCGCGGCCGTCCGCGAAGACGTACTTGTCGACCTGCGGCTTGATGTTGATCTTCTCCACGCCGGCCATCGCGTTCAGCGCGTCGACCTGGATCTCGTTGTCGAAATGGCCGATGTTGCAGACGATCGCCTGATCCTTCATCGACTTCAGGTGATCCAGCGTCAGCACGTCCTTGTTGCCGGTGGTGGTGACGTAGATGTCGCCGCGGCCGAGAGTGGATTCGACGGTATTGACCTCGAAGCCTTCCATCGACGCCTGCAGCGCGTTGATCGGATCGATCTCGGTGACCACCACGCGCGAGCCATAGGCGCGCAACGAGGCCGCGCAACCCTTGCCGACGTCACCGTAGCCGCAGACCACCGAGACCTTGCCGGCCAGCATCACGTCCATCGCGCGCTTCAGGCCATCGGCCAGCGACTCGCGGCAGCCGTACAGGTTGTCGAACTTGCTCTTGGTCACCGAGTCGTTGACGTTGATCGCCGGGATCAGCAGCGAGCCGGCTTCGGCCAGCTGGTACAGGCGATGCACGCCGGTGGTGGTCTCCTCGGAGACGCCCTTCCAGTCCTTCACCACGGTGTGCCAGTAGCCCGGGCGCTCCTTGTGCACGCGCTTGAGCAGGTTCTTGATCACCTGCTCCTCGTGCGAGGACGCCTTTTCGTCGACCCACTTCGAGCCATTCTCCAGCTCGTAGCCCTTGTGGATCAGCAGCGTGACGTCGCCGCCGTCGTCCACCACCAGCTGCGGGCCGAGGAAACCGCCCTTGCCGTCGGGGAAGGACAGCGCGTCCATCGTGCAGTCCCAGTATTCCTCCAGCGTCTCGCCCTTCCAGGCGAACACCGGTGTGCCGGTCGCGGCGATCGCGGCGGCGGCGTGGTCCTGGGTCGAGAAGATGTTGCACGAGGCCCAACGCACGTCGGCGCCGATGTCCTTCAGCGTCTCGATCAGTACGGCGGTCTGGATCGTCATGTGCAGCGAGCCGGTCACGCGCACACCCTTCAGCGGCAATGTGGCGGCGTGCTTCTTGCGGATCGACATCAGGCCGGGCATCTCGTGCTCGGCGATGTCCAGCTCCTTGCGGCCCCAGTCGGCAAGCGAGAGGTCGCGGATCTTGTAGTCGTGGATAGCGGTTTCTTTGGTGACGGCGTTCATGGGTTTCTCCGGTTTATTGCGAGGCTCTTTCGAAGAGTCCGGCCATGGATGGCCGGTCTGTTGCGAAGGGATTCGCGTATGGCAACCGGGCGCCGTTGTGGAACGTGCCGCGCCGAGCCTGGCCGTTTTGTGAAGAGTCCGCACAGGGATGTGCGGTTTTTTGCGGATGGAGCCGCATTCACAGTGAACGGTCGCAGCGCCCCTCGGCGGGCAGTACTAGCCCGTTATTGTAGCGGGAGACGGCAAGGGATGCCTCCCGCGCCGCAATTCGATAGGCTGACCCTTCACCCAGCACCGGAATGACCGCATGGAAGAGAGCCGCGAAGCCGAGTTCCTGCCACCCGATGGCCCGCTGCGCGAGGACGTCAGCCGGCTCGGCGCGATGGTCGGCAGGATGCTGGCCGAGCAGGGCGGCGCGGCGTTCTTCGCCCGCGTCGAACAGGTGCGCGTCGCGGCCATTCGCCGCCGTCGCGAAGGCGCCTCGGTGGATGAACTGGCCGACTCGCTGGCCGGTCTCGAGGCCCCGGACGCGGAAGCGCTGGCGCGTGCCTTCGCCACCTATTTCCAGGCGGTCAACACCGCCGAGCAGGTGCACCGTATCCGTCGTCGGCGCGACTACCAGCGTGAGGGCAGTACGCCGCAGCCGGAGTCGCTGCTCGATGTGCTCGGTCGGCTGAAGGCGGAAGGCGTCGGCGCGGATGAGCTGCTGGGCTGGCTGGACCGCCTATGGATCGAGCCGGTATTCACCGCGCATCCGACCGAGGCGGTGCGCCGCTCGTTGCTGGAGAAGGAGCAGGCGATAGTGCGCTCGCTGATCGACGGTTTCGACCAGCACCGCACGCCACAGGAGCGCAAGGAGGACGACGACCGCATCTACATGGCGTTGTCCTCCGGCTGGCAGACCGCCGAGGCCTCGCCAGTACGGCCCACCGTGCAGGACGAACACCACCACGTGGGCTTCTACCTGGCCAACCCGATCTACCGCATCGTGCCCGCACTGTTCGAAGCACTGGCCGAGGCGCTGCAGACGGTTTACGGGATCGCGGCGAAGCTGCCGCAGCTGCTCGGCTTCGCCACCTGGGTCGGCGGCGACATGGACGGCAACCCGAATGTCGGTGCGGATACCATCGCCGCCAGCCTGTCGACGCAGCGTGCGCATGTGATCGAGCATTACGCGGCCGACGTGGCCGCGCTGGCACGCCTGCTCAGCCAGACCGAGGGCCGCGTGACGGTCGACGTGCGCCTGCAGCAGCGGCTCGACGATTACCGTGCACGTTTTCCCGCCGCCGCCGGAAAGGTGCGGCCACGGCATGCCGACATGCCTTATCGAAGCCTGCTCACGGTGATCGGTGCCCGCCTCGAAGCGACCCATGCAGACGATCATTCGGAAGGCTATACGTCCGTTGCCGAATTGCTCGACGATCTGCAGCTCATCGCCGCCAGCCTGGTCGACCATCGTGGCCTGCACGCCGGCGCATATGCGGTGCAACGCCTGATCCGCCGCGTGCGCACCTTCGGCCTGCACCTGGCGCGGCTGGATGTGCGGCAGGATTCGCGCGTGCATGACGATGCACTGGCTGCGCTGCTGGGCAACGCGGCGTGGCCGCAGCTCGCGCCCGGCGAACGCACGCAGCAGCTGCGCGACTACGCCAGCGGCAAGGCACGCTTCCCGATCAGCCACGCCGACGTGGTCACCTCGCTATACGACGTGTTCGCCACCCTGGGCGATGCCCGTCGCCGCTACGGCCGGGAGGCTGTCGGCCTGTACATCATCAGCATGGCGCGCTCGGCCGCCGACGTACTCGCGGTGCTGGCGCTGGCGCGTTACGGCGGGTTGATCGAGAACGACAGCGTGCCGCTCAACATCGCGCCGTTGTTCGAGACCGTCGACGACCTGACGAATGCGCCAGCCACCTTGCGCGCGCTACTTGACGATCCGGTCTACCGTCAGCATCTGGCCGCGCGTGACAACCAGCAATGGGTGATGCTCGGCTATTCCGACAGCGGCAAGGACGGCGGCACGCTGGCCTCGCGCTGGGGCCTGCAGCGGGCGCAGGTGGAGTTGCTGGAAGTGGCGAACGCCGCCGGCATCCAGCTGGCGTTCTTCCACGGCCGCGGTGGCTCGGCCAGCCGCGGCGGTGCGCGCATCACGCCAGCGCTGATGTCGTCGCCGCGTGGCGCGGTGGCCGGCGTGCTGCGGGTGACCGAGCAGGGCGAAGTGATCCATCGCAAGTACGGCATTCGCGCGCTGGCGTTACGTAACTTGGAGCAAACCGTCGGCGCGGTGTTGCGCGCCAGTCTGCGTCCTCGCGAGACCGAGCCGCGCGAGGAGCGCTGGCGCGAACAGATGAACGCGTTGTCGGCGAGCAGCCGAAAAACCTACCGCGCCTTCGTCGAACACGAACATTTTGTCGACTATTTTCGTTCCGCCACGCCGATCGACGTGATCGAGCAGATGACACTCGGTTCGCGGCCGGCCAGCCGTCGCAGCATGCGCGGCGTGCACGACCTGCGCGCGATCCCGTGGGTGTTCGCCTGGACCCAATGCCGCTCGATCCTGCCCGGCTGGTACGGTCTTGGCAGCGCGCTGGAACTGGGCGCGCAGCAGTTTGGCAAGGCCTCGCTGGTGGAGATGGCACGCGACTGGCCGTTCTTCAGCAATTTGCTGGACGACGTCGAGATGGTGCTGGCCAAGTGCGACCTGGATATCGCCGAGGCGTTCTCGAAACTGTCCGGTCCGCTGCACGGCGAGTTCTTCGGCCTGATCCGCGACGAATTCGCCCGCACCCGTCACTGGCTGCTGCAACTCAAGGGTGGCGATGTGCTGCTGCAGGGCGACCCGCGCCTTGCCGCATCGATCCGCCTGCGCAATCCCTACGTCGATCCGATGAGCCTGCTGCAGGTCGATCTGCTGCAACGCTGGCGTGAAGGCGCGGGCAAGGACGATGCCCTGCTGCGAGCGCTGGTTGCCTGTGTCAACGGTGTTGCGCAGGGCCTGCAGAACACTGGCTGAAGCCGTCTCTCTCAATGCACGGCTTCGGTCATGATGCTCTGTGGGTGTACGTGTCCGGACGCCACTGTCCGGATCCAGACGACGGCTCGCTGCCGGCACCCGCCGAAAGCGCATGAAATGGCGATTTCGTCCGTGGCATGGGCCTTGCTCCATCAGGCTCATGGATATCGCCAACCCTCTCGCCGCCCGGCACAGACGCCGCCGCAAACAGATCGCCTTCGGTGCCGCTGCGCTGTTGCTCGCCGGCCTCGCCGTCGGCGCAGCCACCCTCGGGCCGGCCTTGCCGGTGGCGGAGCGATCGAGCCTGTGGATCGACACCGTGCAGCGCGGCGACATGCTTCGCGAGGTGCGCGCGCCGGGCACGCTGGTGCCGCGCGACATCCACTGGCTGGCGGCGCAGACCAGCGCGCAGGTGGCGAAGATCGAAGTGTGGCCAGGCACTCGCGTCGAACCCGACACGGTGCTGCTGCGTCTGGTCAGTCCACAGGTGGAAAACGAGCTGCGCAATGCGCAGGCCCAGGTCGCCGCGGCCGAGGCGCAGGTCGCCGCCAAGCGCGCGGAGCTGCAATCGCAATTGCTGGACGAACGCTCCTCGCTGGCGCAGGCGCAGGCGGATTACGCCTCGGCCAAAGTGAAGAGCGCAGCCGATGCCAAGGCGATGGCGAAAAACCTGATTCCGCGCGTGCAGTACGAGCAGGAACAGATCGCGCTGGACCAGCTCAGGCGTCGTGCCGAGATCGAACAGCAGCGCGTGCAGACCTTCGATGCCGGTATCAAGGCGCAACTGGCTGCCGTGCAGGCCGAACTGCAGTTGCAACGCAGCAACCTGATCTTGCGTCAGCGTCAGTCCGCCGCGCTCGACGTGCGTGCCGGCATCGCCGGCGTGCTGCAGCAGATGGCGGTGCAGGAAGGCCAGCTGGTCGCCGCCGGTACCGACCTGGCGCGGGTGGCGCGCGGTGACGTGCTGATCGCGCGACTGCGCGTGCCCGAGGTGCAGGCCAAGGACGTGGCGCTGGGCATGTCGGCGCAGGTCAACACCTATAACGGCATGATCGATGGCAATGTCACGCGGATCGATCCGGCGGTGGTCGATGGCAGCGTGCAGGTGGATGTGACCCCGACCGGCGCACTGCCGGCCGGCGCACGTCCTGACCTGTCGGTGGATGGCCGCATCCGTATCGCGAAACTCGACCAGGTGCTGTCGCTGGGTCGGCCCGCCCAGGTCGAGGCGAACAGCGAAGTGGGCCTGTTCCGCCTCGATGCTTCCGGCAGCATCGCCGTCCGCGTCAAAGTGCATGTGGGTGCCACCTCGGTCGATCGTGCGCAACTGCTGCAGGGACTGCAGCCGGGCGACCGGGTAATCCTTTCCGATACCAGCCAATGGGATAAATATGATCGGATCAGGGTGAAATGAACTTGCCTGTCCGCTACCTCGGCGCCGCAGCGACTTGCGGGAGCGACTTCAGTCGCGATGCTCCTGCTTCGGAGCTCAAGGCAAAGTCATCGCGGCTGAAGCCGCTCCCACAAAAGCCACCACACAACCTCGAACAGCTTTCGGAGCAACCATGAACGACACATCTTCCGTCATCACCCTCGGCGGAATCCGCAAGGTGTTTCAGGCCGACGAGGTGGAAACTCACGCACTCTCGGACGTGCACCTCAACATCGAGCGTGGGGAGTACGTTTCCATCTCCGGCCCATCCGGCTGCGGCAAGACCACGCTGCTTTCCATCCTCGGCCTGCTCGACACCGCCAGCGCCGGCAGCTACGTGCTGAACGGCCATGACGTTGCCGAGCTCAACGCAGCCGAACGCGCGCGCATCCGCAATGCCGAGATCGGCTTCATCTTCCAGGCGTTCAACCTGATCGGCGACCTCAGCGTGCAGGAGAACGTCGAGCTGCCGCTGACCTATCGCAACGGCATTGGCGCTGGCGAGCGACGTGATCGGGTGCAGGAAGCGCTGGAGCGCGTCGGAATGGCGCACCGCATGCGCCATTACCCGGCGCAGTTGTCCGGCGGCCAGCAGCAGCGCGTGGCGGTGGCGCGTGCGCTGGTCGGCAGGCCGGCGATCCTGCTCGCCGACGAGCCCACCGGCAACCTCGACTCGCGCAACGGCGAAGCCGTGATGGCCTTGCTCGACGAACTGCACAAAGGTGGCGCCACCATCTGCATGGTCACCCACGACGCCCGCTACGCCGAACTGGCCCAGCGCAAGATCCGCCTGTTCGACGGCCGCGTGGTCGACGAGGAAACCTACGACCGCCTACGTCATGAAGACGAGCAGCGGCTGGATGCGCTGATCGGCCAGCGCGTGGAAGTCGACGCGTGAACGTGTGGCTCAGCGAAATCTGGCGCGCCTGGCGCGCGAGCGTGCGTCGTCCCGGTTTCCTGATGCTGGCGACCGGCGTGCTGGCGCTGGGCATCGGCGCCAGCGTGGCGGTGGCCACGCTGATCGGCAATACCTTGTGGCGGCCGCTGCCGGTGCCGCAGCCGGAGCAGCTGGTGGTGTTTGGCCAACTGCACGACAACGGCCATCCCGGCGGCATCTCGCCGCACGAATACCAGTATCTGGAGCAGCTCGACGGCGTGACGTCGCTGGGCCTCGAACGGCCCGGTTCGACGGTGAACGTCGCTGGTGCAGGCACGCCGGCGCAGGTGCCGGTGATCTACATCGATCGCAACATGCTGCCCACGCTGGGCCTGTCGCCGGTGCTGGGGCGCAACTTCGATGCGCAGGAGGATCGCCCGAGCGGCCCGCCCGCCGTCATCCTCGGACATGGCTTCTGGCAGCGCAGCTATGCCGGCGATACCCATGTCATCGGTCGCAGCCTGCGCGTGGAAGGTGTGCCGCGCACCATCGTCGGCGTGCTGCCGGCGGGCTTCAACACCGTGCTCGGCGCGGGCGACGTGGTGCTGCCAACGGCGCTCCCGCAAGCGAGCCGCGACTACAACCATAACGGTACCGTGGCGATCGCGCGGCTGGCGCGTGGCGCCGACCTCGCCGCGGTGTCGGCACAGGTCGATGCGCGCGAGCGCGCGATGTACCGCGACATGGCCATGGGCGGCAATTGGCAGAAACCGCGTTTCGGTGCGGAAGGCTTGGCCGCGACCGTGCAGCAGGACGCGCGGCCGATGCTGCTGCTGTTCCTGGCCAGCGCGCTGCTGCTGCTGTTGATCGCGCTGGTCAACCTGACCAACCTGATGCTGCTGCGCGCGCTGTCGCGCAACCACGACGCCGCGGTGCGCAGTGCGCTGGGCGCGTCATTGCCACGCCTGATGCTGCCGGCGCTTGGCGAAGGCCTGCTGGTGGGCGGCGTCGGCGCCTTGCTGGGCATGGTGTTTGCCCTGGCGGGTCTGGCCTTGCTGCAAGGCTTCATTCCCGCCGAATGGCTGTGGGGCGGCCAGCTGCGCATCGGCATGGCGGCGTGGGTGTCGGCGTTCGGCGTGGGTCTGCTGGGCGCGCTGCTGGCGGCGATACTGGCGCTGTGGCGCAGCCGCAGCGCCACGACGGTGGACGAACTGCGCGAGGGCGGCCGCAGCGGCGTCGGCCTGCGCAGCGGCCGGCTGGGTCACACGCTGGTGGTGGCGCAGGTGGCGCTCGCGGCGGTGTTGCTGTGCGCGGCCGGCGTGTTCATGCACGGGCTCTACGACGCCTCGCAACTGCGGCTGGGCTTTGCCGACGACCACGTGCTCACTTTCGAGCTGGCGCCGGTAAAGGCCGATTACCCGGACGTGGTCGCGATAAATGTCCTGACGCAGCGGCTGGTGCAACGGCTGCAGGCGATACCCGGTGTCACCGATGCTGCGGTGACCACCAACCTGCCTGCCAGCAACGACCTGTACGGGCAGCTCCAGACAAACCCGCAGACGCCGGACGGCAAGGAGTTCGTGGCGCAGTACCACGGCATCGGGCCGGGTTTCCTCAAGCTGTTCTCCATCCCCTTGCGTGAGGGGCGCGACTTCAGGCTCGCCGACGCCGCAGGCAACGAACGGGTCGTCATTGTCAGTCAGGATCTGGCCGACACGTATTATGGTGGTCACGCGGTGGGCAAGATGATCGACGTGCCTCGTGAGGGTGACGGCGTATGGCCGCTGCGTATCGTCGGTGTGGTGGGTGCCACCTATCAGCGCGGGCCGCTGCAGCCATTGCAGCCGGTGCTGTACATACCGCTGGCGCAGATGCCTGATCCGTCGATGACGATCATCCGCGACATGGAACCGCTGCGTTTCGCGTTGCGCGGCAATGGCAACCCGATGGACTGGCAAGCCGGCGTGCGCGAGGCGCTGGCGCAAGTTGCGCCGCAGCAGCCCATTGCGAACATGCGCGACATGCGCGGCATCGTGCGCCAGACCACGCAGAACGCCCGGCTCAGCCTGTGGCTGATCGGCTTGTTCGCGGCGCTCGCGCTGCTGCTCGCCGCAGCAGGCCTGTATGCGGTGATGGCGGTGGCGGTGGCCGCGCGCGAGCGCGAGTTTGGCGTGCGCATGGCGTTGGGCGCCGCACCGCGGCGTTTGCTTGGCCTGGTGTTGCGCGGCGGTTTGATCCAGATCGTGGCGGGACTGGCGATCGGTGTGGCGGTCGCGCTGGGTGCATCGCATGCCGTGGCCGTGCTGCTGATGACCCTGCTCGGCCGCAGCAATGCTTTCGATCCGGTGGTGGTGCTGGGCGTCTGCGCGGTACTCGCCGCCGCTGGCCTGCTGGCCTGCCTGTTGCCGGCGCTGCGCGCCGGTCGTGTTCATCCGATGCGCGCGTTGCGCGGGGAGTGAGGGGAATGATCGAGCATGTATGCCGCATGGCGTTGCGAATGGAGGTGGACGCATGAACGTGTGGCTGACCGAAATCTGGCGAGCCTGGCGCGCGAGTCTGCGCCGCCCGGGGTTTTTGCTGTTGGCCTCTGGTGTGCTGGCGCTTGGCGTCGGTTGCACCGCGGCAGTTTCCACGCTGATCGACCAAGTGCTGCTGAAGCCGCTGCCGGTGCCGCAGGCTTCGCGGCTGTTGGTGGCCGGCCCTTGGGACCGGGATCAGGTCAACGCGGTGTCGCCGCAGCAGTACCAGCACCTGCAATCGCTGCGCGGGGTGCAATCCATCGGCCTGATACAGGACGGCCCGAAATTGAACGTCGCGGACGATGGCCAGCCGGAACTGGTGCCGGCGCTTTACGCCGATAGCGGCCTGCTGCCCACGGTCGGTTTGCCGATGTGGCTGGGTCGCGGCTTCAGCGCCGAGGAGGACCGGCCGCACGGGCCGCCCGTGGTGATCCTGGGCCACGGTTTCTGGCAGCGCCGGTACGGCGGCGACGCCAGCGTGATCGGCCGCAGTCTCAAGGTCGAAGGCGTGCCGCGCACCATCATCGGCGTGTTGCCGCGAGGTTTCGCCGCGCTGGGTTTCGATGGCGACGTCATGCTGCCGACCGCACTGCCGGCCAACAGCGCCAACGACGGCACCAACTACATGGCCCTGCTGCGCCCGAGCGAAGGCGTCGCCGCCGCGACGGTGGCCGCCGAGGTCGACACGCGCCTGCACGCGATGTACGTCGCGATGGGCGACGACAACTGGAAGCGTGCCCACTTCGCCACGCAACCGTTCAGCGCCTGGCAGCATGGTGATGCCAGGCACGCGCTCATGCTGTTTCTCACCAGCGCGCTGTTCGTGCTGCTGATTGCGCTGGTCAACCTGACCAATCTGATGCTGCTGCGCGCGCTGTCGCGCAGCCACGATGCCGCGGTGCGTGGTGCATTGGGGGCACCGATGTTGCGGCTGGCGCTGCCGGCGCTGGCCGAAGGCCTGCTGGTTGGCGTCGTCGGCGCCCTTGCCGGCATGCTGCTGGCGATGGTGGGCCTCGGCGCGCTGCGAAGCCGCATGCCGGCGGAGTGGCTGCCGGACAGTCAGCTGCATTTCGGCATCACGACCTGGCTGCTGGCGCTGGCGGTTGGCCTGGTGGGCGCACTGGCGGCCGCGGCGCTCGGCCTGTGGCGCGGCCGCCGTGCGACGGCGATCGACGAATTGCGCGAAGGCGGACGCAGCGGCCTCGGCCAGCACAGCGGGCGGCTGGGCCGCGTGCTGGTGGTGGCGCAGGTGGCGCTGGCAACGGCGTTGTTGAGCTCCGCCGGCCTGTTCCTGCACACACTGTACGATGCCGCGCGCACGCCGCTGGGTTTCACCAGCGATGGCATCCTCACCTTCGAGCTTTCGCCGGTGCGCGCCGACTATCCCGATGCCGCCGCGGTGGACGGCCTGTCCGGGCGCGTGCTCGAGCGACTGCGCGCCATTCCCGGCGTGACCGCTGTCACCTCCACCACCAATCTGCCGGCGGACCTGCGCAGCGGGCAGTTCAACCTCGGCGGCCTGCACCTGCCCGGCAGCGGGACAGAGTTCAACACGCAGTACCACGGCGTCGGCCCCGATTTCTTCGCGTTGTTCGGCATCGCCATGCGCGAAGGGCGTGCGTTCGACCGCAACGACATTCGCGGCGGCGAGACGGTGGCGATCATCAACCGGACGATGGCGGAACAGCGCTACGGCGGCCATGCGCTCGGCCAGACGATCCAGCGTGGCGAACGCGGCGATCACTCCGGCGTGTGGTCGGCGCGCATCGTCGGCGTGGTCGGCGACACCAACCAGTACGGTCCGCTGGAAGGGCAGCCGGAAGTGCTGTACGTGCCGCTGGCGCAGATGACCGACAACGCCATGGAGATCTTCCGCAGCTTCGAGCCGATGCGTTTCGCGCTGCGCGGCCATGGCGACCCGAACGCCTGGCGCGACGCCCTGCGCAAGGCAGTGGCCGCGGTCGCGCCGAACCAGCCGATCGCCAACCTGCGCACCATGCAGGGCATCGTGCGCAGCACCACCGCCGACATGCGCCTCAACCTGCTGCTGGTCGGCATCTTTGCCGCGCTGGCGCTATTGCTCGCCGCGGCCGGCATGTACGCGGTGATGGCGGTGGCGGTCGCGGCGCGCGAACGCGAGTTCGGCGTGCGCAGCGCGCTCGGCGCCGCGCCGTCGCGATTGACGCGGCTGGTGTTGCGCAGCGGCCTGTGGCAGATCGCGCTCGGCCTGGTGCTTGGCGTCGGCCTGGCGCTGGCACTGTCCGGCGTGCTGCGTGCGGTGCTGGAAGACATCGGCCGCAGTGCGGTCGATCCGGTGGCGCTCGCCGGCGTCTGCGTGCTGCTGGCCATCGCCGGCCTGCTGGCCTGTCTGATTCCGGCGCTGCGCGCCGGCCGCGTGCATCCCATGCGCGCCTTGCGCGGAGAATGACCATGTTCGTGCGTGAATTTCGCAACGCCTGGCGGCGCCTGATGAAGCGGCCCGGCTACGCCGCGCTGTCGGCCGGTGTGCTTGGCGTGGGGCTGGGTGTGCTGCTGTTCCTGTTCGGCCTGATCGATACGCTGATCGTGCATCCGCTGCCTGCGCCGGCCGATCGGCTGATGGCGATCGGCGCGACGACCGACCGCGGCATCGGCATCTATGACCTCGACAGCGATGACTACCTGCAGCGGCAGGGGCGCCTGCAGGGCGTGGCATCCGACGGCGCCTACCTGCCCATGGGCATCAGCCTGGACAGCGGCAAGGGCCCGATCCGGCTCGACGGCACGCGCTGGACTGCGTCGATGATGGACATGCTCGGCATCCATCCGATACTCGGGCGCGCGTTCAGCGCGGCCGACGATCAGCCGGGTGCTGCGCCCGTGGTACTGCTGGGCGAAACCTTGTGGCGGCATGATTTCAACGCCGATCCGGGCGTGCTGGGCCGCGCGGTGAGGGTGAACGGCGACTGGGCCACGGTGGTCGGCGTCATGCCGAAGGATTTCGATTTCCCCTACGCCAGCCAGCTGTGGATGCCGCTGCCGTTGAGCGCCGGCGAGCACGAGGACGTGGCGATGGTGGCCCGGCTCAGGCCCGGTGTCAGCCTGACCGAGGTGCGTCAGCAGCTGGACGCGCTGAATGCGAGCCTGCGTCATGGCGCAGCCGCCTCCGATGCGCAAATGCGTCTGACGGTAAAGCCGCTGGGCGTGCAATTCGTGCCCGAGGACGTGCGCCACTGGGTATGGCTGATGTTTGCGGCCGGTGCCATGGTGCTGCTGCTCGCCTGCGTCAACGTGGCCAACCTGCAGTTGGTGCAAACCTTGAATCGCCGCCGTGAGCTAGCCTTGCGCAGCGCCCTGGGCTGCAGCCGCGGGCGGTTGATGGCCGGTGTGCTGGCGGAGAGTTTGTTGCTGGCCGCAGCGGCTTTCGGCGTGGCCTTGCCGATGATGCATTTCGGCAAGCGCTGGCTGGTGACGGAATACCTGGGAGTGGGTCGCTCGGCCAGCAAGTTGCAGCACATGGGTATCGACGGCAACGTGCTGGCGTTTGCAGTGGTTCTTGCGCTGCTCACGACCGCGCTGACCGGGCTGATTCCGGCGTGGCGCGCCGCGCATGCCGACATGTCCGGCGCGTTGCGCGAGGGCAGCAAGGGATCCGGCGGCGCGTTCGCTCGAGTGGCGAAGTCGCTGGTGGTGCTGGAGATCGTGCTCACCGTGGTGCTGCTGGTCGGCGCGGGTACCTTCATCCGTTCACTGGATACGTTGTTCGCGGCCCCGCTGGCCGGCGGTACCGCTGCCAGCCATGTGCTGACTGCGCAAGTCGCGTTGCCGACCAAGGCGTATGCCGATGACAAGCAGCGCTTGCGCTTCTTTGCCAGCGTGACCGAACAGTTGCGTGCCGACGGCAACGTGCTCGACGCGACGGCGGCCAATACCGTGCCCGGCGCACAGCTGGGCAGCCACGAAACGATTTCCGCACTGGGCCAGGCGCGCCCGGCCGACGGCTGGCCGTGGGCGCAGATGGGTATCGTCGACAGCCATTTTCTCGGCACGTACGGGGTGCACCTGGCCGAGGGCCGCTTCTTCGATATACGTGATCGCGCCGACAGCCTGCCGGTGACGGTGATCGACCGGAAAACCGCGCAGGCGTTGTGGCCGGGGCGCGACGCCGTGGGGCAGCGTGTGGTGCTGTATCCGGGCCAGTCCTATGCCAGCACGAGGACGGTGATCGGAGTGATCGAGCCGCTGCAGATGGACAACGAGTTGGAGAAGTCACTGCCGGGCTTGCTGATGCCACTGCAGCAGTCAGCCGGATCTTCGCCGCTGGCAAGCGTAGGTCTGGCGCTGCGCACGCATGGTGATCCGCTGGTGTTTGCGGCACGGCTCAACGCGATCGTGCGCAGCGTGGACGCACAGGCCGCCGTGTACGTACCGCGCAGCCAGGCAACGGCGATCGCCGCCGGGCGCGTGCATCTGGTGGTGCTGACCGCGGTATTCGGTGCGCTCGGCCTGGTGGCGCTGCTGCTGGCGGCAGCGGGACTCTACGGCGTGCTGGCGTTCTCGGTGGCGCAGCGCACGCGCGAAATCGGCATTCGCCGCGCCATCGGCGCCGGCTCTGCCGCGATCGTGGGCACGGTGGGTCGACAGTTGATCTGGCAACTCGGCCTGGGTCTTGGCGTGGGCTTGCTGCTGGCTTGGCCGTGGTCGGGTCTGTTGGCAGATTCGGGCCTGCAAACCCGGGCCCACGACATGACGGTATTCCTGCCTGTGGTGCTGGTGATCGTGGTCATCACCCTGCTGGCGGGTCTGCTGCCGCTGATTCGCGCGCTGCGGGTCGATCCGCTGGTAGCCTTGAGTTGCGAGTGAGCCCACCGCGATCGGCGCGCGCTCTTCATTCCACCCCGCAGGAATCTTTCAACAGCATGGCGCGATCGACCGCTTCTTCCACCGTATTGCTCGTCGACGACCAGGCTGACGTGCGTGAGGCGCTGCGCCTGCTGCTGAAGTCCGAGGGCATCACGAGCACCGGCGTGGACGGCCCGGCGGCAGCGCTGGAGGCGGTGCGTCAGCGCGATTTCGGCTGCGCGCTGATCGACCTCAACTACACCCGCGACACTACCTCGGGCGAAGAGGGCTTGGCCCTGCTCGATCAGTTGCGCCAACACGCGCCGGAACTGCCGGTGGTGGTGATGACGGCGTGGGGCAACGTGCCGCTGGCGGTGGATGCGCTGCGCCGCGGCGCCGGCGATTTCATCGAGAAGCCGTGGGACAACGCGCGTCTGCTCAGCATCGTGCGCACGCAGATCGCGCTGGGCGAGAGTGCGCGGCGGCAGCGTCGGCTGGAAGCGGAGAACGCGCTGCTGCGCGGCGGCAACGACGCGCTGATCGCCGAATCGCCGGCGATGCGGCGGGTGATGGAGCTGGTGGCGCGGGTCGCGCCCAGCGACGCCAACGTGCTGGTACTGGGCGAGAACGGCACCGGCAAGGGCGTCATCGCGCAGCAGCTGCATGCACAGTCGCGCCGCGCGGCGCGGGCGCTGGTCAAGGTCAACATGGGTGGCATCGCCGAGAACGTGTTCGAGTCGGAGATGTTCGGCCACGTGCGCGGCGCGTATACCGACGCGAAGAGCGAGCGCATCGGCCGCTTCGAGCTGGCCGACGGCGGCACGCTGTTCCTCGACGAGGTCGGCAACGTGCCGCCGTCGCAGCAGCCGAAGCTGCTGCGCGTGCTGGAGGATGGCGAGTTCGAGCGGCTCGGTTCGTCGCGCACGCAGCACACCGACGTGCGGCTGGTCTCGGCTACCAATGCGGATCTCGCCATCGAAGTGGAAGCGGGCCGCTTCCGCAAGGATCTGCTGTACCGGCTCAATACGCTGGAGATCCGTCTGCCACCGCTGCGCGAGCGCAGTGCCGACATCCTGCCGCTGGCGCGCAGCTTCCTCGCACGCAGCGCCGCACGCTATGGCCGCAGTGATCTGAGGCTGGCGCCATCGGCCGAACGCGCTCTGCTGGCGTGGCGCTGGCCGGGCAACGTGCGCGAGCTCGGTCACCTGATGGAGCGCGCCGCGTTGCTGGCCGAACACGACCTGGTCAGCGACTCGGCACTGGCGTTTGGTCCCGGTCCGGCAGGAATGGAATCCGCACAGGATATCGACGGCATGACCATCGACCAGGCTGAGGCGCATCTTGTGCGGCGTGCGCTGGAACGTCATCACGGCAACCTGCAGCACGCCGCCGATGCGCTCGGCATCACGCGGCAGACGTTGTATCGGCGACTGGAAAAGCATTCACTGCGCGACCCTTCGGCTGACGATGCCGATTGAACCTTCGATGCCGTCTGCACGTCGGCATCGCGCGCGCATGCCGGCGTTCGAGCGCCGGGTTCTGCTCGGCGGCTGGCTGGTGGCTCTGCCTGCACTGATCGGCATCGCGGTGCTGCTGCTGATCGGTATCCCCGATCGCGTGTTGTGCTGGAGTCTGGCGATCGCCGTGATGGTGGCCACCGCATTGATCGCACGCTGGCAGCATCGGCGCGTGGTGTATCCGCTATACACGCTGGCCGGTTTGCTGGAGGCGCTGCGCGAAGGCGACTACAGCATGCGCGGCGTGCGGGGCGGTGTGCTCGGCGATGCGATCTATGACGTCAATGCACTGGCCGATCGCCTGCAGCAGGAACGCCTGCAATTCGAGGATTCCTCGCGCCTGCTCGGCAAGACGCTGGCCGCGCTGGACAGCGCGGTGCTGGTGTTCGACCACGACGTGCGCCTGCGTCTGCTCAATCCGGCGGCGCAGCGCCTGCTCGCCGGTGATCGGAGCACGTTGATCGGTCGGCAGGCCAGCGAGCTTGCGCTCGACGCGCTGCTGGCTGCGCCGGATGCGCGTGTGATCAAGCACACCTTCCCCGGTCGCAGCGGTCGCTTCGACATCCGCCATGCGCCATTGCGCAACGAAGGTCGCAGCGGCCAGCTGCTGGTGATCAACGATGTGGGCCGCGTGCTGCGCGAAGAAGAACGCCAGGCCTGGCAACGCCTGCTCCGCGTGCTCGGCCACGAGGTCAACAACTCGCTGGCATCGATCCACTCGCTGGCTGGCACGCTGGCGACCTTGATCGAACGCGAGCCGCTGGCCGACGACTGGCGCGAGGATTCACGCAGCGGCCTGCAGGTGATCGGCAATCGCGCCGAATCGCTGGCGCGCTTCCTCGCCGGTTACAGCCGGCTCGCTGCGCTGCCACCGCCACAGAAACGCGAGTTCGACCTGGCCGCACTGGTGCAGACAGTGGCGCGGCTGGAACAACGCACGGACGTGCAAGTGGACGCGGGCGCGCCGTTGCATGTGCAGGCCGATCCCGACCAGCTCGAACAGGCGCTGATCAACCTGCTGCGCAACGCCGTCGAAGCAAGCTCGATGACGGGTGGGCGGGTGGTGACGCGCTGGCGCGCCGAGGGCGAGCGCGTATTGATCGAAATACTCGACGACGGCCCCGGCCTTCCCGGCAGCGACAATCTGTTTGTGCCGTTCTTCACCACCAAGCCGGGCGGTTCAGGCATCGGTCTCGCACTGGTTCGGCAGATCGCCGAAGCTCACGAAGGCGGCGTCAGCCTTTCCGCGCGCAGCGACGCACCCGGTGTCATGGCGCAACTCTGGTTGCCGCTGTAGGAGAACACCACGAGCGCGATGCTCTTCGGTCATGTCACGAAAGAGCATCGCGCACAGGATGCGCCGCAGTTTGCAGGCTCGCGCGCAACGCCGCGATCCGCTCATTGCGTGGCAGCCGCTTCCACGCAATTTCCAGCCGCAGCGCGTCGCCGTGACCGGCAACCCAGACCCAGCCGAGCAACTTGCGTGGCGGATTGGAGCGGGTGAAACGCGCGCCTTTGCCGCTGAGATGTTTGGCGTAGCGCAGTTCGGGATCGCGGGCGATACCGGTGTAGACGCGGCCGTCGGCACATTCCAGCAGATAGACGGCCCAGGCATCGGCGCCGGGTGCGGTGCTCATCTGCTCAGGCCCACTCGACCAGACCCTCGGCAGCGCACAGCTGTTTCCATGAGGCACGGGCCTTCAATCGTGCGGCCAGCTCGGCGAGGTGCGGCCAGCTTGTTGCCGGGCGCGGCATATTGCGCGACCAGCGCATCAACATCAGCACATACAGGTCGACCGCACTGAAGCGGTTGCCGAGCAGATACGGGCCATGCGTAGCCAGGTGCGCATTGATGCGCGACCAGCCCGCCTCGATGCCGATGCGAGCGGCCTCCTTGATACTGTCGGCGGCCGCGGGGAGATGGTCGCCGGGATAGAACCACTGCCGGAACAGCGACTGCTGCGAGTTGGCCAGGTAGAACATCCACTGCAGATAGTCGGCCCGCTGCGGGTCGTCCGCGGCCGGTGCCAGCGCGGCATCGGGGTGGCGCTCCAGCAGCAGCGTCGCCAATGCCGCCGCTTCGCCGTGCGGCACGCCGTCGATCACCAGGGTGGGCACCACGCCGTTCGGATTCAGCGCAAGATACGCCGCGCTGCGCTGCTGGCCGGCGTCCAGGTCGACCCGCTCCAGCGTGTACGGTGCGCCACATTCCAGCAGGATCAGATGCACCAGCATGTTGGCCGAGCCGGGGCTGTAGTACAGCGTATACATGGCGATCGTCCCCAGGTTGATGCACGGATGATACGCCGCCGCGCCGCCGCGCCGCCGCGCCGCCGCTTCGGCGACGCGAATGGCCGGGCGTTCAGCCGTCCAGTTCCGTCCAGCGCGCGTAGGCGGCGTCGAGTTCCGCCTGCAGCGTGGCGAGTGCCTCGTTCGCCTTGACGATGGTGGCGCTGTCCTGCTGGAAGAAGGCGGGCTCGTTCATCGCCGCGCTGTTTCTGCCGATCTCGCCTTCCAGTTGCTCGATGCGCTTGGGCAACTGTTCCAGCTCATGTTGTTCCTTGAAGCTGCGCTTGCGCCTGGACTCCGCTGGCGCGGCAACGGACGCCGCGCCTGGCGCCGCCGGCTTGGCTATCGTCGCGCTGCGGGCACCGGGTCGCTGGCGCAGCCAGTCGGTGTAACCACCGACGTATTCGCCGACCTGGCCTTCGCCTTCCAGCACCAGCGTGCTCGATACCACGTTGTCGAGGAACGCGCGATCGTGCGACACCAGCAGCAGGGTGCCCTGATAATCGGTCAGCAATTCTTCCAGCAGCTCCAGCGTTTCGACATCCAGGTCGTTTGTCGGCTCATCCATCACCAGCAGGTTGGATGGCTGCGCGAACAGCTTGGCCAGCAGCAGGCGGTTGCGCTCGCCACCGGACAATCGGGTGATCGGTGCGCGCGCGCGTTCGGGCGAGAACAGGAAATCCTGCAGGTAGCCGATGATGTGCTTGCGCTGCCCGTTGAGCTCGATGAACTCGCGACCCTCGGCCACGTTGTCCACCGCGCTGAGGCGGTTGTCGAGCTGCAGGCGATGCTGGTCGAAGTAGGCGATCTGGATGCTGGTGCCGATTTCCGCCGTGCCGCGTTGCGGGGTCAGTTCGCCCAGCATGATCTTCAGCAGCGTGCTCTTGCCGGCGCCGTTCGGGCCGATGATGCCGATGCGGTCGCCACGCATGATGGTGGTGGTCAGGTCGTCGATCAGCACGCGGCCACCGTAAGCCTGGTGGACATGCTGCAGGTCGATCACCTTCTTGCCCGACGCCTGCGCATTGGCCAGCGTCATGCGCGCGTTGCCAGTGAGGTTGCGCCGCTCGGCGCGCTCGTTGCGCAATGCCTTCAGCGCGCGCACGCGGCCCTCATTGCGGGTACGCCGGGCCTTGATGCCCTGGCGAATCCACACTTCTTCCTGCGCCAGTTTCTTGTCGAACAGTGCGTTGGCCTGTGACTCCGCGTGCAGGCGCTCCTCGCGGCGGCGCAGGTAGTTGTCGTAGTCGCCCGGCCAGTCGGTCAGTGCGCCGCGATCGATCTCGACGATGCGCGTGGCCAGCGCGCGCAGGAAGCTGCGGTCATGGGTGACGAACAGGATGCTGCCGGCGAACTGCTTGAGGAAGCTTTCCAGCCAGCCGATCGCCTCGATGTCCAGGTGGTTGGTCGGCTCGTCCAGCAACAGCACGTCGGGTTTGCGCACCAGCGCCTGGGCCAGCAGCACGCGCCGCTTCATGCCACCGGACAGCGCGGCGAAGTCGGTGTCGCCGGGCAGTTCCAGCTGGGTCAGCACCTCTTCGACGCGCCGGTCCAGATCCCAGCCGTGCTGTGCTTCGATCTCATGCTGCACGTCGCCCAGCGCCTCGAAATCGGCAGGCGTGTGCAGCTCGTGCAACAGATGGTGATAGCGCGCCAACAACCGGCCAAGATCGCCCAGCCCTTCGGCCACCACATCGAACACGCTGCCGGCGGTGTCCTGCGGTACCTCCTGTGCCATCCGCGCCACCACGACGCCATTCTGGATGCGCACCTCGCCATCGTCGGCATGCAGCTCGCCGGCGATCAGTTTCATCAAGGTGGATTTGCCTTCGCCGTTGCGGCCGACGATACATACCCGCTCGTTCGCCTCGATCGACAGATCGACGTGTTCGAGCAGGAGCGGGCCGCCGATGCTGAAGTCGACGCGTTGCAATTGGATAAGAGACATCGGCCCATTGTAGCGGTTGCCACTTTGAAAGCCGCGTTTCAGAGCTCCGATCTTATTGAAAGATTTATTGTTATTTCTTTCAAAGCTCTCTAGAGTCAGCATTTGGATCAACCGCCGCATAAGGAACCGGACCGTGGATGCTGCGGACTTTCAGTCAGCCGAAGCCGGCCGCGTGGTACGCACCCCACAGGGCCCGCCGGCCTTCGTGCCAGCGCCTCTGCCTCCCCGAGTCGATTTCGATCATGCGCTGGTGCTTGCGCTGTCACGTGCTGATGCCGCGCTTAGTGAACTGTCCGGTCTTGGTCGTCAGCTGCCCAATCCGCACTTGCTGATTGCGCCCTATCTGCGCCGTGAGGCGGTGCTGTCCTCGCGTATCGAAGGCACCCAGGCCAGCATCACTGACCTGCTCGCCGACGAGGCCGGGCAATCGCCGCAAGTGCCAGCCGACGACGTGCTGGAAGTGCGCAACTACGTCACGGCGCTGGAGCACGGCGTGCAGCGGCTCGACACGTTGCCGCTCTCGCTGCGGCTGGTACGCGAGCTGCACGAGAAACTGCTGCACGGCGTGCGCGGCGAAACGGCTACGCCGGGTCGCTTCCGACGCAGCCAGAACTGGATCGGGCCGCCGGGCAGCACGCTGGCCAGTGCGTTCTATGTGCCGCCGCCGGTCGAGGAGATGAAGCAGGCGCTCAGTGATTGGGAGCGCTACCTGCACCGGCGCGACGAGCTACCTGATCTGATTCAGTGCGCGTTGATCCACGAGCACTTCGAGGCGATCCATCCGTTTCTCGACGGCAACGGTCGCGTCGGCCGGTTGTTGATCACGTTGTTCCTGATCGAGCGCGAGCGTCTCAGCCAGCCGCTGCTGTACCTGTCCGAATACATCGAACGCGAGCGGCGCGGCTACTACGACAGCCTGCAGCGCATCCGCACCCATGGCGACTGGAACGGCTGGCTGCACTACTTTCTCGCCGGCGTGAACTGGAGCGCACGGCGGGCAGCGCGACAGGCGCGCGAGTTGATGGATCTGCGCGAGAGCATGCGCCGCAAGGTTGCCGAGTCGCCCAAGGCGCTGGCGCTTGTCGACGAGCTGTTCGCCAATCCGCACATCAACGCGGCGCGGGTGAAGGTGCTGCTCGGTGTGTCCGACCCCACCGCGCGCGCCGCGCTTGCCGAGCTGGAGCAGGCCGGATTGATCCAGGAAACCAGCGGTCGCCAATGGGGTCGTCAGTATCTGGCGCGCGGCGTGCTCAAGGCGATCGAGAATCCGACCGAAACGAATGATGACCATGAATAGCCAAGAGAACACCGCATGCCCGAATTGAACTGGCTCGGCGACCGCAAGGCCAAGGACGCCGCCAAGAAAGTGCCGTATCGCCTGCTGGAACCGCTGGCCGAGGTCGGCGATGCCGCCAGCGGCAACCTGCTGATCCAGGGCGACAACCTCGATGCGCTGAAAAGCCTGCTGCCGCTGTACGCCGGCCAGGCGATCGGCGCATGAAGGTCGCAAGGCCCCTGCGATGACCGTCTTGCGCTGCACGGCCAAACTTCTCAAGGCGATGAAAGCCAGACCGGTGGTCGAGCCTGCGCGGGCGAAGAACCGTCTTGGCGAATGGACGGCCAATCTGATCCGTGTATCGCGCATCCAGCTCGTGCTGGCGGTGAGCGAGCCGACGCGAATGGGCGTGGTGATCGACGCGGCGCCGTATGCGCTCATTCCTGAGCGCTTCGGTCAAGCGTTGTTCAAGGCGCTGCTTTATCTGGATATCCCGGCCGATATGGCGGCTGTGGAAGCCGAATCGATGCGTGACATGGAATTGGCCGCGAGCAGCTCCCGTTCGGTTCTGGGCACGTTGAACCAGTTCGCGTATCAGATCGAAAGCGATCTGTGGCATGACAAGGCGTGTTCGGCACGCGATCTGACCTGCCGTCTGGCTGAAATGGTGGTGATCAAGCCGAAGGATGTGGGGTTCCCTTCCGATCGCGTGCGCGAGGCGTTTGGCCTGGCGCCGCTGGACCTGAAGCATCGACTGAAAGCTTGGCCACTTGAGACCGTGCATTGATCCGCCAACGGGTCTGGTTATACTAAGTAAAGATAAAAACTAGTATAACCGCCATGAATCACTACACATCGCTTTCGTTGTCTGCGCAAACAGCCTATGCCCAGCTGCTGGATGCCGCGCAGGCGCTTGAGCTGGCGCGGTCAGTGGCCAACCTGCGCGGTTCGTTTGCCAGCAAGACGGTGAAGGGAAACGTCTACTGGTATTTCCAGTACACCGAGTTGTCCGGTCGCCTGCGCCAGTTCTACGTGGGCCCGGATTCGCCGCAGGTGCGCGAGTTGATCGCACAGCACGGTGACGGTCGACCGACTGCGGCATTGGAACCGTTGTCACGCTCGGCCATCGCGCTGGGCTGCGCGCCGGTGCTGGTGCCGCATTTCCGGGTAATCCGTCGGCTGTCGGACTACGGCTTCTTTCGTGCGGGCGGGGTGCTGGTGGGCACGCATGCGTTCCTGGCGTTCGGCAACATGCTGGGCGTGAGCTGGGGCGATACCTCGCGCACGCAGGACGTCGATTTCGCCCATGCCGGCAAGCAGCTGGCGATTGCACTGCCGGCGAACATCGAGATCGACACACCCGCCGCGATCGACTCGCTGAAGATGGGCTTTTTGCCGCTGGGCAGTTCGGATGGCAAGGTCGGTGGTACGTGGCTGAGCCCGCGCGATCCGGATTTCCAGCTGGACTTCATCACACCGCAACACCGTGGCGGCAAGCCCTATCGGCATGCGCAGCTGGGGATCACGCTGCAGCCGTTGAAGTTCATGGAGTATCTGCTGCAGGACGTGCAGCAGGCGGTGCTGTTCTGTACCGACGGTGCGGTAGTGGTCAACGTGCCGCATCCTTTGCGTTACGCCATGCACAAACTGATCGTGGCCGGTGAGCGAGGCGCAACCCGCGCGGCAAAGTCGAACAAGGACCTGCGCCAGAGCGCGGCGCTGTTCGCGTATTACCAGCAGGGTTCCGACTGGGCGGCGCGTGAAGCGTGGAGCGATCTGCTGTCGCGCGGGCCGGGCTGGAAGACGCGCGCCTTGCGTGGGCTGACCGCTGTCGACAAGCTTGCGCCGGAACTCGCCGTGCGCGGTTGGCTTGAATCCGCCAACCAAGAGCAGGGCCGCTGAGCAAACCATTCGACGGCAACGAAAAACGGGCCGCACAAGGCGGCCCGTTCGTTTGCAGCGCGCGAGATCGGCTTACTTCAGCCCGGCATCCTTGCGCAGCGCCTCGGCGCGGTCGGTCTGCTCCCACGAGAACGTGGTGTAGGTGTTGCCGTTGGCGTCCTTGACCTTCTGCGGGGTACGGCCGAAGTGGCCGTAGCTGGCGGTCTGCTGGTACATCGGGTGGATCAGGTCGAGCATCTTGAGGATGCCGTACGGGCGCAGGTCGAAATGCTTGCGGATCAGCTTCTCGATCTTGTCGTCGCTGATCTTGCCGGTGCCGAACGTGGTGACCGAGATCGAGGTGGGGTGCGCCACGCCGATCGCGTAGCTCACCTGCACTTCGCAGCGGTCGGCGATGCCGGCGGCCACGATGTTCTTGGCCACGTAGCGCGCGGCGTAGGCGGCCGAACGATCGACTTTCGACGGATCCTTGCCCGAGAACGCACCGCCGCCGTGACGGGCCCAGCCGCCGTAGGTGTCGACGATGATCTTGCGGCCGGTCAGGCCGCAGTCGCCCACCGGCCCGCCGATCACGAACTTGCCGGTCGGATTGATGTGGAACTTGGTGCCCTTGTGCAGCCACTTGGCCGGCAGCACCGGCTTGAGGATGTATTCGCGCACGGCTTCGATCAGGTCTTTCTGCTTGACGTCCGGATCATGCTGGGTCGACAGCACCACGGCGTCGATCGCGGTGGCGACGCCGTGCTCGTAGCGCAGGGTGACCTGGCTTTTGGCATCGGGGCGCAGCCACGGCAGCGGCGAGTTCTTCTTCTTGCGCACCTTGGCCTGCTGCTCGACCAGGCGGTGCGAGTAGTAGATCGCCGCCGGCATCATGTCCTTCGTCTCGTTCGTCGCGTAACCGAACATCAGGCCCTGGTCGCCCGCGCCCTGGTCTTCCGGGTTCTTGCGGTCCACGCCCTGGTTGATGTCCGGCGACTGCTTGCCGATCAGGTTCAGCACGCCGCAGGTCTCGCCGTCGAAACCGACTTCGCTGGAGTTGTAGCCGATGTCGACGATCACCTTGCGGGTCAGCGCCTCCAGGTCGATCCACGCACTCGTGGTGACTTCGCCGGCGACGATCGCCACGCCAGTCTTGACCATGGTTTCGCAGGCGACGCGGGCGCGCGGATCCTGCGCGAGGATCGCGTCGAGCACGGCATCGGAGATCTGGTCGGCGACTTTATCCGGATGGCCTTCGGAGACCGATTCGGACGTGAACAGGTAGTTGGACATCGCGGTATATATCCCTTTGTACGGATAGAAAGATAAATGAAGTCGGGCATGATACATGGCCGGGTCCGATTTTGCAGCCCGGAGTGTTTCGGGTGTCCACCGGGTTCGGCGCATGTTCAGCCGTTTGGACGGCTGTTCAGTTTCGTTGTGCCGGCTGGCAAGCGCGCGGCCGGCCGGGGTTGCCGGTGCGCCCCTCCCGCTATCGCTGCAGAAGGGGCGCCTCTGATCACGCCGGCAGCTGAAGTTCACGGCGCAGCTGGCGCGCGCTAGCTACCATGTGGCCCAGCGCCAGCTCCACCTCGGGCCAGCCGCGGGTCTTCAGGCCGCAGTCGGGATTGATCCACAGCTGTTCCGGCTGCAACACGTCGAGTGCCCTGTGCAGCAGGTCGAGCATTTCCGCCGCGTCGGGTACACGCGGGGAGTGGATGTCATACACACCCGGACCGATGCCGTTGGGATAGCGGAAGCGCACGAAGGTGTCGAGCAGTTCCATCCGCGAACGGCTGGTTTCGATCGAGATCACGTCGGCGTCCATCGCCGCCACCGCCTCGATGATGTCGTTGAACTCCGAGTAGCACATGTGGGTGTGGATCTGCGTGGCGTCGCGCACGCCGCCGGCGGCGATGCGGAAGCATTCCACCGCCCAGGCGAGATAGGCCAGCCAGTCGGCGCGGCGCAGTGGCAGGCCCTCGCGCAGCGCCGGTTCGTCGATCTGGATCACGCCGATGCCCGCGGCTTCCAGGTCATGCACTTCATCCCGCAGGGCCAGCGCGATCTGCCGGCAGACGGTTTCGCGGGGCAGGTCGTCGCGCACGAACGACCACTGCAGCATCGTCACCGGCCCGGTCAGCATGCCCTTCACCGGCTTGTCGGTGAGCGATTGCGCGTACCCCGACCAGCGCACGGTCATCGGTGCGGGACGGGCGATGTCGCCGTAGATCACCGGCGGCTTGACGCAGCGCGAGCCGTAGCTCTGTACCCAGCCCAGTTTGGTAAACAGATAGCCGTCCAGCTGCTCGCCGAAGTACTCGACCATGTCGTTGCGCTCGGGCTCGCCATGCACCAGCACATCCAGGCCGACGTGCTCCTGGAAACGCACGACGCGTTCGACCTCTGCCTTCAGCAGGCTGTCGTAGGCATCGTCGCCGAGCTTGCCGGCGCGGTGGTCGGCACGGGCGCGGCGCAGTGCGTCGGTCTGCGGGAAGGAACCGATGGTGGTGGTGGGCAGCGGCGGCAACACCAGCGTTTCGGACTGGGTCGCCCGGCGCGTCGGGTAGGCGGACCGGCGCAGCGTGGCCTGCGGGCTGAGCGTGCGTAGGCGGTTGCGCACTCCGGCATTGACCACGCCGGGCGCGTGCGCCTGCGTGTCCAGCAGGGCCTGTTGCGCGGCGAGCGCGGCGTGGGCCTCAGGCAGATCGGCGAGGGCATCGGCGTAGACGCGCAGTTCCTCCAGCTTCTGCCGCGCGAACGCCATCGGCGCGCGGCGCCTCGGATCGAGTGCGGTTTCCGCCTCGAGATCGATCGGCACGTGCTGCAGGGAGCATGACGGCGCCAGCCACAGGCGCTCGTCGCCGAGGCATGCCTGTGCCTTGCGCAGCAGCGGCAGCACGCGTTCGGGGCGGCTGCGCCAGATGTTGCGGCCGTCGACCACGCCGGCACTCAGGATGAAGCTGGCCGGCAGCGCATCCAGCACGGCATCGAGCTGTTCCGATGCGCGCACCAGGTCGACATGCAGCCCGTCCACCGGCAGCGAGACGGCCAGCGCCAGGTTGTCGCCCAGCGCGCCGAAATAGCTGGCCAGCAGCAGGCGCGGCGTGCGCGCCGCAGCAAGCGCCGCATAGGCGCGGCGGTACGCCGCGCGGTCGTCATTGTCCAGGTCCAGCACGAGACAGGGCTCGTCCAGTTGAACCCAGTCGGCACCGGCATCGGCCAGTTGTCCCAGCAGCTCGACGTAAGGCGGCAACAAAGCGTCGAGCAGGGCGAGGCGGTCACTGCCATCCACCGTCTTTGACAACAGCAGGAACGACACCGGCCCCAACAGCACCGGGCGTGCCCGGTGGCCGAGTTCACGCGCCTCGATGAATTCGGCCAGCGGCTTGTCGCAGGCGAGCGCGAAGCGCTGGCCGGCCTCCAGTTCCGGCACCAGGTAGTGGTAGTTGGTGTCGAACCACTTGGTCATCTCCAGCGCATGCAGGTCGTGGCCGTCGCGCTTGTGGCCGCGTGCCATCGCGAAATAGCCGTCCAGCGCACTGCCGGAAAACACCGGTCGATAGCGCGCCGGAATGGCGTCGAACAGCACGGCGGTGTCCAGCACCTGGTCGTACAGGCTGAAATCGTTGCAGGGCACGACATCGGCGCCGGCATCGACCGCCAGCCGCCAGTGCCGTGCGCGCAGCAGGCGGGCGGTGTCGAGCAGGGTTTCGCCGCCGATGGCGCCGCGCCAGTGGGATTCGAGCGCGCGCTTGAGTTCGCGCTTTAGGCCGATGCGTGGAAAGCCTGAAAAAGTAACGAGTGACATGGAAATTCCTCCTGCAATGATGGGCAAAGAGGAACGAAGGGTGGACGACATGACTGCCGCGCCGTTGACCTTCGCCCCCGCGGGCGAACCGGTGTCGACGCGGGGAGACGCGAAGCCATCGCCACGGCCACGAAGGGCGGCAGCGCACGGGCTCCGGTGTTCCCCCGCGGAAACGCCAGGTCGGGCAGAAGCGCATTCGTGCGCTTCAGGCTGAGGCAGGTATTCGGGCTCGTGGACGTATTGCGCGGCCTACTGTCCGTCGCTTCCCGGACGTGTCGGGTCCAGTGCCTGTGACGGAGGTCGTTTCCACATACCGCTGCGGGGCAGCGCCGGATTCGCACCGGCTTCCCTTGAGGTCACTACCCGATATGCATCGGGATGACTACCATCAGCGTTTCGAAATTAGACGTATGGACGTCCAAAGTCAAATGACGCCTGGCGATGCGATGGGTGCGTAACGACGTGCACGTGACGGGCGGAGCCGTCACGCTCGACAAGGATCGCTCAGGCAGCCAGGCGTTCGCCGGCGGCGAGTGCGGCGAAGTAGTCGCCGGTCAGGCGCAGCTGCTCGCTGGCCGATTCGGCGCGGTTGACCACCTGCCGGAACGCCGCGTTCTCCGGGCGGTCCTTCGCGTACCAGCCCAGGTGCTTGCGCGCGATGCGCACGCCGGCCTGTTCGCCATAGAACGCGTAGAGCTGTTCGAGATGGCCGAGCAGGATCGTGGCGACTTCGGCCGGCGCCGGCTCGGGCAGCAGTTCGCCGGTGGTCAGGAAGTGCGCGATCTCGCGAAAGATCCACGGCCGCCCCTGCGCGCCGCGGCCGATCATCAGCGCGTCGGCACCGGTGACGTCGAGCACGTGGCGCGCCTGCTGCGGCGTGTTCACGTCGCCGTTGGCCAGCACCGGAATGCGTACGGCGGCTTTCACCGCGGTGATGGTGTCGTACTCGGCGTCGCCTTCGTACTTGTCGGCGCGGGTGCGCCCGTGCACCGCCAGCGCGGCGATGCCGCAATCCTCGGCGATGCGGGCGATGTTGAGGGCGTTGCGATTGTCTCGATTCCAGCCGGTGCGGATCTTCAGCGTCACCGGCACGTCCACCGCGTCGACCACCGCCTTGACGATGCGCGCCACCAAGGGTTCGTCCTGCAGCAGGGCGGAGCCGGACCACACGTTGCACACTTTCTTGGCCGGGCAGCCCATGTTGACGTCGATGATCTGCGCGCCGTTGGCCACGTTGAAGCGCGCGGCTTCGGCCAGCATCGCCGGGTCGTAGCCGGCAATCTGCACGCTGACCGGCTCGGGCTCGCCGTCATGATCCATCCGCTGCAGCGACTTGCGCGTATGCCACAGCCGCGGATCGGCGTTGGTCATTTCCGACACGGCCAGGCCCGCGCCCAGCCGCTTGCACAGCAGGCGGAACGGCTTGTCGGTGACGCCGGCCATCGGGGCCAGCACCACGGGCGGGTCGATCAGGTAGGGGCCGATGCGCATCCGGCCATTGTAACGGCAGCACCCGGGCGGCGATGCCGTGCGCGGCGGCGGGTCTTTGCTTGCCCCGCGGCATGCCGCAGAATGGCAGATGTTCGTGCACGCCAGGGGATGGCCGCCATGCGGGGCATGCTGCTGATCTGTTTGTGCCTGCTGGCGCTGCCAGGGCACGCACGCGTTGTCGTACCCGAGCGCGATGCACTGCGTTATCGCACCGAGTCCGATCCGCGCGGCCTGATCGCGGACATGCGCCAGCAGCTCGATCACCTGGGCGACAGCGCGTCGTCCGCGCGAGAACGCGACCTGCTGTGGCTGATGGGCACCGCCGCGGTCAACGTCAACGACGACACCGCGCTGACCGAGGCCGTGCTGCGGCTGGACAGCCTGGCAAGCGCGCAGCACTTCTCCCTGGCGGCGGCATCGGCCGGCTTCCTGCGTTCGCGCCAGCTGATCGCCACCGGCATCGGCGACGGCATCAGCGAGGCCCTGCGCGCGGCCGCGAAAGTGCAGAACGATAGCAACCCCGTCGTGCGCGCCTGGGCCAGTTACAACCTGTGCGATGCCTATGCCATGAGCGACAAGGCGCGCAGCGCGCTGTCGCTGTGCGAGAAGGCGCAGGACGCCTATCGCGAACTGGGCGACACCTGGGGCCTGGCCCAGGCCGAGAACGACCAGGGCATCAACTTCGCCAACCTGGACCAGGCGGAGAACGCGATCGAGCTCTACCAGCGTTCGCGCCAGCACTTCGCCAGCATCGGCATGGACCAGCTGGTGGTGATGGTCGGCGACAACATGGCGCGCATGTACCTGAAAACCGGTCGCGTCCGCGAGGCGCTGGCGCTGTCGCAGACCCCGCTGGCGCAGGAGCTGGCCACCGGCCGGGTCAGCGACGCGCTGGTCTCGCGCGCCAACATCGCCACCGACTACGCCGCCCTCGGCCAGCCGGCGCTGGCGCTGTCTACCATCAGCATCGCCGTCACCGACGCCCGCGCCGCCGGCATGGACGGCCTGCTGCCGGACCTGCTGGCGCGGCGCAGCCAGATGAACGAGCGGGCCGGTCATTCCGCGCAGGCGCTGGTCGACGCGCGCGAAGCGATCCGCCTGCTGGGCGAGCACAATGCCAAGGCGCTGCGTGCGGACGAGGCGGCGCTGGAAACCCGCTATGCCGGCCGCGAGAGGGAGCTGCGCATCCGGACGCTGGAGCACCAGAACCGGCTGCAGGATCTGGCGCTCAAGACCGCCCGCGCACAAGCCGCCGAGCGCACCGAGGCGCAACAGCACCAGGCCTTGATCGGCATGGTCGTCAAGGGCGTGAGCGTGGCGCTGATCCTGATCGTCGGCCTGCTGTACCTGCTGCTGCGCGCCCAGCGCCGCCATGCGGCGGAGCTGCGCATCCAGACCCTGCGCGATCCGCTGACCGGCATCGAAAATCGTCGTGCCTTCATGCAGCGCGCGATGGCCCTGCTGGGTGACGGTCACGCATCGCGTCAACCGCACGTACTGATGCTGATCGACTTCGATCACTTCAAGCAGGTCAACGACAGCGCCGGCCATCCGCAAGGCGATCGGGTGCTGTCGCTGGTTACCGGATACCTGAACCGTGCCGTGGCCGCGACGGGTCACGTGGCGCGCATCGGCGGCGAGGAGTTCGCGGTGCTGTGCCCCAGGCTGGGCGCCGAGGCCGGTCTGCGCCTGGCCGAAACCTTGCGCGCGGGCGTGGCCGCGCTGCCCCTGCCGGCCACGGTGCTGCTGGACCACATCACGGTGAGCATCGGCGTGGCCCTGTTCGACGGCAGCCAGTGCCACGACCTCAGCAGCTGGATGAAGGCCGCCGACGCGGCGCTGTACTCGGCCAAATCGTTTGGCCGAAACCGCGTGGTGTCCAGCACGGTGCTGCACTGAGCCACGGGCCGCCGCGCACGCACGATTGCCCTGCCGGCGGTGCGCGGCGCGCGCTCGCGATCAGTTGCGCCGGCGCGTGCGTGCGCGCCAGAACAGGAACCCGGTCACCAAGAAGAACAGCGGCAACAGCCCGGCAAGCGCCACCGCCAGCTGCCATGCCCAGCCGCCGACGCGGCCGGCGTGCAGCGGATAGATCGCATCGTTGATGCGCGTGCCGGTGCCGTCGCGGGTGGCATCATCGCTGGCCAGCGCGCTCGCCGTGTACGGATCCAGCCAGATCGTGCTGCGCCCCACCGGATGCCATTCGCCACGCGCCTGCGCGCGGATCACGACCTGTGCATTGCGTGCGGTCGGCAGCGTCACCCGGTGCAGCGCCGCGCCCGGCATGGCCCGTTGCGCGGCTATCAGTACGGCGTTCCAGTCGATCGGCGCGGCGCGTGCGGCCAGCGCTGGCGGCGCGGTTGTTTTCGACGGGTCGCCAAACGCACTGCGCAGCACCTGTGCGGTGCCGGCGCCGTAGATCATCAAGGTACCGGTCAGGCTCACCAGCACCAGCAGCGGCAGGCTGAGGATGCCGGCGCCGCGATGCCAGCTGGCCCAGCGCCGGGTCGGCGGCTGCGCGTGCGGGCGCAGGCTGGCGAGCAGGTGGCGCCGCCCCGGCCACCACAGTAGCGGGCCGGATACCAGCAGGAACAGCGCCAGCCAGCCGATCACGCCCAGCACATGCTCGCCGCTTTTGCCGGCCAGCAGGTGGGTATGCCAGTAGTGCAGGAACTGCAAGGTGTCGCCGTTGCGCGAGCGGGTCAGCAACAGGCTGCCTTCGGCCGGATCCAGGTAGCGCCGCGTGCCATCCTTGAAATACAGCTGCCACGCCGGCAGGCCGGCCAGCGGCAGGTCCGCCGCGCGCAGGCCGCGCGGCTGCCACTCGTCGGCGATGCGCGTCAGCACTGCCGCGCGTTGCGTGGCATCGGGCAGGGCATGCGCGGCGAGTTGCGGATAGGCGGCACGCAGCCACGGTTGCTGGAACGCCAGCACGCTGCCGCTCAGCGCGATCAGCGCATACGCCAGGCCGACGCTCAGCCCCAGCCACAGGTGCAGGCGCTGCATCCATTGCCGCACGCGTCCGCGCAATCGCCACGGCGGCTGTGCCGGGGAGGCTGTGGCGGACGCGTTCAAAACACCTGCTGCCAGGTCAGCGAGAGCACGCGGCCGCGGCCGGCAAAGTACGAGTCGTTGTCGCCGACCGTTTGCGAGACGTAATTGATGAACTGCGTATTGGCCAGGTTCTGCACGCCGAGCGTCCAGTCGCCGCTGGCATCGGTGTGCCATTTCACGTAGGCGTCGGCGGTGCTGTAGCCGTCGAAGTGCGCGCTGCGCCGGCCCAGCGTGGCGAAGTCGCGGCTGTAGGCATGGCTCAGCTGAAGGTAACTCGACAGTGCATCGTTCCAACGCTGCGTCCACGACAGGTTGAGCCGGTTCGGCGCGATGTTCGCGCCGTCGAGATCGGAGTCGACCTGGCCGTCACCGTTGCGGTCGGAGCGGCCGCGATTGATCGCGAACGACGCGTTGAGCAGCGCACCGTCGACCGGCTGCCAGTTCGCGCGCGCCTCCCAACCGCTGATCGCCACGCGCTGGCGCATCACGTTGTAGACCTGATTCGGCGCGTCGAACACCAGCACCGAGCCGAGCTTCGAGCGCGAGGTGTAGTAACTCACCCGCGCGCCGTAACGATCGCCGCTGTAGTCGATGCCCAGTTCGCGATTGTCCGACACCACCGGCTTGAGCCCGAGGAAACCGGCCACGTCCTGGCCAGGTTTGTTGATGGCGCGCAGCACGCGACCCACGTCGGGCAGGGTGTAGCCCTCGGCGTAGCTGGCGAACACGTTGAGCTGGCCGGTGAGATACCAGACCGCACCGAAGTTCGGCAGCGTCTTCTTGAAACCGGTCGAGCCGCCCTGCACGGTGACCCCGTTGTACGCCGCCAGCGTCTGGAAGGTCGGCACGTCGAGCGTGCCGTGCTCCTGGCGCAGACCGCCAGACACTGACAGCGTCTGCAGCGGCCAGTATTCGGCTTGCAGGAACGGCGCCCAGCCGGTGTAGGTGCTGTCGGGCACCCAGTGGCGGCCGGTATGGGTCAGTGCCTGGAAGGTGGTATCGCGATAACCGTCGGCACCGACCAGCACGGTCAGCTTGTCGTCGAGCAGGCCGCGTTTGGACCACGACAGCCGCGCGCCGTCCTTGGTCGACACGTTCTGCGACTGGTCGAACAGGTTCGGGCCGTAGGCGGGGTCCTGGAAAGTGGCGAAGCGACCGCCGCCGAACAGTTCGCGATTCTTCTGATGGTAGAGCTGCGCGCGCAGCTCGCCGCCGGCCAGCTGCGGGTCGCGGTAGTCGAGGCTGCTGGTCAGCACGCGGTTGCGCGGCGCATCGCCGGGCTGCCTGCCACGTGTCGAGGTGGTCGGCAGGTTGGCGGCCATGTCGCCCGGCACCGCGGTGTAGTTGCCGTTGCCGTCGAGGTCGAAGCGATTGACGGTCAACTGCAGATGGCGCGCGCCGGCAAACTCGTAGCCGAACTTGGCGAAGCCGTCGCTGCTTTTCGAATCCATCAGGTCGCCCTGGGTGCCGTCGACGCCGATCAGCCGCCCCTTCGCGTCCGAATACATGCCGCGCTGGCGCCACGACGCGCCCACCACCATGTCGAACGTGCCGCTGCGCGCGCCCAGCAGGTACGCCGCGCCGTAACCCAGGCCGTCGCCGCCGCGGGTCGGTGCGCTGGTATTGACGGTGACTTCCTGGCGTACGCCGTCCTGCTTGGGCGCCTGCTTGGTGATGATGTTGATGATGCCGCCGGCCGCGCCCAGGCCCTGCATCGCATTGGAGCCTTCCACGATCTCGATCCGCTCGATCATCGCCGGGTCGATCGTGTAGCCATCGCGCGAGCCGTTGCGCAGCGGGCTGGACTGCGGCACCCCGTCGACCATGTACAGCGGGTTGCGTCCGCGCAGGGTCTGGCCGCGGGTGCTCAGCTTCTGGGTCGACGGCGAGAACGACGGCACCAGGTTGCCGATGGCGTCGCCGAGGTCCGGCGTCAGCGCCAGCTGCTGGCGCAGGTCCTCTTGGGTGATGACCGTGATCGTGGTCGGCAGCGCGCCCTGGCTCTGCGGCATGCGCAGCGTGCTGGCGGAAACCTCGACCCGCTTCAGCGCTACGGCGTCCTTCTGGTCCGCGGCGTGGGCAATGCCGGCGAGCGCGAGCGCGCAGGCAAAAACGAGTGGACGAACGGAAAATGACATGCGGGGCCTCCTGTGGGGACCCGCATCTTAAATGATAATGATTCGCAATAACAATCAGGCGACACCCGCCGCCCGCCGTCACCGTCAGCCGTGCAGGGCGCCTTCCGTGGGTTGCACCACCACGGCCCGCACGTGCCGGTGCTTGAAGAAAATCGCGAACAGCACGGCCACCACCAGCGAGTACGACGCGAACGTCGTCCAGATGCCGGGCCAGTCCTTGCTGCCGTCGGCATGGGTGAACCACAGGTCGATGATCACCCCGCTGATCGAGCTGCCCAGGATCGCGCCGATGCCGTTCGTCATCAGCATGAACAGACCCTGCGCGCTGGCGCGGATCGCCGGGTCGCTCTGCTCCTCGACGAACAGCGAGCCGGAAATATTGAAGAAGTCGAATGCCATGCCGTACACGATGCACGACATCACGATCATCCACAGCCCCGGCCCCGGGTTGCCGTAGGCGAACAGGCCGAAGCGCAGCACCCACGCCAGCATGCTGATCAGCATCACCGTCTTGATGCCGAAGCGCTTGAAGAAGAACGGGATCGCCAGGATGAACAGCGTTTCGGAAACCTGCGAGATCGACATGATGATCGCCGGATAGCGCACGGCGAGCATGCCCTTGTACGCATCGACGTTGGCGAAGTCATGCAGGAACGTATCGCCATAGGCGTTGGTCAGCTGCAAGGCCGCGCCCAGCAGCATGGCGAAGACGAAGAAGATCGCCATCTTGCTGTTCCTGAACAGCGCGAACGAGGTCAGCCCCAGCGTATCCAGCCATGACGTGTGCGCCTGCCCGCGCAGGCGCGGCGGGCACTTCGGCAGGGTGAACGCATACAGGCCCAGCAGCAGCGACGCGCCGGAGGCGACGTAGAACTGGCCGCCGGAGGTTTCCAGGTGCAGCAGGCTCACCATCCACATCGCGGCGATGAAACCGATCGTGCCCCACACCCGGATCGGCGGAAACACCAGCACCACGTCCGCGCCGTTGGTCTTCAGCGCGTTGTACGCCACCGCGATCGCCAGCGAGATCGTCGGCATGTAGCACATCATGTTCAGCAGCATCACCCAGAACAATGTGCCCGGGTTGTCGATCGAGGGCACGATGAACAGCACCACCGCGCCGCCGATGTGCAGCAGGCCGTAGAGCTTTTCCGCATTGAGCCACTTGTCCGCCACCACGCCCATCAGCGACGGCATGAACAGCGAGGCGATGCCCATGGTCGAGAAGATCGCGCCGAACTGCGCGCCCGACCAGTGCCGGTACTGGAACCAGTACGCGCCGATGGTGATCAGCCAGGCTCCCCACACGAAAAACTGCAAAAAATTCATCGCCACAAGACGGAGCTTGATGCTCATCGACCGATAACCCGCATATTGGTTTTCCCCAGGCAAGGCCGAGGGAACACCCCGTGGCCACAAAGCCTAGGCAGGTTAGATGAATCGGCGCCCGACCGGCAAGGCGCGCTGCAGCGCCGCTTCAATCCGCATCGACGTCGCGCAGCAGCAACCGCACGCGTTCGCGCAACACCGGCAGCAGCTCCTGCTCGAACCACGGGTTGTGCATCACCCACGGTCGATTGCGCGGGCTGGGATGCGGCAGCGGCAGCAACCCGTGGGCCAGGTGCGTGCGCCACGCGCGCACGGTGTCGGTCAGCGAGGCGGCCCGCGCCGTACCCAGCATGCCTACCTGCGCGTACTGCCCGATCACCAGGGTCAGTCGCACCTGCGTCAACAACGGCAGCAGGGGCGGGTGCCAGGTCGGCGCGCACTCCGGCCGCGGCGGCAGGTCGCCACCGCGGCCGCTGCCGGGAAAGCAGAAGCCCATCGGCACGATCGCCACGCGGCCGGCGTCGTAGAACGTGTCGCGATCGATGCCCAGCCACTCGCGCAGGCGATCGCCACTCACATCGTCAAACGGCACCCCGCTCAAATGCACCTTGCGTCCCGGCGCCTGGCTGACGATCAACAACCGCGACGTGGCCGACGCCTGCAGCACCGGCCGCGGGCCCAGCGGCAGATGCGCCTCGCACAGGCGGCAGGCGCGGATCTCCGCGAGTAGAGGTTCGACAGGATCAACCACAACACACCGTCGTCATTCCGGCGCAGGCCGGAATCGCATGGCGAGGCCGTCGGATTACTGCATGAAGTCCGATGGCTTCGCGCACGACCGGCATGGGATGACCAGCTTCGCTGCCGAAAGAGCGCCTCCGGGCCGCGCCGTAATGACGGTGAGGGCAATGATGAAGCGTGTCGATGGGACTCAAGGCAGCAGCTTCCCGGGATTGAGAATCCCATCCGGGTCAAACGCGGCCTTGATGTTTCTCATCAGCCCCAGCGTCTCACTCGACAGCGCCAGCGGCATGAACTCGCGCTTGACCATGCCGATGCCGTGCTCGCCCGACAGCGTGCCCTCCAACGAGATCACCAGCGCAAACACGTCGGCGAGGCAGGCATGCGCGCGTTCGCGTTCGGCCTCGTCGCGCGGCAGCAGGTTCACATGCAGGTTGCCGTTGCCGGCGTGGCCGAAGGTGACGATCAACACATCGTGCTGCGCCGACAGCCGCTTGATGCCATCGACCAGCGCGGGCAGGTGGCTGACCGGCACCACCACATCCTCGTTGATCTTGTTCGGCGAGATCGTGCGTTGTGCCGGCGACAACGCCCGGCGTGCGGCCCACAGCGCACGGGTTTCCTCGGCGCTCTGCGCCACCCGCAATTCCTCCAGTCCGTCGCCGCGTGCGGCAGCAGCCACCGCCTCGACCGCGCTGTCCAGTGTGGCCGGTTCGCCATCCACCTCGATCATCAGCATCGCGCCGGCCAACGGCACGCTGTCGCCGCCGTGTGCGCGCGCCAACTTCAGCGCCACGTCGTCGATGAACTCCAGCGCGCACGGCGTCACCGGCTGCGCCATGATCCGCGCCACCGCACGCGCCGCCGCGCCCACATCTCTATAGGTCGCGCGCAACGTGCGCAGGCCCGACGGCTTCGGCGTCAGTTTCAGCGTGGCCTCGGTGATCAGCGCCAGCGTGCCTTCCGAGCCGATCAGCAGCCGAGTCAGGTCATAACCGGTCGCGCCCTTGCTGGTATAGGTGCCGCAGCGAAAGCCCTCGCCGCTGCCGGCCACCGCGCGCAGGCCCAGCGTGTTCTCGCGCGGGCTGCCGTACTTCACCGCGCGCGGCCCGGCCGCATTGCACGCCAGGTTGCCGCCGACGCTGCACCACGGCGCCGAGGTGGGATCGGGCGGCCAGAAGAAACCGTGCGGCGCCAACGCCTGCTGCAGGTCGCCGTTCAACACCCCCGGCTCGACCACCGCCAGGCGGTTGTCCGGATCGATCCGCAGGATCCGGTTCATCCGCTCGAAACTCACCACCACGCCGCCGTTGACCGGGACTGTCGCGCCGGTGGTATTGCTGCCGCGCCCGCGCGCGATCACCGGCACCTTGTGCGCGCGGCAGGCCTGGATCAGCGCTTCGACCTGTGCGTGTTCGGTGGGGAACACTACGGCTTCCGGAAGCGCGTGCAGGCGGGAGTTGTCGTAGGAGTAGGCGATGCGCTCGGCTTCGCCGATCGAGAGCGCATCGCCCACGAAGATCGTGCGCAGCGTATCGAGAAGGAAAGGAGGCAGCATCCGCCAAGTCTAGCGCCGAACCGGCGCGTGGCAGCCGATGTCGCCTCAGCCTAGACCGCAAGCCTTGGAATATCGACCTTGGGTAGCAGGCGAACGGTGAAATATTTGTCCTGGTAGTAGCGGATCTTGTTGCACATGACTGGATGCGGGATGCCTTCGTACAGGAAGACTTCCTTCTCATTCCCCATCTCTTTCAACTCCTGGGGAAGCATCAACGCCCGACGCTCTTCCGAGTGGCTGCGGGATGTCTCGCGTCCGCGCGTAATGTTCTCCTTGCGCACGGTGGTATAGCCAAGCATGTCGGAGTAATCGTTGGCGTCCTGTTGCTCGCGTGGCGCGAACACGATCTGCAGCGCGTGGTTGGTGATCAGCGCGCGCGACACGTCTTTCCCGTAGGTGGCGTCGAGCTGCGACATGCTCTGGATGATCGGCAGCAGCCGCAGATTGTAGCCGGCCATGAACGAAACGGCCGAGGCAATGATCTCCACCCTGCCGATCGAAGTGAACTCGTCCATCAGCAGCAGGCACTGGTATTTCAGCGACGGATTGGTCTGCGGCAGCTCCTTGGTGTTCAGATTGATCAACTGGCTGAAAAAGAGATTCACGATCAGCCGGCTCTCCGCCAGCTTGTTGGGCTGGATGCCGATGTAGATCGTCATCTTCTTTTTGCGGATGTCGGTCAGCAGGAAATCGTCATCGCTGGTCGCCGCGTCGAGCACGGGATTGATCCATGCATTGAGTGGCTCCTTGAACGTGCCGAGGATCGAGGCAAACGTTTCGTTCGCCTGCGACAACAGGTTGGCAAACGCGGATCGCGCATTGCCGGTGAGGAAGGCCTGTTGTGCCAGCAGCTGATAGAGCTGTTTCAGGTCCGAGCCATCGCCTGATGAAAGCCGGTAAACGGCGCCGAGCGTAGGCTTGCTGCGCAACTGCAGCGGGATGCTGTTCCTTTCGTCGTCATCCCATTTCTCGAACAGGTATAGCGTGAAGGCCATGAATGCGTTGCGCGCCTGGCTCACCCAGAATTTATGATCGTCCGCGCCGTCTGGATAAAGCATCGCCCCGATGCTCATCAGATCCGAAACGCGGAAGGCAGGATCCTTCGACACATAGCTCAGCGGGTTCCAGCGGTGACTGCGTCGATCTTCTGCAAAGGGATTGAACAGATAGACTTCCTGTCCCTGGCTGGCGCGCCAGCCGCTGGTCAACTCGTAGTTCTCCTGCTTGATGTCGAGAACCACCATCGACTCGCCGTATTCGAGCAGGTTCGGGATCACCACGCCGACACCTTTGCCCGAGCGTGTCGGTGCGGCGAGTATCACGAACTGCTGCCCGCTCAGCCTGACCAAATCGCCCTTGTACTTTCCGACCAGGATGCTGCTGTCCGTGCGCTTGAACATACCGTGCCTGCTCAGGTCGCCACCGTGGGCGAAGCGGGCATCGCCGTGGATGGACGGCTTCTTCTTCCGGGCCATGAAATACAGCGCCAGCAACCACAGCAGGGCCGGCAGGCCGAAACCGATATAACCGCTCGCCTTGATGCGGCCAAGGTACGGTTGAACTTCCGGCAGACTCAGCGCGCGCAGGTAGCCCAGATAGGTATTCCACTTGAGCAGGCCAGTATCCAGCCGGAGGAACAGCAGCGTCAGGAACCCGGAAAAATATTCGCCCGCCGCCAGCCCGATCAGCGCCAGGAATATCGCCCAATACCACTTGCCCCTGTTCATGAAGTTCTATCCTGCGATACGTATTTTTGAACGCACTTCATATTCAATCTAAGGTCCCATACGCGTAGCGCGCCATCCGTCGGCTGTTTCTCGTGGCGCGTAGTGCGAATTACGAAAGCGCGCACGCTTCGTTGAGGGGGCAAAGGAGTCGGCGCCGAGCATCCGGTTTGCGGGATTACACGCACGACGAGCTACGGCCTCACCGCAGGGTGGGGTGATTGTTGAGTCCGTTGGTCCTGCGTCATCTGCGGCGCGTGCGTCGGATCCGACTGCTTCTGTTGCATGGCGCGTTGCCATGCTGCACTGCTCTGTTCGATGGATGTGTTGCTGGCCTGCACAGTTTCCACATGGGTGATCTGGTTGAACGACGAGTTCAGATCACCCTGCACGGCAAAGGTCCGTGCCGCATCGTTGCTGAGCACGACGTGGTTGACTGCCTGCAAGCCATCACGCCGTGCAGCCACCACCAGGGAAGCGGCGAGATTGTCGCTGTGCTGATCGGGCGTTCGATGATGTTCGGCATCCAGCCGGTGCACGGCATCGCGCGTTTGCTGATAGAGCGGATGATCCGGATGCGTCGTGTGATCCAGCAGCACCGGAGTCGCTGTTGACACCGGCTTGTCGTCGAGCCACGAACCGGGATGGCGCAGTGCATCGAATGCCTTTGACGCGTCGCTGGCCAGGGATTGCGCGACATGTTCCGCGGCATGGATGCTTTGCGAAACAGCGTGCTCGGTGACGTGCACGCCCTGCGAAACATTTTCTCCAACCGCGTGGGCGACATTACTCGCCGCGTGCTCGACGGCCTGTGCTGCATGCTGCACGCCACGCTCGGCAGCATGGGCGCCCTGCGACAAAGCGCGCTCCGTAGCGTGGACGCCTTTCAGCATGTCATCGTGGACGGTATGCGCGACGCTCTGCGCTGTGCGCTCTACCGCATGAACTCCACGCTCGACGGCGTGCATGCCCTGCACGGCCTCGTGAGCGGCGTACTGCGCACCATGCTCAACAGCATGCACGCCTTGTACGACTTCATGGATAGCGACACGACCAAGCGCCATGCCACTTTCTGTCGCCAGCTTCGGTATCTCCCAGCTCGTCGATAGACCGGTGCGCAGATCCAAGACATCGCTGCGATAACGGTCGATCATGCCGTGATGCGCGCGATACCGCGCTTCGCTTTCCGGGTTGATGATCGAGTGGCCAAGTGCCTTGCTGTCGGGTACAAAATTGTCGATGGCGTGGGCGCCGAAGTCGATTGCCTTTAGAGGGGCGCGCGGAGTCAACAAACCACCATCGTCCCGATAGCCAGCCTTGCTCAGTGTGTCGATATCCTGCTGAGCGGCATAGATGTGCACTTCACCGAAATGGGGACTGGCGGCGCTGACTACATCGCCCGCCCGAACGTGATCGATGACCTGGTGCCCGCCGTGGGGAACGCCCTGCACCAAACTGGTGGCGCCATAGGCATTGAACGTCTCACCATGCAAATCGCATTCGTACGCGGTGATCTCAGCCAAGGTGCCACCGAGTGAGTGACCGGTGACGGTGACACTCAGGGGTCGTCCACTCCGTTCCGAATCGACTCCCGCTTCTTCCAATACCTTCCGAGTGAAAGCCATCGCATCGGCCGTCTGAGCGTTCACTCCAACCAGCACCATGCCTGCGTCGACGCCACCGTCATGAACCGGTTCTCTATCGAACTCGGTGCCACGGTGGGCGATGACGACTTCACCCGTATCCAGCCGTTTGTACGCGGTGCCTTGATAGCCAGTCCTAGGATTGTCGGTGTAGTCCTGTACTTCGTACTGGACACCGCCGAGTGTGACTTTGTCCTTTAACTGGTGATCGTGGTACGAGTCCTGAGACAGCAAGGCGTAATCGCTTGAGCTGATACTCATTGGAAGTCTTCCTTGGCGGCAAGCGCGATCGAGAACAGATCAGTCCGCGATGCAGGCAGGTAGAAAGCACGGTTGGGATTGCCCGACACCACGCGTTCTTCGCCATTTGCACTGCTGTTGTCGAGGTAATCGCTGTTGACGAAATAGGTGGCCACGGATTTTTGCGCCACGATGTCGTCGTGAAAGATCGCCGGGCTCAAGGCCGTGGTCTTGATCTTCAGATCGGCCGATGCCGCTACCACCGACCAATGGCAGACGCCAAGGCCGTAGTAGTCGTCGTCCTGCATCAAGTCGGTATAGATCACGCCTTTGTACAGGTTGTCGCTCACGCGGGTAAAGGAGATAGGGATGCGGCTTTCCGGTGGAAGCGTGGCACCGCTGATCGGTGTCAAAGGCACGCAGTGGCCGTTCGACACCTTGTACTGCACGAACCCGCTGACCGAATCGAACGGCCCCGGTGCGCCCTGGATGGTCATGGTGATTTCGTAGCGCATCTTCGGATGTGGGTTCTGCTTGATATCGGGAGTTTTCATGGGGGAACCACAGGCAGAGGTGATCAGGGCCAGCGAAAGAATCAGCGAGGAAGTCAGTCGCTTTGACATGGCGGCTCGATTACGGTGATTCGTATGAATAGGGGCTGCCTTGAGGTAGGTCGATCAGACGTCATGCCGACAACGCCGAGACCGATGTTGTGCGAAGGCGATGGAGTGCCTCCTAGCGGTGATATAACAAAGGTGCAAGCCATGAGTACATCCATGTGTGGAAGGGTTTTCATTGCGCATCACCTTCGAGCGATCAGCTGTTGCAGCGATAGGTCACGTTCAACCAAGACCCCTACGGCACCCAGCCCCACTCGGTCATGATGGCGTTCAACACGGCGGTATTGGTGGTGACGTTGGCGCCAGGACAAGCCGGCGTCAGATATC
Source organism: Rhodanobacter glycinis (assembly GCF_006438785.1). Classification (GTDB taxonomy): domain Bacteria; phylum Pseudomonadota; class Gammaproteobacteria; order Xanthomonadales; family Rhodanobacteraceae; genus Rhodanobacter; species Rhodanobacter glycinis_A. The sequence goes on along the minus strand of NZ_RCZB01000003.1, from coordinate 60,516 downwards.
CCCTTCGCCGTGCAGCACTGGCAGGCGGGTTGAAGTAGGGACTGTAGACGGCCAGAGCGGTATGCCAGTAAGTAATTGCTGGGGCGCATGCGGGCCCACCTCCGCCACCGACTCCGAAGCCGGAGATGCCCGCCATGCACATGTAGACGGTGCAGGGGTCCACGCTCTGGGCCTGGACGGGGGCGATGGTCAGGCCGGTGGCAGTGCCAATGGCAATCGTGGTGAACAGGGCACGCAGTTTCATGGAATACCTCCGTGTTGTGTGGTGAGCTTCCTCTACGAGGGAATATAAATTCACGAACGAAAATCGGACTATTGAATCCGCACAGGTAGACTGCAGGCGGAGTAATAGACGTGGCAGTCGAGATGTTCACCAATAGCACTACAAGTTTTCATGGCTAATTGATTTGCTGCATCTACTGTATTCCCAGTGTTGATGCTGTATCCCATGCTGTCTGCTGCGAGCGTTACACACTCGTTGTCGTAGGCAATTTCGAGCTTGCAAAGTGATCCACCCTTTGCTCGGCAATCGGCCATCGCTGCTTGTTGCGCTTCGTTCTTGCTAGATAAGCCAGTTACTGCGCCCACAATCCCCTTGATCGCATCAGTCGCAATTGCCCCCCACCGAGTAACCCATTGGGGCGGCGGGGGAAGCGGAAGTTGAGGTTGTGCCTGCTGTTGATTGCGGTAATACCCGGGAGGGACGGGGACGCAGGAATTGATATCCGTGCCGCTGGCGGGAATCATTCCGGGCGGACAGCCGCCCTCGGCATGGACGACACGGCCCAGCAGCAACAGCAGCCCAAATAACAGAAAGCGACAGGCTTTCATCGTGCACCGCCCGTCGGCGTGGGTGCCGGTCTGATGATGTCAGCGTAGGCGGAGCTAGGTGCGCCGGGCAGGCGTGTGGCGGCACCGGGTTTATTGCCAAAGCCATTAGGGCGAGCTTGCCCTCCTGGATCAGTCGTTTGCGCCGTTCCCGATGGCGGCGGCGCATACGCACCACCGCCATATCCACCATACGATCCCGGCGGTTGCCCCTGCGGGCCAGGTCGGCTGGCCATGCCGCCACCAAAGGCTGAGAAGTGCATGAAATTTCCCACGGTACCTTGGAAGAACATCGCCGCCAGTGGGGGCGAGGAGACGATCAGCACGGTCATCAACAGACCGATGCCGCCTTGCTGCATCGATTGGTTGGTGAAGCCCTCGGCACCCATGCCGGTGATACCGTTGATGATATTGGCCGCCCACAGCGCCTCGGCAACTTTCAGAGTGAGCTGCAGCACCAGTGAGCTGATAAAGGCCAGCACACCCATCGAGAACAGTGTGCCGATGCCGTAGAGCAGCCATTTTTGGAACAGGCCCTTGGTCTGCTCAAAGATCAGACACATGATGAACAACGGCGCCAAGCCAATCACCAAGGCAAGTGTGATCTCGTACAGCAGCAGCATGGCGGCAGCGGCCATGGCGGGACTGGCAGTGCCGAAAGTGGCGAAGGCTTGGGCTCGCGCCTTGCTGGAGGCGCTTTCAGTGTCGCCAGGAGGTACCTGCACGGTGTCGATGGCTGACATAGCGAGCTGAGTGTAGGCGAGGTTTTTATCGATGGTCTGCGCCAGCGTGGTGTCGTCACCAGTGAACAACTGATTGATGTCGGTGGTCAACTCGGTGGTGACGAGAGTGTGCAGATTATGACCTACAGCTCCGACGGTAGTGGCGATGGCGACGATTACCACTACCCGCACCATGTTGGTCACCAGTCCCATCATCGACTCGCGCGACTGGCCGGTGATCAGACGGTAGCCCTGGATCATGATCCAGATGGTGACCAGCAGCAGGGCTATAGCGGTCATCCAGCTAGTCACGGCACCCATCAGGTTGGCCCCGAAGCTGTCGATCCTGCTATGAAGCCAATTGTAGATAAGGACGAAGTAAACCATGGTGCTCGTGATCCCCAGCCGAGTCGCGCATTGCAGTTGTATCGATCTACCCTGTTGTCAGCAGTTTGCTTGTGTCAGTGGAACGCCGCCGCGAATGCCCCGGCTTGCACCACATTGCCCAGGATGGTGTTGCTGCCGTTCAAAGCCACCTTGGCCAGAAGACTCTGCTGCTGCTGCAGCGTGGTGATGATGGCGTCGTCCTTTTTCATCTGGCTTTGCCAGTCCTGCATTTCCCAAGCAAGTTGCTCGCTATGCGTTCCGGTATTGGCGGAGACCCTGTTTGAATCACCCTGCGTGCTCATCTGGCTCAAGCTGGCTGTGATCTGCTGCAGCTCTTGGCCGAACTGCTGGGTATCGTTGACCATTTTGACGGTTTTGTTGTACCTGTCGACTTGGGCCAGAACGATCTGCACACAGATGTTTTGCTGATTTTTGGTAATGGAACTGTCGAAGGTGGAGGTGGCTATGGAGGTCATACTCCCCAAGATGCCGCCACCGTTGGCGCCCGGACAGGACTGCTGGATGAGGTTGCTGGCATCGCTGATTGGTGTGAGCCGCCCGGAAGTAAGTGTGATGCCGCCGGTGGCCAAGCTTTGGATAGACGTTAGTATTTGCTCGTATTGCTGTACTTGCTTTTCATATTCTTCCAATTGTTTTGCGTACTGCATGCCCTGTTTGGTGTACTGCTCTACGGTCTGGGCCAACTGCGATTTGAAGCCCTCCTCACTGGTCGAAATAGCCGTGGAATCGGTGACCAAGACTTGAGCGTGGGCCGTGCCGGCAAAGATGCCGAGGAAGGCCAAGGTCAGAGCTACCTGGCGCAATTGCAATTTCATCGGACGGGTGGGCAAATGGGTCATGACGCACTCCTTTTGTGATTGAGGTCGATCACACACGGACTAACTGGCCGCCGTGCGGGCAGCACTGGAGGTGGACGGTGGCTTGGATCTGGATTTACCGCTGCCTTTTCGATTTTCATAAAAATCGTTGAGCCACTGCTCAGGACTGAGGGCATCGACGGGTATGCCTTCGGCCTCTGCGCGCTGCGACAGTACGTCGTGCATGATTTCGATGTTGTCAGTGGAGGCCGAGATGACTGCCAGCGCATCGTCCATGCCGCGAAGATTGAGCTGACAGACGGCACTGGCATGGCCTTGCTTGACCAGAAAGCAGCGGGATCGCTCGTCCAGACTCACCACCACTTGATATTCCGCGTCGGTGAGCTTGAGACCGCCAACGTAGTCTTCGCGACTGGCGTTGGGGTTGGGTAGCAGGATCATCGTGGCCGTTTGCTCGATGAGGGCGGCGGCGATGTCGCTGGCCAGGGCGTCTTCCGGGCTCTGGGTCGCGAAGATGCCGAGGCCGTTCTGCTTGCGGATGGTTTTCTGCTTGTTCTTGGCGAACTCCTTAAGCCCGCCCTTGCCGTCGAGAATTTTCCAGAACTCGTCCATCACGTAGATGAGCGGACGGCCGTCAATCAGCGCTTCCAGCTTATGCAGCAGATAGTTGATGACTGGTACGCGTACTTCGGGGTTGTCGATCAGCTCGGTGTAGTCGAAGCCGATGATGTTGGCTTTTTCCAGTTCGATGGTGTCGACAAGGTTGTCGAAAACCCAGCCCAGTGAGTTACCAGCGGTCCATCTGCGCATGCGGATGAAGAGACCATCATCGCCCATGTTGGGCAGGCTCTTCTGGAAGTTGGTCATGGTGCGCAGGTGCATGGGCGTATCGAGCATGCTCTCGACCGCGCGAAAGATGTCTTCTTCCTCGCGCGAGCTGTAGACGCTTTTGCCCACCAATACCTTTACCAGTTCGGCCAGGAACTGGACGTTGGCTTCGCTTCGCTCGCACTGGAACGGATTGAAGCCGGTGGGTTTGCCGTTTTCGAGCGCCAGGTAGTTGCCGCCACAGGCGCGAACAAAAATTTCCGCGCCGCGGTCCTTGTCGAAGAAGAAAATGGTGGGTGAGGGCTTCAGCTTTTGCACCTGACTGAGCAGGAAGTTGATCAGCGCGGTTTTGCCGGTACCGGACTTGCCGATGACCATGGTGTTGGCGATGGCCTTTTCCCCCAGCGAATTCTCCGCCGGGTGGGTGGCGTGGAAGTTGAAGTGATACGCCTGACCATTGGTAGTCTGCAAGGTAGTGACGCAGTCACCCCAGGGATTGTTCTCTTTTTTCCCGGTGGCAAAGTTGTGCAGCGGTGACAGGCCCAGGAAGTTGAGCGAACTGACGTTGGCCAGCCGGGTGCGGTATTTCCAATTGCCAGGAAACTGGGCGTAGAAAGCTGCGGTGACAGCCAGATCTTCCTTGACCGAGACAAAGCCGGCGTTGGAAAGCTCCGCACGTGTAGTCGCGATCTGTTGGGAAAGGGTTTCCTGGCTAGGTGCGTAAATGGCCATGGAGAAGTGGTATTCACCTAGGACGAAGTTACCGGAGGCGAGCTGGTCCATCGCGTGATCGAGCTCGGCGATCTGGCTGAAGGCCTTGTCACCGGAGGAGATCATCATGCCCTTGGTACGGTCCAGTGCTTTCAGTGCGTCCTGGCGACCCATGGGACTGAAGGAGTGGGTGATGACATATTCGAAATCCAGGTACTTCAGGCCGTTTAGGATGCCCGGATAGGTGCCGTCGGTGTATTCCTTGATGTTGAGCATGGCGCCGAAGTGATTTTTGCCTTCGGGCGTGGTGATCACGAAATCACCCGTCTTGGCCGAGAAACGCTGTTTGCTTACCGCCAGGTAGTTGTAGACGGGCGCATTGATCACGGGTACCGGCTCGTCGATGCGATTGAGCAAATAGCCGTAAAGCTCCAGCGCTTCGGAGAACACCACACCATTGCTGGCTTCGTACATGCCCAGACGATACGGTGCGTAATCCTTGAGCACGGCTTCCACGTTGCCGGCCAGCTCCAGTATGGTGCTCACCGCGTCGAGTTGTTGAGACTCAAGCCGGCCGACATCGCTGGACTTTTCCGCAAAGCGTTTGCCGCTCACGATGGGCCGGTACATCATCGTCAGATAGAGCTCATTCTGCATCAGCTTCTGAGCGGACAAAGCCTCGTAGTAGGTGTCCGACATCTGCTGGTTGAAGCTTTGATCGAACTGGCTGTGGTCTTTCAGGCGGCGGCGACGGCGCACGTCGTGCACCCAGAACGCCACGTTGACGAAGTCTGGCGCCCGCAACGTTTGCAGCAGGCGGTTGAAGGTGTTGTGGCGATGCTCGATTTCCCACTCTTCGCGACCGACGAATGGCAGTCCACCGAGGCGCCACACCAGCAGAAAATCCCCATCGGTAGTCTTCAGCACAGTGGGCGACACATGCGTGGACAGCGGCAGGAATTCGGCGACGGGCGTGTCAGGTCTAAAGCTGGGTTTGGCCATGGTCCGGGTCCAAGATGATGCCCTGATCTTGCGATCAGGGCATCTGGGGAAGCTACGATTTGTCTTTGCCCTGGCCACGATGGTTATTGGGAGTGAATACCCACATGCCATCGTTATCGCCCAGGTTTCTTACCCGCGTGCGAAACTGCAAGCGCAGGCCCAGCAGACGGAAAATCATCTCATCGCGGCGTGCCATCTGCCGCATGATGAAGATCACTACCGGCAACAGCAGCAGGTAGAAAAAGTTGGTATATACCGCCAGCAGAAAGCACCCACCCGCACCCATGAAAAAAGGTATGTACGGCACGCCCATGAACATCGGCGGGCGGGTGCAGCCGCGAAATAGCGGGTTTTTATACATAGTTAGTGATGACGTGCGTGATCAGGCTTGTGGTCGCTTTGCAGGCATCCGTTCCCGCGCTGGGCTTCAGGAACATATTGGCGATTTGACCGGCGGCACCGATCAGGATGGCGCCGATCATGACCGGCGCCACGTCGCCGATGCGCTTGTGTGCAAAAGCGATTTGATAGCCGGAGAAAATCACCGCGATCGTGACGACGACGATGGACAAGGCGTTTAGGATTTTCTGAACATTCGACGCGAAACCGCAGGTCGTATCGATCGTCGCGCCTGCGTCCTGCGCGAAAGCAAGGCCGGGAAGCACGACAAAGGCCATGATGCACATGATCATGAAAAGCCGCATGCGCTGAGAGTGCAGAATGCTTTCGTTGCTGAGCGAGTGGATAGCCATCTGAGTTTCCTTGTCGATAGTTGAAGCAGTACGCCAGACAGGTGGCGACAGCCGGTTCAGGTTCGGCCGCCTTGGGCGGCATTGCGTGCTGCGTTATGCCCCGGGTTGCCCCGCGACGCTTGGACGGCCCTGAGGCCAGGACGACGCGTACCGAGTGCGCGTCGGGTAAAAGCAAACCGCCAGATCGAGCAGAGAACGGGTTTGTCAGAAGACGAAAGCGGCATCGCGCTGCTCCTGGTGGAGGTCGGCGCGATCTGCGCCAGCGTTGGAGGACGTTGCCTGGGTTATGGACGGGGCCGATTCAGTGGATGCGGAGGCTTCGGGTAAATCGTTGGGGCCATGAACCTGGGGAACGAAGACGGCGTCGTTCGACGGGTTGCCGCTGGGTGCCGTAGGTGTCTGGTTTATTGCGGTCAACGTCAGTGCAAGTGAGGCGTCTACCCGACCCGGCGCTGCTGGCACGGCTTGATTGGTATTCGCGTCGGTGGGACCGATCGCCGGCGAGCCTGGGGATGGGGCTGCTGCTGCATTCGCGGGCGTGGCGCGGCTGATCGCAGCGATGATCGCGGGTACCGTGGCTGCCGCGGCTGCGTCTATCGCCATACTGCGCAGGGCAACGCGATAGTTGGCGCCGCCGGGGGCGTAGACGGTGACGGGTTTGAGATCGGTTGTGCGCGTGGGTGCCTCGGCTACTGACGTTGGCGCTTCCGGTTTCGAGCGCAGCGCAATGGCCTCTGCTGCAGGCACCGAGGCAGACATCACTTTTCCGGGCGCGTTGGCATCGCGATTGATCGAGGCATAAACCTTCTGCACATAGCCATCGCGAAAACCAGTGGTGAAGTTGCCGGAGTAGTAACAGCTGAAGGCCTTGCCCCAGTCGCCGTGCGCGCTGGCGTAACAGTCGGCCAAGATATGTGCGCCGGCGGACAGGTTGGCGCAGGCGCTGAACGCCTTCTGATACGAATCGAGTCCGTAACGACCAAGATTGGCGCGATTGACCTGGGCCAAACCCAACGAAAAGTTGTAGCCCTTGGTATCGAGCATCTGCGCTGTGGCCAACGCCTCGGGCAGGTTTCTCGGCTGACGCTCCAGCTGGCCACCGACCACGCCGATGGCGTAGGGATTGGCGCTGGATTCGACATGCACGATGTGCTGCATCACCTCCGGCGAGACGGCGAGATTGGGGCAGGCCAGCATTTCCATTCCGGGCAACATTCAATGCTCCTCGTGGCTGCGTTGAGGATTGAAATCGATGCCGGTGATGCAGCGACGTCCGCCGTGTGCCTTGATGTGCACCACGATGTCGATGGTCATCATCAGCAGGCGCTTGATCGTGTTGAACTCCAGCCCGGCACCTTCGGTGGACGCCTTGACCATCAGCGCGAGCTGATCCCAGGTTTGTTCGGTGCTGCCGGAGTGGCAACTGGTGATCGAACCGGGGTGACCCGAGGCGCAGTTGCGAATGAAGTAGAAGGACTCGTCGCCGCGCAGCTCCGCCAGGATGATGCGGTCGGGCTTCATCCGCAGGCAGGCTTCCATGCAGCTTTTGGCGGTGACGTTGCTGGCGCTCTGACCCCCCTTGGAGTACAGCAGGTGCACCACGTTGGGTTGCTCGATAAAGAGCTCGCGCGCGTCTTCGATGGTGACCAGCCGCTCATCGGCAGGGATGTGGTTGACCAGGGATTTCATGAAAGTGGTCTTGCCACTGCCGGTGGCACCGGAGACCACGATGTTTTTCTTGCCGAGCACGGCTTGGCGGAAGAACTCGGCGTAGCGCCGCGCCGCGCGCAGTTCCAGGAGCTTGCTGTCCAGGTCGCTGAGACTGTGGCTGATTTCCACGATCTCGTCGAAAAAGCCGTCGCTTTCGTACTGTTCCAGTGTTTTGAGATGCTTGGAGGGTAGTCGGATGGTGATGGAGACGAAGCCTGCCTCGCAGGCAGGCGGAATCACGAACTGGGCGCGCTGGCCGGTGGGAAAGGTCAGCGAGACCACCGGATCCACGTCGGTAATGCGTTGGCCGGTGTTGCTCTCGTTGATCACGGCGGTGCAGAACTGTCGCGCACGCTCGAAAGTGAGCGATGGCACATCCACCCGCTGCCAACTACCGCGGCTCTCAAGGTACAGCTCGCCGGGCCGGTTGATGCAGATCTCGGTGACCTCGGGAGAGGCCATGTATTCGCGCACACCCAGCACCTCGTACTGGTAGTCGAGAAAATCATTCGAGATGTGGGTGGTGACGTCTTCCATGGTGATATCAGTCAAGTGCCTTTGGGCTATTCCGGGTCAGGAGCGCGCAACCACACCGCTGAAGTCCACATCCTTGGTCACGTAGACGTAGATGACGGTGCCCTGGTTGATGGTGACTGTCGGTGGGCGGTTGGCGGCTTCACGAACGGCCTGATTGGCCAGGTTCTGGATGGTTTGAGCGGTATTGCTTTCGAACGGTGTCTGGGTCACGACGCCATTGCTTATGCTGGTGGTTCGAGGCCCGTGCTCGGCCGCTTCGTATTTGAAGGCATCGCTGAGCAGACTGATCAACAAGGCCGAACCAATGCGCTTGCCCCAGTGAGCATCGTAGTAACCGGGCACACCTGCGCCGCCGAGGTTGTCAATGCCAGGACTGGACATATTCACGTCGATACCGGTGGGCGTGATGATGCGATCCCAGATCACCGCTTCTCGATCGCCGGTGGGGCCGCCGCTATAGCTACCCAGCAGCTTGGACCCCTTTGGAAGCAGCAAGGAATGGCCGTTGAAAGAGTAGACCGGCTCGGTGACCAGGCAGGTACTGAAGCCGGGGATGTCTGAAACAATGCGCGTTTCCAGCACGCAGCGGATGTAGGTTCCACGCTGCATCAGGGTATCCGGATGGGTCAGTGGCTGTGCACTGGTGGGAACCGAATCGACATCGCCGGGCAGCTTTTTTCCAAGCGATTGCTGAGCTGCAACCAGCGAACCGGAATCGCTTGTTCCAGTGTCGTTACTGCTGGCGGCGAGCCGGCGCTGCAGCAGCGTGGGGCCGCTCGGTGCCGGCATCTGCCTGTTCGGTGCGGGCGTAGGCGCCGGTAACAATGGAATGGGTTGGGCTGCTGGCAGCGGGGCTGGCGCAGGCGGCAGTTGCGGCAGGGCAAGAGATGCAGGCGCCTCGGCCACCGTCACCTTCTCCTCGCGCGGCTTGGACTGATCGCTCTTTTTGCCTGCGCCGCTGATCAACCAGAAAGCCAGGAACAACAACAGCAGCACCACGGCACCCAACAAGAACAGCGCGCGGCGATTCATCTGTCGCAGTTCATTACTACGCAACGCAGGCGCGCCGGCGTCGAGATCAGGCTCGGCGCTACGCTGGTACTGGTTGGCGTAAGGGTTGTTGTGAAATGCCTCGCTCTGGTCGCGCGGGGTGGCCTGCGCCGACTCGATGCCTGCGCGCTCGTCTTCGGGGTGCCGGGGAGTATTCACTTTTTGGTATTCCTGCGCAGGCCCACGACGTCGTTGCCGTGGCGGATGACCAGATAGTTGTAAGTGCCGTGGATGATGATGGTGTTGCCTTCCACGGTGGTGTTCACCAGCGAGTCTTCGCCGTGCTCTTGTTCGCGCATGTAGACGGCCGGAAAATCGCCGGTTGGGAAGGCCTTCAAGTCGCTCATCTTGATATACGTAAAGCGACCGTCGTCGTAGACGTTGGTCGGGACCAGCCATGGGGCTGCCTTGCTCTTCGCGGCGTAGTCGTAATCGAAGTTGTAGCTGCGATCAGGCAGCAGGTTGCTGTCCTGCGCGGCGGCCTGCAGTTGCTTTTTCTTTTCGTTGGCGAAGCTGGTATCGGCCGGGTAGGTGAAGGCGATCTTGTACTGCACGCCATCGCGGCGGGCCTGCGCCAGAGTTTTCCAGTCCGTCGCCACCACCTTGAGTTCGAAAATGTAGGAGTGTGTCGCGGTGCGCACCATCATGTTGGTGTCCACATCCACGTTCTTGGGTTTTAGATAGAACACGTTTTCACGACGGGTGAGGTCCCATCCACCGCTGAAGCCGGTGCTGTAATCGAGCACTTTCTCGTTGGGGCTGAGCTCGATCTGGGTAGTGATACCCAAGCCCGTGTTTACCGGGTAAATACTGTCGGGCTTGAACTGGTAGCGCGTCAGCACCTGCGCCGCTGCCATGGTAGGTGCAATGGCAGCGGCAACGCACAGGGTGACTCCAAGGCACCAGAGGCTTGATCGTTTCATTGGCGAGCCGCTCCCGTGGCGGAATCGGTAGACGTTGTCGTAGCCGACATCGCTGCGGCGGTAGTCGCTGAGCTCGCAGGAGCGGCGAATGTCGGCACGGCGGTCTGCGGGGCGACGGGCGCCCCCGGAATTTCCGGTGGTGGTGCAGTAGCGTAGTCGTCGTCTACGCGATAACTGGTTACCCAGAACCCCAGCGGATTCTCGATCCGATTCTGGTCGTCCATTTCCAGATTCTGCTTGTAGGTGAACTCGATCGTGGCGATCTTGTTGTCGAGGGGCCGGGTGGCGCCATTCGATTTGTTGAAGAGACTGCGCTGGAAACGCACGGTGGCACCGTGGGGCGTCACACCGTCGCCGCCACCAATCAGCTGAATGCTGAGTAATTTGACGCGGATGGACTGATCTTTGCCGTACTGCTTGGCCCAGCTGTCCGGGTTAGTTGAGGAGAACATCGCGGTGTATTCCGCCTTGACCCCGGAGGAAGCCATGGTCTGCACGGTTTTCCAATCGCGCAGATTCACCAGGGCTAAATCGTAGGACTCTCTGGCCAGCACGAAGTGAGCGACATTGCTGCGGTTCACGGCCTCTCTGGTAGTTATCCCGCGCATGGCGAAATCGCCGTCCAGGCGCGCGACCGTGGCGGTGCCGGTATAGGCATCTGCCATGACGAGATATGGAACCTTTTGCTTGAGCGGAAGCATGTAGAAGTAGCCGCCGGCAAGAATCAGCGCCATCGCTATGGCTGTAAATGCCACCCACCACGCGCGCCGTTCGCTGCGTTTGGCGATATCAGCGATCGTCAGTTCGAAATTGACGGATTTGGACACCGCTTCATCAACTTTGCGACTGGATGATTTCTTGTTCAACATCAGTGAATGCCTGCCTTGCTGAGCGGTAGCTCGATAAGTTCCCTTTTCATTTGCTGCCTGTCGGTTTGGCGGGAGTCGGCGCTGCGGGTTCAGCTTCCACGTCGGTCGCACTGCTGCTGACGGTGCTGGATGGAAGCACCAATATCTTTCGATCGGTCGCGGAGACATATACGTGCTGCGCGGCATAGATTGTCGTCAGCTGCTGGGCTGCACCATCAAGATCGGTTGTGCGAATGCTCGACACCGGCGTGTAGAGGGTGACGTCAAAGGGGAGCTGGTATGACAACTCTCGCCCCGAATCGCTCGCCCAACGGGTGAGCATGGTCTTGAGCGTCTCATCCATGGGTGCCGCATAGAATGTATAGGCTGCGGTCAACGGTATTTCGGTGGGCTGCTCTCGAAAATGATTCACGGGCTTCCAGCTGCCGCCGAAGTTTTTGGCTGCTGGAGTTCCGCACCCTGTCAAAGCGATGGTCGCTATGATCAGGCTGACTCTAAAGGTGTGATTCCAGAACTTCGTTTCCACGTTTTTATTCCGCATCGAGTAATTGAATTGTCACCATGAGCCAGAAGCTTTAGTGTTGCCCTCGCCGCCGACGCCGACGCGTGCCTTCGCTTGCAGTAGTCAGAAAATGTTCAATCCGCAGTCGCCAAGGATGAGGTTCCTCGCTCATCGGAAAATCGTCAGACACGCCAAAATCACCGCCGTTACAGGCAGTGTCTGGTGAGTGAGTCATGCGATTTGTCAGCAAGGGAACGCAGTGGAATCGACCGACGGTGTCGGACGCGATGCTCTATTTCGCCGTGATGGCGGTGTGGAAGACAGACTCCCGCACGTAAGTCGTTCGATTCCATTCGAGCCCCTGTTCAGGGCGCACAACGGCGTCCCCTGAATTTGATTCATCACCGACCGCAAGCCGACGAAAAGCTACATTTTGATCTGCGTGTCGAGCTTGGTGCTTTACGCGTTGCCGCAAAATTCTATTGTCTAGGCGAGCAAATTCTTTCACGCATCCCGCGACAATTGCGCCGATCACGTCTCGTATTTGAGATGTAAATATAAGGTAAGCGCCTGTGTGGGAGAGATGGGCATTTGCTTACAAGCGGCGTTGAAGTGCGCCGCAAGAATGTAGTCCCGCGCCGACATGGCGTCGCCAGGTGACCCCCGCCGAGGCTTATGCTTTAGCGGCCTGACCTGTGCAGGAAGTGCTGGGTCATTACATGGACTCTAAACCGTCCCGCTACTCAAAGCGGGGGGACGTCGCCACCTGTAGAACGTCGCCGAGCTGATCCCGTGCTCGCCGCACAGTTGTGGTACCGGTGGGCCGGCTTCGGCTTGCTTGAGCACGACCAGGATCTGGCTGTCGGTGAATCGGGACTTTTCATGGAATCTCCTCGGGAAAGACTAAGAGAAAATTCCACTTCTGGCGTCAGCTAACCTGCGGGGGGATTGCCCCAGCTACGAAGTACCGTCTCTTTCATGGATGGAATCTATCGAAGCGATGCTGGACGCAACGGCGTTCTAGGCGGGCCATCGGCTGAGCACTCACACAAGCGTTACATACCGCGCATCGCCGCCGAAGGAGGTATCTTGGCAGCTCGGACGGCAGGCCCGAGAGAAGCAAGTTGCCCAGCCACAACCATCAACACAATTCCGAACAAGAGGAATATGACTGACATCGGTGACTCGCCATAATGTCGAATAAGGTAGGCGTTGAGGGTATACGCTCCCGCGACTCCGACACAGAGCCCAGCTACTACCACGCAGATGTTTTCGACAAGGAAGTGAAAGATAATGTCACTCCTGAGTGCACCCAAAGCGCGACGAACGCCGATGGACTTCCCTCGTCTCGACACCCAGAAACTTACCAAGCCCGCAATGCCGATGATGGTGACCACTAGCAAAGCAACCAATGCATAAATCATAAGACGCAGCATAGCCACGTCATGCTGGAAGTATTTCATACGCAGATCTTCGTAAGGCCAGACATTTTCAATGACCCCATTGGGATTTGCGGTAAATAGGGCTTGGGCACTACGGTGCAGCATGCGGTCGAGATCAGTTGACCTGGCGCGGACGAGAAAAGTAATAGTGTCACTGTTTGGTAGGACTGGCACGATAGCGGTGAGTTCATTCTCAGCACCCAAAGTGGGAGCCGGGCTGAGTAGATGCTTGACAATTCCTATGATGCGCATCGGGTGGCGTTCGACATATACCACTTGACCCAGCGCGTTACGTAAGCCGAACAACTTCCTCGCGAGTTGCTCAGAAACAAGCACCGAACCTGCTTCTGCCAGTGCGGCACCCTGATCCTTGTTTAGGACGTACTCGTCTCGGGTAAACGACCGCCCCTTGGTTATCTCAAGCCCAAGGAGTTTCACCATATTTGGCGAGCCAATGAATGCGTTGACCTGCACACCCTCACCATTGCCCGAGTCGGCTGGCAATGACCGTGAGAAAGAAATATTGTAGCTATTTCCATTCAAGGGCAGTGACTGTACGGCTGCCACTGCCTCGACGCCTGAAATAGTCTCGATAGCGCGCATTGCCTCGACCGTGCGCGCCCAATGGTTATCCCCACCCGTACTCGACCTGTCTGTGCTGGATAGCATGCCCAATCCAGATTCTTGGAGGCCGCTTTCTTGATGCCAGGCAAGTACCCTATGGCTCGCCATTAGCGCCATATTGCAGACTACCGAAAAGGAAAATGCGACCTCGATGATGAGGATCAGCACGGTCAATTGGTGCCTGCGAAGTGAGTGCAGGATATGTCCCAGGTGCACACGGGGAGTCATTGCAGCTTGAGCTCCAGCGCGGGGGGGATCTGGCAAGCTCGCCAAGCAGGGACAACGGCAGCAGCCAAGCTTGAGAAGATCGCAAGGCCTATGGTGAGCGACAACATGCCGACATCAAGATGAGCCAGTTGGGCATATCGGTCAGGTTGACCTCGAATGAGGTTGAGCCCAAATGCTGTCAGTGCACAGCCCAAGGCTCCGCCAAGCACGCCGACAAGCGCAGCCTCACTCATCAGCTGGACTAAAATATCCCGCTTCTTCGCACCCAATGCCCGCCTAATGCTGATTTGGGGTGCCATTTGCAAGAACTTGGCAAGAAGCAAACCTACGGCATTTAGTAGGCAGACGATCAAGAATAGTTGAGCAAGGAACAGCTGCCGTGACACGTCGTCGGGCACAAGATTCAAGTGCTGCAGTCGTTCCATCAGAGGATCCAGCCTAGCATTGGCGGCGCGCTGCATCCTTCCATGCTGTTGTTGGTTGCTCCAATACGAATTCAAAAACTGGAGATACTCAGCTCGGTGTTTAGGACTGTCTAGACGAACCCAAAACTGGAGCCACCCACATTGATCCCCTTTGTGTGGATCTTTGTCTTCACCCCAACACGACATGCCTCCCCCGATACGCATTTTCTGGTCAAGCGCCGTTTGCAGGGGAACGAAAAATTGATCCCCTTCGCCGAAGGCATAGTCTCCGCTCAGTCCACCGTAAAATAGGGGCTGCGGGTGCCAATTGGAAAGCACACCTACAATGCGGTAATCAGCATTATCAAGATGAAGCATCTCACCTACAGGATTGGCTGAGCCAAAAAGCTTTTTGGCAAGTTCACCGTTCAGCACAACCACTCGATCATGGTCACTATCTTCTTGCGATGTCCATCCAGCCCCCTTCACGAAAGGCGTCTCGAACATGCCAAAGAACTCAGCAGTCACCAAATGTCCGCTGACGTAGAACGGAGTGGATCGCCCGCTGGGTGGACTGATCAATGCCCGGCCACCGGCCATCGCCGCCTGTCGATCAGCCCTATGGGCATCCAAAAGGTTAGATGCATCGGCCCAGGTGAAGCTCTCCCCTCCTGCTCCCTGCCACCCGGGGGGGCTTGCGTTAACGAAGGGATAGAACAAGCTTCCGCTTATGACCGGTGCAGGATCTTTGGTCATCACATGGATAACCGTGATCATGGTCATGCTCGCGCCAATGCCCAATCCGATCGCAACGATTAGCATGCCGGCGATGACGCGGTGTCGCACAAGACTGCGGATACTCAGCTGTAGGTAATAGCGTAACACCCGGCCCCCTTGGTCAACGCAATATCAATCGGGCGGCACCAAGTGCCGCCCGAAATTCCAATTTCTTAAGCCTGGTTTAGACCTGCCTTGAGGGCGTCAACTTCGATCTGCTTCATCCCTGCATCCCGCACAGCTACTGCATGATCGAGCTGCGCCTCGGTTGTTCGCTGGGATGCTTCAAGTGATTTGATCTGCTGATTAATTTCTTTCCGCTTGACTTGGTTTTCGGCAACCTTTTGACTAGTGAGCGCCGGATCTTGGGTCGATTTCGTACCCGATAAGGTGGACATCCTCGTCTGCGCCCTCTCCATGCGTAGTTGAGCGAGTTCTCGATCGTATGTCCTAGCGGCACGCATTGCTGAGGCCAGCTGTTTCATTTCAGCGCTTTGCTGAGAGGCGATTGTCGCCACTTGGGAATCGAGATCGATCGCTTTGTTGACCAGCGTCGGATCTGTGACCGTGAAGCTCGACTTATTGTTGCGAAACCACATTGTGGGCTGCTGCCCTCTTGTCATCCGAAGGCGTCGGATTCCGGCAAGGTCGCGCTTTTGGGCTCGCACAATCACCACATCCTTCGCGAGAAGTGCGTATCCGCCGTTTTCGCTTGGGGCGTCGCTGACTTCAATACGCTTGGCGGCCAGCTCATCCACATCAAAGGACGGCTCAGACAAGATGGCTTCTGCCTTTTTTTCTTGAGTTGGCTGTTGATTGGATGGAGAGGAACTTGCGAGGCTAACCGAGCAAGTTGCAGCGAGCGCAAGACCGAACATAGCCGTTGATAGAGAGAGAGGTCGGGAAATTGACATGGGGAATCTCCTTGAATTTGGAGGTAAGCGACCTACGTGAGTCGCTCGGGAGGGCCGCAGATACACTGCGGCCCTCGTCGATCAGACGCAGTTACAGCCAGTGCTATCTGCAGCACATGCACCTGCGCATTCGCAGGTGCCACCACCGCCGGAGCACTTGTTCAAAAGGTTGGTGTGTACCGTGGTTGATGCACCAAATGCAGAGCTAACTGCGCCGGTAGCGATCACTGCGATCGCGAGGATGTTAAGGATGTACCTTTTCATCACTTCCTCCTTAGGAGAGCTGTTGCCAACATTGCCCGGGATCGGGCAATTCCTTTGCACCTAAAGGTGTCAGCTTTCTGTGATAGCGCATCAGTTGATGGCTACCCCAGCATCCATCGCTCGCACACAATCGAACGAGGGACGCAGGCTCTCACCCTTTTGCATACCGTTTAACAAGCGCGGCGAGCGTTTCTTTGCTCTGGTCGCCGCTTACCACGTCTCCATTGATGACGAGCATAGGTGTGCTCGTGAATCCTAGTCGCTGACCTTGTGCCATGTCCGCGTCAACCTCACTAGCAAGTTCCTTTTGCGCGATACAGGAGGCAAATTGGTCGAGGTTAGGAACTTGGGCGCTGGCTGCGAGATCTCTCCAGTTGAGCGTCCCGAGCTTGGCGTTATTTTGATAGACCACCGTTTGAAAGGCTCCTACCACGCCCTGCTTGGCTGCACACTTGCCGGCCAGTGCAGCCTCATAAGCGTGCGGATGAGCCAACGTCAACGGAAACTCGTAGCGGACAATCTTAATAACACCAGGCTGCTGCGCGGCCAGTGTTCTCAACTTCCCTTCGAGGCTTTTGCAGAAAGGGCATTCATAGTCTGAGAAATCCAAGATCGTCACTGGCGAAGCCGCAGTTCCTGTCGCTGGGGTGCGATTTGCTGCCAAGTCCTTCCAATTCGCGACGTGTTGACCGGTGAGGATGCCGTCTTGGGCCGGCGTAAAGAACTCCCTGTGCACCATAGAAACGGCCACCATCGCCGCACAAGCCAAAAGTGCACCGGTCACGATATTCTGAAAAAGATTCTTGCTTGCCATGCTTGCCTTCCATGAAAAAGGCCGCGACAAATGGTTGCCGCGGCCTTATGGCCAATCAGTTGCTGCGACAAACGCAACCAGTCGAATCGGCGTAACAAGCGCCCGAGCACTCGCACGAGCCGCCGCCGCCAGAGCATTTATTCAGTAACATCGTATGGACAGCGCCTGCCCCAAAAGCAGAGCTGGCAGCACCAACGGCAATCACCGCAAGAGCAAACACGTTTAGGAAGTAACGCTTCATCATTGCACTCCTAGTTAATTGATGTCGTACCTCTATACCCGTAGCCTGTCCGGCCGTATCCCACTGGGTAGTGCTTCCCGTTGTTCGCGGCAGCGCATGCATACGGAGCGTGGCGCGGTATCCCTGCCTATGGCCGACCACCGCATGAATGCTTTGGGTTGAGCTATTCGCGCTCCCAATGCATACATCTATGAATCCCCAAAACGAATCACGTGGAACCAATCGCGTCGGCTGGCGGAAACACCAATGCAATCGAGTCTATACCTGTGGGTTCTTTCATAACCTTCGCTAACTGTGCGTTGTTTCGCATTTCTTTGTAGGCGAGATCCTGCAATGCTTTAGGCCGTGCCTCTACCAGCCTCATGCACTTCGATGCGGATCGGTCGATAAGAACTGATGATGCCCATCACGCGCGACATCTCGCGCCAACCTGATCGCAGGGCTGAGGTCACGCCTCGAACGCTCCCCGCAACCACTCACACCGAATGGCCTCTGCCGGTCCGTCGTAGCTCACCACATCAAAGCGGCAAGGATGCCGTGCGTGCTGAGGATGCGCGGCCAGCCAGTGTTGCGCGGCGAGGATCAGCTTGGCCTGTTTGCTGGCGGTGATCGAGGTGGCAGCGTCGCCGTGGCTGGCGTTTTTGCGGTAGCGCACTTCGACGAACACCATGGTGTCGCCGTCGCGCATCACCAGGTCGAGTTCGCCGTGGCGGGTGGTGTAGTTGCGCGCCAGCAGGGCGAGGCCTTCGCGCTGGAGTTCGGTGCAGGCGCGCTGCTCGAAGCGGTCGCCGGCGGCGCGCATCAGCCCGAGACGGGCTGCAGGGTGCCGTCGGTCGGGACGCCGGTGGGTGCTGGCGTAGTGGTCGGCGGCGGTGCGTCGGAGGGCACGTCGTCCATCTGCAGGCTGCCGCCCAATGGGTGGGCCAGGCCGTCCTGGAATTTCGCCCAGATCAGCACGCGGCGCACGCGGCCGAACTGGTCGGCGGCGAGCTGGCCGCTGGCGCCGGGTAGGTAGCTGCCGGGGTGTGCGCGTAGCCAGTCGAGGTAGGGCACCAGGGTCCATGCATCCATGCCGAACGCGAACAACCGCGCGGCGCCGCCACGGGCGGACGGCAAACGGGCGGCCATGTCGTCATGGTTGGGCAGGCCGGGCTGGGCGTCGAACAGCCACGGCGCATCGCAGAATTCCACGCCATCCAGGTCGCGGTTGGCCGCGGCGTCGTCGCTGCCTTCGTAGACGTGCGAGGTGGCGACGACCGGCAGGGTGACCTGCGCGATGCGCAACTGCGGTATCAGCAGGCGCGCCTGTGCGGGACGCATGCTGATGAAGATGCCGGTGTCGCCGGTGACCGGGGCGGCGGCTGTGTCGGCGCCGGCCGCGGGGGCGGGTGCGGTTGTCGGAAGGTGCTGCCCGGCGATGGTGTCGGCGTAACTGGTGGCACCGCTCGGCAGCACCACCATGCCCGCGAGCTGACCGCCGCGCGCGGCCAGCTCGGCCTTGAACGCGCTGGCGGCACGCTGCGCGAAATCGTCGTCGGAGATCATCACGTAGGCCTGGCGCAGGCCACGCTCGATCATGTGGTCGGCGGCCTGGGCGCCTTCGGTTTCCGGCAGCAGGCCGAATTCGCTGGCGTCGCCTGTCGGCAGTTGCCGATCGTCGGGGTGATTCAGGGCCAGCAGCGGCACCGGCAGTTGCCCCTGGCCGAACACGGCGGCCACTTCGCCGCGGGTGAGTGGGCCGACCACCAGCCGCGCGCCATCGCTGACCGCCTGCTGGTAGGCCTTGATCGCGCCGTCGGCCGTGCCCTTGCTGTCGTAGACGCGCACGCTGGGGCGCGGTGCGTGGTTGCGCCCCGCGTCGAGATAGGCGGCGAAGAAACCTTCGCGGATCGACGCGCTTGCCGCCGCGTAGTTGCCGTCGCCGGGCAGCAGCAGGGCGACCTGGCTCGGCACCTTGTAGCCCTCGCGCACATTGGCGTCGGCGCCCGGCAGCAAGGTGCCCACCGGCTGCTGCAGCTCCGGTTGCGCTTGCGCCACGACCACGCCGAGCCGGCTCAGTGCCTCGTTCACCCACGGCAGCATGCGGTCGCCCGGTTTCATCGCGGCGGCGCGCTGCTTGAGTGGATCGACACCGAGCTTGCCGAGCAGCTCGAGAACCTGCTGGCGGTTCTGCGCGTGGTCATAACCGTTCAACTGGTCGTCCATCTGCACGCGGGTGCGCGCGGCACCCCAGTCATCGCCGCTGGCCACCATGGCGCGCGCGCGCAGTTCCAGCAGGCGCATCTGCATGCCGGCCGGCACGGTCACGGTGGGCTGGGTGGTGAGCCGCAGCGCGGTGGCTGCATCGTGCTGGCTGAGCGCCAGTTCGGCCTGCAGCAGGTCGAGTCGCAACGGTTCATCGCCGCTCAGACGCGGGCGTTTGATGCCGGCAAGCTCCGGGGCGGCGCGTTCGATCTGGCCTTCCTGGCGCCAGGCTTCGGCAGCCAGCAGGCGATAGCTGTCGGCGTGTCCGGGCGACTGGCCGGCGAGCGTCAGCCAGGCTTGCGCGGCCTGATCGAACTGGCCTTGCCGGGCCAGCGCCTCGGCACTCTGCGCGGCGGCGATTTCAGCCGGGGAACGCTGCACGTTCATCGGCACGCAGGCGGTCAGCGCCAGCGAGAAAAGCAGTCCGATCGCGGCGACGCGCGAGAGGCGCATGAGGCGCATGGGAGATCCCTTGTTCGTCATGGTCGTCAATGCGCGATCATAGCCGATCGGATTGCCGGCTCACGGCGCAGGAGTATGACGATGTCAGCAGTTCAGCCAGGTTGTCTGTGGGTGGTGGCCACCCCGATCGGTCATCGCGACGACTTGTCTGCCCGCGCCATCGCCACCTTGCGTGAAGTTGCGGTGATCGCTGCCGAAGACACCCGGCACAGTCGGCCGCTGCTGGTTCATCACAACATCGACACACCGTTGATCGCGTTGCACGACTACAACGAGCGCGATGCGGTGGACGCGATCGTGCGCAGGATGGCGGCGGGCGATTCGGTGGCGCTGATTTCCGATGCGGGCACGCCGCTGATCAGCGACCCCGGCTTTCGGCTGGTGCGTGCCGCGCGTGCGGCCGGCATCCGCTGCATTCCGGTGCCGGGTGCCTGTGCGGCGATTGCCGCGTTGTCGGTGGCCGGCCTGCCCAGCGACCGCTTCGTGTTCGAGGGGTTTCTGCCGGCCAAGGCGGCGGCACGCCGCAGCCGGTTGCAGGAGCTGGCCGGCGATGCGCGCACCGTCATCTTCTATGAGTCGTCGCATCGGGTCGCCGAAAGCCTGGCCGACATGCGCGACATCTTCGGCGCCACCCGCGAGGCGGTGCTGGCGCGCGAGCTGACCAAGATGTTCGAGACGGTGCTGGGCGAACCGCTGGCGGAACTGGCTGCGCGGGTTGCCGCCGATCCCGATCAGCAGCGCGGCGAATGCGTTTTGCTGGTGGCCGGTCGTGGCGAGGAAGCCGATGCGAAGCTGGCCGAAGGTCAGCGCATCTTCGCGATCCTGCGCGAGGAACTGCCGCCGGCGAAGGCGGCGAAGATGGCCGCCGCAATCACCGGCGCGCCACGCAAGCTGCTCTACGAGGGCTGAGGCCTCGCGTGGAGTACAATCGGCGGTGGAGTCGGCCGGACAGTCGCGTCGCGCGCAAGCGCATCGAGGAAAGTCCGGGCTCCATAGGGCAGAGTGCCAGGTAACTCCTGGGCAGCGTGAGCTGACGGCCAGTGCAACAGAGAGCAGACCGCCGAACGGCATCTTCGGATGTGCGTGGTAAGGGTGAAAGGGTGCGGTAAGAGCGCACCGCGTACGGGGCTAACGTCGTACGGCACGGTAAACCCCACTCGGAGCAAGACCAAATAGGGGAACGATAACGCGGCCCGCGTTGTTCCCGGGTAGGTTGCTGGAGCCAGACGGCGACGTCTGGCCGAGAGGAATGACTGTCGCGTCGCAAGACGTACAGAACCCGGCTTACAGGCCGACTCCACCTCTTCACAAATGGATCATCACCGACGCGGCTCTTGCCACGCCGGTGGTGATGCGTGGGTTTGTGTTCCGCATGAACGCCGATTCATCGCGGGGTGGGCGAAGCGCTTGATTTCACCTCGTTTGGCGCCTGCGCGGTACTGGTCGCAGATTAAAAAATCCCCAGCTTTCAAACACCTTGAACAGGTTCATGAGAAAACGCTGGAATTACGGTCAGAACTTCGCCTTTCTCCTTGATTCACAAGCGAAATTCCCTTGACAGTCTCATAGGGCGAGACTATCGTGGGTTCCAGTGTGAAATCGTGGGTTTTAGTGGAGTCTGCCGATCGTGTTCCAGGGCGAAACCGCCATCACTGTTGACGACAAGGGCCGCCTGGCCATTCCGACCATGTATCGGGACCAGGTGGCGGGCGAGTGCGCCAATCGTCTGGTGATCACCTACAACCCGTTCGAGCCGGGCTGCCTCTGGCTGTTTCCGTATGCCGAATGGGAGCAGGTGCGCGATCAGGTGAACGCCCTGCCCAAGGTCAAGGCGGCCCATCGCGACATGCAGATGAAGCTGGTCGGTGCCGCTGCCGAGGTCGAGCCTGATGGCTCGGCGCGGGTGTTGCTGCCGGCCAGTCAGCGCGCAGCCGCGGGCATCGAGAAGAAAGCGGTGCTGCTGGGCATGGGCAACAAGTTCGAGCTGTGGAGCGAACAGGCCCACCTCGCCAAGATCCGCCAGAGCATCGGCGAAGACGAAATCACTGACGAAATGGCCGTACTGCGCCTGTAATCGGACGCAGCGACACACGAGGGTTGGGAGCGGGAGTGCGGCATGGCCGAGCAGCAATTGCGGCACATCCCGGTGATGCTGGGTGAAGCGGTGGAGGGTCTGTCCGTGCAGTCTGACGGGCGCTATCTCGATGGAACGTTTGGTCGCGGCGGTCACGCTCGCGCCGTACTGTCGCGCCTCGGCCCCGCTGGCCGGCTCTTGTTGATGGACCGCGATCCCACCGCGATTGCCACGGCGCAGGCCGAATTTGCCGGCGATTCACGCGTGTCGATCCGGCATGCCAATTTTTCCAGTCTGGCCGAATGGGACGAAACCGCCGCCGGCCTCGATGGCGTGCTGTTCGATCTGGGCGTCTCTTCGCCGCAACTCGACGACGCCTCGCGTGGTTTCAGCTTCATGGCCGATGCGCCGCTGGACATGCGCATGGATACCACCCAGGGCGAAAGCGCGGCGGATTTCCTGGCGCATGCCAGTGAGCGCGAGATCACCGAAGTGCTGTGGAACTACGGCGAGGAGCGCCACGGCCGCCGCATCGCCCGCGCCATCGTGGCCGATCGCACGGCCACGCCGTTCACCCGCACCGGCCAGCTGGCCGCACTGATCGAGCGCGTGGTCGGCCGGCGCGAACCGGGCAAGCACCCGGCCACGCGCAGCTTCCAGGCGTTGCGCATCCGCGTGAACGGTGAGCTGGATGCCCTGCAGCAAGGCCTGAATGCTGCGCTGGAGCGGCTCAAGCCCGGTGGTCGGCTGTCGGTGATCAGTTTCCATTCGCTGGAAGATCGCGCGGTGAAGATGTTCATCCGCGATCACTCCGGCCGCGTCAAGAACAGCCGCCGTGGGCCGCCGGTCACCGCGGCGCCGGCGCGTCTGGTGGCCATCGGCAAGGCGCAGTTTCCGTCCGACGCCGAGATGGCGGCCAATCCGCGCTCGCGTTCGGCCGTGTTGCGCGTGGCGGAGAAACTGGTCGAGCAGATGCCATCGCACGAGGGCCACGCATGAAGGCCATCGGCGCCCTGTTCATGCTGACCCTGCTGGCGGCGGTGCTGGCCAGCGCGCTCGGCGTGGTGTGGACGCGCCACGAGAGCCGCGTGCTGTTCGTCAACCTGACCGCGTTGCAGAACCAGCGCGATGAATTGAATATCGAATACGGCAAGCTCGAACTGGAGCAGGCTACCTATGCCGAGCCGCGGCGCATCGACGACGAGGCGCGCCAGAAGCTGGGCATGTTCGATCCGCGCCCGCAAGATATCCGGCTGCTGCGCTGATGAGCTGGCGCAAACACGTCACTCCGCCCCAGCACGGCCGCCGCCGCCGCCAGGCCGGGCCCAGTTCGCGCAAGCGCATGGTGGTCGTGGTCGGCCTGCTCGGCCTGACCTCGCTCGGGCTGGTGGCGCGGGCGTTCGATCTGCAGGTGGTGCGCAAGCAGTTCTACCAGAGCCAGGGCGAGGCGCGGTTCCTGCGCGAAATGCAGATTCCCGTGTCGCGCGGCACCATCTTCGATCGCAATGGCGAGCCGCTGGCGGTGTCGACCCCGGTGATGTCGATCTGGGCCAACCCGTCCGAAGTGCTGGACAACGACGAGCGCATTCCGCAGCTGGCGCAGGCGCTGGGCGTGGATGCGGGCGAATTGAAAGAGCAACTGGCTAAGCGCTCCGATCGCGAGTTTGTCTATCTGCGTCGGCAGATGGCGCCGGCGGCCGCACAGACCGTGCTGGATCTGGGCATCCCAGGCATCAACGGCCTGCGCGAGTTCAAGCGCTATTACCCGTCCGGCGAAGTGACTTCGCACGTGCTCGGCTTCACCAATATCGACGATCGCGGCCAGGAAGGCCTGGAGCTGGCCTACGACGATTGGCTGGCCGGCAAGCCGGGCGCCAAGCGGGTCATCCGCGACCGCATGGGTCATGTGGTGGAGGATGTCGAACAGATCCGCGCGCCGAAGCCGGGCCAGAACCTCACGCTCAGCATCGACCGGCGCATCCAGTTTCTTGCCTACAGCGAGCTGAAGAACACGCTGGAAAAGTCGCAGGCCGACTCCGGTTCGATCGTGGTACTCGACGTGAAGACCGGCGAGGTGCTGGCGATGGTCAACCTGCCGACCTACAACCCGAACGCGCTCAGCGACAGCAAGCCGGGCCAGCGTCGCAATCGCGCGATGACCGACGTGCTGGAACCGGGCTCCACCGTGAAGCCCATCCTGATGGCGGCGGCGTTGTCCAGCGGCAAGTTCACCCCGACCAGCCCGATCATCGATACCACCGGCGGCCACTGGTATTTCCAGGGCCACGATATCCACGACACGCACAATTACGGACTGTTGACGCCGACCGGCGTGATCACCAAGTCGAGCAACGTGGGCGCGGCGCATATCGCGATGGCGCTAGACACCACGCTGATGTACGACACCTACCGCGCGTTCGGTCTGGGTGACAGCACCGAGAGTGGCTTTCCGGGCGAAGCGTCCGGCCATTTGCGTATCGGGCGCGACTGGCGGCCACTGGAAAAGGCCATCCTCGGTTATGGCTACGGCCTCAACGTGACCGTGCTGCAGCTGGCCAATGCCTACGCCACCATCGCCGATGGCGGCGTGATGCACAGCCCCACCTTCATCAAGGGCAACGACAACAACGCCAAGCAGATCATCTCGCCGGAGGTGTCGCAGCAACTGCTGCGCATGATGGAGACGGTGACCGGCCCCGGCAGCACCGGCACGACGGCGCGCATCGCCAACTACAGCGTGGCCGGCAAGACCGGCACGGCGCACAAGGCGAGTGCCGGCGGCTACGCCAAGAGCAACTACACGGCGGCATTCGCCGGCATCGTGCCGGCGTCGAATCCGCGCCTTGTCGGTGTGGTGGTGGTCGACAATCCGCAGAAGGGCAGCTACTACGGCGGCACGGTGTCCGGGCCGGTGTTCGCCAAGGTGATGGAGGGCGCGTTGCGCCTGCTTGACGTGCCGCCGGACAACATCGGCCGCTGGTATGTCGGTGGCCCGCTGCAGAGTCCGGATGGGCTGGTGGGCAACAAGGCGCCAGTGGATGCGCCGATCGACGATGCCCCGATCGACGAGGACACGCCATGAGCACCGGCCACCTCGACCAGCTGCTGCTGGGCATCGCCGACGCGCAGCTTGCCGCTGCGCCGGACGTCAGCCGCATCGTGGTGTCCGGGCTGGCGCTCGACTCGCGCCATGTGCAGCGCGGCGACGCTTTCTTTGCCCTGCGTGGCACCCAGGATCACGGCATCAGGTTTGCTGCCGGCGCGGTGCAGCGTGGCGCGCGGGTCGTGCTGGCCGAAGCGCCTGCCGTCGACCCGGCGGAGCCGCTGGACGTGCCGTTGCTGTGGATCGAGAACCTGCACGAACAGGTCAGCGAGACCGCTGCGCGCTTTTACGAGCGCCCCAGCGAGTCGATGCGCATGCTCGGCGTCACCGGCACCAATGGCAAGACCTCGTGCGTGCAGTTGCTGGCGCAGGCGCTGACCTTGCTCGGCCATCGCGCGGCCTCGATCGGCACGCTCGGTGCCGGCGTGCATGGCCAGTTGCACGAAGGCGAGCGCACCACGCCAGATGCCGTGACGGTCCAGGCCTTGCTGGCGGATTTCCGCGATGCGCAAGTCAGCCATGTGGCGATGGAAGTGTCGTCGCATGCGCTGGAGCAAGGTCGCGTGGGCGCAGTGGATTTCGAGGTGGCCGTGTTCACCAACCTCACCCGCGACCATCTCGACTATCACGGCAGCATGGAAGCGTATGGCGCGGCCAAGGCCAGGCTGTTCGACTGGCCCGGGCTGCGCAGTGCAGTGATTAATATCGACGACGCGTTTGGCCACGAACTGGCGGCGAAGTTGCCAGCCGGCGTACAGGCGCTGCGTTTCAGCATGGCCGACGACAGCGCGGCGGAAGTGGCCGCCAGCGCCATCATCACCTCGGCCGAAGGGCTGGCATTTCAGCTGCGCACGCCGTGGGGCACGCGGGCGATCCACAGCCACCTGATCGGCCGCTTCAATGTGGCCAACCTGCTGGCGGTGGTGGCCTGCCTTGGTGCGCTGGGCGAACCGTTCGCGCGCATTGTCAGCGCGATCGAACAATTGCAGCCGGTGAATGGCCGCATGAGCCGGCTCGGCGGCCTGCATGGCCAGCCGCTGGTGGTGGTCGATTACGCACACACGCCGGATGCGCTGGAGCAGGCGTTGGGTGCCGTGCGCGCGCATTGTGCCGGCAAGCTGATCTGCGTGTTCGGCTGCGGTGGCGAGCGCGACGCCGGCAAGCGTCCGCTGATGGGTGCGATCGCGGCACGACTCGCGGACGTGGCCATCGTCACCGACGACAACCCGCGCGGCGAAGACGGCGACGCGATCGTGGCGCAGATCGTCGCCGGCATGACCGCGGCACGGGCGATGACGGTGGAGCGCGATCGCGCGGTGGCGATCGCCGATGCACTGCAGCTGGCGCATGCCGGCGACGTGGTGCTGATCGCCGGCAAGGGTCACGAAACCTATCAGGACGGCGCCCTCGGCAAGCACCCGTTCGACGATCTGGCGGTGGCGCATGCCGCGCTGGAACGGATCAGCCGGGAGCCGCGCGCATGATGCGGCTGGGTGCCATCGCGATGTGGACTCACGGACGCCTGCTCGGCAGCGGCGCCGAGCTGGCCGATACCGAAATCACCGGCGTCGCCATCGACACGCGCAAGCTGCAGTCGGGCGACCTGTTCGTGGCGATCAAGGGCGAGCGGGTGGATGGGCACGACTATCTGGCCGAGGCTGCCGCGCGCGGTGCGGTCGCCGCGATGGTGACGCGCAAGGTCGACAGCGAATTGCCGCAGGTGCTGGTGGACGATACCGCACTGGCGCTGGGCGACCTGGCCAGTGCGGTGCGCGCTCAGCGTGACGTGCGCGTGGTCGGCATCACCGGCTCCAACGGCAAGACCACGGTGAAGACGCTGGTTGCCTCGATCCTGTCGCGACACGGCCGCACCCACGTCAGCGCGGGCAATTACAACAATGAGCTGGGCCTGCCGCTGACCTTGCTGGCAATGCCGCGGGACACCGAATACGCAGTGCTGGAAATGGGCGCCGGCAAGCCGGGCGATATCGGTTATCTGGCCGCCATCGCACGGCCCGATATCGGCCTCGTCACGCTCATCGCGCCGGCGCATCTTGCGCGCATGGGCAGCATCGAAGGCGTGGCCGAGACCAAGGGTGCGCTGTATCAGGCGTTGCCGGCCGATGGCATCGCGATCATCAACGCCGATGACAGTTTCGCCAGTTTCTTCGGCGGGCTGGCCGGCGCGCGCAAGGTGCTGCGCTTCGGCCTTGAGCAGCCGGCAGATGTCGGCGCCGACATCATCGAGCAGCGCGTGGACGGTTCGCGCTTCGTGCTGAGCACGCCGCACGGCGATGCCGAGGTGGCCTTGCCATTGCCCGGTCGCCACAACATCGCCAACGCGCTCGCGGCGACGGCGGTGGCGCTGGCACTGGAGGTGCCACTGGACACCATCGTGGCCGGGCTGGAGCACGTGCCTGGCGTGGCCGGTCGGCTGCGTCGCCAGGTGATGGCAAACGGCTGGACCCTGATCGACGACAGCTACAACGCCAATCCCAGTTCGATGGCGGCGGCGATCGACACGCTGCTGCTGGCTGACGGCGAGCGCTGGCTGGTGCTCGGCGACATGGCGGAGCTGGGCGAAGATGCACAAGCACTGCATGCGGGCATCGGTGCGCGCGCCCGCGAGCGCGGCGTCGACCGGTTGTTCGCAGTCGGCCCGCTCGGCGCCGCCACGGTCGAGGCATTCGGTGCGCACGGCGAACATTTCGACGCCAAGCCGGCGCTGATCGCCGCGCTGCAGGCGCAGCTGCATGCCGGCGTCACCTGCCTGGTGAAGGGTTCGCGCTCGGCGGGAATGGAGCAGGTGGTGGCCGCGCTCGGTAGCGATGCCGACAAGAACAATAGAGGTGCATCCGATGCTGCTTGAACTGGCCGACTGGATGGCACGGCATTTCACCGCGCTGCATCTGTTCCAGTACATCACCTTCCGCACGATCATGGCTGCGCTCACTGCGCTGGCGATGTCGCTGCTGTGCGGGCCGTGGCTGATCAACCGGCTGGCCGCGCTGAAGGCCGGCCAGGTGGTGCGCAGCGACGGCCCGCAGACGCACCTGGTCAAGGCCGGCACGCCGACCATGGGCGGCGTGATGATCCTGCTCTCGGTCACCGTCGCCACGCTGCTGTGGGCCGACCTGCACAACCGTTACGTGTGGGTGACGCTGGTGGTGATGCTGACGTACGGCGCGATCGGTTTCTATGACGACTACCGCAAGCTGGTGCTGAAGGACAGCCGCGGCCTGGCCAGCCGCTGGAAGTATTTCTGGCAGTCGGTGTTCGGCCTCGGTGCGGCGCTGTTCCTCTACTACAGCGCGCCGCATGCGGGGGGCGCTGGCCTGCCGGTGGCGGAGACCGCGCTGTACGTGCCGCTGTTCAAGCACGTGGTGCTGCCGATGGGGCTGTTCTTCGTGGTGGTGGCGTACTTCATGATCGTCGGCTTCTCCAACGCGGTGAACCTCACCGATGGACTGGATGGTCTGGCGATCATGCCGACCGTGCTGGTCTCCGGTGCGCTGGGCGTGTTTGCGTACCTGGCCGGCAACAAGGTGTTCTCCGAATACCTGGGCATTCCCTCGATTCCCGGCGCGGGCGAGTTGGCGATCTTCACCGGCGCGCTGGCCGGCGCGGGACTCGGCTTCCTGTGGTTCAACACGTATCCGGCACAGGTGTTCATGGGCGACGTCGGTGCGCTGGCGATGGGCGCGGCGCTCGGCTGCGTGGCGGTGATCGTGCGCCAGGAAATCGTGCTGCTGGTGATGGGCGGCGTGTTCGTGATGGAAACCGCGTCGGTGATGATCCAGGTCGCCAGCTTCAAGCTCACCGGCAAGCGCGTGTTCCGGATGGCACCGATCCATCACCACTTCGAGCTGAAGGGCTGGCCCGAGCCTCGCGTGATCGTGCGTTTCTGGATCATCAGCGTGGTGCTGGTGCTGATCGGTCTTGCCACGTTGAAGGTGCGTTGATGTTCGGCTTCGACTCCACCCAGGCAAAACGCCGACAGGGCCCGCGCGGCAGCTTCGACCTGTGGCTGCTGGTCGCGCTGATCGGACTGGTCAGTGTCGGCGTGGTGATGGTGACGTCCAGCTCGATCGCGGTGGCCGACAGCCAGCACCTTGGGCCGTTTTACTTCCTGCGCAAGCACCTGGTCTTTCTCAGCCTGGGCCTGATCGCGGCCAGCATGGCGATGCGCACCGAGCTGAAGTTGTTCGAGAAGTATGCGTTCCATCTGATGCTGCTCGCGTTCGTGCTGCTGCTGGCGGTGTTCGTGCCGCATCTGGGCATGCGCCTGAACGGCGCGCGGCGCTGGCTGAACCTGCTGGTGACCACGTTCCAGCCGGTCGAGGCGGTAAAACTCATTCTGGTGGTGTACATCGCCAGTTATCTGGTGCGTCACCGCGAGAGTGTGGAGACCCGCTTCCTGGGCCTGTTCAAGCCGGTGATGGTGGCCGGCGTGATCGTGCTGCTGCTGCTGGCGCAGCCGGACTTCGGCTCGGCCACGCTGGTGATCGCGGTGACCATCGCGATGGTCTGGCTGGGCGGTGCACGGCCCATCTTCCTGTTCGTGATGGGCCTGCCGCTGATGCCGCTGCTGTACATCGCGGCCACCGGTGAAAGCTATCGCATGAAGCGGCTGACCACGTTCATGGATCCGTGGAAGGATCCGTTCAACGACGGCTTTCAGCTGACCCAATCCCTGATGGCGATCGGCCGCGGCGAGTGGACCGGCGTCGGGCTCGGTTCCAGCGTACTGAAACTGTCCTACTTGCCCGAGGCGCACACCGATTTCATCTTTGCGGTGATCGGCGAGGAGCTGGGCCTGGCCGGCGTGGTGCTGGTGATCGGGCTGTTCGGCCTGGCGGTGGGGCGTGGCCTGTATCTGGGCTTGAAGGGCGTCGAGATCGGCCAGCGCTTCGCCGGTTACGTCGCCTTCGGCATCTCGTTGATGCTGGCGATGCAGGCGATCGTGTCGGTCGGCGTCAACCTCGGCGCACTGCCGACCAAGGGGCTGACCCTGCCGCTGATCAGCTACGGCGGTTCGTCGATGGTGCTGACCTGCGCGATGGCGGGCGTGTTGCTGCGTGCCACCTTCGAGATCAACCGCGCGCTCGACGCACGGCAGATGACCACGCGCATGCCGGCAGCGGTTGCTGCAGCGGATGCGGGCGTTGCGGCCAAACCCCGCGAGGCGGTGGTCGCATGACGACGCAGGCGCCCGTGCTGATCATGGCCGGTGGTACCGGCGGTCACATTTTCCCGGGCCTGGCCGTGGCCGAATGCCTGCGTGCGCAGGGTGTGCCGGTGGTGTGGCTGGGCGCGGTCGGCGGGATGGAGACGAAGGTGGTGCCGGCGCAGCGGATCGAGCTGCACACGGTGGCGGTCGGCGGCCTGCGCGGCAAGGGACTGAAGACCCGGCTGCTGGCGCCGCTGATGCTGTTGCGTGCGCTGTTCGCGTCGCTGGCTGTGCTGCACCAGGTGAAACCGCGCAGCGTGTTGTCGATGGGTGGCTACGTGGCGGGGCCCGGTGGCCTGGCCGCGTGGCTGCTGCGGCGGCCGCTGCTGGTGCACGAACAGAATCGGGTGGCCGGTTTCACCAACCGCAAGCTGGCCGGACTCGCCAAACGCGTGCTGGCCGGTTTTGCCGATGCGTTACCGCACGCCGAGTGGGTCGGCAATCCGGTGCGCGATGCGATCGCAGCGTTGTTGTCGCCCGCACAACGCATGGCCGGTCGCAGCGGCAAGCCACGCCTGTTGGTGCTCGGTGGCAGCCTTGGCGCGCGTGCATTGAATCTGGCGGTGCCGCAGGCACTGGCTCAGCTGACTTCGGCGCAGCGTCCCGAAGTGCTGCATCAGTGCGGTACACGCGGCCTCGACGAGGCGCGCGAGGCGTATGCAAAAGCCGGCGTCGAGGCGCAGGTAATGGCGTTCATCGACGACATGGCCGGCAGTTATGGCTGGGCCGATCTGGCCGTGTGCCGCGCCGGCGCGCTGACCCTGGCCGAACTCACTGCGGCCGGACTCGGCGCCGTGCTGGTGCCGTTTCCCCATGCGGTGGACGACCACCAGACCCGCAATGCCGAGGCCCTGGTGGCGATCGGCGCTGCCGAATTAATGCAGGAGAGTGAGCTGGACGTACAGATTCTGGCGCAGCGACTGGAGTCGTTGCTGGGTGATCGCGATCGCCTGCTGGCGATGGCCGAGGCCGCGCGCACGCTGGCCAAACCCGACGCGGCGCAGGCCATTGCGCGTGCATGCATGGAGGTGGCCGCATGACGCCGCGCCGCCTGCATGCGCATGAAGACCTGATGAGCACATTCAAGCGTGTGCATTTCATCGGCATCGGCGGCGTCGGCATGAGCGGCATCGCCGAGGTGCTGCACAACCTTGGCTATGCGGTGTCCGGCTCCGATCGGGCGAATTCGCCGACCGCACAACGCCTGCAGCAACTCGGCATCACGGTGCATGTCGGCCATGCTGCCGGACACATCGGCGATGCCGACGTGGTGGTGACCTCGAGCGCGATCAAGCCGGACAATGCCGAGCTGGTCGCCGCCCGCGCGGCGCGCATTCCGGTGATTCCGCGCGCGGAGATGCTCGGCGAACTGATGCGCTTTCGCCGTGGCGTGGCGATCGCCGGCACCCATGGCAAGACCACCACCACCAGCCTCACCGCCAGCGTGCTGGCCGAGGCCGGCTACGACCCCACCTTCGTCATCGGTGGCCAGCTCAACGCGGCCGGCGCGAATGCGCGGCTCGGCACCGGCCAGTATCTGGTGGCGGAAGCCGATGAATCCGATGGCTCGTTCCTGCTGCTGTCGCCGGTGATCGCTGCGGTCACCAACATCGACGCCGACCACCTGGAAAACTACGGCGGCGACTTCGCCCAGGTGAAGCAGGCATTTGATGACTTCCTGCATCGGCTGCCGTTCTACGGGCTGGCCGTGTTGTGCGTGGACGATGCGGAAGTTGCCGAGCTGGCCAAGTCCACCACGCGCCGCGTGATGACCTACGGCATCGACACGGCCGACGCCGACGTGCGCGCGTTGAACGTGACCCAGCACGGCTTCGAAATGCATTTTGACCTGGTGCTGCCGGGCCGCGCCGAGACGCTGCCGGTGAAGCTCAACTTGCCGGGGCGGCACAACGTGCTCAATGCGCTGGCCGCCGCGACGATCGGCTGGCAGCTGGGTGTGGAGGCCGAGGCCATGGCCCACGCGCTGGAGCATTTCCAGGGCGTCGGCCGCCGCTTCCATCGGCGCGGCGAGATCGCGCTGGACCACGGCAGCGTGCTGCTGGTCGACGACTACGGCCACCACCCGCGCGAACTGGCCGCGGTGTTCGCCGCCGCCCGCGGCGGCTGGCCCGATCGTCGACTGGTGGTGGGCTTCCAGCCGCATCGCTACAGCCGCACCCGTGATCTGCTGGATGACTTTGCCAACGTGCTGGCCGACGCCGACGTGTTGGTGCTGACCGACGTCTACGCCGCCGGCGAGACACCGATCGCCGGTGCCGATGGTCGGGCACTGGCGCGTGCGGTGCGTGCGCGCGGCAAGGTCGACCCGGTGCTGATCGAGCATCCGCGTGAGTTCAAGGACACCTTGCCGGCGTTGTTGCGCGACGGTGACCTGTTGCTGCTGCTGGGCGCCGGCGACATCGGTGCGGCGGCGGTGGAGCTGGCCCAGGTCGGTCATCTGAGGACAAGCAAGTGAGCATGAAAATTACAGACCCCGCCCAGTTCGGTCGCGTCGCCGTGGTGATGGGCGGCAGCTCGGCCGAGCGTGAAGTGTCGCTTGATTCGGGCCGCAACGTGCTGGCCGCGCTGCAGGCGCGCGGCATCGATGCGCACGCGATCGACGGCATTCCCGCGCTGCTCGACGCGCTGCGCGCTGGTCACTTCGCACGCGTGTTCAACATCCTGCACGGTCAGCATGGCGGCGGTGAGGACGGCGTGCTGCAGGGCGCGCTGGAATCGCTCAACGTGCCTTACACCGGTTCGGGCGTGCTCGGTTCCGCGCTGTCGATGGACAAGACGCGCTCCAAGCGCGTGTGGCAGTCGCTGGGCCTGTCGACGCCGAAGTTCGTGGCCTTGCCGCGCGGCGCGGATGTGCACGCGGCGGCGCGCCAGGTCGGTTTTCCGTTGATCGTGAAGCCGGCTTGCGAAGGCTCCAGTGTCGGCGTGACCCGCGTGTTCGCAGAGAAGGATCTGGATGAGGCGGTCAAGCTGGCCGCGAAATATCCGGGCGACCTGCTGATGGAAACGTTGATCGAGGGCGACGAACTCACGGTCGCGATCCTCGGTCGACAGGTGTTGCCCAGCATCCACATCGTGCCGAAGGCGGCGTTCTACGACTACAACGCGAAATACGTGGCCGAGGACACCCAGTACATCTGCCCCGGCCTTGAAGGTGTGGCGGGTGAGGAATTGGGAGCACTGTCGCTGGCGGCGTTCGACGCGCTGGGCTGCGCCGGCTGGGGCCGAGTCGACGTGATGCGTGATCACGCCGGCTGCAACTGGCTGCTGGAGGTGAACACCGCGCCGGGCATGACCTCGCACTCGCTGGTGCCGAAGGCGGCCGCGGTGGCCGGCATCGATTACCAGGAGCTGTGCTGGCGCGTGCTCGAAACCAGTTTCCGGGAGGGTGCATGAAGGGCACCGTCCGCCTCGTTGCCTGGTGTCTGGCCATCGCGCTGGTCGCGCTACCGATCGTGGGCGTGCTGCGCGGATGGTTCGCGGCCGGCCGCTGGCCGGTGACCCGGCTGACCGTGCAGGCCGAGTTCAAGCATGTGAGTGCGGACGAGATTCGCGCTGCCGTGCGGCCGCGGCTGGGCAAGGGTTTCTTCGCGCTGGATCTCGATGCCGTGCAGAAATCCGTCGCCGCGTTGCCGTGGGTGGAGTCGGCCGAGGCGCGCAAGCGCTGGCCGGATACCTTGCAGTTGCGCATCTACGAGCGTCAGCCGTTCGCGCGCTGGAACGACAAGCAATTGATCAGCCGGCAGGGGCTGGTGTTCGACGCGCCGGGTGCCACTGATATCAGCGCGCTGCCGGGCCTGCACGGGCCGGATGCGCGGCTGGCCGAGGTGGTGAGCTTCTATGCGGAGACCCGCAAGGCATTCGCCGGCACCCATCTGCAGATCACCGGGGTGGCGCTGACCGAGCGTGGCAGCTGGAGTGTCAGCACCGCCAACGGCGCGCAGATCGTGATCGGTGATCGCGATCAGGCCGGGCGCCGGCTGCACCGCTTTCTCGATGTCTACCCACAGTTGATCGCCGGACACACCGACGGTTTCGCCTACGCCGATCTTCGCTACACCAACGGATTTGCCGTGCGCTGGCCACAAGCGGCCGCCGCCAACGCTGGAGGTTCGCCCCGCTCATGAAGACGATCTGCCTATTGAAGGCCGCGCTATGAAACCGCGCAACGACAAGCAATTGGTGGTGGGGCTCGATATCGGCACCTCGAAAGTGGTGGCGATCGTCGGCGAGTACGAGCCGGGTGAACCGATCACGATCATCGGCATCGGCACTCACGTGTCGCGCGGCATGAAGCGCGGCTCGGTGGTCGACATCGAATCGACCGTGCACTCGATCCAGCGCGCAGTGGAAGAAGCCGAACTGATGGCCGGCTGCGACATCCGCTCGGTCTACGCGTCGATCTCCGGCAGCCATCTGGAAACGCGCAACTCGCATGGCAACGCGGCGATCCGCGATCGCGAAGTGACTGCCGGCGATCTGGAGCAGGTGCTGGAAGCGGCCAGCGCCGTGGCGATCCCGGCCGACCGCAAGGTGCTTTACAAGGAGTCGCAGGAATATCGTATCGACGGCCAGGACGGTATCCGCTCGCCCGTGGGCATGAGCGGCGTGCGGCTGGAGGCGAACGTGCATCTGGTCACCGGCGCGGCGGCGGCGGTGCAGAACATCACCAAGTGCATCCAGCGCTGCGGCCTCACCGTGGACGAGCTGGTGCCATCGGCGCTGGCCAGCGCCAAGGCGGTGCTGACCGATGACGAGCGTGAGTTGGGCGTGTGCCTGGTCGACATCGGCGCCGGTACCACCGACATTGCGATCTATACGCAAGGCTCGATCCGCTACACCGCCTCGTTGCCGGTCGGCGGCGACCAGGTCACCAGCGACATCGCCTACGGCGTACACACGCCGACCGCGCATGCGGAGGAAATCAAGATCAAGTACGCCTGCGCGCAGACCGGATTGGCGCACGCCGAGGAAACCATTCAGGTGCCCAGCGTGGGTGATCGTCCGCCGCGCCGGCTGGCGCGGCAATCGCTGGCGCAGTCGGTGCAGGCGCGCTACGAGGAAATTTTCGAAATGGTGCAGGACCAGCTGCGCCGCTCCGGCTACGAGAGCCTGGTCGCGGCCGGCGTGGTGCTGACTGGTGGCGCTTCGAAGATGGAAGGCGCGCTGGAACTGGCCGAGGAGATTTTCCACAAGATGGTGCGCATCGGCGTGCCGCAGCAGATCGATGGCCTCGGTGAAGTGGTCTCCAGTCCGCTGCATGCCACCGGGGTGGGCTTGCTATTGCACGGTTCACGCGCCGGCGGCACGCGTATCGGTGGATCGGCCGGCGGCAGCGTAGGTGGCCTGGTCGGCAAGTTGCGCAACTGGCTCACCAGGAATTTCTGAGGCCGTACAACATCTTTCAAGGTGGCGCAGGAGGCGCAGCCACGGGCAGAAGGAGATCAGCCCACCACCATGGACCGACAGGAGTCGCGTTCCCTGGTTACAACGACAACAACTCTACGGAGGACGGGAAATGTTTGAACTGATCGATAAACTCGCACCCAATGCAGTCATCAAGGTAATCGGCGTGGGCGGCGGCGGCGGCAATGCCGTGGCGCACATGCTCAATGCCAACATCGAAGGCGTCGAATTCATCGTCGCCAACACCGACGCGCAGGCGATGACCAGCTGCGGCTCGCGCACCCACTTGCAACTGGGTGGCAACGTGACCAAGGGCCTCGGCGCCGGTGCCAATCCCGAGGTCGGCCGGCAGGCCGCGCTGGAGGACCGCGAACGCATCGAAGCGATGCTGGAAGGCGCCGACATGGTGTTCATCACCTGCGGCATGGGCGGCGGCACCGGTACCGGCGCGGCGCCGGTGGTGGCGCAACTGGCCAAGGAGAAGGGCATCCTCACCGTGGCGGTGGTGACCAAGCCGTTCCCGTTCGAGGGTCGCCGACGCATGCAGGTGGCGTTGAAGGGCATCGAGGATCTGTCCCAGCACGTCGACTCGCTGATCACCGTGCCGAACGAGAAGCTGCTCAGCGTGCTTGGCCGCGATGTGACCTTGCTGAACGCGTTCAAGGCCGCCAACGACGTGCTGCAGGGCGCCGTGCAGGGCATCGCCGACCTGATCACCGCCCCCGGCCTGATCAACGTCGACTTTGCCGACGTGCGCACCGTGATGTCCGAAATGGGCCTGGCGATGATGGGCTCGGGCACCGCCCGCGGCGACGACCGCGCTCAGGCGGCGGCCGAGGCGGCGATCAAGAACCCGCTGCTGGAGGACGTCAACCTCAATGGCGCCTGCGGTATCCTGGTCAACGTCACCGCCGGTCCGAATCTGACCATGCGCGAGTTTGACGAGATCGGCCGGATCATCCACGATTTCGCCAGCGAAGACGCCACTGTGGTGATCGGCACCTCGCTTGATCCGGAGATGAAGGACGATGTGCGCGTCACCGTCGTGGCCACCGGCCTCAACCGTGCCAATGCCTCGCGCCAGCAGCCGCCGATCCGCATGGTCGAAACGCAGCAGATGCGTCCGCGGCCAGTCGTGCTGCGCACCGGCACCGGCAATGAAGTGGTCGACTATGCGCAGCCGGAGATGAGCATCAGCAGCCACAGCCGCGCAGAACCTGCTGCATCGGCGAAAAATGCGGAGCCGGGCTTCGATTATCTCGACATTCCGGCGTTTCTGCGACGCCAGGCAGATTGATCCCGCCCGGCTGGCAAGTTAAGGAGATGCGAAAATATTGAACGAACGCCCGTTAGGCGGGTCACTCTTCCTGCGTGCCCATGCCGGCTGTCCACAGCTAGGGTTGGTACCGCCGTTACCGGGTCATGGCAGCGCGGAGCGTG
Organism: Rhodanobacter glycinis; assembly: GCF_006438785.1. Taxonomy (GTDB): domain Bacteria; phylum Pseudomonadota; class Gammaproteobacteria; order Xanthomonadales; family Rhodanobacteraceae; genus Rhodanobacter; species Rhodanobacter glycinis_A. The sequence continues at coordinate 23,171 of NZ_RCZB01000003.1, read as the reverse complement.
TGGATTGATCTGGGCCGGGCAACCGTTCGTAGGTGTAGCAGCACAGACTGTGCGTCGGGATGGCGCACGGCTAGTCGCCACGGGTTCGCCCGTTTCGGCCAGCCCGATGCCCCGTGCCGGATTCCCGTCCCAGGCACGGGGCATCGTGTCGATTCGCCGGATTGTCGGGAGCAACGGCAGCGGATGCCCATCGCTTTCAAGGATGAAAGAAACATGAAGGCTTAATCAGACTGTACGGTACGGTTTGCTTTTATCACAGGTTAAAACTGTGTTAGCATCCGCCCCTGATTGGCTGCTGCCTACACAGGTACCAACAACAATGATCAAGCAGCGTACGCTTAAAAACATCATCCGCGCGACCGGCGTCGGCCTGCATACGGGCGACAAGGTGTACATGACCTTGCGTCCCGCGGCACCGAATACCGGCATCGTTTTCCGTCGTACGGATCTCGATCCGCCGGTGGACATTCGTGCCCGCCAGGACAATGTCGGTGATACCCGGCTGTCGACCACGCTGGTCAACGGCGACGCCCGCGTCTCCACCGTCGAGCATCTGCTCTCGGCGATGGCCGGCCTGGGTATCGACAATGCCTATGTGGACCTCTCCGCACCGGAAGTACCGATCATGGACGGCAGCGCCGGTCCGTTCGTCTTCCTGCTGCAGTCCGCCGGCATCGAAGAGCAGAACGTGGCCAAGCGCTTCATCCGCATCAAGAAGCCGGTGAAGGTGCAGGAAGGCGACAAGTGGGCCAGTTTCGATCCGTTCGAGGGCTTCAAGGTCGGCTTCTCGATCGACTTCAACCACCCGATCATCAGCAAGCGTACCTCGCGCGCGGAGATCGATTTCTCCACCACGTCCTTCGTCAAGGAAGTAAGCCGGGCCCGTACGTTCGGCTTCATGCGCGACATCGAGATGCTGCGCGAGCACAACCTGGCGCTCGGTGGCTCGATGGACAACGCCGTGGTGCTGGACGACTACCGCGTGCTGAATGAGGACGGCCTGCGTTACGAGGACGAATTCGTCAAGCACAAGATCCTCGACGCGATCGGCGACCTGTATCTGCTCGGGCACAGCCTGATCGGCGCCTACCATGCCCACAAGTCGGGCCATGAGCTCAACAACAAGCTGCTGCGCACGCTGATGGCCGATGCATCGGCGTGGGAAGAGGTCAGCTACCAGGACGATCCGGCGACCTCACCGATCTCCTATGCGCATCCCGCTCAGGCGATCTGACCCCGTACCTGTTCGCCGCCCGCACGCAACATTCAAATAAAACGGCCATGTCGGGAGACATGGCCGTTTTTTGTGATGAATAGCCCATTTTGCCTGCGCTGGGGTTCACGTCCCGATGACATTGCCGGCTACCACTTAACCCGGTGCATGCTATAAACCCAACTTCGCGGCATGATCCGACGAGGGCAACAAAGGTGTTCCGGCATATGCAGGCTGGGCATCCGGCGGACTTCAGTCCGCTTCGGGTACGGCGGAATCAGCGGTTTCGGCGAGGGACGCCAGCTCAAGGAACAGCACCCGCATTTCGGGGTCTGTGAATGACGCGGCAGCGGCCCGGAGATGGGTGGCGGCGGCAGGCGAAAGCGGTTTTGACCGATCCGGCGCTGTTGCAACCGGTGGATGGGGGACCACTTTCACGGTGACTGAACTGGCGCAGGTGCCGATGGCATGTGCGGTGGCAAGGATATGTGTCTGCATCAAGCGCAGGCGCGAGGCCCATGCCGGTGAAGACGCCAGGAAGACGAGGCGGTCGTTGCGCAGGTTGGCGAATCTAACCTGCTCGCGCAACGGCGATGGCAACGTCTGGCGCAGTGCGCGATCCAGCGCTTCCAGCGCGCTGGCCTTTTTGGCCAGCGTCGCGAAGGAGCCGCATTCGGCAAGGGACTTTGGTCCGTTGCCCATGCGGCGGGAAGTGGCCGGGGCGGCGCGTTGCATGGTGCCGGAATTCGATTTTGGAAACACATGCAAATCATACTCGTATCACGTGCGCGGAAATTGCCGAAAACGCTGGATCTGGCGGATCGGCGCTTGCGCCTGAAGTTGCTGTCGGTGTTGTCCGTGGCGGTAGTGGGGTGCATGGGTGCGGGAGTGGCGCTGGCGCTGATGGTGGCCAGCCCGCGTGATCGAGCGCTGGCGCAGATACGCGACCTGCAGCAACAGATCCGTCAACAGGACGCCCAGTTGGGTAGCGTGCGCCAGGACGCTCAGCGCGGAATCGATGCATTGGCGGTGAAACTGGGACAGCTGCAGGCGCAATCCATCCGGCTCAATGCCCTGGGAGAGCGACTGGCCCAGGTTGGCAAGCTCGATGATGGCGAGTTCAATTTCGATCAGCAGCCGGCCGTGGGCGGCGTCGAGGATGTCGGCGGCAGTGCGTATGCCCTGCCTTCGACGCTGGACGGCAGCATCAAGCTGCTGACCAGTCAGTTCAATCTGCAGCAGGTTCAGTTGTCGGCGTTGCAGAGCCTGCTGCTGGATGCCAAGATCGAGTCCAACCTGAAGCCGACCGGGATGCCCGTGCCCGGCTATATCTCATCGTATTTCGGCGTGCGCCCCGATCCGTTCGACGGCCGCTCGGCGCGGCATACCGGGATCGACATAGCAACCCCGTTTGGCACCGCGGTGCAAGCCGTGGCCGAGGGCATGGTGACGTTTGCAGGCACCCGCAGCGGCTATGGCAATGTGGTCGAGATCGATCACGGGAATGGCTACATGACCCGCTATGCGCACAACAGCGCACTGGACGTGCACCCGGGGCAACATGTGCAGGTGGGAGATGTGCTGGCTCAAGCCGGTTCCACCGGCCGTTCGACCGGGTCACATGTGCATTTCGAGGTCTGGTACGACGGCCGCGTGGTCAATCCGCTGGCTTTTGTGCGCAACCACCGGTAACGCTCCGCCCTTCCGGCTGGACGTCCCTTGAATCCGACCCTGGCCGGCGCCATTCAGAATGGTCGGACCGGCATGCGCCGATGGACCGGGCCCTGTGGGGCCGTGCGTTCGCAGGCATGTAGTAATATGCCCGATTGGCCCGTGTCTATTGCGGGCATTCTGTTCCCCAACCCGGAAGATCGATGTTCAATCGTGCCCTGACGAGCCTGTTTGGTAGCCGCAACGAGCGCGTATTGCGCCAGCTTTCCCGAGCTGTTTCCCGCATCAACGCGCTGGAGGCGGAGTACGAAAAGCTTGGTGATGACGCGTTGCGCGGCAAGACCGATGAGTTCAAGCAACGGGTTGCCGATGGCGAGTCACTGGAGAAGCTGCTGCCGGAAGCATTCGCGGTGGTGCGCGAGGCGGCCAAGCGCACGCTGGGCATGCGCCATTACGACGTGCAGATGATCGGCGGCATGGTGCTGCATCAGGGCAAGATCGCCGAGATGCGTACGGGCGAAGGCAAGACCCTGGTGGCTACGCTGCCGGTCTACCTCAATGCGCTCACGGGCAAGGGTGTGCACGTTGTCACCGTCAACGATTACCTGGCACGACGAGATTCCGCCCAGATGGGCAAGCTGTACAGTTTTCTCGGCCTGAACGTGGGTGTGGTGTATCCGGGCATGGATCACGCCGACAAGCATGAAGCCTATGCAGCCGACATTACCTACGGCACCAACAACGAATTCGGTTTCGACTATCTGCGCGACAACATGGCGTTGAGCAAGGAGCAGCGCTACCAGCGCGGCCTGCACTACGCGATTGTCGACGAGGTCGACTCGATCCTGATCGACGAGGCGCGCACGCCGCTGATCATTTCCGGTCCGGCCGAGGATTCGCCGCAGCTGTACCTCGCGGTAAACAAGATCGTGCCGCGAATGATCCGGCAGGCTGAAGAAGACGGCGACGGCGATTATTGGGTCGACGAAAAGCAGAAGCAGGTACACCTGTCCGAGGCGGGCATGCAGCACGCCGATGAGCTGCTGCGCGAAGTTGGCGTGATCGAACAGGACAGCGGTCTGTACGACTCGAAGAACCTCGCGGTGGTGCATCACCTCAACGCAGCCTTGCGTGCCAACGGCATCTACCAGCGCGATGTGGATTACATCGTGCGCGACGGCGAGGTGATCATCGTCGACGAATTCACCGGCCGCACGCTGGCCGGCCGGCGCTGGTCCGACGGCTTGCATCAGGCGGTCGAGGCGAAGGAAGGCGTGCCGATCCAGCGCGAAAACCAGACGCTGGCGACGGTGACGTTCCAGAACCTGTTCCGCATGTACAAGAAGCTGGCCGGCATGACCGGCACGGCCGATACCGAGGCGTTCGAGTTCCAGAGCATCTACGGCCTGGAAGTGGTGGTGATCCCCACCCACAAGCCGATGATCCGGGTGGACAACTCGGACATGATCTTCCTCGCGCAGGATCCGAAATACCGCTCGGTGATCGAGGACATCAAGGATTGCCACAAGCGCGGCCAGCCGGTGCTGGTCGGTACCACCTCGATCGAGGTGTCGGAGCTGCTTTCGGGCATGCTGACCAAGGCCAATGTCGCGCACGAAGTGCTCAACGCCAAGCAGCACGAGCGTGAGGCGCACATCGTGGCGCAGGCTGGCGCACCCGGCCAGGTCACCATCGCCACCAACATGGCCGGCCGTGGCACCGATATCGTGCTCGGCGGCAGTCTGGAAGTGGCCTTGGCGGCATTGCCGGAAGATGCCAGCGAGATCGATCGCCAGCGCGTCAAGGCCGAGTGGAAAAAGCTGCACGAACAGGTGCTTGCCGCCGGCGGCCTGCACATCATCGGCACCGAGCGGCACGAATCGCGACGTATCGACAACCAGCTGCGTGGTCGTTCCGGCCGCCAGGGCGATCCGGGCTCCTCGCGTTTCTACCTGTCGCTGGAAGACAACCTGCTGCGCATCTTCGGCGGCGAAGGCCTGGTGCGCTGGATGAAGCGCTTCGGCATGAAGGACGATGACGCGCTGGAAGATCGCATGATCAGTCGGCAGATCGAGAAGGCCCAGCGCAAGGTCGAGCAGCACAACTTCGACATCCGCAAGCACCTGCTCGAATTCGACGACGTCGCCAACGATCAGCGCAAGGTGATCTATCGCCAGCGCGACGAGCTGCTCGAGGGTGATGACGTATCCGCCACCGTCGCCGACATCCGCGAGGATGTGGTGCAGACCATGGTTCGTGCCTACATCCCTGCCGAGAGCATCGACGAGCAGTGGGATCTGGCCGGCCTCGATCGCGAGCTGGAAAGCGAATTCGGCCTGTCGCTGGAGCTGAAGCACTGGATCGAGCAGCAGCACGAGATCGACGCCGAGATGATCCTCGCGCACGTGCGCAATGCGGTGAACGAACTGTTCCAGGCGAAGGAGACCCAGATCGGCGCCGACACCATGCGTCAGCTGGAAAAACACATCATGCTGACGGTGGTGGACAACGCCTGGAAGGATCACCTGTCGAACATGGATTACCTGCGCCAGGGCATCTATCTGGTCGGCTATGCACAGCAGGATCCGAAGCAGGCATTCAAGCGCGAGTCGTTCAAACTGTTCTCCGACATGCTCGGCCGGATCAAGACCGAGGTGGTGCAGATGCTGGCGCGGATTCGCATTCGCAGCGAAGAGGAAGTCGCTGCGATGGAGGCCGAGCAGCAGCGTCTGGCGGAGCGTCTACAGAAGCAGATGCTGGCGACTGGCGGCGGTGCGCCGCCGGCCGGCGCGTTCGGCGACGAGGCAGAGCTCGCTGGCATGCGCCTGGCGCAGTCGTCGGCGCAGCACGAGGGCCCCAAGGTCGGTCGCAACGAGCCGTGTCCGTGCGGTTCGGGCAAGAAGTACAAGCACTGCCACGGCCAGCTGGCCTGAGCCTGCGGGCAGGCAGTCATGAAAAACCCCGCCGCGGCGGGGTTTTTCATGCGCGGTGAATCAGTCCTCGACGCCCGGCGGTCGCTTGCGATGCGGCTCGGCGTTGACCGTGATGTACTGCGGCTCTTCGCCGTCCAGCCGCAGCGCGGTGAGTTGCCCGCCCCATACGCAGCCGGTATCGATCGCATGCACGCCGAGCCCGGCAAAGCGTCCCAGCGCCGACCAGTGGCCACAGACGATGCGGATATCGCGCCGGCGCATGCCGGGCACTTCAAACCACGGGTACAGCCCGGGCTTCTGTGTCCCGGGAATGTCCTTGGCATCGAAGTCGATACGCCCATTGACGTCGCAATAGCGCATCCGGGTCATCGTGTTGATCGTGGCGCGCTGGCGATCCAGTCCCTGCAAACGGCTCGACCACACCGCGGGGCGGTTGCCGAACAGGTTGCGCAGCAAGCGCGGATGACGCGGGCTGGACAGCTCACGCTCGACATCCTCGGCGGATCTCTGGGCCTGCCGCAACGTCCACATCGGCGCCAGGCCAGCATGCACCATGGTCCAGTTGAGTTGTTCGTCGTGGTGCAGCAACTTCTGCGAGCGCAGCCATTCGAACAGCACCGGTGCGTCGTCGGCGAACAGCACTTCGCGCAGCTCGGGATTCACCCGCGCCTGCGCATCGGGCCTGCGCTGGGCGATCGCCAGCAGGCTCAGGTCATGATTGCCGAGTGTGACGATGCTTTGTTCGCGCAGGCTGTGGATCAGCCGCAGCGTCTCCAGTGACTGGCCGCCGCGGTTGACCAGGTCGCCGCAGAACCACAGTTGGTCCTGCGCCGGATCGAAGCGCAGCTTGTCGAGCAGGCGTTGCAGTTCAGGGTAGCAGCCCTGCACGTCGCCGATCGCGTACGTAGCCATGTCAGAGCAGGGCCATCAGTGCAGCGTGCGCGGAATGGACAGGGTAAAGGTCGGAATGGGCGCCTCGAACTCCGTACCGTCGTCGGCCAGCATCTGGTAGCTGCCGCCCATGGTGCCGACCGGCGTTTCCAGCACCGTACCCGAGGTGTATTCGTAATCGTCGCCGGGGCGCATCCACGGTTGTTCGCCGACCACGCCGTCGCCGGTCACTTCCTCCACCTTGCCGTTGGCGTCGGTAATCATCCAGTGACGGGTGAGTAGACGTGCCGGCATCTCGCCAGCATTGCGCAGCGTGACGGTGTAGGCGAAAACGTAGCGATTGTCACCGGGCTTCGATTGATCGGGGACGAAGCGTGTTTCGACCTGCACATCGATCGTGTAGGAAGATTTTTCAGTCATGCCCGGATTGTAAGGCCTGCCGCTGCGAATGGGGCGGAGCGGCCGTGATCGGAGCGCATCTTCGTCATCAAAGACTGCTGTAGACCTTAGCCAGGCGCACGAAGTCGGCTGGAGCGAGCGTTTCGGCGCGGGCCTTGGGGTCGACATCGGCGCGGCGGATCGCATCGCTGTCGAGCAACTGCTTCAGCGCGTTGGCCAGTGTCTTGCGCCGCTGGCCGAAGGCGGCCTTGACCACCGCATAGACATGCTCGGGCCGCGCGTCGTGCAGTTCGTGTGACCCCAGAGGCACCAACCGCACCACCGCGGACTCCACTTTCGGCGGCGGCCGGAACGCTTCCGGCGGCACGTTGAACAGCGGCTCGACCCGGCAGGCCAGCTGCAGCATCACGGATAGCCGTCCATACACCTTGCTGCCCGGCTCGGCGGCCATCCGGTCGACCACTTCCTTCTGCAACATGAAGTGCATGTCCTGGATCGCTGCCGCGTGCTCGACGCAGTGGAACAGGATCGGGCTGGAGATGTAGTAGGGCAGGTTGCCGGCGATGCGCAACCGCGGCACGCCGTGGCTGTGCGCCAGGGCACTGAAATCCACCTTCAGCACGTCGGCATGGATGATGTGTAATTCACCCACGCTGGCGGCTCGCGCCTGCAGGCCGGGGATCAGATCGGTATCCAGTTCGATCGCGGTGAGCTTGCCGGCGGCGGCCAGCAGCGGCAGCGTCAGCGCGCCTTCACCAGGACCGATCTCGACCACGAAATCCTCGGCCCGTGGCGCCACTGCGCTGACGATGCGTTCGATGTAGCGGCGGTCGTGCAGGAAGTGCTGGCCGAAGCTTTTCTTGGGGCGGGCGTTCATGCGGAAGCCTTGCTGCGTGCGACAAGATCCATGGCCATGCACGCTGCCGCGATCAGGCTGGCAGGGTCGGCCTGGCCGGTGCCGGCCAGATCCAGCGCGGTGCCGTGATCGACCGAGGTACGGATGAACGGCAGGCCGAGGGTGAGGTTGACGGTGCGGTCGAACGCCTCGCTCTTCAGCACCGGCAACGCCTGATCGTGATACATCGCCAGCACGGCATCGTAATGGTGACGCAGGGCCGGAACGAACGCCGTATCGGCAGGCACCGGACCGAGCAGGTGCATGCCCTCGCCGCGCAGCACATCCAGTGCCGGGATCAGTGTGTCGATTTCCTCGCGACCCAGGTATCCGCTTTCGCCAGCGTGTGGATTGAGGCCCAACACGGCGATGCGCGGTTCGGCGATGCCGAACTTGCGACGCAGTTCGGCATGCACGATGCGTAGCGTGCGGGTCAACGCTTCGGTCGTGATGGCGGCCGATACCGCGGCCAGCGGCAGGTGCGTGGTGACCAGCGCCACGCGCAGTTCCGGGCTGGCCAGCATCATTACCACGTCGGCATGGGCGCGTTCGGCGAAGAACTCGGTGTGCCCGCTGAAGGGGATGCCGGCATCGTTGATCGAGGACTTCTGCAAGGGTGCGGTGACCACCGCGTCGTAGCGACCGGCGATGCAGCCATCGGCCGCTTCGGTCAGCGTGTCCAGTACGTGGCGGGCATTGCGCGGGTCGGGTCGACCAGGTACTTCGTCGACCGCCAGCGGCGTGTGCCGCAAACGCAACGTGCCGGGCTGGCGCTCGGTCTGCACGCTGCCATCGTCGTCGGTCAACTCGATGCGCAGTCCGCAGCGCATGGCGGCGCGCTCCAGCACGTGGCGATCGGCAATCGCGACCAGACTGGCCGCCAGCGAGGTGGCGGCCAGCCGGATCAACAATTCCGGACCGATGCCCGCTGGCTCACCGGCAGTGACCGCGAGCCGGGGCAGTGGCATGGTATTCAAATCAGCTTACGGCGAGGTGCCAGCGGCAGCCTGGGTGTCCGTATCGCGCAACTCGGGAACCAGGATGTTGATGTAGGCATTGGACCGAAGATCGCGCAGATAGTCGTCGTAGACCTGTTCGGACTTGCGCGTACCGATGGCCTGACGGGCCTGGTCGCGTTCGATCTGCACGGTCTGGTCGCTCTGACGTGAGCCGAGCCGCTGCAGGATGTGCCAGCCGGCTTCGCTCTGGAACGGCTGCGACACCTCGTTGTCCTTCAGCTGGCCCAGTTCCTTGCCGATGGTCGAACCCCATGCCTGCTGTGCGAACCAGCCCATGTCGCCGCCGAGATTGGCGGTGGTGTCGTCCTTGGAGTTCTCCTTCGCCAGGGTAGCGAAGTCTTCATGCTTGTTGACGATGCGGTTGTACAGGTCGCGCGCTTTCTGCTCGGCCTGCGTCGCTGATACCAGCTCGCTCGGCTTGATCAGGATCTGCCGTGCATGCAGCTCGGTGACCACCTTGCGGCTGCTCTGACGCTGGTCGATCAGCTTGAGGATGTGGAAGCCGGTCGGGCCGCGCAGCGCCGGGCTGACTTCGCCGGGCTTCATCGAGGCGATGGTGTCGGCGAAGGCGGGCGGAATCTCGTCCATCCGGCGCCAGCCGAGGTCGCCGCCTTCCAGTGCGTCGGACGCATCGGAAAAGCGGATCGCTGCGGCGTTGAAATCCATGCCGCCCTTGATGGCGGCAATCGCCTGCTCGGCCTTGGCCTGACTGGTCTGGATCGCGGCGGCGTCGGCACCACCGGGAATGCTTATCTGGATATGCCCCAGGTGCACTTCGCCGGCCTTGTAGGTCGGGCTGCTGAGCAGGTTGTCGATCTCGCTGTCGGTGATCGACACCGAGTCCTGGACCACACTCTGATGCAGGCGCTGCACGATGAGCTGGTCGCCCAGCTGCCGGCGGAACGACGCAAAGCTGGAGCCGCTGCGCTCCACTTCGGCGCGCAGCTGCTCGGGAGTGAGCTTGTTCTGCTCGGCCACACCCGCGATCGCCTGGTCAATGTCGGCGTCGGAGATGCGGATGTTCTGATCCTGCGCCTTCTGCACCTGCAATCGCATGAGTACCAGGCGGTTGAGCACCTGCTGCTGCAGCACGTTCATCGGCGGCAACTGTTCGGTGTGCCCGGCATATTGCTGTTGTACCGACACCACGGCGTCGTTCAGTTCGCTCTGCAGGATCACGTCCTCGTTAACGACGGCCACGATCCTGTCCAGCGGCTGGCTGGCCGGTGCGGCAGGCGCCAGTATCTGGGCGTGGGCGGGGAGCATGATCGCGAGCGCGAGCAGGAGAGATGCAAAGGATTGCTTCATCGATGGAAAGCCTGAATCGCCGGGGCGAATGCGTTTATTGATAGCCGAGAATATCACGGCGCAACAGTGGATCGATTTGGCCGCCCGACGAGCCGAGCCCCTTGAAAACCACTTCGAACATGATCGCGTTGTCGCGCTGGTTGATATTGCCGCCCGTGGGAGCAGGACCGAAGCCGTAGTAAGCCTGGTTGACGTAGTTTCGATCGACCAGCCGCAGCGACACGCAACAGCTGTCGTACTCCACGCCAGCCAGCGCTTCGACGGTCTCGCGGTCCTTTACCGAATAAGTCCACGATCCCACCAGTCGCCAGCGTTCGGACAACGGATAGACCGCCGAAGCGCTGTATTGTTCCAGCAGACCGCGACGGTAGCGGTACGAGAAATTGAAGACGCCGTCGGTGCCCAGACGACGCTGCAGTTCCACCGCGGCCATGTCGGTGAGACGGGTGTTCGGGCTCCACTGGTAGGAACTGGCGAGCCGCCAGCGATCGCTGAGTTGCACGTCGAGCTGGGCCACGTAAGCCGAGCGCACCCAGTCGGTGCCGAGCACCCGCTGCGGGCTGAGGTAGCGGATCTGGCCGATGCTGGCCGACAGCCGTTCCGCGCCGCTGTCGTCGAGCAGGCGCGTGGTCAGCGCCGCGGTGACGTTGTTCGCATCCATCTGGCGATCGGCGCCGGAGAACTGGTTCGGCGAGAACAGCTGCCAGTAGTCGAACGACATCAGGCTGGTATCGAAAACCGGTAGATTATTCTGGTTGCGATATGGCACGTACAAGTAGTAGATCCGCGGTTCCAGTGTCTGCGTGTAACTGTTGCCGAACAGCGAGGCGTTGCGATCGAACACCAGCCCGCTGTCCACGCTGACGATCGGCAGGGCGCGGCTCGGAGACTGCTGCGTGAACGGCGAGACGCCGCCACTGCCGAGCAGCCCGCCATAGCCATACTTGTCGTAGCCGCTGTCGAGCTGATAGGCGGTGTAGCGATAGGCCACTTTCGGCCGGACGAACCATGCGGAGGTGCCGAAATCGGCGGCCAGATAAGGGTACAGATCCTCGCGCTCGCCCTCGACGAAGCCAGTCTTGCGGAACGCCACGGCCGAGGTGTCCATGCCGAATTCCAGCCAGCGCGACAGCGGCACGTTCATGCCGAAGGTGGCGTAGGGCAGCTGATCGTACGGCAGTACCCTGTCGGTCACGAACGGGTTCACGTTCTGGTAGATGGTGCCGCCGAACGACGCGTGCCACCATTTTCCGCCGCCCATGACCGCGGCATTGGAGGCCAGCGTATAGATCGCGGCATGCGACAGGGCGTCGCCGTAGTCGTACAGGTAGCTGCTGTCGGAGGCATGGTTGTACGAACCCACGAACTGCCAGCCTTTCCAGAGCTGCGTGCGATCGGAAAGGTTGACCAGATAGCGCGAGTCGCCCTTGATGTCGGCAAGGCCGTCGTTTTCGCCGTGATCGTTCGGCACGTATTCCACGTTGATCTGGCCGTTGCTGCCCGGTACCAGGTATCGGAATTCGCCGGCCAGCATCGCGCCGCGATCGCTGTAGATGCGTGGGTCCAGCGTGGCGTCGTAGTTCGGTGCCAGGTTCAGATAGTACGGCGCGCTTACCTCGAAACCGGATCGGCTGGTGTTGCCGATGGCCGGATACAGGAAGCCGCTCTTGCGCCGGTCGTCGGTCGGGAAGCTGAAATACGGCAGGTACAGGAAGGGTACGTTGCCCAGTCGCATGGTGGCGTCGCGCGCCACACCTACGCCGGTTTCCTTGTTGATGGTGATCGACTTGGCACGAAACTCCCACAGGTGATGGCCGACATCGCAGGTGGAATATGTTGCCATCACATAGCGCGAGTGCTGCGCATCCAGCATGTGGCCCTGTTTGGCCACGCCGTTGCCGCGCGCATCGAGCATCTGGTAGCGCACGTCGTCGGCGATGCCGCGGCTGGCATCGGTATTGCCCCGCATGTGCGACGACGCCAGCAGCTGGCCGGCCTCCTGGTAACGCACGTTGCCGCGAGCGTCGTAATCGGTGCTGACGTTGTTGTAGTCGACACTGTCGGCTTGCAGCTGCTGGTCGGCGCGCTGCAGTTTCACGTCGCCGGACAAGTGGTAGACCGACTGGTTGGAGCTGTCCACATGCTGCGCGTCAACCTTGGTAAGGCTGGTTTCGCGCAGGCTGACGTCCTTGCCGAGGCTGGGGTCGTAGAAATCCAGCAACGCATTCGGGCGGCACATGGCGTAGTTGTAGGGGCGCGGTGCGCAGTGAAACGAACCCAGCGGACAGGCCTGATCGGCCTGTCCGGGCGAGGTGGCGGGAGTGCTCTGACCGCTGCTGGCGTCGGCCTGGCCGCCGATCAGGGCAAGTGCTGCGGCAATCGCCAACAGGCGGCGTGGAGGTAGCTTGTGCATCACTGGGAAATCTGCCGACTTTGAAGGCTCGTTAAGCTAGCAGAAACGCCTCTTATACGGCAGGCAAACGTTTCCCGGCCGCGGCGCGGATTCAGCAATGCGGCGCGAGAAACGAGCGACGGCGCGGTCGCAGACGGTGTCGGGCTGGCAGGGGACACAGCACCACTTGCTGTCGATTTCATCCGATATCACTCCCGCTGGTGTGGGCGGCGGGGCGGACAGTCAGCCCGTCGCAGGCAAATTCAGTCCATCAGCGCGCCGACATGCGCGCTGGCGCAGGCGGCCAGCGCGGCGAGGTCGTAACCGCCTTCCAGCGTGGAAACCAGTCGGCCGCCGGCATGCGTGCGGGCCAGCGTCACTAGCCGCTCAGTGATCCAGGCGTAATCCTCATGACCCAGCCGGATGTCCGCCAACGGATCATTGCGGTGCGCATCGAAACCGGCCGAGACCAGCACCAGTTGCGGCCTGAATGCGTCCAGACGGGGCAGCAGCACGATGTCCCACAGTTCGCGAAACTCGTGCGAACCGGCGCCGGGCGACAGTGTGCCGTTGACGATGTTGCCACTGCCGCGCTCGTCCTCATGGCCACTGTCCGGATACAGCGGCGACTGGTGGCTGGAGACGAACAGCACGCGCGGCTCGCGCTCGAAGATGGCTTGCGTGCCGTTGCCGTGATGCACGTCGAAGTCGGCAATCGCGACCCGCTTGAGGCCGTGCACGGCCAGCGCGTGCGCGGCGGCCACGGCGATGTTGTTGAACAGGCAGAAACCCATCGCCTGATCACGGGTGGCATGGTGGCCGGGCGGGCGCACGGCGCAGAACGCACGCTGGCAGTCGCCATTCATTACCGCGTCCACCGCCGCCACGTTGGCGCCCGCTGCGCGCAGTGCTGCCTCGACCGAGCCGGGTGACATCAGGGTGTCTTCGTCCAGACGGTGATGGCCGGTGGCCGGGGCGCTGGCAAGGACGCGTTCCATGTGGGCGGCGCTGTGGACCCGCAGCAACTGCTCGCGCGTGGCCAGCGGCGCCTCGACGCGATCGAGCGCCGCGTAACGATCCTGGTCCAGCGCCTGCAACACCGCGCGCAGCCGCGCCGGGCGCTCGGCATGTCCCGGGCCCGGATCGTGTTGCAGACAGGCCGGATGGGTGTACAGCCGCAGCACCCGGCGGCCTATTCGGCAGGCTGGGGTTTGCGCCGGCGCTCGTGTTGCCACAGCACCTCGCCGTGACCGCTGGTGCGCGCCAGTACGCGTGAGATCACGAACAGCAAGTCGGACAGCCGGTTGAGGTAGCGCTGCGGCTGGCTGCGGATAGCTTCCACCCGCGCCAGCGCGATGACTTCGCGTTCGGCGCGGCGGCATACCGTGCGCGCCAGATGACCGCAGGCCGCCGCCATGCCGCCGCCGGGCAGGATGAATTCCTTCAGTGGCGGCAGCGGCTCGTTGAAGCCGTCCAGGATGGTTTCCAGCCGGTTGATGTCGCTGTCCTCGACCATCGCCATGCCGGGGATGCACAGCTCGCCACCCAGATCGAACAGGTCGTGTTGCACCTGGGTCAGCGCCTCGCGCACGTCGGCAGTGACGCCGTCGGCCGCCAGCAGCATACCAATGGTGCTGTTGAGCTCGTCCACGGTGCCATAGGCGTTGACCCGCAGCGAGTCCTTGCCTACCCGCGAGCCGTCGCCCAACCCGGTGCTGCCGTCGTCACCGGTGCGCGTGTAGATTTTCGAAAGCCGGTTGCCCACTGGGATTCAGCGCGACAGCTTGGCTTGGTCGGCGTGCAGTGCGCGGGCGATCTGCACCGCCAGTACGTGCAGCACGGCGCCGATACCGACATACAAGGCCGTGGTCTGCAGGAACGGCAGATACCAGTCGCCCAGATTGGCGAACCATGCAGCAGAGTTGCGCGGCAGCGGCACGCTGTCACTGAGCCAGTAGAAGCTGCCATTGGACAGCAGGTAGCAGGCGGCCCAACTGACCGCCAGCGCGATCACGGCCATGCCCAGCGTCTGCAGACGCAGGCCGATCTGGTGCCTGGCCAGCCAGCTGCCGCCCAGCCACAGGCTGAAATACGACGGGATCAGGAACCAGTAGGCCACCGATACGCAGTAGTGACTCCAGAAGTCGAGGCCCTGGCCGCTGATCACCAGATAGTCGATCAGCACTGCTTCAGCCATCAGCAACGGAAACGCCCAGCGGCCGGACCCACGCAGCCAGAAACCGGCCAGGAAGAAAATGCCCCACGAGGCATCCGGCAGCGCATCGAAATGATGCAGCAGCGAGTGATGCATGCGGGTGGCCGCCATCACCGCGGCGAGTGCCACGAAGATGCCGAGGCGTTGGGCCAGTGTCTTGACCATGAGGGGGCTCCATGTGGGCGTTTGAACAGACCGCTAGTCTAGCCCAATGCTGCAACGCAGGCGGCTCCAACGCGTATCATCGACGCATGAATGTCCACGAATCCTCCGCCGTGAACGAACCTGGCGTACTGATCGTCGGCGGCGGCCTGGTCGGCGCCAGCCTGGCCATTGCGCTGGATGCGGCGGGTATTGCCGCCACCCTGGTCGAGACAGCCGCCCCGCGTGCCGATGCCCAGCCCAGCTACGACGAACGCAACCTGGCGCTGGCGCGGGCCACCGTCAACGGCCTCGAGGCCATCGGCGTGTGGCGGCATGCCGCGGCGCGAGCTACCCCGATCCGGCATATCCATGTCAGTCGCGCCGGAGAATTCGGCAGTGCGCGCATCGATGCGGACAGGCAGGGCGTCGATGCGCTGGGCTGGACCCTGCCGGCGCGCGAACTGGGCGCGGCGTTGCTGCGCCGGCTGGACGAATGCACCCAGTTGACCCGGCTCGCACCCGCGACCTTGTCCGCGCTGCAACCTCTGGCTGGTGGCTGGCGTGCCCAGATCAACCATGCCGATGGCGTGCGCTGCATCGACACACCACTGCTGGTCGGCGCCGATGGCACGGCTTCCTTCGTTCGCGCGCAGCTGGGTATCGACGCCGAGCGTCACGATTACCGGCAGACACTGTTCGTCTGCACGGTCACGCCCGAGCGCAGCCACGCCGGCCGCGCCTGGGAGCGGTTCGCCGATGACGGCCCGATCGCGCTGCTGCCGCTGGCCGAGGGGCGCTGCGGGCTGGTGCTCACCGTGGCCGCTGACGAGGCGGACGCGGTCGCTGCGCTGGATGATGCGGGTTTCATCGAACTGGTGCAGCGGCGTTTCGGCTGGCGCCTTGGCCGCTTGAGCCGGCCCGGCAAGCGTCATCCGTACGCGATCCATCGCGTCGCAGCGACCCGGCTGACCGGGCCGCGCGCTGTGCTGGTGGGCAATGCCGCCCAGACCGTGCATCCGATCGGTGCGCAGGGCTTCAACCTCGGCCTGCGCGATGCTCTGACCCTGGCCGAGCTGATCGCAACGGCTGCCGATCCCGGTGCTGCCGAGGTGTTGCAACGTTATGCCGTACGCCGTGCGCCGGATCGCGAAGGCACCATGGCGATGAGTCATGGCCTGGTGCGACTGGCCTGCCTGCCGCAACCGCTGCTGGCGCCGCTGCGATCGCTGGCATTGCTGGCCTGCGATCGGGTGCCACCGCTGCAACGGGCACTGGCGCGCCGCGGCATGGGTTTTCGCGGCGAACCGCCGCTGGCCGTGCTGGAGCGGCTGCCATGAATACCTCGTCGCTCGATGTTTCAACGCGCCGCCGCGCTCCGGCAATGGACGTGGCCGTGGTCGGCGGTGGCATGGTCGGCGCCGCCGCCGCTTTGGCGCTGGCGCGCGCCGGCTTCCGCACGGCGTTGCTGGAAGCACATGCGCCAACCCCATGGAGCGTGCACGCCGAGGTGGACCTGCGCGTGGTGGGCCTGGCACCCTCGTCGATCGCGCTGCTGGATGATCTGGACGTCTGGACGTCCATCCGTCAGGCGCGCGCCGGTTCGTATGCGCACATGCATGTATGGGATGCCGAGAGCGGCGCGGCCATTGATTTCGATGCGGCCAGCGAAGGCCGCGACAAGCTCGGCTACATCGTCGAGAACTCGCTGGTGCAGTGGGCCCTGTGGCAGGCACTGGAAACTGTCGGCGTGCATCGCCTGTGCCCGGCCCAAGTGCAAGGTTTCGAGGCGCACGAGGATCGCATCCAGCTGGAACTGGCGGATGGCGAGACCCTGGCGGCAGGATTGCTGGTGGCAGCCGACGGCGCGGCCTCGCCGTTGCGCCAGCTGGCCGGCATCGACACGCGAGGTCGCGACTA
The DNA here is from genome assembly GCF_006438785.1 of Rhodanobacter glycinis. GTDB lineage: Bacteria > Pseudomonadota > Gammaproteobacteria > Xanthomonadales > Rhodanobacteraceae > Rhodanobacter > Rhodanobacter glycinis_A. The sequence continues at coordinate 6,174 of NZ_RCZB01000003.1, read as the reverse complement.
CGCACAGCGTGCCGTGGTGGCGCATGTGGCTACCGAGCGGCCGCACGAAAGCACCGCGTGGCAGCGCTTCATGCGCAGTGGGCCGCTGGCCCTTCTGCCGCTGGGCGATGGTCGCAGCTCGCTGGTGTGGTCGTTGCCCGAGGCCGAGGCCCAGCGTGTACTGGCGCTGGACGACCAGGCTTTTCTCGATGAACTCGGCCTCGCCAGCGATTTCCGGCTGGGTCGCATCCTTGCCACCACGAAGCGCGCGGCATTTCCGCTGAAGCTGCAGCTGGCCGAGCGCTATCAGGCCGACCGTTTCGTGCTGCTGGGCGATGCGGCGCATGCAGTACATCCGCTGGCCGGCCAGGGTGTGAACCTGGGGCTGCGCGATGTGGCCGAGCTGCGCGATACGCTGGTCGCCGCGCGCGCCGCCGGCCGCGACATCGGCGCGGCGCATGTGCTGCGCCGGTACGCGCGGCGCCGACGCAGCGCCGACACGCTGGATGCGCTGGGCTTCGACGCGCTGGCGCGCATCTATGCGTGGCAGTCGCCGGCGCTGGTCGCCGCGCGCGGCGTCGGCGTGTGTCTGCTCGATCGCCTGGCCCCGTTGAAGCGGCGCCTCTCGGAGCACGCCGCCGGACTGTGAACCCTGCAAGGTAGAAACCCATACCATCCGCCCCGCGTACAGGGGCGGGAGCTTGTCAGCCCACCGGAGGATTGATCATGCGCATCGCCCGATTCTGCTGTCTGCTGTTGCTTGCCGGTTCCAGTTTCGCTGCCCAGGCGAAGATGGTGCACCGGACCGTCGAATGGAGCCAGGACGGCACCCGCTTCCACAGCATCCTGATCTATGACGATGCGACCGCGACGAAGCGGCCAGGCCTGGTGATGGTGCCGAACTGGTACGGCGTCAACGACGCGGCCGTAAAGAAGGCCGAGATGATCGCCGGCAGGGATTACGTGATCCTGCTTACCGACATGTACGGCGCCAGCGTGCGTCCGCAACAAGGCCATGCCGATCAGGCGCAGGCGGCGGTGAAACCGTTGTACGGCGACCGCGCGCTGATGCGTAAACGCGTGAACGAGGCGCTGGCCCAGCTCAAGGCTCAGGTCGCGACTGCGCCGATCGACAGCAGCAAACTGGCCGCGATCGGCTTCTGCTTCGGCGGCTCGGCGGTACTGGATCTGGCGCGCAGTGGCGCCGACGTCGCCGCGGTGGTCTCGTTCCACGGCGGCCTGGATACCGACAATCCGACGTTGGCGAAGAACATCAAGGCGCGCGTGCTGGCGATGAACGGCGCCGACGACAAGGGCACCATGCCGGACGCGGACAAGTTCATGGACGAGATGCGCACCAGCCCCGCCGACTGGCAATTCGTGGTGATCGGCCACGCGGTGCATTGCTTTACCGAGGTCGGCGAGAACTCCCCCGGTTGTCGCTACGACGAACGCGCGGCCGCGCGCAGTTACCGGTTGATGCATGACTGGCTGCGGGCGGCATTTGCGGGAACGCCGTAGGTGTAGTCAGTCCAGCTCGCGCCAGTGCGCCGCGGAGCGAATGCACCCGAACAGTACGAACAGCGCGACCGCGGTGAACAAGGACAGCTCTGCATAGCTTAACCAGAAACTGAGGGGCTGGAATGTCATGGACAAGAAGTTGTCGCTGGACAAATGCCTATGGTCGAGAAGGTCGGTGAAATCGTAACCATGACAGTGCCTGCCCATGCATTTGATGGCCCCGCAGAGCAGCGACCTGTATGACACAAAGGCTAGCAAGCCAACGCTCATTGAAGAGGCGAGCAGCCCCATCATCACTCCGGCGCGGAAGCCGACCATGAGTTGACGCTTTTGTTTGAAGTAGCCGGACTCCAGGAACAGGCCGAAGCCGACCGTGGCGGCTCCGATGGCGATCATTTGCCAGAGGGGCAATCGGTCGGTGTCCAGGGCCATGTGGTACGCGTGAAACAGCCTGGCGAATTCTGGGGGCAGTGGTTTCGGCATCGGGCCATCCATGGATTGGGATTGTGCTTGTTCAATCGACCCGATCGCGCACCGCGTCGATCGTAAGCGCAGCCAATTGGCGCAGCCGCGTGCCGCCGGCATCGGCGAGCAGTTCCTTCAACCGGGCGCTGGCGTCATCCTGGTCCAGGCTTTGGCGTTCGGCCAGCGAGGCGGCCAGTGCACGTCCCATCGAGTCGAAGATCAGGGCGTAGGCGAACGCGTGCAGTACGCCACCGCCCAGCGTACCCAGGCCGGGAAACGCTTTCAGCGCATTGCCGGCGACGGCGAGCACGATCGAACTGCCGGTGCGCAGGGTGAGTTTGGCCTGTTGCACGAAGTCCTCGATCTGCACGTCGCTGACTTTCACGCCGTACAGTTCGGCCAGCGCGCGGGTGAGGCCGGTGGCGAGCACGCCCTGGATCACCAGGTCGCTGCCCGGCGCCACTGCGGCGAGCGCGCCGACGATGGCGCGGCGGGCGTATTTGCGCACGATGCGCTCGGCTTCTTCAGCGCGAGTCCGTGCCTCCAGCGTGCCGGTGCGTTGATGCAGGCCGGCCAGCACGGCGTTCTCGCGCCGGTTCTCCAGGCCTTCGGCTCCCGGCGCGGTGAGCCGATCGAGTGCTTGCAACAATGGCTCGATAGCCGGCTTGCGCTGGCGTTCGACCGACTCGGTACTGCCGTCGGCGAGCTGGCGTTGATAACGCTCGCTGCCGCCGGCACTGATCGCCAGCACCGCGCTGGCGATGCCGCGCGATTGTTGGGTAAGGCGCGCGAGCAACTTGTCGCGTTCGACCGCCGTCCACTGGTCGGCCTTGTTCAGCACCAGCAGCAACGGCTTGCCGAAGTCGGCTAGCCAGCGCAGCTCGTCGGCCTGGCTGCGGTTGAGGTCGCCGGCGCACAGATAAATCACGGCGTGCGCGCGCAATGCTTCCTCGCATGCCAACGTTTCGTGCGCCTCGCCGCCGGCCTCGCGGCTGCCGGGCACGTCGGCCAGCACCAGCGTGCGGCCGTCCGGGAAGGCGCCGTCGTAATGACCGACTTCGCGGGTGGTGCCGCCGCGCGCATCGCTGGCGACCTGGGCGTGCGGTGCCAGGGCGCGAATCAGGCTGGACTTGCCGGTGGAGATCTCGCCGAACAGCGCGACATAGACGCGCGCACTGACGCGGCGCCGATCGAGCTCGCCAAGCTCGGCTGCCAGTGCGCCGGTATCCGCGCCGCGTTCGCGCAGCTGGCCGATGCGCTGTTCCAGGCTGCTGCGGTCGGGTACCGGCAGCGGCCGACGCCGGCGTCGCGGGCGCAGCAGCCACCACAGCACGCTCAAGCCGGCGGCGGCGAAGACCAGCAGGACGCTGCCGAGCGTCCACTGCAGCCACTCCGGCAAAGCCAGGAAGCGCTGCGCCAGCGCCAGCGCGCGTTCGGCGGCGGCGAACAGCAGCCACAGCAGCGCGGCCAGGGCCAGTGCGGTGAACAGCAATCGCAGGCGTCGGGACATGCATGCATTCTAGCGGGCTTGGCTCTTGTGCCGGGCCCGATACGAAGCGTTCCGCAGCGGCACGCGCAAGGCTTTGCTCGCGCCCGGTTCGTGGTTTTGGCACTATCGGGCATTGAGGTGACATGGCTTCGATCGAAGCTGGTGCGGATTTCGTGGTGCCGGTTCGCGGAGGGGCTGGATGGGGGGAGCACTGAAGTTGTCGACCTGGCTGCTGGGCATGGCCCTGGCTGCGCTTGTGCCCGTGCCTGGCGCCGTGGCCGCAACGGCACCCGGCACGCAGGCGGCGGGCCTGTTGCCGACGCCGCAGTTTCGACGTTATGAGACGGCAGATGGCCTGCCCAGTGGAGCGATCTACGCCGTGGCGCATGATCGCAACGGCTTGATGTGGTTTGGCTCGGCCGGCGGCCTGGTGCGTTTCGACGGGGTCAGCTTCAAAGTGTTTCGGCACGCGGCGGATGACCCTGGCTCCCTGCCTGCCAATGCGACATATTCGCTGCTGATCGATCGCGACAACCGGGTCTGGACCGGTGGTATTTCGACCGGGCTGATTGCCTATGACCAGAACAGCGGGCGCTTCCGGCACTGGACGCATGACGACAGCCAGCCAGCCAGCCTCGCCGGCAATGAAGTCTGGGGTCTCGCGCAGACAGTCGACGGCAGTTTGTGGGTAGCCACGGAAAACGGCCTTGATCGCATGCGACCGGACCGGAGCGGCTTCGACCACGTGCCGCTGGATGTCGATGGGAAACATTCTGCCTCGTTTGGTCAGACGCGTGCGCTGCTGGCCGAGGCCGATGGTCGCTTGTGGATCGGCGCAGAAAGTGGCCTCTACCTGCGCGAGCCCGATGGCACGATGCACCAGGTGCCGGTGGATCCCTCGTTTCATGGCGACATCGGCAAGGCCTGGCGCATCGATGGCGGTCACGGCGAAGTCAGGGTTTCGCTGACGGGCGGCCTGCTGATCATCGGCACTGATGGCGTGGCGCGACCGCTGGCGAGCCAGCAGCTGTCATCGCAGCGGATCATGAGCAGCACCCGCGACTCGTTGGGGCGACTGTGGATCGGCACGGCCGATGGCGTGCTGCTGGATCATGGCGATGGGCATCTGCAGCGGATCACCGGTCAACCGTTGTTGTCGGGCGGACTGCCGGGCAACAAGACGTGGCAGACCGCGCTCGATGGTGAAGGTGGGCTGTGGATCACCTTCGAGCAGTCCAGCATTGCCTACCTGCCACCGGGCTGGAACGGGTTTGCACGCTTTACCCACATTCCTGACGATCCTGGCAGCCTGTCCGGGATTACGGCGTCGACGATTCTCATCGGCCGTGACGGCAAGTTGTGGCTGGGTGGCAACAATGGGTGGATCGACAAGCTGGATGCGACCACCGGTCGGGTGCAGCATGTGGTGCAGGGAATGCAGGGCCAGATCGTGTCCCTGGCTGAGGATTCGCGTGGCCGGCTATGGATCGACAACCCACCCCAGCTCAACCTGTTCGACCGCGGCAAGCTCATCCGGATCGATCTCGACCATGCTCAGGTGACACGACCAGTGTTGCTCTGTGCTGGTGACGATGGACGGATATACGTCGCTTCATGGGGTGAAGGCGTATTCGTCGTAGACCCCGACAGCTTGACCATTGCATCGGTGGTGATGGAGCAGGGAAACGATGGCATCCTGCGTCCCGATCAACTCACCTTCCATGCGGGTAGCCTCTGGTATGCGAGCGAAGGCGGCTTGCTGCGCCGAGACGGCAAGGACGGGAAGCTGCTTTTCGTACCCGGCGTACCACGACAGGAGATCCTTGCTTTCGCCTTCGATGCGACGGGCTTCTGGCTGGCCACCGGGACGAACCTCGAACACTACCGATATGCCGACGGACGTGCGGTGCGTGATGACAGCATCGACCTCAGCCATGAGGGGCTGAAGTCTGATCTGCGCGATTTGCGGGTGGATCGACAAGGCCGGTTATGGGTGTTTGCCAATCCGGGCCTGTGGCAGTTCGATCAGCAGACACGCCGCTTCCGGTCGTTTGGTCCGGCGCATGGCCTGTTGAACGCGAATTTCGACGGGGGTGCGACCGCCATGGCGCCCGGGGGAATGGTGTTTGCCGTCAACAGCGGCGGTGTCGTGGCATTCCAGCCCGAGCGATTGCTGCATCCGGAAAAAACCGGCCCGTTACCGGCATTGACACTGGCGTACCTCAACGTGCAACGCGCCGGCGAAGTGCGCGCCATTGCCCTCGACGGCAAGGTGGTGCAACTGGGCTGGCGTGATCGTGACCTGCGCGTGGGTGTGCGCCTCGCTTCGTTCATCAACCCGGCGGTCAACCGTTACCGCTTTCGATTGAACGGGTTTGACAGCGGCTGGGTCGATGCTGGCAATCGCGGCGAGCGGGATTTTGCCGGGCTGGCTGCCGGTGACTACACGCTGGACGTCATGGCGGCCGGTGCAGACGGCCAGTGGACCGCGTTGCGGACACCGCTGAGCATCCATGTACAAGCCCCGCCGTGGGTGCGCTGGTGGGCGTGGGTGATCTACGTGCTGCTGCTTGCCACCTTCGTCGGGCTGGTCCTGCGCGGCTGGCGTCGGCGGCTGGCGCAGCGCCATCACATGCAACTGGTCGAGCAGCAACGGCAGATGGCCGAAGCGGCGAGCGCGGCGAAGACCCAGTTCCTGGCCACGCTGAGCCACGAGATCC